>NZ_AULR01000001.1:0-456021 GCF_000422385.1 Microbacterium indicum DSM 19969
GCCGGGAGCACCGGGAACTCGGCGATCCTGTCCCCGACAGTCAGCGTGGCCTTCTCAGGCAGGTGTCCCGCGTCGCTCACGGCGCCTCCTTGCGTTGTGCTTTTCGGTCGAGCATTCGGACGCGCCCGCGGGGGTGAGCGGGGATGTCCTGCAACAGCCTATCGGCCTCTCACGCCACTGTGAAACTCGGCAATATCGGGCGGCTCGGCCCTGTGGATCCCTCTAAGCGGAGGCTGCGAGGCGGCCCGCGGCGGCCGCGATCCGCTCGTCGGTCGCGGTGAGCGAGAGCCGCACATGCCGCGGGAAGAAGCCCCCGTAGAACACGCCGGGGCCCGCGAGGATCCCGAGACCCGCGAGGCGGTCCATCGACTCCCACGCGTCGCGCCCCTCTGTCGCCCAGAGGTAGAGCCCGGCCTCGCTGCGGTCGACGCGGAAGCCCGCCGCCTCGAGAGCGGGCTTCAGGAGCGCGCGGCGCACGCGGTAGCGCTCCTTCTGCTCGGCGACGTGCGCGTCGTCGCCGAGGGCGGCGATCATCGCCTGCTGAACGGGCGCCGGCGGCATGAGCCCCAGGTGCTTGCGGTTCTTCAGGAGCTCGGCCACGATCTTCCCGCATCCCGCGACGAACGCCGCGCGATAGCCCGCGAGGTTCGACTGCTTCGACAGCGAGTAGACGCTCAGCAGGTTCGCGCGGCTGTCGCCGGCGACGCGCGGATCGAGGATCGACGGGATCGTCTCGGCGTCCCACGGCGCCTCCCACCCGAGCTCGGCGTAGCACTCGTCGCTCGCGACGACGGCGCCGATCTCGCGGGCTCGCTCGACGGCGGCGCGGAGCTCGTCGACCGTCGCGACGCGGCCGTCGGGGTTGCCGGGCGAGTTGATCCAGACGAGCTTCGTGCCCTCGGGCCACTCCGAAGGTTCGTCGGCGGCGGCGGGCGTCGAGCCCGCGACGCGCGCGCCGACCTCGTACGTCGGGTACGCCGCGCGGGGGTGCACGACGACGTCGCCCTCGCCGAGCCCCAGGAGCGTCGGCAGCAGGGCCACGAGCTCCTTCGACCCGATGGTCGGCAGCACATTCGCGGGCGCGAGCCCCGGTACGCCGCGGCGGCGCGCGTACCAGGAGGCGATCGCCTCGCGGAGCGGGACGGATCCCGCCGTCGCGGGGTACGCGTGGGCGTCGGTCGCCGCGACGAGAGCGTCGCGGATCACCTGCGGCGTCGGATCGACGGGCGAGCCGATCGACAGATCGCAGATCCCGCCCTCGTGCTGCGCAGCGCGCTCGCGGTACGGGGCGACGCCGTCCCAGGGGTAGTCGTCGAGGTCGCGGATGCTCATCTCACTCCAGCGGTTTCCGGGTGCGCCGCTCGCGGAGCGTCAGTCTCCCTGCGGGGGAAGGGCCGAGATCAGGGGGTGGTCCTTGGGGATCACGCCGACCTTCGCCGCGCCGCCCGGCGAGCCGACCTCGTCGAAGAACTCGACGTTGGCCTTGTAGTAGTCCTGCCACTCGTCGGGCAGGTCGTCCTCGTAGTAGATCGCCTCGACGGGGCACACGGGCTCGCAGGCGCCGCAGTCGACGCACTCGTCGGGGTGGATGTAGAGGCTGCGTTCGCCCTCGTAGATGCAGTCGACCGGGCACTCATCGATGCACGCGCGGTCTTTGACGTCCACGCAGGGAAGGGCGATCACGTAAGTCACCCCCCGATTCTATGCGCCGCCGCCTGGCGGGCGCCTCGAAGGCTCGCCTTAATGTGACGACGCGTGACCGCTCTGGAGCGCGCGGATCCGGCGCATGTCGGGCCACGCCACGACGACGAGGACGATGCCGGCGAGGACGAAGGACCAGACGACGCCGAAGGGGAACGCGCCGTCGGCCGCCGCGGGGACGACGACGGATCCGCCCGGCCCCTCCCCCGAGAACAGCATGAGGGTCCCGAGCATGCCGACGGCCGCGGCGAGCGATTCGCCGCGGCCGTCCACGAGGAGGCGCAGCGCCACGAGGAGCGCCGCGCAGGCGAGGCCGCCCACGAGCATGCCGACGGGGAGCCAGCCCCACGCCGTGATCGAGTGCGTGATCGTTCCCGCCGCGCCGAAGACGGCGCCGGCGACGAGCGCGATCACCCACGAGACGACACGGGCGGCCCACATCTGCATGCGGCGGGTCTCAGCCCTGGCGCTTGCGGCGCGAGGCCTCGCGGCCGCGGGCCGAGGCGTCGAGGATCACCTTGCGGATGCGGACGTGCTCGGGGGTGACCTCGACGCACTCGTCCTCGCCCGCGAACTCGAGCGACTCCTCGAGCGACAGGAGCCGCGGCGGGGTCATCGACTCGAACGTGTCGGCCGTGGCCGAACGCATGTTCGTGAGCTTCTTCTCCTTGGTGATGTTGACGTCCATGTCGTCGGCGCGCGAGTTCTCGCCGACGACCATGCCCTCGTAGACCTCCTGCGTGGGCTGGACAAAGAACGACATGCGCTCCTGCAGGGCGATCATCGCGAACGGCGTCGCGACGCCCGCGCGGTCGGCCACGATCGAGCCGTTCTGGCGCGCGGTGATCTCGCCGGCCCACGCGTCGTAGCCGTGCGCGAGCGAGTTCGCGATGCCCGTGCCGCGGGTGAGCGAGAGGAACTGCGTGCGGAAGCCGATGAGGCCGCGCGACGGCACGATGAACTCCATGCGGATCCATCCGGTGCCGTTGTTGATCATGTTCTCCATGCGGCCCTTGCGGGCGGCGAGGAGCTGCGTGATCGCGCCGAGGTACTCCTCGGGGGTGTCGATCGTGAGCTCGTCGTACGGCTCGAGGGTCTTGCCGTTCTCGTCCTTCTTCGTGACGACCTGCGGCTTGCCCACCGTGAGCTCGAAGCCCTCGCGGCGCATGTTCTCGACGAGGATCGCGAGCTGCAGCTCGCCGCGGCCCTGCACCTCCCACGCGTCGGGCCGGCCGATGTCGTTCACGCGGATCGACATGTTGCCGATGAGCTCGCGGTCGAGGCGGTCCTTGACCATGCGGGCGGTCAGCTTGTGGCCCTGCACCTTGCCGACGAGGGGCGAGGTGTTCGTGCCGATCGTCATCGAGATCGACGGGTCGTCGACCGTGATGCGCGGCAGCGGACGCACGTCCTCGGGATCGGCGATCGTCTCGCCGATCATGATGTCCTCGAAGCCCGCGATGACGGCGATGTCGCCGGGTCCTGCCGACTCGGCCGGGTAGCGCGTGAGCGCCTTCGTCATCTGGAGCTCGGTGATGCGGGCGTTCTGCACCGATCCGTCGGAGCGGACCCAGGCGACCGTCTGGCCCTTCTTGAGTGTGCCGTTGAAGACGCGCAGGAGGGCGAGGCGGCCGAGGAACGACGAAGAGTCCAGGTTCGTGACCCACGCCTGGAGGGGCGCCTCGTCGTCGTAGGTCGGCGCCGGGACGTGCTCGAGGATCGCCTCGAAGAGCGGCTCGAGGTCGTCGTTGTCGGGCAGCTCGCCGTCGGCCGGGCGGTTGCGGCTCGCGGCGCCGGCGCGGCCCGAGGCGTAGACGACGGGGACGTCGAGCAGAGCGTCGACGTCGAGGTCGGGAACCGTGTCGGTGAGGTCGGACGCGAGGCCGAGCAGCAGGTCCTGGGCCTCGCCCTCGACCTCCTCGATGCGGGCATCGGGACGGTCGGTCTTGTTGACCAGGAGGATCACGGGGAGCTTCGCCTCGAGCGCCTTGCGCAGCACGAAGCGCGTCTGCGGGAGGGGGCCCTCCGACGCGTCGACGAGGAGCACGACGCCGTCGACCATCGAGAGGCCGCGCTCGACCTCGCCGCCGAAGTCGGCGTGGCCCGGGGTGTCGATCACGTTGATCGTGATGGGGCTCTCGGTGTGCTTGCCGTTGTACGAGATCGCCGTGTTCTTGGCGAGGATCGTGATGCCCTTCTCGCGCTCGAGGTCGTTCGAGTCCATCGCGCGATCGTCGACGTGCTCGTGCGAGCCGAAGGAGTTCGTCTGCCGCAGCATCGCATCGACGAGCGTCGTCTTGCCGTGGTCCACGTGGGCCACGATCGCGACGTTGCGGAGATCAGAACGGTGGGCAAGCGCCATGAAAGGGTTCCTTCTGGGAAGTCAGGGAGGCGCCCCGGAGATCAGGGCATGCCGATCTTATCGTGCGGTGCCGAGCGGAGCTCTCAGCGAGCGACGGCGACGGCGATCGCCGCCCAGATCGCGATCGCGACGAAAGCCCCGATCGCGGGCCAGTCGGCGCGGCGGCGCACGGCCGCGGGCGCGCGGTCGGCCCCCTCGCGGAGCTTCTCGAGCTCGCTCAGCTGGTCGTCGATCCGCTCGTCGGCGGCGGCGCGGCCGCGCCGCGAGCGCGCCGGACCGCGCGCCGCACCGCCCCACGCGGTGATGCGTCCGCCGGCCCTCAGCTCGAACTCGGTCTGATAGCGCAGCCCGATCGCGCGCACGGCGCCCCACGGGATCTCGCTCACGACGAAGGGATTCCGCACCGTCGCGCCCGCGGCGTCCGCGACGATGCGCGGCGAGACGAGGAACACCCACACGAACCACACCGCGAGGAGCATCCACGGGGCGATGAGGACGCCCTGGAGCGCGTCTCCTCGCACGAACACGTCGATGAGCAGGTACGCGCAGATCGCCGTCGTGATGCCGAACCACACCCACGCGCCGCGGGATCGCAGGACGAGGGGACGGTCGTCGGAGGGTGCCATCCCCCCAGCCTACGAAAAGACCGCTGGGCGCCCTCCCGGAAGGAGGACGCCCAGCGGACGGGTGCGGCTCGCGTCAGGCGCCGAGCTGCAGGTCGGCACCCGGGATCGCGTCGAGCAGGCGCTTCGTGTACTCCTGCTGCGGGTTCGCGAAGACGGTGTCGACCGAGCCCTTCTCGACGATCTTCCCCTTCTCCATGACGGCGACGAGGTCGGCCGCCACGCGGACGACCGCGAGGTCGTGCGTGATGAAGAGGTAGGTCAGGCCCAGCTCGCTCTGCAGCTCGCTGAGGAGCTGGAGGATCTGGTCCTGCACGAGCACGTCGAGCGCCGAGACCGCCTCGTCGAGGACGACGATGTCGGGCTTGAGCGCGAGGGCGCGCGCGATCGCGATGCGCTGGCGCTGGCCGCCCGAGAGCTCGTTCGGGTACCGCCACGCGAGTTCGCGCGGCAGGGCCACCTGCTCGAGGAGCTCGAAGACGCGGTCGCGGCGCGACGCCTGGTCGCCCACCCCGTGCACCTTGAGCGGCTCGCCGATCAGCGACCCGAGCGAGCGCATGGGGTCCAGCGACCCGTAGGGGTCCTGGAAGACGGGCTGCATGCGGCGGCGCAGGTCGAAGAGCTTCTTCCCGGCCAGCGTCGTCGCGTCGGTCCCGTCGATGAGGATCTGGCCCTCGGTCGCCTTCTCGAGCTGCAGCACCATCTTCGCGACGGTCGACTTGCCCGAGCCCGACTCGCCCACAAGGGCGAGCGTCTTGCCCTGGGGGATCTCGAACGAGACCCCGTCGACGGCGCGGAACGGCGTCGAGCGGAAGCCGCCGCCGCGGATCCGGTACTCCTTGACGAGGTCGCGCACCTCGACCACGGGGGCCGCGTCGCGCATGACCGACGTCGTGGTCGTGAGCCCGCCCTCGGCCGCCTGCACCTGGATCCGCTTCGACGCGAGGCCGGGGGCCGCCGCGACGAGGCGCTGGGTGTAGGGGTGCAGCGGGTTCTGCAGGATCTCCCTGGCCGGCCCCGACTCGACGATCTCGCCCTTGTTCATGACGATGATCGTGTCGGCGCGGTCGGCCGCGAGGCCCAGATCGTGCGTGATGAAGAGCACCGAGGTGCCCTTCTCGCGGGTCAGCGACGCGAGGTGATCGAGGATCACGCGCTGCACCGTCACGTCGAGGGCGCTCGTGGGCTCGTCCGCGATGAGCAGCGACGGATCGGCCGCGAGACCGATGCCGATGAGCGCGCGCTGGCGCATGCCGCCCGAGAACTGGTGCGGGAACTGGTTCATGCGCCGCTCGGCGTCGGCGAGGCCCGCCTGCTTCAGGACCTCGACCGCGCGGGCGTGCACGGCGGCACGGCCCTTCGCCAGGCCGTTGGCCCTGACGGCCTCCTTGACCTGGAAGCCGATCGACCACACGGGGTTGAGGTTCGACATCGGGTCCTGCGGCACGTAGCCGATGCGGCGCCCGCGGACCGACTCCATCTCGCGACGGGTCACCTTCGTCAGGTCGGTCCCCTCGAGCTCGATGGATCCGCCCGTGACGGCGCCCGTGCCGGGCAGCAGGTCGATGAGGGCCGTCGCCGTCGTCGACTTGCCGGAGCCCGACTCGCCGACGATCGCGACGGTCTCGCCGCGGTGGATGTCGAAGTCGACGCCGTGGACGACCTCGCGCTGCTTCTTCCCCGTGCCGAAGGAGATCTTCAGGCCGCGGACGCTCAGCAGCGTCTCGTTCGTGGTGGGGTCGCTCATCGCTGGGCCCTCGCCTTCGGGTCGAGCGCGTCGCGGAGCATCTCGCCGAGGGTCACGAACGCGAGGACCGTGACAGTCAGGGCGAGAGCCGGCCAGAACAGGGCCATGGGCGACGTGCGGATGGACGTCTGGGCGTTCGAGATGTCGGCACCCCACGAGACGGTGTTGCCTCCGAGGCCGACGCCCAGGAACGACAGGGTCGCCTCGGCGCCGATCGAGCCGGCGAGCGAGAGCGTCGCGACGACGATCACGGGCGCGATCGCGTTGGGCAGCACGTGGGCCAGCAGCGTGCGGAAGCGGCTGAGGCCGAGCGCGATGGATCCCATCACGAAGTCCGACTGCTTCACCCGGAGCACCTCAGCCCGCATGATGCGCGCCGTCGAGGCCCAGGAGAATCCGCCGATCGCGAAGGCCAGGACGAACACGTTCCGGAGATCAGACGGGATGACCGTCATGACGACGATCGCCGCGATGATGTAGGGGATCGTGAAGAAGATGTCGCCGACGCGCGAGAGGAGCGCGTCGAGCCATCCGCCGTAGTAGCCCGCGAAGGCGCCCATGACCATGCCGAGCACTGTGCTGATGATCGTCGCGAAGATGCCGACCATGAGCGAGACGCGCGTGCCGTAGACGAGGCGCGACCACACGTCGCATCCCTGGCGCGTGAACCCGAGCGGGTGCCCGGAGGACGGGCCGTTGTTGCTGAAGTCGAGCGAGCAGGCGCCGGGCCCGACGGGCAGTGTGCTCGTGAACAGCGTCGGGAAGACCGCCATGACGACGATCAGCACGATGATGGCCGCGGCGACCCAGAAGAGCACGCGCTTGCGCAGGTCGCGCCACGCGTCGAGCCAGAGGTTGCTCTTCTTCTCTTCGATTTTGACGGCGTCGACGACGACGCCCGCGTCGCTGAGCGGCGCGACGAAGTGCGTATTAGCTGACATAGCGGATCCTCGGGTCGAGCAGACCGTAGAGCAGGTCGATGAGCAGGTTCACGAACACGTACACCACGACGAACACCGTCACGAACGAGACGATCGTGGGGCTCTCGTGGCGGAGGATCGCCTGGTAGAGCGTGTTGCCGACGCCGGGCACGTTGAAGATGCCCTCGGTCACCGTTGCGCCGACCATGAGCGTGCCGAACGTGGTCGCCATGTCGGTGACCATCGGGATCAGCGAGTTGCGCAGCACGTGCACGGGGATGACGCGGCCGCGCGAGAGGCCCTTGCCGTACGCCGTGCGCACCCAGTCCTGGCCCATCATCTCGATCATCGAGGAGCGGGTCAGGCGCATGCTCGTCGCGTACACGCTGAGGCCCAGCACGATCGCGGGGAGCCAGAGGCCTCCCCACCCGTTGTCGGCGCCGACCGTCGGGTTGAAGATCCCCCACTTGACGCCGAGGAAGAACTGACCGACGAAGGCGAGGACGAACACGGGGACCGCGATGAAGATCAGCGCGACGACGAGCATGAGCTGGTCGTACCAGGTGCCCTTGAAGATCGCCGAGGTCGCGCCGATGATGATCGCCAGCACGAAGGCGATGACGACGGCCATGACCGCGAGGCGCAGCGTCACGGGGAACGTGCGGCCGAGGACCGTCAGCACGTCCTGGCCCGAGAACGTCGTGCCGAAGTCGAGGCGGAAGATGCCCCCGAGGTAGCTCAGGTACTGCACGATGAACGGCTGGTCGAGCTTGTACTGCGCGCGGAGCGCCTCGATGACGGCGTCCGACGGCGGCTTGTCTCCGAAGAGCGCCCGGATCGGGTCGCCCGGCATGGCGAAGACCATGAAATAGATCAGCAGGGTGGCGCCCAGGAACACCGGGATGACCTGCAGGATCCGTCTGAGGACGTAGCTAGCCATCCTCTTCCTTCCTGTGGATTTTCGGGAGCCCGCGGCTGGTCGCGGGGGCGCGCACCCGATCGGGGCGGATGCACAACCTCACCAGTCTGAACCGCCGACCTGAGAGCGAGTCGAGCGGATGCGGGCGGACATGCCGCGAGGCGGCGACTGGGGTGTCGCCGCCTCGCGGGGAGTGAGCCTGAGGCTCAGAGAGTCACTCCGACTTGGTGATCTCGTAGTAGAGCGGGACCGAGTCCCAGCCGAACTCGACGTTGTCGACGAGCGAGCTCCAGCCGGCGGTCACGTTCGAGTACCACAGGGGCAGGACGGGCAGGTCCTTGAGGAGGACCTCCTCGGCCTGGTGGTAGTAGTCGTTCGCGGTGTCCTCGTCGGTCGCCGTGATGCCCTGGTTCAGCAGGTCCTCGAACTCCGAGCTGTTGTAGTCGCCGTAGTTCGAGCCGGCGCCGTAGGTGTACAGCGGGGCGAGGAAGTTGTACAGACCGGGGTAGTCGGCCTGCCAGCCCGAACGGAACGCGCCGTCCATCGAGCGGGCGTCCTCGTCGGCCAGGAGGCTGGCGAAGTCGGCGTAGGGCTTACCCTCGGCGTCGATCCCGAGGACGTTCGAGATCGAGTTCGCGGTCGCGTCGACCCAGGCCTGGTGGCCGCCGTCGGCGTTGTACGCGATGTAGAAGGTGCCGTCGTAGGGGCTGATCGCGTCGGCCTGAGCCCAGAGGTCCTGAGCCTGGCTCTCGTTGTAGTCGAGGACCTCGGAGCCCGTGAGCTGGTCGGTGTAGCCGTCGAGCGTCGGCGACGTGAAGTCGGTCGCCGGCGTGCGGGTGCCCTGGAAGATCACGTCGGTGATCTGCTCGCGGTTGATGGCCATCGAGATCGCCTGGCGGCGCAGCTGGCCCTCTTCGCCCTGGAAGTGCTCCAGGTACTGGGGGATCGTGATCGACTGGAAGATCGCGGCCGGCTGGTTCACCGAGCGGCCTTCGAGGTCGGTCTCATAGGTCTCGAAGGCCGAGTCCGGGATCGCGTCGAGCACGTCGAGCTGGTCGCTCTGGAGGTCGGCGTAGGCCGAGTCCTGCGAGGCGTAGAACGTGATGTGCAGGCCGCCGTTCTGGGGCGTGCGGGGGCCGTCGTAGTCGGGGTTCGTCACGAGGTCGATGCCCGTGTCATGCTGCCACGCGCCGTCGCCGTCGAGCATGTACGGGCCGTTGCCGATCGGGTTCTCGCCGAAGCTGTCGTCGAGGACCAGGTTGTCGATGTCGCTGAACGCGGCGTCGGGCAGAGGCACGAAGGCCGTGTAGCCGAGGCGCTGCGCGAAGTCGGAGGCCGGCTGGCTCAGCGTGATCGTGAAGGTGTAGTCGTCGACCTGCTCGAGGCCCGACATGTGCGTGACGGCCTCGTCGGCGCTGTAGCCCTCGATGTCCTCGAAGAAGTACGCGGCGCTCTGCGCGTTGTCGAGGTTGGCGCCGTAGTTCCACGCGTTGATGAAGTTGTCGGCCGTGACCTCTTCACCGTCCGTGAACGTCAGGCCCTCGCGGAGCTTGACCGTCAGCTGCGTCGGCGAGTCGGTCGTGATCGACTCGGCGACCGCGTTCTCGGTCGAACCGTCGGCGTTGTAGACGATGAGGCCGTCGAAGATCGACGTGACGATCTTGCCGCCGCCGGTCTCCGTCGTGTTGGTCGGGATCAGCGGGTTCTGGGGCTCAGAGCCGTTGGTGCTGATGATCGCGGTGCTGCTGCCGGTGCCGGCGTCGCCCGAGTTGTCGCTGCCGGTGTCGCTCGAGCAGCCAGCGAGGGCGAACGCGCCCACCGCGAGAACCGCCACGCCCGACAGGGCGATCTTGTTGCGCTTCACGTATTCCTCCAGGGAAAGGGTTGGTCCGCGCGCCTGGGTCTGCTGTGCATACGGCGCGCGACAGGCTCACTTTATGTACCCGTTCGGCGTTCGCAAAACCTCTGCTCATGCTGTTACAAGCTGGAAACTTTCGGTATGTGACAGCGACACGCCCGAACGTTGCCACTCTGCGCAGCTGAACGCTTGCTGAACGATCAGTTCGCCAGATTCACCGCTCGGTAACGAATTGCACATAGCGGGTCGTGCCAGCCTGACGGTGTGACGGATCCCGTTTCCCCCTCCCCCGCGCCCTCGCGCACCCGCCTCGGGTGGGAGATCGGCATCGTGCTGTGCCTCTCGCTCGGGCAGTCGGCCATCACCTCAATGCTCTCCTTCATCAAGTCGGCCACCGCCGACGTCGCTCTCTCGCAGCAGGCCACGGCGCTGAACCCGACGCGGAGCGACCAGGCGCTGTGGGATGCGATCAGCCGGGTCCTCGACGTGTTCTTCGACCTGTGCCTCGTCGCGCTCGTCATCTACCTGCTGTGGGAGCCGGCGCGGTCGGCCTTCGAACGGATCGGGCTGACGTTCTCGCGCTTCTGGCGCGACCTCGGGGTGGGGCTGTGCCTCATCGCCGGGATCGGGATCCCGGGCCTCGCGCTCTACGCCGTGAGCCGGCTCGCGGGGCTGACGCTGCAGGTGCAGGCGTCGTCGCTCGACGCCGCGTGGTGGACGATCCCGCTCCTCGTGCTGTCGGCGGCGCGGGCGGGGCTGCTCGAGGAGGTCATCCTCAACGGCTATCTGCTGACGCGCTTCCGCGAGCTCGGGTGGCGGCCGTGGCAGATGCTCGTCTTCGTCTCGCTCCTGCGCGGCAGCTACCACCTGTACCAGGGCCCGGCGATGGCGGTCGGCAACGCCGTGATGGGCCTCGTCTTCGGGGCCGTCTACCTGCGCTGGGGCCGCGTCATGCCCCTCGTCCTCGCGCACACCCTCATCGACACCATCGCCTTCGTCGGCTACCCCCTGGCGGCCCCCTACCTCCCGTAGTTCCCCTTTTCTCCGTGTTTTCCCCACGCCGCGCGTGGGGAAAACACGGAGAAAAGGGGAGTCGGTACCGGCGGGCAACACGTCCACAGGCCGGATCGGGGCGGGTTGTCCACAGAACGGCGCCAGGGGATCCGGAGTCTGACACCGTCGGCGCATGACGACCACTCCCCTGCAGACGTTCCGGACCGCCCCCATCGAGCTCGTGACACGCGCGAACCTCGGCGACGACGACTTCCACCGGTGGCGGCGCGAGCACGACGTGTTCCGCGTTCGCCCCGCCGTCTACGCCGACCGCGACACCTGGTGGGCGCTCCCGCCATGGGATCGCTACCTCGCGCGGGTGCACGCCGCCGCGCTGCGCATGCCGCGCGCGGTCTTCGCGCGCGAATCGGCCTGCGCGCTCCTGGGTCTCCCCGTCCTCGGCGAGCCGACCGAGATCCACGTGCTCGTGCGGCGGCCCGGAGCCGCGCGCATCACGGGCGATGTGCAAGGGCACTTCGCGACGGACGAGCTCGAGCTCCTGCGCGCCGACGGGCTCGCCTCGGTGTCGGCGCGCGACACCGTCGTCGACATCGCGCGCTCGGGCCATCCCGCGTACGCGCTCGCGGTCGCCGACGCCGCGATGCGGGAGTCCGGGATCACCGGCAGCGATCTCACGACGATCAACGAGTCGCGCGTGAGCGCCCGCGGCCGGCGGCCCGCCGACTGGCCGCTGTCACGCGCGACGGGCGTTCCCGAGTCGGTGCTCGAGTCCATCAGCCTCGCGGCGATCGAATGGCTCGGCTTCCCCGCGCCCGAGCTGCAGGTCGAGTTCGATCTCGGCGGCGGGGCGATCGCGCGCGTCGACGCGTTCTGGCGGCGCTGGCGCGTGATCGGCGAGGCGGACGGAGCCGCCAAGTACCGCGGCGACGACCGGTCGATGCTCGCGGAGAAGCGCCGCGAGGACGCGCTGCGACGCCATGTCTCCGGCTTCGCGCGCTGGGGCTGGGACGAGATCCGCGAGCCGAACACCCTCGGCTCGATCCTCTCCGACGCAGGCGTGCCGCGGATCCGCCAGCCGGACGCGACGCGCCTCCGCATGCTCCGCGACCTCCTCCCCTGACGAATCTCCTTTTCTCCGCGTTTTCCCCACCCGAGGCGTGGGGAAAACGCGGAGAAAAGGAGATTCGAGGGGGGCTCTCGTAGGGTGGAGCGCATGGCGACACCCGACTTCGTTCTCAGGCTGCGCGAGAGGATCGGGCACGAGCTGCTGTGCCTCACGGGGGTGACCGCCGTCGTCCTGAAGGGCGACGAGGTCCTGCTCGTCGAGCGCGCCGACAACGGGCGCGTGACCCCCGTGACCGGGATCGTGGATCCGGGAGAGCAGCCCGCCGTCGCCGCCGTGCGCGAGGTCCTCGAGGAGGCCGACGTCGTCGCCGAGGCCGAGGCGCTCGTCTGGGTGCACAACCGCCCGCCGCAGACCCACGTCAACGGAGACGTCGCCCAGTACCTCGACATCGTGATCCGCTGCCGCCATGTGTCGGGCGATCCCTTCCCCGCCGACGGCGAGAACACCCGCGCCTTCTGGCGCCCCCTCGACCAGCTCGACGACCTCGACGGCGAGATGCGCGAGCGGATCCGCACGGCCGTCGCGCACGAGGGATCCGCGAGGTTCTCCGCGTGATCGACCACGAGAACAGGATCATCCGCGTGAGCGCCGTCGTCCTGCGCCACCCGGACGACGGCCGGATCCTCACGGTTCGCAAGCGCGGGACCGCGAAGTTCATGCAGCCGGGCGGCAAGCCCGAGCCGGGCGAGAGCGCCGTCGACGCCGCGATCCGCGAGATCCGCGAGGAACTCGGCGTCGACCTCGATCCCGCGCGCCTGCGCCTCCTCGGCGTCTTCAGCGCCCCGGCGGCGAACGAGCCCGGCTACACCGTCGAGAGCACGGCCTTCACGCACCCGCCCGTCGCGGGCGTCGCTCCGGCCGCCGAGATCGAGGAGATCCGCTGGGTCGACGACGCAGACGAGCTCGGCGACGAGTACGCGCCGCTCATGGTCACGCGGATCCTCCCCGCTCTGAAGGCGGCCGGCGCGTGACGGGCGCCCTCCGCGTCGCCGTCTCGACCGTGATCTTCTCGCTCCGCGGCGAGCGGCTCATGATCCCGCTCGTCCGCCGCACGCGCGACCCGTTCGCGGGCCGGTGGGCGCTGCCGGGCGGCTGGCTCGGCGCCGAGGAGGGCCTCGACGACGCTGCCGCGCGCACCCTCGCCGACACGACCGGGCTCTCGGCGAGCTGGCTCGAGCAGCTCTACGCGTTCGGCGACGTCGACCGGTCCCCCGACCGCGTCGTCTCGATCGTGTACTGGGCCCTCCTGCGCAGCGACCTCGTCGAGGCGCAGCGTTCGGCCGCCGGCGCCCCCGAGAACGTCGAGTGGTTCGACGTCGACGCGCTGCCGCCTCTCGCCTTCGACCACGCCGACATCGTCGCCTACGGCGCGTGGCGCCTGCGGAACAAGGTCGGCTACAGCCGCATCGCGGCCGGCCTCCTGCCCGACGAGTTCACCCTCACGGAGCTGCGCTCGGTCTACGAGGCCGTGCTCGGGCGGCGCATGGATCCGTCGAACTTCCGGCGCCTCATCGAGGGATCCCCCGCGCTCGTCCCGACCGAGGGAATGCGCACGGGGAGTCACCGCCCCGCGCGGCTGTACCGCTACGACGCGGAGCTCGACTCGATCGATCCGGGGCCGCTCTCGTCCTGATCGAGCACGCGGGTCGCCGCGAGCTGCTCGGCCGCGAGGTCGGCGTAGAGGCCCCCGGCCGCGATGAGCTCGCGGTGCGTGCCCGACTCGACGATGCGCCCGCCGTCGATCACGTGGATCACGTCGGCGTCGATCACGGTCGACAGCCGGTGCGCGATCGTCAGGGTCGTGCGCCCGTGCGCCGCCGAGTCGATCGCCTCCTGCACGACCCGCTCGCTCACGGTGTCGAGAGCGCTCGTCGCCTCGTCGAGGAGGAGGACGGGCGGATCCTTGAGCAGGACCCGAGCGATCGCGATCCGCTGCTTCTCGCCTCCCGAGAGCCGGTACCCGCGCTCGCCGACCACCGTGTCGTAGCCCTCGTCGAACCCGGCGATGATGTGGTGGATGTTCGCCTGACGGCAGGCCGTCTCGATCTCGGCGTCGGTCGCGTCGGGCTTCGCGTAGCGGAGGTTCTCGCGGATCGTCGCGTGGAAGAGGTACGTCTCCTGGCTGACGATGCCGACGTGGTCGACGATCGACGCGGTCTCGAGCGTGCGCACGTCGGCGCCCGCGAAGAGCACCTCGCCCGACTCGGCCTCGTACATCCGCGGCGTCAGGTAGAGCACCGTCGTCTTGCCCGCGCCCGACGGCCCGACGAACGCGACGTGCTGCCCGATCTCGGCGGTGAACGAGATCCGGTCGAGCGTCGGCCGCGAGTCGGGCGACGCGTCGGGGTAGCGGAACACGACGTCGCGGAACTCGATCCGCCCGATCGGCCCCGGCGCCCGGGTCACGGGGACGGCGTCCGGCCGGTCGACGATCGCCGGCGCGAGATCGAGGTACTCGAAGATGCGCGCGAAGAGCGCCTGCGAGGTCTGCACCTCGAGCGTGATGCGCATGAGGCTCGTGAGCGGCTGCAGGAGTCGCGCCTGCACCGTCGTGAACGCGACGATCGCGCCGGCCGTCACGGATCCGACGTCGCCCGAGATGAGGAAGCCCGCCGCGAGGTAGATCACGGCGGGAACCGCCGACATCAGCACCTGGACGAGGCCGAAGAACCCCTGGCCGCTCATCGTCTGCTGGATCTGCAGGCGGATCTGCGTGGCGTTCTCGTCTCGGTACCGCCCCGACTCGGCGCGCTGCCGGTTGAACGACTTCGAGAGAAGGATCCCCGACACGCTCAGCGTCTCCTGCGTGATCGCGGTCAGCTCCGACAGCGACTGCTGCGTCTTCGACGCGATCCGCGCGCGCACCTGCCCCACGCGCCGCTGCACGAAGATCAGGGGCGGCATGATCACGAGCGCGAGGATCGTGAGGCGCCAGTCGATCAGCACCATCGCGACGATCGACGCGATGACGGTGACGGTGTTGCCGAGGATGCTCGTGAAGGTCGAGGTGAGGACCCCCGACACTCCTCCGACGTCGTTCTGCAGCCGCGACTGGATGATGCCCGTCTTCGTGCGGGTGAAGAAGCCGAGCTCCATCGACTGCAGGTGGTCGAACATGCGCACGCGCAGGTCGCCCGTCACGCGGTTGCCGACGCTCGCCGTGAAATAGGTCTGCACGATGCCGACGAGAGCGCTCACGATGTACAGCGCGATCATCGCCACGACGAGCCAGACGAGCAGGTGCATCCTGACCCCGCCGGACGCGGGGAAGAGCGCGTCGTCGAAGATCCGCTGGATGACGAGGGGCGGGACGACGCCGAGCGCCGCGGCGACGACGACGAGTGCAGCCGTCGCCGCGATCCGCGCGCGGTACGGGCGGAAGAGCGCGACGATGCGCCGGACGAGGTCCGGGATCTCGGGGGCCTCGGCGTTCTCGGCGCGCTGCGCCCTCTCGTCGATGGGGCGCATCCCGCGCCCCATCCCCCGTCCCATGCTCACCCGTCGAGCTTAGGACGCCCGGCCCGCGGGACGATCGGATGAACAGACGCCCGGAGGGGGAATAGCGCGGGCTGACAGCCCGTTAGGCTTGACTGTCCGCTCGCGAGGGGCAATCTCCGCGCGCCCCTGGCCCGGGGCGGTCATCTTCTTCACCCCAGATGGAGTGTCACTTTTGACGACCACCGACACCGGAAGCGAGCGGTCTCCGCGCACGCAGTCCACCGAGACGGTCGATCCCCGCAGCATGCGGGTGATCTGGCTGCTCCTCGTCGCCGCCTTCGTCGCGATCCTCAACGAGACGACGATGTCGATCGCGATCCCCCACCTCCAGGCCGACCTTGGGATCCCGCCCGAGCAGGGCCAGTGGTTCACGAGCGGCTTCATGCTCACGATGGCCGTCGTCATCCCGACGACGGGCTTCATCATCGAGCGCTTCACGACGCGCCAGGTGTTCCTGGCCGCGATGATCGCGTTCTCGCTCGGCACGGCGATCGCGCTCGTCGCGCCCGGCTTCACCCTCCTCCTCGTCGGCCGCATCGTGCAGGCCGCTGGAACGGGCATCATGATGCCGCTCCTCATGACGACGATCATGAACGTCGTGCCGTCGCGCTCGCGCGGCCGCTTCATGGGCCGCGTCGGCCTCGTGATCTCCTTCGGCCCCGCGATCGGACCGACGCTCTCGGGCTTCATCCTCGACATCGCGTCGTGGCGCTGGCTCTTCGGGATCATCCTGCCGATCGCGCTCATCGCACTGCTCCTCGGGGCGAAGTGGATGACCAACCTCGGCGTGAACTCGCACTCCCCGATCGACGTCGCGTCGGTCGTCTTCTCGGCGCTCGGCTTCGGCGGCCTCGTGTACGGCCTCAGCCAGATCGGCAGTCACGGCGGCGCGGGCGGCGGCATGAGCCCCGTCGCGATCGTCTCGCTCGTCGTCGGCGTCGTGTTCCTCACGGTGTTCGTGTGGCGCCAGATCGCGCTCCAGAAGCAGGACCGCCCCCTCCTCGACCTGCGCGTCTTCCGCGCGCGCAACTTCGTGATGGGCGTCATCACGATGGCCGTCGTGGCATTCTCGATGTTCGGCACCTTCGGCCTGCTCCCGCAGTACCTGCAGAACATCGCGGGCCTCGACTCGCTCATGTCGGGCCTCGTGCTCCTGCCCGGCGCCGTGATCATGGGCGTGCTCGGCCCGTTCATGGGCCGGGTCTACGACGCCCGCGGCCCCCGCACGCTGCTCGTGCCCGGCACGATCCTCATCTCGGCATCGCTGTTCCTCTACTCGACGGTCGGCGCCGGAACGCCCCCGTGGCTCATCGTGGTCATCCAGATCGTCATGTCGGTGGGTCTCGCGAGCGCCATGACGCCGCTGATGTCGGCGTCGCTCGGATCGCTCGGGCGCCGCTACTACTCGCACGGATCGGCGATGCTCAACACCGTGCAACAGGTCGCGGGCGCCGCCGCGACGGCGCTCCTGATCGCGATCTACTCGTCGATCCTCTCGAGCGGCGTCGCCGACGGCCTCTCGGTCCCCGAGGCCGGCCAGAGCGGCACGCACCTCGCGTTCCTCATCGCGGCGATCGTCGCGATCGTCCCCGTCGTGCTCGCGTTCTTCATCGTGAAGCCCGAGGAGGACGCGCCCGCGCCGTCGGCGCACTGATCGCCCCGCCCATCGTGAGGCCGTCGCCCGATCCGGGCGGCGGCCTCACGCCGTCTCGGGGTCGAGCGCCATCCGCGTGCGGAAGTCGCGCCGCTCGCCCGTGAGCGGATCCGCGAACGCGAGCCGTTCGGCGAGGAGCTGCAGGGTGTGCGAGAAGTCGTAGGGATCCGGGTCGACGTCGCGCGGGTACACGGGGTCGCCGAGGAGCGGCATCCCGAGTGCGTCCATGTGCACGCGCAGCTGATGCGTCTTCCCCGTGTGCGGCTCGAGCGCGAACGCGCCCGCCCAGCGCCCCGCGTGCGGGAAGGTCCGCTCCAGCCGGATCGTCGTGAGCGCGTTGGGCTCGCCCGCGACCTCGCGCACAGGACGTTCGCCGTCGATCTTCCGCAGCCGGCTCCGCCTCTCGCGCGGCTCCCCCGTCTCGAGGCCGAGCGGGAGCGGATCCCCCGGCGTCCACCCCGCGGGCAGCCAGGCGAGCGCGCGGTACCGCTTGCTGACGGCGCGCTCCTGGAAGAGCATCTGGTAGGCGCCGCGGGTCTCGGGCCGCCGCGAGAGCGCGAGGAGACCTCCCGTGACGCGGTCGAGACGGTGGATCGCGACGAGATCGGGCTCGTCGCGCTCGACGCGCAGGCGCGTCACGACGCTCTCGCGCACGAAGACCCCGTTGGGCGTCGAGGCGAGGAAGTGCGGCTTGTCGAGGACGACGAGGTCGCGGTCCTCGTGCACGAGCGCGATCTCGAACGGGATCCGGGGCTCCGGCAGCACGGGCTTGTGGAAGGCGTAGAAGCCGCCGGGCGTCACGGGGTCGTCGAGCGAGACGCGGCGTCCGTCCTCGGCCGTGAGCTCGCCCGCGCCCGTGAAGTACTCGGCGCCCAGCGGGGCGTCTCCGAAGGCCTGCTCGCGGCCGAGCGTCGTCGGGATCACGACGCCCTCGAGCCACGCCCGGATCGTCGGGGGAACGGGATCGTGCATGCCCGCGTGGGTCTGCCGGCCGCCGGGCGCGCGCAGCCGCGCCGCCGAGATCCCCTCGCGCGGCGCCAGGACCCGCTTCGCCGCCCGTGCCACGAGTCCCGAGGCTACAGGCGCCCGGATGGGAGGCGGCCCCGTGACCGGGAGGGGGATCCGCGCCCCTAGAGTGCGGACATGGACGAACTCACGACCCCGCTGGTCGCCGCGCTCGTCGCGATCGAGGCCATCCTCGCCGTGTGGTCCGTGCTCGACGCGCTGCGCCGCCGCCCGCGGTCGCCCGGAACGGGGCGCGGCGTCGCCGTCACGGCGGCACCCGCGGGGATCGATCCGATGCTCGCCGCGGCGCTCCTGGGCGAGCCGCGGCGGATCGTCGCCGCGGGGATTGTCGACCTCGCGCAGCGCGGCGCGGTCGAGCTGCGCGACGACCGTCTCGACGCGTTCGGGGTGCGGCGCGCCGATCGCCTCGTGGAGATCCGGCTGCGCGATCGCGACGTGCCGCTCCCCTCGTACGAACGGATCCTGCTCGACGGCATGTTCCCGACGCGCGCGAGCACGTCGTTCCGGCCCTGGCGGCACGACCCGGTGTGGCGCGACGCGGTGACCGAGGCGGTCGCCGACGTCGAGGCCGAGGCGGCGAACCTCCGCGGCGGTCCCATCGCTGCGTGGCGCGCGGTGCTCGCCGGGCTCGCCGGCATCGCCCTGTTCGCGACGCTCCTCTGGGCGGTCGTGATGGAAGGGTTCCCCGTCGGCGGCGCGATCGGGATCGCCGTGGTCGGCGGGGCGCTCATGTTCGCCGCGAGGAGTCTGTCGAACCGGCCGCGATGGACGCCAGACGGTGCGGCGCTGCACGACCAGCTGGCGGGGCTCCGCGAGTTCATGGAGATGCCGGAGGACGACCGCCGCTGGCTCCTCGACGACACCTCGACATCCGGGCGCCGCAGGTCCTACGAGCCGCTCGCCGGCTTTGCCGCCGTGTTCGGCGTGCAGCTGCTGTGGGCCGCCGACCTCGACGCGTGCCTGTCCGACGCGGGCGACGGCCTCTCCTGGGTCGACGGATCCTCCGACCTCGCGTCCGTCTTCGACGGCGTCTCCTCCGACGCGGCGATCGACGGCGGCGGGACGGGGTCCGACGGCTTCGGCGGGGACGGCGACGGAGGAGGCGGCGGCGACGGAGGGGGCGGAGGAGGAGACAGCGGCGGCGGCGACGGAGGGGTCGGCGGAGGCGAGTGAGTTCGCCGTCCGCGAGGCGGCGGGTCAGCTTCCGCTGTTCCCGCCCTCGGCGTAGAGGTCCGTCACGGCGGCGATGAGCTCGGCGAGCCCGCCCGGCGGGTCATCGCGCCACCACGCGAGCCGCACGGGCACGCGCGGCCCGTCGGTGATGGGGCGGAACGTCACGCCCGATCGCGCGTGGTGGTGGGCGGTCGCCTCGGCGGTCGTGCCGACGGCCGTTCCCGCAGCGATCGTGTCGAGCCACTCGTCGACGTCGTGCGACTCGACGATGCGCGGCGGAGCTCCGGTCCCGGCCCAGAGGTCGACGCGCGTCGTGCCGGTGCGGGCGTCGACGACGACGGTCCGCTTCGCGACCTCGGCCATCGTGAGCCGGCGGCGCCGCGCCCATTCGGGGTCGTCCGACGCGAACGCGACGAGCCGGCGCTCGAGGCCCACGACAGCCGACCCGAAGCGCCGCTCGTCGACGGGGTTCCGCACGACGGCGACGTCGCACACGCCCTCGCTGAGCCCCGCCGTCGGCGAGTTCCGGCGCACGAGGTGCAGTTCGCGATCCGGGTGCCGCGCGGCCCAGGCGCGCTGCAGTCGCGGCGTCCGCTCCCCCAGCGCCGCCCACGCGTAGCCGAGCCGGAGGATCCCGTGCCGCGCGCTCACGGCCTCGGAGAAGCGCTCGGCCTCGGCGAGCAGGCGGCGCGCGTGCGGCAGCACCTGCGTCCCGAAGGCCGTCGGCTCGCACCCGCGGGGGACCCGGCGGAGCAGCGGATCCCCGATGCGGCGTTCGAGGGAGGCGATCGTCCGCGAGACCTGGGCCTGTGAGACGCCGAGGGCGATGGCGGCGTCGGTGAACGTGCCCGCGTCGACGGCCGCGACGAAGACCCGCAGCTCGCGGAGGCTCCAATCCATACGCCAAGCGTATCGCGATGCCCTGCCGTGCATTTCGCGCATGACCACCGCCGTACCTACCGTCATCGCATGGACCAGGATCCCGCGGCGACCGAGGGCCGCAGACGCGCGGCGGGCGTCGCCCTGATGCTCGCGAGCTCGGCGTCGAACCAGGCCGGCGCGGCGCTCGGCGCGACGGCGTTCCCCGCCATCGGCGCCGTCGGCGTCGTCGCCGTCAGGCAGCTCGTCGCCGCGCTGATCCTGACACCGGTCGTGCGGCCGCGGCTGCGCGGGCTCCGGCGGGACCAGTGGGTTCCGATCATCGGCCTCGCCCTCGTCTTCAGCGTCATGAACCTCAGCCTCTACGCGGCCGTCGACCGCCTCGGCCTCGCGCTCGCGGTCACGCTCGAGTTCCTCGGGCCGCTGACGGTCGCCGTCGCGGGATCCCGTCGGCTCGTCGACCTCGGCTGCGCGCTGCTCGCGGGCGTCGGCGTCGTCGTCCTCACGGGCCCGGGGCCGTCGAGCGACGTCGTCGGGATCGCCCTCGGCCTCGTCGCCGCGACCGCCTGGGGCGCGTACATCCTGCTCAACCGCGCCCTGGGGCGCCGGCTGCCTGGCCTGCACGGCACGGCCGCGGCGAGCCTCGTCACGGGGGCCGCGTGGACGCCGATCGCCGCCGTGTGGTTCGCGCTCCACACCCCGACCGCGTGCGGCATCGCGCTCGCGGTCGCGTGCGGGCTCCTGTCGTCGGTGCTCCCCTACGTCGCCGACCTGCTGGCGCTCCGGCGGATCCCCGCGCCGGTCTTCAGCACGCTGACGAGCATCAACCCCGTCTGGGCGGCCCTCGCGGGATGGATCGTGCTCGGCCAGGCGCTCGCGACCGCCGAGTGGACCGGGATGGGGCTCATCGTCGCGAGCAACGCGGTCGTCTCGGCGCGCGGGAGGCGCGCTCGGGCCGTCGCGGCGCCCGAGGGAGTCGCCGTTCGGTGATCCGCGTGCCCCCGCTGGGGTTCGAACCCAGACTGGACCGAGTTTAAGTCGGCTGCCTCTGCCGGTTGGGCTACGGGGGCGGATGCGCGAAGGCGCCCCTCCGCGCGAGCGGGAGGGGCGCCTTCTGCCGAGTGTCAGTCCTCGGTCTTCGGCTTCGGACGCGAGGCGAACTCCTGGAAGAACGCCTTCGGCTCGGCCGAGGCGGCGAGCTGCACCTGGTCGCGTCCGAGGAAGAAGTTGTGCACCCATCCCCAGATGACGCGCCACTTGCGCTCCCACGTCGGCATCGCGAGGCCGTGGTATCCGCGGTGCGCGATCCAGGCGAAGAAGCCCTTGATCGCGAGGTTGTTCGACTGGAACGCGCCCTTGTAGAGGCCCAGGCCGGCGACGGCACCCATGTTCTTGTGGATGTAGTCGACCGTCTGCTCGCCGCGGATGACCGCGACGAGGTTCTTCGCGAGGCGCTTGGCCTGGCGCACGGCGTGCTGCGCGTTCGGGACGCACATGCCGCCGACGCCGCCGCCCGTGAGGTCGGGGACGGCCGCGACGTCGCCGGCGGCCCAGGCGCCGTCGATGACGGTGCCGTTCTCGTCGATGACGCGGAGGTCGGCCTGCGTCGAGATGCGGCCGCGGCCCTCGCGGGGCAGGTCGGATCCGTTCACGACCTTCGGGTTGGCCATGACGCCGGCCGTCCAGATGATCAGGTCGCTCGGGTACTCGGCGCCGTCGCTCGTCTTGACGATGCCGTCGGTCGCGTCGGCGCACTGCGTCTCGAGGTGGATGTGCGCGCCGAGGCGGCCCATCTCCTTGATGACCCAGTTGGCGGTGTCGAGCGAGACCTCGGGCATGATGCGCGGGGCGGCCTCGATGAGGTGGAACTGCGTCTCCTCGAACGAGATCTCGGGGATCTTCTGGAGGAGCGCCGTGGCGGCCGACCGGAGCTCGGCGATCGTCTCGATGCCCGCGAAGCCGCCGCCGACGACGACCGTCGTGAGCAGGCGCTTGCGCGTCGCGCTGTCCTTGGGGAGGGCGGCGGCGCGCTCGTAGTTGCGCACGAGCGTGTCGCGGACCGCGATGGCCTCCTCGATCGACTTCATGCCGATCGCGTTCTCGGCGATGCCCGGGATCGGGAACGTGCGCGAGACCGAGCCGGCGGTCACGACGATCTGGTCGTACTGGTACTCCCAGCTCTCCCCGCCCTCGGGCGAGATCGTCGCGGTCTTCGACGCGTGGTCGATGTTCGTGACCTTCGCGTTGATGACGCGCGTCTTCTTCAGGTGGCGACGGTGCGAGACCACGGCGTGACGCGGCTCGATCGCTCCCGCGGCGACCTCGGGAAGGAAGGGAAGGTACGACATGTAGGGAAGCGGGTCGACGACGACGACCTCGGCCTCACCCGATCGCAGGTGCTTCTCAAGCTTCCACGCGGTGTAGAAACCTGCGTATCCGCCGCCGACGATGAGGATCTTAGGCACGAAAACTTGTCTCCTTTATTTGTCTGATGGACGCGAGGCGCGACCTGCGCGGAGCACGCGAATGCGCCGGAAAGATGCGACGACGCCGAGAACGATTCCTATACTACCGAGGCTCGCGGCCGCCAATGGCAACGTGACCTCCCGCATGCTCTCGGCGGAGGGGATCCAGGGACTCGACGCCGTCGCGGGCTCGTCGGCCGGGGGCAGCGCCGGGAGCGTGACGGGATCCGGCGTGGGCTCGGCCCCGTCGATCTCGCCCGCGGAGTCGGATCCGCGGTTGAGCCGGATCCAGGTCGCGAGGTCGCCCATGGGGTTCGAGTCGACGCGCGCGACGTCGTCGGTCAGCGCCGCGTCGGCGTCGACGATGCCGAAGCCGTAGAGCGGGTCGCGGCCGCCGTCCTGGTCGGGGGCGGGCTCGGCCGTCTTGATGATGCGCTCGATGACGTTGTTCGCGTCGAGGTTCGGATACTCCGAGCGGATGAGGGCCGCGATCCCCGAGACGATCGGAGCCGCGGCGCTCGTGCCGCTCCACTCCTCGACGTCGCCCGAGGGCCCGATGCCGAGGAGGTCCTCGCTCGGCGCCGAGACCCCGATCGTGATGCCCTGCGTCGAGGCGATGTCGCTCGCGTGGCCCGACGGATCCACGCCGCCGACGACGAGCACGCCCGGGATCGTCGCAGGGGCGCCGACCATCGTCGTCCCGCTGCCGCGGTTGCCCGCCGACGCGACGACGACGACGTCGTGGTCGTACGCGTAGGTGAACGCGTCGTCCCACGACTCGTCCCACGAGGTCTGGTTGGTCGTGAACGAGAGGTTGATGACGTCGGCCCCGTTGTCGACGGCCCACTTCATGGCCTCGGCGAGCTGATCGGAGAACGGCACGTCGCTGACCGAGCCGAAGCCGAGCGACACCGAGAGGATGTCGGCCTCGGGGGCGACCCCGATGAGGCCCGCTTCCTCGCCGTCCCCGCGCGAGGCGAGGAGCGACGCGACCCACGTGCCGTGGCTGCGCGTCTCGACGTCGGCGCCGAGCGAGGTGCGGCCGTCGGCCGAGCCGACGCCCGAGGCGTCGTGCCCTCCGGTGACGGCGCCGTCGAGCTCGGGGATCCCCGAGGCGACGCCGCTGTCGATGACCGCGACCGTCGTCCCCGCGCCGCGCGTGTGCTCCCACGCGTCGCTGATGCCGTACTGATCGAGCCAGTACTCCCCCGCCCGGATGGGATCCTCGGTCGGAGTCGGGGTGGGGGTCGGCGACTCCGTCGTCTCGGCGGCGGCCGGTGGGGCCGCGAGGATCGCGCACGCCAGCACGAGCGCTGCGACGAGCGCCCTGCGGGTGTGACCGATCCGCGTCATTCCGCGTCGGGATCCTCGTCGCGCAGCGCGGCGCCGGGGTCGTCGCACGCGCAGCGCTCGGGCGACCACGCGGAGCGCTCGAGCGCGAGGTCGCCGATCGGGTTGACCCCGGGGCCCGCCGCGAGCGCGTGTCCCGCGAGGGCGTGCAGGCACTTGACGC
Organism: Microbacterium indicum DSM 19969; assembly: GCF_000422385.1. GTDB lineage: Bacteria > Actinomycetota > Actinomycetes > Actinomycetales > Microbacteriaceae > Microbacterium > Microbacterium indicum. The sequence goes on from NZ_AULR01000001.1 coordinate 24,479, forward strand.
GCGTCGGCATGCCGCCGGCCGAGATCCCCGCGATCTCCTCGACGTCGCCGAACTGCGCCCGGTCGGCGAGATACGCCTCGTGCGCCCGGAGGTACTGCGCGCGCACGTCGTCGTCCGACGCGAGGAGCTCGGTCAGCTCGACCATGACGTGATCGGCCTCGAGGCGCGACATCTCGGCCGTCGCGGCGGGGTGCGTCAGGTAGTAGAAGGTCGGGAACGGCGTGCCCTGCGGGAGGCGTGGACGCGTCGACACGACGGTCGGGTTGCCGCACGCGCACCGCGCCGCGATCCCGACGACGCCGCGGGCCTCGCGGCCGAGCTGCGCCGAGACCACGCGGATGTCGGCGGGCGTCACGGGATCGAAGGGGGGAGTCGTCACCCGACGAGGCTACCCGCGGCCCCCGAGAACGCCTGGGGTTTCGCCCCACGTCGCGGGGGATCGAGAGGGATCCGTGACCTCAGCCCGCGGGCGTCTCGGTCGCCTCGGGCGTCGGCTGGAACACGCTGTCGTCGCCCGTGTCGCCCGTCGCCTGCTCGGCGAGGCCCGACTCGACGACGGAGCGCAGCATCGTGCCCATCCAGTCGCTCTTCTCCTCGGTCGCCTCGTCGCTCACGGGGGCGGGCGTCTCGGCCGCCTCGTCGTCCGGGAGATCGTCCTCGACGAGGTAGACGGTCTCCCCCGGCTTCGTGAAGTACAGCCGCGAGCGCGCCTCGCTCATGATGTACGCCGGGTCGTGCCAGCGATCCTGCTCGCGCTGCAGCTCGGCGATGTCGTCCTTCGTGACCTCGACGCCGGCCTGGGCCGCCGCGATCTGCTGGCGCATGTCGATGTACCCCGACACCGACGGCACGAGGATGAACGCGCCCAGGACGACGAGCCCCAGCATGATGACGGCGAAGCCCGAGAGCCGGATCCCCCCGAGCCAGCCGCGCACGTCGACGCGCGCACCCGCCCGGGTACGCCGAGAGGGAGCCGCCTTGTTCGTCATGGGCGACTCCCTCTCGTTCAGCGTCGTGTGCGCTCAGCCCTGGAAGCGGGGGTAGGCGCTGCGGCCCGCGAACGTCGCCGCGTCGCCCAGCTCCTCCTCGATGCGCAGAAGCTGATTGTATTTCGCCACGCGGTCGGAGCGAGCAGGCGCGCCCGACTTGATCTGGCCCACGTTGAGCGCGACCGCGAGGTCGGCGATCGTCGTGTCCTCGGTCTCGCCCGAGCGGTGCGACATCATCGCGGTGTAGCGGGCGTTGTGCGCCATCGAGACCGCGTCGAGGGTCTCGGTGAGCGTGCCGATCTGGTTGACCTTGACGAGCAGCGAGTTGGCGACGCCGAGCTCGATGCCCTTCTTCAGGCGCTCGGGGTTCGTGACGAACAGGTCGTCGCCGACGAGCTGCACCTTGTCGCCGATGCGCTCGGTCAGGGCCGCCCAGCCCTCCCAGTCGTCCTCGGCGAGCGCGTCCTCGATCGTGACGAGCGGGTAGTTCGCGAGGAGCTCCTCGTAGTAGCCCGTGAGCTCGGCGCTCGTCCAGTCCTTGCCCTCGAAGCGGTAGACGCCGTCCTGGAAGAACTCGGTCGAGGCGACGTCGAGGCCCACCGCGATGTCCTTGCCCGGGGTGAAGCCGGCCTTCTCGATCGCCTGGAGGAGGAAGTCGAGCGCCTCGCGGTTGCTGGGCAGGTCGGGGGCGAAGCCGCCCTCGTCGCCGAGGCCCGTCGCGAAGCCGCCCGAGAGCAGCTCCTTCTTGAGCACGTGGTAGGTCTCGGCGCCCCAGCGGAGCGACTCGGCGAACGTCTCGGCACCGTGCGGCACGAGGAAGAACTCCTGCATGTCGATGCCGTTGTCGGCGTGCTCGCCGCCGTTGATGACGTTGAGCGCGGGGACGGGGAGCACGTGGGCGTTCGCGCCGCCGACGTAGCGGTAGAGCGGGAGGTCGGCGCTGTCGGCGGCGGCCCTCGCGACCGCGAGGCTCACGCCGAGGATCGCGTTCGCGCCGATGCGCGACTTGTTCTCGGTGCCGTCGACGTCGATCAGCGTCGCGTCGACCGCGCGCTGGTCGGTGGCCTCGAGACCCTCGATGGCCGGGCCGAGCTCGTCGATGACGCCGTCGACGGCCTTGAGGACGCCCTTGCCGCCGTAGCGGGCCTTGTCGCCGTCGCGCAGCTCGTACGCCTCGAACGCTCCAGTCGATGCGCCGGATGGGACGGCCGCGCGCTGCACGATGCCGTCGTCGAGGAGGACCTCGACTTCGACGGTCGGGTTGCCGCGCGAGTCCAGGATCTCGCGAGCGCCTACTGCCTCGATCTGTGCCACGGATGACTCCTTGCTGATGGCGGAAGAGGTTTGCGGATCCAGTCTAGGCGGGAGCCCCGCGGGGCGCCGCGCCGCGGCCCGGACCCGCGCGGCGGAACGTCTGGTGAACACTTGCGGCGGGCCGCTCGGCGCGCGGGTGCCCCGTGGCGCGGATCCATAGACTCGCCACATGCACAGCACCCCGCGCTTCGCGAGGCGACTCGGCCTCGGCGGCGCGGTCGCGATCGGCCTGGGCTCGATGGTCGGCGCGGGGGTGTTCTCGGCCTTCGCCCCAGCGGCGGGATCCGCGGGTTCGCTGTTGATCGCGGCGCTGGCGCTCGCGGCGTTCACGGCGTTCTGCAACGCCGCGTCGTCGGCGCAGCTGGCGGCCGTGCACCCCGTCGCGGGCGGCACCTATGCGTACGGCCGCGCCGAGCTCGGCGCATGGTGGGGATACCTCGCGGGCTGGTGCTTCGTGATCGGGAAGACGGCGAACGCGGCGGCGATGGCCATGACCTTCGCGGCGTACGCGGCCCCGGGAGCCGAGCGGCCCGCCGCGATCGCCGCGGTCGTCGTCGTGACGGCGGTGAACCTCCTGGGCGTCACGCGCACGGCGCTCGCGACCGCCGTCATCGTCGCCCTCGTCGGCGCCGTCCTGGTGTTCGTCGTCGCGGCGGGCGCCGTCGCCGGCGCGGCCGCCGCTCCCCCGCCGTTCGTCGCGGCGGGCCCCTACGGGGTGCTCCAGGGGGCCGGGATCCTCTTCTTCGCCTTCGCCGGATACGCGCGCATCGCGACGATGGGCGAGGAGGTCCGGGATCCCGCGCGCACGATCCCCCGCGCGGTCGGGATCGCGCTCGCCGCCGCGGTCGCGGTCTACGCGCTCCTCGCGGTCGTCGTGCTCTGGGTGCTCGGGCCCGCGGGCGCCGTCGCGTCGGCCGCTCCCCTGGCCGACGTCGTGGGGGCCGCCGGCTGGTCGTGGGGTCAGCCGATCGTTCGCGCGGGCGCCGCGCTCGCATCGCTCGGCGCGATGCTCGCCCTCCTGACCGGCATCGGACGCACGACCGTCGCGATGGCGCGCGAGGACGACCTGCCGCGATTCCTCGGCGCCCTGTCGGCGCGCACGCGCGTGCCGTACCGCGCCGAGATCGCCGTCGCGATCGTCGTCATCGCGATCGTCGCGGTCGCCGACGTGCGCGGAGCCATCGGCTTCTCGTCCTTCGGGGTCCTGCTCTACTACTTCGTCGCGAACGTCGCGGCGTTCCGGCAGGGATCCGCCGTGCGCCGCTACCCGCGCTGGCTGCAGGTCTCGGGCGCCGCGCTGTGCGCCGTCCTCGCGTTCGCCCTGCCGTGGCAGAGCGTCGCGGGCGGCCTCGCCGTCGTGGCCCTCGGGGCCGCGTATCGCGGCGCCCGGCTCGTCGCCGAGCGCCGCGCGGCCGTCGAGGAGTGATCAGCCGAGCGGCTTGACCTCGGCGTCCTGCTGGCCGGCCGCGACAGTCGCGAAGCCCGTGTAGCCGTCGGCCTCGGCACGCGCGAGCAGCCCCTTGAGGTTCTTCGTGCGCTGCTCGAGGCGGACGCGCGCGCCCGCGGCGACGAGACGCGCCTTGTGGCCGAGGAGCTCGGTCAGCGGGACGTCCCTGTCGTGGACGAGGACGACGGCCTCCCCCGCGTCCCCCTCGCCGATGGCGACGAGGTCGACGATGCGCTCGAATCCGATCGAGAACCCGACGGCCGGGACGTCCTGGCCGAGGAAACGGCCGATCATGCCGTCGTAGCGCCCGCCACCCCCGAGGGAGTACGAGACGTCGGGGTGCGCGATCTCGAAGATCGTGCCGGTGTAGTACCCCATGCCCCGCACGAGGAAGGGGTCGAACTCGAGGGGCGCCGTGCCGCGTGCGGCCGACACGGCCTCGCCGATGCCGACGAGGTGCGCGACGATCTCGTCGGGGACGCCCGCGGGTAGCATCGCGCGGATCCGCTCGTCGCCGAAGTCGCCTCCGCCCGCGGGGAGGGATCCGAGGAAGCGCTCGAACGCGGCGACGGCCGCCTCGTCGGATCCGCGCTCGCGCAGCTCGGCGGCGACGCCCGAGGGGCCGATCTTGTCGAGCTTGTCGATCGTGATGAGGACGCCCGGGCGCTCGGACTCGGGGAAGCCGAAGACGTCGAGCATCGCGTCGAGCGCGCGGCGGTCGTTGATCCGCACGCTCGCGCCCGCGAGGCCCAGGGCGTCCATGACGTCGAGCGTCGCGGTGATGAGCTCGGCCTCGGCACGGCTCGTCGCGTCGCCCATGATGTCGATGTCGGCCTGGACGAACTGGCGGTACCGGCCCTTCTGCGGGCGCTCGGCGCGCCACACGGGGGCGATCTGGATCGACCGGAAGACCGTCGGGAGCTCGCCGCGGTGCGACGCGTAGAAGCGCGAGAGCGGGACCGTGAGGTCGTACCGCAGCCCGAGGTCGCTCAGCTCAGCCTGGTCGTCGGCCGCCGCGCGGATCGCGTCGGCATCGAGGCCGCGCTTCAGGATGTTGAACGCGAGCTTCTCGTTGTCGCCGCCGACGCCCGCGTGCAGCCGGGCGTGCTCCTCCATGACGGGCGTCTCGATCTCGTCGAAGCCATGGGCGCGGTAGCGCTCGCGGATCACGGCGAGCACGCGCTCGCGTCGGGCCTTGTCAGCGGGGAGGAAGTCGCGCATGCCGCGCGGCGGGTTCACGGTAGCCATAGCACCCCCATCCTCCCATCCCCGCCGACGCGGATGCGCTAGATTCGCTCCTCGACACGGGGTGCCCCGCCGGGGCTGAGATCACACCCGTCGAACCTGATCTCGCTAGTACGAGCGAAGGGATGTCCCATGAGACAGCTGTCCGTGCACGCCGACGACGTCGATCGCCTGCTCGAGAGGGTGCGCCGCACGGCGCCTCTCGTCCAGTGCGTCACGAACACGGTCGTGCAGAACGTCACCACCAACGCGCTCCTCGCGATCGGCGCCTCGCCCGCGATGGTCGACGTCGCCGAGGAGTCGGGCGGCTTCGCCCGCGCCGCGTCGTCGCTCCTCGTCAACCTCGGGACCGCGACCCCCGAGCAGCGCGCCGCCGCCCGCGAGGCCGTCGACGCCGCTCGGGACGCGGGAACCCCGTGGGTCCTCGACCCCGTCGCCGCGGGGGCGCTGCTGCCCGTCCGAACGGCCCTCGCCCTCGACCTCGCGACGCGCGGCCCCGCCGTGATCCGCGGGAACGCGTCCGAGATCGCCGTGCTGGCCGGGGCGGGATCCGGCGGGCGCGGGACCGACGCCGACCGGGGCGTCGACGAGGTGCTCCCCGCCGCCGCCGAGCTCGCGCGCCGCACGGGCGCGGTCGTCGCCGTCTCGGGACCCGTGGACGCGATCACCGACGGGGAGCGCGTCGCGCGGATCCCGCACGGCACTCCCCTGCTCACCCGCATCACGGGCGGCGGGTGCGCGCTCGGCGCCGTCGTCGCCGCCTTCGCGGGCGCCGCGCCCGAGGATCCGCTCCTCGCAGCGTCGTCGGCCGTCGCCGCCTACACGATCGCCGCCGAGCGGGCGGCGGAGGGACCCGCCGGGCCCGGGAGCTTCCAGCCGAGATTCCTCGACGAGCTCGCGGCCGTCGACGGCTCGCGCCTCGCCGTGGCCATCGCCCGCGAGGGGGTGGCCGCGTGATCGACCTCTCGCTCTACCTCGTGACCGACGCCGGGCACGCCGCATCGGCGGGCCGCTCCGTCGCCGACGTCGTCGCCGCGGCGGCTGCGGGAGGGGCGACCGCCGTCCAGGTGCGGGAGAAGGACGCTCCCGCGCGGGACGCCCTCGCCGCCGTCCTCGCCGCCGCGGCGGCCCTCGAGCCGTTCCCCCGCGTGGCCCTGATCGTCGACGACCGCGTCGACGTCGCGGTCGCGGCGCACCTCGCGGGGGCGCGGGTCGCCGGGGCGCACGTCGGCCAGTCGGACCTGCCTGCGCCGGCCGCGCGGGCGATGCTCGCCTCGGCGGGCATCGCGGATCCCGTCGTCGGGGTGAGCGCGTCGACGCCGGGGCAGCTCGCCCGCGCGGCCCGCGACGGCGCCGACTACGCGGGCATCGGGGCCGTGCGCCCCACGGCGACCAAGCGCGACGCCCCCGCCTCGATCGGCGTCGACGGGTTCCGGGCCCTGGCCGCGGCGTCGGCCCTGCCCGCCGTCGCGATCGGCGGGATCGGGGAGGCCGACGCCCGGCCGCTCCGCGAGGCGGGGGCGGCGGGGATCGCGGTCGTCTCGGCGATCTGCGCCGCCCCGGATCCGCGGGCGGCCGCCGCCGCGCTCCGCGCCGCGTTCTCGGGGGTCGACGCGTGATCCCCCGGGTGCTGAGCATCGCCGGGACCGACCCGACGGGCGGAGCCGGGATCCAGGCCGACCTCAAGTCGATCGCGGCACACGGCGGCTACGGGATGGCGGTCGTCACGGCGCTCGTGGCGCAGAACACGCGCGGGGTCCTGTCGGTTCATACGCCGCCGCAGGCCTTCCTCGCCGAGCAGCTCGACGCCGTGAGCGACGACGTCGCGATCGACGCGGTCAAGATCGGCATGCTCGGCGACGCCGCGACGATCGCGACGGTGCGCGCCTGGCTCGAGCGGGTCCGGCCGCCCCGCGTCGTCCTCGACCCCGTGATGATCGCGACGTCGGGCGACCGTCTCCTCGCGCGGGACGCCGAGCAGGCGCTCCGCGACCTCGTCCCCCTCGCCGACGTCGTCACGCCCAACGCGCCCGAGCTCGCCGTCCTCGCAGGCGAGCCCGTCGCGACCTCGGTCGACGGCCTCGAGCGCCAGGCGCGCGCCCTCGCTGCGGCGACGGGGACGCGGGTGCTCGCGAAGGGCGGCCATCTCGGCGGGCAGGACGCGACCGACGCGATCGTGGATCCGTCCGGCGCGCGCCGCCGCTTCTCGAGCCCGCGCATCGCGACCTCGTCGACGCACGGGACGGGCTGCTCGCTGTCGTCGGCGCTCGCGGCGCTCGCCGCCCGCGACGGCGACTGGGTCCTCGCCGCGGGCCGCGCCCACGACTGGCTGCACAGCGCGATCGCGGCGGGCGAGGCCCTGCGCGTCGGGCGGGGGCACGGCCCCGTGCACCACGCGGTCGAGGTCGCCGAGGCGATGCGCGGCGCGGGGCCCATCACCTCGGAGTGGTGGCGCGCGATCGGGCCCGTCCGGGCGGAGATCGAGCGCCTGCCGTTCGTGCGCGCGCTGGGCGACGGAACGCTCGACCGCGAGGCCTTCCGCTGGTACCTCGCGCAGGACGCCGTCTATCTCGAGGGCTATGGCGAGCTGCTACTGCGAGCCTCCGAGCTCGCCGACGAGCCGAGCGAGGCCGAGTTCTGGCGGCAGAGCGCCGCGGGGGCCGAAGCGGAGGCGGAGGGGCTGCACCTGCGTTGGACGGAGAGGGCCGAGACCCCGTCGCCCGTGACCGCCGCCTACCTCGACCACCTCGCGGGATCCGCGGGGTACGCGGTCCTCGCGGCGGCGCTTCTGCCGTGTTTCTGGATCTACCAGGACGTCGGCGCGGGGCTCGCGGGCGCGAACCACGAGGGGCACCCGTACGCCGGCTGGCTCTCGTCGTACGGCGACGAAGCCTTCGCGGCGTCGACCCGCCGCGCGACGGCGGTCGTCGAGCGGCTCGCGGCTCGAGCCGCGCCCGCCGAGCGCGCCGCGATGGCGGGGGCCTTCGCGCTCTCGGCCGAGCACGAGCGCGCGTTCTTCGCCGCGCCGCTGCGCGTTCCGACGCCCTGACCATGCGCCGAGACTCCGGCTGTTTCCGCGGATCCGCCGGAGTCTCGCGCGATCGTCAGAGTCTCAGCGCTGCTCGGACGCCCGGATCTCGCCCGCGAGGCCGCGGAGCCGCCCGCGGAGGGCGCGCTCGGCGTCCCAGCCGTTCTGCCGCGCCGACGCGACGAGCGTGAGCAGCAGATCGCCGAGCTCCTCCTCGCTCTCGGGCGCCGCCCCGACGAGGGCCGCGTCGTGCGCCGCGACCGCGACGTCCTCGCCCGCGCCGACCGCTTCGCCCTTCCCGAGCATCTTCTGCGCGAGGGCGAGCGACGCCATGGATCCGGCAATGCCGTCGAGGACCGACGTGCGCTCCCGCTTCTCCTCGGCCTTCGCGGCGTTCCACAGCTCGAGCACGCGCTCGGGCGTCTCGGCCGTCTCTCCGGCGAAGACGTGCGGGTGCCGCCTGGTCATCTTCTCGGCGAGGTCGTGCGCGACGTCCTCGAGCGTGAACGGATCCTCGGGATCCGACGCCGCGATCTCGGCGTGGAAGAGCACCTGCCACAGCAGGTCGCCGAGCTCCTCGCGGAGCCCCGCCCGATCGCTCTGCTCGACGGCGTCGACGACCTCGGCCGACTCCTCGACGAGATAGGGGACGAGCGCCTCGTGGGTCATGGCGCGCGACCAGACGCAGGTGTCGTGCACCCGGCGCATGACGTCGGCGGCGCGGCCGAGCTCCTCGTGGCCCGTCACGACACGCCGATCCTCTCGACGCCCTGCTGCGGGTGGCGGCGATGGTGGCGCGCGCGCAGCGACAGGAGGACGCTCGACGCGACGAGCGAGATGAGCGATCCGATGAGCACGCCGAGGACGGCCTCGTCCGACACAGCGTGATCCGCGAACGCGAGGCGCGATAGCAGCAGCGAGACCGTGAACCCGATCCCGCCCAGCGCCGCCGCCGGGAGGATGTCGCCGATCGGCAGCTCGGGCTTCTCGCCCTTCTTCCTCCCGATGAACATCGACAGCCAGCCGAACAGCGTGATGCCGATCATCTTGCCGACGGGCAGCGCGACGACGATGCCGAAGAGCGCCGGCGACAGCTCGCCCAGCGAGACGGCGGGGATCGCCACGAGGGCCGAGAAGAACGCGAAGATCGGAAGGATCGCCCCGTTGATCCACGGCTCGAGCGCGTGGCGCGCCCGCATGCCCTCGTGCTGGCGGACGACGAGGCCCAGCGCGACGCCCGCGAGCGTCGCGTGGATCCCCGAGCGGAAGACGAACACCCACGCGGCGAGCGCGACGAGGACCATGAGCGGCACGACGAACGCCTGCGTCGAGCGGGTGCGCATGCGGCTCAGCACCGCGAACGCGGCGATGAGGACGAGGCCGACCAAGAGGCTCAGGAAGTCGATGTCGGTCGTGAAGAGCACCGCGATGAACACGATCCCGACGATGTCGTCGATGATCGCGAGCGCGAGCAGGAAGACGCGCGTCTTCGTCGGCAGCCCCTTGCCGAACATCGCGAGCACGCCGAGGGCGAAGGCGATGTCGGTCGCGGTCGGGATCGGCCACCCCTGCGCCGTGTCGCCGTGCCCCGCGATGAGGAGGTACACGATGATCGGGGTGATGACGCCGCCCGCGGCCGCGATGGCGGGGCGGATCGCCTTCGACACGCTGTTGAGCTGGCCGCGCGTCATCTCGAACTGCAGCTCGACAGCGACCCCGAAGAAGAACACCGCGAGCAGCAGGTCCTGCACCCAGTGGGCGATGTCGAGGTCGAGGCCGATGGCCGCGGGGCCGATCTTCGTCTCGCTCCACGCGATGACGGCCGCGCCGACAGCGGGGATGTTCGCGACGACGAGGCCGACGAGGGCGGCGCCGAGCAGGAGGAAGGCGGGGAAGCGTTCAGAGCGCAGGAGGTTCATGCGGATCCTTCGGGGTACGGTTCATGACTTCGCCGACCAGACTTCCCGGCACACCAGGACCCCACCCTACGCGGTCGCCGCCCCACTCTCCGCCTCGGCCTTCTTCGGCAGCGGGAAGATCGCGTCGAGCAGCTGGCGCACCCAGGCGAGCAGCTCGGCGTCGCCGAGGGGCTCTCCCCCGGCCTGCGGCATCGGCACGACGAGCGCGTCGGCGCCGCCGATGACCTTCGCGCCCGGGTAGAGCCGCTGCAGGCGGACCTTCATCGAATCAGGGAGCGAGGCGGGGGCGACGCGCAGGTTCCTGCCCATCGCGACGACGTCGGCGAGGTCCGACTGCGCGGCCCGGCGGCGTAGCCGCGCGACGTCGACGAGCCCGCGCGCGGCCGGCGGAAGCTCGCCGTAGCGATCGGCGAGCTCCTCGACGACGAGGTCGATCGCGTCGTCGGCCGCCGACGCCGTGGCCGCCGCCGACAGCTTCTGGTACGCCTCGAGGCGCAGCCGCTCGGCGTCGATGTAGTCGTCGGGGATCCGCGCCTCGACGGGCAGCTCGAGCCGCAGCTCGACGGGCCCGTCGGACGCCTCGCCGCGGAACTCGCTCACGGCCTCGCCGATCATGCGCAGGTACAGGTCGAAGCCGACGCCCTCGATGTGGCCGGCCTGCTCGGCGCCCAGGAGGTTCCCCGCGCCGCGCAGCTCGAGGTCCTTCATGGCGACCTGGATGCCCGACCCGAGGTCGTTGTGCACCGCGATCGTCTCGAGGCGGTCGGCGGCCGTCTCGCTGAGCGGTTTGCCCTCGTCGTATACGAAGTAGGCGTAGGCGCGCTCGCGCCCGCGGCCGACACGCCCGCGGAGCTGGTGAAGCTGGGCGAGGCCGTACTTGTCGGCGCGGTCGATGATGATCGTGTTCGCGTTCGCGATGTCGATGCCCGTCTCGATGATCGTCGTGCACACGAGGACGTCGAACTTGCGCTCCCAGAAGTCGTCGACGACCTCCTCGAGCTGCTTCTCGCTCATCTTGCCGTGCGCGACGGCGATGCGCGCGTCCGGCACGAGCTCCGCGATGTGGGCCGCGACGCGGTTGATGCTCGTGACGCGGTTGTGCACGTAGAACACCTGCCCCTCGCGCAGGAGCTCGCGGCGGATCGCGGCGCCGATCTGCTTGTCGTTCGCGGGTCCGACGTACGACAGGATCGGGTGGCGGTCTTCGGGCGGCGTCGCGAGGGTCGACATCTCGCGGATCCCCGTGACCGCCATCTCGAGCGTGCGCGGGATCGGCGTCGCGCTCATCGCGAGGATGTCGACGCCCGTCTTCAGCTTCTTCAGCTGGTCCTTGTGCTCGACGCCGAAGCGCTGCTCCTCGTCGATGATCATGAGGCCGAGGTTCTTGAAGACGACGCCGTCCGACAGGATCCGGTGCGTCCCGATCACCATGTCGACGGATCCGTCGGCGAGGCCCGCGATCGTCTCCCGCGCCTGCCGGTCGGTCTGGAACCTGCTGAGCGCCCGCACCTTCACGGGGAAGCCGGCGAAGCGCTCGCCGAAGGTCTCCATGTGCTGCTTCACGAGGAGGGTCGTCGGCACGAGCATCGCGACCTGCGTGCCGTCCTGGATCGCCTTGAACGCCGCGCGGACGGCGACCTCGGTCTTGCCGAAGCCGACGTCGCCCGAGAGGAGGCGGTCCATGGGGATCCCGCGCTCCATGTCGCGCTTGACCTCGTCGATCGTCTGCAGCTGGTCGGGCGTCTCGGCGAACGGGAACGCCTCCTCGAGCTCGCGCTGCCAGGGCGTGTCGGGGCCGAACGCGCGCCCCTTCGACGCCATGCGCGCCGAGTAGAGCTTGACGAGGTCGACCGCGATGTCGCGCACCGCCTTGCGCGCCTTGCTCTTCGCGGCGGCCCAGTCGGATCCGCCCATCTTCGAGAGCTGGGGGTTCTCGCCGCCGACGTACTTGGACAGCAGATCGAGCTGGTCGGTGGGGACGAAGAGCTTGTCGCCCGGCTGACCGCGCTTCGAGGGCGCGTACTCGAGGACGACGTAGTCGCGCGTCGACTTCTGCGCGTTGCGGCCGCCCGTCGACACCTCCCGCTGCGCCATCTCGACGAAGCGGCCGATGCCGTGCGTCGCGTGGACGACGGGATCGCCCGGCTTGAGCTGCACGGGGTCGACGACGTTGCGGCGCCGCGATGCGAGCTTCTTGACGACGCGGGTGTCGCCGCCGATCGTGCGCCCGTAGAACTCGGCCTCGGTCAGGACGGCGAGCTTCGCCTCCTCGGCCTGGAAGCCGCGCTCGAGCTGCGCCGCGACGATGGTCGCGACGCCCGGTCCCGGGGCCTCGTCGAGCGACGCGGGGGTGCGCGCGCCGACGCCGCGGTCGCTCAGGACGTCGCGCGCGCGGTCGACGAGGCCCGCGCCCGATGCCGCGACCACGACGGCCCAGCCGTCGGCGACGCGGCCCGCGATGAACTCGATCGCGCCGTCGACGCTGCCCGAGAAGGACGGGATCGCGTCGCCCGCGATGCGGGTCGCGGCGCCCGTGTCGGGCGCGAAGTCGTCGGCGGCCTCCGCGAGCTCGGCCTCGGCGTCGGCGATGCCCGAGTCGAAGGGGCTCAGCGTCCACCACACGCCGCCGCGGTCGCGCAGGACCTCGTGCAGGCGCGAGAGCGTCAGGAAGCCCGTCGCGTCCTCGAGCGTCACGGGCGCCGCGGCCCCCGCCGTCGCGGCGCTCCACGCCGCCTGGAGGAACTCGCTGTTGGTCTCGGCCAGGTTGATGGCACGCGACACGGCGCGCTCCGGGTCGACGACGGCGATCGCGGACGCCTCGGGCAGATAGTCGGCGAGCGTCACGAGCGGCCCCGCGACGAGGCCCGAGAGCGACTCCATGCCCTCGGCGGGGATCCCCTCGGCCATCTTCTCGAGCATCTGCCCGATGCCGGGGAACTCGGCCTGCATCTCGCGGGCGCGCTGGCGCACAGCCGGCGTCAGCAGCAGCTCGCGGCTCGGCATGAGCTCGACGCTCGCGACGTCGCCCGGGAGGGAGCGCTGGTCCGCGACGGAGAAGGCGCGGATCTGATCGATCTCGTCGCCGAAGAACTCGACGCGATACGGGTGGTCGGCGATCGGGGGGAAGACGTCGAGGATCCCGCCGCGCACGGCGAACTCGCCGCGGCGCGACACCATGTCGACGCGGTGGTAGGCGAGCTCGACGAGCCGCTCCGTGACCTCCTCGAGCCAGAGGTCCCGGCCGCCGACGGCGAGCACGACGGGGTCGGCGTCGCCGAGGCCCGGGGCGATCTGCTGGATCGCGGCGCGGATCGAGGCCGTGATGATGAGGGGATCCGGCCCCTCCCACATCGTGAGCGCGCGGAGGGCCGAGAGGCGCCGGCCGATCGTCTCGGCGCTCGGGCTCAGCCGCTCGTGCGGCAGCGTCTCCCACGCGGGGAAGTCGCGCACGTCGGCGGCGGGCAGGATCGAGCGCAGCGACGTCGCGAGCGCCTCCGCCCTGCGGCCCGTCGGGGCCACGGCGACGAGCACGGGCGGGTGGCCGGCGGCGCGGCGCCGCTCGAGCATCGCCGCGAGCGCCGGGGCGTCGAGGCCGTCGACGAGCGAGAAGTCGGCGTCGACCGCAGACGACGGCAGGGCGTCGGCGAACGACTCGGACGTTTCGAGGGCGCGCAGGATCCCGGAGACAGTCACCCGACCAGTCTAGTTTTCCGCCGGGCGGCCGGGCCCCTACCCTGAGACCGTGACGACGATCTCCCCGGCTCCCCCGCGCCGCCGCGGACTCGGCGTCGTCGCGTTCGTCGCCGCCGTCGCCGCGGTGGTCCTCGCCGGCGCCGTCGTCTGGTTCGCGGGCTTCTCGCTCGGGCGGATCCTCCGCGTGACCGACTACCTCGACATCGTCGACGACGCCGAAGCGCAGATGTGGGAATCGCTCGGCCGCGCGGGCTGGGCGCTCGCGATCCTCGTCGCCGGCTGGCTCCTGCACGCGCTCCTCGCGCTGTGGGCGCTCGTGCAGGGCATCGTCGCCACGGCGCTCGGTCGGGGCCGCGGGCTCGGGATCGCCGCGATCGCCATCGCCTGCCTCGGCTGGGTCCCGCTCGGCTGGTGGACGCAGGAGTCGCTCATCGCCGGGGCGCTCGGCATCATCCCGTTCCTGGGATAGCCGCCGCTACCTCGGCGCGTGCACCGTCTGCTGCGCCGCCGTGAGGCCCGACTCGACGATGAGCTCGGCCGCGTCGGCCGCGTCGGACACGAGGATCGGCAGGTTCGCTCGCTCGGCGGATCCGAAGGTGCTGAGCACCCAGTCGGCGGGGTCCTGGCGTCCGGGCGGCCGCCCGACGCCCACCCGCACGCGCAGGAAGTCGGGGGATCCGAGCGCCTTGATGATGTCGCGCACGCCGTTCTGGCCCCCGTGCCCGCCGCCCTGCTTGAGGCGCACGGTGTCGAAGGGCAGGTCGATGTCGTCGTGCACGACGATCACGCGATCGGGCTCGATCCCGTAGAACTTCGCGAGGCCCGCAGCGGGCCCGCCCGAGGTGTTCATGTAGCCTGTCGACTTCGCGATCACGAGCTTCGCCGCCCCGGGCCGCAGCCACGTCTCGGCGACGCGCGCGCCCGCCTTGTGCTGCTTCCACGACGCCGAGCGCCGCGACGCGAGCTCGTCCACGACCATCTGCCCCACGTTGTGGCGGGTCTTCTCGTACTGCGCCCCGGGGTTCCCGAGGCCCAGGATCAGCCAGGTGTCGGCCATGGTCTCTCTCTCATGCACGATGAAGGGGTGCGGCCGCGGCCGCACCCCTTCGCATCGGATCGCGAGTCTTACTCGGCGGACTCGGCGGTGGCCTCGGCGGCGGCCGGGGCCTCCTCCTCCGCCTCGACGGCAGGCGTCGAGACCGAGACGAGCAGCATGTCCTTGGCCTCGGCGAGGACGACGCCCTCGGGCAGCGTCACGTCGCCGGCGTGGACGAGCGCGCCGTCCTCGAGGCCGGCGATCGAGACGACGATGTGCTCGGGGAGAGCCGTCGCGGAGGCGTCGACCGTGATGGTCGTGGCGGCCTGCGTGTGAATCGTGCCCGAGAAGGTCTCGCCCTCGAGGACGACGGGGACGGCCACCTGCACGCGCTCGCCGCGCTTGACGATGACGAGGTCGATGTGCTCGATGATCTGGCGCACCGGGTCGCGCTGCACGTCCTTGACGAGCGCGAGCTCGGTCTGGCCCTCGATGTCGAGCTCGATGAGAGCGTTCGCCGAGCGGACGATGAGGCCCGCCTCGTGGCCGGGGAGGGCGAGGTGGCGCGGCTCGGTGCCGTGGCCGTACAGGACGGCGGGGATCTTGCCTGCGGCGCGCAGGCGGCGGGCGAAGCCCTTGCCGAACTCGGTGCGCACATCGACGGAAAGCGTGGCGTTGTCGCTCATGATGACTCCAATGGGAAGCGGTTGCGGGTTCTCGACCGGGCGCACACCGTGACGTGACCCAGAGGTCGTCATCACCGCGTCGATCACGGATGCGCAGGCGCGCTCCCTCGCCGAGGTCGAGATCCATCGTACCCGATGGATTGGATAGGGTGGGAGGCATGGATTCCTCCCACATCGTCGGCCTCGTGATCGCCGCCATCACCCTCGTCACGACGATCGGCTTCGCGGGCGCCCTGTTCAGCATGGGCCGCGGCGCCAAGGGCGAATAACCCGCATTCCCTCCCGCCCTCCCGAACTCGGCCACAGCGCCGAGCGATTAGCCTGGAGGGCGGATACCAATCCCCATTCCTCTCTAAGGAGACGTGCGTGAACGCTGCAAACATCGGGGTCGTCGGCCTCGCCGTGATGGGCTCGAACCTGGCCCGCAACCTCGCGAGCCGCGAGGGCAACACGGTGGCCGTGTACAACCGCAGCCGCGAGAAGACCGACCTGCTGGTCGCCGAGCACCCCGAGGCCGGGTTCATCCCCGCGTTCTCGTACGAGGAGTTCGCCGCGAGCCTGTCGAAGCCCCGCACCGCGATCATCATGGTCAAGGCCGGCCGCGGCACCGACGCGGTCATCGACGAGCTCGTCAAGGTCTTCGAGCCCGGCGACATCATCGTCGACGGCGGCAACGCCTACTTCCCCGACACGATCCGCCGCGAGAAGGCCGTCCGCGAGACGGGCATCAACTTCGTCGGCGCCGGCATCTCGGGCGGCGAAGAGGGCGCGCTCAACGGCCCCTCGATCATGCCCGGCGGCTCGGACGAGTCGTGGGTGACCCTCGGCCCGATCCTCAAGTCGATCGCGGCGGTCGCCGAGGGCGAGCCCTGCGTGACCCACATCGGCCACAACGGCGCCGGCCACTTCGTCAAGATGGTGCACAACGGCATCGAGTACGCCGACATGCAGCTCATCGCCGAGGCCTACGACCTCATCCGCCGCGGCACGGGCAAGACCCCCTCCGAGATCGCCGACGTGTTCGAGGAGTGGAACAAGGGCGAGCTCGAGTCGTACCTCATCGAGATCACGGCCGAGGTCCTCCGCCAGAACGACGCCGAGACGGGCAAGCCGCTCGTCGACGTGATCCTCGACCAGGCGGGCGCCAAGGGCACCGGCGCGTGGACCGTGCAGACGGCCCTCTCGCTCGGCACCCCCGTCTCGGGCATCGCCGAGGCGACCTTCGCCCGTTCGCTCTCGTCGCACCCCGAGCAGCGCGCCGTCGCCGCGACGCTCCCCGGCCCCGACGAGGAGTTCTCGGTCGCCGACGCCGACGCCTTCATCGAGGACGTCCGCCAGGCGCTCTTCGCGTCGAAGATCATCGCGTACTCGCAGGGCTTCGACGAGATCCGCGCCGGCGCCGCCGAGTACGACTGGACGATCGACCTCGGCGCCGTGTCGAAGATCTGGCGCGCGGGCTGCATCATCCGCGCGCAGTTCCTCAACCGCATCGCCGACGCGTACGACGAGCAGGCCGACCTGCCCGTCCTCGCGACCTCGACGTACTTCGCCGAGGCGCTGACCCGCGGCCAGGCCGCGTGGCGCCGCGTCGTCGTCGCCGCGACGCAGGCGGGCATCCCCTCGCCGGCGTTCAGCTCGTCGCTCGCGTACTACGACGGTCTGCGCGCCGAGCGCCTGCCCGCCGCCCTCGTGCAGGGTCAGCGCGACTTCTTCGGTGCGCACACCTACAAGCGCATCGACAAGGAGGGCACCTTCCACACGCTGTGGTCGGGCGACCGCTCCGAGATCGAGGCCGTCGACACGCACTGACGCGCCGCTCGCTGATGAGGGCCCCCGCCGAATGGCGGGGGCCCTCATCAGCTCCCGAGTGCACTCGGGAGGCGGCTTCGCACTCGGGGATCGGGCCCGGATCAGCCCGTGTTCTGCAGGCCGGCCGCGACGCCCGACACAGCGAGGAGCAGCAGGCGCTGCACGTCGGGATCCGTCTCGGTGTCGACGGGAGCCTCGCGGAGCGCGCGGAGGGCGCGCAGCTGCAGGAGCGAGAGGGCGTCGACGTAGGGGCTGCGCAGCTTGACGGCGCGCTGGAGGACGGGCTTGTTCGAGAGCAGGCCATCTCCCCCGACGATGCGCACGACCCACTCGCGGGTCAGCGCCATCTCGTCGAGCACGAGCGCCGCGAGGTCGTCGCGGTCGCCGAGCGCGAGGTACTCGCGGGCGATCCGGTCGTCGGTCTTCGCGAGGCTCATGCCGACGTTGTCGATCATGGTGCGGAAGAGCGGCCACTCGGTGTACGCCTCGCACAGGAGACCCTCGTCGCCCACGGCCGCGAGGGCCGTGCCGAGGCCGTACCAGCCGGCGAGGTTGATGCGCGCCTGCGTCCAGGCGAAGACCCACGGGATCGCCCGGAGGTCCTCGAGCGACTCGACCGAGAGCCCGCGGCGGGCGGGGCGCGATCCGAGCGCCAGGAGGCCGACCTCCTCCATGGGCGTGACCCGCGCGAACCACGGCGCGAAGCCGTCGGCCTTCACGAGCTCGAAGAAGCGGGCGCGGGAGGTCTCCTCCATCGACGAGGCGACGTCGGCGAAGCGCGCGGCGGCCGAGCTGTTGCGCTCCTCGTTCGACGGGGCGGACGCCGTGAGGATCGCGGCGCCGACCTGGTCGACGTGGCGCATCGCGATGTCGCGGTCGCCGTAGCGCGCGAAGATGACCTCGCCCTGCTCCGTGAGCTTGAAGCGGCCGTCGACAGAGTGCGGCGGCTGCGCGATGATCGCGCTGTTGGCCGGCCCGCCGCCGCGGCCGAGCGCGCCGCCGCGGCCGTGGAAGAGCGTGAGCTCGATGCGGCGCTCGCGCGCCCAGTCGGCGATCAGCGACTGCGCCTCGTACAAGGCCAGGGTCGCGGCGACGGGGCCGACGTCCTTCGACGAGTCGGAGTAGCCCAGCATGACCTCGAGCTTGTTCCCGGTCTCGGCGAGGCGCGCCGCGAACTCGGGGTGCTCGGTGATCTCGGCGAGGATCCCGGGGGCCGCCTGCAGGTCATCGAAGGTCTCGAAGAGCGGGATGACGTCGAGGACGGGGAGCGTACCGCCCTCGCCCACCGCGTATCGGGCGAGCCGGCGCACGTTCGCGAGATCCTCGGCCGACTGCGTGAACGACACGATGTAGCGGCCCGCGGCGCGGGATCCGAAGCGCTTCTGCACGTAGGCGATCGCGCGGAACACCTCGAGCACCTCCTCGGCCTGCTCGCTCAGCTCGCCGCCCTCCTCGAGCTCGGCGAGCACCTTGCGGTGCACGGCCGAGTGCTGGCGCACCTCGAGCTCGGCGAGGTGGAACCCGAAGGTCTCGACCTGCCAGATGAGCTCCTGCAGCTCGCCGTATGCCTGGCGCGGGGCGCCGGCGTCGACCAGCGACCGCTGGACGGTGCGGAGATCGGCGAGCAGCTCGTCGGGCTCGCGGTAGGCGAGATCGGCGTTGCGGGTGCGCGTCGCCTCGATCTTGCGGACGAGCATGAGGACGGCGGCGCGGTGCAGCTCGCCGGGCGAGCGCTTCGCGACCTCGGCCGCCGCCTCCTCGTCGGCCGTCGACAGGCGCGCCCAGAGAGCCTCGACGTCGGCGCTCGGAGGGGTCGAGGCGGCGCCGAGCGTGAGCCCTCGGCCGACGCGCGCCGCGGCGCGCTCGAGGCCGAACAGGACGTGCTCGCTCGCGATCCCCGCGGCCTTGCGGGAGATCTTCGCGGTGACGAACGGGTTGCCGTCGCGGTCGCCTCCGACCCAGCTGCCGATGCGGACGAAGGGCTTCACGGCGGGAGCGGCGCTGCCCGACGCATCGCCCTGGAGCGCCTCGTCGACGCGGCGATACACCTCGGGGATCGTCGTGAAGAGCGTGTCGTCGAACACGGCCATGACCGTGCGCACCTCGTCGAGCGGCTGCGGCTTCTCGTCGCGGATCGGCGAGGTGCGCCAGAGCGTGTCGATCTCCTCGAGCAGGTGGCGCGTCGTGCGGCGCTCGGCGTCGCCGCCGCGCGGGCCGTCGTCGAGCGCGTCGACGAGCTGCGAGAGGCGGCGGATGCTCGTCGAGACGGCGCGGCGGCGCGCCTCGGTCGGGTGCGCCGTGAACACGGGGTGGAAGAGGAGACCGTCCAGGCGGTCCTTCGCCTGCGCGTCGCCGATCTCGCCCGCGAGCGCCCGGTAGGCCCCCGCGAGGCTGCCGCGCGGGTCGCGCGAGGGGGCCCCGTCGCGCTCGCGGAGCACCCGCACGCGCTGGCGCTCCTCGGCGAGGTTCACGAGGTGGAAGTAGCAGGTGAAGGCGCGGACGACCTCGTCGGCCCGCTCCAGCGAGAACGACTCGGCGATCGCCGCCGCGCTCGCGAACGCCGCGGGGGTCTCGTCGGTGTACGCCTGGATCGTGGCGGTGCGGAGGCGCTCGACATCGTCGAACAGCCCCGCGGATCCGCTCTCGCGGAGCACCTGGCCGAGCAGCGTGCCGAGCAGGCGCACGTCGGCACGCATGCGCTCGGGCATCTCCTGCTCCGCCTCGTGGCGACCGACGACGTCCTGAGGATCGGGGGAGGCAGTGGGCATTCCCCTACGGTATCGGCTGCGGTGAGGTGCTCCCGACCACGCCGTCCTGGGGCTTGGCAGGCAGCGTGACCGTGAAGGTCGTGGATCCCGGTTCGCTCTCGACCGAGATCGTGCCGTGGTGGCCCGTCACGATCGCCTGCGCGATCGACAGCCCGAGGCCGGATCCGCCCGTCTTGCGTGCGCGGCTCTGGTCGCCGCGGGTGAAGCGCGTGAAGAGCGACTTCTGCAGCTCGGGGTCGATGCCGGGCCCCGAGTCGTGCACCGTCAGGACGGCGCGGGTCGCGGATCCCTCCCCCTCCGTGCGCAGGCCGACGGTCACCTCGGTGCCCTCGGGCGTGTGCGTGCGCGCGTTCGCGAGGAGGTTCGTGATGACCTGGGTCAGGCGGGCGCGGTCGCCCGCGACCTGGACGGGCTCCTCCCCCACGTCGGCTCCCCAGTCGTGCTCCATGCCGGCCATCGCCTGGTCGGCGACGGCGTCGACGACGAGCTGGCGCATGTCGATCACGTCGTACATGAGCTCATGGCCCTCGTCAAGGCGCGCGAGCAGCAGCAGATCCTCCACGAGCCCCGTCATGCGCTGCGCCTGCGCCTCGATCCGCTCGAGCGACTGGCGGCTGCCGTCGGACAGGGCGGGGTCGCGCTGCGACAGCTCGCTGTACCCGCGGATCGACGCGAGCGGGGTGCGCAGCTCGTGGCTCGCATCGGCGACGAACTTGCGCATCGTCTCCTCGTTCCGCTGACGCGCCGAGAGCGACTCCTCGACGTGGTCGAGGAGCGTGTTGAGGGCGGCGCCGACCTGGCCGATCTCGGTGTACGGGTTGACCTGCGATGCCGGCACGCGCTCGGCGATCTCGACGTCGCCCTGGTCGAGCTGCTGCCGCGAGACGCGGGTCGCGGTCGCCGCGATGGTGCGGAGCGGTCTCAGACCCCGGCTGATCGTGCCGGAGGTCGCGACGCCGAGCACGAGCATGCCGCCCATCGTGATGAGGGCGATCGCCCAGAGCATGCGCGTGAGCGTCTCGACCTCGCTCGCGTTCGAGATCCCGATCGCCGTCACGACGTCGGAGCTGTCGGACACCGACACCGCCTCGACGCGGAAGGTGCCGAGGCCCGAGACCGAGACCGTCACGTGCTGGCCGTGGTCGAGCCCGCTGACGGCCGCGTAGACCTGCGCGACCTGCGCCGTCGTCATCCCCGACACCGCGTAGTCGTCGGTGTACACGCCCTTCCACGTGCTGCCGTCGGTCGTGCCGACGACGAGCATGTCATCGGTCAGCGCGGGCACGCCGGAGTTCGCGTCCTGGCTCAGCGACAGCGGGGCGCTCGCGACCTGGCGGAGCCGCTCGTCGAGCTGTTGGTTCAGCACGTTCTGGAGGACGAAGCTCGTCACGAGTGCGACGACCACGAGGATCGCCGCCACGATCGCGTAGACCGTGAGCATCAGCTGCGACTGCAGCGTGAGCTTGTGGCGCCAGCTCACGCGACTCGACATTACTGCGGCGCCTTGATCATGTAGCCCACGCCGCGGACGGTGTGGATCAGGGGCTCGTTGCCCGCGTCGATCTTCTTTCGCAGGTAGGAGATGTAGAGCTCGACGACCGACGACTTGCCGCCGAAGTCGTAGTTCCACACGCGGTCGAGGATCTGCGCCTTCGACACGACGCGGCGCTGGTTGCGCATGAGGAAGCGGAGCAGCTCGAACTCGGTCGCCGTCAGCTCGATCTCGGTGTCGCCGCGGAGCACCTCGTGGCTGTCCTCGTTGAGGCTCAGGTCGCCGACGCGGAGGATCGGCTCGGGCTCGGACGCGAGGGCCGTGCCGGCGCGGCGCATGAGGGCGCGGAGACGGGCGACGACCTCCTCGAGGCTGAACGGCTTCGTGACGTAATCGTCGCCGCCGGCCGTGAGGCCCGCGACGCGGTCGGCCACGGCGTCCTTCGCCGTGAGGAACAGCACGGGCACCATGTTGTTCTGCTGGCGCAGGCGCTGCAGGACGGACATGCCGTCGAGGTCGGGCATCATGATGTCGAGCACGAGCGCGTCGGGCGCGAAGTCCTTGACCTCGTTCAGCGCCTCGTAGCCGCTGGCCGCCGTGCGGACCTCCCACCCCTCCATGCGCAGCGCCATCGACAGGAGGTCGGTGAGCATCTGCTCGTCGTCGACGACGAGCACGCGCACCGGCGTGCCGTCGGGTCGGGTGAGCGCAGTTCCGTGGGGGGCGATGTTCGTCATGGAACTCATTGTGCGCGCAAACCTATGCGTCGTCTATGGCGTGCGTTATGCGCCGCCTGAGAATCGCGGATCCGCTTCCATAGGCCCCGCTTAAGCGCGCCATATCGGCGTCATGAGGCGGACCCCTAGCGTCGGTCGACGTCGCGCAGAGTGCGCGCAGCACGAAGGAGACCCGAGATCCCCATGTTCATGACCTACCTCAGACGCGAGCTCGCTGGCCGCCGAAAGCAGACCGCGATCGTCGCGGCCGGCCTCGCCGTCGCGATCGCGCTCGTGATCGTCGTCAACGCGCTCGCCGCAGGCGTGCGCGACGCGCAGACCGAGGCCCTCGAATCCGTCTACGGCGTCGGGACCGACCTGACCGTGACGGGAGCCGCGGCCGAGCCCGGTGCCGACGGGGGCGGGCAGCAGTTCGACTTCGGCGAGGACGACGGGACCACGGGCGACGACGGATCCACCTCCGTCAGCCAGTCGCGTCTCTCGACCGAGATGGGCCGCACGACGCTCGAGTCGAGCGCCGTCGACACGGCGGCGTCGACCGACGGCGTCTCCGCCGTGTCGGGCGCCCTGTCGCTCTCGAACACGACCTTCGACGGCGAGCTCCCGAGCGCGCCCTCCGACTCATCGTCGTCCGACTCGTCCTCCTCCGACTCGGGCTCGACCGACGGATCCATGCCCGACATGGGCAGCGGATCCGAGGGCGGCCAGCCCGGCGGCGGCTTCGGCGGCGGATCGTTCGACATCAACGCGACGAGCGTGCTCGGCGTCGACGACCAGGCCACGACGGTCGGCCCCCTGTCGTCCGTGACGGTCAGCGACGGGCGCACGCTCGCCGCCGACGACGCGGGCGCGTACGTCGCCGTCGTCGACGCGACCTACGCCACGTCGAACGACGTCGCGGTCGGCGACACGATCGACCTCGGCGGATCCGACTTCGAGGTCGTCGGAATCGTCGCCTCGGCCTCGGACTCGGCCGACACGGCCGCCGATGTCTTCATCCCCCTCGACGTCGCGCAGGACGTCTCGGGCGCGGGCGACGTCGTCTCGACGGTGTATGTGCAGGCCGCGTCGGCGTCGTCGATCGACTCCGTGCAGTCGTCGCTCGAGGAGTCGCTCCCCGACGCGACCGTGAGCTCGCAGTCCGACCTCGCCTCGACCGTCTCGGGATCCCTGTCGAGCGCCTCGAGCATGATCTCGAACCTCGGCACGTGGCTGTCGATCGTCGTCCTCGCGGTCGCGGTCCTGCTCGCGGTGCTGTTCACGATCTCGGGCGTCTCGCGCCGCACCCGCGAGTTCGGCACCCTCAAGGCGATCGGCTGGTCGAACGGGCGCATCGTGCGCCAGGTCGCGGGCGAGTCGGTCGTCCAGGGCCTCATCGGCGGCGTCGCGGGTGTCGTCCTCGGCCTCGCCGCGACGCTCATCATCAACATCGCGCAGCCGACGATCTCGGCCGGATCCTCGGCGCCGTCGGCCGACGCCGCCGGCGGGCCGGGCGGCGGAGGGATGCCCGACATGGCGAGCGCGACCCAGGCCGCCGACGTCGTGCTCAGCGCCCCCATCAGCGTCACGATCATCGCGGTCGCCGTCGGCCTCTCGGTCCTCGCGGGCCTCGTCGCCGGCGCGATCGGCGGATGGCGCGCCGCCCGCCTCAGCCCCGCCGAAGCCCTGCGCTCGGTCGCGTGAGAACCAAGGAGAAGAACATGGCTGCCATCTATGCGCTCGAGGGCGTCCAGAAGACGTACACGGCGAAGGGCCGCGAGGTCCGGGCCCTTGCGGGAATCGACCTGCGGATCGACGAGGGCGACTTCGTCACCCTGCAGGGGCCGACGGGAGGCGGGAAGTCGACCTTCCTGCAGCTGCTCGGCGCACTCGACGTGCCGACGAAGGGATCCGTCGCCCTCGGCGAGGAGAACCTCGCGAAGGCGTCGAAAAAGGAGCTCGTGCGCGTGCGCGGCGAGGAGATCGGGTTCGTCTTCCAGAACTTCAACCTGATCCCGACGCTCACGGCGCGCGAGAACGTGGCGATGGGCCTCGTGCCGGCGGGCCTCGCGCCCGCGGAGCGGGACGCCCGGGTGACCGAGGCGCTCGCACAGGTCGGCCTCGCGGAGCGCGCCGACCACCTGCCGAGCGAGCTCTCGGGCGGGCAGCAGCAGCGCGTCGCGGTCGCCCGCGCGATCGCCAAGCGGCCGCGCGTGCTCCTCGCCGACGAGCCGACAGGCAACCTCGACGAAGCGACGCGCGACGAGATCATGACTCTCCTCGAGAGTCTGAACGCCGACGGACTGACGCTGTTCCTCGTGACGCACGACTCGGCGGTCGCCCGGCGCGCCCGCCGCCGGCTTCGCCTCGCGGACGGCCGCGTCACCGACATCACGAACGGGCGCTGAGGCGCCACCCGGCAGGAAGGCCGCGCGAGGGTTCTCCTTCGCGCGGCCTTTCGGCGTTCCCGCGGGCCTCTCAGCCTGAAACGGCCGCAGGTAGGCAGATCCCCGCACCGAGCATCGCCCTCGCGCGGCCGTTCGCC
This sequence comes from Microbacterium indicum DSM 19969, assembly GCF_000422385.1. Lineage (GTDB taxonomy): Bacteria > Actinomycetota > Actinomycetes > Actinomycetales > Microbacteriaceae > Microbacterium > Microbacterium indicum. The sequence goes on from NZ_AULR01000001.1 coordinate 49,166, forward strand.
CTACGCGCGGCCATCCCCAGCCCAAACACCCGCAGAAAAGCCGATCCCCGCGCCGGGCCCACCGCTCACGCGGCCAGGTGGAGCCCCTGCGCGACGGCGCGGGAGACCTGATCCTGCACCCAGGGCCACTGCTCCATGATCTGCCGGTAGCTGACCCGGATCACGTGGTATCCCTGCAGCCGCAGCTGCACGTCGTGAGCGTTGTCGGCGTCGCGCTGCGGCCCGACGTGATGGCCGCCGTCGATCTGGAGGACGAGCCTCTCGCCGATGAGGAAGTCGACTCGGCGCCCCGCGATGTGGACCTGCTGCATGATCCGCACGGGCATCCACTTCAGGCGGTACATCACGATCGACTCCGTGCCTGCGTCGGAGTATCCGGTCGCGCGCGCCGCGATCTCGCGCGCGCGGGGACGGAGCCGGAAGCGCCGCATCACGGAGATCTCGATGAGCCCTTCGCGCGCCGCCGACTCCCACACCGCGAGCGCGTCCTCCGGCGCGAGGCACTCGGCGACGTAGCCGAGGGCGTTCTCGACGGGATCCTCGAGCTCGCCCGGGATCCGCGCGACGAGCGGCTCCGCCCAGTGCACGTGTGTGCGCTCCCGTGCGACGTCGACGGCCGTCTGGTTCGGCTTCGCGGCCACGTGATGACCGTCCGCACCCGGATCCCAGAGCCCGAGCCGCGCCGTGCGCGTGACGCAGGTCAGGATCACGCCGGCGCGCGCCGCCGACACGAGGAGCGGATCCGCATCGGCGGCGGCGATCCACCCACGGCGCGGGCGGATCAGCATCCCGAGGCGGACGGCGGCCGCGATCTGCTCTTTGCTCGCGCCGCTCCGGCGGAGATCCTCCGACCGGACGACCCCGCCACGCCCGCGCACCTCTTCGACGATGTCCATGCCGGGATCGTGGCGGATCCGGCGTCGCCGCGCTCACGGCCGACCGCTCGAAACCGGCGTTCTGGGGACAGATCCGACGGATCCGTGGTTGGGGACGCGCTGGTGCGGGGCTCGACACGCCCGGCGCAGTCTTCGCTGATGCGCCGCGCGGGAGGGTGGGGTCGGGACGGATCCCTTTACGCGGCCGATCGACGCTCGCGCGGCCGATCCGGCTTCGTATGGCCGCTGATCGGCAGCTCACCGCCGAAAGGAGCCACCTCGCGCGGGGTCATCGAGGATGTGTCCCGTGCGAGGATCCCCGCGCGACGAGGACCCCCGCGCGGCCCGGCACGCGGATCCCCGCCGGAAGGCGGCACCACGCGCGGCCGATCGACCTCCACGCGGCCGGAACCCGGCGAAAGGGCCGCAGATACGCGAATCCCCGCCGGAAGGATCCTCGGGCGCGGAGAGATGCGGATCCCCGCGCGAACAGGACCCTCACGCGGCCCGGCGCGCGGATCCCCGCCGGAAGGCGGCAGCACGCGCGGCCGATCGACCTCCACGCGGCCGGAACCCGGCGAAAGGGCCGCAGATGCGCGAATCCCCGCCCGAAGGGAGGCCTCGGCGCGGGGATCTGGCGAACGGATGCGCCTACGCGGCGCCGTCGAACATGCTCGTGACGGATCCGTCGTCGAAGACCTCCTGGATCGCGCGTGCCAGGAGCGGCGCCGCCGACAGGACGGTGAGCTTCGCGAAGCGGTGGTGCTCGGGGATCGGGACCGTGTCGGTGACCACGACGCTGTCGACGGCCTCGGATCCCTGCAGCCGCTCGACGGCCGGGTCGCTGAAGATCGCGTGCGTCGCGCCGACGATGACCTTGCGGGCGCCGTTCGCTTTGAGCGCCTCGGCCGCCTTCACGATCGTGCCTGCGGTGTCGATCATGTCGTCGACGAGAAGGCACGTGCGCCCCTCGACGGTTCCGACGATCTCGTGCACCGAGACCTGGTTCGCGACCTTCGGGTCGCGGCGCTTGTGGATGATCGCGAGGGGCGCGCCGAGCGAGTCGCTCCACGTGTCGGCGACGCGCACGCGGCCCATGTCGGGCGAGACGACCGTGAGGGTCTCGCGGTCCTCGTCGGTGAGCGTCTCGACGAAGTGGCCCTCGAGGACGGGCTTCGCGAAGAGGTGGTCGACGGGCCCGTCGAAGAAGCCCTGGATCTGCGAAGCGTGCAGGTCGACGCTCATGATCCGGTCGGCGCCGGCCGTCGCGATGAGGTCGGTGATGAGGCGGGCCGAGATCGGCTCGCGGCCGCGGCCCTTCTTGTCCTGGCGCGAGTACGGGTAGTACGGCAGGACGACCGTCACGCGCTTCGCCGACGCCCGCTTGAGCGCGTCGAGCATGATGAGGGTCTCCATGAGATCCTCGTTGATCTTCTCGCCGAACGACTGGATGAGGAACACGTCGGTTCCGCGCATCGAGACGGAGTAGCGCGAGTAGATCTCGCCGGAGGCAAAGGTGCGCAGCTCGGTCGGGGCGAGGCCGATGCCCAGCTCGGTCGCGACGGCTTCGGCGAGCGCCGGGTGCGAGCGGCCCGAGACCACCACCAGACGCTTCTTGGTCTTCTGCTCCCGCCCGGGGGCGATGCCCCGTTCGAGATCGAGGTCTACGGTCTTACTCTTGCCCGACATCGGTCGCTTTCTCTGCGTCGTGCGCGTGCTCCGAGGCCTCGGCAGCCGCGGTTCCCGCCCGATTCTTCTCGACCCACCCCTCGATGTTGCGCTGGGGTGCCACGCTCAGGGCGAGGGATCCGGCCGGCACATCCTTTCGGATCACCGCGCCCGCCCCCGTCTTCGCGCCGTCACCGATTCTAACGGGGGCGATGAAGACCGTGTGCGAGCCCGAGTGCACGTGGTCGCCGATCTCGGTGCGGTGCTTCGCGACGTCGTCGTAGTTCGCCGTGATCGCCCCTGCGCCGAGGTTCACGCCGACCCCGATCGTCGTGTCGCCCACGTACGAGAGGTGCGGCACCTTGCTGCCTTCGCCGACCGTCGAGTTCTTGATCTCGACGAAGGTGCCGGCCTTGGCCGAGTCGGCGAGCTCGGCGCCCGCCCGCAGGTACGCCCACGGGCCGACGGTCGCGTGCGCGCCGATGACGGCGAGGGTCGCGTCGCTGCGCCTGACCGTCGCGCCCGCGCCGACCTCGGTGTCGACGAGCGAGGTGTCGGGCCCGATCACGGCGCCCGTCGCGACGCTCGATGCGCCGAGGATGTGCGTGTTCGGGAGGACCGTGACGTCGGCCTCGAGGGTCGCGGTGTCGTCGATCCACGTGGTCTGCGGGTCGAGGATCGTCACGCCCTCGAGCTGCCACCGGCGCACGACGCGCTGGTTGAGGATCCGCGCCGCGTCGGCGAGCTGCACGCGGTCGTTGACGCCGAGCGCCGTGCGGGCGTCGGGCGCCGAGATCGCCGCGACGCCCCGGCCCGCGTCTCGCAGGATCCGCATGACGTCGGTCAGGTACATCTCGCCCTGCGCGTTGTCGGTGCCGACCCGCGCGAGCGCGTCGCGCAGGGCGGGCCCGCGGAAGACGTAGACGCCCGAGTTGATCTCGGTGACGGAGGCCTCCTCTGCCGTGGCGTCCTTCTGCTCGACGATGCGGGCGACCATGCCGGCGTCGTCGCGGATCACGCGGCCGTAGCCGGACGGATCCGCGAGCTCGGCGCTGAGGATCGTCGCGTCGGCGTCGCGCCGGCGGTGCTCGTCGAGGAGCGCCCGGAAGGTGTCGGCCTCGATGAGCGGTACGTCGCCCGAGAGCACGAGGACGTCGCCCGCGAAGCCCGCGGGGAGCGCCTCGACGGCGACCTGCGTCGCGCGCCCCGTGCCGGGGATCTCGTCCTGGTCGACCGCGACGACGCCGGGGAAGTCGGCGAGCGACTCGACGACGCGGTCGCGCTCGTGCCTGACGACGACGCGCACGTGCTCGGATCCGAGGGACTCGGCCTGCCGCACGACGTGACCGAGGAGCGTGCGCCCGCCGATCCGGTGCAGCACCTTGGGCGTCGAGGACCGCATGCGGGTGCCCTGACCCGCCGCGAGGATGACGATCGCGAGTTCGTTCTCTGCCACGCTCCGCCACCAGGATTCGAACCTGGTCCTCACGGCTCCAAAGGCCGTCGTGCTGCCGTTACACCATGGCGGAAAGGCCCACGTGGGCCCCTCCCTCATCCTCGCACGGAAGCCGGGTGGGATGATGGAGGGATGGTCAGCGGACAGGACGAGGTCGACCGGATCGTCGGCGCGTGGCGCGGCGAGCGCCCCGACCTCGACGTCGCCCCCATGGAGGTCCTCTCGCGGGTCGACCGCCTCTCCCACCACCTCGACAGGGCGCGCCGCGAGGCCTTCCGCCGCACCGACATCGAGCCGTGGGAGTGGGACGTGCTCTCGGCGCTGCGGCGCGCGGGATCCCCGTACCGCCTGAGCCCCAAGCAGCTCCTCCAGCAGACCCTCGTCTCGAGCGGCACCATGACTAACCGCATCGACCGCCTGCGCGAGCGCGGGCTCGTCGAGCGGCAGTCGGATCCCGCCGACCGGCGCGGCGTTCTCGTGACGCTCACGCCCGAGGGCCACACGCGCGTCGACGCCGCCATCACGCGGCTTATAGACGCCGAGGCCGACATCCTCACCGACATGTCTCGGCCCGACCAGAAGCGGCTCGCGGGCCTGCTCCGCAGCCTCCTCGTGTCGCTCGACGACGGGGCCTGAGCCCGCGGGCGGGCCCACAGGCCGGGCCCACGCGGGGCCCGTAGGCTGGGACGGATATGGCACATCTGCTCGGAGCCGAGAACCTCCACGTCGAATTCCCCGCGAAAGTGGTGCTCGACGACGTGACCGTCGGGATCTCCGACGGCGATCGCGTCGGCATCGTCGGCCGCAACGGCGACGGCAAGTCGACCCTCATGAAGGTCCTGATGGGCCGCACGACCGCCGACAACGGCCGCGTCACGCGCCGCTCCGACCTGCGGGTCGGCATGCTGAGCCAGGACGACGACCTCCCGATGGAGGGATCCGTCCGCAGCGCGATCGTGGGAGACGCCCCCGAGCACGAGTGGCTCGGCGACGCGCGGATCCGCGACGTCCTCGCGGGCCTCACGGGCGACCTCTCGCTCGACGCCGACGTCGCGTCGCTCTCGGGCGGCCAGCGCCGCCGCGTCGCGCTCGCGAAGCTCCTCGTCGGCGAGTGGGACGTCGTCGCGCTCGACGAGCCGACCAACCACCTCGACGTCGAGGGCATCACGTGGCTCGCCGGCCACCTCGGCCGCCGCTGGGCGCAGGGCCAGGGCGCCCTCCTCCTCGTGACGCACGACCGGTGGTTCCTCGACGCCGTGTGCACCCGGATGTGGGAGGTGCACGACGGGATCGTCGACCCCTTCGAGGGCGGATACGCGGCCTACGTGCTGCAGCGCGTCGAGCGCCAACGCCAGCGCGAGGTCGCCGAGGAGAAGCGCCAGAACCTCATGCGGAAGGAGCTCGCGTGGCTCCGCCGCGGCGCCCCTGCCCGCACCTCCAAGCCGAAGTTCCGCATCGAGGCCGCCAACGAGCTGATCGAGGACGAGCCGCCCGTGCGCGACTCGGTGCAGCTCGCGCAGATGGCGACCTCGCGCCTCGGCAAGGACGTCGTCGACCTCCTCGACGCCGGCGTGACGTACGGCGACCGCGAGATCCTGAAGCCCCTCGAGTGGCGGATCGCGCCGGGCGAGCGCACGGGGATCCTCGGCGCGAACGGCGCCGGGAAGTCGACGCTGCTGGGCCTCATCGCGGGATCCGTCAAGCCCACGACGGGCCGGGTCAAGACCGGCAAGACCGTGAAGATCGCGTACCTCGACCAGCGGCTGCGCGAGCTCGACGCCGTGTCGCACCTGCGCGTGCGCGAGGTCCTCGCGGCTCAGAAGTCGTCGTATGTGTCGGGCGGCAAAGAGCTCACCCCGTCGCAGCTCCTCGAGCGCCTCGGCTTCCGGTCCAGCGAGCTGTCGACGCCCGTGAAGGATCTCTCGGGCGGCCAGAAGCGGCGCCTCCAGCTGCTGCTCGTACTGCTCGACGAGCCGAACGTCCTGATCCTCGACGAGCCGTCGAACGACCTCGACACCGACATGCTCGCGGCGATGGAGGATCTCCTCGACTCGTGGCCGGGCACCCTCCTCGTCGTGAGCCACGACCGGTACCTGATCGAGCGTGTGACGGACCAGCAGTACGCCGTGCTCGGCGGCCGCTTCCGCCACCTGCCCGGCGGCATCGACCAGTACCTCGAGCTGCGGGCGGCCGAGCAGGCGCAGCCCGCGCAGAAGGCCGCGGCACCCGCCGCCGCCGGGCCCGAGCTCTCGGGCGCCGAGCGCCGCGCCGCCGAGAAGGAGCTCAGCTCGATCGAGCGCAGGCTCGAGACGCTGAACCGGAAGATCGCGGGCGTGCACGACCGCATGGCGACGCACGACGCCGACGACTACGCGGGCCTCAGCGCGCTGAACGACGAGCTGCGCGAGCTGCAGGGCGAGGTCGACGGCCTCGAGGAGCGCTGGCTCGAGCTGGGCGAGCTCGTCGGCTAGACGAGCCGCGCGCCGGGGACGGGCGCATACGCCGTGATGGCGTCGTGCCCCGCGCGCCGCAGCTCGCGCGCGAGCTGCTCGGCGTGCGACGGATCCTCGGCGAGGAACGCGAGGGTGGGGCCGGATCCCGAGACGAGGCCCGCGAGGGCGCCCGCCGACTCGCCGAACTCGAGGACGGCCGCGAGGTCGGGCCTGAGGCTCAGCGTCGCGGCCTGCAGGTCGTTGCGGATCGCCCCGGCGAGCATGCGCGGATCCCCCGCGCGCAGCGCCTGGAGGACGGCGGGGTCGACCGACGGGCGCTCGGGCGCCGGCCCGATGTCGGCCCGGTGCGCCTCGCGCCGCCTGTCGAGCTCGCGGTAGACCTCGGGCGTCGAGAGCCCCTCGTCGTTGGGAACGAGGACCCAGTCGAAGCGGCCCCGGGCGAGGGCGGGGCTCAGCTCGTCGCCGCGGCCCATGCCGATCGCCGTCCCGCCCGCGAGCGCGAACGGGACGTCGGCCCCGAGGCGGGCCGCGAGCGCGTGCAGCTGCTGCTGCGTGGATCCGATCCCCCACAGCGCGTCGCACGCGACGAGCGCGCCCGCGGCGTCGGCCGATCCCCCGCCCATGCCGCCCGCGACGGGCACCTCCTTGCGGATCGAGAGGTGCACTCCCCCGTCGTATCCGGCCTCGGCGGCGAGCATGCGCGCGGCGCGGATCGCGAGGTTGCGGTCGTCCTGCGGGACCCCCGAGACGTCGACGGATCCCACGACCTCGATCGTGAAGTCGTCCGACGGCATCGCGACGACGTCCTCGATGAGCGAGACCGCCTGGAACGCCGTCGCGAGCTCGTGGTACCCGTCGTCCTGCGCCGCGCCGACCTCGAGGAAGACGTTGATCTTCCCGGGCACGCGCACCCGCGTGCCCGGGAACTCCTGTGCCAGCGTCATACGCCCAGGCTAGGCGACCTCACGCCCAGGGATTCGCAGGGAACCGAGCGGCGAGGCCGTCGATCGCCTCGAGCTCCTCGGTCGAGAAGGCGGGGCCCGACGCGGCGGCGACATTCTCGTCGAGCTGCTCCGTGCGCGACGCGCCGATGAGCGCCGACGTCACCACGGGATCCCGGAGGATCCACTGCACAGCCATCTGCGCGAGGCTCTGGCCGCGCTCGCGCGCGACGAGATCGAGCTCCCGCAGGACGCCGGCGGCGTCGGGCGTGACCTGCTCGCCGGGAAGGGAGGAGCGCTTCATCGAGCGCTCCGCCGGCCCGTCGCCCAGGTACTTCGACGTCAGGAGGCCCTGCGCGAGCGGCACGAACGCGATCGCGCCCATGCCCTCCTCGCTGAGCGTCTCGGTCAGCCCGTCCTCGATCCAGCGGTTGATGATCGAGTAGCTCGGCTGGTGGATCACGAGCGGCGTTCCGAGCGAGCGGGCGATGGCCTTCGCCTCGGCCGTGCGGGTCGCCGAGTACGACGAGATGCCGACGTAGCGCGCCTTGCCCTGACGGACGAGCGTGTCGAGAGCGCCGATCGTCTCCTCGAGCGGCGTCGCGGGGTCCTCGCGGTGCGAGTAGAAGATGTCGACCTCGTCGATCCCCATGCGCTCGAGCGACTGCTCGGCGCTCTTGAGGACGTACCCGCGCGACCCGCGGTCGCCGTACGGGCCCGGCCACATGTCGTACCCGGCCTTCGACGAGATGACGATCTCGTCGCGGTAGCGCTTCAGGTCCTCCCGGAGGATCCGGCCGAAGTTCTTCTCGGCGGATCCGCGCGGCGGGCCGTAGTTGTTCGCGAGGTCGAAGTGGGTGATCCCGATGTCGAAGGCGTGGCGGATCAGCTCGCGCTGGCGATCCATCGGCACGTTGTCGCCGAAGTTCCACCACAGGCCGAGCGAGATGGGCGGCAGCATGAGGCCGCTCGTGCCGACGCGGCGGTACGCGGCGCCGTCGTAGCGCTCCGTCGCGGCGACATAGGGGCGGTGCACGTCTTCGATCTCGTGCGGGGTGCGGAAGGTAACGTCGTTGCTCACCCTGTGAACGCTACAGCCGTCACACGGCGACACGCGTTTCCGGGGGCCGGGCGGCGCGATCGTACGATGGGGCGATCCGCGAGAGGAGCCACCGTGAGCGAACCCCTGGTCGCCGTCGTGCACGTGCGCGACGCACGCCCCGCGGCTCCGTGGTACCAGCAGCTCGTCGACCGGTTCAATCGCAGCGCGCTCGCCACGATCGCATCGCTCGGGTGGCGCTCCGAGCTCGTCCCGGCAGGCGAGATCGGGCCCGACGCCTCCGTGAAGGCCGCGCGCGCGGCCGACCTCGTCCTCATCATGGGCGGCGAGGACGTGCACCCGTCGTTCTACCGCGGCGCCGCCGAATACCCGGGGTCGGGCGCGCACGACGTGGCGGGCGACGAGGCGCAGATCGCGGTCGTCGCCGACGCGGCCCTCCGCGGCGCGCCCCTGCTCGGGATCTGCCGCGGGCACCAGATCCTGAACGTCGCCCTCGGCGGCGACCTCGTGCAGCACCTGCCCACCACGCACGCGCATCGCGGCGTCGGCGAGAAGCGCTTCCTCGAGCACGACCTGCACGCGATCGATCCGGCGCTCGCGGGCGCGGTGCTCGCCGGCGAGCCCGTGCAGTCGTCGCATCACCAGGCCGTGGGCCGTCTCGGGGCGGGCCTTCGCGCGGGCGCGCGCGGCGAGGACGGCGTCGTCGAGGCCGTCGTCCACGACGCGGCGCCGATCGTCGGCGTGCAGTGGCATCCCGAGCACGAGGCCGCCCGCCCCGGACAGCTCGCGCGCCTCCTGCGGCTCGTCGAGGCGCGGGCCGCGTGAGCATCCGCTTCGCGGCGTCGCCGCGCTCGACGATCGGGCTCGAGTGGGAGATCATGCTCGCCGACGGCGCGACGGGCGACCTCGTGCCGCGCGCGCCCGAGCTGCTCGGCGCCCTCGGGCACGTCGACGGCATCACGGGCGAGCTCCTCACCAACACCGTCGAGGCCGTCAGCGCGCCGCACGCGCGCGTCGCCGACGCGATCGACGACCTGCGCCGCATCGTCGACGAGGTGCGAGACGCGGCCTCGCCGCGCGGGATCCGCCTGCTCTCGGCCGGCAGCCATCCCACGGCGCGCTGGTTCGACCAGCAGATCACGCCGAAGTCGCGGTACGACAAGCTCATCGAGCGCACCCAGTGGTGGGGGCGCAACATGATGATCTGGGGCATGCACGTGCACGTCGGGATCGACGACCCCACGAAGGCGATCCCGATCGTCGCCGCGCTGACGGGCTACCTCCCGCACCTGCAGGCCCTCGCCTCGTCGAGCCCGTTCTGGGCCGGCGAGGAGACGGGCTACGCCTCGAACAGGGCGCTCGTCTTCCAGCAGCTGCCGACGGCCGGCCTGCCGTGGGAGGTGCGCGACTGGGGCGGGTTCGAGCGCTACGTCGCCGACCTCGAGGCCACGGGCGTCGTCGACGACGTGACGGAGGTGCGGTGGGACGTGCGCCCCGCGCCGCGCTGGGGAACCGTCGAGGTGCGCGCCTGCGACGCCGTCACGAACCCCGCCGAGTTCGCCGCGATCGCGGCCCTCACCCAGTCGCTCGTCGAGTGGTTCTCGCGGCGGCTCGACGCGGGCGAGGATCCGGGATCCCTGCAGCCGTGGTTCCATCGCGAGAACAAGTGGCGCGCGGCACGGTACGGACTCGATGCCGACGTCATCGTCGGCAGGGACGGCGAGCAGCGCCCCGTGCGCGCGCACCTCGCGGAGCTGGCCGACGCGCTCGCCCCCATCGCGGCCGACCTCGGCTGCACGCGCGAGCTGAGCGCGGTGCACGCGATCCTCGAGGCGGGATCGAGCGCCGACAGGCAGCGCCGCGCCGCGCACGCCGCGGCGACGGGAGATCCCGACCTCGACGCCGTCGTCAGGCACCTGTTCGACGAGTTCGACGCGGGCGTCGCCGCCCGCGGGTGATCATGGCGCCAGGGTGATCAGGCAGGCTGCAGTGCAGACGCCCGTACGATGACCCGCATGCGCAGTGAGCACCCGCGACCCCCAGCACGTCGCCGGACCGTCGGTTCGGCGGCCGCGCACAATTCCGGAGGAGCGCAGGACGCGCTCACGCACCCGAGCAGGCGCCCGCTCGCCATCGCCGTCGGCGTTCTCTGCGTCGTCGCCGCGGCGGCGGGCGGCTATGCGGTCGGGGCGTGGCCCTCGGGCGATGATCCCTCGCCGCCGGTCCCGAACATCCCGGACGCCTTCGCCTCCGAATTCGACGAAGGATCCTTCGTCCGAGAGGCCGGATTCGAGCAGTCGACCGTGTGGAGCGCGACGAAGCGGGACGGCGACTCGATCTGCCTCTTCCGCGAGGCCGACGGGTCCACGTCCGTTGTGGCTTGCTCGGCTCCCGGCAGCGACGACGCCGCGGTCCTCATCGAACGGAGCAGAGGAGACGACGCCGATCCCGAGGATGAGACGCTCATCGAGTTCTCCGTGACCGCGATGCCCGACGGAACGCGCAGCCTAACGATCGCCACCGGGACGATGTCGAGCCTCGGGCTGATCGACGGCTGACTACGCCGCGCGGGCGATGCGGAGGAAGTCGGCGATCGTGAGCTGCTCGCCGCGGGCCGTCGGGTCGACGCCCGCGCGCTCGAGGACCTCGCTCGATGCGGCGGCCGACCCGCCCAGGGCGCCCGAGAGCGCCTGGCGCAGCATCTTCCGGCGCTGCTGGAACGCGAAGTCGACCAGGCGGAACGTCGCCGCGCGCTCCTCCTCGGATCCCATCGCCTCGGCCGCGCGCTCGAAGCCCACGAGAACGCTGTCGACGCCGGGGACCGGCCAGAACACCTGCCGCGACACCGTGCCGGCGAGGCGCCACGATCCGTACCAGGCGGCCTTCGCGCTCGGGGCGCCGTAGATCTTCGACCCCGGGGCCGCGGCGAGGCGCTCGCCCACCTCGGCCTGCACCATGACCACGCCGCGGTTCAGCCCCGGGAACGTCTCCATGAAGTGCAGCAGCACGGGAACCGACACGTTGTAGGGCAGGTTCGCGACGAGGACCTCGGGATCGCCAGGAAGCTCCGTGACCGTCAGGGCGTCGTGCTCGACGACTGTCAGCGCGCGCGCGGGAACGCCCCGCTCGGCCGCCGTCTGGGCGAGGCGCGAGGCGAGGCGCCCGTCGATCTCGACGGCCGTGACGCTCGCGCCCGTCTCGAGGATCGCGAGGGTCAGGGATCCGAGCCCCGGGCCGATCTCGACGACGCGCTCGCCCGCCTCGACGCGGGCCGCGTGCACGATCTTCCGCACCGTGTTCGCGTCGACGACGAAGTTCTGGCCGAGCTTCTTCGTGGGCGTGACGTCGAGCTCGGCGGCGAGGCGGCGGATGTCGGCGGCGCCGAGCAGCTGGACGGTCATCGGAACTCCCCGTAGACGGCGACGGTGTTGGCCGCGACCCGCGCGCCGAGCTCGTCGGCGTCGACGCCGAGCTCGCTCGCGATCGCCCGCAGCGTCAGCGGGACGAGGTAGGGCGCGTTGGGGCGACCGCGGAAGGGCGCGGGCGTGAGGAACGGCGCGTCGGTCTCGACGAGGATCCGCTCGAGCGGCGTCGCGTGCAGCGCGTCGCGGAGGTTCTGCGCGTTCTTGAACGTCACGTTGCCCGCGAACGAGAGGAAGCAGCCCATCTCGGTCGCCTCGCGCGCCATGTCGGCGTCGCCCGAGAAGCAGTGGAAGACCGTCTTCTCGGGGGCGCCGACGCGGTGCAGCGTGCCCAGCACCTCGCGGTGCGCGTCGCGGTCGTGGATCTGCATCGCGATGCCGTGCCGCTTCGCGATCTCGATGTGCGCCTCGAAAGATGCGAACTGCGCGGGGCGGCCCTCCTCTCCCGTGCGGAAGAAGTCGAGCCCCGTCTCGCCGACGGCGCGCACGCGCGGGTGGGCGGCGAGCGCGTCGATCTCGGCGAGGGCGTCGTCGAGGGCGCCTCGCTCCGCGAAGGTCGGCGCGTCGTTGGGGTGGATCGCGACGGCCGCGAGCACGTTCGCGTGCCGCTCGGCCGCGGCGACGGCCCACCGCGACGAGACGAGGTCGCCCGACGCCTGCACGACGCCCGCGACCCCGACGGCCGCCGCGCGGCGCAGCTGCTCGTCGAGGCCCAACGGATCGTCGCCGTCGGCGATCTCGAGGTGGCAGTGGTTGTCGTACACCGGCACCGCGAGCGGCTCGGGCGGCTCGGGGTACGTCAGGTCCTTGCGGCCCTGCGTCGAGCGCCGCTCGACGTAGGTGTCGCGGGCCGGCTCAGCCATCAGGCCTCTTCGATGCGCGGGAAGAGAGGCGCGAGCTTCGACACCGTCGCGCCGACGGGCAGCACGCCCCAGGCCCCGGCGTCGCGCACGTTCTGATCCTCGAGCGCGCCGAGCGCGGCCTCGGCGCCGAGCGCCTGCCACAGCGTCGCGGTCGACTTCGGCATCACGGGCGAGAGCAGGACCGCGAGAGCGCGCAGCCCGTCGAGGCACGTGTACAGCACGGTCGCGAGGCGGTCGCGCTGCGTCTCGTCCTTCGCCAGCGCCCACGGGGCGTTGTCGGTGATGTACCCGTTGAGCGCGTCGACGATCGTCCAGATCTCGGCGATCGCCTGGTCGGTACGGAAGCGCTCGATCGCGGCGTCGGCGTTCGCGGCCGCGTCGGCGACGAGCTTCTGGATCGCGAGGTCGGCCTCCGTGTACGCGGCGGGCGCGGGGACGGATCCGTCGAAGTACTTCTCGGTCATCGCGATCGTGCGCGACGCGAGGTTGCCGAAGCCGTTCGCGAGCTCGGCCTGGTACCGGGCCGACATGTCCTCCCAGGAGAACGAGCCGTCCTGGCCGAACGCGATCGCCGAGAGGAAGTAGAAGCGGTAGGCGTCGGATCCGAAGGTGTCGACGAGCGTCGCCGGGGCGATGCCCGTGGCCTTGGACTTCGACATCTTCTCGCCCCCGACGAGCAGCCAGCCGTGCGCGAAGACGCCCTTCGGCACCTCGAGCCCCGCGGCCATGAGCATCGCGGGCCAGATCACGGCGTGGAAGCGGAGGATGTCCTTGCCGACGACGTGGTAGCCCGGCCAGCGGCGCTCGAAGTCGCCGCCCTCGGTGCCGTAGCCGAGCGCCGTCGCGTAGTTGAGGAGCGCGTCGACCCACACGTAGATGACGTGCGACTCGTCCCACGGAACGGGGATGCCCCAGTCGAAGGCGCTGCGCGAGATCGACAGGTCCTTGAGGCCCTGCTGCACGAAGGCGACGACCTCGTTGCGCGCCGACTCGGGCTGCACGAAGTCGGGGCGCTCGCGGTAGAGCTCGAGCAGCTTGTCGCCGAACTCGCTGAGCTTGAAGAAGTAGTTCTTCTCGTGCAGCAGCTCGAGCGGCTTCGAATGGATCGCGCAGACCTTGAGGCCCTCGAACTCGCCCGTGCCGTCGACGATCTCGCTCTCGGGCTTGAACTCCTCGCAGCCGACGCAGTAGAGCGCCTCGTACTCGCCCGCGTAGATGTAGCCGCGGTCGTAGATCGCCTGGATGAACGCCTTGACGCCCTCCTCGTGGCGCGGCTGCGTCGTGCGGATGAAGTCGTCGTTCGCGGCGTCGAGCTTCTCGAGCAGCGGGAACCACGCCTCGCTGACGAGCTTGTCGACGTACTCCTGCGGCGTCACGCCGTTGGCCGCCGCGGCCCGGAGCATCTTCTGCCCATGCTCGTCGGTTCCCGTGAGCATCCAGGTGTCGTCGCCCGACTGGCGGTGCCACCGCGCGAGGGTGTCGACCGCGACCGTCGTGTACCCGTGGCCGATGTGGGGCACATCGGAGGGGTAGTAGATCGGGGTGGTGATGTAGAACGACTGGCCGGAGGTCACCACACAATCCTACGGGCGCCGATCTGCGTGTTTCGCCGGGATCGACGGAGCGGTCCGCGGCGGCGGACGAGACCGCGCAGATGCTCTCCGATCGCTTGATTTTCGAATATTTGTTCGATACATTGGGGTCATGACCGACACGGCGCCCGACGCGACCTCGTGGGACATGACGCCCGACGAGCGTCGGCGCGCCGACGAGGCTCTCGCGGCGCTGCGCGTCGCACAGGAGATGCGCGCGGGCGCCGACTCGCTCGCGGCGTCGGCCCAGGCGGTGCTCGACGCGATCTCCGCGGCGCAGGCGGGCCGCATGCCGGGGCGCGGAGATCACCAGGACCTCCCGTACCGGTCCATGGCGGACGAGGTCGCATCGGCGACGCACGTCTCCCGCACCGTCGCGTCGAACCGGCTGCGCGAGGCGTCGACGCTCACGCGGCAGTACCCGGCGACGCAGCAGGCGCTCCGCGCGGGGCTGATCGCCGACGAGCACGTGCGCGCGATCATCTCCGAGGGCGCCCGCCTCGCGCATGACGACACCGCCCGGGCGGCGTACGAGGAGCGGATCCTCGAGTTCGCGGCCGACTCCACGCCGCAGCAGACGCGCCGGGCGGCCAAGGTCATCGCCGACCGGCTGTCTCCCCGCGACTTCGATGAGGCGCACGCGGTCGCGAGGGCGCGGCGCCGCGTCACGGTGCGCGACCTCGACGACGGCATGAGCGAGCTCACGGTCGTCGGCGACGCCGCGGTGATCCACGGGATCCTCGATCGCCTCACGACGATGGGGCGCAAGGTCGCATCGGCGCATCGGATCGAGCACCAGCGCGAGCGGGCCGCGGCGACGGGGTTCCCGAAGGACCCGAACCGGCGATCCCTCGACCAGATCCGCGCCGATCTCCTCGCCGACATCATGCTCACGGGGCAGCCGAACGCGCACCAGCTCCACACGCCGGGCGACACGGCGCTCGACGAGATCCGCGCGACGGTCCAGGTGGTGATCCCCGTCGATCGGCTCGTCGGCACCGGCGCCGGCACGGGGCCCGGGGCCGGGCAGCCGCTGTCCGCGTCAGATCAGCCGATCGCGACGGCGACCGCGAGGCGCCTGGCGGCGCGGGCACCGACGTGGGATCGGATCTTCGTGAGGCCCGACGGGCAGGTGGTCGCGACCGACGGATACCGGCCGACGCGCGACCAGAGGAGGTTCCTGCTCGCGCGCGACGGCACGTGCCGGTTCCCCGGATGCACCGCGGCGGCCCGCTCGTGCGACATCGACCACACGCACGACCACGCCCTCGGCGGCGAGACGACGCTCGACAACCTCGGGTGCCTGTGCGAGGCGCACCACATGGTCAAGCACAACACCCCGTGGAAGGTGAAGCAGGTCGGCGACGGCGTCTACGAATGGACCTCGCCGCTCGGGTCGAAGCGCGTGACGAGGCCGGGAGGCGCCGTGCGGTTCCGCGACCTCGCGGAGGAGCCCGCGCCGTTCTGACCCGTTGAGGCCATCGGGCGGGCGCCGCCGTCAGGACAGGAAGGCCTGCACGAGCGGGCCCGCCGTCGATGCTCCCCCGCTGCCGGTCTCGACGAACGCCGCGACGGCGAGGTCGCCCTGGATCGCGATCATCCACGCATGCGTCGCGAGCTCGCCGCTCTCGTCCGCCTCGCCGTATTCGGCGGTCCCGGTCTTCGCCGCGACCTCGGGCGAGAGCCCCGCGAGGAAGCTCGCGGATCCGTCGGTCACGACGCCGCGCATGAGCTCGTGGAGCGTCGCCGCCTCGTCGTCCGTGAGCGGCTCGTCGGGCTCGACGACCCCGTCGGGCTCGACGCCGTCGACGAGCACGGGCGTGACGGCGTGCCCGGCCGCGACGGACGCCGCGACGGTCGCCATCGCGAGGGGGCTCGCGAGGATCCGGCCCTGCCCGATGAGATCGGCCGCGAACTCGGTCTCCGACTCGCTCTCGGGGACCTGGCCGAGGTAGGCGGGATACCCGAGCGAGGGATCCCCCGTCAGGCCGAGCGCCGCGGCCGCGCCCTCGAGAGCGTCGTCGTCGATCGCACCGCGCGACCCGACGAACGCCGTGTTGCAGGAGTTCGCGACGGCCTCGCGCAGCGGGATGTCTCCCGTCGCCCCCGCCGGATAGTCGGGGTAGTTGTGGAACTCGAACCCGTCGACCGTGACGCTCTCGGCGCAGCTGACGGCGTCGTCCGGCGCCATGCCGGAGCGCAGCAGCGCGAGCGTGGTGACGACCTTGAACGTGGATCCCGGTGCGTACTGGCCCGACGTCGCGGCATCGAACCCGTCGTTGCCCTGGCCGTTCGCCGCCGCGAGGATCCCGCCCGTCGAGGGCCGGATCGCGACGAGCGCGCTCGCGCCGTCGACGCCCGCGAGCACCTGCTCGGCCTTCGTCTCGAGGTCCTCGTCGAGGGTGATGGCGAGGGGCTCGCCGTCCTCGGCGGGGAACGACGCGAGCTCCGCCGGGTCCTCGGACCCCTCGGGTCCGGACGTGATCGTGACGGCGGGGGTGCCGCGCAGGCGCGCGTCGTAGGCCATCTGCAGCCCCGAGAGGCCCGTCTGCTCGCCGGCCAGGACTTCGCCGTCCGACTGCTCGATGATCTCGGCCGTCGCCTCGCCCACCGTGCCGAGCAGCGGCCGCGCGAACTGCGACGTCGGGGCGAGCTGCATCGTCGTGTCGATCGCGCTCGCGCCGGGGATGTCGGCGTAGTCGGCCGGCACACGCTCGGCGGCGTCCTCGGGGCGCAGCACGATCGCCTCGACGAAGGCCTGATCCCCCATCGCCTCGGCCTGGGCGACGAACGCGTCGGCGTCGACCCCGACCGCCTCGGCGACGCGACGCGCGCTGTCGTCGACCTCGTCGGGCTCGATCCAGCTCTTGTCGAGCCCGTACCGCGTGACGGGGCGCTCGGTGACGATCGCCTCGCCGTCGGGCCCCGTGATCTCGGCCCTCTCGGGGTACTCGAGCGAGACGGCGATGGCGTCGCCGTCCGCGTAGCCGTCGGCGACGAGCGACGGATCCCACCGCACGGTCCAGCCGTCATCTCCCTCGTCGAGGGTCGCGGTCGCGTCGTAGGTCCACGCGTCGCCCGCGATGTCCCAGGCGAACGAGAGCGGCACGATCGCGGATCGGCCGTCCCTCTCGGGCTCGCCCGCCGTGACCTCGAGCGCGTACGCCGCGAGCGGCTCGACCGCCGCGGCGAAGTCTCCGCCCGAGACGTCGAGCGCGTGGTCCTCGAGCCCCGCGACGAGGTCGTCGACGGCTCCGGAGAGGCCGTCGTCGCCCGTGCAGGCCGCGAGGCCCAGGAGGGCGGGAATGGTCAGCAGCGCGACATACCGGTGCTTTCTCATCCCCGCCATCCTGACACGGGGTCGGCGCTCAGTTGCGCAGGGGCAGGTTCTGGCCGATGCGCTGGAGCGTGACGTTCGCGGGGAGGAGCGCCGTGTAGAGGCGGTCGAAGATCGGGCGCAGCTCGGCGTAGACCTCGGCGTCCTCCTCGCGCGGCGTCACGACGCTCTCGACGGGGACGAGCTCGGCCGCGACGTCGATCGAGTCGATGAGGCCGAGGGCCTCCATCCCGAGCAGCGCGGCGCCGAAGCCCGAGCCCTCCTGTCCCTGGGGCATGCCGATCTCGCTGTCGAACGCGTTCGCGAGCGTCTGGCGCCAGAGCACGTGCTTCATGACGCCGCCCGTCGCGCGGATCTCGGCGAGGTCGATCCCCGCGGCCTCCATCGACTGCTTCACGAGCGTCAGCTGCAGGGCGACGCCCTCCACCGCCGCGCGCACGAGGTGCTGGCGGCGGTGCGAGCGCGTGAGGCCGACGTACGCGCCGCGCGCGACGCCGCCCCAGCGCGGGGCGCGCTCGCCCAGCAGGTAGGGAAGCATCAGCAGGCCGCCCGCGCCGGCGGGGACGGTGTAGGCCTCGTCGAGCAGCTGGGCCGTCGACAGCCCTGCCTCGCCCGCCGTGACCTCGCCGCGCACCCAGTCGAGCACGACGCCGCCGTTGTTGATGGCGCCGCCGATGACCCAGCGGTCCTCCGTCAGCGCGTAGCAGAACACGCCGCCGAGCGGATCGACGGCCGGCTTCTCGACCGCGACGCGCAGGGCTCCCGACGTCCCGACCGAGCAGGCCGCGACGCCGGGGCGCACGGCGCCCACGCCGAGGTTCGCAAGCGGTCCGTCGCCCGCGCCCGCGACGACCGGCGTCTCGGCGGGGAGCCCCGTCGCGGCGACCGCCTCGTCCGTGAGCTGCGGCAGGACGTGCCGCGTGCGCACGAGCTCGGGGAGCTGCTCGGGCATGATCCCGGCGATGTCGAGCGCCTCCGCGTCCCACGCGAGGGTGTGGATGTTCATGAGGCCCGACGCCGAGGCGATCGAGTGGTCGACGACGAGCGCGCCCGTCATGTGCCGGAGCACCCACCCCTTGAGGTCGGCCCACGTCGCGACCGACGCGAACAGCTCGGGCTCGTTCTCACGGAACCAGACGAGCTTCACGAACGGCGACATCGGGTGGACGGGCGTTCCCGTCCGACGGTGCAGGGCGAGGCCGGATCCCGAGTCGCGCAGGCGCTCGGCCTCCTCGGCGGCGCGGGTGTCGGCCCACGTCACGACGGGGGTCAGCGGCTCGCCCGCGGCGTCGAGGCCGACGAGCGAGTGCATCGCCGACGAGAACGAGATGCCGGCGACGCGCTCGACCCCGATCTCGCCGACGACCTCGCGCACGCCCGCGTAGACGGCCTCGAGGATCTTCGCCGGGTCCTGCTCGGCGTGGCCCGGGACCGGCTCGTCGAGCGGGTAGCCGTTCGACGCCGTGGCGACGAGGGATCCGTCGGCCCGGTAGGCGACGACCTTCGTGGCCGTCGTGCCCATGTCGATTCCGACGACGATGTCCTGCTGCGGAGCCATGGACGTCATTCTGCCGCGAGGTCGATGACGACCTTGCCCGAACGGCGCGAGTCGCGCGCCAGCTCGAACGCCTCGCGCACCTCGGACGCCGGCAGGACGTGCGTGACGACCTGCTCGACCTCGGGGCGTTCGGCGAGCACGCGCACGGCGTCGTCGATCTCGTCGTTGAAGCGGAAGGTGCCGAGGAACGACACCTCCTTCGAGATGAAGGGAGCGAGATTCACAGGGCGCGGCTCGTTCGGGACCATGCCCACCTGCACGACGGTGCCGTGGCGGCGGACCGCTCCCCCGGCCGCGCTGATCGCGATCGCCGATCCCGAGCACTCGAAGACGACGTCGAACTCCTCGGCGGGCAGCTGCTCCTCGGTCACCTGGATGACGCGGTCGGCGCCGAGGGCCGTCGCACGGGCGAGCGGCTCGGGCAGCACGTCGCTGACCGTGATGTGCTCGGCGCCGCGCGCCTGCGCCGCGACGACGGCGAGCAGGCCGATGGGGCCCGCCCCCGACACGAGGACGCGCGCGCCCGCGAGGTCGCCCGCGCGCGTCGCCGCGTGGAGCGCCACCCCGAGGGGCTCGGCGAGGACGGCGCGCGAGACGGGCAGCGACTCGGGAAGGACCCGGATCATGTCGTCGCGCACGACGAGGTACTCGCTCATCGCGCCCTGCGTGTGGGGCCACGTCGAGGCGCTGCCGAGGTACGAGCCGCCCGGCCACAGGTGGGGCTGGCCCTCCGTGCCGCGCACCTCGGTGCCGAAGCGCGCGGGGTGCACCGTCACGGGGGTCCCGGGAGCCAGGCGGCCCGACGGATCCTGGTCGACGACGCCCGAGAGCTCGTGGCCGGGCACGAGGGGCTCGCGCACGACGTACTCGCCGTTCGCGCCCTCGAAGTAGTAGTGCAGATCGGATCCGCAGATCCCGACGCGCTCGACGCGCACCCGGACCTCGCCGTCGCCCGCGACGGGGTCAGCCGCCTCGCGCAGCTCGATCTGCTCCTTGCCGTCGATCCATACCGCTCGCATGATGCCTTCTTCTCTTCTTTCCGTATCCGTTGCCGACGAGCGCGATCAGACGACCGCGGTCATGCCGCCGTCGACGAAGATGTTCTGACCCGACACGAAGCTCGACGCGTCGCTCGCGAGGAACAGGAGCGCGCCGCGCAGCTCGCTGAAGTCGCCCCAGCGGTGCGCGGGGGTGCGGTTCACGAGCCAGGAGTTGAACTCCTCGTCCTCGACGAGCGCCTTGTTCATCTCGGTCGCGAAGTAGCCGGGCGAGATCGCGTTGACCTGCACGTCGAAGCGCGCCAGGTCGGCCGCCATGCCCTGCGTGAGGAGGGCGATGCCGCCCTTCGTCGCCGAGTACGGCGCGATCGTCTGGCGCGCGAGCTTCGACTGCACCGAGGCGATGTTGATGACCTTGCCGGACCCACGCTCGGTCATCCCGGGCGTGATGAAGCGCGACACGTAGAACGCGCTCGACAGGTTGCTCTGCACGACGGCGTCCCAGTCGCTCACCGCGAACTCGGTGAAGGGGGCGCGGCGCTGGACGCCCGCGTTGTTGACGAGGATGTCGGGCACTCCGTGCTCGGCGATCATCGTGCGGACCGTCGCCTCGACCGCCGCGGCGTCGGTCACGTCGAAGGTGACGTGGGCGGGCAGGACGCCCGTCGCGTCGGCGATCCCCTTCGCCGTCTCGTCGAGGGCGGCGGCGTCGCGGCCGTGCAGGATCACGCGGGCGCCCGCCTCGGCCAGCGCCGTCGCGAGCGCACGGCCGAGGCCGCGCGAGGATCCCGTCACGAACGCGAGGCGCCCCGTGATGTCGAAAAGCTCTTTCGTCATGTTCTCTCCGATCAGAAGACGAAGAAGACGATGAGGGCGAACGCGAAGCCGACGACCGACTCGATCGCCTGCTGCACCGTCCACGTCTTCAGGGTGGTCTTGACGTCCATATTCATGAGGCGCCCCACGAGCCAGAAGCCCGAGTCGTTCACGTGGCTCGCGAACACCGAACCGGCCGCCGCGGCGACCGTGATCGCGGCGATCTCGACCTGGTTGAACCCGCCGCTCGTGACGGCGGGGGCGAGGAGGCCGGCGGTCGTCACGAGGGCGACGGTCGCGGATCCCTGCGCCACGCGCAGGATCACGGCGATGAGGTACGCGGCGAAGATGATCGGCATGCCCCAGCCCACGAGGACCTCGGCGAGCGCGTCGCCGATTCCCGAGGTGCGCAGGACGCCGCCGAACATGCCGCCCGCGCCCGTGATGAGGATCACCGAGGCGACGGTTCCGAGCGTGCCGTCGGCGAGCTTCTCGAGCGCCGTGCCGTTGACGCCGCGGGCCTTGCCGAGCACCAGCAGGGCGACGAGCACCGTGATGAGGAGCGCGACGGGCGAGTTGCCGAGCATCATGAAGACCTGCACCCACACCTGCGACTCGTCGACGGCGCCGACCGAGCCGAGCGCGTCGAGGCCCGTGTTCATGAAGATGAGGACGAGGGGCAGCAGCAGGATCAGGATGACCGTCGACGCTTTGGGCGGGTTGACGGGCTGATCGTCGTCCTGCGCGCCGAAGAGCGCCGGGACGATCATGGGGTGGCGCTTGTTGACGAACTTGGCCCACAGGTAGCCCGAGAGGTACCAGGTCGGGAAGGCCAGGACGAGGCCGATGATCATGACGATGCCGAGGTTCGCGCCGAAGAGCTCGGAGGCCGACACGGGGCCGGGGTGCGGGGGCACGAAGACGTGCATGACCGAGAAGCCCGCGGCGCCGGCGAAGCCGTAGAGCAGCAGGTTCTTGCCGCCGATGCGGCGCGCGACGGCGAAGATGATCGGCAGCATGACGACGAGGCCCGCGTCGAAGAAGATCGGGAAGCCGAGGATCAGCGAGGTGAGGCCGAGCGCGAACGCCGCCCGCTTCTCGCCGAAGATCCTGACCATCGCGTCCGCGATGACCTTCGCGCCGCCCGACGACTCGATGAGCCGCCCGAGGATGGCGCCGAGCCCGATGAGGAGGGCGACGGATCCGAGCGTGGATCCGAAGCCGGAGACGAGCGTGTTGACGATCATGTTCGCCGGGATGCCCGTCGCGAGGGCCGTGAGCAGCGAGACGACGACGAGCGTCAGGAACGCGTGCAGCTTGACCTTGATGACGAGCACGAGGATGACGGCGACCGCGGCTGCGGCGATGAGCAGCAGCGGCCCTGCACCGAGTGTCTGAGTCCACTCAGCAGTGTCCATAGGATTCTCCGTTGAATTCGGTAGCGCGGTCCGGCGATGGCGCGCAAAGGTAGTACTTATTCCATCGGTAAGGTATCACCAAATGATCTTCTGAGGAGGCTCGACGATGAGCGCGATCCACACCAGTGTGGTGGAGAGGCTCGGCGCGCGCATCGCGTCGGGCGAACTTCCCCCCGGCTCCGTCCTGACGCTGGCGTCGATCGAGTCGGAGCACTCGGCGTCGCGCACCGTCGCGCGCGAGGCGGTGCGGGTCCTCGAGAGCCTCGGGCTCGTGGCGTCGCGCCGACGCGTCGGGATCACGGTGCAGCCGCGCGAGGAGTGGGACGCCTTCGCCCCCCAGCTCATCGAGTGGAACCTGCGCGGCCCGTTCCGGCAGCAGCAGCTCGAGGCGCTCATGGAGCTACGCGTCGCCGTCGAACCCATGGCCGCGCAGCTCGCCGCCGACCGCGCGACGCCCGCCCAGCGGGCGGAGCTGCGCCGCCTCGCCTCCGAGCTCAAGGGGCTCGGCAGGGCCGGCGAGGGGGCGGGGGACGCGTTTCTCGAGGCCGACGTTGCCTTCCACGACCTGCTGCTCGCGTCGTCGGGCAACGCCCAGCTCATCGCGCTCCGCGCCCCCGTGCGCCAGGTCCTGCGGGGCCGCTCGCGCCTCGGCCTCACCCCGCAGATCCCCCGCGCGGGCACGCTCGAGGAGCACGAGGCCGTCGCGGCGGCGATCACCTCGGGCGACGGCGACACCGCCGAGGAGCACTCGCG
This sequence comes from Microbacterium indicum DSM 19969, assembly GCF_000422385.1. Lineage (GTDB taxonomy): Bacteria > Actinomycetota > Actinomycetes > Actinomycetales > Microbacteriaceae > Microbacterium > Microbacterium indicum. The sequence goes on from NZ_AULR01000001.1 coordinate 72,376, forward strand.
CGCCCACATGCGCGGCGTGTGGAGCGAGATCCAGCAGGACCACTCGCTCGCCTGAGCTACCTCGCGGCGAGCGCCGCCTGATAGAGGTCGCGGGACGAGATCCCCGTCTGGTCGGCGACCTCGCGCGCCGCGTCCTTGAGGCGCGAGCCCGCGGCCGTGAGCGCAGTGACCTGCGCGAGCGCGTCTGCGAGCGACACCTCGGCGCGCTCGGCCCCCGCGACGACGATCACGAGCTCGCCGCGCACGCCGTCCGCGGCCCACGCGGCCAGCTCCTCGAGCGTCCCGCGGGCGACCTCCTCGTGGAGCTTCGTGAGCTCCCGCGCGACGACGGCGCGACGCTCGGGGCCGAACTCCGCACCCATGTCGGCGAGCGTCTGTGCGACGCGGGTCGGGGCCTCGAAGAACACGAGCGTGCGCGGATCCTGCGCGACGCGCCCGAGGAACGCGCGCCGCTCCCCGGGCTTCCGGGGCACGAAGCCCTCGAACGAGAAGCGGTCGGTCGGCAGCCCCGAGACCGCGAGGGCCGTGAGGACGGCGCTCGGTCCGGGGATCGCCGTCACGGCGACGCCCGCCTCGGCCGCCGCGTGCACGAGTCCGAAGCCCGGGTCGCTGACGGTCGGCATGCCCGCCTCGCTCATCACGACGACGTCCTCGTCGCGAGCGATCTCGACGATCTCGGCGGACTTCTGCTTCTCGTTGTGGTCGTGCAGCGGGATGAGCCGCGGGCGGTTCTCGATCCCGAGGGCCGCGAGGAGCTTCTGCGTCGTGCGGGTGTCCTCGGCCGCGATCGTCGTCGCCCGCCCGAGGATCTCCACGAGCCGGGCCGACGCGTCGCCGAGGTTGCCGATCGGGGTGCCCGCCAGGATGATCACGGGTCCCACCATAGGGTGGTGGGGTGATCGAACGCCTCACGTCGGAACGCGCCGCGCGCATCGCCTCGTGGGCTGTGCCCGTCGCCGTCACGGCGGTCGCCGCCGCGACCCGCATCATCGGCGTCGGCGGCCCCCACGAGCTGATCTTCGACGAGACCTACTACGTCAAGGACGCCTGGACGCTCCTGCACCTCGGCTACGAGGCGCAGTGGGGCGACGACCCGAACCCCGCCTTCGAGTCGGGCGCCACGGGCGGGTACACGGCGGAGGGGTCCTTCGTCGCGCACCCGCCGCTCGGCAAGTGGATCATCGCGATCGGCATGATGATCTTCGGCGGCGACTCGACGTTCGGCTGGCGCATTATGACGGCGCTCGTCGGCACGGCGCTCGTCCCGCTCCTCTACGTCGTCGCGAAGCGGCTGACGCGCTCGGTGCCGATGGCGGGCATCGCGGCGCTTCTCCTCGCGATCGACCCCCTCGCGATCTCGATGAGCCGCGTCGCGCTCCTCGACACCCACCTCGCGTTCTTCATCCTGCTCGGCTTCTGGTTCGCGCTCATCGACAGACACGAGACCATCGAGCGGATCCGCCGCGGCGCCGTCGCCGACCGGATCGCCGGCCCCGTCGTGTGGCGGCGCCCGTGGCTCATCGCGGCCGGCGTCTCGATGGGCCTCGCCTCCGGCGTCAAGTGGTCGGGCCTCTACGCGCTCGCCGTTCTGGGGATCGCGGTCGTCGTCGCCGACGCCGTCGACCGGCGCCGCGCGGGCGTCGACCGCTGGGTCGAGGCGGCGATCGGCCGCCAGGGGCCCGCGTCGTTCGTGCTCCTCGTGCCGCCGGCGATCGTCGCCTACGTCGTGACGTGGACGGGGTGGCTCGTCACGTCGGGCGGCTACGCGCGCGACTCGAAGTCGAACGCCTTCGCGGCGCTCCTCGAGTACCACCGCCAGATCCTGCAGTTCCACGAGAGCGTCCAGAGCCCCCACACCTACGCGAGCCCCGCGTGGGAGTGGATCCCGATGCTCAACCCGACCCTCATGTACCGCGAGGCGTCGGACGGCCAGGTCGGTCTCATGGCCGCGCTGCCGAACCCCATCCTCTGGTGGGTCGGCGTGCTCGTCGTCGTGTGGTTCGCCGTCCGCCTCGTCGTGAGCGTCGTGCGCCGCACCGAGATCATCGGGCGTGAGGCGTTCGTCCTCGTGGGCGTCGCGGCGACCTACATCCCCTGGCTCGCGCTGCCCAAGCGCACGATGTTCTCGTTCTACGCGATCACGCTGCTGCCGTTCGTGATCGTCGGCGTCGTCATCGCGCTGCAGAACATGCGCCGGCCCGTGCGCCCCGTGCTGCTCGACGATCCCACCGAGGCGGAGATCGCCGTCGCGACCGCGCGCGCGACGACGGCGACCGATGCGCGCCGTACCGTCGCTTCGATCGCCGTCGTGGTCTTCGTCGTCGTCGGGCTGTTCTTCCTGCCCTACGGAACCGGGCTCATGGAGCCAGAGGCGCTCTACCGAGCGCACCTCTGGCTGCCGAGCTGGTTCCTCTGATCCGCCGCGGGGTCAGTTGACCTCGAGCGGGTGCGACCCGACGCGGCCGGATCCGTCACCCGGGTCGATCGCGTCGATGCCGGCGATCTCGTCGGCCGTGAGCTCGAAGTCGAAGACGTCGAGGTTCTGCTCCATGCGCTCGCGGCGCACCGACTTCGGGAAGACGATGAAGCCGCGCTGCAGGTGCCACCGGATGACGATCTGGGCGGGCGACTTGCCGTGCGCCTCGGCGGCCGCCGCGACGGCCGGGTTCTCGAAGAGCGGGTACTTGCCCTGGCCGAGCGGGCCCCACGCCTCGATCTTCATGCCGTTCGCCTCGGCCCACGCGAGGACGTCGGCCTGGTGCAGCGCGGGGTGCAGCTCGATCTGGTCGACCGACGGCACGACGCCCGTCTCGGCGACGAGGCGATCGAGGTGCTCGGGCAGGTGGTTCGAGACGCCGATCGAGCGGGACAGCCCCGCGTCGCGGATCTCGATGAGCTTCTCCCACGCGTTGACGTAGGTGTCCTTCTGGGGCGTCGGCCAGTGCGTCAGGTAGAGGTCGACGTACTCGAGGCCGAGCTTGTCGAGGCTCTCGCGGATCGCGTCGTGCGGCTGTTCGCCCGACTGGCGGTCGTTCCAGAGCTTCGTCGTGACGAAGAGCTCCTCGCGCGGGATGCCGCTCTTCGCGATGGCCGCGCCGACGCCCTCCTCGTTGCGGTAGATCGCGGCGGTGTCGATGTGGCGGTAGCCGACCTCGAGGGCCTCGGAGACGGCGCGCTCCGCCTCGTCCGCCGGCACGAGGAAGACGCCGAAGCCGAGCTGAGGGATGTCGTATCCGGATGCGAGTTTCACAGTGGGAACGGTCATGCCCTCACCCTATGACGCCCCCGAGCCGGCCGGGCCGCGGTCGTACGATGCATACGAGAGACAGGAGATCCGTGACGCACCCGCATCGCCCCGCGACCACGATCCGAACGGTCCCCTGGTTCGGAGCCGTCCAGCGGTTCAAGCGCCGGTACGAGCGGCTTCACCCCTCGGTCCAGCAGATCGGCCTGCAGCTGTGGATGCCGACGATGTTCGTCGTCCTCTTCGCCCTCTGCTACGTGCTGCCGTTCCGTTCCCCGGCCCCGCACGACCTGCGCATCGGGGTCGTCGGATCCGCCGCCGCGCAGCAGGTCGACCAGGCGCTCGAGAAGGCGGCGCCCGGCGGGTACGTCGTGGAGGAGGTCGACGCGGTCGACGCGGCCGCCCTGCGATCGGGCGCGTACGCCGCGGTGCTCGACACGAGCGACGCCTCGCACCCCGAGCTGTCGGTCGCCACCGCGAACAGCAGCAGCCTCGCCCAGATCGTCGAGGCGACCTTCCGGTCCGCGATCGAGTCCGAGGGCGTCGTGCTCACGGTCGACGACGTCGCCCCGCTCCCCGTGACGGACGGCGCCGGAACCGTCTCGCTCTACGTGTCGCTCGTCGCGGCGATCGGAGGGCACCTGACCGGGATGTTCACCGCGCTGATGGGCGGGGATCTCCGGCGCCGCGCCCGCATCGGGATCGTCGTCGGGACGACCGCCGTGCTCGGGACGCTCGCCGCGACCCTCATCGACCCGGTCGTGGGCGCCCTGCCGGGTCGCTTCCCGGCGCTCTGGCTGCTGCTCGTCGGCACCATGACGGCCGTCGGGCTCACGACCCAGGCGCTCGGCTACTACTTCGGCCGGTGGGTCGTCGCGGCCGGCCTCATCTCGTTCGTGTTCCTCAACGTGCCGGCGTCGGGAGGGGCCGTCGCGGTCGACCTCCTGCCTCAGCCGTTCCGGTGGCTCAACCACGTCGTCATCGCGGGCGGCGACGTCCCCTTCATCCACGCCGCCTCGTACGACGTGGGTCCCGGGGAGTGGGTCGGCCTCACCCGGATCGCCGCCTACATCGCGTTCGCCCTCGTGATCACGATCCCCGGACCCGCCTACCGGCACTGGCGCCGCAGCCGCCGCCGGCGGCTGGGCCTTCCGCTCGGAGGCATGCTCGAGACGGCGCAGAGCCTCAAGGACGAGCTGCCGCCCGAGACGACCGTCATCTCGACGCTCGAGCCCCCCAGAGGCGCTTCCGCCTCCGGGGGCCCGGCGTCGGGCTGAGCCCGGTCAGACGAGAGCGTCGACGCGCGCGAACAGCGCGTCGAACACGTTCATCCGGTCGAACTGGAGGGCGAACTCGCGCGCCCGCTCCTCCCACTCGGCGCGCTCGGCGGGGCTGAGCGACAGGGCCCGGTCGATCGCGTCGCGCACCTGGTCGGGCGCGTCGACGTCGACGATGATCGCGGTGTCGCCGACGGCCTCGCCGACGCCTCCCGTCGTCGTCGTGATCGCGGGCCCGCCGCCCGAGAGCGCCTTCTCGGCGAGGGCGATCCCGAAGGTCTCGACGAACTCGGGGCGCGGCTTCGTCGGAAGGACGTAGGCCGCCGAACCGGCGAACAGGAAGGGCTTCTCGGCGTCGTCGACGTCGGTGAGGAATTCGATCCGGTCGGCGACGGCCGATGCGGCCGCGTGCTCCCGCAGCTCCTGCTCCTCGGGGCCGCGCCCCGCGATCACGAGCTTCTTCCCCGCCGCGGCCGCGCTCTGCGCGAAGCCGTCGATGAGGTCGTCGACCCCCTTCGCGCGGGCGAGGCGCGAGAGGTAGAACACGTAGCCGTCGCGCTCGAGGCCGCGGGCGGCCAGGTGACGGTCGACCTCGGCGGGGTCGAGGCCGAGGAAGAGGGACGAGTCGATCGCGGGGTACGAGATCGCGATCTTCTCCTCGCACCGCTCGGCGTACCGCGTGCCGTGCTTCGCGTCGAGCTTGCGCGACTCCTCGACGATCAGGTCCTTCGTGTACTGGCTCACCGCGACGCACACGTCGCTCGCGAGGTACCCCTCGAGCACGTGCGCCGCGGCGCCGAACTGGCCGTTCTCGACGCACTGGCGCACGACGTTCGTCACGTCGGACCCGACCGCCTCGGCGATCGTCGTCACGTCGACGGGGAGCCCCGTCTTGCGGGCGACGTCGACGGCGTCGGTGACGGCCGTCGTGTGGGGCGAGAGGTACAGCGACATCGCGACCGTGGGCACGCCGTCGGTGAACAGCTCGACGAGCCGCCCGACGAGGCCGCCGATGTACCGGCCGTCGACGACCTTGTAGTCGCCCACGGGCTCGGGGCGCTCGACCTCGATACCGGCGCTGTACGGCATGACCGTCTCGAGGGGTTTGAGCGGGAGCCCCGCCGCCTGCAGACGCTCGATCGGCCAGGTGACGATGCGGACGTCGTCGAAGCCCCGTTTGAGGGCCGCTTCCGCGAGGTTTCGGGCCTCGCCCGAGTGGCCGCAGATCACCGGATCTGCTCGGACGACGATGACGAGTCGACGTGTCATGTGTGGATCCTCCCGTGGAGCTGGGACCCGCCCCGGTGAGGGCGGGCGCTCGGATCATACGTGACGCGCATGACGCCCAGATACCCGCGGAATCACGCGTATTTCGGGGGTGTTTCGTCGGGCGTCACAGTCGTCGGTTCGGCGCCGAGGCGTCGGACGGATACGAGGGAGGCCGGACCGCCCGGCCCCAGTCGCCCGGGGCGTCGGCGAGGGCGATCCGGAGGGTGCCGCCGCGGCGCAGCTCGCGCCCCGTGAGCCAGGTCCGCTCGAGCGGCTCGCCGTTCCACGAGACCGACTGCACGTACTGAGGATCCGTGCCTCGGCCGACGGGCCGGAACCCCTCCGTCTCGATGACGATCTCGGCGTCGTCGGCGAGCGAGATCCGCGCGTCGGACCACGCGGGCGCGTTGAGCAGGAACAGGTCCTGCCCCGCGACGGGGAAGATCCCGAGTGACGCCCACACGACCCACGACGACAGCCCACCCGAGTCGTCGTTGCCCGGCATGCCGCCCGCGCCCACGTCGAACATCTGGTGCAGCGCGTGGTGCACGACCTCGGCGGTGCGGTCGGGCCGCCCCGCGTACATGTAGGCCCAGGGCGACTCCATGTCGGGCTCGTTGTTCATGCCCTCGAAGCGGCCGAGCGCGTACCCCGCCTCCATCTCGGCGTCGCCCGGGTCGACGCCCGGCTGCGTCACGGGATCCGCTCCGTATCCGAAGAAGCGGTCGAGCAGCCCGACGAAGCGGTCCTCTCCCCCGGCGAGCTCGATGCGGCCCGCCATGTCGTGCGTGATCCGGAACGAGTAGTTGTGCTTCGTGCCCTCGTAGAACGTCGAGTCGCGCAGCAGCCCCGTCTCGGCGTCGAACGCGTTGCGCCAGCGCCCCGCGAGGCGGCGGCAGTCGGCGGCCACGCGGGTGTCGCCCACCCGGTCGGCGACCCGCGCCGTGCACCAGTACGCGAACGCGATGTCGAGCGTGTGGCTGATCGGATCCGTGCGCCCCGTCACGAGGAAGTCCTCGCCGTACTGGCGGCGCAGGTCGGCGAGCATGTGCACGAGGGCCCAGTCCCAGTCGATCCCCTCGACGCGCGCCTCGCAGAGGTCGGCCAGCAGCGTGTGCGCGAGGCCGGACGCCTGCCGCGAGAAGCGGTCGGACCCCTTCGCCATGCGATACCCGATCGGGAAGTTGCCCTCCTCCTCGCAGATCGTGACGAGCGCGTTCGCGAGGTCGACGGCCTGGTCGGGGCTCAGGAGCTCGACGAGCGGCAGCTGCGTGCGGTAGATGTCCCACATCGTCGAGATATCGAACGCGAAGGGCCCGTTCGTGGGCCAGAGGGGGCTCTCGTTCGGCGCGAGGGCCGGCTTGACGAACGAGTGGTACAGCGCCGTCCCGAGGACCGTGCGGCGGTCGCGGTCTCCCCCGGACTCGCGCACCGTGACGCCGCCGAGGAGCTGCTTCCAGCTCGCCCGCGTCGCGGTGCGGCGCACGTCGAAGCCCGTGCCCTCGGCGCAGTCGCGCTGGAGGTTGCGCCGCGCCTGGTCGACCCCGCGCAGCGAGAACCCGATCTGCAGCTCGACCCACTGGCCGGCCTTCACGGATCCCTGCCACATGAGCCCGAAGGGGCGCATCGTCGTCGGGCGGATCGCGTCGAAGTCGAGGCGCTTGCCTCCGGGCATGAGCCGCCTGTCGTACCAGAGCAGCTGCCGCCAGCGCGGGGTGTCGGCGCGCAGGTGCATCGCGAGCGGCGTGCCCTCGACGACGATCTCGCCCTGCGCCTCGCCCGCGTCGGTCGACTCGAGGTGCGCCCGCAGCGGCACCGTCGCGCCGTACGGGATGTCGAGGCCGCCGACCGAGAGGTCGACGACGAGGCGCGCGTCGGTGCGGTCCTCGGGGAAGGTGTAGCGGTGCACGGCGCTCTTGGGACCGACCGTGATCTCGGCGCGGATCCCGTTCTCGTAGGTGAAGGCGTAGTAGCCGGGGCTCGCCTCCTCGTCCGCGATGTCCCACTGCCGGCCCAGGTCGTCGAGCTTGTCGACCATGGGCGTCACGCGCACGTAGTTGTAGTACTTGCGGATCGCGCCCGTGCCCGACTGCTGGAAGTGCGTCACGCCGCTCGCCACGGGCCGCTCGCGCATGCGCGGCGGCACGCCCTCCGTCGACAGGGCGTACTCGCCGTAGCCCGTCGGGTAGGCGCCCGAGTAGCTGCACGCCGACACCATGCCGAGCGGGAACGTCGCGCCGGGGTGCGTGTTCCCGATCTGCGGCTTGGGCCACCACCACGCCGCCGCGAGACCCGTCGCGGGAGGCAGGTCGGTGGGCTGCGTTCCGATGAACGGATCGACGTCGGCGAGCTTCATGATCCGAAGCTAGCGGCACGGAGTGACGGCCATGTGTCGGCGCCCCGATCGCGGCCCGAAACCGCGGAATAGACTGGAGAGCTGTGTCTTCCGAACCCGTGATCTCCTACCCGCCCGAGCTGCCGGTCAGCGCGGCGCGCGGCGAGATCGCCGACGCGATCCGCGACCACCAGGTCGTGATCGTCGCGGGCGCGACGGGATCCGGCAAGACGACGCAGCTGCCGAAGATCGCCCTCGAGCTCGGCCGAACCTCGATCGCCCACACGCAGCCCCGCCGCATCGCCGCGCGCACGATCGCCGAGCGCGTCGCCGAGGAGATGCAGGTCGAGCTCGGCGGCGCCGTCGGCTACAAGGTGCGCTTCACAGATCAGGTGTCGGACGACACCCGGATCGCGCTCATGACCGACGGGATCCTGCTCAACGAGCTGAGCCGAGACCGCTCGCTGTCGAAGTACGACACGATCATCGTCGACGAGGCGCACGAGCGCTCGCTCAACGTCGACTTCCTCCTCGGCTACCTCAAGCGGCTGCTGCCGACGAGGCCCGATCTCAAGGTCGTCATCACGTCGGCGACGATCGACCCCGAGTCCTTCGCCCGGCACTTCGCCGAGCCCGACGGCACGCCCGCCCCGATCATCGAGGTGTCGGGCCGCACGTACCCCGTGACGATCCGCTACCGCGAGCCGCAGGACTCCGAGGACGAGCCCGACCAGGTCGTCGCGGCGCTCCGCGAGCTCGACCGGGAGCCCGCCGGCGACGTCCTCGTGTTCCTGCCCGGCGAGGCCGAGATCCGCGACGCGATGGACGCCGTGTCGGGCGCCTTCCGCGGCGGGACCGTGAAGACCGAGGTCCTCCCCCTGTACGGCCGCCTCAGCTCCGCCGAGCAGCACCGGGTCTTCGAGCGCTCGAAGGTCGCGGGCCTCCGGAGGCGCGTGATCCTCGCGACGAACGTCGCCGAGACGTCGCTGACGGTCCCGGGGATCAAGTACGTGATCGACGCCGGCACGGCCCGCATCTCGCGCTACTCGAACCGCGCCAAGGTGCAGCGGCTGCCGATCGAGCCGATCTCGCAGGCCTCGGCGCAGCAGCGCTCCGGCCGCGCCGGCCGCACGAGCGAGGGCATCGCGATCCGGCTCTATGCCGAGGACGACTTCGAGAAGCGCCCCGCGTTCACCGACCCCGAGATCCTGCGCACCTCGCTGGCATCGGTGATCCTGCAGATGCTCTCGCTCGGCTTCGGCGACGTCACGGATTTCCCGTTCCTGACACCGCCGGACTCGCGAGGCGTGAAGGCGGCGTTCGACCTGCTCGTGGAGCTCGGGGCGGTGTCGCTCGGGCGGGGCGGGGCCGATCCGCGGCTCACGAAGATCGGCCGCGAGCTCGCCCGCCTGCCGATCGACCCGCGCTTCGCGCGCATGCTCGTCGAGGCGCGGCGCACGGGCGTCGAGGACGAGGTGCTCGCGATCGTGTCGGGGCTCAGCGTGCAGGACGTCCGCGAGCGGCCGGAGGACCAGCGCGAGAAGGCGCAGCAGGCGCACGCGCGCTTCACGGATCCCACGAGCGACTTCCTCAGCCTCCTCAACCTGTGGAACCACCTGCGGGAGCGGCAGCGCGAGCTCGGGTCGGGCGCGTTCCGCCGCGAGGTGCGCGGCGACTTCCTCAACTACGTGCGGGTGCGCGAGTGGTTCGACGTGCACCGCCAGCTGCGCTCGCTGACGCGGGGCGGATCCTCGCCGACGCCCGAGGGACACGCGCAGGGCGACGCGATCCACCGCGCGCTGCTCGCGGGCCTCCTCTCGCAGATCGGCGTGCTCGACGAGCGCGAGACGCGCAAGGGCGAGGGCGCGCGCGGCGGCCGCGCGTCGGCGACCTACCGCGGCGCGCGGAACGTGTCGTTCCAGATCTTCCCGGGATCCGGGCTCAGGAGGGCGAAGCCCAAGGCCGTCATGGCCGCCGAGCTCGTCGAGACCTCGCGCCTCTTCGCCCGCACCGTCGCGCAGATCGACCCCGCCTGGGCCGAGGAGCTCGCCGGCGACCTCGTGCGCCAGCAGGTGTCCGAGCCGCACTGGTCGAAGGACCAGGGCGCGGCCGTCGCGAACGAGAAGGTGACGCTGTACGGCGTCGAGATCGTGCCGCGGCGCACCGTGCAGTTCGCCCGGATCGATCGGGCGGCCGCGCGCGAGATGTTCGTGCGGCACGCGCTCGTCGAGGGCGAATGGGATCCCTCGCGGCTGCCGAAGCCCCTGACGCGGTTCCTGCGGCAGAACGAGGATCTGCGCCGCCGCCTCGAGAAGCTCGAGGAGCGCGAGAGGCGCCGCGACATCCTCGCGGGCGACGAGGCCGTGTTCGCGTTCTACGAGGCGCGGGTCCCGGCCGACGTCTTCGACGTGCGCTCGTTCGAGAAGTGGTGGGCGGGCGCGCTGCGCGACGCCCCCGACCTCCTGACGATGCGCGAGGCCGACCTCCTCGACGGCGACGCGTCGTCCGATGCCCGCGACTTCCCGCCGCGCTGGACGCAGGGCGATCAGACCCTCGACCTCGCCTACCGCTTCGAGCCCGGCGCCGACGACGACGGCGTGACGGTCGTCGTGCCGCTTCCGCTCCTCGCCTCCCTCGACGCGTCGGGCTTCGACTGGCAGGTGCCCGGCATGCGCGACGAGCTCGTGACGGCGCTCCTCCGGGCGCTTCCCAAGGCGATCCGCCGCAACGTCGTGCCCGCCGCCGACTGGGCCGAGCGCTTCGCGGCCGACCTGGCCGAGGAGGGGCCCGAGAACCACGCGGGCCGGCCGTCGACGACGCTCGCGGGCGCGCTCGCCCGGCTCGTGCAGAGGCAGGCCAACCAGCCCGTCACGGAGGCCGACTTCGAGTGGGACCGCGTGCCGGACCACCTGCGCATGTCGTTCCGCGCCGTCGACGCCCGCGGCCGCACGGCGGGATCCGGCCGCGACCTCGCCGAGCTCCAGGCACGGCTGGCGGGGAGGGCCCGCGACGCCGTCGCGCGGCAGCTCGAGAGGCCGGCGGGCCGGCGCGGGCCCGGGCCCCAGCGCGTCGCGCAGACGGCGCCGCCCTCGCTCGAGCGATCCGGGCTCACGGAGTGGTCGTTCGGCGACCTGCCCGCCGTCGTCGACACGAAGGTCGCGGGCGGCGTCGTGCGCGGCTACCCCGCGATCGTCGACGAGAAGGACTCCGTCGCGGTGCGGGTCGAGGCGACGGCCGAGGACGCCGAGCGCGCCACGCGGGCGGGGATCCGCCGTCTCCTGCTCCTCACGGTGCCCTCGCCCGTCTCGTACATCCAGGAGCACCTGAAGGCGAACGAGAAGCTCGCGCTCGCGGCGTCGCCGTATCCCTCGCCGAAGGCCGTGATCGAGGACTGCCGCGCGGCCGTCGCCGACGCGGTCATCGCGCGGCACGGCACGGTGCGCACGCGCGCGCAGTTCGACGCGCTGCGCGCCGAGGTCAGCGCGTCGTCGGTCGACGCGGTGTTCGACCTCGTGTCGCTCGCTGCCCGGATCCTCACGCTCGCCCGCGAGGTCGAGCGGGCGATGAAGGGGGCGAACTCGATGGCGCTCCTCGGGGCGCTGAACGACGTGCGCGGCCAGCTCGACGGGCTGCTCCACCCGGGCTTCGTCAGGGAGACGGGATCCGAGCGCCTGCGCCACCTGCCGCGCTACCTCGAGGGGATGAAGGTGCGCCTCGCGCAGCTGCCGGACGCGCCGGGCCGCGACCGCACCTGGATGACGGAGTTCGAGCGCGCACACGCGGCGTTCGTCGAGGCGGGCGGCGCGATCCCGCTGCCGGACGGCGCCCCGGAGCCGCTCGTCCGCGCGCGCTGGCTCCTCGAGGAGCTCCGCGTCGGCCTCTTCGCCCAGCGCCTCGGCACGGCCGAGACCGTCTCGGTCCAGCGCATCGCGAAGGCCCTCCGCCCCTGAGTCGCCATTTCTCCGTGTTTTCCCCACCCCAGGGGTGGGGAAAACACGGAGAAATGGCGACTTGCGGCGCTAGGGTCGCCGGGATGAGTTCTTCCTCGGCAGCCCCGCAGCGGCGGCAGCGCCTCGACATCCAGGGGCTCCGCGCGATCGCGGTCGTCGTCGTCATCCTGGACCACGTGTTCGCCTGGCCGAGCGGGGGCTTCGTCGGCGTCGACGTGTTCTTCGTCCTCTCCGGCTACCTCATCACGGGCCTGCTGCTGCGCGAGGCCGAGAAGACCGGATCCATCTCGTTCACGCGCTTCTACGCGCGCCGCGCCAAGCGGATCCTCCCTGCCGCCGCGATCGTCGTCCTCGCCACGGTCCTCTTCGCGCGCGTGCTCCTGAGCCCCACCGACTCGCGCGAGGTCGTCTGGGACGGCGTCTTCAGCGCCCTCTTCGTCGGCAACTGGCGCTTCGGCGTCCAGGGGACCGACTACTTCCAGCAGGGCACTCCCCCGTCGCCGCTGCAGCACTTCTGGTCGCTCGGCGTCGAGGAGCAGTTCTACCTCGTGTGGCCGTGGGTCATGCTCGTCATCGTCGTCCTCGCCCTGCGCGCCGGGTGGCGCTTCAGCCGCACGAAGCGCTTCGCGGCGATCGCGATCGGCGTCCTCACCGCCGCGTCGTTCGCCTGGGCGCTGTACGAGACGGCGACGAACCCCGCCTTCGCGTACTTCTCGACCTTCTCGCGCGCCTGGGAGCTCGGCATCGGCGCACTCCTCGCGTTCCTCCCCGAGGTCGTCATGCGCCGCTCGAGCCGGCGGATCCTCGCCTACCTGGGCCTCGCCGGGATCCTGCTCTCGCTCTTCGTCGTCTCGGGCGACTCGCCCCTCTGGCCCGCGCCCCTCGCGCTGCTGCCCGTCGTCTCCTCGGCGCTCGTCGTCCTCGCGGGCGCCGACGCGACCACCGATCAGCCGGCCCCGTGGATCCTGCGCAACCAGGTCGCGACGTACCTCGGCGATGTCTCGTACAGCCTCTACCTCTGGCACTTCCCCGTCGCGATCCTGCTGCTCTCGGTCCTGCCCGAGGGATCCGTGCGCTACGGCGCCGCGGCGATCGCCCTGACGCTCGTCCTCTCGGTCCTGAGCTACCACCTCGTCGAGAACCCCGCGCGGCGGGCGACCTGGTTCCGCGGCTGGCGTCCGACGCGCGCCGCCCTCCCGACGCTCGCGGGCCTCGCCGTCGTCCTCGTCGCCGCGATCGGGGCGAACGCCGTCATCCCGAACCAGGAGCCCGCGGCCGCGGCCGCCCCCGTGCAGACGATCGACCCGGCCGATCCGTCGGCCCTCGCCGTCGACTGCGCGGGCGCCGGATCCACCGCGAACCCCGAGGCGTGCGCGGACGCGACCTTCGACGCCCTCGCGCCCGCCGACATCGCCGCCGACACGGGAGGGGCGTACGTCTGCTACTCGGTCCAGGGCCAGGAGATGCAGACGTGCCACTACGGATCCGACGATCCCGGCGCCCGGAAGGTCGCCCTCGTGGGCGACAGCCACGCCGCGGCCCTCCTCCCCGCGCTCGAGCCGCAGCTCGCCGCCCTCGGCTGGTCGCTCGACACCTACGTCGGGCGCGGCTGCCAGCTCGCCGACGTCGCCGCGACGGGCGACTGCGGGAACGCCCGCGCGGCGATCGAGGAGCGCGTCACGTCCGGCGACTACGACCTCGTCATCGCGGCGTCGTCCCGCGGCGTCGCGCTCGACGCCGCGCCCCAGCAGGCGATGATCGAGAAGGTGCAGGCGGCGGGGTCGACCATCGTCGCGGTCGCCGACAACCCGCTCGCCGACGAGGAGTCGGTCGCGTGCACGACACGCGTCGGCGCGACCCCCGGGAGCGACTGCGCGACCGATGCCGCGACCGCGCTCACGGATCACACGCTCGTCGACGCCGCCGAGGCCGCCGGCGCGCCCGTGGTCGACCTCACCGACCTGTACGCGTGCGGCGCGACCTGCCCCTCGATCATCGGCGGCGACATCGTCTACCGCGACGCCGCGGGCCACATCACCGCGACGTGGGCGCGAACCCTCAGCCCGTATCTCGCGCGGGCCCTCCTCGAGGCCGCCCCGGCGGCGTAGCGGGCGCCGGATCGGCGGGTATCTTGGGGTCGAGATACCTCACACGCGTCGACCCACTGGAGCGCCATCGCATGTCCACGATCATCTACACGCACACCGACGAGGCTCCGCTTCTCGCGACGTACTCGCTGCTCCCCGTCATCGAGGCGTACGCGGGCAAGGCCGGCGTCGACGTCGAGACCCGCGACATCTCCCTCGCGGGCCGCATCCTCGCCCAGTTCCCCGAGCGCCTCACCGACGAGCAGCGCGTGGGCGACGCCCTCGCCGAGCTCGGCGCCCTCGCGAACGACCCCTCGGCGAACATCATCAAGCTCCCGAACGTCTCGGCGTCGGTCCCCCAGCTCAAGGCGGCGATCGCCGAGCTCCAGGCCCTCGGCTACGACCTCCCGAACCTGCCCGAGGATCCGCAGAACGACGAGGAAAAGGACGTCGCGTCGCGCTACGACCGCGTCAAGGGATCCGCCGTTAACCCCGTCCTCCGCCAGGGCAACAGCGACCGCCGCGCCCCCGGCGCCGTGAAGGCCTACGCGAAGGCGCACCCGCACCGCATGGGCGCCTGGTCGGCCGATTCGAAGACGAACGTCGCGACGATGAGCGGCGGCGACTTCTTCTCGAACGAGAAGTCGTGGGTCTCTCCCGCCGACGACACGCTGCGGATCGAGCTCGTCGCCGCCGACGGCGCCACGACGATCCTCAAGCCGTCGCTCCCCGTGCTCGCGGGCGAGGTCGTCGACGCGACCTTCCTGAGCGCGAAGGCGCTCGACGCCTTCCTCGCCGGCGCCGTCGCGCGGGCCCAGGAGGAGGGCGTGCTGTTCTCGACGCACCTCAAGGCCACGATGATGAAGGTCAGCGACCCGATCATCTTCGGCCACGTCGTGCGGGCTTACTTCGCGCCGGTCTTCGCACAGCACGGCGACGCCCTCGCCGCCGCCGGCCTGTCGGCGAACGACGGCCTCGGCGCGATCTTCCAGGGCCTCGCCCAGGTCGAGAACGGCGCCGAGATCCGCGCCGCCTTCGACGCGCGCCTCGCCGAGGGCCCCGCCCTCGCGATGGTCGACAGCGACAAGGGCATCACGAACCTGCACGTGCCGAGCGACGTCATCGTCGACGCCTCGATGCCCGCGATGATCCGCATCGGCGGGCACATGTGGGGCGCCGACGGCGCCGAGCACGACACCCTCGCGGTGATCCCCGACTCGTCGTACGCCGGGATCTATCAGGCGACGATCGACGACTGCCGCGCGAACGGCGCCCTCGACCCCTCGACGATGGGCACCGTCCCGAACGTCGGCCTCATGGCGCAGAAGGCCGAGGAGTACGGCTCGCACGACAAGACCTTCGAGATCCCCGCGGACGGCACCGTGCGCGTCGTCACGGCGGCGGGCGAGACGGTCCTCGAGCACGCCGTCGAGAAGGGCGACATCTGGCGCGCCTGCCAGACGAAGGACGCCCCGATCCGCGACTGGGTCAAGCTCGCCGTCACGCGCGCCCGCCTCTCGGGGACCCCGGCCGTGTTCTGGCTCGACGAGAACCGCGCGCACGACGCGAACCTCATCGCGAAGGTGAACGCCTACCTGCCCGAGCACGACACCGACGGGCTCGACCTGCGGATCCTCGCGCCGGCCGCGGCCACGACGTTCTCGCTCGAGCGGATCCGCCAGGGCCTCGACACCATCTCGGTCACGGGCAACGTGCTGCGCGACTACAACACCGACCTCTTCCCGATCCTCGAGGTCGGCACCTCGGCGAAGATGCTGTCGATCGTCCCGCTCATGGCGGGCGGCGGCCTGTTCGAGACCGGCGCGGGCGGATCGGCGCCGAAGCACGTGCAGCAGCTCATCGCCGAGGACTACCTGCGCTGGGACTCGCTCGGCGAGTTCTTCGCCCTCGCCGCGTCGCTCGAGCACCTCGCGAACACGACGGGCAACGCGAAGGCCCAGGTCCTCGCCGACACCCTCGACGCCGCGACCTCGACCTTCCTCGAGGAGGACCGCTCGCCGGGCCGCAAGCTCGGCACGATCGACAACCGCGGGTCGCACTTCTACCTCGCGTTCTACTGGGCGCAGGAGCTCGCGGCGCAGACGCGCGACGCCGAGCTCGCCGCCGCCTTCGCTCCCCTCGCGGAGCGGCTCGCGGCCGACGAGACGACGATCGTCGACGAGCTCGTCGCGGTGCAGGGGAAGCCGGCCGACCTCGGCGGCTACTACCGTCCCGACGGCGCGAAGGCGTCGGCCGTCATGCGCCCGTCGGCGACGTTCAACGCCGCGATCGACGCGTTCTGACCCCGCCCCTCGGGGCCGGGATCCGCAGGAGAATGACTATCATCGTCACATGGCGATGCGCGAGGACCAGGACACGGTGGGCGCCGCGGCGTTCTTCCGGAGCCTCGGGGATCCGTCCCGCCTCGCGATCCTGCAGCATCTCGGCCTCGGGGAGCACAACGTCGCCGAGCTGACCGAGCACCTCGGCCTCGCGCAGTCGACGGTCTCGAAGCACCTCGCGAGCCTCCGCGAGCAGGGCCTCGTCGCGTCGCGCGCCGAGGGCCGCTCGTCGGTGTTCTCGCTGACCGACGCCGAGCCGCTCGCCGCGCTGTTCTCGGCCGCCGAGCGCGTGCGTCAGGGGTGAAGCTCGGGCTCTGACCCGTGGTGGCCGGCGGTCTCGAGCTGGAACGTCGTGTGCGTCACGGGAACGTCGAAGTGCTCGGCGACGCACGCGCTCATCGCGTCGAGGAGCTCGGGCGCGTGGCCGTCGCGGAAGCACGCGTCGTCGAGCACGACGTGCGCCGAGAGGGTGTCGAGCCCCGTCGAGACCGTCGACGCGTGCAGGTCGTGCACGTCCTCGATGTGCTCCATCGCGAGCAGGTGAGCGCGCACCGCGTCCAGGTCGAGGCCGCGCGGCGCGAACTCCATGAGGATCCGCACGGCGTCGCGCACGAGCAGGCCCGCGCGCGGCAGGATCATCGCCGCGATCGCGAAGGCCGCGATGACGTCGGCGCGCGCGAAGCCCGTCGTCATCATGAGGATCGCCGAGATCGCGACCGCCACCGTGCCGAGCGCGTCCATGAGCACCTCGAGGAACGCGGCGCGCATGTTGAGGTTCGCCCCGCGGCCCGAGGAGAGAGCCAGCGCGGCGGCGAGGTTGAGCGCGAGCCCGATCGCCGCGAAGACGAGCAGCTCCCCCGCGCGCACGTCTGCGGGCTGCCGCCAGCGCTCGACGCCCTCGACGATCGCGAACACGGCGGCGCCGATGAGGAGGACGGCCTGAGCGAGGGCCGCGAGGACCTCGACGCGGCGGAAGCCCCAGGTCCGCGCGCCGCGCGCGGGGCGCGACGCGAGGTGCGCCGCCGCGAGCGCGACCGCGAGGCCGACGACGTCGGTCAGCGAGTGCACGGCGTCGACGAGGATCGCGAGGCTCCCCGTGACGAGTGATCCGACCACCTGTGCCACGACGATCCCCGACACGAGCGCGACGGCGACGCCGAGCCGCCCCTCGTGGTGCGCGTGAGCCATGTCGATCTCCTATCGCTTCTCAGCGATGTTATCGTCGCCAGGCGCGGAATGGAACCCCCTAGTGTTGACCCCATGAGCCTTCGATGGGGAATCCTGGCAACGGGCGGCATCGCCCACACGATGACGCGCGACCTCCGCACGGCGGGGCTCGACGTCCAGGCGGTCGGCTCGCGCTCCGCAGAGGGCGCCGAGCGCTTCGCGAGCGAGTTCGAGATCCCCCGCGCACACGGCTCCTACGACGCCCTCGCCTCCGACGCCGGCGTCGACATCGTCTACATCGCGACGCCCCACCCCCAGCACGTCGAGACCGCCCTCCTCGCGCTCGAGGCCGGGAAGCACGTGCTCATCGAGAAGCCCATCGCCCTGGACGCGGCCGAGGCCGCCCGGATCCGCGACGCCGCCGCGCGGCACGGGCTCCTCGCGATGGAGGCCATGTGGACCCGCTACCTGCCGCACATGCGCCGGATCCACGAGGTGATCGCCGAGGGCCGCCTCGGCGAGATCCGCTCGCTCTCGGCCGACCACACGCAGTCGCTGCCGACCGACCCCGCCCACCGCCTCAACGACCTCTCGCTCGGCGGCGGCGCCCTCCTCGATCTCGGGATCTACCCCGTCTCGTTCGCGTGGGACATCCTGGGCGCGCCCGAGACGATCGCGGCGTCGGGCCGCCTCCTCGACACGGGCGCCGACTCCGAGGTCGCGACGGCCATGACGCACGCGGCGGGAGGCGTGTCGTCGACCATTTCCTCGTCGCGCGGCGCCGGCCCCAACACGGCGCAGATCGTCGGGACCGACGCCCGCATCCGCATCGAGCGCACCTGGTACGCGTCCTCCCCCTTCGAGATCGTCGCCCCGGACGGATCCGTCCTCGAGCGCTTCGTCCCGCACCACGAGGGCCGCGGGATGCAGTTCCAGGCGATCGAAGCCGAGCGCCTCGTCGCCGACGGGCTGACGTCGTCGCCCGCCCACCCGATCGACGAGGTCGTCGACATCATGGCGACGCTCGACGAGATCCGCCGGCAGATCGGCGTCGTCTACCCAGGCGCGGGCGAATAGGGTCGAGGAGATGACTGACTCCGACGGCCGCGTGGCGGTGTATCTCGACTTCGACAACATCGTCATGAGCTGGTACGACCGCGTCCACGGGCGCAACTCGTTCCACCGCGACCGCCAGCGGATCCACGACGACCCGACCGAGCCCGAGATCGCGGAGCGCCTCGCCGCCGCGACCGTCGACGTCGGCGCGATCCTCGACTTCGCCGCGAGCTACGGGACCCTCGTCCTCACGCGCGCGTACGCCGACTGGTCGTCGCCCGTCAACGCGATCTACCGCCGCCAGCTCGTGGCTCGCGCGGTCGACCTCGTGCAGCTCTTCCCGGCCGCCGCGTACGCGAAGAACGGCGCCGACATCCGCCTCGCGGTCGACGCCGTCGAGGACATGTTCCGCCTGCCCGACCTGACGCACGTCGTCGTCGCGGCGGGCGACAGCGACTACGTCCCGCTCGCGCAGCGGTGCCGCCGCCTCGGCCGCCTCGTCGTCGGCGTCGGCGTCGCGGGGTCGACGGCGAAGTCTCTCGCCGCGGCCTGCGACGAGTTCGAGGCATACGACACGCTCCCGGGCGTACCCGAGATCGAGCGCGAGAAGCGCCCCGCCGCGGAGCCCCGCCGGCGCGCCCCGAAGCGCCAGGCCGAGAAGCCGGCTCCCGCTCCCGAGCCGGAGCCGGCCGCCGAGCCCGCGCCCGCGCCGGAGCCCGCGGACGAGGCCGACGAGATCGACGTGCCGCGCTTCGGCGACACGGCCCCCGAGGATCTGCACGCCGTCGCGACCCAGCTGCTCGAGCGCGCGCTGCGGGTCGGGAAGGGCGACGACCAGGGCTGGCTGTACGCCTCGGCCGTCAAGCAGCACATGCGCCGCATGGATCCGTCGTTCAGCGAGAAGGCGCTCGGCTACCGCTCGTTCAACGACTTCCTCGCCTCGCGCGAGACCGTCGCCGAGATCGAGGCGTCGGGTCACGAGCGCCTCGTGCGGCTCAAGCAGTAGCGCGGTACCGTGGGCGCCATGTCGACCACACGATGCTCCCAGTGCAGCCGCGTGATCCGGGGCGCCGGCCACCGCACGGCCACGCGCACGCTGTGCGACGACTGCTTCGCCACCTACCAGGGGCTCGCCGCCGGCATGCTCGCGAGCGGCGGGAACGTGCGCCGGTCGGTCGCGACGGCCGGATGGTTCAAGCGGCTGATCGGCCGCCGGAAGAGCTGACGCCGGTAGCGTTGGGCGCATGGCGCACGCAGTTCAGTACACCCAGACCGGCGGCCCCGAAGTCCTGAGCCTCTTCGAGATCCCGGCCCCCGCCCCGGGCGCGGGGCAGATCGCGATCCGCGTCGAGGCGGCCGGGGTCAACCCGCGCGACGTCAAGGAGCGATCCGGAGCCCGCGCGACCGAGCCGATCACCGCGCCGCGCGGCATCGGCCACGACGGCGCGGGGATCGTCTCGGCCGTCGGCGACGGCGTCGACGGCTTCCGCGTCGGCGACCCCGTCGCGTTCCGCGGCATGCTCGGCTCCTACGCGACCGAGGTCGTCGTCGCGGCCTCGAACGCCTTCGTCCGCCCAGCCGGGGTCTCGGCCGCCCAGGCGGCCGCCCTCGGCATCCCCGCCGGCACCGCCTACCAGGTGCTCCGCTCGCTCGGAGTGCGCGAAGACGAGACGCTCCTGATCCACGGCGGATCCGGGTCGGTCGGCCAGGCCGCGATCCAGTTCGCCGTGCTCGCGGGCGCGCGCGTCATCGCGACGACGAGCGACGGGCGCGCAGGGCGCGTGCGCGACCTCGGCGCGGAGCCCGTCCGCTACGGCGACGGCCTGGTGGGCCGCGTGCTCGAGGTCGCGCCCGACGGCGTCGACGCCGTGCTCGACTGCGCAGGCGCCGACGGCGTCTTCGAGGCGTCGCTCGAGCTCGTGCACGACGCGCAGCGCTTCGCCACTATCGTGCTGGGTGCCGAGGCCGTGGAGCGCGGGCTGCGCGCCTTCAGCGGCGGATCGCCCCATCCCCTCACGCCGCAGCAGGAGGCCTGGCGGTCGGAGGCCGTCCCCGTCGCGCTCGCCCTCCTCGCGTCGGGCTTCTTCGACGTCGAGCTCGGCGAGGCGTTCCCCCTCGACCGCGCGGCCGACGCCCACCGTGCGGTGGAGGCCGGCGCGCGCGGCAAGGTCGTCCTCGCTCCCTGACCCGCCGCGCGGGCGCTCAGCCGATCCGCACGTCGACGATCCTGCGGTCGTCGGGCCCCACCTCGTGGACCTCGCCCGTGAGGTCGACGAGGGCGCGCGGCGTCGCCGCGCCCGGGAGGCGCGAGCCCGCCTCGGCGTGCGAAGCGGCCCACACCTCGATCGCGCCGGGCTCGACGACGCGCACGAGGCGCCGGTCGGAGAACGCGAGCCGCGCCGTCGGGACGTCGAACGCGACGCGCTTCGACTCCCCCGCCGCGAGCGGCACGCGCGCATAGCCGAGGAGCTGCGCGACGGGGCGCGCGACCGACGCGACGGTGTCGCGCGCGTAGAGCTGCACGACCTCCGTGCCCGCGACGCCCGAGGTGTTCGTCACCGTCACGGCGGCCGCGAAGGATCCCCCGGTCGGGGCCTCGGCCGTGAGCTCGAGGTCGGCGTAGGCGAACTCGGCGAGCGAGAGGCCGAACCCGAAGGGCCGCGCGGGCGTCGGGTCGGTCGACGTGACGCTCGACGGGCCGCCGAGCGTGGGGTGCAGGTAGCGGTAGGGCTGCGCCCCCGCCGACCGCGGGAGGGACACGGGCAGCCGGCCCGAGAACGCCGCGGATCCGGAGAGGAGCCGCGCGATCGCTGTCGCGCCCTCCTCGCCCGGGAAGAACGCCTGCAGCACGGCGCCGGGCCGAGGCCCCGCGCCGTCGAGCGCCCAGCCGATCGCGTAGGGCCTGCCCGTGACCGCGACCATGACGACGGGGGTCCCCGTCGCGACGATGCGCTCGACGAGCTCGCGCTGGACGCCGGGCAGCTCGAGCGATTCGGTGTCGTTGCCCTCGCCGACGGATCCGCGCCCGAAGAGCCCCGCGAGGTCGCCGACCACGACGACGGCGACGTCGGCCGCAGCCGCGACGGCCGCGGCCTCCTCGAAGCCCGATCGGTCGTCGCCCTCGACATCGCAGCCGCGCGCCGTCGTGACCTCGGCCTCCGGGAACTCGGCCGCCAGCGCGTCGGCGACGGTCGGGAACGCGAAGCCGAGCTCGTGATCCGGGTACCCCGCGAGCACGTGGTTCGCGAACGAGTAGCAGCCCTGGAGCGCCTCGGCCGAGTCGCCGTTCGGGCCGACGACGGCGATGCGCCGCGGGTCGACGAGCGGCAGGGCGCCGTCATGGGAGAGCAGGACGATCGACTCCTCGGCGAGGCGGCGAGCGACGTCGCGATGGGCGGGCGTGTCGAGATCGACCGCCGCCGGCGCCTCGGCCGCGAACGCGTCGGGATCCAGGAGCCCGAGCTCCTCCTTCTGCGTCAGGACCCGGAGAACCGACCTGTCGACGATCTCCTCGTCCATCCGCCCCGAGCGCACGCGCTCGACGAGGGGCTCGAGGAACGCGTCGCCCGTGGGGAGCTCGACGTCGATGCCGGCTGTGAGGGCGAGTTCGGCGGCCTCGCCGCGGTCGGCCGCGACCTGGTGCATGACCTCGAGGAAGGCGACGGCGAAGTAGTCCGACACGACGACGCCGTCGAAGCCCAGCCTGCCGCGCAGCAGATCCGTGAAGATCGCGGGGTCGGACGCGACGGGGACGCCGTCGATGTCGGCGTAGTTGTTCATGACGCTCCGCGCGCCGCCGTCGCGGATCGCCATCTCGAACGGCGGCACGAAGACGTCGGCGATCTCGCGCGGTCCCGCGTGCACGGGCGCGTGGTTGCGCCCGCCGATCGACCCCGAGTAGCCGAGGAAGTGCTTGAGCGTCGCGTGGACGCCCTGCAACTGGAGGCCGCGCACGAACGCGGTGCCGACGGTGCCGACGAGGTAGGGGTCCTCGCCGATCGTCTCGTCGATCCTCCCCCAGCGCGGGTCGCGCGCGACGTCGAGCACGGGCGCGAGGCCCTGGTGCACGCCGAGCTCGCGCATCGACGCCCCGATGAGCGACGCCATCTCCTCGACGAGGTCGGGATCGAACGCCGCGCCCCACGCGAGGGGCGTCGGGAAGGTCGCGGCGCGCCAGGCGGCGAGGCCCGTGAGGATCTCCTCGTGGACGATCGCGGGGATTCCAAGCCGGGTCTCGGCGACGAGGCGGCGCTGCTCGGCGACGAGCCACGCGGCGCGCTCGGCGGCGTCGACGGGCCGCGTGCCGTACACCCGCGTGAAGTGCCCGATGCCGTGCCGCGTGATCTCGGCGAGCGGCGTGCCCGAGGTCGTGTCCATCTCGTCCTGCATCGGGGCCGCGATCGTGCCACCCTGGTCGAGCCAGTAGCCGACGAGCTGCGCGACCTTCTCTTCGAGGGTCATCTGCGTGAGGAGCGCGCGGACGCGCTCCGAGTGCCCGGTCGTCATCCCTTGATCGCCCCCGTGAGGCCGCCGACGATGCGGCGCTCGAAGAGGCTGAAGAAGATCAGCGCGGGGATCATCGACAGCGACGTGTACGCGAGGACGCGCGCCGTGTCGACCGAATACTGCGACGAGAAGCTCTGCACGCCGAGCGGCAGCGTGAAGAGGCTCGAGTCGTTGAGGATGAAGAGCGGGAGCATGTAGCCGTTCCAGGTGGTGACGAAGGCGAGGATCCCGACCGTGACGACGCCGGGCATCGACAGCGGGATCACCATGCGCCAGAAGAAGCCGAGCCGACTCGCGCCGTCGATCGACGCCGCCTCCTCGAGCTCCTTCGGGATCGCCCGGAGGAACGGCACGAGGATGATGATCGTCGTCGGGAGCGCGAACGCGATCTGCGGCAGGATGATGCCGCCGAGGCTGTTGACGAGGCCGAGGTTGCGGATCAGCAGGTACAGCGGCGTGATCGCGACCGTGACGGGGAACATGAGTCCGGCCGCGAAGAGCGAGTACATGGCCCCGCGCCCCGCGAAGTCGTAGCGCGCGAGCACGTAGCTCGCCATGACCCCGAGCACGACGACGCCCGCCGTCGTGGCGACCGCTGAGATCGTCGAGTTGCCGAGCGCGGTCCAGAACGCGCCGCTCGCGAGGACGTCGACGTAGTTCGAGACGACCCACGGCGCAGGGAACCCCGAGGGGTCGGCCGTGATCTGCGACGTCGATCGGAAGCCGCCGATGACGATGTAGAGGACGGGCCCGATGCAGATGCCGACGAGGATCACCGCGATGAGGTAGGCCCACGGGCTGCCCGAGGACCCCTTCCTCCTGCGCGGCTTCTCCCCCGGCCGGATGACGCCGATGGCGACCTGTGTGGCGCTCACGCCTTCTTCCCCTTCCGCCCGCTCTCACCCGTGACGGCACCCTCGGTGTCGCGGCGCAGGACGTAGCGCTGGTAGACGAGGGCGACCGCGAGCGAGATGAGGAACAGCACGACGGCGACGGCGTTTCCGAAGCCGTAGTTCCCCGCCAGGTGGCCGTTCTGATACATGTAGGTCGCCATCGTCGAGGTGCCGGCCGTCGAGGCGATGTACTGGCCCCAGATGATGTTGACGAGGTCGAACAGCTGGAGCGATCCGATCATCGACAGGAAGGCCCAGATCCGGATCGTCGGTCCGAGGAGCGGCAGCGTGATCGACCACTGCGTCTTCCAGAAGCCCGCTCCGTCGATCGCGGCGGCCTCGTAGACCTCCTCGGGGATCGACTGCAGCCCCGCGAGCATGAGGATGACGGCGAAGCCGATGTACTTCCACGTGATGATGAGGAGCAGCGTCCCCATCGCGATCTTCGGGTCGGCGAGCCACGAGTTCTGCAGCGCGTCGAGCCCGAGCTTGCCGAGCATCGAGTTGATCGCGCCCGCGTCCTGGAGCATGAGCGACCAGCCCGTCCCCACGACGACCTCCGAGATCACGTACGGGACGAAGATCAGGACGCGGATGAGCGAGCGTCCGCGCATCCGCTGGTTGAGCAGCAGCGCGAAGAGGATCGCGATGGGTCCCTGCAGGATCAGCGACGCGACGACGATCACGAAGTTGTGGACGACCGCAGAGCGGAACGTCGGATCCGCGAAGATCTGGGCGTAGTTGTCGAAGCCGACGAAGTCGTCGGGGAAGCCGAAGCCCTTCCACTTGAAGAACCCGTAGAACACCGCCATCACGACGGGGAAGATCACGAACCCGACGAAGACGACGAGGGCGGGGCCCGCGAGGAGGGCGATCTCGCCGCGCTTGCGCCAGTCGGCTGGGCGCCGCGGCCGCGCCGGGGCCGGCCGGGACGCGCGTGCGTCCGGGCCGGCCCCGGCGGGGGCGGTGGGTGCTGCGACGGACATCGATCAGCCGCGGGCCGCGGCCTGCGTCGCCGTGTCGATGATCTGCTGCGGCGACCCCGATCCCGCGAGCATGTCGACGATCGCGGTGTTGAGCGCGTTGCCGACGTTCTGCCCGAGCAGCGTGTCGAGCCAGGTGACGACGTACGACGAGTCGTTGTACGCCTCGAGGATCGGCTGCAGCGCGGGGTCGCTCACGGCGCCCTGCGCCTCGGTCGACGCCGGGATCGTCTGGTAGGCCTCGGCGTACGCCTCCTGCTGGTCCTGCGTCGCGAGGAAGTTCAGGAAGTCGGCGCAGGCCGGCGGGGCCGACGCGGCGCAGGCGAAGCCGTCGACGCCGCCCATGAGCGCGGCGGGGTCGCCCTCGCCGCCGTCGACCGACGGGAACGGGAACCATCCGAGGTCGGCGAGCGGCTGCTCGTCGGGGGTCAGGCCCGCGATGACGCCCACGTCCCAGCCGCCCATGAGCTCCATGGCCGCCTGGTGGTTGGCGACGAGGCCCGCCGAGGATCCGGCGCCCTCCTGCGCGGGGGTCGTGAGGAAGCCCGTGTTGAACGGCTCGGTGTCGGCGAAGTCGGCGAGGTCCTGGGCCGCCGCGGTCCAGCACGGGGCGCTGAAGTCGACGTCGGTCGCGATGCTCTCGATCGTCTCCTGGCCGCACTCGCGCAGCGCGAAGAAGTAGAACCAGTGCGCAGCCGGCCACGCGTCCTTCGCGCCGAGGGCGATCGGCTGGATGCCGGCCGCCTTGAGGGCGTCGACGGCGTCGCTCAGCTCGTCCATCGTCGTGGGGGTCTCGGTGATCCCGGCCTGCTCGAAGAGATCCTTGCTGTAGAAGATGCCCCCGGGGAGCACCGCGAGCGGGAGCGCGTAGGTGCTCCCGTCGATCGTGAACGCGCTGAGCGCGCCCTCGCCGATCGCCGCCGTCGTGTCGGCGTCGAGCGAGTCCGACAGGTCGGCCACGACGCCCGCGTCGACCATGTCGGCGAGCTTCCCGCCGCCGCGCGACAGGAAGACGTCTGGCATGTCGCCCGAGTTGACGGCGGTCTGGAGCTTGCCGTCGAGGTCCTCGTTCTGGACGGCCGTGACCTCGACGGTCACGCCCGACTCGGCCTCGAACGCGGCGGCGGCGTCCTCCCAGTACTGCTGGCCGGGGCCCGTCGTCGAGTTGTGCCAGAGCGTGAGGGTGTCGTCGTCTCCCCCGCCTCCGGATCCGCCCGCGCAGCCGGCGAGTACGACCGTCGTCGCTGCTGCGGCCGCGACGGCGGTGAAGATCCTGCGTCGAATTCCCATGGCGTTGTGTCTCCTCATCGAGTGGTCATCGCCCGTGCCGGCGACGGGTGACGCCGGCATCAGCACCGATCGTGACAGCGGAACGACGCCGTGTCAAACGTTATCGATAACGTTTTCGATCCGGCGTCCGCGTCGGCTACGGTAGAGGGACCATGACGCTCGACCTGCCGCGCCCCGCGCGCACCACGATCACCGACGTCGCCCGCGCGGCCGGCGTCTCGGTCGCCACGGTGTCGAAGGTCATCAACGGGCGCGATGGGATCGCGGCGGCCACGACCGACCGCGTCCTCAAGGTCGTCGCCGACCTGGGCTACGAGCGATCCCTCGTCGCCGCGTCGCTCCGCGGGAACCGCACGAACGTCATCGGCGTGCTCGTCGCCGAGTTCGAGCCCTTCGCACTCCAGCTCCTCGCCGGCATGAACGACGCGCTCTCCGCGACGCGATACGACGTCCTCGCCTACGCCGGCGCGGTGTCGGCCGGCTCGCACCAGGGGTGGGAGAACCGCTCGCTCTCGCGGCTCGGCGGAACCCTGATCGACGGCGCGATCCTCGTCACCCCCACCGTCACGCTGCCGAAGGCGTCGATCCCGATCGTCGCGATCGACCCGCACTCGGGCGCGCGCGGGGCCGCGACCGTCGACACCGACAACCTCGACGGGGCGCGCGCCGCGACGCGGCACCTCATCGAGTCGGGCCACACCCGCATCGCGCACCTCCGCGGCCGCGACGACCTGGAGTCGGCGGCGCTCCGCGAGCGCGGTTACCGCGAGGCTCTCGACGACGCGGGCATCCCGGCCCTGCCCGACCTCGTCGTGGCGGGCGGGTACCGCGCCGAGGAGTCGACGCGCGCGGCGCACGACCTCCTCGCGCTGCCCGAACCGCCCACGGCCGTGTTCGCGGCGAACGACGTCTCGGCGCTCGAGATGATGCGGGTCGCGGCCGAGCGCGGCCTCTCGGTCCCGGGCGACCTCTCGGTCGTCGGCTTCGACGACATCCCCGCCGCGACGGCGCACGGCCTGACGACGGTGCGCCAGCCGCTCGGGGACATGGGGCGCGCCGCGGTCGACATGATGGTGCGGCTCCTGGCCGACGACGCGGCCGCCGAGAACGTGCGGCTGCCCGCCGAGCTCGTCGTGCGCTCGTCGACCGCCCGGCTCTAGCCGAGCGGATCCGCCAGGAGGCGGTCGAAGGCGATCTCGGCCGCGCCGATCAGCAGGCGGTGGCCCGCGAGGCGCGCGGCGTGCAGCTCGACGCGCTCGGCGGGGACGTCGAGCGCCTGCAGCCGCACGGCGCCGTCGAAGGCCGCGGCGTCGGCCGCGCGGAGATCGGCGAGGAAGCCGCCGAGCACGATCACGCGCGGCGCGATGACGTTGACGGCGTTCGCGAGCGTCGAGGCGAGGATCCGGCGCTGCCGCGCGACCTCGTCATCGGCCGCCCCGTCGGCCCGCGCGTCGAGGAGACGCTGGCGGTTGACCTCGTCCTCGAGCGCCGCCGTCTCGGTGCGGCGGTCGGCGGCGTCGACTGAGGCGCGGTTCTGCCCCCATTCGCCCGCGTACCCGTCGGCGCCGCCGATGATCCGGCCGCCGAGCACGAGCCCGCCGCCGATGCCGCTCGCGCCGCCGTTGAGGTAGACCATGTCGTCGACGCCGCGCGCGGCCCCGTAGAGGTGCTCGGCCCGCGCGCCCAGCGAGGCGTCGTTGCCGACGGCGACGGGGAGGCCCGTCGCGCGCGCGATCGGGCCCGCGACGTCGGCGTCGCGCCACCCGAGGTGCGGGGCGAGGCGCACGACGCCGTCCTCCGCGCGCACGAGCCCGGGCACCGCGACGCCCACGCCGACGACGCGCTCCGTGAGCGCCCACTCGGCGAGGACGCGGGCGACCGTCGCCGCGAGTGCCGCGGGATCCGCCGCCGCGGCCTCGCGGGTCTCGCGCCGGACCGCACCGCCGAACCCGACGGCCGCGATCTCGACGGCGTCGACCTCGGGGTTGACCCCGATCGCGACGACGCCCTCCGCGGGTACGACGACGGGAGACGGGCGGCCGACGCGATGCGAGGGATCCGGGTCCCGCTCGACGACGAGGCCCGCGTCGGCGAGCGTCGACACGAGGTCGGCGACCGTCGACCGGTTGAGCCCCGTCTCGGCCGTGAGGACCGCGCGCGACCGCGGGCCGGAGTGGTGCACGAGACGCAGGATCTCGCCCAGGTTCCCCCGCCGCACCGCGTCGAGCCCGGCCATGCGCGTCGCCATGGCGCCCTCCATCCGATTTGTTGTCGTCTCCACGATATCGAATGCGGGCGCCGGGCGACGCGCGGTCACACGGCGGGGCGGGCCCCGAAGATCGCCTGCCCGACGCGCACGCAGTCGGATCCCTCGGCGACCGCGAGCGCGAAGTCGCCCGACATCCCCATCGACAGCTCGCCCGCGCCCGCGAGGCCCGCTTCCCGGGCGCGGTCGCGGATCCCGCGCAGCTCGCGGAAGCAGCCGCGCACGACGTCCTCGTCGGGGCTGTTCGCCGCGATCGTCATGAAGCCGCGGAGGCGCAGCGAGGCGAAGTCGGGGAGGCGGCGCAGGACGTCCGGGACCTCGTCCGGCGCCAGGCCGAACTTCGAATCCTCGCCCGAGGTGTTGACCTGCACGAAGACGTCGAGCCCGCGGCCCGCCGCCTGGAGGCGCCGGTCGAGCGCCTCGGCGACGCGCAGGCTATCGAGTCCCTGGAACTCGCTCGCGACGGCCGCGACGTCACGCGCCTTGTTCGTCTGGAGGTGGCCGATGACGGCCCAGGCGACGCCGAGGTCCGCGAGCGCGTCGTGCTTGCGCACGGCCTCCTGCACCCTGTTCTCGGCGAGCTCGGTCGCGCCGGCCTCGGCCGCGAGCCGCAGCCGGTCGGGCTCGACGGTCTTGCTGACGGGCAGGAGGCGCACGGATCCCGCCTCGCGCCCCGCGGCGAGCGCCGCCTCGTCGACCCGCGCGCGCACGGCGGCGAGGTTCTCGCGGAACTCGGCTGCGGTCTCGGGGCGCGCGTGGGGCGTGAACGGCATCCCTCGAATCTACCGGGGCGACTCCGGGCGATAGCGTTGTCCGGTGCCGGATCTCTCCATCGTCGCCTGGGCCGCCCTCGCCGTCGGTGCCCTCTTCGTGGGCCTGTCCAAGGCCGCGCTCCCCGGGGCCAACACCCTCGCGATCGCCATCTTCGCGACGGTTCTGCCGGCGAAGGCCTCGACGGGCGCGCTCCTGCTGCTGCTCATCTGCGGAGACGTGCTGGCGCTCCTGATCCACCGCCGCCACGCGCGGTGGCGCGCCCTGATCCCCCTCATCCCCGCCGTCCTCGTCGGGGTCGTCGCGGGATCCGTGTTCCTCGCCGTCGCGAGCGACGCGTGGACGAAACGGCTGATCGGGGCCATCCTCCTCGTCGTGATCGGGATCACGCTGTGGCGGCGCCGCCGCCCGGCGAAGACGGAGTCTCGGCCGGGCGGCCGCGCGATGGGGGCGGCCTACGGATCGCTCGGCGGGTTCACGACGATGGTCGCGAACGCCGGCGGCCCCGTCATGACGATGTACTTCCTCGCGATGCGCTTCCCCATGCGCGAGTTCCTCGGAACCGCCGCGTGGTTCTTCGCGGCCGTCAACATCGCGAAGCTCCCCTTCTCGATCGGGCTCGGGATCATCCGCCCGCAGACCCTCCTCATGGACGCCGTGCTCGTCCCGGCGGTGCTGCTCGGCGCCTGGGCGGGCTGGGTCCTGCTCAAGCGCATGGATCAGCGCGTGTTCGAGATCGTCGTCACGGTACTGACCGTCATCGGCGCGGTGTACCTGCTCGTGTGAGCGTCGCGGATCCGCCCTCTGACGCCGTCGCCTCTCCGCCGACGAACGCGGCCCGGAAGCCTGCGACGTCGGCCGACGTCACCGTGACCTCGTCGCCCCACGCGACCTCGAAGCGCCCCGTCCGCCCGTCGGGCGCCGTGACCTCGACGGTGCGGGTCCCCTCGCCCGCCGGCGACACGAGGACGAGCGGGTCCGCGAGGTAGTCGTACTCGGCGGAGTCGGCCGCGTCGCCCGTGACGACGACGCCGCCTGGACGCACGTACAGCGGCAGGCTGTCGAAGCCGTGGGTCTCGCGGATCCAGCGCCCTCCCGCCACCCGCTCGCCCGTGGCGAGCGCCGTCCACTCCCCCGACGGGAGCCAGAACTCGACCTCGCCGTCCTCCGAGAACACCGGCGCGACGAGCAGGTCGGGGCCGAGCAGGAACTGCCGGTCGACATAGGCCGCTGCGGGGTCGTCGGGGAACGCGAGCGCCATCGGCCGCATGACGGGCGCCCCCGTCTCGTGCGCCTCGCGGCCCGCCTGGAAGAGGTAGGGCATGAGCGAGAGCTTGAGCCGCGTGAACGCGCGCAGCGTCGACACGGCGCTCTGCGGGTCGGACTCGTCTCGCCCCTCGCGCTCGTCGAAGGGCCACGGCACGCGGTAGTTCTCGGATCCGTGCAGCCGGCTGTGGCTCGACAGCAGCCCGAACGCGACCCAGCGCTTGAACACGGCCGGATCGGGCATGCCCTCGAAGCCGCCGATGTCGTGGCTCCAGAACCCGAACCCGCTCATCGCGAGCGAGAGCCCGCCGCGCAGCGTCTCGGCCATCGACGCGAACGACGAGGTGTTGTCCCCGCCCCAGTGCACCGGCATGCGCTGGCCGCCCGCCGTGGCCGAGCGCGCGAACACGACGGCGTCGCCCTCGCCGCGCTCCTCCCGCAGCACCTCGAAGACCGCCTCGTTGTAGCGCTGCGCGTAGAGGTTGTGCATGCGCTCGGGGTCGGAGCCGTCGGCGTAGACGACGTCGACGGGGATCCGCTCGCCAAAGTCGGTCTTGAACGCGTCGACCCCCTGCCGCACGAGGCGGCGCAGGTGATCCTGGTACCAGCGGGTCGCGTCGGGGTTCGTGAAGTCGACGATCGCCATGCCCGCCTGCCACATGTCCCACTGCCACACCGATCCGTCGGGCCGCGTGAGGAAGTAGCCCCGCTCGCGGCCCTCGGCGAACAGCGGCGAGCGCTGTCCGATGTACGGGTTGATCCACACGCACACGCGCTGCCCCTTGTCGTGCAGCCGGGCGAGCATCCCGTCCGGGTCCGGGAAGACCCGCGGATCCCAGGTGAAGTCGCTCCAGTTGAACTCGCGCATCCAGAAGCAGTCGAAGTGGAAGACGTCGAGGGGGATGTCGCGGTCGCGCATGCCGTCGATGAAGGCGTTCACGGTCGCCTCGTCGTAGTCGGTCGTGAAGCTCGTGGAGAGCCACAGCCCGTACGACCACGCGGGGACGGCGGCGGGGCGGCCCGTCAGCGCCGTGTACCGCTCGAGCACGCCGGCCGGCGTCCCGCCTCCGATCACGAAGTACGAGAGCTGCTCCCCCGAGACCGAGAACTGCACGCGCTCGACGACCTCGGATCCGATCTCGAACGACACGTGGCCCGGGTCGTCGACGAGCACGCCGTATCCGCGGTTCGTGAGGTAGAACGGCACGCTCTTGTAGGCCTGCTCGCTCGACGTCCCGCCGTCGGCGTTCCAGATGTCGACCGTCTGCCCGTTCTTCACGAGCGGGCCGAAGCGTTCGCCGAGCCCGTAGACGACCTCGCCGACGCCGAGGTCGAGCTGCTCGTGCACGAAGGTGCCTGAGGCGGGGCGCGAGGTCTCGGCCCCCGCCTGTGCCGTGACGCCGCCGTCGAGGACGGCGGACGGATCCGTGCGGACGTAGCCGATCGACTTCTCGCCGCTCGACGTCAGGATGCGGCCCGTCTCGGCGTCGCGGAACACGAGGCTCCACGGCGCGCCGCGCCGGATGGTCGCCGTGACGCCGCCGCTCGTGAGCGTCGCCTCCTCGTCGCCGATCGCGATGCGCCCGTGGCCCTCCTCCGCGCCGGGCAGCTCGAAGCTCGTGCGCCGCCTGGCTCCGTCGTGGTGCACGATCCGGACGCCGATCACGCCCGGGAGAGGCGACGAGAGCGCGACCGTCAGGACGGGGCGGTTGAGGGTGTCGCCGCGCCGCGAGATCACGGACGTCGGGACGGTGGCGTACAGCACGCCGCCCTCGCTCCACGCGTCGTACGCCTCGCGCCCGTAGAGCGCGTCGACGCCCGGCCGCAGCTTCCAGAATCCGTCGGTGAACTTCATTACTTGACTGCCCCTGCTGTGATGCCGCGTGAGAGCGTGCGCTGGAAGATGAGGAAGAAGACGAGCGTCGGGATGAGGCCGAGGAGCGCCGAGGCGCTCGTCGTCGTGACGTCCATGAGCCTGTCGCCCTGGAGCACGCTGACCGCGACGGGGACCGTCTGGTTGTCGTTCGAGATGAGGAACGTCAGCGGGATGAGGAACTCGTTCCACGTCCAGATGAAGAAGAACACCATGAGGACGCCGAGCGTCGGGCGGCTGATCGGGAACACGACCTGCCACAGCGCGCGCCACCGCCCCGCGCCGTCGAGCGACGCCGCCTCGAGGATCTCCTTCGGGAAGGTGCCGAACACGCTCGCGAGCAGGTAGGTGCCGAAGGCGCTCTGGATCACGACGAAGGTGACGATCACCGACCACACGTTGTCGTACAGGCCGACCGCCCGGAAGATCGAGTAGAGGGGGTAGAGCAGGACCTCCTGCGGGAGCATGTTCGCGAGCAGGAACACGAGGATCAGCGGGACCCGCCCCTTGACGCGCCCGATCCCGATCGCGAACGCGTTGAGCACCGAGACGATCACCGCGATGACCGCGACGACGCCCGCGATGAAGAAGCTGTTCCAGAGCTTCTGCCCGAACGCGACCCGGTTCCAGAAGCTCACGATCCCGTCGAAGTACAGGCCGCTCGGCAGGTCGAGCGGGCCGCCCGACGCGTAGTCGGCCGGCGACTTGAACGAGTTGATGAGGATCACGAGGAACGGGAAGACGACGACGAGCGCGCCGACCGCGACGAGGGCGAGGACTATCCAGTCGCCCGGCGTGCGCCTCCTGCGGTTGCGGGGCGCGCGCCCCGGCGAGACGAGGGTTGCTGTCGCGCTCATCAGCGCTCACTCTCCTTCCGCTCGGCGCGGTTCTGCGCCCAGACGAACACGATCGACACGGCGACGATCACGATGGTCAGCGCCGTCGCGATCGCGGCGCCGTAGCCCACCTGCTGGCTCTGGAAGAACTGGCTGTAGGCGTAGTAGCTCGGCACGGTCGTCGCGAAGTTCGGCCCGCCGCCCGTCAGCGCGTACACCGGCCCGAAGACCTTCAACGCCGCGATCGTGCAGGTCAGCGCGACGACGAACACCTCGGGCCGGATCATGGGCAGCGTGATCGCGCCGAAGCGGCGGAACCAGCCCGCGCCGTCGATCTCGGCGGCCTCGTACAGCTCGGGGTCCACGCGCTCGAGCGCCGCCATGAAGATCACGATGGGGTAGCCGATCTGCACCCACACGAGCACGACCATGATGCTCCCGAGGGCGGTCGACGGGTCGCCGAGCCAGTTGCCCGCGAGCGAGCCGAGCCCGATCGCCTCGAGGATCGTGTTGAGCGCGCCGTTCTCGGGGCGGAGGATCCACCCGATCACGATCGCCGCGATGACCGAGGGCAGGATCTGCGGAAGGTAGTACGTCGCGCGGAAGAAGCTCGCGAGGCGGCCGCCGAACTTCCGGCCGACGACGTCGAACATCGCGGCCGCGAGCACGAGCCCGAGGATCGTCGGCGCGATCACCATCGCGAGGATCATCGCGATCGAGTTGCGGAACGACAGCCAGAAGCGCTGGTCCTGGAAGAGGGCGATCCAGTTGTCGAGCCCCGACCACCGGGGCGCCACGACGCCCCGGTAGTCGGTGAAGCTCAGGTACACGTTCCACACGAGCGGCACGATGATGATCACCGTCAGGAGGAACAGTCCGGGCAGCAGGTACCACCAGTAGCTGCGGCCGGCGAGGACGGGCTTCATGCGGTCAGCCCTGGGCGGGGATGCCCGCGGCGTAGTCGGATCCGACCTGCTCCTGCATCTGCTCGGGCGTCAGGGTGCCGTTGAGCAGCCCCTGGAGCCCCGCGTTGAGCTCGTCGTAGAACGTCGGCGTCGGCCAGTCGGGGTAGAAGCCCAGGCCGTCACGGTCGAGCAGCGTGTTGAAGTTCTCGGTCAGCGACGCGACGTCCTCGTTCGTGAGATCGGCCTCGTCGGCGTTCACGGGGACGCCGCCGTTGTCCGCGAGGATCGCCTGGATCTCGGGGCGCAGCGTGATGTCGATGAACTGGGCGGCGAGGTCCTTGTCGCCCGAGCGCTCGGGGATGACCCAGATGTTGCCCGACGAGCCCGGCGCCATGTCGGAGCCCGGGAAGAGGAACGTGCCCCACCCGTGGTCGGTCTCGTCGAGGAAGCGGCCGTACCACCAGCTGCCCGAGACGAACATCGGGTACGTCCCGTTGATGAAGCCGGTTCCCGCGTCCTCCGCGAGCAGGCCCGTCGCGTCGGGCGAGACGTAACCCGCGTCGACCCAGTCGGCGAGGGTCTCGGTCGCGTAGCTGATCTCGGGGCCCTGGAAGTCGACGGGGTTCTCGTAGAGCTGGTAGTCGTCGACCCACTGGCGGTCGGCCTGGCTCAGCGCGAGCTGGTACCAGAGCTGGCCGAGGGGGTACTCCGACGCCGCCTCCGCGAGCGGCGTGACGCCCTGGTCGGCGAACGCCTGCATGACGTCCTCGAGCTCGTCGACGGTCGTCGGGACCTCGAGCCCGTACTCGTCGAACATGTCGGTGTTGTAGTACACCTGCACGTACTCGCCGTAGGTCGGGACCCCGTACCAGGATCCGGATCCCATGACCCCGTCCTCGTCGTAGCGCGCCGTCGTCTGGATCGACGGCGCGAGGGTGTCGTCCCACCCGTACTCGTCGACGTAGTCGTCGAGCGGGGCGAGGAGGCCCTGGCTCGCGAGGAGGCCCGCCGTCGCGTTGCCCTTGTTGTACTCGAGCAGGTCGGGGGCCTCGTCCGAGTTGAGCACCTGGCTCGCCGTCTGGCGGATCTGCTCGAAGCTCCGCTCCTCGAACTCGACGGTCGCGCCCGTCTCCTCCTCGAAGATCTCGATCGCCCTGTTCCAGGCGATGCCCATCGCTGAGTTGTCGCCCTCGTAGTGCCAGAGCGTCAGCACGCCGTCCGATTCCTGTGCCTGCGAGCCGCAGCCCGCGAGCGCCGCGATCGCGAGCGCACTCGCGCCCACCGCAGCCGTGATCCGTCGCATCCTCATGTCCTGCTACCTCCTTGTAGCCGGGCCTCGCCCGGTCGATTCGTCGTCATTGTCGAAGCGCTTCGATTGTGCGGCGCGATAGCCGCTCTGCGGATCAGTCCCTCGGCATCACCGACCCGCGATCGACGTACTCGGGCTCGATGAGCAGCGGGTCCCCCGCCGGCGCGCCCTCGATCGCGGCGACGACCGATTCGACGGCGACGCGGCACAGGCGCTCGATGGGGTGGACGATCCCGCTCAGCGGCGTCTCGAGCGCGCCGGGGTCGTAGCTCGCGCCCGCGGCGACGAGCGAGAGGTCGCCCGGGATCGACACGCCGCGCTCGACGAGGCGGCGCTCGGCCTCCTCGACGACGGGCTCGTTCGAGTGGAAGATGACGCCCGTGACGCCGGCGGGATCGTCGAGGAGCGCGTCGATCGCGCGCGCCCCGGATCCCCGAGCGAGCTCGGCCCACCGGCGCACGATCCGCACGCCGCGCTCCTCGGCCGCGGCCGTGAGCCCCGCCTCGAAGCGCGCGATGAAGCCCTGCCGGCGATCGACGTATCCGTGCGGGTGCCCGACGACCCCGACGGTGTCGTGGCCCGCGTCGGCGAGCCGCTCGAGCGCGATGCGCCCCGTGGCCTCGAAGTCGAGGTCGGCCCGCGGAAGGCCGTCGGCGCCCTGCGGATACCCGATGAGCGAGGTCGGCACGCCGATCTCGCGGACGAGGTCGACGCGCTCGTCGACCTCGGCGATGCCCATCGCGACGACGCCGTCGACGAGAGCCGTCGACGCGACGCGCTGGATGCCGCTCACCTCGTCGTCGGTCGCGAGCAGCAGGACGTCGTAGTCGTGATCCCGCGCCGCCTGCACGACGGCCTGCACGAAGCGCATGTGCGTCGGCATGTGGCCGTCCTCGTGCAGCGGCGCGCTGAGAGCGAGGATGTTCGTGCGCGATCCGGCGAGCATGCGCGCAGCCGCATGGGGCCGGTAGCCGAGCGAGCGGATGGCGTCCTCGATCCGCGCCTTCGTGTCGGACGAGATCGCCCTCTTGCCGGAGAGCGCGTACGACACCGTGCTGATCGACACGCCCGCGGCCCGCGCCACATCGCTGATCGTCGCCACTCTCGCCTCCTCGCGGTCCCGGACTCGAAGCGCTTCGACGTCGATGCGCTTCGACGACCATATGGGTACGTCGAGCCCGTTGTCAACGCCCGGTTCCGGTGATATGTTCTGAATCGCAACAATTCATCGACGACGCTGGAGACCCCATGTCTGTGACCCCCACCAAGGCCGATCGCTTCTCGTTCGGACTCTGGACCATCGGATACAACGGCACCGACCCGTTCGGCGGCCCCACCCGTCCGCCGCTCGACGTCGTCCACGGCGTCGAGAAGCTCGCCGAGCTCGGCGCGTACGGCCTGACCTTCCACGACGACGACCTCTTCGCCTTCGGCTCGACCGACGCCGAGCGCCAGAAGCAGATCGACCGCCTCAAGGGCGCGATGGCCGACACCGGCATCATCGTCCCGATGGTGACCACCAACCTCTTCAGCGCGCCCGTCTTCAAGGACGGCGGCTTCACATCGAACGACCGCGACGTGCGCCGCTTCGCGCTCCGCAAGGTGCTCCGCAACATCGACCTCGCCGCCGAGCTCGGTGCGAAGACCTTCGTCATGTGGGGCGGGCGCGAGGGCGCCGAGTACGACTCGGCCAAGGACGTCCAGGCCGCGCTCACGCGCTACAAGGAGGCTGTCGACCTCCTGAGCCAGTACGTGCTCGACAAGGGCTACGACCTGCGCTTCGCGATCGAGCCCAAGCCCAACGAGCCCCGCGGCGACATCCTCCTCCCGACGCTCGGCCACGCGATCGCGTTCATCGACTCGCTCGAGCACCCCGAGATGGTCGGCATCAACCCCGAGACGGGCCACGAGCAGATGGCGGGCCTCAACTACACGGCGGGCATCGCGCAGGCGCTGTACCACGGCAAGCTCTTCCACATCGACCTCAACGGCCAGCGCGGCATCAAGTACGACCAGGACCTCGTGTTCGCGCACGGCGACCTGCACAACGCGTTCTCCCTCGTCGACCTCCTCGAGCACGGCGGCCCGCAGGGCGGCCCCGCGTACGACGGCCCCCGCCACTTCGACTACAAGCCCAGCCGCACCGAGTCGGAGGACGGCATCTGGGACTCGGTCAAGGCGAACATGGCGAACTACCTCATGCTCAAGGAACGCGCCGACGCGTTCCGCGCCGACCCCGAGGTGCAGGAGGCCCTCGAGGCCGCCAAGGTCGCGGAGCTCTCCGTCCCGACGCTCGGCGAGGGCGAGACCTACGCCGACCTGCTCGCCGACCGCGCCTCCTACGAGGACTTCGACGCGCAGCAGTACCTCGGCGGGAAGGGCTTCGGCTTCGTCCGCCTGCAGCAGCTCGCGACCGAGCACCTGCTCGGCGAGCGCCGCTGATCCGATGACGCGGGTTGCGGGCGTCGACTCGTCGACGCAGAGCTGCAAGGTCGTCGTCGTCGACGCCGCGACCGGCGCCGTCGTGCGCGAGGGCCGCGCGTCGCACCCCGACGGCACCGAGGTCGATCCGGCCGCGTGGCTGCGGGCGCTCGAGGAGGCGCTCGCGGCCGCCGGCGGCCTCGGCGACGTCGACGCCGTGTCGATCGGCGGCCAGCAGCACGGCCTCGTCGCGCTCGACGCCGCCGGCGAGGTCATCCGCCCGGCCCTGCTGTGGAACGACACCCGCTCCGCGCAGGCGGCGGCCGACCTCACCTCCGAGATCGGCGCGGGCGACTTCGCCCGGCGCACGGGCCTCGTCCCCGTCGCGTCGTTCACGATCACGAAGCTGCGCTGGCTCGCCGACGCCGAGCCCGAGAACGCCGCACGCGTCGCGGCGGTCGCGCTCCCGCACGACTGGCTGACGTGGCGGCTGCGCGGCTTCGGGCCCGAGAACCCCGTGCTCGAGGAGCTCGTGACCGACCGGTCCGACGCGAGCGGGACGGGGTACTTCGACCCCGACCGGAACGCGTACGACCGCGATCTGCTGGCCCGCGCGCTGCGGCGCGACGACGCCTCGGGCATCGTGCTGCCGCGCGTCCTCGCACCGCACGAGAGCGTCGCGGGCCCGGGCTTCCGGGTCGCCCCCGGCGCGGGAGACAACGCGGCGGCCGCCCTCGGGATCGGCGCCCGCACGGGCGACATCGGGGTGTCGATCGGCACCTCGGGCACGGTCTTCGCGGTGTCGGCGACGCCCGTGCGGGACGAATCCGGGACCGTCGCGGGCTTCGCCGACGCGGCGGGCGGCTTCCTGCCGATCGTCACGACGCTCAACGCGGCGCGCGTCCTCGACACGACGGCGGCCCTTCTCGGCGTCGACCACGCCGAGCTGTCGCGCCTCGCGCTCGAGACCGAGCCGGGTTCCGGCGGCCTCGTGCTGCAGCCCTGGTTCGAGGGCGAGCGGACCCCCAACCGCCCCGACGCGACCGCCACGCTCTTCGGGATGACCCTCGCGTCGACGACGCGGGCGAACCTCGCGCGCACCGCGATCGAGGGCGTCATCGCGGGGCTCGCGGGCGGGCTCGACGCGATCCGCGAGCACGGCGTCGAGGCGAAGCGGGTGCTGCTCACGGGCGGCGCCGCGCGCAGCGAGGCCGTGCAGCAGGTGGCCGGGCAGCTGTTCGGCGTGCCCGTCGCGGTCCCGGATCCGGGCGAATACGTCGCCCGCGGAGCCGCCATCCAGGCCGCGTGGGCCCTCGCCGGCGAGCGGCCGGACTGGACGCTCGATCTCCTCGCCGAGATCCCCGCGGATCCCCGCCCGGAGGTCCTCGCGCAGTACACCGCGCGGGTCTGATCCGTCACGCAGGGAAACAGCATTCGTCGGGTGCCGCCCTCTCCCCCCACAATGGTGAGATGGCGACACCCGACGAGCTCTCTCCCGCGACGATCCAGCTGCACGAGGGGCACACGCCGGGGACACCGCACAACACCGTCGCTCCCCCGATCTACCAGACCTCGGCGTACCAGTTCACGTCGCTCGAGGAGGCGCGCGAGCTCTTCGCGCTGCGCCGCAAGGGCAGCATCTACAGCCGCAACTCGACGCCGACGCAGTCGGTCTTCGAGAAGCGCATCGCCGCTCTCGAGGGCGGCGTCGCGGCGGCCGCGACGGGATCCGGCCAGGCGGCGACGACCGTCGCGACGCTCGCGCTCGCCGGCCGCGGCGGGCACATCGTCGCCTCGAGCTCGCTCTACGGCGGCACGATCGACCTCTTCGACGACACCTTCGCCGACTTCGGCATCACCGTGACCTTCGTCGACCAGGACGACGTCGACGCGTGGCGCGACGCCGTGCGCCCCGAGACGCGACTGTTCTTCGCCGAGACCGTCGCGAACCCCGTCGCACAGGTGCTCGACGTCGACGCCGTCGCCGAGATCGCCCACGCGGCCGGCGTCCCCCTCGTCATCGACAACACCGTCGCGACCCCCGCGCTCATCCGCGTGAAGGACCACGGGGCCGACATCGTCGTCCACTCGGCGACGAAGTTCATCGCGGGCCACGGCACGACGCTCGGCGGCGTCGTCGTCGACCTCGGGACCTTCGACTTCGCGGCCGAGCCCGAGAAGTGGCCCGGCCTCTTCGAGGCGCACTGGCGCTACGGAGGCGTCGCGCTGTGGGACGCGTTCGGGCGCGAGGGCGCGTTCACGACGCTCATCAAGAGCAAGTACGTCTCCGACCTCGGCCCCGCCCTCAGCCCCTTCAACGCCTTCCAGCTGATCGAGGGCCTCGAGACGCTCGACCTGCGCATGGAGCGCCACTCGCGCAACGGCCTCGCGGTCGCCGAGTTCCTGCGGCAGCACCCCGCCGTGCGCGTCGTCAATCACCCGGGCCTCAAGGACAATCCCTGGTACGGGATCGGCCGCACCCTCTACGGGAAGACGCTGCCCTCGGTGTTCTCCTTCGAGCTCGTCGAACCCGAGGGATCGAGCGACGAGGAGTCGTTCGCGCGCGCAGCGCGCCTGACCGACGCGCTGCGCATCGTGAAGCTCGTCGCCAACATCGGCGACGCGCGCACGCTCGTGTGCCACCCCGCGTCGATGACGCACAACCACATGACGCCCGAGCAGCTGCGCGCCGCCGGCATGTCGTGGTCGACGATCCGGCTCTCGGTCGGGCTCGAGGCGGCGGGCGACATCCTCGCCGACCTCGGCCAGGCGCTCGACCAGCTCGTCTGACGCCCGGCCGGGATCAGGCCGCCGCGAGAACGCGCGCCGACACCTCGAGCGCGCCGTCCCGCGCGTCGACGACGACGGACCCGCCGTCTGTCAGCTCCCCCGAGACGAACAGGTCGGCGATGCGGTCGTCGACCTCGCGCTGGATCACGCGACGCAGCGGGCGCGCGCCGTACTCGGGCTCGTAGCCGTTGTCGGCGAGCCACGAGGCGGCGGCCGGCGTGACGTCGAGCGTCACGTCGCGCCCCGCGAGGCGGGTGCGCGTCGCCCCGAGGAGCAGGCCGACGATCTCACCCAGCTGCGCGCGGTCGAGCTTGCGGAAGAGCACGATCTCGTCGATGCGGTTGAGGAACTCGGGCCGCATCGCCTCGCGGAGCCGGCCCATCACGCGGTCGCGCAGGTCCTTCTCGTCGAACTCGCGCCCCGTGTTCGTGAACCCGATGGCGCCCGAACGCGACGCGAGGAACTCGCTGCCGAGGTTCGACGTCATGATGATCACGGTGTTGCGGAAGTCGACCGTGCGCCCCTGGCCGTCGGTCAGGCGGCCGTCGTCGAGCACCTGCAGCAGGATGTTGAAGACGTCGGGGTGCGCCTTCTCGATCTCGTCGAAGAGCACGATCGAGTACGGGTTGCGGCGCACGCGCTCGGTCAGCTGACCGGCCTCGTCGTAGCCGACGTACCCGGGAGGGGCGCCGACGAGACGGCTCACGGTGTGGCGCTCGCCGTACTCCGACATGTCGAACCGGATCACCGCGCCGTCGTCGTCGAACAGGCTCTGCGCGAGCGACTTCGCGAGCTCGGTCTTGCCCACGCCCGTCGGGCCGAGGAACAGGAACGAGCCGACGGGACGGTGCGGGTCGCCCATGCCCGTGCGGCTGCGGCGCACGGCCTTCGCCACGGCGGTCACGGCGTCGTCCTGCCCGATCACGCGGGCGTGGAGGTCGCCCTCGAGGTCGGCGAGGCGCGCCCGCTCGGTCTCGGTCAGGCGGCTCGCGGGGATCCCGGTGGCGCGGCTCACGACGGCGGCGATCTGCTCCTCGTCCACGACGGGGAGCTCGCCCGACGGCGATCCTCCGCGCGTCGCCGCGTCGATGCGCTCCTGCACCCGCCCGATCTCGTCGCGGATCCGCGACGCCTCCTCGTAGTGCTCGGACTCGACGGCCTGGTTCTTGTCGGCCTCGAGCGTCGCGATCCGCTCCATGAGCTCGGTCACGTCGACCGCGACGCCCACGCGCAGGCGCAGAC
The DNA here is from genome assembly GCF_000422385.1 of Microbacterium indicum DSM 19969. Lineage (GTDB taxonomy): Bacteria > Actinomycetota > Actinomycetes > Actinomycetales > Microbacteriaceae > Microbacterium > Microbacterium indicum. The sequence continues at coordinate 114,454 of NZ_AULR01000001.1, forward strand.
GCGCGCCGGCCTGGTCGACGAGGTCGATCGCCTTGTCGGGGAGGACGCGGTCGTTCAGGTACCGGTCGCTCAGGTGCACCGCCGCGGCGAGGGCCGCGTCGGTGTAGCGGACCTGGTGGTGCTTCTCGTACGCCGGGCGCAGGCCCTCGAGGATCCGCACGGCGTCGTCGACGCTCGGCTCGCCGACCCGGACCGGTTGGAAGCGCCGCTCGAGCGCCGCGTCCTTCTCGATCTTCCGGTACTCGTCGAGCGTCGTCGCACCCACGAGGCGCAGCTCGCCGCGCGCGAGGCGGGGCTTCAGGATGTTGCCCGCGTCCATCGCGCCGCCCTCGCCGCCGCCCCCGGCGCCGACGATCGTGTGGATCTCGTCGATGAAGAGGATCACCCCGCCCTTCTCGGCGGCGACCTCGTCCATCGTCTTCGTCAGGCGCTCCTCGAAGTCGCCCCGGAAGCGCGCGCCGGCGAGCATGCCGGCCATGTCGATGCTGACGACGCGCTTGCCCGCGAGCTGCTGGGGAACGCTTCCATCGACGATCGCCTGCGCGAGCCCCTCGACGATCGCGGTCTTCCCGACGCCCGCCTCACCCACGAGGACGGGGTTGTTCTTGGTGCGGCGCGAGAGGATCTCGATCGTCTGCTCGATCTCGTCGGCGCGGCCGATCACGGGGTCGAGTTCTCCCGCCGTCGCGCGCGCGGTGAGGTCCACGCCGTACTTCTCGAGCATCGACTCGTCCTGCTTCTGCGCGGCGGCGCCCTCAGGCGTCTGCACCTGCTCGCGCACGCCCTGCATGAGCGTCTCGGGGGTCACGCCGCGGGCCGCGAGGATGCGGCCGGCCGGAGTGTCGGGGCCGAGCGCGAAGGTGAAGAGGACGTGCTCGGGGTCGACGTAGGTCGAGCCCGACGAGCGCGCGACCTGCAGCGACTGGAACAGCACGCGCTGCACCGCCGAGGTCATCTGCGCCGACTCGACGTCGGCGGGCTCGCGCTCCTGCGGGAGCGACTGCTCGGCGGCCTCCGCCACCTCGCCGCCGTCGACGTCGATCGCCGACAGCAGCGCCGCGATCTGCGGCTCGTCGACGAGCGTGCGGAGCAGGTGCAGCGCGTCGACCTCGTGCTGACCGCGGCCGATCGCGTATGCGCCGGCGTTCTGGATGATGGCGTGCGTGCGCGCGCTGAGGTGGCGTCCGATGTCGATGGAGCGCCCCGAGCGCGCACGATCGCCCTGCAGGAAGCGCGACCAGAGCTCGCCGAGCGAGTCCGCGTCCTGGGGGAAGTTCGTGTCGGCCATGTGCGTCTGACTCCTCGTGAAACGTGATCCGATGCGACTCGACCAGGGAAGTTGAGTCGCGGTGTATCAAGTTCAACGCGGGGCGGCGCCGGTTATTCCCGGGCGCACGAAGAAGGCCCGGATCCCTCCGGGCCCCGCGACGGCCGCGCTCAGCCGCGCTGTTCGGACGAGCCGGGCCGCGTCGAGAGGATCACGAGCGCGAAGCCCGCGACGGCGGGGATCGCGAGCGCCGCGGCGATGCCCCAGTGGCCGGCGCCGCCCGTCACGGATCCGACCGCGATCGCGAACAGGAGCACCTGCGCGACGACGCCGCCCGAGCGCGCCCAGGTCAGGCCGCGCGGGACGCCGACGGCGAAGGCCGCGACGGCCGCGACGGCCGCGAGCGTCATGAAGATGAGCGCGATGGCGCTCGGGACCATCGCTGCGTCGCCCGCGAACAGGTCGAAGACCTGCACGATCGCGAGGACGAGGAGTCCTGCCGCCTCGAGGCCGAGCAGGGCCGCCGCGGCGAGCGCGACGGGCCGCCGGACGGGTGCTGCGTGCGTCATGAGGGCCTTTCGAAACCGTGCGCGACCTGGATGTTCAAGAAAACCCTTGCCACACGGCATCACCTGTACGAAAATTGTTAACGGTGTGTTTCCCACAGCGCGGTGGGGCTCCGTCTCCGGCCGGAACCGCACATCGACCAGCTTAGTCGGCCCGACGGCGACAGCTGAGCCCCCACTGAAAGACCCCACCTCGCAAGGAGCACCACCGCATGGATTGGCGTGACAAGGCCGCCTGCCTCACCGTTGACCCCGAGCTGTTCTTCCCGGTCGGCAACACCGGCCCGGCCGTCGACCAGATCGAGAAGGCCAAGTCGGTGTGCGCCCGCTGCACGGTGACCGAGGTCTGCCTGCAGTACGCCCTCGAGACCGGTCAGGACTCGGGCGTGTGGGGAGGCCTCAGCGAGGACGAGCGCCGCGCCCTCAAGCGCCGGGCCGCGCGCGCCCGCCGCGCCAGCTGACTCCCCCGACGACAGAACCCCCGCCGCGGCGGGGGTTCTTCGCGTCAGACCTTCTTGCTGCGCAGGGGGAACTGGATCGTGACCTCGGTCCCGCCGTCGAAGTCGGTTCCGGGATCGGAGATCGACGACCACGAGATCGTCCCGCTCAGCTCTCCCTCGATGAGGGTGCGCACGATCTGGGTTCCGAGCCCGCGCCCGACCTGACCCTCGGGCAGGCCCGTTCCGGTGTCGCGAACGCGGACCGTGAGGTCCTGGGTGCCGCGGTCGGCGACGATCTCGACGCTGCCCTCCTGCCCCGCGAAGCCGTGCTCGACGGCGTTCGTCACGACCTCGGTGAGGGCGAGCGCGAGCGGCGTCGCGTACTCGCTCGGGAGCGTGCCGAAGGATCCCGTCGTGTGCGTGTGCGCGACGGTGTTCTGCGTCGTCGCGACCTCGGCGGCCAGCCTCAGCACGCGCGTGAAGACCTCGTCGAAGTCGACGTTCTGCGAGAGTCCCTCGGACAGGGTGTCGTGCACGACCGCGATCGACGCGACGCGACGCATCGCCTCTGTCAGGGCCTGGCGCGCCTCGTCGCTCGTGGTGCGGCGGGCCTGGATCCGCAGCAGCGACGCCACGGTCTGCAGGTTGTTCTTGACCCGGTGGTGGATCTCGCGGATCGTCGCGTCCTTGGTGAGGATCTCCTGCTCCTGGTTGCGCAGCTCGCTGACGTCGCGGCAGAGGACGATCGCGCCGATGCGCACCCCGTGGTCGCGGAGCGGGATGATGCGCAGCGCGACCGTGACGCCGCGGGCCTTGATGTCGCTGCGCCACGAGGTGCGGCCCGTGAGGAGCTGCGGAAGCGAGGCCTCGTCGGCCGACGCGTCGCGCTCGGGAGGCATGATCTCGCGAGCGACGTCGGCGAGCGTCTCGCCCTCGAGCTCGTCGACGAAGCCGATGCGGTTGAAGGCCGAGAGGCCGTTGGGGCTCGCAAAGGTCACGACGCCGTCGGCGTCGAGGCGGATGAGGCCGTCGCCCGCGCGCGGGGCGCCGCGTCGGGGGCCCGTCGGCGCCTCGGCGTCGGGGAAGTCGCCCGTCGCGATCATGCTGAAGATCGCCTCGGCGCACTCGTCGAAGGTCAGCTGCTGGCGCGAGGGCGCTCGCACCTCGCTGAGGTTCGTGTGGCGCGTGAGGACGGCGATCGTCCGGCGCTCGGATCCGTCGCGGCGCACGATCGGCACGGCCTTGACGCGCGTGGGGGTCTCTTCGAACCACTCGGGGCTCGACGAGTCGACGATCTCGCCCGTCGTGAACGCCTCGCGCACCTGGCGCACCCACTGCGGGCGCACCTTCTCGCCGACGATGTCGCGGTAGAAGAGCGTCGCGGATCCGCTCGGGCGCACGTGGCCGACGGCCTGGAACGAGTCATCCGACCCGGCGCCCCAGATCACGATGTCGGCCGACGCGAGATCGGCGAGCAGCTGCCCGTCGCCGTTGACGCGGTGGAGCCATTCGATGTCCGTCTCGCCGAGACGGCCCTGGGCTGTGAGCAGATCGCTGAGGGTCGACACCCTTCACAGCGTAGCCGCGAGTCGCTGCACCGCCGTGCCGATCGCGGTGCGTCGCCGCCGCGCGAGGATCGGACGCGACTCGAGGAGCGCCTGATCCGCCGCGCGCGCGTCCTGCGGCACGAGGTGCGGGCCCTCGACGTCGGCGAGGAGCGCGAGCGTGCGGCGCACCTGCGCCGCGCCGTCGACGCCGAGCGCGCCGCCCCGCATGCGGTTGACGACCGTGACGATCTTCGCCTGCGGCGCGACCTCGCGCACCCGCTCGACGCCGCGCACGAACCGCGCGATCCCCACGGCGTCGGCCGAGGCGACGGCGACGACGCGGTCGGCCGCCGCGAGCGACGCGAGGGTCGCGGCGTTGCGGCGCGGCCCGGCGATGTCGCTCACGATCTCCTCGTCGGCCTCGAGCGGCGCCGCGACGTCGACGATCACGTCGTCGACCCACCCGCGCGCGACCCCCAGCGCGGCGCCGACGCGGCGCGCCGAGAGCTCGGGCCAGCGCGCGGGCCTGTTGATCCCCGTGAGCACCTCGACGGGATGGCGGGCGACGTCGAGCGGCGCCGCTAGGCGGGTGAGCTCGGGCCCGTCGAGCACCCCGTAGTCGGTCTGTCGGCACGCCGAGGCGAAGCCCGGCGCCTCGTCGGAGAGGCCCAGGCGCTGCGCGACCGACGGAGCATGCGTGTCGGCGTCGACGAGGGCGACGCGGGATCCCTCGCGCGCCCGCGCCGCGGCGAGCGCGATCGCGAGGGTCGTGCGGCCCGGCGCCCCGTGCGGCCCCCACACGACCGTCACCCCGCCGTCGGGGCGCGGCTCCTCGGGCTCGGGCGCCGCGAGGTCGGCCTGCCGCAGCCGGGCCGCGACCTCGGACGCGTCGGCTGAGAGCGGAAGCGCGGGAGGGAGGCCGAACGACGCGACCGCGCGCCGCTCGGCCCCGCGATCGGCGAGGGCGACGATGCGCGCGCCCGACCTGTCGCACATCGCGACGACGTCGGGGACGAGGACGGAGCGGGTCGCGTGGACGACGACCGCGTCGGCCTCGCGCAGCGCATCCCACACCCGCGCCGACGCGTCGCCGACCGCGGCGAGGAGGTCGTCGGGCCGCACGAGCGCCGCGACGTCGACGCCCTCGTCGGCGAGCTCGGCCGCCAGGCGCGAGCCGTGGGGCTCGGCGACCGCGACGATCGCGCTCATCGGCCGCCGCCCGCGACGGGGACCGCCGACAGCGCCGATCCGCCGGAGACGTTCGCGAGGACGACCGCGACCGCGTCGCGGGGCACCACGAGCTCGAGCTTCGCGCCCGCCTGGCTCACGACGCCGTCGTCCTCGATCACCTGCCCCACGACGGCGTCGGGGACGATGAGCGCGGGCTCGTCGTACTCCCCCGGTCCCACGGGCGCCGCGGCCCAGAGCTCGACGCTCGAGCCGGCCTGGACGCCGACGGGCACCTCGAGTGCGCTCTGCACGACGAGGGTCGTGACGTCGAGGTCGGCCGCCGCGCCCGTCGCCGACACGGGGATGAGCTCGCCCGCGGCGAGCGCGCGCGTCGCGACGAGGCCGTCTTCGAGCGCCGCGGGGTTGAGGTAGCCGTCGGCCGACGAGCCGAGCTGCACGTCGACCGCGACGACGTCGGACGCCGTGAGGGTCTGGCCCGGCACGATCGTGCCCGCCGCCGCGAGCGCCGGCTCGGTCGTGCGGGCGGACTGCACGACCCACCACACTCCGGCGATCGAGGCCCCGATGAGGACGAGGCCGAGGAGGAGGCGCGGATCGGCCCACGGCCGGCGCTGGGACGCTCTCGGGGTGCTTGCCATGGAGCCGATCGTGGCAGAGATCGCGATCGTGCCTCGAAAATTATCCACAGGGCCTCTCCGGCGCTGTCCCGAGGGCGGCCGCCGCTTCATAATGGGGACATGTCGACGGATCGCACCGCGCAGTTCTTCACCCCCGCGCAGGTCGCCGAGCTCCTCTCCCTCGAGCCCGACGAGGTGATCCGGCTCGTCTCCGACGGCGCCCTCCGCGGCACGCGCCTGGGCGATCCCCCGCGGTGGCGCATCGAGCGCGACAGCGTGCGCGAGTACGTCGACGACCAGAACGAGATGACCCGCCGCCACGCCCTGTGGCGCCAGTCGAACGCCGCGAGCATGCCCGAGGTCTGGGGCTCGCACATCTCGATCTGACGGGTCAGACCTCAGCGTCGGCGCGGTTGTCGACGCGCACCCGCGAGATCGCGGCGAACGGGACGGTGACGACGCGCGCGACCTCGCTCGCGCGAGGGGCCGACCCCGCGTCGTGCACCGCGATGTCGAGGTGATCGGATCCGACGAGCGCCGGAGTCCCCTGCAGGTCGCCCGTGCCCGGCCGCGCGACCGCCACGGCCGTGCGCCGCCGCGCGAGCGAGCGCAGGACGAAGCCGAAGCGCATGCGAGCCGTGAGCGGATCCGCCCCCGCCGCCGCGCCCGCGAGCGAGATCCCCCGCACGGCGTGCAGCGGGACGATGTCGAGGCCGGACCCGCCCTCGGGAGCGAGGGCGATCCAGTCGGAACCGACAGCGAGGACCGCGCCGCGCAGCGCCTCCCCTCCCGCGATCTCGATCGCGACGGGCGCGCCCACGCCGCGCGCCGCGAGGCGCTCGGCGAGCGAGGTCATGGCGACCCGCACGCGCTCCGTCTCGGCGGCGAGCTCGTGCTCGGCCGCGTCGATCTCGGCCGCGAACTGGTGCTCGAGGTCGTCGAAGAGGTGATCCCACCTGCCGTCGCGCATCGGGACAGCGTACAGCTCGTGCATAACGTACGATCAGCCCACCCACAGGCATATAAACGTCTACCCGGTATCCCAGTCGCGTGGTTCGGTGGACCGCATGACTGCCGCCCGGTCCAACCGCCGCACCGAAGACGTGCGCGACTTCTTCGCGCGCCAGCCCACCCGCACGGCCGACCTGCCGGATCCCCTCCCCCTCATCACGTCGCTCGCGGGAGGCGTCCTCGAGGTGATCGCCGGCGTGCGCGACGTCGATCAGCTCGCGCGCTGGCTCGACGAGGGGCCCTATCAGGCGCTGCTCGTCCGGGCGAACCTCGCGGCGCGCGCCCGCAGCGCCCGGGGAGAGAGCGCGCACCATCCCGCCTACCAGGTGCAGTCGGCGCACCACTCCTCGCCCGCCGACGGCGTCGTCGAGGGCGTCGCGGTCGTCGCGACCCCGCGCCGCACGCGCGCGATCGCGGTGCGGCTCGAGGGCGCGGACGGCCGCTGGCGCGCCGCGTCGCTCGCCGTGCTCTGACGCCCGCTACTGGCGGTAGGACGCGAGGAAGTTTCCGAGGCGCTCGATCGCCTCGCCGATCACCCGCGGCTCCGGAAGCGTCACGACGCGCAGGTGGTCGGGCGTCGGCCAGTTGAAGCCGGTGCCCTCGACCATGAGGATGTGCTCCGAGAGGAGCAGGTCGTAGATCAGCTTCTTGTCGTCGTGAATCTCGTGCACCTCGGGGTCGAGGCGCGGAAACGCGTAGAGCGCGCCGCGCGGCTCGACGCACGAGACGCCGGGGATCGCGTTGAGCCCCTGCCACGCGATGTCGCGCTGCTCGTGCAGGCGGCCCGTCGGCGCGATGAGCGCGTCGATCGACTGGACCCCCGTGAGCGCCGCGAGCACCGCGTGCTGACCGGGGGCGTTGGGGCTCAGCCGCGTCGAGGCGAGGAGCTGCACGCCCTCGAGGAAGCCCTTGGCGTGCTCGCGCGGCCCCGTGATCACGAGCCACCCCGAGCGGTACCCCGCGACGCGGTAGGTCTTCGACAGGCCGTTGAACGTGATGCACAGGAGGTCGGGCGCGATCGATGCCATCGGGATGTGCTCGGCGCCGTCGAAGAGGATCCGATCGTAGATCTCGTCGGAGAGCAGGAGCAGCGAGTTCTCACGGGCGATCTGCGCGATGCCCTCGAGGATCTCGCGCGAGTACACGGCGCCCGTGGGGTTGTTCGGGTTGATGACGACGATCGCCTTCGTGCGCGGCGTCACCTTGGCGCGGATGTCGTCGAGGTCGGGCTGCCACCCGTTCGACTCGTCGCACGCGTAGTGCACGGGCGTTCCGCCCGAGAGGCTCGTCATCGCCGTCCACAGCGGGTAGTCGGGCGACGGGATGAGGACCTCGTCGCCCTCGTCGAGGAGCGCCTGGGTCGTCATCGTGATGAGCTCGGACACGCCGTTTCCGAGGTAGACGTCGTCGACGTCGAAGCGTGGGAATCCCGGGACGTTCTCGTAGCGGGAGACGATCGCGCGCCGCGCCTCGACGATGCCGCGGGCGTCGGTGTAGCCGTGGGCCGTCGGGACGGCGCGCACCATGTCGCGCACGATCTGGAACGGCGCCTCGAACCCGAAGATCGCAGGGTTGCCCGTGTTGAGCTTCAGGACGGTGTGGCCTGCGGCCTCGAGCTCGTCGGCCTTCGCGAGCGCTGCGCCCCGGATCTCGTACAGGACGTTCTGGAGCTTGGCCGACTGATCGAGGGGTCGCAGGTTCATGAACCCACCCTAGTGGCGCTCGCTACTTCTTCTTCCCCTGGCGGCGGCGCTCCTCGCGGTTCATGGGCTTGCGGCCGTCGCCGTCGTCCGTCGCCTGCGCGCGCTGCGTGGCGGCGCGGTTGACCTGGCCGTCCTCGCGGCGCACCTCGACGTCGCCGTCCTCGTCCGGGGCCGAGTAGGCGAGCTGGCGCGCGTCGGGCTGCTGCGTCTCGAGGCCCTTCGCCTCGACCTCGGCGCCGCCCTCGCCGCTGTTCACCTGCACCTCGAGGTTGAACAGGTAGCCGACCGACTCCTCGCGGATCTGGCCCATCATCGACTGGTACATCGAGTGGCCCTCGCGCTGGTACTCGACGAGCGGGTCGCGCTGCGCCATCGCGCGCAGGCCGATGCCGTCCTTGAGGTAGTCCATCTCGTAGAGGTGGTCGCGCCAGCGGCGGTCGAGCACCTGCAGCACGACGCGGCGCTCGAGCTCGCGCATCGCGGGCGACCCGAGCTTCTCCTCGCGCTTCTCGTATGCGATCTTCGCGTCGCTCAGGATCTCGCGCTTGAGGCCCGCCTGGTCGATGCCGCCGCGGCGGCCGCCCGCCTCGGCGACGACCTCCTCGATCGTCACGTCGATCGGGTAGATCTGCTTGAGGTCGGTCCAGAGCGCGTCGAAGTCCCAGTTCTCGTTGTGACCCGACGAGGTGTGGTCGTCGATCACCTGGTTCAGGGTGTCCTCGAGGAAGTGCTGGACGCGCTCCTGGATGTCGTCGCCCTCGAGCATGACGCGGCGGTCCTTGTAGATCGCGAGGCGCTGGCGGTTCAGCACGTCGTCGTACTTGAGGACATTGCGGCGCGACTCGGCGTTGCGGCCCTCGATCGACGCCTGGGCGCTCTTGATGAGGCCCGAGATCGCGCGGCCCGTGATGACCTGCGTGTCGTCGAAGTCGGTGCGGGCGAGCATCGCGTCGGCGAGCGGCGAGCGGAAGCGGCGCATGAGCTCGTCCTCGAGCGACAGGTAGAACCGGCTCTCGCCGGGGTCGCCCTGGCGGCCGGCGCGACCGCGCAGCTGGTTGTCGATGCGACGCGACTCGTGGCGCTCGGTGCCGAGGACGTAGAGGCCGCCGGCCTCGCGGACCTTCTCGGCCTCGTCCTTGGCCGACTCCTTGACCTCGGCGAAGACGGCGTCCCACTCGGCCTCGTAGACCTCGGGCTCCGTCTCGGCGGGGTCGAGCCCCTTCTCCTTCATCTTCTGCACCGCGAGGAACTCGGTGTTGCCGCCGAGCATGATGTCGGTTCCGCGGCCCGCCATGTTCGTCGCGACCGTCACGGCGCCCAGGCGGCCGGCGACGGCGACGACCTCGGCCTCGCGCGCGTTGTTCTTCGCGTTGAGGACCTCGTGGCGGATCCCCTTCTGGCGCAGGAGCGAGGAGAGGAGCTCGCTCTTCTCGACGCTGACCGTTCCGACGAGGACGGGCTGGCCCTTCTCGTGGCGGTCGGCGATGTCCTCGACGACGCGGTCGAACTTGCCCTTCTCGGTGCGGTAGATGACGTCCTGCTCGTCCTTGCGGATCATGGGCCGGTTCGTCGGGATCGGGAGCACGCCGAGCTCGTAGGTCGACATGAACTCGGCGGCCTCGGTCTCGGCCGTTCCCGTCATGCCCGAGAGCTTGTCGTACAGGCGGAAGTAGTTCTGCAGCGTGACGGTCGCGAGGGTCTGGTTCTCGGCCTTGACCTGCACGCCCTCCTTCGCCTCGATCGCCTGGTGCATGCCCTCGTTGTAGCGGCGGCCCGCGAGGATGCGGCCCGTGTGCTCGTCGACGATCATGACCTCGCCGTCCATGACGACGTAGTCCTGGTCGCGGTGGAAGAGGGCGACGGCCTTGATCGAGTTGTTGAGGAACGAGATGAGCGGGGTGTTCGCCGACTCGTAGAGGTTGTCGACGCCGAGGTGGTCCTCGACCTTCTCGATGCCCGGCTCGAGGACGCCGATCGTGCGCTTCTTGATGTCGACCTCGTAGTCGACGCCCTCCTCGAGGGTGCGGGCGATCTTCGCGAACTCGGTGAACCAGCGGTTCGCCTCGCCCGAGGCGGGGCCCGAGATGATGAGCGGCGTGCGGGCCTCGTCGATGAGGATCGAGTCGACCTCGTCGACGATCGCGTAGAAGTGGTCGCGCTGCACGAGGTCGTCGCGGCTCGCGGCCATGTTGTCGCGCAGGTAGTCGAAGCCGAACTCGTTGTTCGTGCCGTACGTGATGTCGGCCGCGTACTGCTCGCGGCGCACCGCGGGGGTCTGGCCCGACACGATGATGCCCGTCGTCATGCCGAGCGCGCGGAACACGCGCCCCATGAGGTCGGCCTGGTACGAGGCGAGGAAGTCGTTGACCGTGATGACGTGGACGCCCTTGCCCGCGACGGCGTTGAGGAACGCCGGCATCGTCGCGACGAGCGTCTTGCCCTCACCGGTCTTCATCTCGGCGATGTTGCCGAGGTGCAGCGCCGCGCCGCCCATGACCTGGACGTCGTACGGGCGCATGCCGAGCGTGCGGCTCGCCGCCTCGCGCACGGCCGCGAAGGCCTCGGGCATGAGGTCGTCGAGCGACGTGCCCGCCTCGTAGCGCGCGCGCAGCTCGGCCGTCTCGCCGCGCAGATCCTCGTCGGTGAGCTTCGCGAAGTCGTCCTCGAGCGCGTTCACCGCGTTGACGACGCGCTGCAGCCTGCGGCGCAGTCGCCCCTCACCGGCGCGAAGCAGTTTCTCCAGCGGATTGGCCACGTATGACTCCTCGATCGGATCGCCCCGCGCGTTCGGGCGCAGGGCATACCCGCCCATCCTATGCGCGCGTGTCTATGAACGCGCGGAGGCCTTCCCGATGCGGATCCCGCTCATCAGCGCGCGAAATAGACTCGCCTCATGGCTATCTGGGGCAGGCGGCGTCGCGAGCGCGAACAGGCCGAGGCGCAGCAGCAGGAGAACGATGCCGTTCTCGCGCGGAAGGCGCAGAACGCGCTTGTGAAGACCGACGAGCGGATCCGCACGACGCGCGACGAGCTGGGCTTCGCGCAGGCCGAGCTCGGCGACGCCGCGACGAAGGACCTGCGCGAGGGGCTCGACGCCGTCGCGACCCACATGCGCGAAGCGTTCCAGCTGCACCAGCTGAATCACGACGACATCCCCGACACCCCCGAGGAGCTGCGCACGCGCAACGCGCGCATCGTGCAGCTGTGCGAGTGGGCCGATCAGGTGCTCGACGAGCGCACCGAGTCGCTGCGCGAGCGCGTCGAGAAGGTGCGCGACGCGCCTCGGACGCTGCAGCGCGTGCGCGACGAGGCCGCCGCCCTGCGCGAGCGGATCCCCGCCGCGAAGCAGACGGTCGAGCGCCTCCGCGCGCGCTACTCCCCCGAGGCGATGCACCGGATCGGCGCGAACTCCGGCGAGACCGAGCAGCTGCTCGACTTCGCGGACCACTCGGCGGATGTCGTGGTCCGCCGCAAGGAGGCGGGCCGGCGCGACGAGGCGATGGTGGCGCTCGAGACCGCGACGGAGGCGGTGCGCCGCGCGACGACGATCCTCGACGCCGTCGACGACTTCGAGATCGAGGCGATGCGCGCCCAGACGACGCTCGCCGACGTGATCGCCGACTCCCGCGCCGACGTCACGGCGGCACGCCAGGGCCCCCAGACCTCCGGGGTCCCCGAGGCCATCGCCTCCCTCGAGGGCGCGCTCCGGGCCCTTCCCGCACCGGGGCAGCTGAGCGACCCGTTCGCCGACCTCTCGCGTATCAGCGCCGCCAACGCGGCGCTCGACCGCGCCGTCGAGAAGGCGCGGGAGCGGGCCGCGCGCCCCATCCCGTCGCTCGCGCACGTGCGCCACGAGGTCGACGCCGCCGACCGCGCGATCGCGATCGCCCGCAACCTCATCACGGGCCACCGCGGCTGGATCGGCGCCGATGCCCGCACCCGCCTCACCGAGGCCGAGCGCACGCGCCTCGACATCGACGAGCTCATCGAGGACGAGGACACCCGCGAGGAGGCCCAGCGCCTCGCCCGCCGCACGACGGAGCTCGCGAACGAGGCCCTGCAGTACGCCCAGCGCGACATCGACTCCTCCCGCCCGAACGACTGGGGCGGCGGGGGCTACGGCGGCGGATACGGCCGCCGCGGCGGCGGCATGACGGGCGGCGACATCATGGGCGGCCTCATCGGCGGCGCCCTCCTCGGCGGGCTCATCGGCGACATCTTCGACTGACGAGCCCGCCGAGGCGACTGCTAGGACGCCAGGCGCTGCTCGACCTGCGGCGGGGCGGGCGTCTCGAGCGAGATGACGCCGTAGTCCCAGCCGACGCGGCGGTAGACGACGCTCGGGTGATCGGTGCGCGCGTCGACGAAGAGGAAGAAGTCGTGGCCGACGAGCTCCATGCGGTCGACGGCCTCCTCGACCGTCATCCACTCGGGGCCGAACGTCTTCGTGCGGATGACGACCGGCGAGTAGGGCGCGTCGTCCTCGACGGGCTGGACGGGGACCGTCCCCGTCGCGACGGCGTGCAGGGTGTCGACGTCGGCCGGGGTGATGTCGATGCCCGCGAGGGATCCCGAGGTCTTCTCGAGGTGGGCGCTGCGGGGGCGCTGGCGATCCGTGACCTTGCGCTCCTTCGCGCGGCGCAGCTGGGTCGCCAGCTTGTCGAGGGCCGTCTCGAGCGCCCCGAACTTGTCCTCGGCCCTGGCCTCGGCCCTGGCCATCTTGCCCTTCGCCGTGACGGTCAGCTCGACCTTGGCCTCCTCGACGCGGCCCTGCCTGTGCGCCGTCTGCGTCACCTTGACGTCGAGGCGCTCGGCCTTCGAGGCGAGGGTTTCGATGCGCGAGATCTTGTCGTCGACGACGTCGCGAAAACGGTCGGTGATGCTCACGCCCACGCCCGTGATGTTGGTGTCCATCCTGTGCCTCCCATTCCGGTTCGCCCGGACTGAGCGAACCCTCGGTCGCTTGGTGTTCACCCACCGTAGATGCTCAGGCCACCCGTGTCACGCCTTTTCCTCCCCTGCGGTTCATATGCGTCGCCTACCGACGCGGAGTGGCCGCCACGACGGCCGCTCCGACGACGATCGCGCCTGCCTCCTCGAGCGCCCGGCGCGCCTCCGCGAGCGTGGATCCGGTCGTCGCGACGTCGTCGACGAGGACGACGCGGGCGCCCTCCGCCGCGCCCGTCGCGCGCATGGATCCCGCGACGTTGCGGCGGCGCTCGGCGCGCCCGAGCGCCCGCTGGTCGCCCACCCGCCGCGCGTACCGCAGGAGGCGGGCCGGCCGCACGCCCGCGCGGCGCACGAGGAGGTCGACGACCCGGTAGCCGCGGCGGCGCATCGCCGCCCTGCTCGTCGGCGGGACGACCGCGACGAGGCCGTGCTCCCCGTCGCCCACGGCGGCGAGCGCCGCCCGCAGCGCCCGCCCGAGCGGCCGCGCGAGGTCGGTGCGGCCGCGCTGCTTGAGCGCCCGGATCGCGGCGGCGGACACCCCCTCGTAGCGCAGCGCCGCGTGGACGGCGAGGCCGGCGACGTCGGCGCGCTCGACGCGCGGGCCGAGCGCCGCGCGGCAGGCGGGGCAGAGCGCGACGCCCGGGGCGTCGCACCCGCCGCACGCGACCGGCAGGAGCAGGGCGAACGCCTCGGCGAGGGCCGAGCGCAGCGGGGCGGGATCCATCGCCCCAGCGTGCCCGCCCGCGGCCGCCGGGGCGCCGTTCTGGGGACAGGACAGTCGGATCCGCGCTTGTGGACGGGCCTACTCGGCCGGCGCGCCCAGCTGGGTCGCGAGCACGACCACCCCGCCGCCCGAGCGCAGCCAGGTCGTCGTGCGCCGGACGTACAGGTCGCCGTCGGACGTGAGCACGCGCTCGTTGGAGGTCGGGTTGCCGTAGGCCAGCCCGACGACCTCGAACGGCGCCGAGATCCGCTCCGCGAGGCCGCCGACCGTCTGCTCGACGACCGAGGTGCGGTCGTCGCCGGTTTCGACGGCCGCCGCGACGATGCGGTCGGTCACCCACCCGATCTGGTGCACGGGCTCGTCTGTCGTGCCGACGACCATCGGATCCGACAGCCCCGTGACGACGCCGTCCGCGTCGCGCTGGATGCCGACGATCGAGATCACGTCGTCGTCGCCCAGCCGACCCGCGATCGCGAGGCGCATGCCGTCGCGCGAGACCTCGAGCGTCGTGATGCCGCTGTACTCCTCGAGCGTCGGAGCGCTCGTCATCGTCGTGCCGTCGGGCGCGATGTAGGCGAGGTTCGAGGATCCGTCGTCCCAGCCCGCCCACGTGTACCCGAACGGGTCGAGCGCGATGCTCGCGCCGTCGGACGCCGTCATCTGCGTCGTGACCTCGCCGTCGGCCGTGACCCGACGGATCGCGCCCGACTTCGTGAGGATCGCCGCCGTCTGCTGGTCGGCCGACACCGAGATCTGCACGGCGGGGTCGGGGCTCGAGACGCCCGCCGCCTCGACGACCGCGTCCGACAGGCCGTCGATGTCGGTCAGGTCCGACCCGCCGAGGAACCCGAAGCCGTCCTCCGTCAGGACGAGCGCTCGGGCGTCGGGCGTCGCGGTCTGCACCGTGACGTTCGGCAGCGCGAGGCGGCTGCCGCCCGACGTCGCGGAGACCGAGGTGACGCCGACCGACGCGAGGGTCTGCTGGAGCTGCCCCGCCATGACGGCGCGCGCGTCCGACGTCGTGTCGCGCGCGGCCGACGAGAGGTCGACGGTGGCCGAGGTGTCGTCGATCGAGACGCCGCGTGATCCGAGCTCGATTCCGTCGAACGCCGTCGTGACCGACGCCGCGAGCCACGGCGACGGCCCGCCGAGCAGCAGCTCGACGAGGCGCTGCGCCTGCCCCGCGGTGTCGGGGACCCACCGGACGTCCGGAACGTACTGGTCGCCCGCGACGGCGGGGAACGCGAGCGCGGCGGACGCGAAGATCGTGCGGAAGTTCTCGCTCTGCACGACGACGCCGTCGGGAGCCGAGGAGATCCGCCACTCGCCGTCCTCGCGGACGAGCTGGAACTGCACCTGGTCGACGCGCGACCCGTCGGTGACGGGGTGGTACGCGCCCATGGCGTCGACCGTGGCCGTGGCCGTGATCCGGGCCGTGACGCTCCCCGCGTCGGCGCTCTCGTCGGGCGAGAAGTCTCCGACGACGCGGTCGTTGATGCTCTCGATCGTGACGCCGGCCGACGGATCCCACGTCTTCGCGAAGTCGTCGCTCAGGAACTCGCGCGCCGTCGCCCAGTCGTCGGCCGGGCCCTCGCCCGCGCCGAGGAAGCCCAGGACGATCGCCTCGGCCGACGCACCCTCGACGGGGCCGTCCGGCGTGATCTGCCACCTGGCGTCGTCGGACACGACGCCGACCTGGTCGCCCGGCTCGACGTAGCCCGTCGTCGGCAGGCCCGCGCACGCCGCGAGCCCCAGTACGGCGGCGACGGCGGCCGCGGCCGCCGCGATCCGGTGGAGAGCCCTCATGATGCGTCCTCCTCGTCGGGCTTCTCGCGTGCCACGATCAGGGTGTCGGTCGCGGGCCCGCTGCGCACGGGCTGGTCGCTGACGTCGAGCGCGGGCGGCGGGTCGACCGCGATCGGGTGCGTCCCGAGCGGGCGCGACCCCCGCGGCAGCGTGAGGACGAAGTGCGAGCCCACGCCGGGCTGCGACCACACCTCGAGCGATCCGCCGTGGAGCTTCGCGTCGCCGAGCGCGATCGACAGGCCGAGGCCCGTGCCGCCGATGGTGCGCTGGCGCGACGGATCGGCGCGCCAGAAGCGGTCGAAGACCCGAGCCGCGTCCTCGGGCTTCATGCCGAGGCCGTAGTCGCGCACACCGACGGCGACGGCAGACGCATCGGCCGCGACGGACACCTCGATGGGCTCGCCCTCGCCGTGCTCGATCGCGTTGCCGATGAGGTTGCGCAGGATCCGGCGGATGCGGCGCGGGTCGACCTCGACGATGTCGTCGCCGTCCGAGGCGCGCAGACGGAGCTCGGATCCGTTGCGCTCGGAGAGGTCGCGCATCTGCTCGACGACGTCGGCCGCGATCTCGCTGAGGCTCGTCGACTCCCGCTCGAGCTGCACGGATCCGGCGTCGTAGCGGCTGATCTCGAGGAGGTCGTTCAGCAGCTCCTCGAAGCGGCCGACCTGGTCGTGGAGCAGCTCAGCCGAGCGCGCCGGAACGGGCGCGAACGACGCCTTCTCACCGTGCAGGATCCCCGCCGCGAGCCGGATCGTCGTGAGCGGCGTGCGCAGCTCGTGCGAGACGTCGGACACGAAGCGCTGCTGCACGAGCGACAGCTCGGCGAGCTCGCGGATCTGCGCCTCGATGCTGTCCGCCATGCCGTTGAACGAGCGAGCGAGCGTCGCGAGTTCGTCCTCGCCCTGCACCGCGAGTCGGGCCGTCATGTCGCCCGCGGCGAAGCGCGCGCTCGTCTTGGCGACGTCGATGATCGGGATCGACACGCTGCGCATGACGAGCCACATCACGGCCGCGACGATGATCACGAGGGCGCCCGCCGTGATCCACAGCGTGATCTGGACGAAGGCGAGCGTCTGGGCGACGTCGGTCATCGAGTACGCGAGGTAGATCTCGAAGACGCCGACGTTGGGCATCTCGAGGGTCTGCCCGACGACGATCGCCGGGACCTCGCGGCCGCCGTCGCCGGGAAGGCCGATCGACTGCCACCACTGCGTGCTCGGCTGCGCGACGACCTGCTCGCGCAGCCCGCTCGAGATCATCGACGCGTCGAACAGGTCGTTGCGCGTGCGGAACGCCGCGGGCGCGTCGGCCGTCGACTGGTCCTCGATCGGGAAGCCGACGATGAGGTTCGTCGACGACGACGTCACGAGGTTCTCGCGCATCGTGTTCGTCAGGGTCTGGATCGCGGCGCGGTCGGTCGCGGGGTCGGCTGCGTTGAGCCCCTCCTGCGTGAACTCGACGGCGCGGTTCGTGTCGGCGAGGACCTCGTCGCGCCGCGCGTTGAAGAGGTCGGTCTGGATCGCGAGCGCCGCCCACACGATCGCGACGAGGATCGCCGCCGTCGTCGAGACGGTCGTGATGAGGACGATGCGGAAGCGCAGCGAGTGCCGCCACGCGCGGGTCGAGCGTCGCCACGTGCGCGGGAACCAGCGCCACAGGCGGCGCATGCGCGCGGCGAGCCGAGCCATCGCGCGACTACGCCGCGGCGCCGGCGCGGTACCCGACGCCGCGCACCGTCATGACGACGCGAGGGCTGTCGGGGTCGATCTCGATCTTGGAGCGCAGGCGCTGCACGTGGACGTTCACGAGCCGCGTGTCGGCCTTGTAGTGGTAGCCCCACACCTGCTCGAGCAGCTGCTCGCGCGTGAACACCTGCTGCGGCTTCGAGGCGAGCGCGACGAGCAGCTCGAACTCGAGCGGCGTCAGCGAGATCAGCTCGTCGCCGCGGCGCACCTCGTGCGCGGCCACGTCGATCACGACGTCCCCGATGCGCAGCGACGGCGCCGCCTCGGCCGCGACGGGGCGCAGGCGGGTGCGGATCCGCGCCACGAGCTCGGTCGGGTTGAAGGGCTTGACGATGTAGTCGTCGGCGCCGGCCTCGAGGCCCGCGACGACGTCGGCCGTGTCGGTGCGCGCCGTGAGCATGATGATCGGAACCCCGGACTCGGCGCGGATCTCGCTGCAGATCTGGATGCCGTCCTTGCCCGGGAGCATGAGGTCGAGCAGCACGAGGTCGGGCTTCTCGCGGCGCCAGGCGTCGACCGCGAGGGCCCCGTCGGACGAGAAGGCGGCGTCGAAGCCCTCGCCCGCGAGCACGATGCCGATCATCTCGGCGAGGGCGGCGTCATCGTCGACGACGAGAATGCGACCAGTCATGCCTAACAGGGTATGCAACGATGGCGGTGATGACCGACACCTCCTGGGCACCGGCGCCGCGTCAGGGCCTCGTGCCGCTGTATCCGTTCGGATTCGGCCAGATCATGGGCCGATCGTTCGCCGTGCTCAAGGGGAATCCGAAGGTCCTCCTCCTGTTCGGGATCGGGATCCAGCTCGTCGCGTACACGGTCCTGATGGCGGCCGTCGTGGGGCTGACGTTCCTCGCCTTCTCGCGCACCGACACCGTGGATCCGTTCTCCGACGAGTACGACCAGCTCATGGCGGGCGGCATCGCGATCGTCGCGGTCGGCACGATCGTGCTCTCCCTCCTGATCGGCGCCGTGACGATCGTGGTGCAGGCCGTCATCGTCGCCGAGGTCGGCCATGCGTCCCTCGCGGAGAAGGCGCCGCTCGCGCGCCTGTGGAAGCGCGCCGGCCGCGCGTTCTGGCCGCTCGTCGGGTACTCGTTCCTCGCGCTCGCGGCCGCTCTCGTCGCCATGGCGCTCCTCGTCGCCCCGATCGCGGCGATCGTCGCGTTCGCCCCCGACGAGGCCGGGCTCGTCGTCGGGATCCTCTGGGGGATCCTCGCCCTCCTCGGAGGATTCGCGCTCTACCTCTGGCTCGGAACGAAGCTCTACTACGTTCCCGCCGTCATCGTCCTCGAGCACACGGGCCCGATCCGGGCGATCCGCCGCTCGTGGCGCCTCACGCGCGGTCGCTTCTGGCCGACGCTCGGGGTCTTCGCGATGATGTTCCTCATCTCGCAGGGCGCGAGCATCGTCATCTCGGTGATGGTCGAGATCCTCATGCCGCTCATCGTCGTGACGCTCGCCCCGTTCGGCGGCGCGAGCGACGACATGGGGCTCGCGATCGCCGCAGGCATCGTCACGGTGTTCGTCCCGCTCGTCATCTCGATCGTCCTCGCCGGCGTGCTCATGATCGTCACGACGTCGGCCGGCGTGCTGTCGTACATCGACGCGCGCATGCGCGACGAGGGGATCGACCTGCGCATGCAGCGATACGTCGAGGCGGCGCAGTCGGGAGACTCGGGCGCCGACCCGTATCCGTACGAGCCCGGCGCCGCGCCGTCGCAGTACGCGCCGCCTCCCGGCGCGGGGCCCCTCCCGCCGGCGCCGATCCCTCCCGTGCCGCCGCTCCCCGCGCCTCCCGCGGGCCCGCCCGCTCCCCCCGCACCTCCCGTATGACGTCGGCCGCCGTGATCGCGCTCGCCGCGCTCCCCGACCCCGACGACGCGCGCGACCGCGCCGCCGAGGAGCTCGCGAAGCGCGTGTACGCGGAGGCCGAGCCGACGGTGTTCGACCGCGTCGCACAGGCGATCGGCGAGTTCATCATGCGCCTCCTGAACCCGCAGCTCGCCGGCGGATCCTGGAGCCCCCTCGTCACGGCGCTCATCGTGGCGGTCGTCGTCGCGCTCGTCGTCGTCGCGATCGTGATCTGGGGCGTCCCCCGCCGCGACAGGCGCTCGGCGACGAGCGTCTCCTCGAGCGTGATCGGCGACGACCTCCGGACCGCCGCCCAGCTGCGCGCCGACGCCGCCTCCGCCGCCTCGCGCGGCGACTGGGACGCCGCGCTCGTGCTGCGCTTCCGCGCGATCGCCCGCGGGCTCGACGAGCGCGGCGTGCTGCACGCCCCTCCCGGCATGACGGCCCGCGCCCTCGCCGAGGCCGCCTCCCGCCCCTTCCCGGATCACGCGGCAGGGCTCTGCGCCGCGTCGCGCGCGTTCGACGACGTGCGCTACCTGCGCCGCCACGCGACGTCCGCGTCGCACGACGAGGTCGCCGCGCTCGACGACGCGATCGCGGCCGCCCGGCCCGCGACGGCCCCCGGCTCGGTGCTCTCGTGAGCCTCGTCGACGTCGCCGAAGCCCCGGAGCGGCCCGCGGGATCCCGGAGGCGCGCCGTGTGGGCCTGGATCGTCGTCGCGCTCCTCGTCGTCGCGGCGGCCGTCGTCGCGATGCTCGTGTCGCGCGAGTGGAGCGCGCCCGTCCCCCTCGGCGCCGAGAGCCCGCGCTACGACGGCGCGCTGGCGGTCACGACGCTCGCGCAGGAGGACGGCTTCGCGGTCGAGGAGGCCGACGACCTCGCGGGCGCGCGCGACGCGGTCGGGAGCGGATCGACGCTCGTCGTGACCGACGCGACCCTCCTGGATCCCGAGGTCCTCGCGGATCTCGCGGCGGACGCCGCCCACACGATCGTGCTCGACGCCGACGCCGTCGCCGCTTCGGCCGTCGTCCCGGGAGCCACGACGGGGTGGTCGGGCGACGAGGCGCTCCGCCCCGCGTGCGACCTGCCGGTCGCGCGGAACGCCGGGCCGATCACGGCGGGCAGGACGCTCGTTCCCCTCTCCCTCGACGGCATCACGGCCTGCTACCCCTCGGGCGACGGCTACGGGCTCGTGCGCGCCCGCGTCGACGCCGACTCGATCGTCACGTTCGTCGACGGGTCGGCCGTCTTCGCCAACGGGCGCCTCGACGAGCGCGGCGACGCGGCGCTCGCCCTCGGGCTCCTCGAGGGCGCCGGCGACATCGTCTGGTACACGCCCTCCCCCGCCGACGCGGGTGCGACGGGCGCGCCGCCGACGCTCGGCGACCTCACGCCGCGGTGGGTCTCTCCCGCGATCGTGCTCGCGGCCGTCGTCGCGCTGGCGTGCGCGATCTGGCGGGGGCGCCGCTTCGGCCCGCTCGTCGCCGAGACCCTGCCCGTGACCGTGCGGGCGGGCGAGACGCTCGAGGGGCGCGCTCGCCTCTACCGCGACGCGCGCGATCCCGATCACGCCTGGCAGGCGATCCGCGACGGCGCGATGTCGCGCATCGCGCGCCGCCTCGCGCTCGCGCCCGGCGCCGACGTCGAACAGGTCGCCCACGCGGCCGCCGGGGCGACGGGGAGGGATCCCCGCGAGGTCGCCGCGCTCCTCGCCGACCATCCCGCAGACGACGCGCGGCTCGCCGAGCTCGGCTCCCGGCTGCGCGCCCTCGAACACGACGTGACCGAATCCGGGGAAGGACACCCACGATGACCGAGAACGATCCCCTGCGCGAGGCCGTCTCGCGCGTCCGCGCCGAGGTCGGCAAGGCCGTCGTCGGCCAGGAGGGCGCCGTGAGCGGCCTCCTCATCGCCCTCCTCGCGCGCGGACACGTGCTGCTCGAGGGCGTCCCGGGCGTCGCGAAGACGCTGCTCGTGCGCGCGTTCAGCCGCGCGCTGGGCCTCGACACGAAGCGCGTGCAGTTCACGCCCGACCTCATGCCGGGCGACGTCTCGGGATCCCTCCTCTACGACGCGAAGGCGGGCGAGTTCGAGTTCCGCGAGGGGCCCGTCTTCACGAACGTCCTGCTCGCCGACGAGATCAACCGCACGCCTCCGAAGACGCAGTCGGCGCTGCTCGAGGCGATGGAGGAGCGGCAGGTGTCGAGCGACGGCGTCACCCGGCCGCTGCCGGATCCCTTCCTCGTCGCGGCGACCCAGAACCCCATCGAGCACGAGGGCACGTACACGCTTCCGGAGGCGCAGCTCGACCGCTTCCTCCTCAAGCTCGCGATCCGCGTGCCCGAGCGCGACGCCGAGATCGACGTCCTGCGCCGCCACGCGGCGGGCTTCTCGCCGCGCGACCTCGACGAGGTCGAGGCGGTCGTGACGGCCGAGCAGATCCTCGCGGCGCAGCGCGCGGCGGCGGCCGTCGAGGCGACCGAGGACGTCCTCGCGTACATCGTCGACCTCGCCCGCGCGACGCGCGCGGCCGCCTCCGTCGAGGTGGGCGCGAGCCCCCGCGCGGCGACGGCGCTGCTCGCGGCGTCGAAGGCGTGGGCGTGGCTCGGCGGCTACCCCGCGATCACGCCCGACCACGTGCAGGCGATGCTGACCCCCGTGTGGCGCCACCGCATCCAGCTGCGCGCCGACGCCGAGATCGAGGGCGTCACGGTCGACGCCGTCCTCACGTCGGTCCTGCGGCAGACCGCCGTCCCGCGCTGATGTTCCTGTCGGGGCGCGCGCCGATCCTCGTCGCCGTCGGCGTCGTGCCGATCGTCGTGCTCCAGGCGGCCGGCATCGACGCGTGGCTGACCCTCATCGCGTGGGCGCTCGTGTGCGCCGCGATCCTCGGGGTCGACGCCCTCGCGGCGCCCTCCCCCGCCGCGCTGCGCTTCGTGCGCGACGTCCCGGCGCGGGCGCGGCTGGGCGACGAGGTCCCGACGCGGCTGCAGGTCGTGAACGACGGATCGCGGACCCTCCGGGTGCGGATCCGCGACGCGTGGCAGCCGACGGCCGGCCACCCGGGAGACAGGCCGCGGCTCGTGATCCCCGCCCGCGAGTCGCGTGTCGTGTCGGCCGCGCTGCACCCGCGCCGGCGCGGCGAGCTCCGCAGCGAGTTCGTCGCGGTGCGCGCCCTCGGCCCGCTGGGCTTCGCGGGCCGCCAGGCGACGATCCCGGCGCCCGGCGCGCTGCGCGTGCTCCCCCCGTTCCGGGCGAGGCGGCACCTCGCGAGCCGCGTGCGGCGCCTCCGGGAGCTCGACGGATCCACGAGCCTGCTCGTGCGCGGGCAGGGAACCGAGTTCGACTCGCTGCGCGAGTACGTGCGCGGCGACGACGTCCGGTCGATCGACTGGCGCGCGACGGCCCGGTCGACGACGACGATGCTGCGCACGTGGCGCCCTGAGCGCGACAGGCACGTCACGATCCTCATCGACACCGGCCGCACCGCCGCCGCTCGCGTCGGCGACGAGACGCGCCTCGACGCGACCTTCGAGGCCGCGATGCTGCTCGCCGCCCTCGCGACCCGGGCGGGCGATCACGTCCACCTGCTGGCGTTCGACCGCCTCGTGCGCGCTCGCGTGACGGGGGTCGACGGCGCGCGGCTGCTTCCCGAGATCAGCGACGCGCTCGCGCCCGTCGACGCGCGGCTCATCGACACCGACTGGGACCGCGCGTTCGCCGAGGCGCTGCGGCTCGCCCGACGACCGAGCCTGCTCGTCGTGCTCACGGCCCAGGAGGACGTCGCCGCCTCGCGCGCCTTCCTCACCTCGCTCGAGGCGATCCCGGGATCCGGCACGACCGTGCTCGTCGGCGCTGTCACGGATCACGCTCTCGGCGACACGGCGCGGGCGGGCGGATCCGTCTCGGAGCTGTACCGCGCCGCGGCGGCCGAGGCCGCGTCCCACGACGCGCAGCGCGTCGCCGGCGCGATCGCCCGGGCGGGGGCCGAGGCGATCGCCGACACCCCCGAGCTCCTCCCTCCGCGCATCGCCGACCGCTACCTCGCGCTGAAGAAGGCCGGGCGGCTGTGACGTGAACCCCGCCGCGCTCTCGCCGTACGACCCGCGATGGGCCGAGGACGCGAATGCGCCCGTCAGAACGGGGCGGGCTCGGCCGTGAGGTCGCGGAAGCGCACCGTCGACCCCGGCTTCGTCACGCGCGTGAACCCGAGCGGCGACACCCACTCGTAGACCCCGTTGCCGGTCTGCTTCACCTTCCACGGGGTGTTGTGCTTCAGCACGTGGTGTGACTCGCAGAGGCATCCCATGTTGTCGAGGGTCGTCTGACCGCCCGACGCGTAGTCGTGCGTGTGGTCGATGTCACAGGAACGGGCTTTCGCCGTGCATCCGGAGAAGCGACACGTCCCATCCCTGGCGAGGAGGAGTCTTCGCTGATCCCGAGTCGGCCGGTACTTGTCGGTCGCGAGGACCTGCCCGGATGGGGTGATGAAGATCCGATCCCACGTGGGCGCCCGGCCCGCGAGTCGTTTCGCGGCCTCCGCACTGATCGGCTGATCCGATTCCAACAGCGGCTGGCCCGTGTTCGAGTCGATGTCGATCAATCGGTCGATGGGGATGATCACCTGGACGGTGGCGCGGATCTCGTCCAACGCCGTGTCACCGGGCGTGTGAGCCTGATGCGCGTTCGGTGCGCCCGTCAGCAGGATGTCTGCGAGCAGGTCGGCGCGGATCTGGTCGAGCGTGCGGCGGTTCGGGTCGAAGGGGAACCTCTTGTCCGCGTCGACGGGCTCGCCGGCGGCTGCGGCCTGCTCACGTTGGTGCTCGGCACGGTGCGCGTACGCGACCTTCCGTGCCATGACCGTCAGACGGTCGAACACGCCGTTCACGATCGTGGACTCGCCGAGAAGGTACAGCTCGCTCATCCCGTCGTCGAGATCCCGCACCGTGACCCGGCGGCGCGTCTTCGCCTGCGCGTGGATCTCCTCGAACTCGCGGGGTGAGAGCTTGTCGGCGATGGCCCTCGCCGCGCGGCGCGTCTGCCCGGCCGTCGACGCGGCGGCGAACTCGATGATCCCCCTCTCGTATGCCCGACGGGCATCGTCGTCGTGATGGAGGCGCTGACCCTCGGCGAGGATCGCGCGGACGTGCGCGTCGGACACCTGGCCCCGACGCAGGGCGTGGTGCAGAACCGGGTACATGGTCGTCAGGGTCGACGCGTCGTGCATCCGGTCGGCGGCCATCCCACGGGACACGTGCGTTGCGGAGGCGACCTCTTCGGCCATGGACCGGAACGGGAGGCCGTGGTCGGCTCCCGCGTTCTTCGGCATGCGCTCCGACTGTGCGGTCGAGATCGCGTTCAGCACAGCATGCGCGGATGCCATCAGAGCGTCGGCCCCGGCGCGCATCTCCTGCGCGACTCGCAGCACGTCGAGCGCCTCGAGGGCGCGCTCACGCTCGATGGGATCCATGTCCCATGAGGTGATGTCGGGCGCCGGGGCGGTCATGGCTCCATCGTATAGAACGAATGTTCGAATGGCAAGAGCTGAAAACGATCTGGATCGGGTATTTCCTAGTCTCGTTCGGTGACGTCCGCCCGTCGTCGCACCGCGCTTCGACTGCGCGGCTTCGCCACGCAGTCGAAACATCGAATTCACTCATCGTTCTCTTTTGCGAATGATTCAAAAGAGCGGGTAGGGTGGTCTCGATGACCCCCGCACCCGTGACGACCGACCCCGCAGATCAGCTGCGCCGGGCGGGGCTGCGCGTCACGGCCCAGAGGGTGGCCGTGCTCGACGCCCTCGCGCGCCACCCACACGCCTCCGCCGACGAACTGCACCGCGAGGTGCAGGGATCCATCGCCGGCATCGCCCTGCAGACCGTGCACGGCGTCGTCGGCGACCTCACCGAGGCCGGGCTCGCGCAGCGCGTGAGCCTCCCCGGAGCGGCGAGCGCGCTCTACGAGGTGGCGGCCCACGACAACCACCACCACATCCAGTGCGTCATCTGCGGCCGCGTCGAAGACGTCGAGTGCGTCGTCGGCGAGGCCCCCTGCCTCGAACCCTCCCACACCCACGGCATGCGCGTCCTCGAGGCGAGCGTGACCTTCCGTGCCATCTGCGCCCGCTGCGAAAGGAACGGCAATGGCTGACATCGACTACACGACGACCCAGACGGGGACGCCCGTCACGAGCGACGAGCACTCGCTCACGAACGGTCCCGACGGGATCACGGCCCTGCACGACCGCTACCTGGTCGAGAAGCTCGCCTCGTTCAACCGCGAGCGCGTGCCCGAGCGCAACCCGCACGCCAAGGGCGGCGGCGCCTTCGGAACGTTCACCGTCACCGAGGACGTGTCGCAGTACACGCGCGCGGCGGTCTTCCAGCCGGGCGCCGAGTCCGAGGTCCTGATCCGCTTCTCGTCGGTCGCCGGCGAGCAGGGATCCCCCGACACCTGGCGCGACGTGCGCGGCTACGCCCTCCGCTTCTACACGAGCGAGGGCAACCTCGACGTGGTCGGCAACAACACCCCGGTGTTCTTCCTGCGCGACGCGATCAAGTTCCCCGACTTCATCCACTCGCAGAAGCGCCTCGGCGGATCCGCCCTCCGCGACGCCGACATGCAGTGGGACTTCTGGACCCTGTCCCCCGAGTCGGCCCACCAGGTCACCTACCTCATGGGCGACCGCGGCCTCTCGAAGTCGTGGCGCCACCTCAACGGCTACGGCTCGCACACCTACCAGTGGGTGAACGCCGAGGGCGAGCGCTTCTGGATCCAGTACCACTTCGTCTCGCACCAGGGCGTCGTGAACATGCCCGCCGACGAGGCGGAGCGGATCGCGGGCGAGGACGCCGACTACTACCGTCGCGACCTCTACGAGGCGATCGATCGGGGCGAGTTCCCGAAGTGGGACGTGTACGTGCAGGTCATGCCGTACGACGACGCCGCCGACTACCGCTTCAACCCGTTCGACATGACGAAGGTGTGGCCGTTCAGCGACTACCCCCGCATCAAGGTCGGCACGTTCGAGCTGAACCGCAACCCGCAGAACTTCTTCGCCGAGATCGAGCAGGCCGCGTTCTCGCCCGCGAACCAGGTTCCCGGCACGGGGATCTCACCCGACAAGATGCTCATGGCGCGTGTGTTCTCGTACCCCGACGCGCAGCGCTACCGCATCGGCACGAACTACAACCAGCTGCCGGTCAACCGGCCGCACGCCGCCCCCACCGCGAACTACATGCACGAGGGCAACATGCAGTACCACTTCAATCCGGCCGAGCACCCCGTCTACGCGCCCAACTCGTTCGGCGGCCCGCACGCCGACGCGGATCGCGCCGTCGAGGCGTCGTGGGAGTCCGACGGCGCCCTCGTGCGATCGGCGCAGACGCTGCACAGCGAGGACGACGACTTCGGTCAGGCCCGCACGCTGTACAACGACGTGTTCGACGCCGAGGCGAAGGACCGCTTCCACGAGACCCTCGCCGGGCAGTACGCCGGGCTGACGGTCGACCGCGTCAAGGAGCGCTTCTTCTGGTACTGGGGCCAGGTCGACGAGAAGATCGTCGCCGGCATCAGGGCCAAGCTCGCGTAACGCGACGCGCCGACGGGGCCGGGCGGAGGATCGCACCTCTGCCCGGCCCTTTCGTATGCCACGATTCGGTCAGACGGCGAATCGCGCCGCGACGGAAGGGATCCGCATCATGGCCGACACCACGCCCCCCACACCCACGACCGGTGCGAAGCTCGTCGCCGAGGCCGCCGGGACGTTCCTGCTCGTCTTCGCCGCCGTCGGCGTCGCGCTGTTCTCCTCGCACTTCGGCAACGACGCCGGATCCTTCGTGCCCGGCATCACATATCTCGCGGTCGCCCTGGCGTTCGGCCTGACGGTCGTCGTCGGCGCATACGCCTTCGGACCCCTGTCGGGCGGGCACTTCAACCCGGCCGTCACGATCGGCGTCGCGGCGGCGGGTCGGTTCCCCTGGGCCGACGTGTGGAAGTACATCGTCGCGCAGGTCGTCGGCGGCGCGATCGCGACGACGATCCTCATGCTCATCGGGCTGTTCGGCCCCGACGGGTGGCTCATCGCGGCCCAGGATGCGGGCTTCGCGTCGAACGGCTGGGGCGCGCTCTCCCCCGGCGGCTTCGGGCTCCCCGCCGCCATCATCGTCGAGGTCGTGCTGACGGCGGTGTTCGTCACGGTGATCCTCGGCGTCACCCACCCCGACCGCGGCACCCCGTTCGCGGGCCTCGCGATCGGCCTGACGCTGACCCTGATCCACCTGGTCGCGATCCCCGTCGACAACACGTCGGTCAACCCGGCGCGCTCGATCGCGACGGCGATCTACGGCGGCGTGCTTCCGCTGTCGCAGCTGTGGGTGTTCATCGTCTTCCCGATCGTCGGCGCGCTCCTGGCCGGTTTCGCGTACCGTGCGCTGTTCGACACGACTGAGGCCCGGTAGACGGATCCCCGCGCTGCCTCGCCCTTTCGCGCGGCCTTCTGCGCTTCGCGCGGCCAGCTGCGCTTCGCGCGGCCAGCTGCGGCGGATCCGGCCGCGCGAAGGGCGAATGGCCGCCGGAAGGCCAAGCCACGCGCGGAGATCCGTTCATCAGCGCCAGAGTGCACTCCCGCTGCGCCAACCTCCCCAGCAATGAAGACGCAGAAGCCCGCGCGAGTGACGACCCTCGCGCGGAGATCGGCGCCCGCGCGGCCTTTTCGGGCGGATCCGGCCGCGCGAAGGGCGAACGGCCGCCGGAAGGGCGACCCCCGCGCGGGGGACCCCTCACCAGCGCCAGCAGCGTGCCGAGATTCCAGCCCCGCCGCCCCAGCTTTCAGAGCAATGAAGAACGCA
Organism: Microbacterium indicum DSM 19969; assembly: GCF_000422385.1. Lineage (GTDB taxonomy): Bacteria > Actinomycetota > Actinomycetes > Actinomycetales > Microbacteriaceae > Microbacterium > Microbacterium indicum. The sequence continues at coordinate 142,724 of NZ_AULR01000001.1, forward strand.
GGAACCCGCGCGAGCGACGACCCTCGCGCGGAGAACCGCCCTCGTACGGCCAGCTGAGGCGGATCCGGCCGCGCGAAGGGCGAATGGCCGCCGGAACGTCGTCCTTGGTGCGGGGATCCTGCCACCAGCCCAGAACACCGCGCGAAGGCCGAGCCACGCGCAGAGATCCCCCCACCAGCACAGAACACCGCGCGAGCGACGACCCTCACGCGGAGAACCGCCCCCGCGCGGCCTTTTCGGGCGGATCCGGCCGCGCGAAGGGCGAACGGCCGCCGGAAAAGGGAGCCACACGCGGAGATCCCGCCACCAGCGCAGAACACCGCGCGAGCGACGACCCTCGCACGGAGAACCGCCCCCGTACGGCCAGCTGAGGCGGATCCGGCCGTGCGAAGGGCGGATGGCCGCCGCAAGGCCGACCCCCGCGCGGGGCGCCGCTACCCCGCGACGAGTCGCGGGGTGCCCGCCTCGTACTCCGTCAGGTCGCCCGTCTCGCCCCGGCGGGTCGCCCGGCGGCCCAGGATCAGCGCGTAGGCGAGGCAGGCGAAGAGCGCGGCCGCGCCGATCCCGATACTGATCGCGTGCGGCCACTCCTGGCGTGTGACGAACCCCTCGATGAGCCCCGAGATCGCGAGACCGATCGCGAGACCGACGACGACCGTCGCCAGCGCTCGCCCCTCCTCCGCGAGGGCGGCGCCCCGCGAGCGCGCTCCGGGCGCGATCCACGCCCAGAAGATCCGCAGCCCCGCCGCCCCGGCGACGAAGATGCACGTCATCTCGAGCAGACCGTGGGGAAGGATGTACAGCAGGAAGTCGGATCCGCGGCCGTACCAGAACATGACGGCGGCCGACGTGCCGAGGCCCGTCGCGTTGACGACGAGCGAGTACACGGGCCAGATCCCCGTGATCCCGAACATCACGCACTGCGCCGCGATCCACGCGTTGTTCGTCCACACCATCCCGGCGAACACGCCCTCGGGATGGTCGCTGTAGTACGCGATGAAGTCCTCGTTCGCGTACTGCGACAGCGACGACTCGTCGCCGAGCGCGGCCATGTAGGCGGGATCGGATCCGGCCCACAGCGCGACGAGCGCCACGACGGCGACGAACCCGAGAGTCACGGCGAGCGACGTCCAGCGGATCCGGTACAGCGCCGCCGGCAGCTGCCACACGAAGAAGCGCGGAAGGGTCCGCAGCAGGTTGTCGGGTCCGCCCGTGAGCTTCAGCCGCGCTCGGCCGAGGATCCCCGACAGGTAGTCGCCCGCCGCGCTGCGGCCGCCCGACGTCTTGAGCTCGGCGAGATCGGCCGACCCGGCGCGGTACAGGTGCACGAGCTCGTCGGCCTCGGCCCCCGAGAGCCTGCGCCGCCGCGCGAGCACGTCGAGGCGGTCCCACTCGGAGCGCCGGGCGTCGATGAGCGCGTCGGTGTTCACATGTTTGACTGTACGCATGTCGCAGCCCGCGTTCCGGCCCCGCGATCTCGTGGCCGAGGACGAGATCCTCACGGGAGAGGCCGTCGCGCTCGACCTGCAGCCGCTCGGCGTCGGGATGCGCGCGCTCGGCGGCCTCATCGATCTCGTGATCGCCTACCTGCTGCTGTTCCTCGCCATGTGGGCGGCCGGATCCCTCGCCGACGCCGGCGTCCTCGACCAGGGCACGGTGCAGATCTACCAGGTCACGGCGATCGTCGTCGTGTTCGTCGTGATCCCCGTCGCGGTCGAGACGCTGACGCGCGGGCGCAGCCTCGGAAGGCTCGCCGCAGGCGCCCGGATCGTGCGATCCGACGGCGGCGCGATCGGCTTTCGCCACGCGTTCATCCGCGCCCTCGTCGGCGTGCTCGAGATCGCCATGTCGCTCGGCGGCATCGCCTTCCTCGTCGCGATGTTCTCGCCGCGCGGCCAGCGCCTCGGCGACCTCGTCGCCGGGACCTACAGCGAGCGCACGCGGGCCCCTCGCCTCCCCGAGCCCGCGCCCGGCGTGCCGCCCGAGCTCGCGGGATGGGCCGAGGTCGCCGACGCCGCGCGCCTGCCCGCGCGGGTCGACCTGCGTGTGACGCGCTTCGCGTCGGGAGCCGCGCGCATGGATCCGGCGGTGCGCGCCCGCCTCGCGGCCGAGCTCGCCCAGGAGGTCGCGCCCTTCGTGTCGCCCCTGCCGCCCGTCGCCCCCGAGCTGCTGTTACAGGGCGTCGCCGCGATCCGCCGCGACCGGGATCGCACGGCCCTCCGGGCGCAGGCGGAGCGCGCCGCGCGCCTCGCCGGCTGAACCGCCCGCGTCACCCCTCGCCGTAGCGCAGGACCTCCCAGCCCTCGGGGAAGGTCATGCGCTCGGCGTGCAGAGCGCAGAGGTCGTGGGCGTGCGGGTCGTTCCCGAGCCCGAGCGGCCCGAGCGCCGCCATCCGGCCCTCGTAGTCGAACGTGAGGGTCGCCACGGCGGGGCGCGCGCAGGCGACCTTCGAGCAGATGCGTTCGTCCATGGATTCCGACCCTAGGCTGAGGGAATGAAGTGGTGGGATCGCGCACGCCGCACGCCCGAGGATCCGCGGCCGGCATCGGCCCGCCACGGGCGCCATGGGCGCGCGGGACGCAGCGCGCTCACGCGCCCGCCGGTTCCCGCCGTCGGGTCGCGCTTCGACCGCTTCGACATGACGGTGACGGCGTCGGTCGACTTCCTCCGCGGCGCGTGGCCCGAGCTGCGCCCCGTGCGCTTCGAGGTCGCGAGCATGCCCCTGCACGACACGGGCGCGGACGTCCCGCGCTGGTCGATCGACCGCGAGAAGAACCGGATCCTCATCTACCGCGTGCCCGTCGAGCGCCTGTCGAAGGCGCACGGCGTCCCCCTGAACCGCACCGACGAGTACCACCGCCGGGCGCTCGTCGAGGGCGCCGTGTTCCGCGCCGCCGCCGAGTACCTGGGCGTCGACCCGTGGGATCTCGGGGTCGACGACCTGCACTGAGCTACGGGTAGATCGTGAGCGCCTCGGGCGCGGCCGCGTCGGGCTCGATCGGGAACGCCGCGACGGCGTCGTCCTCGGTGTAGCTCGCGGATCCGGCCACGGATCCGCTCTCGACCGTGACCCGGTAGGTGGTCTCGGGATCCGCCGACACGCTGCGCGAGGTGCCCGCGTCGATGTCGAGGGTCTGCGCGTCGCCGTCTCCCGAGACGGGCTCGACCGTGACCCGCGCGTCGCCGTCGGCCGACGCCGCGAACGAGAGCGCCCAGTTCGCGCCCGGCGTCGCGGGAAGGGAGACGAGACCGCCGGATCCGAGGTCCTCGGTCGGGGTGAGCCAGGCGTAGTCGGTGCCGATCGTCTGCTCGAGCGCGCCGACGACGGGAGTCGAGGCGTCGACCCGCACCGCGTAGGCGCCCGGATCGATGCCCTCGAGCGACGCCGTGACGGGCTGGTCGGCGGCGAGGTCGACGTCGGACTCGAAGACCGTCTCGCCGGATCCCTCGCGCACGACCGACACGTGGGCCGCGCCCGCCGCGCCCTCGGTGCCCAGGAGCCGCAGCTGCATCGGGTGGTTCTCGTCGGACGCGGACGCGTCGGTGACCTCGATGTGCGGGATCACGAGGCTCGTGTCGGGCAGCGTGCCGGGCTGCATGTCGGCGCCGCGCGCGTCGAGCAGCTCGACCGTCGACGACTGGAGCGACGCGCGGACGGGGGCGCCCTCGGAGGTGACGCGGAAGACGGGGCTCGTCTCGGTGCCCGCGAGCCCCGCGGCCGGGATCGCGACCTGCGAGTGCGCCGGGATCGCGAGCGTCCCGGCGGCGGGCGTCGAGGCGCCGTCGACCCCGTAGACGTCGATCGTGACGGTCGCGGCGACGTCGGTCGGGTTCGCGATCTCGATGATGTCGGTGACGCCCGTCGCGATCGTCGCGCCGACGAGCCACGACTCGGGCTGCGGCGAGCGGCAGGCCGACGCGACGAAGCCCGAGAGGTCGTCGTCGGCGAGGTCGGCCGACGCCGACCCCGAGACGGGGATCGCGGTCTGCCCGTCGGGCAGCTGCGTGATCTCGACGCCCTGACCGACGCCCGAGAGATCGATCGCCTGGTCGGACGTGGGCACGTCGCCGTCGCCGTTCAGCGAGGTGACCTGCATGTCGGCGGCGAGCGAGAGCCCGGAGGCGTCGCTCGCGTCGCGGCCGAGCGCGACGATCGGCCCGTCGCAGGCGAGGGTCGCCTCGGCGGGAGCCGGGGTGATCTCGGCGCTCGGCGCCGCTGTTCCCTCGGGGGCGAGCTGCGGCCACGGCACGAACACCGACGCGACCGCGGCGCCCGCGAGGACGACGCCGGCGGCGACGCCGAGGGCGGATCGGAGGCGGGTCGAGCTCATGATGCCTCCTCGAGCGACGGACCGAGCGCGCGCGGGACGGCGCGGGCGGCGCGGCGCGTGGAGCGGGTCGGGAAGGCGAGCAGGAGCGCCGCCACGATGATCGCGAGCGTCACGAGCGAGAGCGTCCACGACAGCGAAGCGGCCTCGCCGGCGAGCGGCGCGCGCTCGGACGGCTGCGCGTCGAGGCGCCACAGCACGCCGCGAGCGGTCTCGCCCACCCGGACGAAGCCCGATCGCTGATCCATCGAAGCCTGCGTCGTGAGCGACATCGTGCGCTGGTCGGAGTTCTGGTCGCCGGCCGACTCGCGCAGGAGCACGAACGACAGGCCGGAATCGGCGACGCGGTCGGCGACGGATCCCGCGCTCCCCGAGGCGATGTCGCTCGCGAGCGACGCGACCGTCTCGTCGGCCTCGGTGAGCGCCGCGGCCGTGCTGTCGAGCGTCGACTGGCCGCCGAGCGTCTCGCTCGCGCCCCACACGACCCCAGCCTGGATGCCGCCGTTCGCGAGGGGCGTGAGGACGAGCGTGCCGATCGCCTGGTCGCCGCTCGCCTCGGCCGAGACGTACGCGGGCAGCGTCGTGTCGGTTCCGGCGTGGAGCGGGGTGTCGCCGCGGTGCAGGGCCGTGAGCTGCGGGATCACGACGACCGTCGCGCAGGCCACCGTCACGGTCACGGTGAGCGCGCGCCAGGGGGTGAGCGCGGGGAGGCCGTCGACCGTGATCGCGGCGGCCGCGAGGATTCCGATCCACGCGAGGCTGAGAGCCGAACCCGGCCACAGCGACACGGCATCGGATCCCGACCACGCGACGACGACGTGCGCGGCGCCGACGGCCGTCACGATGCCCGCCGCGGCGCCGAGGAGCGCGTAGAGCGCGACGCCGCGACGCGCCGTCAGGGGCGCCGCCAGCGCGAGGAGCGCGAGGGGGACGAGGAGCAGCGGGACCCACCAGGTGGGGACGTCGCCCGACGCGAGGCCGAACGACTGCAGGAGGCGCGACCACTCGTCGTAGGAGCCGTCGGCCGCGCCCATCGCGACGAGGCCCGACGCGCCGCCCGACGCGAGCGCGACGCCCGGGTCGGCGAGGATCCCCCAGAGCGTGCCCCGGCGGATCTGCTGGATCGCGAGCGGCGCGAACACGACGAGCGTCGGGATCGCGACCCACACGATGCGGCCGATCGCGCGGCGGGCGCCGACGATCGCGGAGACGAGCGACACGAGCCACAGGAGCGCGACGGCGGGGGCGAGCGAGGGCGCGCACGCGAGGACCGCCGCGAGGAGCAGCGAGGCGGCCCCCGCGTTCGTCCACGAGCGGTGCGCCGCAGCACCGACGAAGACGAGCCACGGAAGCACGAGGTGCAGGACGACGGCCGCGGGCCGGCCCTGCATGAGCGCGTCCCAGAACGAGGGAGCCGCTCCCCACGCGAGGGCCACGAGGATCCGCGCCGGCGCCCGATCGGCGAAGCGCGTCGCCGCGAACCAGGCGCCGAGCACGGCGAGGGGCAGGGCCGCGAGCCACAGCACCACGAGGGCGAACGACGGCGCCGCGGGAGAGAGCGAGCCGATGATCGCGACGAGGATCGCGAACGGGTCGGCCGCGGCGACGACGTCGAGGCCCTCGGGGCGCAGCCCGAAGGTCGCGTCGTTCCAGAGCCCGAGGACCGTGCGGCGCAGCGGGAGCAGCCCGCCGCCCGCGATGTCGGGCCAGGTGAGGAGCGCGAGGAAGACGCCGACGCTCACGGCGGCCGCCGCGATGACGGCCCAGGCGCCCCCTCCCGTGAAGAAGCGCAGGGGCTCGCGCACCTCGGCGAGCTGCTCGTCGGCGTTCATGCGCCGCTCCCGCGCCTCGTCGCGCGTGAGCCGGAGCGGATCCACCTGGTCCCATCCGCCCGTGCGGAAGCGGCGGATCCGCGCGCGCGATCGGGCGATCGCCCGGATCCGCACGAGGACCGTCGCGGCGGCCATCCACTCGGGGACGACGTCGCCCGGGCGCTTCGCGAAGAGCGACACGGCGGTGCTCCACAGCGCGAGGGGCAGGAGCAGGAGCCACGCGAACGGCAGCCACACGGCGGGCGCGTAGGCGAGCCGCCTGTGGAGGCGCGCGACGCGCGACACGTAGGAGCGCGTGAGCGGCAGCTGCCGCGACGGCTCGACGGCGACGCGCGACGCGGGAGCGAGGGCGACGCGGCGGGCGCCGAGCCGGGCGCGCACGCCCATGTCGAGGCCCTCGTCGGCGCCGAGGAGCGCGGGATCCGGCGCGAGCCCGTCGCGCACGTCGGCCCGCAGCAGGACGCCGCGCGCGTCGACGCCGAGCACGTCGTCGTCGGCGTCGTGCTGGCCCTGGTCGAACTCGCCGCCCGCGAGCTCGACCGAGGAGCCCGTCGCCGACATCGTCACGCCGAAGGACACGAGCTGCTGGGGGTCGGCGATGTCGATGAGCTTGGGCGCGGCGATCGCGACGGACGGCTGGCGTTCGAGGGCGGCGACGAGGCCGGCGAGGGCGCCCGGCTCGGGGACGGAGGCGTCGTCGAGCAGCCAGACGGCGCGGCCGTCCGGGACGTCGGGGAGCGCGAGCCCCACGGCGGCGGCGAACGGGGCGCTCTCACCTGTCGTGTGGGCGCGTCCGGTGCCCGACGCCGAGACGGCGGAGCGGAGCGGCGCGGGATCGCCGCAGACGACGACCGTGAGACCGGCGAGGGGAACGGTCTGCGAACGGAGCGCCGAGAGGGTGCGCTCGAATTGCGCCGCTGCCTGGGGCGAGGAGCGCGCGACGAGGACGACGTGTACGGGGGCGGGCATGACCCGGCAAGCCTAAAGCGGCCGCGGCGGCGCGCCCGTCAGAGACACGCGGCCGGATCGCCCGACATAGGGGGCTGTCAGGAAGCCTGGGCCGCGCGCTTCACGCGCCGGCGCTCGCGCTCGGACAGGCCGCCCCAGATGCCGAAGCGCTCGTCGTTCTGCAGGGCGTATTCGAGGCACTGCTCGCGGACGCTGCACGACGTGCAGATCCGCTTGGCGTCGCGGGTCGATCCGCCCTTCTCGGGGAAGAACGCCTCGGGGTCGGTCTGGGCGCACAGCGCGTCGGTCTGCCACGACAGGGCGCCTTCGGCGTCGTCGGCGCCTTCGGGGCGGACCCCCGGGACTCCGAGCTCGACCGGATCGACGAACCAGTCGGCCGGTGCCTCGCTGTTGTAGAACGGTGCGCTCATCGATCTCTCCCCCAGAATCGGTCGTGCGGTGTCGTGCCCTTCCCGAAGTAATTACACCCGTGTGATTCGCGAATTTCAAGTCGCAGATCGTAGACGCCTCAACCCCGGGCTGAAGGTCTTGGGAGCATATCGGCGTGTCGGGAACGCGCCCGCGCGGTCACTCCCCCGGCTGCGCGACGAAGACCTCGCCTGCGCCCGAGAGGTCGAGGAGCGCCTCGTCTGCCGACGCGAACGCCGCCTGACCCGGGCGGATCGTCACGGCGCCGCTCGCGCCGCCGACGCGCACCTCTCCCGCGACGCACAGCACGATCGCGTGGCCCGCGAGCGGGAGGCTCGCCGCCCCGCCGCCCGCGACCTCGGCCCGCAGCAGGCGGAAGTCGGCGATGTCGGCCGGGTAGAGGTCGACGCCGCGCGCGCCCGTGTCGTACGCCTCGGGCAGCACGACGGGGACGGGCCCGGCTGTGCGGTCGAGGATGCGCATGAGCTCGTCGGCGTCGACGTGCTTGGGGGTGAGCCCGCCGCGCAGGACGTTGTCGCTCGCCGCCATGACCTCGACGCCCAGCCCGCCCTGGTACGCGTGCAGCTGGCCGGCGCGGAGGAAGAGGCCCTCGCCGCGGCGCAGCACGACGAGGTTCATGAGCAGGCCCACGATGATCCCCGGGTCTCCCGGGAAGGTCTCGGCGTTGGCGCGCGCATTCGAGAGGTCGGCCGCGAACTCGGCCGAGCGCGCGTCGGGCAGCGCGCCGACGATCGCGTCGACCGTCTCCTGCGCCTCGCCCGACAGGAGCCAGCGCACGGCCTCGCCGAGCGACTCCTCGTCGCGGATCCGATCCGCGAGCGGCGCCGCGGCGGAGCCGATGTCCGCGAGCAGGCGCCCCGTCGCGGCGAGGTCACGCAGCCCGCTGAGCGCGACGAAGCGATCGCTCAGCGCGACGACCATCTCGGGCTTGTGGTTGTCGTCGACGTAGTTGCGCGGCGCGCCCTCGGGGAGCGACGCCTCGCGCGCCCGTCCCTCGCGCGCCTGCTCGCGCGTCGGGTGCACCTGGATCGACAGCGACTCGCCGGCCGCGAGCAGCTTGAGGAGATACGGAAGGCGGCCGGCCGCGCCGAGGTCGACGTGCTCGTCGGCGAGGAACGCGTCGAGCGTGCGCCCGGATCCGTCACCCACGTCCGACGGGTCGGACGGGTGATCGCCGTACCAGACCTCGGCCTCGGGGCCGGCGGAGGCCGGCCGCCCCTCGAGCGCGGCGATGAGCGTGCGGGATCCCCACGAGAAGTCGCGGGGGGCGTTCGTGAGGGTGACGATCATGGGGCCAGCCTATTGGGCACGGGGCGCGGCCCACGCCGTAGTCTGAACCCCATGGCGCCGCGCACCGCACACCCCGTCGCCGCGCCCCTCAGCGCCCCGGCGCGCGAGCGGTCGCGGCACCTCTTCCTGCGCTGGCACGCGACCCTCGTGCTCTTCCTCGCGCTCACGGCCGGCTGGTGGGCTCCGCCCCTGGGCGCGGCCGGGACGGGCATCGTCGCGGCGATCGCGACCCTCGGAACCCTCGGCATCTGGATCCCGAGCATCGCGCGCCGCCGCGGCGCCCGCGCGTTCCGGTGGCGGCGGCTCCCCTGGGCCGCGTTCGGCTTCATCGTCGTCGTGTTCGCGTCGTGCGCGTGGTCGCCCGACCCCGCGGGCGTCGCGATCGTCGGGGCCGGCCTCGTCGCCCTCACCTCGCACGCGATCTTCGTGGCCGACATGCTGACGTGGGGCGAGATCGTCCGCGCGCTCGAGATCGCCCTGCGCTGGGCGCTCGGCGGCGCCGTGGTGCTCGCGATCGTCGGGCTGTGGGCGCAGACCGAGTGGATCCACGAGGTCACCGACCGCTCCCCCCTCCTCGGCCTCCTCGCCGTCGTCGCCCTCGCGGTCTTCGGCGTGCGCCTGCGCGTCGGCGTCGTCGAGCACGCGTCGATCGAGCGGATCCTCGCCCGCATCGCGTGGCTCGTCGTGGCCGCGGCGCTCGTCGTGCGCTCGGGATCGCCCATCGCGTTCGCGGCGGCGGCGCTCGTCGGCGCGATCCTCACCGTCGCGCTCGTGATGCGCCAGCAGACGACCCCGGGCGGGCGCACGCGCACCTACCTCCTGTTCGCGGCGCTCGCCGTCGTCGTCATCGTCGCCGTGCGGATCGCGAACCCCGGCCTCCTCACCCTGCGGGTCGGCGGCGCCTGGGAGACGGCGTGGACCCACCTCGGCGTCCCCGGCGTCGTCGTCGCGGGCGTCGCCTGCGCCTCCTTCGTGTGGCGCGCCTGGTTCTTCGCCGTCGACCGGCCGCGCTGGGACGCGCGCTCCGACCGCGCCTTCTCCCCTCTGACGCTCGCGCCGATCCTCGTCGCCTGGGCGCTCCCCGTCGCGGGCGCCGCGGCGCCTCTGCCCCTCATCCTCTGGGGATGGCTCCTCATCGTGATGTTCGCCTTCGCGATCAAGGTCGCGCCGGTCCTGACCCACCCCGACCGCGCCGCGGCGATCGGCTCGCCGACCCCCACGCGCGGCGCGCCGCGCGCCGCCGAGCCCGCCGTCGCCCGCGAGATGCCCTGATGGCGGCGATCCGCCGCACGGCCCTCTCCGCCCTGGCCGACGTCGTGCGCTCCGCGGCGTTCGCTCGCGCGTACACGTTCGCGGCCCTCGCGGCCGCCTTCGGGAACGCCGCCATCCACCGCGCCAACGGGCCCATCACGATGGGTGCGATCGTCGCGATGCTCGCCGCGATCGGCATCCTGATCCTCGTCTCGCGCCGCGACGAGCTCTCGGTCATCGGGTTCGCCCCGTCGACCCTCGTGCTGTTCGTCGTGTGGGCGCTCGTGAGCGTCGCCTGGACCCTGCCGTCGACGCGCGGCCACGTCATCGCCGCCTGGATCGCGCTCGCGGGGTGGGCCGTCATCGGCGTCACGATCGCGCACATCCGCGACACGCTCCAGATCGCGCGCGCGATCGGCGACGTGCTGCGCGCCCTCCTGTCGCTCTCGCTCGCGCTCGAGGTGCTGTCGGGGATCATCTTCGACACGCCGTTCCCGTTCCTCGGGATCAGCGGCGACCTCGCGCTGGGCGGCCCGATCCAGGGCATCTTCGTCTCGCGCAACCTCCTGGGCTTCGTCGCCGTGCTCGCCCTCGTGGCGTTCGTGATCGAGTGGCGCTCGCGATCCGTCACGGGCGTCACGGCCGTGTACTCGATCGCGCTGGCCGGGCTCCTCGTCGTGTTCTCGGGATCCCCGACGGCGCTCGTCGTCCTCGTGGTGCTGGCCGTCGCGACCGTCGCGCTGACGGTCGCCCGCCGGACGCCGCCCGTCCGGCGGCGCGGCACGCACCTCACGATCGCGGCGCTCGCGGGCTTCGCCCTCCTCGTCGCCTACGTGCTGCGCAACCCGATCATCTGGTTCCTCGCCGAGCGGTCGGGCTTCGCCGCGCGCGCCGACCTCTGGAACCAGATCCTCGACTGGAGCACCTACCAGCCGATCACGGGGTGGGGCTGGTTCGGATCCTGGGACGACGCGTCGTTCCCCACGAACGTCATCGACTACGCGCTCGGCACCGCCAACGGGTCGGCGCTGTCGAGCTTCTTCGACGTGCTCCTGCAGCTCGGCTGGGTGGGCCTCGCCCTGTTCGTCGTCCTGTTCGGCACCGCGCTCGTGCGCGCCTGGCTCGCGGCCGCCGACCGCCGCTCGGTCGTCTACGCCTGGCTGCCGCTCACGATCATCGCCCTCGCGGTCGAGAGCGTGTTCGAGAGCTACACGCTCGCGAACCTCGGGTGGGTGCTGCTCGTGATCTGCGCGGTGCGCGCGGGGCAGGAGCGCTCCTGGCGCACGCGCATCGATCCCGCCGCCCCGCTCCCCCTCCCTCCGGGGATCCCACCGGCCAGCCCTCAGGGCCCTCGCGCGACGGACGGGTAGCCTGGGTTCGCCCTGGCGCGCGGCGCACGGGGCGTGATCTCGACCCCGCCGGAGCTGCCACACATGACGTTCGTCCTGCAGAACGTGGTCTTCCCCACCGACCGCGACCCCGACCTGCTGCCGCTCTACATCGATCCCGACACGTGGTCGGTCATCGACGAGAAGCCCGTCCGGGTCACGAACAATGCGCAGATCGGCGACATCACGGGGCGCACCTCGGCCCGCGTCGCGGCCCGCGAGCGCACCTCGTTCGCCACCTACTTCAACGCGTTCCCCGCCGCGTACTGGCAGCACTGGACGAGCGTGCGCCGGATCCGCCTGACGGTGCGCACGCAGGGCACCGCGACCGTGCTCGTGTACCGCTCGAACGGATCGGGCGTCCAGCAGCGGATCGACACGGCCGAGGTCGAGGGCGCGGCCGAGTCGTCGTTCGACATCGCGCTGACGCAGTTCTCGGACGGCGGCTGGATCTGGTTCGACATCGTGTCCGGCGAGGAAGACGTCGAGCTCCTCGGCGCGCAGTGGACGACCGAGCACGAGCCCGCGCGGCTCGGCAGGGCGTCGCTCGGGATCACGACCTACAACAAGCCGACCTACTGCGTCGACACGCTCGCGGCCCTCGCCGACTCGCCCGACGTGCTCGACGTCGTCGACCGCGTCTTCCTCATCGACCAGGGAACCGACCGCGTCGACGCTCAGCCCGCGTTCCCTGAGATCGCGTCGCGCCTCGGCGAGCAGCTGCAGGTCATCACGCAGCCGAACCTCGGCGGCTCGGGCGGGTTCTCCCGCTCGATGGTCGAGACCCTGAAGCGCGAGGACAGCGACTTCGTCCAGCTGCTCGACGACGACGTGCGCATCGAGCCCGAGTCGATCCGCCGCTCGGTGATGTTCGGCAGGTACACGACCCGCCCGACGATCGTCGGCGCGCACATGTTCGACCTGCTCGACCGCCCCCGCCTCCACGCGTGGGCGGAGGTCGTCGACGAGGCCCCGTTCATGTGGCGCAACCTCTACCAGGAGCAGATGCCCCACGACTTCCGCGAGGCGAATCTGCGCCAGTCGCCGCTCCTGCACATGCGCATGGACGCCGACTACAACGGCTGGTGGATGTGCCTCATCCCGAAGGCGGCGATCGAGGCCGTCGGCCTCTCGCTCCCCGCGTTCCTCAAGTGGGACGACGCCGAGTTCAGCCTCCGTGCGCGCGAGGCGGGGATCCCGACGGTCTCGCTCCCCGGGGCGGCGCTCTGGCACGTGTCGTGGGTCGGCAAGGACGACGCGATCGACTGGCAGGCCTACTTCCACGCGCGCAACCGCATCGTCTCGGCGCTGCTGCACTCCGAGGCGCCCGAGGGCGGCACGCTGCTGCGCCACTCGCGTCGCGTCGACCTCAAGCACCTCATGTCGATGCAGTACTACCCCGTCGAGCTGCGCCACCTCGCGCTGCGCGACATCCTGTCGGGTCCCGCGCACATGCGGAGGACGCTGACCACGCGCATGCCCGAGGCGCGCGAGATCGCGAAGCGCTACCCCGAGACGGTCGTGCACAAGGATCCGAGCGAGGTCCTGCACTCGCGCCGCGGGCGCCAGGTGTTCCGCCTGCGCCGGCGCAACGAGTTCGACAGCCCCGAGGGCATGCGCCTGCGCGTCTTCACGGCCAAGACGATCGCGAACCACTGGCTCCACGCGCCCGATCCGCGCAACGTCGAGACGCCCGAGGTCGAGTTCGGCAAGGAGGACGCCCACTGGTGGCGGGTCCCCCTGTTCGACTCGGCGCTCGTGAGCGCGGCCGACGGATCCGGCAAGCAGATATACACGCGCGATCGCGCGAAGTTCCGCGCGATGCTCGTCGAGTCGGTGCGCCTGCACCGCCGGCTGCGCCGCGAGTGGAGGAAGCTGCAGCGCGCCTACCGCGATGCCCTGCCCGAGCTCGTGTCGGAAGGCGCGTGGCTCGAGACGTTCGGAGAGAAGAAGTGACCGCGTTCGACCCGAAGACCGCGACGATCGTCGTCGTCACCTACAACCGCTCGCACCTGCTGACGCGCCTGCTCGACTCGCTGATCCGCATGGACCCGAAGCCGGGGCACGTCGTCATCGTCGACAACGCGTCGACCGACGACACGACCGAGCTCGTCGCCTCGTACGAGGGCCGGACGGGATCCGAGATCGTGTACCGCCGCCTCGACGAGAACACGGGCGGATCCGGCGGCTTCAGCGCCGGCATGGAGGTCGCGTACGAGCTCGGGTCCGAGTGGATCTGGCTCATGGACGACGACGTCGAGGTGCTGCCCGACGGTCTCGCCCGCATGGGCGCGTGGACGCCCCGCTTCGACCACATCCAGGGCCGCCGCTACGACTACGACGGATCCGAGTTCTACTGGCAGTACCGCGTGTCGACGTCGCTCGGGATCCCGATCCCCTTCGCCCCGGCCGGCTTCGACGACTCGCACTACCGCGAGATGAACTCGGGCTGCTTCGAGGGCATGTTCATCAACCGCTCGCTCGTCGAGCGGATCGGGCTGCCCGACCCCCGGTTCTTCATCTACTGGGACGACACGATGTACGGGTACCTCGCCTCGCGCTACGAGCCGTGCGTCATCGTCGACGAGTTCGTCCTGCAGCGCACGCGCGAGATCAAGCAGTGGGACATGGGGACGCGGCACCTCAACGCCTCGAGCGACATGTACCGGTACTACATCATGCGCAACCGCGGCATCATGAGCCACTACTACCGGGCGCACGGCGACTACCGCCCGCTCGCCTTCGCGGTCGGCACGGCCGCGACGTTCGCGAAGGAGCTCATCCGCCTCGCCTTCGTCGAGCGCCGGATCACGAAGAAGGGCTGGGGCAACCTGTGGCGCGGCATGCGGGACGGGTGGCGGATCTCGCGCGACGCGAGCTTCGAGGTCATGCCGCCCCTGACCCCCGCGGCCTGATGCTCGAGATCGGCGACGACGCGCGGATCGACAAGCGCGTGCAGTTCAACCACAACGACGAGGTGACGATCCGCGTCGGCGATCGCGCCAAGTTCTACCGGGGCACCGAGTTCACGGGCCCCGTGACGGTCGGCGACGACGTGTTCATCAACCGCGACGCCTACATCCGCCCGCACACGACGATCGGCGACCGCGTCAACATCGGGCCCTTCGTGCGCCTCGTGACCGACACGCACGAGATCGGCCCCGCCGAGCGCCGGGCGGGCGCGGTGCGCCACGACCCGATCGTGATCGGCGACGGGTCGTGGATCGGGGCGTCGGCGACGATCGTCGGCGGCGTCACGATCGGCAGCGGATCCATCGTCGCGGCCGGTGCGGTCGTCACGGAGGACGTGCCCGACAACGTGATCGTCGGCGGCGTCCCCGCGAAGACCCTGCGCACGCTGCCGGCCTGAGTCAGGCCGCGAGGCGCAGCGCCTCCGATCGCTCGCCCGGCGCGGGATCGTCCGCGGCTCCGGGCACGGCGGCGCACGCGGCGCCCGCGGCGAGCGGGAGCGCCGCGAACAGCGCGAGCGAATAGCGCATCCCGCCCGACACCGGCCCCGCGACGAGGGTGAGGAGCAGGACCCCCGCGGGGACGAAGAGCGCGGCGGCGCGCCAGCGGCGCTCGCGGAGGACCATCGCGGCGCACACGATCCAGGCCCAGGTCACGAAGCCGGGCGAGACGAGGAGTCCGAGCACCGGGATCCGGCGGAGGCCGTCGCCCAGCATCCCCGACTCGTACACCGCACGGACGGCGCCGGCGTCGGGAAGGCCCGACGGGATGTCGAGGTGCACGTCGCGCACGTCGTTGCTCGAGAGGAGCGGGATCCCGTCGTACGACGGCGCCGAGGGCGCCCAGTAGCCGACGGTTCCGGCGAGCGTCGCCTCGATCGCCGGGACGGGGTGCGCGGCGGCGAGGCGCAGCCAGCCCGCGAGCGCGGGGCCGGTGCCGACGTGCGCCCAGCCGTGATGCGCGTCGGCCTTCACGGAGTCCGAGATGGACGGGTCGTACCGGGCGCCGATGCCGTCGGCGCCGTTCGCGGGGAAGATCCGGTCGAGGAAGCCGCGCTCGTCGGGGGTCAGGCGATCCTGGTCGTCGGCCGCGATGCGGGCGAGCTGCTGCACGGGCAGCGACCACGCCTCCGCGGCGGGGCCCGGCCGCGCCCCGAGTGCGTGGGCGAGCGGCCCCGAGTAGAGGGCGAAGACGACGAGGACGCCGGCGAGGACCGCGATCGGGCGCGCGGGGCGACGGCGCCACGCGAGCGCCGTGAGGATCACGAGCCCGAGGACGACGACGTACACGCCGTTGTTCCGCGCCATGACGACGAGGGCGCCCGACGCCCCGAGGAGGATCCACATGACGCGGCGCCGGCGCGCAGACGCCCCGCGGGCGATCGTGAGGTCGCCGACGCAGGTGAGGAAGACGACGAGGACGCTCGCGAAGGGCGAGTCCTTGATGATCGTGACGGAGAACAGGGCGAGGACCGGCGAGAGGGCGACCCACGCGGACGCGCCCGCCCAGATTCCCGGGCGGACGCCCCACGCGGCCACGCGCCAGAGCATGAAGGCGCAGGCGAGCGAGCTCGTGAGGATCTGGAGGGCCGCGCCGATCGCGACGGCGGCCGTGTCGCCCCAGCCGAGGGTCGTGCCGAGGAAGTCCATGCCCGCGACGAGGATCGAGTGGCCGAGGGGCTCGTACAGCTCCCACTCCCCCGTGCGGACGGAGGCGAACGACCGGAAGGTGTCGAACGGGACGATGCCCGGGAACCACAGGAGGTAGACGGGTACGCGAGAGGCCGCGATCACGCCGGCGAGGATCGCGAGAGCCGCTGGGCGGCCCGACGCGACGGCGCCCACGGCGCGGCCGAGCCGCGACCGGTCGGCGGAGCGGCCCGCGGTGTCCCGCGCGCGGGCGCGATCGCGCGCGATGAGGAGCGCCGCCACGGCGCACGACGCCGCCCACCCGACGCCGACGAGGTGCAGCGCCCACCAGGCGAGGGTCCCGGACCCCGCCGTCGCGATCGGGGCGAAGCCCGCGCCGGGCTGAGCGAGCGAGATCCCGGCTGTCTCGGCCAGCGCGAACGCGCCGCCGAGCGGGGCCGCCCATGCCCACGTTCCGGCCGAGGCCCGCGCGAGGACCCACCGGCCGGAGGCGAGGGCCGCGACGAAGAGGAGGAGGCCGGCGCCTCCGGCGTCGTCGAACGCCGTGCGCAGGGTCTCGGGGCTCCCGCCCGCCGCGAAAGCCAGGGCGGCGGCCAACGCGCCGATGCTCGCCGCGGCCCAGGAGATGCCGCGCGGCATTCGGAATATCACACGTCGATCATGCCGCACCCGCGCCGAGGAAACGCCGCGGGTCGGGGCGCCTCAGCGTCGGCGCGCGCTCAGTACCCGACCTCGGGGTGGCGCCAGCCGCGCCACTGCTCGAAGGATCCGCGCACGAGCTGGCTGCCCGTCTGCGGCCACGTGTGCTTCGCGGCGTGCCGGATGTACATGTAGCCGAGGCTCTGCGTGCGGTAGCCGACGCCGCCCTGGGTCTCGACGCGGATCAGAACCGATCGGTCGGTCGAGTTGGGCGTGGGCCGCCACCCGCCGAGCGCGTCGAACGCCGAGCGCGTGAGGAGCATCGCGCCGCCCGCGACCTGGTCGTGGTAGCGCTCGGTCGCGAAGGTGCGGTGGACCGTCTGATTCACCTCTTCGAAGAACAGGTACTCGGTCGTCTTGCCGACGATGTCGGCGCGCGAGTAGAGGTGCGCGAGGACCAGGTCGGACACGTGGTGCTCGCTGTACCAGTCGTCGTCGTCGAGCTTCGTGATGAGATCGCCCGTCGAACGCCGCACGCCCTCGGCGAGCGCCGCGCCGAACATGACGTCCCCCGCGACCTCGACGATCCGGACCTCGAGGTCGCCGAGGTCGGCGCCCGACAGGTCGGGGGCGGGGACGCCGTGCACGATGACGACGACCTCCATCTCGGCGTAGGTCTGCTTCGCCATCATCTCGAGCACGCCTGGGATCAGCTCGGGGCGCATCGTCGAGAGAATCACGCTCACCCGCGGGAGGAGGCGATAGCCCGTCGTCGCCCGGGCGGCCTCCGCGAGGCGGAAGAACCCGCCGTGCTCGCGCATCGCCGCGCGGCGCAGCTCGACGGAGCGCAGCTCGCGCTCGAGCCCCATCGTCTGGCGGTAGGGCCGGCGGATCGCGTCCGTGATCTCCGGGGCGAGCGCCTCCTCGGCGATCGTCGCGCCCGCGGGGAGCGAGTGGAGGATCGTGTCGGTCGCGGCGATCTCGGCGAAGCGCGCCGCGAGGCCCTCGGGAACCGACCCGAGCCCGGAGAGATCGATGTCCTCGATGCCGCGCAGGCGGCGGACCGCGGCGGCGGGGAGCGGGCGCTCGACGTCGAACGCGAACGGCTCGGGCGCGTCGAAGTCGCCGGCGTCCGAGGCGGGGACGTCGGCCTCCGTCGTCTCGAGTCGCGCCGTGCGGCCGTCGATCACGAGCGCGGCCGCGGAGCGCGACGGCTTGAAGACGAGCTCGCGGCCGATCGGGTTGTGGACCGCGAGGTCGATGACGGGGCGCTCGGTGCGCGGCACGGCGTGCGCCGCCTCGGCGACCGTGAGCCGGTGCGTCGCGAGGTCCTCCGCGTCGGCGACGCCGTGCTCGGCGTCGAGGAGCAGGTCGGCGCGGCGCAGCCCCACGCCCTGCAGCCGCTCGACCATCGGCTCGACGGGAGGGACCGTGCGGTTCGGGAGGAGAGGCAGAACCGCGTCGCCCGCGCCCGGGGCGACGGCGACGAGCGGGAACCCTGCGCCCGCGAACGGAGTCGCGGGGGCGAAGAGCGGGATCAGGGCGTTCGCGATCTCGAAGATCGGGACGGGCGACGAGGTCAGGACCCGCGCGAGCGCCTTGCGCCGCCCGGGGTCGAACGACACGTCGACGCGGTCGAGCCCGCGGACCTGGCCGAGCGATCCGCGCCACCTCGGCGTCGGGGCCTCCCACACCGCGATGCGCACCGTGAGGTCGGTCGTCGTCGGGGCGCCCTCGCGCGGGAGGGCGAGGTGGCGCAGGATGTCGACGTCCTTGACGACGACCTGCGCGACGGTGCGCTCGGCGTCATCGGATCCCGCGGTCTCGGCGACCTGCTCGGGCGTCTCGAGCTCCGGCCACGGCCCGCGCTCGTTCCAGAGGCTGGGAGCGATGTCGGCCGACTGGCCACGGGAGAACAGCGGCATGGGTGTCATTCCTGGTCGTCTCGACGAGTGGTGCCCCGCCAGTCTAGGGATCCGCGCCCCACGGACTCTGCGATTCGCCGGGCCGCGGACCCGTGTGTCTCCTCAACGAGGCGAAAACCGGCGACGATAGACTTCCCGGGTGACTCGACCTGGCCAGCACGCCGACGCGCAGCCCATCGTCTTCCGCAACCACTGGCGAGACGTCTTCGACGGCACGGTTCCCGACGACTGGGAGCCCACGCTGTCGGTGTCGGTGATCATCCCCGCCTACAAGTCGAAGACGCTCGAGTTCACGCTCGCGTCGCTCGCGGCGCAGGACTACCCCGAGCATCTCCTCGAGGTCGTCGTGCTCGACGACGGCGGCGGCGAGGAGCCCGTCGAGATCGGCGAGTACGCCCACCCGAACACGCGGCTCATCCGGGTGCACGAGGTCAGCGACGGCTGGGGCCGGTCGAACGCGACCGACATCGGCATCAAGGCCACGACGGGCGACATCATCTACTGGGTCGACTCCGACATGATCCTGTTCCGCGACAACGTGCGCCAGCACGCCAAGTGGGCCCACTTCATCCCCGAGGCGGCGACGATCGGCGACAAGGGCTTCATCGAGACCTGGGACTACACGCCCGAGCA
Source organism: Microbacterium indicum DSM 19969 (assembly GCF_000422385.1). Classification (GTDB taxonomy): domain Bacteria; phylum Actinomycetota; class Actinomycetes; order Actinomycetales; family Microbacteriaceae; genus Microbacterium; species Microbacterium indicum. Next base: position 162,027 of record NZ_AULR01000001.1, read on the forward strand.
GGTCTTCGAGAAGGTGCGCGACGACTCGATCCGCGACGACTACGACCCCGCCGAACTGTACGAGCACTGGTCGATGGAGATCTACCGCAGCACCGACGAGCTCAACGACTCGAACGGCCGCAACTACTCGACGCACATGGGCGCGACCGCGACCGTCACGCGCGAGGTGTACGACCGGACCTTCGGCCAGGACACGCGCCTCCACCTCGGCGAGGACACCGAGATCGCCTACCAGCTGTGGCAGGCCGGCGCCGTGTTCATCCCCGTGCACGAGGCGCTCGCCTGGCACATGGGCCCCGGCACGGTGCAGCACCAGGGCGAGAAGGTCGCGTGGCACAACAACGTGCACTTCGCGCAGCGCATGCCGATCCCCCGCTACCGCCGCACGGCCGACAACCGCATCTGGGAGGTGCCCCTCCTCACGGTCGTGACCGAGGTCACCGCCGAGACGGCGAAGTGGGCGCGGCCCGCGATCGACCGCATCCTCAACAACACGCAGACCGACGTCCACGTCGTGCTCGTCGGCCCGTGGAGCGAGCTGCACGAGGGTCGGCGCCGCATGCTCGCGGATCCGCTGAACGAGCTGTACCTCGTCCGCGAGTGGTTCCGCACCGACAACCGCGTGAAGTTCGTCGAGGAGCGCCCCGAGACGGTCTTCCCATCGCCGTTCCGCATCGACATGCCGATCACGGTCGCGCTCGAGAGCACGAGCCTCCAGGCGATGTACCGCAAGATCGACCAGGAGCAGCACGGCGCCGTCCGCTACTTCACCCCCGGGCACGGCAACGACGAGGCCGTCACGATCTGGAACTCCTACGCCGTCGCCCGCGCGACGAAGTACGTGACGGGCGAGCGCACGCTCATCGACGCCGTCGCCGACGTGTCGGGCTTCGAGTGGGCCGCTGGCGACGAGGCGAAGATCTCGGACCTCCGCGACCACGACGATCTCGACCAGCGCATCGTGCGCGTCGACCCGATCGTCGCGCGTCTTGAGAAGGACCTCTGGCGCATGACCAAGCGCGCTGAGGCCGCCGAGGCCGAGGCCGCCGACCTGCGCGGCGTCACCCTCACGCGGCAGATCGCTCGCCGCGCCAACGGCGCGACCGGCGGTGCCGCGGGCCGCGTCGCGCGCAAGGCGAACGACGCCCTCGGCGGGCTTCCGTCGCGGGCCGCGCGCAGGATCCGCCGGGGGCTCTCACGCTGAGCACCATGGCGCAGAAGCCGCAGAACCCGAACGGGGCCCGCACCAGCGGGCCCCGTTCGGGTTTCCGAGCTGATATTCAGGCACTTCGCGCGATCGCGGTAGCGAGCGTCCTCCTGTATCACCTCTGGCCCAACCGCCTCACGGGCGGCTTCGTCGGCGTCGACGTCTTCTTCGTCATCAGCGGCTACCTCATCACGTCGCACCTGCTCCGCGAGAGGGAGAAGACGGGGCGCATCGCGCTCGGCACGTTCTGGGCGCGCCGGGCATCGCGTCTGCTGCCTGCGTCGCTCACGACGCTGCTCGTGACCGCCGTCGCCGTCATCGTGTGGGTTCCGCGCACGGCGTGGCAGCAGTTCCTCGGCGACGTCACGGCGTCGGCGCTCTACGTCCAGAACTGGAACCTGCAGGCGCAGGCCGTCGACTACCTCGCGTCCGATCAGAACGCCTCGCCCGTGCAGCACTTCTGGACGCTGTCGGCCGAGGAGCAGTTCTATGTCATGCTCCCGCTCCTGCTGGTCGCCGCGTTCTGGACGTTCCGCCGCTTCGCCTGGCGCCGCGTCGCGTTCCTCGTGATCGGCGCCGCGACGCTCGCGTCCTTCGCCTTCTCGCTGTGGCTCATGCACGCCGACCCGAGCGAGGCGTACTTCTCCACCTTCACCCGCGCGTGGGAGTTCGGGCTCGGGGCCATCCTCGCGTTCGCGCCGCCCCTGGCGAGCAGAGCCCGCGCGACGACCGCCGCCGTCGTCGGCGTCACCGCGATCCTCGTCGCCGACGTCGCCTACACGGGCTCGACCCCCTTCCCCGGCGCGACGGCGCTGCTGCCCGTCGTCGGCGCGGCCCTCGCGATCTGGGGCGGAGCGTCGTCGCCGCTCGAGCGCTTCGGACGCTTCTCCCCCGTCTCATTCCTCGGCCGCGTGTCGTACGCCGTCTACCTCTGGCACTGGCCGTTCGTCGTGATCCTCCCGTACGTCACGGGTCGCCCGCTCACGACCCTCGACAAGCTCGTGATCATCGCGGCGAGCCTCCTGCTGGCCTGGCTCTCCACGACCTACCTCGAGGACCTCGTCCGGCAGTCGCCAAGACTCCTGAAGGGCAGGCGCCCCCGCACGATCGCGATCGTGAGCGCGGCCGGCATGGCCTGCGTCCTCGCGGCGTCGCTCGGCGGGGCGCAGGTCCAGCGCTACGACTCGGACCACGCGGCTCAGGAGATCGAGCAGATGCTCGAGGACCCGCCCGAGTGCCTCGGCGCGTCGTCGGTCGGCGACGACGGCTGCGACCCCGCGACGGACGACCTGCTCACACCCCCCGATTTCGCGGCGCAGGACATGCCCGACGTGTACGACACCGACTGCATGTCGGCCGACGACTTCGCCGAGCACACCGTGTGCCATTACGGCAGCGACGACCCGAACGCGACCCAGGTCGCGCTGATCGGCAACTCGCACGCGGCGCAGTATCTGCCGCCGCTCGAGCGGATCGCGAAGGACGAGAACCTCGCGATCACGACCTATCTGACCTACGAATGCCACACCGTCGATCGCACGATCGTGTTCGACGAAGCCGACCGCACGGCGGGGTGCACTGCGTGGAACGACTGGGCGATCCCGGCGGTCGAGGACGGCGGCTACGACCTCGTCCTCACGAGCAATCGCACGCAGCGACCCATCGCGGGATACGAGGGCGACGATCAGGTCGACGCCGACCAGCAGCAGCAGGTCGACGCGTACGGCCGCGTGCTGACGCGGTGGAGCGACGCCGGGGCGCGGATCGTCGTCTTCCGCGACGACCCGCGCCGCGATGCCGAGCAGTCGACGGCGCCGGAGTGCGTCGCCGCGAACGGGCCGGGCGAGGCGTGCGACAGGCCGCTCTCGGACGCCGAGGTGCCCGACCCCGAGGCAGACGCGGCCCAGCATCTCGCCGATTCCGGCCGCGACGTGTCGATCTTCGATCCGACCCCGTGGATCTGCCCCGACGACGTCTGTCGGTCGGTCGTCGGCGGCGTCATCGTCTGGTGGGATACCAATCACATGACGAAGACGTTCGCCACGACCCTCGAGGGGCCCATCCGCAGGGTGGTCGCAGGAGATCGCCAATAGGGTTTACCTCGTGAAACGGATCGACTGGGCCGCGGCTTCTCTCTCGCTCACTCTCTCGGTCCTCACGGTCCTCGGCGCCTCGTACGACGACTCCGCGAGCGCAGCCTGGTTCGCGGGATCCCGGGGAGGCGCGATCTCGAGCGCGATCGCCGTCGTGCTCCTCGCGATCGCCCTCTATCTCGTCGTGTCGCTGCTGTTCCGCGGCCTCGACCGCATGTGGGACCCGTCGCGCCCCGCTGAGGAACCCGTGCGCCTGGGACGACGACTCCTCGCATACGGCGGGGTCGTCCTCGCGGGCTGGCTGCCGTGGCTCCTCGTGCACTACCCGGGCAACATCGACTCCGACACGATGACGCAGCGGCTGCAGTGGATCGGGTACGCCGAGCCCGTCAACCACCACCCGTGGTTCGACACCATGGTGTTCGGCTGGTTCTGGGGTCTCGGCGGTGCGCTGGGCGACGACCGCGTCGGCCTGTTCGCCTACCTGGTCCTCCAGGAGATCGCGACCGCCGCGGGCGTCGGCCTCGCCATCGCCTATCTGGGCCGCATCGGCCTCGCCAGGTGCGCGCAGTGGGCGCTGACGGTCGTCGCCGCCGTCTTCCCCGTGTTCGCTCTCGCACCGTCGGTCATGAGCAAGGACGCGTTCGCCAACGTGTTCTGGCTCCCGACGCTCGTGTTCCTCACCGAGATCGTGCGCACCCGGGGCGCCGTCCTCCGGCGCCCGTGGGTCTCGGCGGGCGGCATCGCGGCGATCACCCTCCTCGTGCTGGCGAAGCGCACCAACGTCTACCTCCTCGTCATCTGCGCCGTCGTCCTCCTGTTCGTCGTCGCGCGCGGCGTGCGGCTGCGCCTCGCGGCCGGGGCCGTCGGCGTCCTCGTCGTCACCGTCGGGGTCTGGCCGATGCTCGTCCTCCCGGCCATCGGAGTCAAGGACGCGACGTCGACCGACATCATGACGGTGTTCGTCCAGCAGACGGCGCGCACGGTCCAGGAACACGGGGACGAGCTGCCGGAAGACGAGCGCGAAGCGATCGACGCCGTGCTGCGGTACGACGGCCTCGGTGAGGCGTACGACCCGACCCGATCCGACAACGTCAAGGGCCGCTGGGACGCCGACGGTCCGGTCGGCGAGAAGCTCGCCTATCTCCGCGTCTGGTTCGCCGAGCTCCTGCGCTACCCCGGCACGTACCTGTCGGCGACCGCCGCGAACACATACGAGTACTTCTCTCCCGTGACGCCGATGACGATGCAGATGACCGACGTCCTGGATCGGTACGTCGACTTCTGGGAGTCGCGCAGCTACGACGAGGTCACGACGGACGACGTCCAGGTGCTCGTCGACGGTCTCAGCCAGCCTCAGGCCCTGGACGGGGCGCGCGAGACGGCCAACGGGCTCTACACGCTCGCGGCAGACGGGAACCCCCTGTTCTCCAAGGCGATCTTCTCCTCGTGGATCCCCCTCCTCCTGCTCGCCTGGGCGATCCGCCGGCGGAGCGGACTCCACGTTCTCGCGACGATCCCGATGTTCGTCACCCTCCTGTTCCTCGTCGCGAGCCCCGTCGCCCTGCCCCGGTACATCCTCCCGATGGTCACCGGCGCGATCTTCGCCGTCGGCCTCATGATGACCCCCGCACGCCGACAGGAGCAGGGCGAGGCTCCGCTCCCGCGTCCGCAGGATCCTCAGCAGGGCGGTCATTAGGATGGCGGGGTCGTCCGCCCCCGTCCACGATCCGGAGATCCGCATGCCGAAGAAGGGCCTCTTCGCCAAGGTTCGTCAGGCGGGAGCCTTCCTCGCGATCGGCGGCATCGCCTTCGTGATCGACTTCCTGACGTACAACGGACTCGTCTTCTGGGTCACCGGGCACGGGCCGATGTTCGAGCACCCCATCTGGGCGAAGATCATCGCGATCGTCGTCGCGACGCTCTTCACCTACGTCGGCAACCGGTACTGGACGTTCAACGACCGGCACCTGCCGCACAAGCTCTCGCGCTACGTGATCTTCGTCGTCGTCAACGGCTTCGCGGTCCTCCTGCAGCTCGCGCCGCTGTGGGTCTCGCGGTACGTGCTCGGGCTGCACGACCCGATCTCGGACAACATCTCGGGCACGTTCATCGGCCAGATCCTCGCGACGGCGTTCCGCTACGTCGCGTACGACCGCTGGGTCTTCCCCCACACCCCGAAGCCCGAGGCCGTCGACGAGACGCCGGCCGCGCGTCAGCGCGAGGCGGCCGAGTAGCGCAGGTACGCGAGGCGGCTCGCCTCGCGGCGCTCCTTGAGCACACCGTCGAGCACGAGGCCGACCGCCCAGGCGAGGCCGCCCGCGACGCCGAGCGCGACCGTGACGAGGGCCGTCGGGAAGCGCGGCACGAGACCCGTCTGGGCGAACTCGACGATGAGCGGGATCCCGAGGATCACGGCGACGAGCAGGAACACGGCGCCGACGATGCCGTAGAAGAACAGCGGGCGCTCGTGGCGGATCAGCTGGATCACGAGGTTCAGGATCCGGAAGCCGTCGTGGTAGGTGCGGAGCTTGCTCTCGCTGCCGGCCGGGCGGTCCTTGAATCCGACGGCGACCTCGGCCTGCGGCACGCGCAGGCTCATCACGTGGACCGTGAGCTCGGTCTCGATCTCGAACTCGCGGGACGCCGCGGGGAAGCTCTTGACGAAGCGGCGCGACATGACGCGGTACCCGCTCAGCATGTCGCCGACCTCGTCGCCGAAAACGCTGCCGACGAGCAGGTTGAAGCCCTTGTTGCCGAGCTCGTGGCCCGATCGATACGCCGACTCGACGCCCTCGGGCTGCGTGCGCACGCCGAGCACGTGGTCGTACGGGCCGTCCTGGAGCGTGCGGATCATCTCGGGCAGCGCCGCGGCGTCGTAGGTGTCGTCGCCGTCGATCATGACGTAGATGTCGGCGTCGATATCGGCGAAGGCGCGGCGCACGACGTTGCCCTTGCCCTTGCGCTCCTCGCGCCGCACGATCGCGCCGGCGGCCGCGGCGACCGCGGCCGTGCGGTCCGAGCTGTTGTTGTCGTAGACGTAGATCGCCATCTCGGGCACGGCCGCGCGGAGGTCGGCGATCACCTGACCGACGGCGACCTCCTCGTTGTAGCAGGGGACGATCGCGGCGATCACGGGGGGCGTCGACATGCGGCGTGCGGGTCTTTCTCGAGGAAGGCGGCGGCGCGCGGTCCGGCGCGCGCCCTCCCCCGATCCTAATCGGGGCCGCTCAGCCGCCGCGAAGCCTCCGCGCGACGCGCCGCGCCGCTTCCCGAACGAGGTCGGCGGCGCGCAGCTCGCCGACGAGCGGGCCCTCGCGCAGCCGCAGCTCGTGGCGCAGGCGGTCGCGCTCGGCCGCGAGCCGCGCCTGCTCGCGCTGCGCCGTCGCGAGGGCGGTCGTGGCCACGGCCGCCGCGGCGGCCTGCTCCGCGCGGTGGTCGCGGACGATCCCGCGTGCGACCGCGACGGCCACGTCGACGGGAACGTCGGTCGCGTCGTTGTGATGGGGCGCGTCAGTCGCCCGGCTCGCGATCCGCAGGGCGTCGAGATCGCCGACCACCCGCACGCCGGTCGCGGCGATCTCGTCCGCGTGGCGCCGGCTCGCCGCGTCGGCGAGGTCGGCCGCCCACCCCGGGAGCGCGAGAACCGCCTCGTCGCCGCGCGGCCGGCGCTCGAGGATCGCCTGCGGCAGCGCGATCGGCAGGCGCCCCTTCCGCTTCTCGAAGGAGGTCTCCGGCGCTTCGTACGCCTCGTTGAGCGCGAGCATGAGCGAGGCCTCGCCGACCGTCATGCCGCGGTTCGCGACGCCGCCGTCGTCGGCGACGTCGAGCATGCCCGCGGGCAGGCCGAGCATGCCCTCGAACGCACCCGTCAGGTTGTCGCGGTGCGCCGGGTCGACGACGACGACCGTGACGTTGTCGGCGCCGACGACGCGCGCCCAGCGCTCGACGATCGCGCCCTGCTCGGCGCGCATCGCGACGTGCTTCACCTGCCACCGCGTGTGCGGGTCGGGCGCAGGGCGATCCGTCAGCGTGTAGGCGAGCCAGTCGTCGAAGGTGTGCAGCATCGTCGTCTTGAGGAACTCCTGCCACGTCGCGGTCAGGATCGAGCCGAACTGGCGGACCGAGACGACGACGTGCAGGTCCTCTCCGAGCTCGTCGCGGAATCGCCGCGCCTGGTCGTCGTCGCTCTCGGCGATCCACTCGTGCGAGATCCAGACGCGGCGCTCGGTCTCGGAGTCGACGCGCCGGCGCAGGTCCGACCAGTGCTCGGGACCCGGAACGCCGTCGGTCTCGGCGAGCCGCATGCCCATGAGCGAGGCGACGGGCATGAGGTGGTCGTGGCGGTTCGTGAGGCCCCGCGGGTACAGGACCCCCGCGCGCTTGAGCGCGCCGTGCCGCGCGACGGCGGTGCGCTGGAGCGCCGTCGTGCCGGTCTTGGGCAGGCCGATATGGAGCAGGCGAGAACGTTCGGGAAGGAGCAGCTCGGGCGCTGCCCCTTCATGAGATGAGGCGGGCATGCATGCCATGCAACCGGAGGACCGTATGCGCGTCGTTGCCCCGGCTTGTGGATCTGTGATGTGCCGCGTCGCCCTACCGGCGGCGCAGGCGCGAGACGATGCCGCGGTACCAGGGCGCCGGAGCCGGCCGCTCGATCGGCTCCCCCAGGTCGGCGCCCGCGACGGCGATGGCAGCGTCGTCGCCCTCGCGGATGAGCTGGACGCGCTGTCCCACTCGCTCACCGAGGTCGAACGCGACGCTTCGCCCGTCGTCCGTGTCGGGCAGCACCCACACGGTGTCCGGCGTCGCGTTGGGCTCGGCGGCCGCGACGTCGCGCGCGATGTCGGCGGCGGATCCGCCGTCGACCCGGATCATGCCGTAGGTCGGCCGATCCCCCGTCACGAAGGTCTCGACGTAGAGCGCGTACGGCAGCTCGTCGACGCGCCCCGCGAGCTTCGCCACGGCGCGCGGGTCGTCCTCGAGGCGCGTCGAGACGACGAGCGCCGTCTGGACCCCGGAGACCTGCGCCGCGTACAGGCGCCGTGCGCCGATGTCGAGGAGACGGTCGACGCCCGTCGAGCGGATGAGCGCGACGGCCGCCTTGTCTCCGCGGATCGGGTGCCGCCGCGCCGCGACCGGCACCTCGAGGGCGTCGAGCAGGGCGACGGCGTTACGGGAGAACTTGCGCACGACGCGCCCCTCGGCCTCGACGATGCGCTCGCCGGCGAGCGAGAAGAACTCCTGGTCGACGCCGCGGGCGTCGCCGATCGTGCGGAAGTTGCGATGCTCGGGGCCGCGGCGGCGGATCACCCGGAAGCGGCGCCCCGCGACCGAGCGCATGAGCAGCAGGAGATGGAAGGCGGACCCCTCCTCGCCCGCGATCGTCTCGGCGCGCGAGAGCTCGTCGAGCTGCTCGGCCACGGTCAGGGCCTCCGGGACGACGATCCGCCAGCCGGCGTCGGCGAGGTGGCGCTCGGCGACCGCGGACGACTCGTCACGCGCCCCACGCTCGAGCGAGCCGCGCGAGAGCCACACACGGCGCCCCGGCTCCGGCGCGGGCCCCTCGTACTGCGCGAGGAAGGCCGCGTGCTGCGGATGGATCCAGTCGTCGTACCGATACCCGATGTCGGGCACGTGCAGGATCGGGAAGCGCGTGGGCTCGGCGACGGCCACGTGAGCGTTGCGCACGCCGATGATGTCGAGGATCTCCCGCTGCCAGCCGAGGAGCTCCACGCCGCCCGGGGCGTCGACCGAGTTCTCCCAGACGACCGGAAGCTCGGGGTGCCGAGCCGCGTACCAGAGACGCGGAAGCGACTCGAGGAGGAAGTGCCCGAAGTGATTGGTGAGCGGACCGCCGAAGACGCCCTCGACGACCGAGCCGTCCCGCGCGGTCGCGGGCACGCGCGATGCGGGGAGCGGCTCCCCGTGATCTCCCGAGCGGCGGTTGATCGCGGTGCCGGCGACGTAGCCGTCGGCACCGTACACGCCGCCCCGGAGGATCGAGGCGTCATCGGGATCGCGCACCGTGGGGACCACGAGGGCGTCGTCGACGCGACGCACCCCGAGGCGCTCACCTTGCGGCGTCTGCTCGCTCACCGCGCGCGATCCCGATCTCGTCAGTCGTTCGATCCGCCGAAGTCGTTGCGCCACATGGAGAGCGCCGACCCGATGGCCATGTGCATGTCGAGGTACTTGTACGTGCCGAGGCGGCCGCCGAAGTGCACGTCGCTCTCGCCCTTCGCGAGCTCGCGGTACGCCAGGAGACCCGCGCGGTCGTCGTCGGTGTTGACGGGGTAGTACGGCTCGTCGTTCTTCTCGGCGAAGCGCGAGAACTCGCGCATGATGACCGTCTTGTCGCCCGGGTACGTCTCGGCGCGCTCGGGGTGGAAGTGCTTGAACTCATGGATGCGCGTGAACGGCACGTCGGCGTCGGGGTAGTTCATGACGGGGGTGCCCTGGAAGTCGCCGACGTTCAGCACCTCCTGCTCGAAGTCGAGCGTGCGCCACTGCAGGAAGCCCTCGGCGTAGTCGAAGTACCGGTCGACGGGCCCCGTGTACACGACGGGCACCTGGCCGACCGCGGCCTTCTTGCTGTAGGGCTGCGACTCGTCGAAGAAGTCGGTGTCGAGCTTCACCGTGATGTTGGCGTGGTCGGCCATGCGCTCGAGCCAGGCCGTGTAGCCGTCGGTGGGCAGGCCCTCGTGCGTGTCGTTGAAGTACCGGTTGTCGTAGTTGTAGCGCACGGGGAGGCGGCTCACGATGTCGCCGGAGAGCTTCTCGGGCGAGGTCTGCCACTGCTTGGCCGTGTAGTGCGCGAAGAACGCCTCGAACAGCGGACGCCCGACGAGGGCGACCCCCTTCTCGTAGAAGTTCTTGGCGGTCGCGACGTCGAACTCGCCGGCCTGCTCGTGGATCAGCGCGCGGGCCTCGTCGGGCGAGTAGGCCGCCTGGAAGAACTGGTTGATCGTGCCGAGGTTCACGGGGAGGGGGTACACGACGCCGGCGTGGTTCGAGTACACGCGGTGCACGTAGTTCGTGAACGTCGTGAAGCGGTTGACGTACTCCCACACCGTCTCGTTCGAGGTGTGGAAGAGGTGGGCTCCGTAGCGGTGCACCTCGATGCCGGTCTCGGGCTCGGCCTCGCTGTAGGCGTTGCCGCCGATGTGGGTGCGCCGGTCGATCACGGTGACCTTGCGGCCGGCCTGTGCGGCCCGCTCAGCGATGGTCAGGCCGAAGAAGCCGGAGCCGACGACAAGAAGATCGGTGTCCATGTCCTCATTCTTCCAGACAGCGGCGCCCGCGCCTGTGAGCGGCGCGTCAGGGCAGGGGCCCGCACTGGGTGATCTCGTACAGGGTCGACCCGCCGTCGCTGGCGACCTCCGTGAAGAGCCCGCGCTCGACCGCGGCGTGCGGCCCCGGGAAGTGGTTGCCCGACGGGTCTCCCCCGCCGAACTCGTGCGGGTCGTACAGCACGTACCGCACGCGCAGCTCGTCGAGCGCCGCGCACACGGCGGGATCCGTGTCGATGTCCTGCAGATGCCAGGCGAGGACGAGGCGCGCGGGATCCCACTGCCCGTTGACGTGCGGGAAGACGGGCTCGCGGCCCGCGTACAGGCCCGTGAGCGCGGAGCCGTCCCAGGGATCGCCCAGCACGCGCTGGTCGTCCGGGACGATCGAGGCGACGACGTCGCGCTGGAAGTCGATCTGCCGCTGCGAGACGACCTCCCAGGCCGCGCGATCGGTCGGCAGCGCGAACGCGTCGGCCGTCGCCTGCGTCATCCCCGTGAGCCCGAGCGTCAGCGCCGATGAGACGGCGATCGCCGCCGCGACGGCGAGGGCGATCGCCTTCTCTCCCGCGCGCCGCGCCCCGCGCAGCCAGCGGACGATCGAGACGGTGCCGAGGGCCGCGAGCGGGACCGCGAGGACGGGGATCGCGGCCGCGAGGCGGAAGCGATCCTTGTACCAGGTGCCCGTGAGGATCTTCGTGACGGGATCGTCAGACCCCGCGGCGAGCACGAAGAGCGCCGCCGTGACGGCCGCGGCGACGACGATCCAGCGAGCTCCCCTGCGCCGCCACGCCGCGATGGCCCCGGCCGCCACGACGATCGCGAGCGGGATGGCGGGCCAGGTCACGGCGGGAGCGCCCGTCGTGAGCGACTGCTGCATCACGACCTCGACGATGCCCTGCCACAGCGGCTGCACCGAGAGGGCCTGCGGCCCGTTCAGCCGGTCGGCGAGGGGTTCGTCGAACAGGCCCAGGCCGACGACGGCGTAGGCGAATGCCGCGGCGAACGCCGCGACGGCGACGGCGATCGACCAGAGGAGCCAGCGCCGCGCGATCGTGCGACGTCGACCGCCGCTCTGCACGGCGCGCCGGTACGCGCCGGCGAGCACGGCCACGACGAAGGGGATCCCGATCAGCGCCCATGTCGCGAGCACGCGCGGATGCGCGACCCCGATCGCGCCGACGGCCAGGAGCACGGCGATCGCCGCGACGAGGACGGCCCGCGCACGATGACGCGCGACGAGCGCACCGCGTATCGCGACGATCGTCACGGCGACGGCCGCGGGCAGGAGGGCGTGAGCGAGGAAGGTCGGGTAGATCGTCCCCCAGGCGAGAAGCGCGTACGGGTACGCGCCGAACGCGGCCCCGAGTGGGAGCGCGACGAGCCCGACGAGGCCCGCGGAGCGGCCGGGCAGGATCACCTGCGCGAGCCAGGCGACGCCGGGGAGCCACACGGCGACGGCCACGACGAGCCAGAGCGCGTTGAACGCGACCGCGACCGTCGACCCGCTGAGCTGCACCGTCGCGGCCGCCATGAGGTGCCAGCCGTCCGGGTAGTAGGCGAGCCCCGAGTCCGCGGTCTCGATGAGCGATCGCAGGGTGAAGGGAGAGGGCGAGAACCCGTCGAGGATCGCCGTCGTGGCGGACAGGTGGAAGACGTTGTCGTACGTCTGCGAGATGCGATCGGCGTCGGGGACGCCCGCGAAGGCGACGATCGCCACGACAGCGGCACCGAGGATCCACGCCGGCGCCGCCCAGCGTCCGAGGCGCGCGGGCGTGATCACGAGCGCCGGAGCCAGACGGCGCACCCCCCACGCGATGAGCGCGAAGACGACGGCCGGGACGAGCGCCTGCCAGGCCCGGAAGGACAGGCCCGCCGCTCCCGCGAGGGCGCCCGCGACACCCCACGAGCCGACGCCTGCGAGCCCCGCGAGGCCCGCGCGCGCGAGGAGGCCCGCCCGCAGCGGTGCGGTGGCGACGAGCCCTGGCGCCAGGACGACGACGAGCGCCGCGAGGGCCGCGGGCAGCGCCCCCAACCAGGTCATGTGCGCCGCATCAGTTGTAGACGACGCGCGTGCCGCGCCCGCTCTTCCAGGTGATCCGCCCGTGCTCGAAGCGCTGGACCACGACGCCGTTCTTGTTGGTCGTCGCCCCGCTCGTCGGATAGCCGAGGCGCCCGCGCTCGTAGCCCGTCGCCTTCCACTGGTTCAGGATCGCGTCCGTCACGGCGTGCGACACCGATCCCGGACGCCAGTAGATCTTGCCGCCGTCGAAGTTCTGGTAGCAGCCGCCCTGCGGCAGCTTGCACCACGCGTCGTTCTGCGGGTATCCGAGCGTGCCGTGCTCGGCTCCGCGCTTCGTCCACGCGTTGAGGATCGATCCGGAAACGACCTGCGAAGTGCGGCCCGGCTTCCAGTAGATGCGACCGTTCTGGAAGGTCTGGAGGCACCCGCCCTGCGCGAGCCCGCAGCTCTGGTTCGCCGTCGGGTAGCCGAGGTCGCCGCGTTCGTATCCCTGCTTCGCCCAGGCGTTCAGGATCGAGCTGCGGACGATGTACGCCGTCGAACTCGTGGTGCGGTAGATCTTCCCGTTCTCGAAGTTCTGGTAGCAGCCGCCCTGAGGCAGGCCGCAGCTCTGGTTCGAGGTGGGGTAGCCGAGGATGCCGCGCTCATAGTTCTGCGACTGCCACCTGACGAGGATCGCGCCAGACACCGAGAAGGCCGAGTGCCCCGGACGCCAGTAGATCTTGCCGTTCTGGAAGTTCTGGTAGCAGCCGTTCTGGGGCAGCCCGCAGCTCTCGTTCATCGTGGGCTGACCGAGGGTGCTCTTGGCCTTGTCCCAGGCGGTCTTGATCGCGCCCTTCACGGTGTAGCCCGGTGTCGAGACGCCGGTTCCACCGCCGGTCTGCGTCGACCCGAACCAGTCGGTGTAATAGTTCACGAAGTTGCGGTTGCCGTACGACGAGCAGCTGTCGCCCACGCCGTAGCCGGCGTTCAGCGACGCCCGGTTGGGCTGGTAGGGCGTGTAGTAGTACATCGCCGCCGTGGCCTTGTTCTGGATGTAGACGGGGCCGGATCCGCACGACGTCTCGACGTCGTAGCGCACCTGCGAGGTCTTACCGACGGGGTACCAGTTGAAGTACGAGTCCTTCGAGTACCGCTGCAGCTGGTAGGCCGCCATGTACATCTGGTTCTGGAATCCGAAGTACGTCGAGTTGCAGTTCGCCGACCCGCCGGGGCCCGTGTCGGGGCAGGCGTAGCCCATCGCGGTGTCGTAGCGCCAGTCGCTCGGCCACACGTGCGTCACGAGGCCCTGCTCCTTCTGGAGCATGACGATGAGCACCTTCTCGCTCACGTTGCAGGCCTTCGCGACCTTCGAGATGATCGTCGCCGCCGACTCGTTCCGCGCGCCCGTGTAGGTGCCGGTGCAGTAGCTGTTCTTCGACTTCGAGATCGTGGTCTGGCGGAAGTCCTTGAGGCAGGTGTACCCCGAGGAGCACTTCGGGACCTTCTTCTCGAAGAACGCCTGGATCGTCGAGGCCGACATCGTGCCCGACGTGTACATGGCCTTGTCGCTGATGAGGTTGCCGGCCTGGAAGCTCTTGAGCGAATACGCCTCGACGCTGCCGATCTCGCCGCTGTCCTGGCCCAACGTCGCGCTGTAGTCGCCGGGGTCGGCCTCGTCCTCGGTGTTCGAGCCGATGTAGTCGCCTGCGAGGGGCGTCGGGATCCCGAGGTCGTCGACGTCCTCCGTCGCCTCGGGCGTCGGCTCCGGCGTCGCGCTGGGCTCCGTCGTCGGCTCGGGCGTCGCCGTCGCGGTCGCCTCGCGCGTCGCTGTCGGCTCAGGCTCCGCCGTCGCTTCGGGTTCGGTCGTGTCGATCGCCTCGGGCGACGGCGTCGCGGTGGCCGACGTCGTCGCCTCCGGCGTCGGGGTCGGCGTCTCGTCGGCGAAGGCGGCGTTCGGCAGGAGGGCGGATCCGAGGATCACCACAGCGGCCGCGGAGAGGAGCGCGCGTGCTCTCCGGGCGGCGTGAGAGGGCATGTGCGTGCGACGCATGGTGACCAGTGTGACAGATGTGAATGGATTGCGACACCGTTATGAGCGCGCTGACGACGGGATCCCCCAGCCGCCGCCCCTACGATCGACCTCATGCGCCCCGGCCCGCACGTGCTCGTCTTCCCGTCGTACAACGACAACCCGTTCCTCAACCTGCTGCAGCTCGCGGCCGCAGCCGACGGGTACCGCATCGTGCGGGCGAACACCTACGACGACCTCGTGTCGCACGCTCGGGAGCTCGAGCGCGGCGACGTCCTGCACCTGCACTGGACGACGCCGATCCTCCAGCAGGCGCCGACGGAGAGCGCCGCGCGGCAGCGCCTGTCGGCGATGCGCGACGGTCTCGCGCGCCTCCGCGGCCGCGGAGTCGGGGTCGTCTGGACGGTGCACAACCGCCTGCCGCACGAGCTCACCTTCCGCGATCTCGAGGTGCGCCTCATGCAGACGATCGCGGCCGCTGCCGACGCGATCCACGTCATGGCGCCGCACACCCGCGCGGCCCTCGCCGATGTCGTCGACCTTCCCGAGGACCGCATCCGCGTGCTGCCCCACCCGAGCTACGAGGGGATCTACGACACCCGCGCGCCGCGCGACGCCTCGCGCGCGGCGTTCGGTCTCGGCGACGGCGAGCGCGCCGTCCTCTTCCTCGGCCAGATCCGCCCGTACAAGGGCGTCGACGCCCTCGTGACGGCCGCGGCGTCGGCGGCCGAGCGCGCCGACATCGCCCTGCTCCTCGCGGGGCAGGTGAAGGGCATGTCGGCCGACGACTTCGCGGCCTCGATCCCCGACGAGGTCCACGCCGTGACGCAGCTGTCGTTCGTCGACGACGGCGACATGGCCGGCTGGTTCGGCGCGGCCGACGTCGCGGTGTTCCCCTACCGCGCGATCCTCAACTCGGGAAGCGTGCACCTCGCGGCGACCTTCCGCGTGCCCGTCGTGCTGCCCGGCGACCCGTTCCTGCGCGAGCAGTTCTCGGCCGAGCCGTGGGTCGCGTTCTTCGACCCGGCGGATCCGGCGGCGTCGATCGCCGATCTGCTGGCGGATCCGGATCTGTTCGCGGGCGTCGACGACGCGTCGTTCGACGCGTTCCTCGCGGGGATCGCCCCGTGGGACGTGTCGCGCAGCTACTCGGCGCTGCTCAGCGACGTGTCGCGGAGCGCAGGCGCTCGATAGCGACGATCGCGCCGCGGCGCGCGGCCCGCGGCGCCCAGTGCCGCCTGCGGCGGATCACCGGCACGCCGTCGACGACGTCGTAGAGGAAGCCGTCGCGCGGTGTGTAGGGCGGAAGCTCGGGGGCCCCGAGCACCGGGACGACGTCGCCGCCCGCCACGAGCACGGGGGTCAGCGGCCTGTGGAGCGGGACGAGCGGCGTCGTGTAGGCGATGGCCCAGCGCCACGTGCCGTCGGCGGCCTCGGTCCAGGTGACGCTCGCGGGCTCGAGCAGGCGCGGCTCGCCCGCCGCGATCGCCGCCTCGCCGTCGAAGAGCGCGGGCGTGACGCCGTCGCGCCGCGCCGAGACGCCCTCGATCGCGAGCAGGTGTCCGCCGGCGATCGCATCGACTCGCCCCGCGAGCTCGGCGCGCAGCGCGTCGCGTCGCGCGTCGCCCGACGGGTCCGCGAACGCGTCCGGGGCGAAGAGAGCGACCCGCTCCCCCAGCTCGGCGCGCGCTTCGCCGAGGACGGCGCGCCAGGCCGATCCGGAGGGTCGCGCGTGCGTCAGCTGTCGCGAGAGCCGCTCGACGAGGATCTCGCGCGCCTCCTGCGGGAGGTCGGCGAGGTCGGGTTCGGCGAGGAGCGCGCGCCACGAGGACACGACGAGGCCGCCGTCGGCCGACGCGTCGACGTGGCCGCGCTCGATCTGAGCCACGAGGTGCGCCGCGGCGAAGGATCCGCGGGCCGCGAGCTCGATCGCGAGGCGCTTGAGCGGGGCCGTCTGCGCGCCGGGCTCCGCCGTCGCCGCGAGGAGGCCCCGCAGCGCCGCCTCGACCTCGGCGTCGCCATCCGTCGCCTCGGTCCATGCCGCGAGGTGCTTCGCGACGGCGACGTACCCGTCGCGATCCCACACGAGGTTGGCGTGCACGGCGCGCAGCGCCTCGTCGCCCGACGCGGCGACGAGCTCGGCGCACGCGGTCTCCTGCGTCAGATAGCTGACGAGCGAGGTCGCGGCGCCGGCCTGCGCCGTCATGGATCCGGCGCCGGGGCGCTCGCGGTAGACGTAGACGACGTCCTCGACGACGTCGATCGCGCGCGCCGCGAGGTAGGAGCGCACCATCGGCACGATGTCGTTCGACCGCGGCACGTCGGGGAACGCGATGCCCGCCTCGCGCCAGAAGTCGGTGCGATACGCCTTGTTCCAGCACGGGCGGCTGTACAGCAACGTCGGCTCGTCGGCGAGCGTCACGCCCCGCGCCGGACGCTGGAACGCGGGCATCGCCGCCGTCGGGCGCCACGTGTCCACGGCGCGGAACTTCAGATAGTCGCCGATCGCGACGTCGGATCCCGACGCCTCGAGGCTCTCGACGAGGGCCGTGTAGGCGCCGTCGGGGATCAGGTCGTCGCCGTCGGCGAAGACGAGGTAGCGGCCGCGGGCGCGTTCGGCGCCGGCGTTGCGCGCGGATCCGCCGCCCGGGGTCGGCGACGCGATGACCGTCACGCGCGGGTCGCGCTCGGCGTACGTCCGGGCGAACGCGGCGGTCCCATCGGTCGATCGGTCGTCGACGACGATGACCTCCATGTCGTCGCCGCGCTGGCGCAGGACCGAGTCGAGGGTCTGGCGGATCCACGGACGCACGTCGTGCGTGGGGATCACGACCGAGAGCAGGGGGTGCGAGGAGGAGGTCATGGCGATTACACGATAACGACGCGCCCTGCACGATCAGCGGAACGCCGTCTCCCGGGTGCCGCATGGCAGGATGGACGGGCATCTCTCGATCGGTATTCAAGGAGTATCCCCATGCAGCTCAGCGTGATCGGTTGCGGTTACCTCGGAGCCGTCCACGCGGCCTCCATGGCCTCGCTCGGCCACACGGTCGTCGGCATCGACGTCGACGAGGCGAAGATCGCCAAGCTCTCCCAGGGCGTCGCGCCCTTCCACGAGCCCGGGTTCACCGAGATCCTCCAGGCCGGCATCGACTCGGGCCGCCTGACCTTCTCGACCGACTTCGCGGCCGCGGCCGACGCCGACGTCCACTTCATCGGCGTCGGCACCCCGCAGCGCAAGGACGGCCAGGGCGCCGACCTGACCTACGTCGACGCGTCGGTCGCATCCCTCGTGCCGCACCTCAAGGCGGGCTCGCTCATCGCGGGCAAGTCGACCGTCCCCGTGGGCACGGCCGCCCGCCTCGCCGAGATCGTCGCCCCCACGGGCGCGCACCTCGCGTGGAACCCCGAGTTCCTGCGCGAGGGCTTCGCCGTCAAGGACACCGTCGACCCCGACCGCCTCGTCTACGGCGTCGCCGACGCGACGCGCGACGAGGACGTCGCGACGCTCGACGCGGTCTACGCGTCGATCCTCGAGCGCGAGACGCCGCGCCTCGTCATGGACTACGCGACCGCCGAGCTCGTGAAGATCTCGGCCAACTCGTTCCTCGCCACGAAGATCTCGTTCATCAACGCGATGGCCGAGATCGCCGAGGTCACGGGCGCCGACGTCACGCAGCTCGCCGACGCGATCGGCTACGACGCGCGCATCGGCCGCAAGTTCCTCAACGCGGGCGTCGGCTTCGGCGGCGGCTGCCTCCCCAAGGACATCCGCGCCTTCACGGCCCGCGCCGAGGAGCTCGGCAAGGGCGACTCGCTCGCCTTCCTCAAGGAGATCGACGAGATCAACCTCCGCCGCCGCCAGCGCGTCGTCGACCTCGTGGTCGACTCGTTCGACGGATCCGTCTTCGGCAAGCGCGTCGCCGTCCTCGGCCTCGCGTTCAAGCCCGACAGCGACGACATCCGCGACTCGCCCGCCCTCGACGTCGCCGTGCGCCTCAAGGGCCTCGGCGCCGAGGTCGTCGCGTACGACCCCGAGGCGATCGAGAACGCCCGCCGCCTGCACCCGCAGCTCTCCTACGCCGACTCGCTCGACGCGGCGCTCGAGGGATCCGAGGCCGTCGCCGTCGTGACCGAATGGAAGCAGTTCCGCGAGCTCGACCCCGCGGAGACCGCCGCCAAGGTCGCGCGCCCCGTCATCTTCGACGGCCGCAACGTGCTCGACCCCGCCGCGTGGCGCGCCGCCGGCTGGACCTACGCCGGAATGGGCCGCTGACCCGATGAGCGAGCAGGAAGCGGGGCCGCGCGTCGCGGTCGTCGTCCGCACGAAGGACAGGCCCCGCTTCCTCGAGCGTGCTCTGCGCTCCATCACGCGCCAGACCCTGGCCGAGTGGGAGTGCGTCATCGTCAACGACGGCGGCGACCCCGCCGCGGTCGACGCCGTCGTCTCGCACGTTCCCGCGGCCCAGCGCGACAGGATCCGCGTCGTCAGCCACGACGAGGCGCGCGGCCGCTGGGTCAGCGCGAACGCCGGCGTCGCCGCGACGAGCGCACCGCTCCTCGTCCTGCACGACGACGACGACTCGTGGCACCCCGAGTTCCTCGAGCGCGCCGCCGCCTACCTCGACGACCCGGCGCACGCCGACCGCGGCGGCGTCGTCTCGCGCATCGAGATCGTCTGGGAGCAGGTCTCCCCCGCCGGCGACTACGTCGAGACGGGCCGCGAGATCTTCCAGCAGCAGCTCACGGCGCCGACCCTCGGCGACACGATGCAGTTCAACCGCTTCGTGCCGATCGGCTTCGTCTACCGCCGCGCGCTGCACGACGAGATCGGGCCCTACGACGAGCGGCTGCCCGTCGTCGGCGACTGGAACTTCACCCTCCAGGTCCTCGCCCGCGGCCCCCTCGAGTACCTCGGCGACACCCCGTACGCGTTCTGGCACCAGCGCCCCGGGCAGGACGGATCGGCCGGCAACAGCGTCATCGACGCCTCGGGCGACCACGCGAAGTACGACGCCCTGATCCGCGACCAGGCGCTGCGCGAGTACGTGCAGGAGAACGGCCAGGGGCTCCCCCTGTACCTCACGAAGTACATCGATCGCCGCCTCGCCGAGATGGAGCAGCGCCTCGCCGCCCACATCGAGAACGTGGCCGTGCACTACAGCATCCCCGAGCGCGCCGCCCGCGCCGCGAAGAAGGCCCTCCGCCGCAAGAAGAAGTAGCGGTTACCGATCCGCTGCGCGGTCTGAGCTGGGTCCGCTGAGCGGGCGATGCCTGCGCGGCGCAGTCCCCCGCTGCTGCGCGGCTCCCGCCAGACCCGATGCCTGCAGGCCCGACGGATCAGTGCGGGGTGGACTTGATGATGCTGACGGCCTCTTCGATGTCTCCGTCGTAGAGGACCTTGTGGTCGTGGATCACGATGCCGCGCTTGCAGAGGCGCTGCATCGTCGACATGTCGTGGCTCACGACGAGCATCGTGACGCCGCGCGCGACGAGCTCCTCGATCTTGTCGTAGCACTTCTCACGGAAGGGCGCGTCGCCGACCGACAGCACCTCGTCGACGAGCATGACGTCGAGGTCGACGTGGATCGCGACCGCGAACGCGAGGCGCATGAACATGCCCGAGGAGTAGTGCTTGACCTCCTGGTCGATGAAGTCGCCGATCTCGCTGAACGCGACGATGTCGTCGAAGCGGGCCTCGGTCTCCTCCTTCGACATGCCGAGGATCGCGGCGTTGAGATAGACGTTCTCGCGGCCCGAGAGCTCGGGGTGGAAGCCCGCGCCGACCTCGATGAGGCCCGCGACGCGGCCGCGGGTGAAGACGCGGCCCTTGTCGGGCTCGAGGACGCCGGAGACCATCTTCAGCGTGGTCGACTTGCCGGATCCGTTGAAACCGAGGACGGCGACCGACTCGCCTTCGCCGATCTGGAACGACACGTCGTCGAGCGCGATGAACTCGTCGGCGCGCACCTTGCGGCCGCGGATCCACCCGACGAACGCCTCCTTGAAGGAGTGCGTGTTCCGTTTGAGGAACTTCTTCGTGACGTGATCGAGGATGATCGACGGACGCGCCGTCGAGGTCTGTGCGAGAGTCTCTGTTGCCATCACAGGTCCTGGGCGAAGGTGCGCTCGAAGCGGCGGAACGTGGCCTGTCCGATGAACAGGAAGATGAGGCAGAGCACCACGGCGCCGATCGTGTAGATCTCGAAGTGCGGAGGGAACCCGAGCCAGCCCTTGTCCGTGTCGCCCACGACCGACGGCTGCCAGAAGCCGTAGTGCATGAGCTCGACCGCGACCGTGATGGGGTTGACCATGTAGATCGGCACGAGGAAGTGCGGCAGGTGCTGCTGGATGAGGTCCCACGTGTAAAGGACGGGCGACGCCCACGTGGCGAGCTGTCGGATCACGTCGACGAAGTTCTGCGAATCGCGGAAGCGCACGTTGAGGCCCGCGAAGAAGAGGCCGAGCCCCGTCGAGCACAGCGCGACGAGCACGAGCGCCAGCAGGATCGCCCCGATGTGCAGGAATCCGGGGACCCACCCGTAGAGGATCGCGATGACGAGCAGGATGCCCGCCTGCGGGAGGAAGTGGATGAAGGCGCCGATGACCGCCGAGATCGGGAAGAGCTCGCGCGGCAGGTAGATCTTGTTGACGAGCGCGTGGTTGTCGACGACGGCCGTCGTCGCGTTGCCGAACGCCTCGTTGAAGAACGTCACCGTGACGAAGCCCGCGAAGAGGTACAGCGGGTAGTTGTCGACGCTGCCTCGGGCCATCCCGAAGATGAACCCCATCACGTAGTAGTAGATGAAGAACTGGATGAGCGGCTTGATGTACGACCAGACCCAGCCGAGCGCCGAGTTGCGGTAGCGGAGGGCGGTTCCCTTGCGGATCAGAAGGCCGAGCAGGTACCGCCAGCGCCACACGTCGCTCAGTCCGCGGCCGCGGCCGGGGACGTCGTATTCGGACAGATCGATCGTCGTCACGCGCGCGTACTCCGCTCACTGAGGTGACTGAAAAGCACACCGGATCTTATCGCCGTCAACCTGAACGCCCTCACTGGCCGCTGCCGTCGTCGGGGTGCAGAGTCCCGTCGATGAGCGTGTGGATCGCGCTCATGTCGGGCCACTCCTGGTCGACGCCCGCGCCCTCGGGCGTGAGCTCGATGTTCGTGATGTCCTGCTGCCGCGCGTCGACGGCGAGGTCGACGAACGTCGAGACGAGCCCCTGGGGGATGTCGGTCGTGAGCACGTCGTCGGTCGCCGACGCGACCTCCTGGAAGCGCGCGAGGACGTTCTGCGGCGTCATCTGGCTGATGACGGCCTCCTGCAGCTCGCGCTGGCGCTGCATGCGATCCCAGTCGCTCGTCGTGTAGCGGCTGCGGGCGTACCAGAGCGCCGTCTCGCCGTCCATGTGCTGCTGGCCGACCTCGATCCACCCCGAGGCCCAGTCCTCGGCGGGCTGGCCCTCGTAGGCGGGGCCGCCGCCCTCGGGCAGGCGCTCGGTCACGTTGATGTCGACGCCGCCGAGCGCGTCGACGAGGCTCGCGAAGCCCTGCATGTCGACGAGTACGTAATAGGGGATGTCGATGCCGAGGATCCCCTCGGCCGCGTCCTTCGTCGCCTCGATCGCGGGCGTGGATCCCTGGCTCTCGGCGTCGGGGTACAGCTCGTCGCCGTGGCCCGACTCGTCACACACCGAGACGGCGTTCGTGAGCTGGTTGATGCCGCTCGTCCAGCCGCAGGTCGGGTCGCTCTTCCCCTCGAAGTAGTTGGGGTACTGCGCGAGCATGGGGCTGCCCTCGCTGAACGAGAAGTGCTGGAGGTCGCGCGGGATGCCCGTGATCGTCGTCTTGCCCGTGTCGGCGTCGACCGAGATCACCGAGATGCTGTCGAAGCGCATGGAGTCGCGCCCCTCGCCCGAGTCGGCGCCGAGCAGGAGCACGTTGTAGTACCCGTCGCTCGGCTCGACGACGGGGGCCGAGTTGGAGAAGATCGAACCGAGCCCGCCCGCGGCCGCGAAGACCGTCGTGGATCCGTACCAGCCCGTCATTCCCTGCACGACGGCGAGGACGATTGCCAGGAGGCTGACGAGGAACGTCTGCGGCGCGCGCGTCTTCACGATGCGGACGAGCCGGAAGGTGTCGATCGAGAGGATCACCCACACGATCGCGTACGCCGCGATGAGCGCGGCGATGACGAAGAGGACCGCCGGCCGCAGGAGGATCGGCTGCACGGCGCTGCGCCACAGGAGCATGCCGAGCACCGTGACGACGACGAGGACCCACATGAGGAGCGTCGAGGCGAGGCCGAAGCGCCCCAGCCGGCGGCTGCCCGCGAGGGACTGCGCGGATCCGGGGATCAGGAAGTTGAGGATCACGAGCCACCAGGCCCGCTTCGTCATGACGGCGCCGTCCGCGACGTCTGGCGTGCGGATCGGCGTCTGGTTCACGAGCGAACCGCGCGCCCCCGGCCGGGCGGGCGCGATGGTCACGACAGCGATTCCTTCAGCCGGCGGTTCTTCTCGTCGACCTGGGCCTCGAGCTCGCGGGCGTAGGCCTCGACGCGATCGGCGACGTCGGGATCGCCCGCCCCGATGATGCGGGCCGCGAGGATCCCCGCGTTCTTGGCGCCGTTGATCGAGACGGTCGCGACGGGGATCCCCGCAGGCATCTGCACGATCGAGAGGAGCGAGTCGATGCCCTCGAGCGTCGCGAGCTGCACGGGGACGCCGATCACGGGGAGCGCGGTGAGCGAGGCGAGCATGCCCGGCAGGTGGGCCGCTCCCCCGGCGCCGGCGATGATCGCCCTCAGGCCGCGCGAGCGCGCCTCGCGGCCGTAGGCGACGAGCTTGTCGGGCGTGCGGTGGGCCGAGACGACCTCGACCTCGTGCGCGATGCCGAACTCCGTGAGCGCATCGGACGCGGCCTGCATGACGCGCCAATCGGAGTCGGATCCCATGACGACGCCGACGAGGGGCGTCTCAGACGAGTGCAGCACCGTCTCAGCGTAGGGGCCGAGGTTGCGACTGGCTGGGAGACACCTCGCGATCCGGCGGAAGCGGGTCAGCCGAAGTGCGCGGCGGCGGCGCGGGCGACGTACACGGCGTCGTCGAGCTCGTCGCTCGTCGCGTTGACGTGGCCGACCTTGCGCCCCGGACGCGGATCCTTGCCGTAGGTGTGGATCTTCGCGCGCGGCTGGTCGAGCATCGCGGCCGCGAACCGGCCGTCGATCGCCGATCCGTCCTGCGGGCCGCCGAGGATGTTGATCATGCAGGTCGCCTCGGCGAGGGGGTCCGGCGCGCCGAGCGGCAGGTCGAGCACGGCGCGCAGGTGCTGCTCGAACTGGCTCGTCACGGATCCGTCCTGCGTCCAGTGGCCGCTGTTGTGCGGGCGCATCGCGAGCTCGTTGACGAGCAGGCGCCCGTCGGTCGTCTCGAAGAGCTCGACGGCGAGCATGCCCGTGACGCCGAGGCCCTCGGCGATCGAGGTGCCGATCTCGGCGGCGACCTCGAGCTCGCGCGGGCTCGCCTGCGGCGCGGGCGCGAAGACCTCGGCGCAGACGCCGTCCTTCTGCACCGTCTCGACGAGCACGTACGGCATCATCTCGCCGCTCGGGCGGCGCGCGACCTGCTGAGCGAGCTCGCGGCGGAAGTCGACGAGCTCCTCGACGAGGATCGCCTCGCCCGCGAACGCCGCGAACCAGTCGTCGGCCTCGTCGGCGGAGGAGACGACGCGCACGCCCTTGCCGTCGTAGCCGCCGCGCGGCGTCTTCACGACGGCGCGGCCGCCGTGGTCGGCGATGAACTCCGCGAGCTCGTCGCGCGTCGAGACGGGAGCCCAGTCGGGCTGCGGTGCGCCGACCTCGGCGAGGCGGCGCCGCATGACGAGCTTGTCCTGCGCGAACCGCAGCGCGTCGGGCCCCGGGTGCACGGCGATGCCGTCGGCGACGAGCGCGCGCAGCACCTCCTGCGGGACGTGCTCGTGGTCGAAGGTCACGACGTCGACCTCGCGGGCGAACGCCCGGACGGTCTCGACGTCGGCGTAGTCGCCGACGCGAGTCGCGGCGAGGCGGGCCGACATGCCCTCCTGCTCGGCGAGCACCGCGATCTCGACGCCGAGCTCGCTCGCCGGCGCGATCATCATCCGTGCCAGCTGTCCGCCCCCGATAACACCCACGCGCTTCGTCATGGGATCCATCATCCCAGGACGCGCGTCGCCGTCAGGCCTCGGGGTGCTCGAGGTAGGGGTCGGCCGCGAGCTGCTGCGCCTGGCGGTGGGCGAGGATCTGCGAGATCTCGACCTGGTCCGCGAGGGTCTCGCTCACGAGGCGCGGGCGGTGCACGCCGCGCAGCTCGACGGATCCGCCCGGGCCGACGAGCGTCAGCGTGCCGGTTCCCGAGATCCGCTGCGCGAGCGTGCGGGTGGTCTCGACGCCGTAGCCCGCCGCGTGGAGCAGCTCGCTGCGCCGGCGGAAGATCAGGCCGTTGGTCGCGATGACGCGGCGCGTCGTGATGATGTAGCTGCGGCCCGCCCACCGCCACCACGGCACGATGACGCCGACGAGCACCACGGCTCCCGCGACGGCGAAGAGCATCCAGTCCTGGAACGGGTCGGGCAGGTTGCCCGCGCCGTATCCCACGCCCGCGGCGACGGCGATCGCGATGATCGCCGACCAGGTCAGGTGCGCGGCTCCCCCGCGCATCGACGCGATCCGCAGCTCCGGCCGTTCGTTCTCCACGGCTCCATTGTCTCCGACGGCGCCCGTCAGACCGCCGGGCGCAGGTGCACGACGTCGGCCGCGGCGACGGCGCGACCCGCGATGACGATCCGTCCGTCGTCGTCGAGGTGCTCCGCGACGCCCGTGAGCTTCCCCCCGCCCGGCAGGTGCGCCGTGACCTCGCGGCCGAGCGTGACGAGCACGCGCTCGACCTCGGCCCGCGCCGGGCGCCGCTCGAGGACCGCGAGGAGCTCGGAGAGCCGATCGCGGTAGTCGCGGATCAGGCGCTCCTCGTCGGCCTCCTCGTCGAGGGCCGCGAAGGAGGTCGCCGTCGGAACCGGGAGATCCTCGGCCGTCATGCGCGTGTTGACGCCGCTGCCGACGACGACCGCGTCCGGGAGGGCGACCTCGGCGAGGATGCCGCAGATCTTCCTCCCGTCGACGAGCACGTCGTTGGGCCACTTCACGCCGACATCGTGCCCCGGGAGCTGCTCGCCGATCGCCGCCGCCATCGCGGCGCCCGCGACGAGCGGGATCCACCCGCGGCGCTCCGCGGGGATCCGCCCGACGCGCAGGACGAGCGAGAGCGCGATCGACGAGCCGGCCGGCGTGTCCCACGAGCGGTCGAGGCGGCCGCGGCCGCCGCGCTGGTCGCGCGTGACGAGGGCGTGGAGGTGGTCCAGATCCTCGCCCGCGGCGAGCGCGGCGACGAGGTCGGCGTTGGTGGATCCCGTGTGCGGGACCTCGACGATGCGGGGCACGCCCTCCACGGTACGGCGTGTCGGCTGTGCGGGTCAGCGCGTCCACAGCCGCGGATCCCGCGCCGCCCTCCACAGCGCCCCCTCGCGGCGCCGAGCGGGGACGCCGCGCGGGGCGGCATGCTCCCGGCATGCATCGCGAACTCGAGGACCTGCGCGCGCCCGTCGGATCCCCACCGGCGGCCCCCGCCGCGCCCCGCCCCGCGCCCCTCGCGGCGCATCTCAGGGCGCACGACGGCGCCGTTCCGATCGCGCGGCTGCGGGCCGAGGGGCGGGACGACGAGCTGCGCGCAGCGATCGGCGCGGGGCACGTCGTCGTGCTGCGCCGGCGATGGGCCGTGCTCCCCGAGGCCCCGCTCGCGGTCTTCGAGGCGATCCGGCAGGACGGCCGGATCACCTGCGTCACGGCGCTCGAGCGGCTCGGCGTCGCGGTGCCGCACAGCGTCGCACCGCACATCGCGACGCGGCGCGGCGACACCGACCGCTCGGTCGCGCACTGGCACCGGCCCGTCGTGCCGCCCGAGGCGGGGGCGCTCGTGGATCCGGTCGAGAACGCGCTCGACGCCGCGGCGCTGTGCCTTCCCGCTCCCGTCGACCGCGCCGTGTGGCAGCACGCGCTCGACCGCGGTCTGCTGGACGCGGCCCGGATCCCCGAGCTCCGGTGGTCGAACGACGCGTCGCGCGCACTCGCCCGAGCCTTCGCCCCGGCGGCCCGCCGCGCCGCGTGACGCCGAGCCTCTGACGATGCGCCCACTCCCGCCCGAATCCCGCGTTTCCGCCAGAACCTCGGCCGATCCCCAGAGTCTCGGAGGCCCACCATGTTGACGGAGCTGCTCGCCGCGCACGGCGGCTGGCTGCACAGACGGGATCTGCTCGAGCGCGGCTGGTCCTCGTCCGGGATCCTCCGGCGCCGCCGGGACGAGGGGATCCTGCTCATGCGCCGCCGGTGGCTCGTCCTCCCCGACGCGCCGCCCGAGATCCGCGCCGCCGCCGCGCTCGGCGGGCACGTGACGTGCGCGTCCGCGCTCGCGCGATACGGGCTGTGGGTCCCGCCCGAGATCGCCGCGCACGTGATCCCGCACATCGCGATCGACCCGTCGGCGCACGAGGACACCACGTCGGTCGTGGCGCACCGCGCGCGGGCGCTCGCCCGCCGCAGCCCACGCGATCTCGTGGATCCGATCGAGAACGTCCTCGCTCACGCCGCCGTGTGCTTCGCCGAGCCGCAGGCGTTCGCGATCTGGGAGTCGGCGCTGAACCGGGATCTCGTGACCTCGCACCACCTGCGATCCCTGCCGTGGACGTCGATCGCGGCGCGGCGGCTGAGCGCGCTCGCGTCGGATCTGTCTGATTCCGGCGTCGAGTCGACCTTCGTGTGGCAGGCCCGGAACGCGGGCTTCCGCGTCGTGCAGCAGGCGATGATCGACGGGCACCCGGTCGACGGCCTGATCGGGAGGCGGCTCGTCGTGCAGCTCGACGGCTTCGCGTTCCACAGCGACCCCGCGCGGCGCCGGCGCGACCTGGCGCAGGATCGCCGGCTGCTCGCGCGCGGGTACACGGTGCTGCGGTTCGACTACCGCGACATCATGCACGACTGGCCGCTCGTCGAGCGCGACATCCGGGCCGCGCTCGCCCGCATCGAGGCCGCGTGATCCAAGGCTCTGACGCGACGCCGAGCGCCGCCCCATCGGCCCCGGATCACCAGAGCGTCAGCGCATCGTCAGAGGCTCAGCTCAGCCGGCGAAGCGGCCCCACGGGGTGCGCGAGTACCGGCGGAGGCGGCGGGAGGTCGTCCAGGTCGACGACTGCGCCTCGGGCACCGTCGCGGCGGCGGCCTCCTGCACGTAGGCCTCGCTGACGACCGCGACGATCGCCGCGAGCTCGTCAGCCGTGGGATCGCCGCCGACGATCTGGACGACGGGCGCGTCGCTCACAGCGGGATGTTCCCGTGCTTCTTGGGCGGCAGCTCGGCGCGCTTGCCGCGCAGGGCCCGCAGCGACTTGGCGATCATGACGCGGGTCGACACGGGGTCGATAACGCTGTCGAGCTCGCCGCGCTCGGCCGCGAGGAACGGCGACGCGACGTTGTAGGTGTACTCGGCGGCGAGGCGCGAGCGCTCGGCCGCGACGTCGAGCCCGGCCTCCTCGGCCTTGCGCAGCTCGGAGCGGTACAGGATGTTGATCGCGCCCTGGCCGCCCATGACGGCGATCTCGGCGGTCGGCCAGGCGAAGTTCACGTCGGCGCCCAGCTGCTTGGATCCCATCACGATGTACGCGCCGCCGTACGCCTTGCGCAGGATCACCGTGACGAGCGGGACCGTTGCCTCGGCGTAAGCGTAGAGCAGCTTCGCGCCGCGGCGGATCACGCCGTCCCACTCCTGGTCGGTGCCGGGCAGGTAGCCGGGAACGTCGACGAGCGTGACGATCGGGATCGAGAACGCGTCGCAGAAGCGCATGAACCGCGCCGCCTTCTCGCCCGCGTCGATGTTGAGCGTGCCCGCCATCTGCGAGGGCTGGTTCGCGATGATCCCCACCGAGCGGCCCTCGACGCGGCCGAAGCCGACGACGATGTTCGGCGCGAACAGGGGCTGCACCTCGAGGAACTCGCCGTCGTCGACGACGCGCGAGATGACCTCGTTGACGTCGTAGGGCTGGTTCGGCGAGTCGGGGATCAGCGTCTCGAGCTCGCGGTCGCCGTCGGTCGTCTCGAACTCGAACGCCGAGTCGTACGCAGGCGGATCCGCCATGTTGTTGTCGGGCAGGTAGCCGAGCAGCGAGCGCGCGTAGTCGAGCGCGTCGTCCTCGTCCTCGGCGAGGTAGTGCGAGACGCCGGAGCGGGTGTTGTGGGTGCGCGCGCCGCCGAGTTCGTCCATGCCGACGTCCTCGCCCGTCACCGTCTTGATGACGTCGGGGCCCGTGACGAACATCTGGCTTGTCTTGTCGACCATGATCACGAAGTCGGTGAGAGCCGGCGAGTACACCGCGCCGCCGGCCGCGGGCCCCATGACGATCGAGATCTGCGGGATCACGCCCGACGAGGCGGTGTTGAGGCGGAAGATCTCGGCGTACTTGCCGAGGGCGAGGACGCCCTCCTGGATCCGCGCGCCGCCGGAGTCGAGGATGCCGATGATCGGCATGCCGCCCTGCAGCGCGAGCTTCATGACCTTGACGATCTTGTCGCCGGCGACCTCGCCGAGCGAACCGCCGAAGGTCGAGAAGTCCTGCGAGTAGACGGCGACCGTGCGGCCGTGGATCGTGCCGACGCCCGTGACGACCGAGTCGCCGTAGGGCCGCGAGCGGTCCATGCCGAACGCCGTCGTGCGGTGACGCACGTACTCGTCCATCTCGACGAAGCTGCCCGGGTCGAGGAGCTGTTCGATGCGCTCGCGCGCCGTCTGCTTGCCCTTCGCGTGCTGCTTCTCGATCGCCTTCTTCTCGGGCTCGACCACCGCTTCCTGGTGGCGTGCGCGCAGATCGGCGATCTTGCCGGCCGTTGTCGACATGTCGGGTTCGGTCACCCGATCAACCCTAGCCGCGACGCCCCGCGCGGCCTTGGAGGACAGGCACAACGGATCCGGCCTTCCCGTGTCGGATCGGAATGGTGCGGCCGACACTTTGTCCCCCGAATGGCCGACTACCGGACCCGGTCCAGGATCTGTAGCGTCTCTGATGAACGTTCAGCGTTCGCCGTCGTCTCCGCTCCAGGGTAGGCGGAGTCCGACAGGCTCCCTGCGGCAGGTTTTCGGGTAACCGGTCGCAATTCGGCCCGGGGTGACATCTCTCGTCACCCCGGGCCCTCTCCGTGTCAGGGCCGCGGGATCTCGTTCCACAGGTCGACGTCGTCCTCGTCGTCGGAGGCCCGCCCCACGACCGTCACCGCCGTCGCGGGAAGCCGCGAGGTGCGCACGATGATCTGCGCGCTCCCCGCCGCCGCGATCGTCCGGGCGAGCTCGGCGCGCACGCCCTGCAGCCCGGCCTCGTCGAGCCCCGCGAGACCGCCCTCGTCGTACAGCGAGACGACGGATCCGCGGCGCCTGGCCCCCGCGATCGCCGCACGCACGGCGTCGTCGAGGAGCGCCGTGCCCCGCAGCTCGTCGCGCAGGGTCGCCTCGGCGAAGAGCGCCTCGTCGCGCCACGCGTCGTCGAGCTGCGCCTGCGACTCGATCACCCGGGTCAGGACGGGGCCCGCGACGCCGAGCGCCAGCTGCACGCGCTCGCGCCGCTCGCGCCGGCGGGCGATCTGGCTCGCGCGCCACGCCGACGACTCGTGCTGCAGCTTCGTGAGCCGCAGGGTGTCGCGGAACGCCCGGTCCGCGAGCGTCACGAGGGTGATCGCGAGCGCCACCCACAGCGCCGACCCCACGAGCCCCGCGGCGAGCGCGGTCCCGAGCGCGCGCAGCACGATCGTCGAGGTCACGGCGAGGGCCGCGAGCCCCGCGATCGCCCAGAGGAAGCGGCGGCGCACGGCGATGGTCGTGAGGATCACGCCCGCCGCGCCGATGTACCAGGTCGCGTGCGGCGCGGCCCTGTCGTCGATCGACGAGAGCGCATCGAGCGCGGGGAACGGCAGCGCGGCGGCGAGGGCGGCCGAGACGCCCGCGGCCCACCGCGGCATGGCGCCCGGGCCGAGGCGCTCGCGGTCGCGCGGGCCCGTCGCCGGGACGCCGAGCGCCACCGCCGCGGCGGCGAACAGCATGGCGACGGCGAGGACGGCGGATCCGGGCCTGTCGTAGGGGATGGGGTTGAGGAGCCCGCGCACGCCGTAGTAGACGACGAACGCCGCGGCGAGCGCGACGAGCGCCCAGCGCAGCCTCATGCCGCCGCCCCCGGGTGCACGATCGGCACCGGCCGGGTGGCGGCGACGCGCGGGTCGGGCGGGCGGTATGACACCGTGACGGTCGTGCCTGTCGCGTCCGATCGCACGTCGGCCTCGCCGCCCGCCGCCGCGACGCGGGCGAGGATGGATCCGCGGATCCCGAGGCGATCGGCGGGGATCGCCTCGACGTCGAAGCCGTGGCCCGCGTCGCGCACCGTGATGCGCACGCCCTCCCCCGCCGGCTCGACGACGACGCCGAGGCCCTCCGCCCCGGCGTGCTGCACGGCGTTGGCGACGGCCTGCGCGGCCGCGAGGACGAGGGCGCGCGCCGCGCGGCCGGGGATCGCGGATCCGCCCGGCCTCTCGACGACGTCGATCGGAACGCCGAGCGCCTGGATCTCGGCCCGCAGCTCGTCGGCGATCGCGACGGCGTCGACGGGCTCGTTCGTGCCGACGGCGGCCTCCTGCTCGTCGTCGGCGAGCCGGTTGAGGGCCTCGCGCGCCATCGCGACGGCGAGCCGGCGCTCCTGCGGCGAGCGGGCCCGCGCGCTCGCGAGGAGAGCGGCGAGCACGCTGTCGTGCATGAGCGCGGCGGTCTCGCGCCGCTCGCGCTCGGCCGACTCGATCCCGATCGCCTCCGAGTAGGCCGCGAGCGCCGCCTCCCGCGCCGCGTCGACGTTCGCCGCGATGTCGCGGATCGTGACCCCGATGAGGACGAGCCCCAGGCTGATGAGGATCGCGATCGACACGTCGTACTGCAGCTGGGCCCAGTACGGCGCCTCGCCGCGTCCGATGACGACGCGCCCGATCCCGAAGAGCACGGGGATCCCGATCGCCGCCACGAGGTGCCAGGCGATGCGGCGCGTCGCGATGATCGCGCAGCTCGACGCGACCGAGATGAGGAAGAACGACCACGGCTCGTCGGGCGGGCGGACCCCCGTCGTCCCCGTCCCCGTCATCCAGATGAGGATCGACGCGGGGAAGAGCCAGGCGAAGACCGTCGCCGCGATCCGCGCGCCGCGACCGATCGCGCAGCACACGATGACGGCGGCGACCGCCGCCATGACGATCGCGAACATCGGGAGGCGCCCCGGCTGGAGGACGCCGTGCCGGAGCGCGACGACGAAGGTCTGCGCCCCCATCGCCACGCCGCCGATCGCCATGAGGATCTCGTAGGCGCGCTCGATGCGGGCGCCCGTGAAGCCCGGCTCCGCGGGGCGCTCGGGCCGGCGAGGCGCGAGCATCCAGGCGCGTTCGACCGCGGCGACGCCTCCCTGCGCGTCGACCGTGCCGGGCGAGGATCCGTCAGGCGCCATCCGCGGGCTGCTCGTTCGGCGGGGCGACGAGGCCGTCCTCGAGGGCGCGCCGCATGAGGTCGACCTTGGTCGGCGCGGGGCGCCCGACCTGCGTGTACTTCGCGCGCACGCGGGCGATGTTCTCCTTCGCGGTCGAGTACGCGATCCCGAGGCGCAGGCTCACGGCCTTGAGCGGCAGGCCCGCGGCGTACAGCCGGAGCACCTCGCGCTCGCGCCCCGAGAGGTGCGCGTCGGCGAAGTCGGTGTCGCTGTCGACGGCGGCCGCCCACTCGACGTTGTCGAGGGGATCCCCCGCCGCGACGGCGCGCACCGAGGCGACGACGGTCGCGAGCGGCGACGCCTTGCTGACGACGCCGACGGCGCCGGCGGCGAGCCCCTCGCGGACCGCGCCCGGTCGATCGGCGACCGAGTGGATGATCACCGACGACGACGCCGCGAGCGCGCTGACGTTCTCGATCACGGTCGTCCCGTCGCCGAGCATGAGGTCGAGCAGCACGATGTCGGCCGGCCGCGCGAGGCCCGCGCGGGCGTATGACCGCACCGTCGCCCCGCTGAAGACGACGTCGATGCCGTCGTTCGCGAGCGCCGCGGCGAGGCCGAGGCGCACCGATTCGTGGTCATCGATGAGGGCAACCGTCGTCACGGGTCAAAACTACCCGCGGCGGAGGACGGCGACGGCCTCGAGGTGGTGGGAGTTCGGGAACAGGTCGAGCGCCCGGAGGTCCGCGAGATCCCAGCCGCGCGCCCGGAACGCGCCGACGTCGCGGGCGAGGGCCACGGGATCGCACGCGACGTAGACGACGGCGCTCGGGCCGAGATCGGCGATGCGCGCGACGACCTGCTCTCCCGCGCCCGAGCGGGGCGGATCGAGGAGCGTCACGCCGCGGCCGAGGCCCGCGCGGCGGTCGTCGGGGATCCGGTCGACGAAGTGCTCGACGCGGGCCGTGACCGCCTCGGCCGAGAGCCCCGTGAGGTTCTCGCGGGCGTGCAGCGTGGCGCGCGGGGCGGACTCGACGGTCGTGACGCGGGATCCGGATCCGTGCGCCGCGAGCGCCGCCGCGAAGAGGCCGACGCCGCCGTAGAGGTCGAGGTGGTGCGCGCCCTCCTGCGGCTCGAGGGTCGCGAGCGCGCCGCGGACCGCGCCGTCGAGCGCGGTCGCCGCGAGGCGGTGCACCTGCCAGAACCCGCCGGCGTCGACGCGGAACGCGCGGTCGCCGACGACCTCGGTCACGACCTCCGGCGTCTGGCGCTTCCCGCGGCGGCGTTCGTCGGGGCGCCGGAGCACGCGCACGTCTCCGTCGTGCGGCTGCACGAGGTCGACGCGGCCCGCCTTCTCGCGACCGAGCGCGAGCGCGGCGGCCTCGAGGCCGCTGGTCGCGAGGGGGTGATCCGCGACCTCGATGACGCTGTGGGTGCGCGCGGCGTACGGCCCCACGCGCCCCGCCTCGTCGACGTGCAGGCCGATGCGGGTGCGCCAGCGGGTCCCGTCGTCCGACTCGTCGCGCCCGGCCGAAGCGACCTCGAAGGGGACGGATCCGCCCGCGAAGCGCTCGAGGGCCTCCGTCAGCACGCGCTGTTTGAGGGCGCGCTGGTGGTCGAGGGCGATGTGGCCGAAGTCGGCGCCGCCCGGGCGCGTCTCGGGGGCGCGGGAGACGTCGGCCTGGCGCCAGACGTGCGGGCGCCGGTGCGGGGACGCGTCGAGCACCTCGACGGTCTCGGCGCGCGCGAACGACTTCTTCACCTGCGTCACGCGCGCCCGCACCCGCTCGCCGGGGAGCGTGTCGGGGACGAACACCACGAGGTCGGTGTCGCCGTGGCGCGCGACCGAGACGCCGCCGTGGGCGATTCCGGTCACGTCGAGATCGATGAGGTCGCCCGTATCCATTCCCCCATCGTCCCAGCAATACGCTGGACGCATGCAGGTCTGCCTCGCCTCAACGTCGCCCGCCCGCCTCGCCCTCATGCGCCAGGCCGGCATCGAGCCCCGGCTCGAGTCGCCGGGCGTCGACGAGGATGCGGCGGTCGCGGCCGTCGAACGGGCGGAGGGTCGCACGCTCCCGCCGGCCGAGCACGTGCAGCTCCTGGCCGCGGCGAAGGCGCGCGACGTCGCGGCGCGGCTCGCCGGCGAGGGCTTCGACGGGCTCGTGATCGGCGGCGACTCGATGTTCGAGCTCGGCGGCGTCCTCTCGGGCAAGCCGCACACGCCCGAGAACGCGACGGCGCGCTGGGAGACGATGCGCGGCCGCACCGGCGTCCTCCACTCCGGCCACACGGTGATCCGGGTCACGGGCGGATCCCTCGCCGAGGCCCACGCCGTCGCCGAGGCACGCGTGACCTTCGCCTCCGACGTCACCGACGCCGAGATCGCGGCGTACGTCGCGACGGGCGAGCCCCTCGAGGTCGCGGGCGCGTTCACGGTCGACAGCCTGGGCGGCCCGTTCATCGAGCGGGTCGACGGCGACCCGTCGACCGTCGTCGGCATGTCGCTCTCGACCGTCAGGCGACTCGCGCGCGAGCTCGGCGCCGAGTGGACGGCCCTCTGGAACCGGATCTGAGGGGATCCCCCACGATCCGCGCCTTTTGTTGTGGAGGTCGCTCAAAAGACGTTCGGATCGGCTGGATAGGCTCGAATCCATGCCGTCTATCCGCAAGGTGCTCATCGCCAACCGTGGCGAGATCGCCGTCCGCGTCATCCGCGCCGCCCGCGACTCCGGGATCTCCTCCGTCGCCGTGTACTCCGACCAGGACCGCGACGCCCGCCACACGAAGCTCGCCGACGAGGCCTACGCGCTGAACGGATCCACGGGCGCCGACACGTACCTCGTCGCCGAGAAGATCCTCTCGGTCGCCCGCCGCTCGGGCGCCGACGCCGTGCACCCCGGCTACGGCTTCCTCGCCGAGAACGCCGACTTCGCGCGCGCCGTGATCGACGCGGGCCTCATCTGGATCGGCCCGAGCCCCGAGGCGATCGACCAGCTCGGCGACAAGGTCACCGCGCGCCACGTCGCCGCGAAGGTCGGCGCCCCCCTCGCCCCCGGCACGCCCGGCCCCGTCGAGACCGCCGACGAGGTCGTCGCGTTCGCCGAGGAGTTCGGCCTGCCCATCGCGATCAAGGCCGCGTACGGCGGCGGCGGGCGCGGCCTCAAGGTCGCCCGCGAGCTCGACGAGGTGACCGAGATGTTCGCGTCGGCGACCCGCGAGGCCGTCGCGTCGTTCGGCCGCGGCGAGTGCTTCGTCGAGAAGTTCCTCGACAAGCCCCGCCACGTCGAGACGCAGTGCCTCGCCGACAGCCACGGCAACATCGTCGTCATCTCGACGCGCGACTGCTCGCTGCAGCGCCGCAACCAGAAGCTCGTCGAGGAGGCGCCCGCGCCGTTCCTGACCGACGAGCAGACGACCGTCCTCTACGAGTCGTCCAAGGCGATCCTCCGCGAGGTCGGCTACGTCGGGGCCGGAACCTGCGAGTTCCTCATCGGCGCCGACGGCACCGTGTCGTTCCTCGAGGTCAACACGCGCCTCCAGGTCGAGCACCCCGTCTCCGAGCAGGTCACCGGAATCGACCTCGTGCGCGAGCAGTTCCGCATCGCCGAGGGCGGCACGATCGACTACAGCGACCCGGTCGCCGAGGGCCACTCGTTCGAGTTCCGGATCAACGGCGAGGACGCCGGCCGCGACTTCATGCCGCAGCCGGGCCCGATCCACCAGTTCAAGGTCCCGGGCGGACCCGGCGTGCGCGTCGACTCGGGCGTCACGACGGGCGACGAGGTCTCGGGCGCCTTCGACTCGATGCTCGCGAAGCTCATCGTCACGGGACACGACCGCGACGAGGCGCTCGCCCGCGCGGCCCGCGCGCTCGACGAGTTCGAGATCGCCGGCCTGCCGACGGTCCTCCCCTTCCACCGCTCGGTCGTGCGCGAGCCGGCGTTCGCGGCGAAGGACGGATCCTTCGGCGTCCACACCCGCTGGATCGAGACCGAGTACGACAACCGGATCCCCGCGTGGGACGGCGAGATGTCGTCGCCCGCCGCCGAGGAGCCCCGCCACAGCGTCGTCGTCGAGGTGAACGGCAAGCGCGTCGAGGTCAGTCTGCCCGACCGGATCACGCGGGCCGCGCCCGCCGCGGGGCGCCCCGCCGCCGCGCCGACCTCCCGCCGTGCCCACGGCTCGTCGGCCGCCACCGGCGCCTCGGGCGACGCGCTCGTCTCCCCCATGCAGGCGACCGTCGTCAAGGTCGAGGTCGAAGAGGGCCAGAAGGTCGTCAAGGGCGACCTCGTCGTCGTCCTCGAGGCGATGAAGATGGAGCAGCCGATGCGCGCGCACAAGGACGGCACCGTCCAGGCGATCGACGCGCCGGTCGGCCAGACGATCTCGTCGGGCCACCGCCTCCTGCAGATCTCCTGATCCGCGCTTCGAGACTCTGACGATCGCGCCGCTCCCGCCCGGAGCCGCGCGATCGTCAGAGTCTCGGCGCTTCGTCAGGGCGTCGGAGTCAGCGCCTGGGATCTGGCCGGCGCCTTCCGCGTGACGGTCGTGGCACTCGACGCGCCCCGACGCGCCGTCTTCACGTGGCGGCCCGACGCCGAATCACCGCCGACGACCGTCGAGTTCGCGATCGCGGAGATCCCCGCGGGCGTGCGGGTGACGGTGCACGAGACCGGATTCGCCGCGTTCGGCGCCGCGCAGCACGCGGCGAACTACGAGGCGAACCGATCCGGGTGGCGTCAGGAGCTCGCGCTCGCGGCGACCGCGCTGGGTTCGGCGTGACCGCGACGCGGATCCACGCCGCGCTCGCCGACGACAACCGCCTGCGGATCCTCGACCGGCTTTCGCGCGGGCCCGCGGGGCCGTCCTCCCTCGCACGCGAGCTCGCGATCACGCGCCAGGGCACGGCGAAGCACCTCGCGGTGCTCGCGGATGCGGGGCTCGTCGAGTCGCGGCGCGCGGGCCGTGAGGTGCAGTACTCCGCGCGGCCCGACGCCCTGCGATCCGCGGGACGGGCGCTCATCGAGGCCGCGGACCGCTGGGACGCTCAGCTCGCCCTCCTCAGGCGGGCGGCCGAGGGATCCTGAGACTCTGACGATGCGGCGAGGGCCGCCGGATCCGGCGGGATCGCCAGAGCGTCAGCGCTTCGTCAGAGTCTCGGCGCGGGTCAGAAGCCGCGCTTGTTGACGCCGTGGAGGGCGCGCGCCGCGTCGTTGATCGACGTCGTGAGCGACGGGTACGCGGTGAAGACGCGCGCCAGCTGGTCGACCGAGAGGCGGCGGTCGACGGCGATCGAGATCGGGTAGATCAGCTCGCTCGCCTTGGGCGAGACGACGACGCCGCCCATGACGGTTCCGGATCCGCGGCGCGAGTAGATCTTCACGAAGCCGTCGGTGACGCCCATCATCTTGGCGCGCGGGTTCGTCGTGATGTCGACCTTCTTCGCCACGACCTCGTCGCCCGAGGTCCATCCCACCGTGGCGATCTCGGGGGTCGTGAAGATGTTCGACGCGATCTTGCGGTCGGTGAACGGGATCGCGGCGTCGCCCATCGCGTGGAAGACGGCGGTGCGGCCGATCATCGACGCGACAGACGCGAGCGGGGTGAGGGTCGTGCAGTCGCCGACGGCGTAGATGTTCGGGACCGAGGTGCGGCCGACGCGGTTGACCACGATGTGGCCCGACTCGCGCATCTGCACGCCGGCCTCCTGCAGGCCGATCTCGGCGGTGTTCGGGATCCCGCCGACGGCCATGAGGCAGTGCGACGCCTCGACGACCGTGCCGTCGGACAGCGTGACCGCGACGCCGTCGCCCGTGTTGACGACCTCGTCCGCGCGCGACTTCGCGAGCAGCGTCATGCCGCCGCGGGTGAAGACCCGCTCGAGCACGGCCGCCGCGTCCTGGTCCTCGCCGGGCAGGACCTGCTCGCGGCTCGAGACGAGGGTGACCTTCGAGCCGAGGTTCATGTACGCCGAGGCGAACTCGGCGCCCGTCACGCCCGACCCGACCACGACGAGGTGCTCGGGGACGGCCGTGAGGTTGTACATCTGCTTCCACGTGAGGATGCGATCGCCGTCGGGCTTCGCGCTCGGCAGCTCGCGCGGCGACGCTCCGACCGACACGATGATCGTGTCGGCGTCGATGCGGTCGAAGTCGGTGCCGTCGGGGCCCGTCGACACGACGACGGCGCTCGAGCCCTCGACGCGGCCGTGGCCCGAGATGATCTTGACCCCGGCCTCGAGCAGCCGCGCGCGGATGTCCTCCGACTGCTGCCCCGCGAGGGCGAGGATCCGCTTGTTGACCGCGTGCAGGTTGATCGCGACCTCGGGCTTGAGGGGCGTGCCGTCGCCGCCCTTCGCGAAGAACTGCACGCCGAGGTCGGTCGCCTCGTCGATCGCGCGGGCCGCGTCGGCCGTCGCGATGAGCGACTTCGAGGGGACGACGTCGGTGAGGACGGCGGATCCGCCGATCCCCGTGTTCTCGACGAGGGTCACGTCGGCGCCGAGGAGCGCGCCCGCGAGCGCCGCCTCGTAGCCGCCGGGCCCCGCTCCGATGATCGCGATGCGCTGCTTCTGGTCGAAGTCGAAGGTCATAGTGCTCATTCTCCCCTATCCAGGTGAACGCACAGAGCGCCTATCGTGGGACCCATGACGCACCCGCTCGACCAGCCCGCCGATCCCTTCGACGTCGCCCGCCAGGCGGCAGACGACATCGCCCGCCTCACCGGCGTCGCCCACCACGACATCGCCGTGACCCTGGGCAGCGGCTGGGGCGCCGCCGCCGACCTCATCGGCGAGACGGTCGCGACGATCCCCGCTACCGAGGTGACGGGCTTCTCGAAGCCCGCGCTCGAGGGCCACGTCGGCACCCTGCGCAGCGTGCGCACGCCGGCCGGATCGCACGTCCTCGTCATCGGGGCGCGCACCCACTACTACGAGGGCCACGGCACGCGCCGCGTCGCCCACAGCGTGCGGACCGCCGCGGCGACGGGCGCGACCGTCATGGTCCTGACGAACGGCGCGGGCGGCATCAAGGACTCGTGGCAGCCGGGGCAGCCCGTCCTCATCAGCGACCACATCAACCTGACGGGCGACACGCCGCTCGAGGGCGCCACGTTCATCGACATGACCGACCTCTACTCGGCCCGCCTGCGCGAGATCGCGCGCGAGGTCGACCCGACGCTCGACGAGGGCGTGTACTGCCAGTTCCGCGGCCCGCAGTACGAGACGCCCGCCGAGGTGCAGATGGCGAAGACGATCGGCGGCCACATCGTCGGCATGTCGACGGCGCTCGAGGCGATCGCCGCGCGCCAGGCCGGTATGGAGGTCCTGGGCTTCTCGCTCATCACGAACCTGGCGGCGGGCATCTCGCCGACGGCGCTGAGCCACCAGGAGGTCATCGACGCGGGCCGCGAGGCCGAGGGGCGGATCTCGCAGCTGCTCGCGCACGTGATCGGGCGCATCGCATGACGCTCCTCGACGACGCGCGCGCCTGGGCGGCGCAGGATCCCGACATCGAGACGCAGGTCGAGCTCGAGGCGCTCATCATCGGCGCCGAGAAGAGCGAGCCGGCGGCCGTCGCCGAGCTCGAGGCGCGCTTCGCGGGCCGCCTGCAGTTCGGAACAGCGGGCCTCCGCGGCGAGCTCGGCGCGGGTCCCATGCGGATGAACCGCGTCCTCGTGTCGCAGGCCGCGGCCGGCCTCTCGGCGTACCTGCTCGAGAAGGCCGGCGACGACGAGACGCCGTCCGTCGTCATCGGGTACGACGGACGGAAGAACTCCGACGTCTTCGCGCGCGACTCCGCCGGCATCTTCGAGGGCGCCGGCGTGCGCGCCGTGCTGCTCCCCCGCATGCTGCCGACCCCCGTCCTGGCGTTCGCGGTGCGGCACTTCGGCGCCTCGGCCGGCGTCATGGTCACGGCGAGCCACAACCCGCCGCGCGACAACGGCTACAAGGTCTACCTCGGCGGGGAGGACGGCGGATCCCAGATCGTCGCCCCCGCCGACGCCGAGATCGCGGCGCACATCGACCGGGTCGCCGCCGCGGGCCCGATCAGCGCGCTGCCGCTCGACGGGACCTTCGAGATCGCGGGCGAGGAGGTGGTCGAGGCCTACGTCGCGGCGACCGCCGAGGTCGCCCCCGCTCCCGCGTCGGCCGCGGGCATGACGTGGGCCTACACGGCGATGCACGGCGTCGGGTGGGAGACGCTGCGCTCCGTCGCCGAGAGCGCCGGCTATCCCCTGCCCGCCGTCGTCCCGGCGCAGGTCGAGCCCGACGGCGCGTTCCCGACCGTCGCGTTCCCGAACCCCGAGGAGCCGGGCGCGATGGACCTCGCGTTCGAGACCGCCGAGGCCGCGGGCGCCGAGTTCGTCATCGCGAACGACCCCGACGCCGACCGCGTCGCCGTGGGGATCCCCGCCGACGACGGCTGGCGCCGGCTGACCGGCAACGAGATCGGACTGCTGCTCGGGCGCCGCGCGGCGCAGTCCGCACGCCCCGGCGACGCCCTCGCGTGCTCGCTCGTCTCCTCCCCCGGCCTCGGCGCCATCGCCGCGAAGCACGGGCTCGACTGGCACGAGACGCTCACGGGCTTCAAGTGGATCTCGCGCGCGCCCGGCATCGTGTTCGGGTTCGAGGAGGCCCTCGGCTACCTCGTCAACCCCGAGACGGTGCGCGACAAGGACGGCATCTCGGCCGCCGTCGCGATCCTGGGCCTCGCGGCCGAGGCCCGCGGGCGCGGCGCGACGATCGCCGACCTGCTCGCCGAGCTGGCCGACGAGATCGGCCACTACGCGAGCGCCCAGGTGTCGGTGCGCGTCGAGGACCTCGGGATCATCGCCCGCACGATGCAGTCGCTGCGCGACGAGCCGCCCGCCGCGTTCGGCGACCTGGCGATCGAGCGCGCCGACGACCTGCTGCAGGCTCCCGCGGGGCAGCCGCACGGCGACGTCCTGCGCTACGTGCTCGCGGGCGGGTCCCGTGCGATCTTCCGCCCGAGCGGCACCGAGCCGAAGCTCAAGGTCTACCTCGACGTCGCCGCCGATTCCGCCGAGTCGGCGGCCGGGCGGATCGCCGGCCTCGAGGCGTCTGTGCGGGAGCTGCTGGCGAGCCGCGGGGCCTGATCACCCGTCGATGAGGGCCGCGAGCTCCGTCAGGAACGACGGGAGGTCGCGGCCCTTCCTCGCGAGCCGCCGCGCGTTCTCGGGGCTCGCGAAGACGTCGACGAACTGCTCGAACACCGCCTGGAACGAAGCGCGATCGGCCTCGCTGAAGGCCGCGAACGCGACGACCTGCACCCGCTCGGGCCCCCACGGGATCGCCTGCTCGCTCACCGCGAGGGCGATCGCCGTCCGCGTCGCCGACATCGTCAGGGCATGAGGCACCGCGAGGCTCTCCGTGAACGCCGTGGATGAGAGCTGCTCGCGCTCGATCGCGCTCTCGACGTAGGCCTCGTCGATCACGCCGTCGGCGACGAGCGGGGCCGCGAGGCGGCGGATCAGCTCGTCTTGTGGCGTCGCCGGGTCGACGTCGACGAGGAACGCGCCGGGAGCGAACCAGCGCGCGAACTCGGCGCGCAGCCCCGCGAGGCGCCGCTGCCTGCGCACGCGCCCCGCCGCATCGGCGACGGCCGCGATGTCGCGATCGGTCGGGAACGGCGGGATCTGCACGACGCGATCGAGCGGAGCGCCGGCGGGCGGCTCGACGGTCGCGATCACGAGGTCGGACTCGATCCCGCCCCAGTCGGGCGCGGCGCCCGTCACGGTCGCGACGACGTCGATGTCGTGCCCGAGCGAGGCCTCGATCGCCTCGCGCAGGCGCGCGCGGGGCTGCTCGAACGCTCCGGGCCACACGATCGTCGCGGTGAGCCGCGCCGACGCCGCGCGGGCTGGGGCGATCGCTCCCCCGAGGTGCATCGCGATGTTCGCGATCTCGTCGTCGGGGATCGTGAGCCCGAGCGCCGACGACAGGACCCCCGAGACCGCGACCGACATCTCGAAGAGCAGCGGAGAGGCCGACTTGAGCGAACGGGTCATGGGGTTGCGCGACCACACCTGCTCGCGGGATCGGTCGGCGAGATTCTGCACGTGCACCGCGAGGCGCTCCTCGAAAGCAGGGTCGTCGAGCGCCACGCGGTAGGTCGCGGAGGCGCGCGAGAGCGCCGTCCGGACGGCGGCGCGCACGACGGGGTCCGCGCCGGCGCTCCCTCCCGCCGAGCCGTCGACCGCCAGGAGCGCGAGCGCCGCGAGGTGGCGGCGGTCGCCCGACCCCCAGACGACCCCGAGGTGCGCCCTCCCCACGGCGTCGAGCGCGGCGCCGACCCGCTCGACCTGCGGATCGGCCTCGCCCTCGCCCTCGAGCGCGTAGCCGCGGCGCACGCGCTCGGCGGCGATCGCGATGTGCAGGACGACGTCGGCGATCGCGAGCTCGTCGACGGATCCCTCCCGGCGGAGCTCCTCCACGAGGTCCTCGTGCATCGCGTCGAACGCGCCGGCGGGGATCCGCATGCTCTCGGCCGCGCGGCTCATGATCCCGGGGTCGAAGCCCGCGTCGCTCATCTCGTCGTGCACGATCGTCGAGACGAGGCGACGGCGGGCGAGTTCGGATCCCTCGAGCCGTACGACCTCGCCCGCGCGCTCGAAGCGCAGGTCCGATCGCGTCAGGAGCCCGCGCACGCGCCGCAGGTCGCCCTCGATCGTGCTCTCGCTCACGTGCAGTGCCTCGGCGGCCGCGTAGACGCTCAGCCCCTCGCGGGCGTCGAGCAGCATGCGCACGAGCCCGCGGAGCCGTTCGCGCGGCGTGCCGCGATCGGGCTCG
The DNA here is from genome assembly GCF_000422385.1 of Microbacterium indicum DSM 19969. Taxonomy (GTDB): domain Bacteria; phylum Actinomycetota; class Actinomycetes; order Actinomycetales; family Microbacteriaceae; genus Microbacterium; species Microbacterium indicum. Next base: position 205,046 of record NZ_AULR01000001.1, read on the forward strand.
AGATCGTCGCGCGTCAGCCCCGACGCGGCGGGCGTCGCGCGGTACCCCTGCGGGCCCGACTCGATCGCGTCGCCCGACGCGGCCTGCGCGTTGATCGCCGTGACGTACGAGCGGACGCTGCGCGGCGTGACGCCGAGCTGGTCGGCGAGGAAGCCCGCCGTGACCCAGGATCCGCGGCGCATCAGGATGGCCAGCATCTGTGCCTGCCGCGCCCTCGCCATGCCTGCCAGTCTCCGGCATGCGGGCGCCCGCGACAACTTTCCGCCCCCTCCGGAAGCGACCCTCGTTGTGCGCGCGGCCGGGAGAGAGAAGCATGAGGGCGAATAGGAGTTGTGGGATCGATGAGGATCAGTGTGGTCTGCGGTGCCGGCGCCTCGAGCACGTTCGTCGCGTCGCGCCTTCAGCGCGCCTCCGCGGCGGCGGGGACGCCCTTCGAGGCGCGCGCGTCCGCCCTCTCCGCCGTCGACCCCGCCGCCGACGCGATCCTGCTCGGCGCCCACCTCGCACCGGAGGAGGGCCGCGTCCGCGCGGCCGCCCCCGGCGTGCCCCTCGCCGTGCTGCCCGCCGACATCGCCGCCGACCGGGACGGCACGCGCGCGCTCGCCATCGTTCGGGAACTGATCACGGGGCCCGCGGCCGCGGGTCCCACCCTCTGAAAGGACACATCATGGCCACTCGCACCGTCACCATCGCCGCATCGCACGGGCTCCACGCCCGCCCCGCGAAGCTCTTCGCGCAGGCCGCGAAGGAGTCGGGCCTCGACGTCACCGTCGCGAAGGAGGGCGGCTCGCCCGTCAACGCCGCGTCGATCCTCGGCGTCATCGCCCTCGGCGCGAACACGGGCGACGTCGTGACCCTCGAGGCGACGGGCGACGGCGCCGACGCGGCGCTCGACGCGCTCGCGGCTCTGCTCGAGACCGACTCCGACCAGGCCTGATCGTGACCGAGATCACGGGGGTCGGAATCGGCCGGGGCGTCGCCCAGGGCCCCGTCGCCCACATGGCGCCTCCCCTCGAGGCGCCGTCCGACGCGCCGAGCGCCCTGCCCGCCGCCGAGGAGAAGGCCCGCGTGACCGAAGCGGTCGCCGCCGTCGCCGCCGAGCTCAACGCGCGCGGCGAGAAGGCGGGCGGATCCGCCCAGGACGTCCTCGAGGCGCAGGCGATGATGGCCGAGGATCCGACGCTCGAGGAGTCGGTCGGCGCGAAGATCGACGCCGGCGCGACCGCCGAGCACGCCGTGCACACGGCCTTCGCCGAGTTCGCCGAGCAGCTCGCCGCGATCGGCGGCTACCTCGGCGAGCGCGCCGCCGATCTCGGCGACGTCGCCCAGCGCGTCATCGCGCACCTGCGCGGCGTCGCGGCGCCCGGCGTCCCGGATCCGGGCCACCCGTTCGTCCTCGTCGCGACCGACCTCGCGCCCGCCGACACCGCGCTCCTCGACCTCGACCAGGTCCTCGCCGTCGTGACGACCGAGGGCGGCCCCACCTCGCACACGGCGATCCTCGCGCGCGAGAAGGGGATCGTCGCGGTCGTCGGCACGGGATCCGCCGACCTCGCCGACGGCCAGACGGTCATCGTCGACGCCGCGGACGGCGTCGTCGTCGCCGACCCCACGGACGAGCAGCTCGCCGCGGCCGCAGAGCGCGCGGAGGCCAGGAAGGCCGCCGCGGCCGCGCCGATCACGCCCGGCGCGCTGGCCGACGGCACCGAGATCCCGCTCCTCGCGAACCTCGGCAGCCCCGAGGGGGCGGCCGACGCCGTCGCGCTCGGCGCCGAGGGCGTGGGCCTGTTCCGCACGGAGTTCCTGTTCCTCTCGTCGGAGGAGGCGCCCTCCGTCGAGAGCCAGAAGGCGAGCTACGCGAAGCTCCTCGCCGCGTTCCCCGGCAGGAAGGTCGTCGTGCGCGTGCTCGACGCGGGAGCCGACAAGCCCCTCCCCTTCCTGACCGACGAGGGCGAGGAGAACCCGGCCCTCGGGCGCCGCGGGATCCGCGCGCTCCGCAACCGCGAGAACGTGCTCCGCGACCAGCTCACGGCGCTCGCGCAGGCCGACGCCGAGTCCGACGCCGACCTCTGGGTCATGGCGCCCATGGTCGCGACGGTCGAGGAGACCGCGTACTTCACGGCGCTCGCGAAGGAGCTCGGGCTCCGCACGACGGGCGTCATGGTCGAGGTCCCCGCGGCCGCGATCCTCGCGGACCGGGTCCTCCAGGTCGCCGACTTCGCGTCGATCGGCACGAACGACCTCGTGCAGTACACGATGGCCGCCGACCGCCTGCTCGGGACCGTCGCGAACCTGCAGTCGCCCTGGCACCCCGCCGCGCTCCGGCTCATCCAGATGGTCGGCGAGGGCGGATCCGCGAACGGCAAGCCCGTCGGCGTGTGCGGCGAGGCCGCGGCCGACCCGCTCCTCGCCGTCGTCCTCGCGGGCCTCGGCGTCACGAGCCTGTCCATGTCCCCGTCCGCGCTCGCCGACGTGCGCGCCGAGCTGAAGCTCCACACGGCCGACGACGCGCGCCGCATGGCCGAGGCCGCCCTGGCGGCGTCCGACGCGGCCGGCGCCCAGGCCGCTGCCCGCTCCGCGGCCTGATCACCACCCTGAAGAAAGCACAGATGATGTCCTCCACCACCACCTCGGCGAAGACGCCGGGCGGCCTGCGCGTCGGGATCCAGAAGGTCGGATCCTTCATGTCGGGCATGGTCATGCCCAACATCCCCGCGCTCATCGCCTGGGGCCTGTTCACGGCCCTGTTCATCGCCGACGGCTGGCTGCCCAACGAGCAGCTCGCGTCCGTCGGCGGCCCGATGATCCACTACCTCCTGCCGCTCCTCATCGCCTACACGGGCGGCTTCATGATCCACGACAAGCGCGGCGGCGTCGTGGGCGCGATCGCGACCGTCGGCGCGATCGCGGGCAGCGACCTGCTCATCGCCGTCCAGAACGCCGATCTGCCCGCCGACAACCAGATCGGCCAGATCCACATGTTCATCGGCGCCATGATCATGGGCCCGCTCGCGGCCTGGATCATGAAGAAGCTCGACGGGCTGTGGGACGGCAGGATCAAGGCCGGCTTCGAGATGCTCGTGAACATGTTCTCGGCGGGGATCTTCGGGTTCCTCGCCGCGATCTTCTCGTTCTACGTGCTCGCGCCCGTCGTCAACTGGATCATGGCGGTCCTCGGCGAGGCCGTGGGCTGGCTCGTGAACCACTCGCTCCTCCCGCTCACGAGCATCATCATCGAACCCGCGAAGGTGTTCTTCCTCAACAACGCGATCAACCACGGCGTCCTCACGCCGCTCGGGACCGCCGAGGTGGCGGAGCACGGCAAGTCGATCCTGTTCCTCCTCGAGGCGAACCCGGGCGTCGGCCTGGGCGTCCTCCTGGCGTTCACGTTCTTCGGCACGGGCGCCGCGAAGGGCTCGGCGCCCGGCGCCGCGATCATCCACTTCTTCGGCGGCATCCACGAGGTGTACTTCCCGTACGTCCTCATGAAGCCCGCCCTGATCATCGCCGTCATCCTCGGCGGGATGTCGGGCGTCGCGACGAACCAGCTGTTCGGCGACGGCCTCGTCGGCCCGGCGTCGCCGGGGTCGATCATCGCCGTGCTCGGCATGACCTTCCGCACCGACTACCTCGGGGTCATCCTCTCGGTCGTCATCTCGGCCGCGGTGACCTTCGTCATCGCCGCGATCATCCTGCGCGCGAGCCGGAAGAAGGACCTCGAGAAGGAGGACCAGTTCTCGGCCGCCGTCGCGAAGACGCAGGCCGCGAAGGGCAAGCAGTCGGCCTTCCTCGCGAACCTCGCCGACGCCCCCGCCGCCGCGACGAAGACGATCCAGAAGGTCGTCTTCGCGTGCGACGCGGGCATGGGATCCTCGGCGATGGGCGCGAGCGTGCTCCGCAAGAAGTTCAAGGACGCGGGCCTCACGGGCCTCGACGTGACGAACAAGTCGATCGCGAACCTCGACGGCACGGCCGACCTCGTCGTGACGCAGCAGCAGCTCACCGACAGGGCGCGCCAGAACGAGCCGTCGGCGATGCACGTCTCGGTCGACGCGTTCATGAACGCGCCCGAGTACGACGAGATCGTCGAGCTGCTCAGGCGCCAGCAGTCGGGCGAGGAGCCCGCCGCCGCGCCCGAGCCCGCCGCGCAGGCCGAGCCCGCCGCGGAGCCGGCCCCCGCGTCCGGCGACGTCCTGCGGCCCGAGTACGTCCGGATCCACGCGGGATCCGTCACGCGCGACGACGCCCTGCGCGAGGCCGCGGGGATCCTCCAGCAGGCCGGCGCCGTGACGGGCGACTACTTCGAGGCGATGAAGGCCCGCGAGGAGACCGTGTCGACCTTCATGGGCAACGGCCTCGCGATCCCCCACGGCACCGACGCCGCCAAGGACGCGGTCCTCGGATCCGCCCTGTCGGTCGTCCGCTACGACGGCGGCGTCGACTGGGGCGACGGCGACACGGCGACCTTCGTCGTCGGAATCGCCGGCAAGGGCGGCGCGCACCTCGAGATCCTCTCGAGCGTCGCCGTCCAGTTCGGCGACGACGACGCCGTCGCGAAGCTCACCGCAGCCGCGACGCCCGAGGAGCTCTACGCGCTCCTCGCCGACGGCATCAACTGAAAGGGATCCCCATGAAGGCAGTTCACTTCGGGGCCGGGAACATCGGCCGCGGATTCGTCGGAATGCTCCTCGCGGAGGGCGGCTACGACATCGTGTTCAGCGACGTCGCCGCGCCCCTCGTCGCCGCGATCAACGCGGCCGACGCCTACACGGTGCACGAGGTCGGCGAGGGCGGGCGCGACCGCGTCGTCACGGGCTTCCGTGCGGTCGACAGCGCCGAGGATCCGGCCGGGGTGGCGCGCGAGGTCGCGACGGCCGACGTCGTCACCTGCGCCGTCGGCCCGACGGTCCTGCGGTTCATCGCGCCGCACGTGCTCGCGGGGCTCCGCGAGCGGGCGGCGGACGCCGCGCCCGTGCAGGTCATGGCCTGCGAGAACGCGATCGGGGCGACCGATCAGCTGCGCGCGCACATCGAGGAGCTCGCGGGCGACGAGTGGGCGGCCCTCGCGCCGCGCGCCGTCTTCGCGAACACCGCCGTCGACCGCATCGTGCCCGGCCAGCCCGAGGGCGCCGGCATCGACGTCACGGTCGAGCCCTTCTTCGAGTGGGCCATCGAGGCCCGCCCGTTCGGGGCCGACCGCCCGTCCATCCCGGGCGCGCACTTCGTCGACGACCTCGCCCCGTACATCGAGCGCAAGCTGTTCACGGTGAACACGGGCCACGCCACGGCCGCGTACCTGGGCGCCGCGCGCCGCATCGAGCGGATCGCCGACGCGCTCGCCGACGAGACGGTCGCCGCGGGCGTCGCCTCGGCGCTCGAGGAGACGAGCGCGCTGCTCGCCGCCAAGCACGGCTTCCCGGCCGAGGAGCTCGCGGAGTACCGTGCGACGATCCTCGGCCGCTTCCGCAATCCGCACCTGCCCGACACCGTCCAGCGGGTCGGGCGCCAGCCCCTGCGCAAGCTCTCACGCCACGAGCGCTTCGTCGGCCCCGCCGCAGAGGCCGCCGAGCGCGGGCTGCCGACGACGGCCCTCGTCGCCGCGATGGGCGCCGCCCTCGCGTTCGACAACCCCGAGGATCCCCAGTCGGTCGAGCTGCACGAGAAGCTCGCCGCGCTCACCGCCTCGGAGTTCGCCGCCGAGGTGACAGGTCTCGAGAAGGGCCACCCGCTCTTCTCGGACATCGTGGAGGTCGTGGCCGCCGCACAGGCCTGACCCCCACGCCTTCCGCAGGCCCCTCCCCTGTCCCCGGACAAGGGAGGGGCCTTCCCCCGTGTGCGCCGCGGATCCACCTGACACAATCGAGGCATGAGCTCCTCCGACGACCAGCCGACGGTGCCCCTGCCGGATCCCGACCGCCAGCCGACCGAGGCCTACCCGCGGCCGACGGAGCCGTATCCCGCGGCCGCGGTCCCGCCCCTTCCGCCGCAGCGCGTCGTCCCGACGCAGCCGGCGCAGCGTCCGCGGCCGGGCGCCGGCCTGGCGACGACCGCCCTGATCCTCGCGATCGCGGGATTCGTCTTCGCCCTCCTGGGCTTCGCCTCGGGCATCGCGATGGCCCTCGGGTACCTCTCGTTCCTCGCGTGGCCCCTCTTCGTCACCGCGATCGTGCTCGCGATCATCGCGCTCGTGCGCCGCGCGCGCGGCACGGGCATGAGCATCGCGGCCCTCGCCGTCTCGGTCGTCGGCGGGATCGTCGGGGTGTTCTCGGTGTTCGTCGTCCTCATCGCGGGCATCGCCGGCGTCGCGCAGGAGTTCGGCGAGGACCTCGACGGGCTCCTCCCCTCCGAGTCGCCGTCGGACGGCTGGCCGTTCGAGGAGCCGACCCCCGAGGGCGGGTCGACGCCCGCCCCCGAGTCGACGCCCGAGGCCGGCGGGTCGAGCGACGCCGCGGTGCAGGCCGACTGCGCGACGCTCATCGCGGAGCCGCAGCCCGACACGGGCGACGCCGCGGCGGTCGAGGCGTACTTCGACGACCTCGCGGCCCAGATGCAGACCGAGGAGGTCGCGGGTCCGCTCGAGGACATCGCCGACGTCATCGAGAGCGTGTACGACCTCGACGACCCGACGGCGGCGGCCGACGCGATCGTGCAGGTGCAGGCCGCGGGCCAGCAGCTCGCCGCGAGCTGCGGCTTCGAGATCCCGACCTTCTGAGCGAGGCGCGCATGACCGCGGAATCCGATCTCCTGTCCTCCGTCCCCACGGGACTCCGCATCGGCGGCGCGTGGGTGGCGACCGATGCGACGTTCGCGGTGCGCGACCCCGCGACGGACGCGGTCATCGCGCAGGTCGCCGACGCCACGGCCGAGCACGCGACGCGCGCGCTCGACGCGGCCGTCGCCGCGCAGGACGCGTGGGCCGCGACCCCCCCGCGCACGCGATCCGACATCCTCCGCCGCGCGTGGGAGATCGTCCAGGAGCGCGCGGAGGAGATCGCCCTCCTCATGACGCTCGAGATGGGCAAGCCGCTCGCCGAGTCGCGCGGAGAGGTCGCGTACGGCGGCGAGTTCCTCCGCTGGTTCAGCGAGGAGGCGGTCCGGATCTCGGGGCGCTACGGCGCCGTGCCCGAGGGCACGGGGCGCATGATCGTGTCGCAGCGCCCCGTCGGCCCCGCGTTCCTCATCACGCCGTGGAACTTCCCCCTCGCGATGGCGACGCGGAAGATCGCGCCGGCGCTCGCGGCCGGCTGCACCGTCGTCGTGAAGCCCGCGCAGCTCGCGCCCCTGACGACCTTGCTCCTCACGCAGATCCTCGTCGACGCGGGCGTTCCGGACGGCGTCGTGAACGTCGTCACCTCGTCGTCGTCGCGACGCGTATCCGAGCCGATCATCGCGGATCCGCGGCTGCGCAAGCTGTCCTTCACGGGGTCGACGCCGGTCGGGCGCCAGCTCATGAAGCAGGCCGCCGACGGCGTCCTCCGGGTGTCGATGGAGCTCGGGGGCAACGCGCCCTTCGTCGTCTTCGGCGACGCCGACCTCGACGCAGCCGTCGAGGGGGCGCTCGCGGCGAAGTTCCGCAACATCGGGCAGGCGTGCACCGCCGCGAACCGCTTCATCGTGCACTCCTCCGTCGCCCCCGAGTTCGCCCGGCGCGTGACGGAGGCCGTGCGCGCGATGCGGATCGGCCGTGGCACGGAGGACGGCGTCGCGATCGGGCCGCTCATCGACGGCGACGCCGTCGCGAAGGCGAGGGATCTCGTCGCCGACGCCGCCGGTCGCGGGGCGCGGATCCTCGCGGGCGGCTCCCCCGTCGACCGGCCGGGCACCTTCTTCGAGCCCACGGTGCTCGCGGGCGTGACGAGCGCGGCCGAGATCTGGCGCGAGGAGATCTTCGGGCCCGTGCTCGCGATCGCCGAGTTCGACACCGAGGACGAGGCCGTGCGGCTCGCCAACGACACCGAGTACGGCCTCGTGTCCTACGTATTCACGCAGGACCTCGCCCGCGGGCACCGCATGATCGATCGGCTCGAGACCGGCATGATGGGCCTCAACGCGGGCGTCGTCTCCAACGCCGCCGCACCGTTCGGCGGGGTCAGGCAGTCGGGCGTCGGCCGCGAGGGCGGCGCCGAGGGCATCCACGAGTACCTCGAGACGAAGTACACGCTGCTGCCCTCGTCCTGACGATCCGCCCACCGGCCGGTGCTTCGATGCCCGGCAGGCCCTCGCGAGGACATCTTCCCGCCTCTCGGACATCCAATCGGATGTCCATCAGGCGGGAAGATGTCCTTCAGCGGTCGAAGCCCTCCGTGATGAGGTCGATCAGCTCCTCGCGCTGCTCGATCGGCAGGAAGGTCGCCGCCGCGGCGTTGAGCTGGAACTGCTCGACGTCCTCGAGGTCGTAGTCGAACGCCTCGGCGAGCAGCGACAGCTCGCGCGTGATCGTCGTGCGGCTCATGAGCCGGTTGTCGGTGTTGACCGTGACGCAGAACCCCAGCTGGTAGAGCAGGTCGAAGGGGTGATCCTCGAGGCTGTCGCCCCACGCCTCGATCGCGCCCGTGCCGAGATTCGACGACGGCGAGAGCTCGAGGGCGATCTCGCGATCGCGCACCCAGCGGGCGAGGTCGCCGAAGCGCACGCGCACCTCGTCGCCCTCGGTCTCGATGACCTCGAGGTCCTCGGCGATCCTGACGCCGTGCCCGAGGCGCAGCGCGCGCCCGTCGAGCAGGGCCCCGCGGATCGAGTCGAGGCCGGCCGCCTCGCCCGCGTGCAGCGTGACGGGGAAGAACTCGCGCGCGAGCAGGTCGAGCGCGGGCTGGTGGCGCGACGCCGGGAAGCCGTCCTCGGGGCCCGCGAGGTCGAACGCGACCACGCCGTCGTCCCGGAAGCGCAGAGCGAGCTCGGCGATCTCGAGCGAGCGGTCGGCCTGGCGCATGGCGGAGAGGATCTGCGCGACGTGGATCGCGTGGCCGTTCTCGTCGGCCGCGTCCTCGCCCTCCTCGAGCCCGTCCTGCACGGCCTGGACGGCCTCGTCGAGCGTCAGCCCCTGCGCCTGGTGCTGCTCGGGCGCCCAGCGGACCTCGGCGTAGATCACCCCGTCGTTCGCGAGGTCCTCGACGAACTCGCGCGCGATCCGCGTGAGGTTCTCGGCCGTCTGCATGACGGCGATCGTCAGGTCGAAGGTCTTGATGTAGTCAACGAGCGAGCCGGAGTCGGCCTGATCGGCGAACCACTCGCAGAGCGACCGCGCGTCTGACGTCGGCAGTTCGATCCCGGCCTCGTTCGCGAGCTCGAAGACCGTCGCGGCGCGCACGCCGCCGTCGAGGTGGTCGTGGAGCGACACCTTGGGGAGGCTGCGCACGGGGACGCCCTCGATCTGGGCCTCCGACCGGCTGGGACGATGGGAACGGGGCGGGCGCGACATGCGGTTCTCCTTGCGCTGGTGCGGGGTCATGCGGTGATGCGCTCGCGCACGATCGGGGCGCTCTCGGGAGCAGTATCGCCGATCTCGATCGCACCCGCCAGGGCCTCGAGGCCGCGGTCGAACAGCGCGGGATCGTCGGCGCTCATCGTGAGGATCGCGTCGCCCGCGCGCACGCGAGCGCCGGGCTTGACGGCGAGGTCGATGCCCGCCGCGTGGACGACGGGGTCCTCGGCCCGTGCGCGGCCGGCGCCGAGTCGCCACGCGGCGATGCCGACGCCGAACGCGTCCATCGTCGTGACGTACCCGTCGCGCTCGGCGCGCACCACGTGGGTTTCGCGCGCCGTCGGAAGCGCGGCGTCGGGATCGCCGTCCTGGGCGCGGATCATGCGGCGCCAGGCGTCCATCGCGCGGCCGTCGGCGAGCGCGTCGGCGGGATCCTCGTCGACGCCGGCGGCCCGGAGCATCTCGCGCGCGAGGGCGAGCGTCAGCTCGACGACGTCCGACGGGCCGCCGCCCGCGAGCACCTCGACCGACTCGCGGACCTCGTTGGCGTTGCCGATCGCGAGACCGAGCGGCGTCGTCATGTCGGTGAGGAGCGCCGTCGTGGCGACCCCCGAGTCGGTGCCGAGCTCGACCATCGTGCGCGCGAGCTCGCGTGCACGGTCGATGTCCTTCATGAAGGCGCCGGAGCCGAACTTCACGTCGAGCACGAGCGAGGCGGTGCCCTCGGCGATCTTCTTCGACATGATGCTCGACGCGATGAGCGGGATGGCCTCGACCGTTCCCGTCACGTCGCGCAGGGCGTAGAGCTTCTTATCGGCGGGGGCGAGGCCGGATCCGGCGGCGCACACGACCGCCCCGACGTCGCGCAGCTGCGCGAGCATCTCATCGTTCGAGAGCGCGGCGCGCCAGCCCGGGATCGACTCGAGCTTGTCGAGCGTCCCTCCCGTGTGCCCGAGGCCGCGGCCCGAGAGCTGCGGGACGGCGACGCCGTACGCGGCGACGAGCGGCGCGAGGGGCAGCGTGATCTTGTCGCCCACTCCCCCCGTCGAGTGCTTGTCGGCCGTGACCTTGCCGAGGCCGTCGAAGCTCATGCGCTCGCCCGAGGCGATCATCGCGTCGGTCAGGACGCGGATCTCGTCGCGCTCCATGCCGTTGAGCAGGACCGCCATCGTGAAGGCCGACATCTGGGCGTCGGCGACGTAGCCGCGCGTGTACGCGTCGACGAGCCAGCGGAGCTTCGCCTCGGGCACCGCGCCGCCGTCGCGCTTCGTGCGGATGACGTCGACGGCGTCGAACGGCTCGCTCATCGCACCTGCTCCAGGTCGCGGGGGCCGAAGGCATCGGGCAGGACCTCGTCGATCGTGCGCACGCCCGACACCGTCTCGAGCAGCATGCCGGGCGCCGCGTGCTCGAACAGCAGCTGGCGGCAGCGGCCGCACGGCATGATCGTCTCGCCGTCCTTGTTGACGCAGAGGAAGGCGACGAGCTGCCCGCCGCCCGAGTACACGAGGTCCGAGACCAGGCCGCACTCCGCGCACAGCGTGACGCCGTAGCCCGCGTTCTCGACGTTGCACCCGGCGACGACGCGGCCGTCGGTCGCGAGGGCGGCGGCGCCGACCGGATAGTGCGAGTACGGGACGTAGGCCCGCGTCGTCGCCTCGATGGCGACCCGGCGCAGCGCGTCCCAGTCGATGTCCGTCACATCACTCCTTGACGTAGGGCGTGCCCGAGGCGGCGGGGGCGCGCGACTGCCCGACGAACCCGGCGACGGCGAGGACCGTCACGAGGTAGGGCAGCATGAGCATGAACTGGCTCGGGATCGGCGTCCCGAGGACGACGAGCAGGCTCTGCAGCTGGTTCGCGAACCCGAAGAGCAGGCCCGCGAGTGCCGCCCGGATCGGATCCCAGCCGCCGAAGATCACGGCCGCGAGGGCGATGTATCCGAGTCCCGCCGTCATCTCCTCGCTGAACTGCGGGACCGAGACGAGCGTGAAGTACGCACCGCCGATGCCCGCGATCGCGCCCGCCAGGATCACGTTCCAGAACCGCGTCGCGTTGACCCGGATGCCCACGGTGTCCGCCGCCTGCGGGTGCTCGCCGACGGCGCGGAGGCGCAGGCCCCAGCGTGTGCGGTACAGGCCCCACGCCACGAGCGCGACGGCGATGTACATGAGGTAGACGATGAACGTCTGGTTGAAGAGGATCGGCCCGATCACGGGGATCTCGCTGAGGCCGGGGATCGCCCACGCCTTGAAGGTCGTGGCGCGGTTCAGGTCGAGCTCGTTCGGCACGAGGATGATGCCGTAGAGGAACGTCGTGAGACCCGCGACGAGCACGTTGAGGACCACGCCGACGATGACCTGTGCCACGCGATAGGTGATCGCGAACACCGCGAGCAGGACCGAGACGAGGGCGCCTCCGACCATCGCGCCGATGAGGCCGAGGAACGCGTTGTCGGTGACCGACGAGATGATCGTCGCCGTGAACGCGCCGAGCAGCAGCTGCCCCTCGATCGCGATGTTCACGACGCCGACGCGCTCGCCGACCACGCCGCCGAGGGCGCCGAACACGAGCGGGACCGAGAGCGAGAGCGCGCCCGAGAGCAGGCTCACGACGGGGATCAGGCCATCGGCGCCCGCCCACGCGAGGAAGGCGAAGATGCCGAAGAGCGCGAACGCGATCGGAACCCAGATCGTCGTCCTGCGGTAGGTCGACGCCGCGAATATCGACCACGCCGTGAGCGCGGCCATGATCACGATGCCGGTCCAGGCGGCCGGGATCGCGGGGACGCTGATGTCGCCGAGCTGGATCGCCGACGGGCCGCCCGAGAGGCGGAAGACGGCGTCGCCGCCGCGGGGCGAGGCGAGGAAGAGGACGCCGAGGATCACCGTGACGACGGCGAACGTGATCGGCAGCTTCCAGCTGCGCACCTTGACGACGCGGTGCTCGATGGGCGACTCGTCGGGGACGACGGTCTCGTTCACGACGCTGCTCACTTCGCCACCGCCTTCTTCGCCTGCTTCTCTCTGGCCTTCGCGCGTCTCTCCGCCTCGCTCTTCGGGAGGAAGAAGATCGCGCGCACGAGCGGCGGGGCCGCGACGAACAGCACGACGACCGCCTGCACGACGAGGACGATGTCGACGGGGATCCCCTCCGACGCCTGCATCGAGTACGACCCGGCCTTGAGCGCGCCGAACAGCACGCCCGCGGCGACGGTGCCCCAGACGCGGTTGCCGCCGAGCAGCGCGACCGTGATCGCGTCGAAGCCGAAGCCCGCGTCGATCGACGCCGTGAAGCCGCTCGTCACGGCGCCCTGGATCTGCTGCGACGCCGCGAGGCCCGAGAGGGCGCCCGCGATGACCATCGCGTAGATGTAGATCCGGTTGACCGAGATGCCCGCGGCGCGCGCCGCGTGGGGGTTCTCGCCGACGGCGCGCATGCGCATGCCGAGCGCCGAGCGCTCCATGAGCCACCACACGACCGCCGCGGCGGCGAGGACGACGACGAAGCCCCAGTCGAGCGCCGGGTACCGGACGCCGAGGAGGTTCGGGTACTGCGCCGCGGCCGGCGTCGCCGCCGAGATCGGCTGGTTGCCGTTGGGGTTCTGCAGCACGCCGGCCGTCGAGACCATCCAGGTCACGAGGTACACGGCGATGTAGTTGAGCATGATCGAGAGGATCACCTCGTGGGCGCCCGTGAGCGCCTTGAGGAGTCCGACGATCCCGGCCCAGATCGCGCCGCCGACGACGGCGCCGATGAGGACCATGACGAGCATGGCGGGGCCAGGGAGGTCCATCGGGAAGGCGATGAGCGCCGCGAAGGCCGCGCCGAAGATGATCTGCCCCTGGCCGCCGATGTTGAACAGGCCCGCGCGGAACGCGACCGCGACGCCGAGGCCCGCCGCGATGAGCGGGGCCGCGTAGCCGATCGAGTTCGTCAGCGAGCGGATCCCCGTGAGGAAGTCGTCGGCGTTGGTGTTGTAGATCGCTCCGCGGAAGAGGGCGCTGTACCCGCCGGCGACGGCCTGGCCGATCGCGCTGAGCATGTCGCTCGGGCGGGCGAAGAAGTAGCCGGCTGAGGCGATGACGTCCTCGCTCGTGACGGCGATGAGGATCCCGCCGATGACGAGCGCCACGACGAGGGCGAGGATCGTCGTGACGAGCCGCCCGCGCATGATCTCACGCAGGATCTGGTTGCCCCGAGGCGCCTCGGGCGTCGTGTTGTCGGTGCTCATACGGCCTGCTCCGTGATGTCGGCTCCGGCCATGAGCAGGCCGAGCGTGTCGCGTGGGGTGTCGCCGGGCACGATGCCGACGATGCGGCCGCGATACATGACCGCGATCCGGTCGGCGAGCGCCGAGACCTCGTCGAGCTCGGTCGAGACGACGACGACCGCGAGGCCGTCGTCGCGCGCCGCGACGATGCGGGAGTGGATGAACTCGATCGATCCGACGTCGACGCCGCGCGTGGGCTGCGCCGCGACGAGCATCGTGATGTCGCGGTTCATCTCGCGCGCCACGACGACCTTCTGCTGGTTGCCGCCGGACAGCGTGCCCGCCGCCGTGAGCGGCCCCTGCGCGCGGATGTCGAACTCGGCGATGCGCGCCTCGGCGAACTCCGTCATGGCGCGGCGCCTCAGCGTGCCGGCCGACGTGAACTCGCCGGTGTCGGTTCGGTCGAGGATGAGGTTCTCGGCGATCGACATCGCGCCGACGAGGCCGTCGACGTTGCGGTCCTCGGGCACGTACCCGACGCCGGCCGCGAGGATCTCGTGCACGCTCCGGCCGTTGAGCTCCTCGCCCCCGAGGGTCACGGATCCCGTCACGTGGCTCTCGAGCCCGAGGAGCGCCTCGGTCAGCTCGGTCTGGCCGTTTCCCTGCACGCCCGCGATCGCGAGGATCTCGCCGGGATGCACGTCGAAGCTCACGTCGTCGACGACGACCTGGCCGGCGTCGTCGCGGACGCTGAGGCCCGAGACCACGAGTCCGCCGGGCTGGGGCGACGCGGGGCCCTTCCGGACCGTCAGCTCGACGGCGCGCCCGACCATGAGGCTCGCGAGCTCGGCGTTCGTCGACGTCGGGCTCGCCTCGCCCACGACGGCGCCGCGGCGGATGACCGTGATGCGGTCGGCGACCTCGCGCACCTCGCGCAGCTTGTGCGTGATGAAGACGATGCCCTTGCCCTCCTCGCGCAGCTGCCGCATGATCGCCATCAGCTCGTCGGTCTCCTGCGGCGTGAGCACGGCGGTCGGCTCGTCGAACACGAGCACCTCGGCGTCGCGCGCGAGCGCCTTGATGATCTCGACGCGCTGCTGCACGCCGACCGGCAGGTTCTCGATGAGCGCGTCGGGGTCGACCTGGAAGCCGAAGCGGTCGGCGACCTCGCGCACCTGGCGGCGCGCGCTGCGCAGGTCGAGGGATCCGATCCGCGTCGTCGCCTCGTGCCCGAGCGCGACGTTCTCGGCGACCGAGAAGACGGGGATCAGCATGAAGTGCTGGTGCACCATGCCGATTCCCGCCGCCATCGCGTCGCCGGGGCCGCGGAAGTTCTGCGTGACGCCGTCGATGACGATCTCGCCTTCGTCGGCCTGGTAGAGGCCGTAAAGGACGTTCATGAGCGTGGACTTGCCGGCGCCGTTCTCGCCCAGGAGGGCGTGGATCTCGCCGGGCTCGACGGAGATACTGATGCGGTCGTTGGCGACGAGGCTGCCGAATCTCTTCGTGATTCCGCGGAGCTCGAGCTTCATAGGGTCAACCTAACGCGAAGGCCTGATCGGGAGGTAGAGGGCAGACGGCACCATGCGGGGCGACCGGATCAGCCTCCGGTCGCCCCGCATGGTGCTTCCGCCCGTCAGGAGGGCGAGTTGTCCGACTCGACGGTGATGTCGCCCGAGAGGATCTGCGCCTTCAGGTCGTCGAGCTCGTCGGTCAGGCCGTCGGGCAGCTGCGACTCGAAGTCGTGGAAGCTCGAGAGGCCGACGCCGTCGTTCTCGAGGGTGCCGATGTACGGCGTCGCGTCGAACTCGTCGGATTCGGAGGCCGAGATGACGACGTCGTGCGTCGCCTCGTCGATGGCCTTCATGACCGAGACGAGCGTGACGTCGGCGCTGTCGGGCTCGGCGACGGCGAGGTCGCTGTCGACGCCGAGGATCAGCGCGTCGGGGTACGAGTCGCGGATCGCCGCGATCGCCGAGGTGTAGATCGGGCCGCCGACGGGCAGCACGACGTCGACGCCCTGCGAGAGGACCTGGTCGGCCGTCTGACGCGCGACGTCGTTGGCCTCGAAGGATCCGGTGAACAGACCCGACTGCGCGGACTGGTCCCAGCCGACGAACGGGATGTCGGTGCCCTTGTCGTCGTTGTACTTCTGGACGCCCTGCTCGAAGCCGTCCATGAAGACCGTCACCGAGGGGATCTGCGCGCCGCCGAAGGTGCCGACGCCGTTGCCGCCCTGCTGGTCGGACCACGCCGCCGCGGCGTAGCCGCCGAGGTAGGCGGCCTCGGCCGTGTTGAAGACGATGGGGCGGATGTTCGGGGCGTCGGGCTCGCCGTCGCCGTCGCCGTCGGCGAAGTCGTCGATGATCGCGTACGCGATGTCGGGGTTCGCCGTCGCCGACTCGATCGTCGTCGCCGACAGGTTGAAGCCGACCGACACGATCAGGTCGCAGCCCTGGGAGACGAGCTCCTCCATGTTGGGCGCGTAGTCGTTCGCGTTCGTCGACTCCATGTCGATCGAGGTGATGCCGAGCTCGTCGGCCGCGGCGTCCATGCCCTCCTTGGCCGACTGGTTGAACGAGCGGTCGTTCCAGCCGCCCTCGTCCGAGAGCAGGCAGGGCTGGAAGTCGGTCGCGGCGTCGCCGCCCGAGCTCGAGCCGCTGTCTTCGGGCGCTGCGCCGCACGCGGCGAGCAGAAGCGCGGTGCCGGCCACCGCCAGGCCGCCGAAGGCGGCGCGCTTGATCGTCTTGGTCACGCTGTGTCCTCCTGGTGTTCAGCCCCTCGCAGAGGGCACAGGGACGCCCGCCGCGCATGAAGCAGTGTGCTCACGTTATCCGCTGGCGGGCGGATCGCACGACCCCGTCGGCACGCGAAACACGATCGTGACACATGCGTCACCGAGGCGACGCGTGTCGATCAGAGGACGCTGCTGCGGCCGCGCTGCTGGAGCGCCGTGACCGCCGACTTGACCCGCTGCGCGTGCTCGGGCGTCGTGACGAGCAGGGCGTCGGGGGTGTCGACGACGATGACGTCCTCGACGCCGATGACCGCGA
Organism: Microbacterium indicum DSM 19969; assembly: GCF_000422385.1. GTDB lineage: Bacteria > Actinomycetota > Actinomycetes > Actinomycetales > Microbacteriaceae > Microbacterium > Microbacterium indicum. The sequence goes on from NZ_AULR01000001.1 coordinate 221,733, forward strand.
CGACCCGGTCGGTGTTCGCGACGACGAGGCCCGTGGCCTCGTCGCTCAGCACGTTGTCGTGCGCCCCGACGACCGTCACGTCGTCGCGCACCCCGCCGGAGAGGAGGGTCCACAGGCTCGCGAAGTCGCCCACGTCGTCCCAATCGAACTGGCCGGGGACGACGGCGAGCTTGCCCTTGTCGGCGGCGGGCTCCGCCACCGCGTAGTCGATCGCGATCTTCGTCAGCGTGGGCCACACCCGCTCCGCGACCTCCTGGCGCGCGTCGGTGTCCCACGCCTCGGCGATCTCGACGAGACCCGCGTGCAGCTCGGGTTGGTTCGCGGCGATCTCGCCGAGCAGGACGTCGGCGCGCGAGATGAACATGCCCGCGTTCCAGAGGTACGAGCGGTCGGCGAAGTAGACGCGTGCGGTGTCGAGGTCGGGCTTCTCGACGAAGCGCTCGACGAGGGCGGCGAGCGGAGCGTCGTCGATGTCGAGCTCCTCCCCCGTCTTGATGTACCCGAACCCGACGGCGGGCTCCGAGGGCTGGATCCCGATCGTCGCGATGAACCCCTCGCGCGCCGCGGCGACGGCCTGGCGGACCGTGAACTCGAAGACGCGCTGGCGCTTGATGACGTGGTCGGCGGCGAAGGATCCGATGATCGCGCCCGGGTGGCGCTTCTCGATCACCGCCGCGGCGAGCCCGATCGCCGCGGCGGAGTCGCGCTGGTCGATCTCGATGAAGACGTTCGCGGGGTCGACGTCGGGCAGCGACTCCTCGACCTTGACGCCGTGCGCGCGGCCCGTGACGACCGCGATGCGCTCGCGCGGGGCGAGCGGGAGCAGGCGGTCCCACGTCATCTGCAGGAGCGACTCGCCGGCGCCCGTCAGGTCGTGCAGGAACTTGGGCGACTCCGCGCGGGAGATCGGCCAGAGGCGGGATCCGATCCCGCCTGCGGGGATCACGGCGTAGAAGTCGTCGATCGGCTGAGCCATGCCCGACACCGTACCCGGCGCGGATCACGATCGCGTGACCGACGGTTTATCTCGGCATCGAGATACTTAGGCGAGCCTTCGTCGCACCCCGGCACCCCTGGGAGTAGCCTGAAACCCGGTTCGCACGCGCGCGACGTCGTCGCCGTGCGGGGCTCCCACAATCGATCAGAGAGGACGATCGTGTCCGCAACCGCGCGACTCACTCCCGACGTGAAGAACACCACGTCGAAGGTTCCGCGAGGCACCCTGTACCGCGGCCGCGAAGGCATGTGGTCGTGGGTGCTGCACCGCATCACCGGCGTCGCCATCTTCTTCTTCCTGCTGGTCCATGTGCTCGACACGGCGCTCATCCGGGTCTCCCCTGAGGCGTACGACGCGGTCATCGGCACGTACAAGAACCCCGTCATGGGGCTCGGCGAGGTCGTCCTCGTCGCGGGCATCGCGTTCCACGCGTTCAACGGGATCCGGATCATCCTGATCGACTTCTGGTCGAAGGGCGCGAAGCACCAGCGCGCCATGTTCTGGATCGTCATCGCCGTCTGGGCCGTCGTCATGATCGGCTTCAGCTGGCGCCACCTGATCAACGTCTTCTCGGGCATCGGAGGCTGAAGATGACCGCCGACACTCTCGCCGCACCCCGCACCCCGGCCCGCGCGAAGGGCTCCAACTGGGAGAAGTGGGGCTGGCTGTACATGCGCGTCTCGGGCGTCCTGCTCGTCGTGCTGATCTTCGGACACCTGTTCGTCAACCTCATGCTCGGCGAGGGCATCCACGCCCTCGACTTCGCGTTCGTCGCCGGCAAGCTGACGAACCCGTTCTGGCAGTGGTGGGACGTCCTGATGCTCTGGCTCGCGTTCATCCACGGCGCGAACGGCATGCGCACGATCGTGAACGACTACGTGCTGAACCAGACGGCCCGCCGCGTCCTGATCTGGGTGATCGGGATCGTCGCAGCGCTCATGATCCTGCTCGGCACGCTCGTCGTGTTCACCTTCGACCCCTGCCTCGGCGCGACCCCCGGCGGCGCGATCGCCGACGCGTGCTCCGCCCTCTGACGCGACAGATTGACTGAGGAATGACTTCCACTGCGTACCCCGACGCCGAGCTCCGCGACGGCGTCTACTACCACGAGTTCGACGTCGTCATCGTGGGCGCCGGCGGCGCCGGCATGCGGGCCGCCATCGAGGCGGGCCCCGGTGCGAAGACCGCCGTCGTGACGAAGCTCTACCCCACGCGCTCGCACACGGGCGCGGCGCAGGGCGGCATGGCCGCCGCCCTCGCGAACGTCGAGGACGACTCGTGGGAGTGGCACACCTTCGACACGATCAAGGGCGGCGACTACCTCGTCGACCAGGACGCGGCCGAGATCCTCGCGAAGGAGGCCATCGACGCCGTCATCGACCTCGAGAACATGGGCCTGCCGTTCAACCGCACGCCCGACGGCAAGATCGACCAGCGACGCTTCGGCGGGCACACGCGCGAGCACGGCAAGTCGCCCGTGCGCCGCGCCTGCTACGCCGCCGACCGCACGGGCCACATGATCTTGCAGACGCTGTACCAGAACTGCGTCAAGCTCGGCATCAACTTCTTCAACGAGTTCTACGCGCTCGACCTCATCACCGTGAAGGCCGACGACGGATCCACGAAGATCGCGGGCATCGTGGCGCTGGAGCTCGCGACGGGCGATCTGCACGTCTTCCACTCGAAGGCCGTGATCTTCGCGACCGGCGGCTTCGGCAAGATGTTCAAGACGACCTCGAACGCCCACACCCTCACGGGCGACGGCGTCGGCATCGTCTGGCGCAAGGGCCTCCCCCTCGAGGACATCGAGTTCTTCCAGTTCCACCCGACGGGGCTCGCGGGCCTCGGCATCCTCCTGACCGAGGGAGCGCGAGGCGAGGGCGCGATCCTCCGCAACGCCTCGGGCGAGCGGTTCATGGAGCGGTACGCCCCGACGATCAAGGACCTCGCGCCGCGCGACATCGTGGCGCGTTCGATGGTCAAGGAGGTCCTCGAGGGCCGCGGCGCCGGCCCCCACAAGGACTACGTCTACCTCGACTGCACCCACCTCGGCGCCGAGGTGCTTGAGACGAAGCTGCCCGACATCACCGAGTTCGCCCGCACGTACCTGGGCGTCGACCCGGTCGTCGAGCCCGTCCCCGTGATGCCGACGGCGCACTACGCGATGGGCGGCATCCCGACGAACAACGACGCCGAGGTGCTCGCCGACAACGACACCGTCGTCCCCGGCCTCTACGCGGCCGGCGAGTGCGCGTGCGTGTCGGTGCACGGATCCAACCGCCTCGGCACGAACTCGCTGCTCGACATCAACGTGTTCGGCAAGCGGTCGGGCCGCAACGCCGTGGCCTACGCGAAGACGGCCGAGTTCGTCCCGCTGCCCGAGGATCCCGCCCGCGGCGTCCGCGAGATGGTCGAGCAGATCCGCTCCTCGAACGGCACCGAGCGCGTGGCCGACATCCGCCGCACGCTGCAGGAGGAGATGGACGCGAACGCGCAGGTGTTCCGCACCGAGGAGACGCTCACGAACGTCCTCGGCACGATCCACGACCTGCGCCAGCGCTACAAGAACGTGTACGTCGACGACAAGGGCAAGCGGTTCAACACCGACCTGCTCGAGGCGATCGAGCTGGGCTTCCTGCTCGACCTCGCCGAGATCGTCGCCTACGCCGCCCGCAACCGCAAGGAGAGCCGCGGCGGCCACATGCGCGAGGACTACGCCACGCGCGACGACGAGAACTACATGAAGCACACGATGGCGTACCTCACGGGCGACCCCCACTCGCCCAACCCCGAGGACCACATCGATCTCGAATGGAAGCCGGTCGTCTTCACGAAGGACGAGAACGGCGAGCTGCGCTACGCGCCGATGGAGAGGAAGTACTGACCATGTCGACCGCCGTCGCCGAGGCCCCCGCAGAAGAGGTCATCCAGTCGTACGTCGTCACGTTCATGGTGCGGCGCTTCGACCCCGAGAAGGACGCCGAGCCGCGCTGGGTCGACTACGACGTCGAGATGTACCCGACCGACCGCGTGCTCGACGCGCTGCACAAGATCAAGTGGGACATCGACGGATCCCTGTCGTTCCGCCGTTCGTGCGCGCACGGCATCTGCGGATCCGACGCGATGCGCATCAACGGCCGCAACCGACTGGCCTGCAAGACGCTCATCAAGGACCTCGACATCTCGCAGCCCGTGTACGTCGAGGCGATCAAGGGCCTTCCCCTCGAGAAGGACCTCATCGTCGACATGGAGCCGTTCTTCGCGTCGTTCCGCGCGGTGCAGCCGTTCCTCCAGTCGCACTCGGCCCCCGAGAAGGGCAAGGAGCGCGTGCAGTCGATCGAGGACCGCGCCCGCTTCGACGACACCACGAAGTGCATCCTCTGCGCCGCGTGCACGTCGAGCTGCCCCGTGTTCTGGACCGACGGCCAGTACTTCGGCCCCGCCGCGATCGTGAACGCGCACCGCTTCATCTTCGACTCGCGTGACGACGAGGCGCAGGTCCGCCTCGACGTGCTCAACGACAAGGAGGGCGTGTGGCGCTGCCGCACGACCTTCAACTGCACCGAGGCGTGCCCCCGCGGCATCGAGATCACGAAGGCGATCGCCGAGGTCAAGCAGGCGGTCCTCACGGGCGTCCGCTGATCGACGACTCCCCGGGAGCCGGTCCCCTGCCGGGGCCGGCTCCTTCGCGTGTCGGCGGTCTCTCCTAGGCTGGACCCTATGACCCGCATCGCCTCCATCAACGTCAACGGGATCCGCGCCGCGGCCCGCAATGGCATGGACGCGTGGCTCTCCACGAGCGACGTCGACATCCTCACGATCCAGGAGGTGCGCGCGACCCGCGAGCAGCTCGAGGCGCTCATGCCCGGCTGGCACCTGCTCAACCACGAGGCGCCGCAGAAGGGCCGCGCGGGCGTCGCGATCGCGTCGCGCGAGCCCGCCCTCGCGAGCCGCACCGACCTGGGGATCGACCCGCTCGACCAGGACGGCCGCTGGCTCGAGGCCGACTTCCGCATCGGCGACGACGTCGTCACGGTGGTGAGCGCGTACGTGCACTCCGGCGAGGCCGACACGCCCAAGCAGGTGCAGAAGTGGGCGTTCCTCGACGCGATGGAGGCGCGCATGGCCGAGCTCTCCGCCGGAGGCGCCCTCGTCCTCGTCACGGGCGATCTCAACGTCGGGCACCGCGAGTTCGACATCAAGAACTGGAAGGGCAACGTCAAGAAGTCGGGCTACCTCGCGCGCGAGCGAGCCTACTTCGACCGATTCCTCACGGCGGCGGGCGACGCGGTCGCGGGCCAGGAGGGCATCGGCCGCGGCCAGGTCGGCGCGCTCAGCGACACGCGCGCCTACAGCGAGGGCCGCACGGGCCTCGGATACGTCGACCTCGGCCGCCGCCTCTCGGGCGAGACCCCCGGCCCCTACACGTGGTGGTCGAACCGCGGGCAGGCTTTCGACACCGACACGGGCTGGCGCATCGACTACCACCTCGCGACCCCGGCGCTCGCGGAGCGGGCCGAGGCGTACCGCGTCGACCGCTACCCGTCGTACGACGCGCGCTGGAGCGACCACGCTCCTGTCGTGAGCGACTTCCGCCTCGGATGAGGCGAGAGGCCCCGGATCCCAGCGGATCCGGGGCCCCTTCGGCCTGCTGTGCTCAGCTGCCCAGCAGCTCGATGAGCGCGGCCTTCGTGAGCCGCGAGTAGCCCGTGCGGCCCTCGGCGCGGGCCCGCGCGCGCAGCTGCACGACGGTGAGCGACGCGAGGTCGCCTGCCGCGGGCTCCGCCGCCGGCGCGGGCTTCGCGGCGGGCGGGGTCTTCGCCGCGGGTCGCCGCACGACCGGCGCCTCGGGCACGACCTCGGCGACCTTCTCGACGACGGCGTCCTTCGCCTTCGCCGCCTTCTTCTCGGCCTTCCTGACGAGGCGCTTCGTCTCGCTCTCGAGCGACGCGACGACCTTCTCGGCGGCCTTGCGGATCCGCTTCGGATGCTTCGCGAGCTTCTTCTTCGAGGTGTCGGCGATCTTCTCGGCGTCGGCCGCGATCTCGCCCAGCTGGGCCGCGGCCTTCTTCGAGAGGTCCTTCGCGGTCTTCCGCGCCTTCTTCGCCGCTGTGCGGGCGTCGTCGAGGGCGTCCTTCGCCTTGCGCTCGGCGGAGTTCTTCTGTGCCATGACCGAAGCGTACGGCCCGAAGCCCCGCGCGGGCCGTCGCCGCCCCGATGAATCTCCCAGCGGCGTTCACCCGCCGTTCACCTTCGCGCTCCCCTTCGGACAGAACCCGCGCTTAGCGTCGGCACACGTTGGGCTTCCCACCCAGCACCACCAGTCCACACACATGGAACGGAATGTGACGTGAAGCTCACTCGTCTTTCCAGCGTCGCCGCCCTCGGCGCCGTCGCTGCGCTCACCCTCGCCGGCTGCGCTGCCAACGAGGGCGGGTCGACCACCGACGCCTCGGCCGACGCGACCGCCTCGGCTTCGTCGCTCAGCGGCACCATCGAGGCCACGGGCGCCTCGTCGCAGGAGGCCGCTCAGCAGGCCTGGGTCGCCGGCTTCCAGACCGCGAACCCCGACGCCACGGTCAACTACACCTCGACCGGTTCGGGCACGGGCCGCGAGAACTTCCAGTCGGGCTCGTCGAACTTCATCGGCTCCGACCGCGCGTTCACGACCGACGAGATCGCCGACCAGGGCACCTTCGGTTCGTGCTCGGAGGCCGGCATCGTCGAGGTCCCCGCCTACATCTCCCCCGTCGCCGTGGCCTTCAACCTCCCCGGCATCGACACGCTGAACCTCGACGGCGAGACCATCGCCAAGATCTTCGCGGGCGAGATCACGACGTGGAACGACGACGCGATCGCCTCGCAGAACGACGGCGTCGACCTCCCCGACACCGCCATCACCCCCGTGCACCGCGCCGACGCGTCGGGCACGCAGGAGACCTTCACGACCTACCTCGCCGCCGTCGCCCCCGACGTGTGGACGTGGGAGGAGAGCGACGAGTGGCCGAGCGACCTCGGCGGCGAGTCGGGCGACGGCACCTCGGGCGTCGTCAGCTCCATCACGCAGGGTGAGGGCACGATCGGCTTCGCCGACGCGTCGCAGGCCGGCGACCTGGGCCAGGTCGCGATCGAGGTCAACGGCGAGTACGTCCCGTACTCGGCCGACGCCGCCGCCGCGCTCGTCGCCGCGTCGCCCCTCGAGGAGGGCCGCGAGGCCGACGACCTCGTGTTCGCGGTCGACCCCGCCAACGCCCCCGACGGCTCGTACCCGATCGCGCTCGTCTCGTACCTGATCGGCTGCACGAACTACGCCGACGCCGACACCGCCGCGCTCGTCAAGGCGTACTTCCAGTACGTCGTCTCGGCCGACGGCCAGGCCGCCGGTGCCGACGCCGCGGGCAACGCCCCGCTGTCGGACGACCTGCGCGAGCAGGTTCTCACCGCGATCGACGCCATCGTCACGGAGTGATCCCGCTTTCCGCCTAGGCTGAAACGGCATCTTGGCCCCCGCGCACGCACCCGATAACCTCGGTTCCGCGTGCGCGGGGGCACCCGTGTGAAATCCCCCGAATCTCTCTCGCAGAGCACCCTGGAGCATCTTCGATGACCACGACCACGACGGGCCCGGATCCGGTGGCCCCGACTCCCGCGCCGCCGTCGAAGGCGAAGCAGCGCGCCGGCGACCGCGTCTTCTCGGGCACCGCGCTCGGCGCGGGCATCATCATCCTCGTCACGCTCGCCCTCGTCGCGATCTTCCTGATCATCCAGTCGATCCCCGCGATCTTCGGCGACCCGACGCAGAACCACATCCTCGAGGGCCAGAACTTCTTCGCCTGGGTCGCTCCCTTCGTCTTCGGCACGATCTGGGCGAGCGTCATCGCGCTCGTCATCGCGACGCCCGTCTCGATCGGCATCGCCCTCTTCATCTCGCACTACGCGCCCCGCCGCCTCGCGGGCGCGCTCGGGTACGTCATCGACCTGCTGGCCGCCGTGCCCTCGGTCGTCTACGGCCTCTGGGGCATGACGGTGTTCGCTCCGGCGCTCGTGCCCTTCTACCAGTGGCTCGGCGAGTACCTCGGCTGGATCCCCCTCTTCGCGGGCCAGGTCTCGCCGACGGGCCGCACGATCCTCACGGCGGCGCTCGTCCTCGCCGTCATGATCCTGCCGATCATGACCGCCATCTGCCGCGAGGTCTTCCTCCAGACGCCGAAGCTGCACGAGGAGGCCGCGATGGCCCTCGGCGCGACGCGCTGGGAGATGGTCCGCATGGCCGTCCTGCCCTTCGCCCGCAGCGGCATGGTGTCGGGCGCGATGCTCGGCCTCGGCCGCGCGCTCGGCGAGACGATGGCCGTCACGCTCGTGCTCTCGACGAGCGGCATCGTGTCGTTCCACCTGCTGAACTCCGACAACCCGACGACGATCCCCGCGATCATCGCGCTGCGCTTCCCCGAGGCGCACGACACGGGCGTCAACACGCTCATCGCGGCCGGTCTGATCCTGTTCATCCTGACCTTCGCGGTCAACTTCATCGCGCGCTGGATCGTCTCCCGCCGCGCCGAGTTCTCCGGAGCCAACTGATGACCGCCGCCACCACCGTCGTCGCTCCCGTGCGCGGAAACACGTCGGGCCACCTCCCCCGGTGGGCCCCCTGGGCGATCCTCGTAGGATCGTTCCTCATCTCGGCCGCGGTGTTCGCCTTCGCGGGCGGCGGCAGCTTCAACGTCGGCCTCTGGGCCGTCGTGGGCGCCGTCATCTACGTCGTCGCGATCTTCGTGATCTCGTCGATCGCCGAGAGCCGCCGGCACGCGACCGACCGTCTCATGACGGCGCTCGTCACGGCGGCGTTCCTCGTCGCGCTCCTCCCCCTCATCTCGCTCCTGTGGACGGTGGTCTCCAACGGCATCTCCCGCTTCGACCCCGAGTTCTTCAGTTTCTCGATGCGCAACGTCGTCGGCGAGGGCGGCGGCGCGGTCCACGCGATCTACGGCACGCTCCTCGTCACGCTCGGCGCGACGATCATCTCGGTCCCCGTCGGTCTCATGACGTCGATCTACCTCGTCGAGTACGGCCAGGGCCGCAAGCTCGCCCGCGGCATCACGTTCCTCGTCGACGTCATGACGGGCATCCCCTCGATCGTCGCGGGTCTGTTCATCTACTCGGTGTTCGCGATCCTCGTCGGCCCCGGAACGCGCATGGGCATCATGGGCTCGCTCGCCCTGTCGGTCCTCATGATCCCGACGGTCGTCCGAGGATCCGAGGAGCTGCTGCGCATCGTCCCGAACGAGCTCCGCGAGGCCTCGTACGCGCTCGGCGTGCCGAAGTGGCTGACGATCATGAAGGTCGTGCTCCCCACATCGATCGCGGGCATCACGACGAGCGTCATGCTCGCCATCTCGCGCGTCATCGGCGAGACGGCCCCGCTGCTCCTCACGCTGGGTATGGTCGCGAGCGTGAACACCAACATGTTCAGCGGCCAGATGGCGACGCTGCCGGTGTTCTCGTACATGCAGGCCAAGTACCCCGGCATCCCTCCCGAGGCGTTCGCTGACCGCGCGTGGGCCGCCGCCCTGACGCTCATCGCGATCGTCATGGTGCTGAACCTCGTGGCGCGCCTCGTCGCGAAGTTCTTCGCCCCCAAGACCGGTCGCTGAGCGACCCCGAATCTCTGACAGAAGCAGAAGAAGGATCACTCAGGTGTCCAAGAGCATCGAAGTCAACGACCTCAACGTCTACTACGGCGACTTCCTCGCCGTCGAGGGCGTCAACATCGACATCCAGCCCGGTACCGTCACGGCGTTCATCGGCCCGTCGGGCTGCGGCAAGTCCACGTTCCTCCGCACGCTCAACCGCATGCACGAGGTCATCCCCGGCGCGCACGTCGACGGCGAGGTGCTGATCGACGGCAAGAACCTCTACGGCTCCGACGTCGACCCCGTGCTCGTCCGCCGCCAGGTGGGCATGGTGTTCCAGCGCCCGAACCCGTTCCCCACGATGTCGATCAAGGAGAACGTCCTCGCGGGCGTCAAGCTCAACAACAAGCGCATGGCGAAGAGCGACCAGGACGCGCTCGTCGAGAAGTCGCTGCGCGGCGCCAACCTCTGGAACGAGGTCAAGGACCGCCTCGACAAGCCCGGATCGGGCCTCTCGGGCGGCCAGCAGCAGCGCCTCTGCATCGCCCGCGCGATCGCGGTCTCCCCCGACGTGATCCTCATGGACGAGCCCTGCTCGGCGCTCGACCCGATCTCGACCTTCGCGATCGAGGAGCTCATCGCCGAGATCAAGAACGACTACACGGTCGTGATCGTGACGCACAACATGCAGCAGGCCTCGCGCGTCAGCGACAAGACGGCGTTCTTCAACATCGCCGGCACGGGCAAGCCCGGCCACCTCATCGAGTTCGACGACACGACGAAGATCTTCACCTCGCCGTCCGTCAAGGCGACCGAGGACTACGTCTCGGGCCGCTTCGGTTGATCCGCAGCACCTGAATCTGAGAGCCCCGGGAATGCATCCCGGGGCTCTGTCGTTACACTGGACGTGCCGGGTCGCGGATTACCCCGGGCTCCAAATTTTGCCGCTTCGAGCGGCCTTCCGCCGAGAGGCGTACTTCCGCGGCCCGGTCTTCTCGTCCCTCAGACCAGATCGTCGCGCCGCCACAGGCGCGCTGCGAGGGTGAGATCCTCGGCGAAGGCGCTCAGCCGGTTCGCCCGCGAGGTCAGGCCCGTCGCCCGCTCGGGTTCGGTCGGCTCGTAGTCGTCGGCGATGTGCGTCGCGCCCGATGCCTGGACGCGGCAGAACGACGCCGTGCGGTCGAGCGCCACGGCGAAGTCGCCCGTGAACGCGCCGCGCAGGATCGTGTCGATGAGCCCCACGAGCTCCTCCGGCGAGGCCGGCGCGGGCGCCCCCGCGACGACGGCGTCGACGGTGCGCAGCTCGTTTCGGCCGCGCTCGTAGAGCAGCGACGCCGTCTGCGGGTCCTGATGAATGCTCACCTGCATGAGGTAGAGCCGCCACAGCGCCCCCGGGAGCGACTTCGCCGGCATGCGCGACCAGAGCTGGGCGATGTCGTCGATGCCGTGGGTCGTCGCGAAGCCGATGAGCCGATCGACGATCTCCGGATCCTCCGACTCGCGGACGCGCGCGAGCAGCGTCGCGGCCGTCGCGTGGGCGGCGCGCGAGACCTCGGCCGGATCCTCCGACGCGAAGAGGCGGTCGAAGGCGTCGGACGGGCGGAACACGGGCTTGCGGAACTCGTCTGTCATCGCCGTCAACGCTAGGCCCCGCTCCCCCGCCGCGCACCAGGCCCGCGTGGATCCGCGCGCGTTACGATGGAGAGGTGAAGTCACGAGAGTCCCTGCGGGGAGCGAGGAGGTCGTCGGCGCACTCTGCGTCGGCGGGCGCGCGGGCGTAGCACCGAGCCGTCCACCGTGCCGTCTGCACGGATCCCTCACCTCTCAGAACCTCACGAAGGAGCATCTCCCATGCGTCCCCTCGACGACGCGCAGATCCGCGCGTCGTTCGCGAACGTCTCCGTGCGCGAACGCAAGAACATCGTCCTGCCCGACCTCGACGCGATCGACTGGGATCGCATCGACTACCTCGGCTGGCGGGACCCGAAGCTGCCACGCGTCGGCTACGTCGTCGCGTGGATCGACGACGGACCCATCGGCCTGCTGATGTCGCAGACCGAGGCGTCTCCCCGCAGCCGCACCCAGTGCTCGTGGTGCCAGGACGTCAAGCTGCCGAACGACGTCGTCCTCTTCTCCACGAAGCGCGCCGGCGCGGCCGGGCGCCGCGGCGACACGATCGCGACCTACGTGTGCGACGCGTTCCAGTGCAACGAGAACGTGCGGAAGAAGCCGCCCATGGCCTACATCGGGTTCGACGTCGAGGCGGCGCGCGAGGGCCGCATCGTCGCCCTCCAGGTGAACGTCGAGGGCTTCCTCCGCGACGCCACCAGCTGAACGTCGCGCAGGCCCGCCCCCGGTACGCTGGTGGGCGGGCCTATAGCTCAGTTGGCAGAGCATCGGACTTTTAATCCGCGGGTCGAGGGTTCGAGCCCCTCTGGGCCCACGAACGACGGCGAGCGAAGCGGTGCACGGACAGGCGATTACGCAGGACGGCGCGGAGCTGTTCTGGACCGCTCGCGGCGAGGGCCCCGCCCTGCTCCTCATCGCGGGCCAGGCGAGCACCCACCGCGGATGGCTCCCTCTCGTCCCGCACCTCGTTGCCGAGCGCCGCGTCGTGCTCTTCGATCATCGAGGCGTCGGCCAGAGCACGATGGGCGACGCCGACCGATTCACGACCCGGTCCTTCGCGCGAGACGCCGTGGCCGTGCTCGATGCGGCGGGGGTCGCCTCAGCCGACGTCTACGGCCACTCGATGGGCGGTCGCGTCGCCCAGTGGATGGCGATCGACCGCCCGGAGCGGGTCGACCGTCTCGTGCTCGCCGGGTCCACGGGCGGCGATCGGTTCGGCCCCGCCCGCGACCCGGATGTCAACCGCGTTCTCTCCTCCGGTGACCCCGCGCAGATGGCGCCGCTGTTCTTCACGGAGTCGTTTCGGGAGCGGCACCCCGAGGCGGTCGCCGGGTTCTTCGCCCGTGACGCCGGCATCCGCGCGCGCCGCGCCCACTTCGACGCGAGCCGTCGCCACGACGCCTGGGACGAGCTGCACCGCATCTCCTCCCCGACGCTCGTGATCCACGGATCCGACGACCCCGTGACACCCGTCGAGAGTGCACGGCTGCTCGCCGCCCGGATCCCGGACGCCGTCCTAGACGTCGTGCCGGGCCAGCGGCACTGCCCGCATCTGGAGTCAGCCGAGGCCAGGGCGCGCGTGGACGCCTTCCTCGCGCACCCGTCGTAGCGATCGGAGCCCCGACGGCGTCGTCCGGATGCGCGCCGTCGAGCTGACGGGAGACGAGCGCGCCGCCGCCTGGTCGAGGTTCACCGCGATGAGCCCGGGGTTCAAGCAGTACGAGGAGAACACCACCCCCGTCATCGCCCTCCGCCGCGTCGCCGCCGACGCCTGAGCGCGCGGGGGATCCGCCCGCCTACGCCCCGGCGGGGAACCCGAAGTAGATGCCGTCGTGCAGCGCGCAGCCCGGGTTGAACCGGGCCCCGCAGGCGCGGCACGCAGAGGCCCCGCGGTACGCCGAGATCGCGATCTCGGCGCGGCACACCCCGCAGAGCACCGCGAGCTCGCCTCCGGATCCCTCGGGCCACGGCCGGATCGGGTGACCGGCCACCTCCTCGTGGCACAGGTGGCACGGGTACCAGTCGCCGCAGCACGCGAAGCGGATCGCGACGACGTCGAGCGGCGAGCGGTAGTGCGCGCAGCGTGTCTCGTCGTCGACGACTCTCCCGCGCACGACGGGGGCCGCCGCGGATCCCTCTCCGTTCGCGCGCATCCGTGCCATCACATCACAGCCCGACGACGGCGATCCCCACGAGCACGATCGCGGCGCCCGCGAGCCGGCGGGCGATCCCCGTCTCGCGGAAGAGGCGCCACGCGAGGAGCGAGCCCACGACGATCGACGCCTCGCGCAGCGGCGCGACGAGCGCGACGGGCGCCGTCTGCATCACGGTGAGCACGAGCACGTACGCGAGCGGCGAGAGGACCGCGACGGCCAGGATCGGGATCCCGTCGAGCCGTGCCGACCGGGCGATCCCGGCTCGGCGGCGGAGGACGCTCGGCGCCAGCAGGACCACCTGCGCGAGGAGGGTCCCCGCGTAGTAGCTGACGGGCGCGAGGCCGAGCGAGCCGACCGCGAACGCGTCCCACAGCGTGTACGCCGCGATCGTCACGCCCGTCGCCGCGCCCCACGCGACGCCGCGAAGCGGGTGCGACGCCCCCGCGCGGAAGGGGTTGCCCATGACGACGAGGATCCCCGCGAGCACCGTGACCGCGCCGACGATCCCGAGCGCTGACGGCCGCTCCCCGAGCAGCGGGATCGCGACGAGCATCGTGACGATCGGGCCGGATCCGCGCGCGATCGGATAGACGACGCCGAGGTCGGCGCGGTCGTACCCGGCCTGGAGCGTCAGCGAGTACGCGACGTGCAGCAGCGCCGACACGATCGCGGCCGCGACGAGCGGCCACGTGACGGGCTGCGCCCCCGACACCGCGGCGGCGACGGCGAGCGGCAGGAACACGGCCGCGGCCACGGTCGTGTAGCCCGCGACGAAGAGCACGGTGTCGCCGCGCTTGTACTTGGACGCGAGGTTCCACGCGGCGTGCACGACGGCCGCGACGAGCACGATCGCGACGGAGGCCGGATCCATCAGGAGATGTCGGGGAGGTCGATGCCCGCGCGCTCCGAGCGGCGGACCCGCTCCGGGTCGCGCAGGGCGAGCGCCGCGACGATCGCGTCGACGACGACGAGCTGGGCGAGGCGGCTGCCCGCCGCCGCCATCTGGCCCGTCAGCGGGACCCCGCCGACGACGAGCGCGATGTCGGCGGCGTCGGCCAGCGGCGTTCCGTGCTGGTTCGTGACCGCGATCACGGCGGCCCCGGCGCCCGAGGCGGCGTCGGCGACGTCGACGGTCGCGGCGGTGCGCCCCGTCGAGCTGACGGCGAGGAGCACGTCCCCCGGCCCGAGGAGCCGCGCCGCGATCATCGCCGACGTGTGGTCGGGGATCGCGACGGTCGGCACGCCCAGGGCCCGCATGCGGAACGCCGCGTCGGCGGCGACCGACGCCGACGCGGCGGCACCGGAAACGAGCACCTGGCGGGCAGCGCGCACGGCGTCGACGGCGCTCTCGAGGGCGGCCGGATCCAGCGCGCCGCCGAGCGCCGTCAGGGCGTCGACGCCCGTGCGGATCGACGCCTCGAGGATCGCGCGGGCCGAGTCGTCCCCCGTGAGGGCGGGCGGCGGGGCGAAGAACTCGGCGGATCCCCTGGCCCGGGCGATCTCGAGCTTGAGCTCGGCGAACCCCGCGAAGCCGAGGGCGCGCGCCGCGCGGACGACGCTCGGCGCCGAGACGCCGGCGCGGGCGGCCACCTGCGACGTCGACGCCGTGCCGACGAACAGCGGGTCGGTCAGCAGCAGCTCGGCGACGCGCGCCTCGCTCTGCGGCAGACCGGCCGCGCGCGCCTGCAGCGTGCCGAGCCAGCGCCGCAGCGTGTCACCCGATTCCGTAACGCCGTTACTCTCATTGTCGCTCACGCGTAACACTGTAACGCACGCGTCGCGGGACGACGACCGCCCGCCGCGGACGCCACCGCGGCGGGGCCGGTTCGACCTCGGAGGGACTACTTCGCGTCGATGCGCAGCGTCGTGCCGCGCGCGGGCTCGCGGTTGAGGGCCTTCGTCGGGGATCCGTTGCCGTACTTCGCGCGGTACGCCTCGTCGACGGCGTCGTCGTGCGACGGGTCGTCGACGTAGACGACGTCGCGCTGGCTGCCGCCCCACTGGATCGCGCCCGTCATCTGGCGCTGCACGCCGACGTACCAGCCGGCGTCGGGGCCGTTGACCGAGCGCGCGTAGAGGGCGCCGTCGACGACCACGTGCCAGATGATGCGGAAGCTGCGGAGGGATCCGTCCCTGCGGCTCCCCGCCACGCGGATCTCGTACGCGTCGTCGAGCTCGTCGAGCTCCGCCGTCGTCCAGTTGCTCATGGGTGTTCCTTCCATCGGATGTCCTTCCAGCCTGGGCCGAGAAGCCCGCGCGCGACAGGTACTGCGATTACCGGGAACGCCGCCCTCCCCCGCGGCGTCAGACGGCCTGCACCGTCTCCTCGGTGGCCGCCCACGACGCGAGCATCGCGAGGCCGTCGGCCGACGGGGATCCGGCAGGCGCCGTGTAGACGTTGAGGCGGAAGCCGGGCTCCGTCGGCAGCTCCATCGCCTCGTAGTCGAGGTCGAGGTCGCCCACGACGGGGTGGCGCAGGCGCTTGCGGCCGTTGCGGTGCATCTTGACGTTCTGCGACGCCCACCTCGCCCGGAACTCCTCGCTGCGCGTCGAGAGCTCGCCGATCAGCTGGATCAGGTCGGGATCGTGCGGCGTGCGGCCCGCCTCCATGCGCAGGAAGGACGCCGAGTCGTCGAGCACCTGCTCGTGATCGCGGAAGAAGTCGCGCGCCGCCGGGTCGAGGTACGCGAAGCGCGCGGTGTTGACGGGGCGCCGCGGGTCGGCGAGCAGCGGGGCGTAGAGGGCGCGGCCCATGCGGTTCATGGCGATGATGTCGAAGCGCCCGTTGCGCACCCACGCGGGGGTGTCGATCGCGTCGAGGACCTGCTGCACCGCGGGCCGGACCGTCGTCGAGGTCGGCTTCGCCCGGCGCCGCGCCGGGCCCGACGCGCGCGCGAGGTCGAAGAGGTGCTCGCGCTCGGCGTCGTCGAACTGGAGCGACGTCGCGAGCGCGTCGAGCACGCTGTCGGAGGCGCCCGCGAGGTTCCCGCGCTCGAGGCGCACGTAGTAGTCGACCGAGACCCCCGCGAGCATCGCGACCTCCTCGCGCCGCAGCCCCGGCACGCGCCTGTTGCCGCCGTACGCGGGCAGGCCCGCCTGCTCGGGCGTGATGCGCGCCCTCCGCGTGCTCAGGAACTCGCGCACCTCGCGCCGGATGTCTCCCATGCGCCTCACGCTACGCGGCGCCCGCCCGGCGAGGGAGGCACCGCCATGACCTGTCACTCCGCGCTGCGGCGGCTCAGATCCAGCCGCGCTCCTCGGCGAGCCGCACGGCCTGCTGGCGGGTCCTGACGTGGAGCTTGGCGAGGACGGCCGAGACGTGGTTGCGCACCGTGCCGGGGGCGAGCGACAGGGCGCGGGCGATCTGGCCCGTCGTCTCGCCGCGGCGCCCCACCCGCAGGACGTCGAGCTCGCGGGGCGTGAGCGGGCTGCGCTCGTCGCTCAGGGCGTCGGCGGCGACCTCGGGATCCACGTACCGCGCACCCTCGCTCACGCGCCGGATCACGCGCGCGACCTCGTCGGCGCCGCGCGACTTGGGGAGGAACCCCGAGACGCCGCTCGCGAGCGCCCGCCGCAGCACGCCGGGCCGCGCGTGGCGGGTCACGACGACGCACCGGGTCGCGACGGTGCGGGCGAGGCGCTCGGCCACCTCGACGCCGTCGAGGCCCGGCATCTCGAGGTCGAGCAGGCACACGTCGGGCACGAGGCGCGTCGCCTCCGCGACGGCCTCGGAGCCGTCCGCGCACTCGGCGACGACCTCGATGTCGTCCTCGAGCCGCAGGAGCGCGGCGAGCGCCGACCGGATCATCGCCTCGTCGTCGGCGATCAGGACGCGGATCATGCGGGGACCTCCTCGGGGACGATCGCGACGACGGCGAAGTCGCGAGCGCCGCGCCGGATCTCGGCGGCCCCTCCGGCCTCGGCGACGCGCCGCTCGATCCCGGCGAGGCCGGATCCGCCGCCCTCCCCCGGCGCGCCCGCGTCGTTGGCGATCTCGTACCTCCACCCCTCAGGCACGCGCGCGAGCGAGAGCCGCGCCCACCTGCCGCCGCCGTGCCGCAGCACGTTCGTCGTCGTCTCGCGGATGACGGGGCCCAGGACCCCCGACGGCGCCGAGGACGCGCCCGGATCCACCTCGGCCTCGGCCGACGTCCCCGCCGCCCGCAGGAGGTCGACGGCGTTGGCGATCTCATCGGCCACGGGCACGCCGCGGAACCGCATCGCGAGGTCGCGGGTGCCCTGCCTCGCCTCCTCGACGCTCGCGCGCGCGAGGCGCAGCTGGTCGAGCGCCGCGCCGGGGTCGCGGGGCATGAGCCGCTCGGCGAGCTCGAGCTGCAGGGCGATGACCTGCAGGTGATGCCCCTGCAGGTCGTGGACGTCGTTCGCGACGCGCAGCCGCTCCTGCGTCGCGCCGAGCCGGGCGTCGGCGGCGCGCGCGGCGTCGAGCGTCCGGACGACGTCCCACCACCAGAGCGAGAGGACCGACGCCGCGGGGAGGACGACCGAGATGAACCCGGACGTCCAGCCGCCGTTCGCGACCGCCCAGCCGCCGTCGGCGGGGAACGTCACGCGGGCGTCGACGGCCCACGCCGCCGCGACGAGGAGCGTCGCGCCGATCGAGACCCGCAGCCGCGTCCCCTGCGGCCAGTTCAGCAGCACGAGGGTCTGCGCGACGGGCGCCGCGAGAAGGATCCAGGACCCGACGGCCCACCACGCGAGCAGGCCGAAGGCGAGCGACGCCGCGAGCGCGATGCCGGCCCGCCGCCACCCGTGCGACCACTCGGCCTCGTCGCGCATGCGGTACGCCCAGAGGAGCGGCACCGTCGAGGCGAACCACGCGACGGATCCGACGGCGACGAGCAGGACCCTCTCGCCCGGCACGCGGGTCCCGAGGGGCGAGACCGTCCAGATGAACGCGGCGACGGCCTCCATCGCGAGCACGCCGGAGAGCGTGTACCACCAGGTGACCGCAATGCCTCGCGTCAGCCGCCTGGCCCCGAGAGGCGTCGTCATAGCTACAACCCTAGGGGCGTGACACATGTCATGGGAGGGCCGGGCGAAAGGCCCGGGCGCGGGTGACAGGGGCGCACTTCTCCGCTCTCCGCCCTCCCTGTTGGCTGGAGGAACTCCCCGACGAGAGCCGCCGGGGATCCCCTCCAGGAGGCACCCCATGAACCTCATCGACACGTTCCAGAACCTCGTCGCGCAGGTCCCCGAGCTCGTGCAACCGCTCATCGTCGCGCTCGCCGCGGCCATCCCCTACATCGAGGGCGAGGGCGCGGTGGCGATCGGGATCATCGGCGGGATCCACCCCATCGTCGCCGCCGTCGCGGCGATCGCCGGGAACCTGATCTGCGTCGTCGCGGTCGTCCTCGTCACGACGGGCGCACGCGAGGCGGTCGTCGCCCGCCGCCGCGCCTCGGCTGTGGGAGACGCCCCCGCGCAGGAGTCGTCGCCGCGCCGCGAGAAGCTGCAGAGGGCCCTCGTCCGCTACGGCGTCCCCGGCGTCAGCCTGCTCGGCCCGATCATCGTGCCGACCCAGCTGACCGCCGCGTTCCTCGCCGGCTCGGGCGTCTCCCGCGGCCGGATCCTCGCCTGGCAGGGCACCGCGATCGTGCTCTGGACGACGCTCCTGACGCTCGTCGCGACGGGCATTGTGAACGTGGTCGCGTAGGGCGATTCCCGGCTCATCGTGTTTGAGGGTGTAGCAGGGGTCTGAAGCCGCCGGTCTCGAGTAGCGACCGGGCGATGTAGTGGGTCAGGTTCCGGAAGCCCAGCGCGCTGCCGCGGAGGTGCTCAAGGCGACCGTTGATCGCCTCGGACGGGCCGTTGGACGTGCCGGGGTGGTCGAAGAACGCGAGGACGTCGGCGGCACGGCGCGTGATCGTGCGGCCGAGGCTGATCAGCTCGGGCAGATCCTTCGGAACGCCGCTGGTGAGCCCCGCGATCATGGCCTCGAGGATCTTCTTCCCGCGCGCCGGATCCTTGTGTCGGTAGGCGGCGACGGCGCGCTGGTAGATGTCCTAGGCGATCTCGACGGCGAGGTGGTCGGGGTGCTGATCGAATACGTCCTCGAGCTTCGCGAGCTGATGCTGCGTCAACAGGCCGAGCCCCGTCCTGAGCAGGCGCCGGCAACCGTCAAGCGGATCACCCTTCCGGCCTCGATGCCCGAGAGTCTCCTGCTGAACACGCTGGCGGGTCTTGTCGAGGGCGTCGCCGACCAGGGCGACGACATGGAATGGGTCCATCACCGCGACAGCGTCGGGGATCTCTTCGCCGGCGGCGGTCTTGTAGCCGGCGGACCCCGTCCATCGCGACGATGTCGATCCCGTCGCGCCAGGCCTCGGGGCGTCCGGAGAGCCAGGTCTTGAAGGCGTGTTTCGACCGGCCCGGGATCATGTCGAGCAGTCGGGCGGGGCCGGTCTTCTCGCGGGCCGGGGTGAGGTCGATGATCACGGTCACGTACTTGTCGCCGAGGCGCGTGTGGCGCCAGACGTGCTCGTCGACACCGATCGTGGTCACCCCGTCGAACCGGGCGGGATCGTCGATCAGGACGCGCCGCCCTTCGGCGAGGATCGCGTCGTTGGCGGCATGCCAGGACACGTCGAGAGACTCCGCGACCCTGGCGACCGGTAGGTGCTGGCAGACGACCGCCTCGAGCGCCCACCGAACAGCGGCGCGGGTGAGCTTCCCGCGCGGCTCAGCAGCTGCCGTGGTGTCCTCGCGCCAGATCGTCCCGCACGAGGAACAGGCGAAGCGGCGGACGCGGACCAGGAGCGTCGTCGGCCGCCAACCCAGCGGGACATGCGCGAGACGGCGTGCCTGCGTTCCTCGGGCTATGCCCTCAGCACCGCAGCCGCGACAGAACGGGTCGCGGTCGGTGACACGGCACTCCAGCACCGCTTTATCCGGCGAGATCTCCTGACCGGTGACGGTGAGGCCGTGGTCGTCGAGGAGGCAGAACGCAGAGAGATCGGGGGTGGCGAAGGTACCGTGGGACACGTCGAGGTCTTTCGGATGGCGAGCGTAGGAACTTCCATCATCGGAAGGCCTCGACCTCGTCTCCGCGACCGCCACGCCGCCGACTCGTCAGGCGGGCGCCACACCCTCAAACACGATGAGCCTAAGGGGCTCTTCGCCGTTGAGGGTGTAGTAGGTCGAGCGCGTCATCGGCCTGGAAGGGGGCGGGGGCTTCCGGCGGACGGGCAGTGTCGCTGCGAGACAGAGCGTTGCGTGGTACCTGCGTGCGGTCTTGTCGGCCCTTGTCGTCGTCCGCGTCGAACACAGTGAGACGTCCGGGTTGTTTCCGACGCTGAGCAAGCTGATCGTCCGTTCTGGGATCGTCGTCTTCACGTCCCATGCCCGCAGCCACACCCGATTCGCTCTCGAAGAGTAGCCCTAGTCCGCACGCAACCGATCTGGCCGGGAACGGGGACGTCCGGCGGTGGCGACGAAGCCGAGCGGCCTGCCCTTGCCATCGCGGGCGAGGTGCGTCTTCGTCGTGAGCCCGCGCGCGATCGCATGATTAGTCGGTTCAGTGCTGGTCTTGCTGTAATTCGAACCGCTTCAACCGCGACCCAACGATCCGCCAACGGACGCCCTCGCGTCTTCGCAGGCGGGAACAGCGGTCCGATCACAGCCGACGTCTCATCGGAGATCTCGTCGCGCGACACGCCTCAAGCGCGACCGATGGTTGCGAGCCACCCATTCAGCAACACGTCCTAGCTCCAGAGCCCCAGCGCGAACTCGGCGATGACGACGGACACGAGGTACGTCGCGGCGATCGCGACGATGCCGACGGGGATGATCTTCCACCCGATGCTCTTGAGGAGCGGGATGTCCTTGCCGAGCGTGAGGCCCGCGATCGCGAGGACGACGGTGCACGCCGCGAGGAAGTCGATCGACGCGACGCTCGCCTGGACGAGGTCGGCGACGGGCGAGATGGGCGTCGTCGAGAGCGCGCCGATCGTGATGACCCAGACGATCGCCGGCACCTTGCCTCGGGTCAGCTTCGCGAGACCGAAGCCCGCCATCGAGAGCGCCGCCAGCACGAGCCACCCCGCGATGATCGACCAGTCGAACCCGCCGTGCGCGATCGCCGAGATGATGACGCCGCCGACCCCGAGGATCAGGAGCGCCGTCCACTTCGACATCGAGACGCCGGACGGCTGCGCGACGGCGTCCATCTTCGTGACCTGCGTCGGCGTCGGGTCGACGTCGGCGACGGCGAAGCGACCGCGGGCGAGCCAGCGGTACATGCGGTCGGCGAGCGGCAGCGCGATGAAGATGCCCGCGTACACCCCGAGGATGCCCGTGATGAGGTTCGACGCCGTCGCCATCGCGAGCACCTGGTCGCCGAGCTCGGGGTGCGCCTGCTGCACGACCGCCGCGGCCGCGGCCATCATGGATCCCGATCCGACGCCCGCGCCCATCGCGAGCGCGAGCGGGTCGAAGAGGCCCGTCGACGTCGCGAGCGACGCGATGATGCTCACGAGCACGGCGCCGAACAGCGTCCCGAACACGTACATCGAGAGCACGCCGCGGTACTGCGGCGACGTCGTGCCGTAGCGCTCGCTGACCATCGCGAAGGATCCCTCGCGGTCGATCGAGAACGTCGCCCCGATCGTCGCGGGCCCCATCTTCAGCAGCACCGCGATCGGCAGGGCGAGGATCAGCGTGCCGAACAGGTGGCCCAGCTCCTGGAGGAGCAGCGCCGGCCCCGCCTGGAACAGCACCTGGATGTTCGGGCCCAGCGTGAACGACAGCCGCGCGCAGAGCACCATGACCGCGACGCCCATGATGACGCTCGCCGCCTGCTGCATCCGGACGGGGACGCGCAGCCACGGCTGCGACGTGACGGTTCCGCCCGCGAGGATCGCCCACACCATCGGCAGGATCGTGATCGAGGCGATGCCCAGCGGGATCACGAGGGGGCCCGCGAGCTGCGCGCCCGCGCCGATCACGACGAAGAGGCCGGCGAGGATCCAGAGCTGCGGCGTGCGCAGGGTGTAGCGGACGGTGTCGGCGACGCGGGTCGCCGCGGTGTTGACGGACATGGGTGCTCCTGCGGGGGAAAGGGGCGGGGCCGGGGTGGGTCAGGCCTCGAGCGTGACGCGGGTCGCACCCGCGGGCCGCTCGGCCTTCCGGCGCTTCAGCTCGGCGCGGACGGACGGGACGAGGGCGGCGTCGAGCGCCGTGAGGGCGATGACCGCAGCGCCGTCGAGCGCGGCGTCGTCGCCGGCGGGGGTCACGGCGTCCGCCGCGAAGCCGGGGTTGTGCGGGACCGCTTCGGATCCGAGGACCGCGATCATGCCGTGCAGCGTCGGCACGACCTGCGACACGTTGCCCATATCGGTCGATCCGCCGCCGAGCGTGTCACCGGGCTCGAGGACGCGGCCGACGCGCTCCATGTTGGCGTCCCAGAGCGGCGCGAGCGTCGCGTCGTGCTCCATGGGGGCGTAGGGGTGCTCGGTCGGGGCCCAGCTCCAGCCCGCGCCCGTCGCGATCGCGGATCCCTCGAAGCACGCGAGCACGCGCTTCTTCGCGGCGCGCCACGTGTCGATCTCGTACGCGCGCACCTCGACCTGGAGGACGGCCTCGTCGGGGATGATGTTCGTCGCCTCGCCGCCGAGCGAGATGAAGGCGTTGAGGTTGACCGACTTCGGCAGGTGCTGGCGCAGGAAGCCGATCGCGTTGAGCGACAGCGCGGCAGCCGAGGCGGCGTTGATGCCCTGCTCGGGGGCTCCGGCGGCGTGGGCGGTCACGCCCGTGAAGGTCACGGCGAAGCGGTCGACCGCCGTCGACGCGAACGCCGTCGCACCCTTGTCGACGCCCGCCGCGCCGTGGACCATGAGCGAGAAGTCGGCGTCCTCCCACGCGCCCGCCTGGAGCAGATCGACCTTGCCGCCGCCGTGTTCCTCGGCGGGCGTGCCGAGCAGCTTGATCCGGAGGCCCGCGCGGTCGGCGACCGGCTTGAGCGCGATCGCCGCTCCGACGCCCGCCGTCGCGATGATGTTGTGGCCGCACGCGTGGCCGACGCCGGGCAGCGCGTCATACTCGGCGCAGATGACGACCGTCAGGTCGCCGTCGCCGTAGACCGCCTCGATCGCGGTGTCGAGGCCGTACGCGCCCGTCGTGACCGCGAACCCTTCGGCCGCCATGATCTCGGCGACGCGGGCGGCCGCGCGGTGTTCCTCCCAGCTGAGCTCGGGGTCGGCGTTGATCGCGTGACTCAGGGCGAGGAGCTGCTCGCGGCGGCTCTCCACCGCCTGCTCGATCTCGCGCTTCAGCGCGTCGATGTCGGTCGGGACGGAAACGGCGGTGCTCATGGGTCTCCTTCTGCTGCTCACCTGTCGAACAGTGTGTCGGAGAAATGATTCGGGCGTGTGACGCGCCCCTATGCCGCCCGCGTCAGCACTCGACGACGTTGACGGCGAGGCCCGCGAGCGCCGTCTCCTTGTACTTCGCGCTCATGTCGAGGCCCGTCTGGCGCATCGTCTCGATCACCTGGTCGAGCGACACCCGGTGCGTTCCGTCGCCCCACATCGCCATCTTCGCGGCGTTGACGGCCTTGCCCGCCGCGACCGCGTTGCGCTCGATGCACGGGATCTGCACGAGCCCGCCGATGGGATCGCAGGTGAGGCCGAGGTTGTGCTCCATCGCGATCTCGGCGGCGTTCTCGACCTGGCGCGGCGTGCCGCCGAGCACCGCGGCGAGCGCGCCCGCCGCCATCGACGACGCGGATCCGACCTCGCCCTGGCAGCCGACCTCGGCGCCCGAGATCGAGGCGCGCGTCTTGTAGAGCGCGCCGATCGCGGATGCCGTGAGGAGGAACTCGACGGCGACGTCGTCGGGGTCGCGATCCGCGGCGCCCGGGGCGTAGTGCAGCGCGTAGTCGAGGACGGCGGGGATGATCCCGGCCGCGCCGTTGGTGGGGGCCGTGACGACGCGGCCGCCCGCGGCGTTCTCCTCGTTGACGGCGAGGGCGACGAGGTTCGTCCACTCCTGCGCGTAGCCGAGGCTGCGGTCCGGATCCTCCGCGCGCAGCCGCTCGCTCCACTCGGGGGCGCGGCGGCGCACGCCGAGCCCGCCCGGGAG
Organism: Microbacterium indicum DSM 19969; assembly: GCF_000422385.1. Lineage (GTDB taxonomy): Bacteria > Actinomycetota > Actinomycetes > Actinomycetales > Microbacteriaceae > Microbacterium > Microbacterium indicum. The sequence goes on from NZ_AULR01000001.1 coordinate 246,242, forward strand.
CACTCCCCCGTGCCGCGTCCCCGCGTCGACGCACTCGGCGATCGCATCGCGGATCGCGAGGATCCCTGCCCGCACTTCGGCCACGGGTCGGCGCGCGACCTCGTTGCGCAGCGCGACCTCGGCGATCCCGGCCCCCTGCGCGTCGCAGATCGCGAGCAGCTCGTCTGCCGAGGAGAAGGGGTGGGGAACGGGCGTCGCGTCGACGGCGAGCTCCTCGCCCTCGCGCACGATGAACCCGCCCCCGACCGAGAAGTAGCGGGCCTCGTCGATCGCGGATCCGTCGGAGCGGCGCGCGGCGAAGCGCATGCCGTTCGTGTGCCGCTCGAGAACCGTGAGGGGGCGCAGGCGGATGTCTGCCTCGCGGAACGCGACCGGAACGCGGTCGCCGACGAGGACGGTGCCGTCGCGCTCGATGCGGGCCGCGCGGTCGGCGACCTCGTCGGCGCGGATCGCGTCGGGGGTCCGTCCCTCGAGCCCCACAAGGACCGCCGTGAGGGTGCCGTGCCCGCGGCCCGTCGCAGCGAGGGATCCGTAGAGGTCGACCTCGATCGCCGCGGGGTCCGCGCCCAGCCGCGCGACGAAGTCGGCGGCGGCGCGCATGGGTCCGACCGTGTGCGAGCTCGAGGGACCGAGCCCGATCGTGAAGAGGTCGAAGACGCCGATGTAGGTCATGTGTGGTGCTCCCGTCGTGCAGCCTTCAATTCTAACCGTCGCCCTGTTTCCGACACGTGTCGACCCACGTCGGGGCTCCGCAGGTTAACGACAGCTGAACTGTGCCGGTCATCCGCTCATTCTCGTGATACATCCACGCGCGAGAGAGGACAATCGGTGTACGTGGAAGAACTGATCGTCCTCTTGATCGTGGTCGCGACCGCTCTGGCCTTCGATTTCACGAACGGGTTCCATGACACCGGCAACGCCATGGCCACGTCGATCGCCACGGGCGCGCTCAAGCCGCGCGTCGCGGTCGCGCTCTCCGCCGTCCTGAATCTCGTGGGTGCGTTCCTCTCGATCGAGGTCGCCAAGACGGTCGGCGGCGACGTCGTCGATCTCAGCCACGCGCAGGGCGAGCAGCTCATGCTCATCGTCTTCGCCGGCCTCGTCGGCGGCATCATCTGGAACCTCCTGACCTGGCTCCTCGGCCTGCCCTCGTCGTCGAGCCACGCGCTCTTCGGCGGGCTCATCGGGGCGGGCCTCGTCTGGGGCATCACCTCGGGCGTCAACGGCGTCCTCTGGGGCTCGATCATCGGCAAGGTGGTCCTCCCCGCGCTCCTCTCCCCCGTCGTCGCCGCGCTCGTCGCCGCGATCGGCACCTGGGCGATCTACCGCATCACGCGGCGCGTGCCGCAGCGCATCGAGGAGAAGGGCTTCCGGTGGGGCCAGATCGGCACCGCCTCGCTCGTCTCGCTCGCGCACGGCACGAACGACGCGCAGAAGACGATGGGCGTGATCTTCCTCGCCCTCGTCGCGTACGGCTCAGTCACGGAGGAGGACGACATCCCCTTCTGGGTCAAGGTCGCCTGCGCGCTCGCGATCGCGCTGGGCACCTACCTCGGCGGGTGGCGCGTGATCCGCACGCTCGGCAAGGGCCTCGTCGAGATCTCGTCGCCCCAGGGCCTCGCGGCCGAGGCGTCGAGCGCCGCGATCATCCTCACCTCGAGCCACCTCGGCCTCCCCCTGTCGACGACCCACGTCGCGACCGGATCGATCCTCGGGTCCGGCATCGGCAAGAAGGGAGCCGAGGTCCGCTGGGGCGTCGCGGGCCGCATGGCCGCCGCGTGGGTCATCACCCTCCCGGCCGCCGCGATCGTCGGCGGCATCTGCTGGGCGATCGCCCACGCCCTCGGCGGCATCGTCGGCGTGCTCGTGGTCTTCGCGATCCTCGTCGGCCTCGCGCTGTTCATGTGGCTGCGCGCGAACGCGAAGCCCATCAACCCCGACAACGTCAACGAAGAGTGGGACGGCGGCCTCGAGCCCGCCGCCGCGGACAACGGAAAGGTCGCCGCCTGATGGACATCGATCTCCTCGGGATGCTGAACTCGCTCTGGCAGGTCGTCGTCGTCGGCCTTCTGTTCGGCGCCGGCCTCCCCGCCCTCTTCGCGCTCGGCATGCGGTCGCTCGCGACCGTCCCCGCGGGTCACGTCGTGAACGGCGACGAGCCCGTCCCCACCACCACGGCCGGGCGCATCGGCGCCATCGTGTGCTTCGGCCTCTGCGGCCTCGTCGCCCTCTTCGGCGTCGTGGTCATCGTCTTCGGCAAGCAGATCTTCGGATAGGAACCGACATGACCTCCACCGATCAGGCGCCCTTCGGCGACGAGCAGGACGGCGCCGCCGCTCCCTCCGGCATCGCGGCGGTCGTCGCGTGGCTGCGGCAGGGATACGCCGACGGCGTGCCCGCGCAGGACTACGTGCCGCTCCTCGAGGTGCTGCACCGCAAGCTCACCGACAGCGAGGTCGACTCCGTGACGCGCGAGCTCATCGCGAGCGACAACGCGCCGTTCACGGCGGACGACATCGCCGAGGCCACCCGCCGCCGCGTGCTCGAGCACCCGAGCGACGAGGACATCACCCGCGTCGCCGTGCGCCTCGTCGGCGCCGGCTGGCCGCTCGAGGGCTTCGCAGACCTCGAGAGCTGACGCGCACGACGAGAACGGCGCCGGATCCCCGCGGGGATCCGGCGCCGTTCTCGCGCGTCAGGCCAGCTGCAGCTCGGCGGGGAACCGCTGCCGCTCCTTGCGGCTCTTGAGCGTCGCGGCGAGCATCGTCGCCGCGAGCGCCGCGATGAGCCACCCGCTCAGGACCCCGACCGCCTGGGTGATGCCGATCGACCCGCCCGCGATGAGGGATCGGATCGCCTCTACCGTGTAGGTCATCGGCAGCAGCCCGTGCAGCGTCTGGAAGACCCCCGGCGTCGTCTGGATCGGGTAGGTCGCCCCCGCCGAGGCGAGCTGCAGCACGATCATGATGAGGGCGATGAAGCGTCCCGGCGCCCCGAGGAGAGCCGTGAGGGCCTGGTTGATCGCATTGAAGGCGACGCCCGTGAGGAGCAGCATGCCGACGAGGCCCGGGAGGTTCGAGACCTCGATGCCGAGGCCGAGGTGCACGACGGCGATCATCAGGAGGCCCTGCACGACGGCCATGATCGCGCCGGGCACGAAGCTCGCGAGGCCCGCGAGCCAGCCGGGCATGCGCGAGCGCAGCAGGCGCTCCCGCAGCGGCGGCATCATGAGGTAGAACGCGAGCGCCCCGACCCACAGGGCGAGCGACAGGAAGTAGGGCGCGAGGCCGTACCCGTACGCGGGCACCTCGTTGAGGCGCTGCGCGTCGATCGTGACGGGCTTCGACGCGGCGGACGCGGCCGTCTGGGCCTCGGAGTCGGTGTACGAGGGGACCTCGTCGACTCCCGACGCGAGGCCGTCGGCGAGGGTCGCGGATCCGTCGGCGAGCGTCCCGAGGCCGTCATCGAGCGTCTGCGCGCCGTCGGTCGCGGTCGTCGTGCCGTCGCTCAGCGTATTCGCGCCGTCGGCGAGCTGCTGGGCGGACGACGCGAGGGTCGCGGATCCGCTCGCGAGGCTGTCGGCGCCGGTCTTCGCGGTTCCGAGGCCCGTCGCGAGCGACGCCGCGCCGTCCGACACCTGCTGCGTACCCGACGCGAGGGCCGTCGCCCCGTCGGACGCCGTCGCGATGCCGTCGGCGAGCTCGCCGGACTTGCTCGCGAGCGTCGCGGCGCCGTCCGACACGGCTGTCGCACCGTCGGAGAGCTGCTTCGCACCCGCCGCCGCCTTGTCGGCGAGGCCCGTGACCTCATCGCCGAGCTCCTTCGCGATGTCGCGCAGCGAGGTGAGCCCCGTGCCGCTGTCGGACGATCCGACGAGGTCGGCCGCGTCCTGCCGCAGCTGGGCCGCGCTGTCCCCCGCCGCGGTCGTCGCGTCGGAGACGCTCGAGGCGCTCTGCGCGAGCTGGTCGATGAGCGACTTGCGCTCCTCGTCGGTCATCGAGTCGTACCCGCTCGCGAGGTCCGCGAGTCCGTCCGAGACGCTCGTCGCACCCGTCCCGAGGTCCGGGATCGAGCTCGCGAGGTCCCCCGCGCCGTCGAGCACGCTCTGCGCGTCGTCGAGCGCCTTCTGCGCACCGTCGACGATCGGCGTCATGCCGTCGACGAACTCATGCGCCGCGTCGGCGACGCCCGTCGCGGCGTCGCTCAGCTGGCCCGTCGCGTCCGAGACCTGCTCGGCGCCGTCGGCGAGCTTCTGCGTCTGCGCGGGCAGATCCGCCGTCTGGTCCTTCATCGTCGCGAGGCCGTCGGCGAGGCTCTGCGCGCCCGTCGCTGCCGAGGCCGCGCCCGAGGCGAGGGTCTGCGACCCCGTCGCGGCGTCGGCGATGCCGGAGTCGAGGCTCTGCGCGCCCGACGAGAGGGTCGCGGCGCCGTCGGCGAGCTGCTGGGCGCCCGACGCGAGAGTCGAGGATCCGCTCTCGAGCTGCGTGAGGCCGACGACGAGCTCGCCCGAGCCGTCGTGCGCCTGGTCGGCGCCGTCCTCGAGCTCGCCCGCCCCGTCGGCCGCGTCGGCCATCGAGCCGTGGATCGTCGTGAACCCCGCGTAGATGTTCTGCAGGTACTCGTCCGAGACCTTGCTCGCCAGGGCGTCCGAGACCGCCGTGCCGACCGTCGACGCCATGTTGCCGATGATCTGGTTCGCTGCGTCGTTCGTCGTGATCGTGAGCGTCGCCGACGTGGCCTTCGACGGGTCGTCGCCCGCCGCCGACACGGCGTCGGCGGAGAACGACTTCGGGATCTCGAGGGAGACGAGGAGGCTCCCGTCATCGAGGCCCGACTTCGCCTCGGACGCGCTCATCTCGACCCACGAGAAGTTCGTGTCGGAGTCGGACTCCGTGAGGGTGTCGACGAGCTCGTCGCCGAGGTTGACCGTCTTGTCGCTCGCGGTCCCGCCCTCGTCCTCGTTCACGATCGCTGCCGTGATGGTGTCGAGGCGGTGGGTCGGATCCTCGTTCGACCACACGAGCGCTCCCGCGTAGATGAGCGGGACGATCGAGAGGGCGGCGATGACGACGAGGGTGAAGGGCTTGATCTCGAGCCCCTTCACCGCGCGGACGATGCTCTTCATGCGGCGGTCTCCAGCTGAGTCGCGGTGAGCGTTTCGGTTCCGGCCGCCTCGAGCAGCAGCACGGCGAGCTTCTCGGCGACGGTGTCGGCCGATTCGGTCCGATCCTCCGCCGAGATCCAGCGGATGACATGCCACGCTGCGCCGGCCGCGAGGAACTCGGCGCGGTCCTGCGGCGTCGCGGGGCCCGGGCGATCGCGGATCGCGGTGCCCATGGGCGATCGGTCGAGGATCCTGTGCGTGACGTAGTCGGTCACGTCGGTCGCGAAGGCGATGCCGCCCGCGCCCCGCAGCACGCGGCGGTAGAAGGTCGCGTGCTGGTCGAGGCCCGCGACGACCCTGTGCATCATCTCGCGCGCGAACTCGGCCCGCGGGACCGCCTCGTCGAGCTCGGTGCCGGCGCGGGCGAAGGTCGCCTCGACCCGCTCGAGCGTCGCGGCGCGCACGAGGGCGGGCAGGTCGCCGAAGTGCTGGTAGAGCGTCGGTCGGCTGACCCCGGCGGCGCTGACGACGTCCGTCACCGAGACGGCGCCGTCGCGCTCGTCGATCAGGTCGATCGTCGCGGCGATGAGCGCCGCGCGCGATCGCGCGGCGCGGGGATCCTCGTTCTCAGCCATGCGCTGTAATTTACAACTGTTAAATAAGAATCGGCTGGACGTCCCGGATCCCGCGCCGGGACGGCGGACGCCCCGGCGCGCGGAATCAGCGCTGCGCGACGGCGTCGGCGATCGGCGTCGCGCCGTCGCCGAACACGATCGTGCGCCCGATCGTCGAGTCGTCGGCGAGGACCGCCGCCGCGACGCCCGCGACGTTGCCGCGCGAGACGCGGCCGTCGCCCGGCGCCGCCGTCTCGATGAGGCCCGTCGGCTCGTCGAGCGTCAGCGGGCCGGGGCCGAGGATCGTCCAGTCGAGATCGGTGCCGCGCAGGTACTCGTCTGCCCGCGCCTTCGACTCGGCGTAGGCGAAGAACGAGTCGTCCTCGGGCACCCCGTGGTCGAGGCTCGCGCCGAGGTACGACACCATGACGTAGCGCGCGACGCCGGCCTTCTCGGCCGCGTCCATCGAGCGGACCGCGGCGTCGAGGTCGACGGCGTAGGTGCGCTCGGGGCTGCCGCCGCCCGCGCCCGCCGACCAGACGATCGCGTCGCTTCCCGCGAAGAGCGCGGCGAGGCGGTCGACGTCGAGCCCCTCGATGTCGGCGACGACGGCCGTCGCGCCCGTCGCGGCGACCTCGTCGGCGTGGTCCGGGTTGCGAATCACGCTCGTGACCTCGTCGCCGCGCTCCACCAGGATCGGGGCGAGCCGCAGCGCCACCTTGCCGTGTCCGCCGATGATCAGTACGCGAGCCATGTCATCTCCTCGAGTCGCAGAACAGTGTGCGTTTCCACGCTATCCGCGATCCCGAGGCGGCGGACCGTCATCGCGTGGATCCGCCCGCCGCCCTGATCTCCTCGAGCGCCGCGGCGCTCGGCCCGGGTGCGACGCCCGCGACGAGGTCAGTCAGCACCGTGACGGCGACGCCCTCGCGCAGGGCGTCGAGCGCGGAGGCTCGGACGCAGTGGTCGGTCGCGATGCCCACCACGTCGGCCTCGTCGACGCCCGCCGCGGCGAGGATCTGGGAGACGGTGGATCCGTCGTCGGCCGCGCCCTCGAACATCGAGTACGACGGAACGCCCTGGCCCTTCTTCACGTGATGCGTGACGGCCGAGGTGTCGAGCAGCGGGTCGTAGTCCGCGCCCTCCGCGCCGCCGACGCAGTGCACGGGCCAGGAGTCGACGAAGTCGGGCTCTGCGGCGAAGTGGCCCCCGTTGTCGTCGTCGCCGTGGTGCCAGTCGCGCGACGCGATGATCACGTCGTAGTCGCCCGCGTGCTCCGCGAGGAGCCGGCTGATCCCACGCGCGACGTCGTCTCCTCCGGCGACGCCGAGCGCGCCGCCCTCGGTGAAGTCGTTCTGGACGTCGACGATGAGGAGCGCACGGGTCATGGGGTCAGCCTAGGGCGCCGCGGATCCCGGCGCGCGACGGGATCCGCGGCGCTGTAAAACGCTTTACATGAAATGTTTTGAGTGGGCGCGCGGGCGGTGCTTGACTGCCGCCCAGCACCAGGACACGACGGCACGAAGCCGCGCCGTCGTACTCGACGAGGAGGTCATATGTCCCGCCTGCGCTCACACAGGGCCCTTGCAATCACCGCGACGCTCGCGGCCGTCGGCATCGTCGCCGCTGGCTGCGCGTCGTCCAACCATCCGGACGCCTCGGGCGACGGATCCGGCGGCGGCACGCTCCGCATCGCGCTCGCCGCCCCGCCCACGAGCCTCGACCCCGCCAACATGGAGCAGTCGACGAGCCCGTTCGCCCAGCCCGCCTACGACGCGCTCATCCGCGTCGACGAGGACGGCACGCTCTCCCCCGGACTCGCGACCGAGTGGGGATTCACCGACGACGAGAACCGCGTCTTCGAGCTCACGGTGCGCGACGGGGTCACCTTCTCCGACGGCGCCGAGCTCGACGCCGACGCCGTCGTCGCGAACCTCGAGCACCTCGACGAGGGGAACAGCAACGTCGCGGGCCTCGTGAACGGCGGCACCTACACCGCCGTCGACGACATGACGGTGCGCATCGAATGGGACGCGCCCCACCCGCTCGCCGCGCAGGCCCTCACCCAGACCTGGGTCTCGGGCATGATGGCGTCGCCCGACGTGCTCGCCGACGACCCCGATTCGCTCGCGACCCAGACCGCGGGCGCCGGCCCCTACGAGCTCGACGCGGCGAACACGACGGCCGGCTCGACCTACACCTACACGGCCCGCGACGACTACGGGGACCCCGACCGGCAGAGCTGGGACGAGATCGTCATCACGGTCATGGACAACCCCGACCAGCGCCTCAACGCGCTGCGCACGGGCGAGATCGACTACATGGTCGGCGACCTGTCGACGGCCGACTCGGCCGAGGCCGACGGCGTCCAGGTGCTCTACGCGCCGACGATCGTCTACGGCCTGAGCCTGCTCGACCGCGACGGCGCGCTCGACTCGCCGCTCCAGGACCTGCGCGTGCGCCAGGCCATCAACCACGCGCTCGACCGCGAGGGCATCGCCGAGGCGCTCCTCGGCGACTACGGATTCGCGACCGAGCAGACCATCGTCCCCTCGGAGCCCGGGTACCTCGAGGATCACGAGGGGTACTGGTCGTACGACCCGGATCTGGCCCGCGAGCTCCTCACGGAGGCCGGGTACCCCGACGGGTTCACGCTGCCCGTCATCGCGTCGACGACGGCGACGGCCGCGCAGTTCGCGCAGATCTACGCGGGGCAGCTCGAGGAGGTCGGCATCACGCTCGAGCTCGACACGCGCCCCGGCCCCGACTACTTCGAGGCCATGACGAGCGGGACCTTCCCGGCCGCGGGGATCGGATACGGCTCGCAGCCCATGCCGATGGAGTACGACGGCCTCTTCGGGCCCGACGCGAGCTTCAACCCGCTCGGCGTCACGTCGCAGACGGTCCAGGACACCCTCGCCGAGGCGACCTCCATGCCGCAGGACGAGGCGGTCTCCCTGTACGAGGACATCAACCGGGAGATCATCGAGGACGCCTGGTACGCCCCCGTCGCCTTCGCCCCCGTCTTCTACTACGCGGCGGACACGATCGCCCCCACCGCAGTGACCGACGCCCGCCCGCAGGTGCCGCTCACCGAGCTGCAGCCCGCCGCCTGACACCCGCCGCCCGCGCGCCGGGGTCTCGACGGACCCCGGCGCGCCCCACCCCGAGGAGCCCCCTCATGCCGTTGCGACGCCTCGTCAACTGGCTCGTCATGAGCGTCATCCTGTTCTTCGTCATCTCGGCGCTGCTGTTCATCCTGGTGTCGCTGACGCCGGGCGACGCGGCCCGCGCGATCGTCGGGCCGCAGGCCTCGCAGGAGCGCTACCTCGAGGTGCGCTCGGCGCTCGGGCTCGACCTGCCCCTGTGGGAGCAGTACGGCCGCTGGCTCGGGGGCCTCCTCCGGGGCGACCTCGGCACCTCGGTCGTCAGCGGCGTCCCCGTGACGCAGATCCTCGCCGACCGCGTCGAGCCGACCCTCGCGCTCATGATCTGCACCTTCGTCCTGGCCTCGATCCTCGGCATCGTTCTCGGGGTCATCGGGGCCTCCCGCCCCGGCGCCGCCGGCAAGGCCGCCGACGTCGGAAGCGTGATCGGATCCGCCGTCCCGCCGTTCTGGATCGGCCTCGTGCTCGCGACGATCTTCGCCGTCCAGCTGCGCTGGCTGCCCACGAGCGGGTACTCGCCCCTCGTCGACGGCTTCGTCCCCTGGCTGCAGCACATGATCCTGCCGCTCGTCACGCTCACGATCGCGGGCACAGCCCTGCTCGCGAAGCAGACCCGCGACGCCGTGTCGGAGCAGCTCGCCCAGCCGTACATCGTCCTGCTCCGCGCGCACGGCGTGAGCGAGCGCCGGATCCTCTGGCGACACGCGCTGCGCGGCGCGGCCGTGCCCATCGTCACGGTCCTCGGCATGAAGATGATCGGGCTCACGAGCGGAACGGTCCTCGTCGAGTCGGTCTTCGTGATCCCGGGCTTCGCGGGCTACTCCGTCAACGCGACGCTCCTCCACGACATCCCCGTCGTGCAGGCGATCACCCTCATCTTCACGATCGTCATCATCGTCACCAACCTCGTGATCGAGCTGCTGTACGCGCGCCTGAACGTCAAGGAGAACGCATGAGCGCCCTGCCCGGACAGATCCCGACGGGCACCGCCGGCCCGGCGTCGGGCGGTCCCGCGACCCCGCCCGAGGACCGCACGGAGGTCGTCCGGATGCCCCGAGACACCCGCGTCGTGCAACCCCTGTGGCGCGTCCTGCTCGCCCGCCGGCAGTTCGTCGTCTGCGCCGCGATCCTCGTCGTGCTGACGATCGCGGTCGCACTCGCCCCCGTGATCGCCCCGTACGCCCCGACGCAGCAGGACCTCATGGCGGCGCTCCAGGGGCCGAGCCTCGTGCACCCGCTCGGCACCGACGACCTCGGCCGCGACGTCCTCTCGCGCATGCTCTACGGCGGGCAGGCGACGCTCCTCGGCGTCGTCCAGGCGCTCGTCGTGTTCCTCGTCGTGGGCGTCGCGCTCGGGCTCGTCGCCGGCATGTCGCGCGGCGTCGCCGACACGATCATCACGCGCCTCGCCGAGGTCCTGCTCAGCGTCCCTGCCTTCATCCTCCTGCTCGTGACGCTGTCGATCCTCCCCGGCAACATGACGGTCGCGATGATGGCGCTCGGCCTGCTCACGAGCCCGCTCCTCATCCGCGTCGTGCGCGGGACGACCCGCACCGTCCGCGGCGAGCTCTTCGTCCGCGGCGCCCGCACGATGGGGCTCACGGAGGGCCAGATCACGCTGCGCCACGTGCTGCCGCGCCTCGCGGGCCCGATCATCGTGCAGGCGACGATCTTCTCCGGCACCGTGATCATCTCCGAGACGGGCCTCGGCTACCTCGGCTTCGGCGTGCAGCTCCCGCAGCCCAGCTGGGGCAACATGGTGCAGACCGCGAGCGAGAACATCACGCGATCCCCCTGGCTGCTCGTGCCGACGGGCGGCATCATCATCGTCACGATCATGTCGTTCATGCTCCTGGGCGACAGCGTGCGCGACGCCGTCGCCGAGCGCTGGACCGGATCGTCGCGCGCCGGGCGCCGCGCCGCGCGCCGTGCGAAGCCCGTGGCCGGCGTCGAGAAGCGGGCGTCGACGAACGCGCTGCTCGAGGTCCAGGATCTGACGATCGTCGTCGACGGCCCCACGGGGTCGACGACCCTCGTGGAGAACGTGTCGTTCCGCCTCGACCGCGGCGAGACACTGTGCCTCGTCGGCGAGTCCGGATCCGGCAAGTCCGTCACGTCGCTCGCCGTGCTCGGGCTCAGCCGCGGCACGCGCGTCGAGTCGGGGCGGATCGTCGTCGACGGCCGCGAGGTCACGGCGGGCGACGCCGACCGCATGCGGCGCCTGCGCACCGAGCTGTTCGGCTACATCACGCAGGACCCGCAGCCGTCGCTCGATCCGTCGATGCGGATCGGCGACCTGCTCGTGCAGCTCATCCGGCTCCACCAGGGCATCGGCAGGAAGGCGGCGCGGGCCGAGGCGCTCGCCCTGCTCGAGCGCGTGCGGATCCCGGATCCGGTGGCGGTCGCGCGGAGGTACCCCCACCAGCTCTCGGGCGGCATGGCGCAGCGCGTCGTGATCGCGGCCGCGCTCAGCGCCGAGCCGAAGATCCTCGTCGCCGACGAGCCGACCACGGCGCTCGACGTGACGGTGCAGGCCGAGATCCTCGCCCTGCTCCACGAGCTCTGCGACCAGGACGACTCGATGTCGATGCTGCTCGTGACGCACGACTGGGGCGTCGTCGCCGACATCGCCGACCGCGTGATCGTGCTGCGCGACGGGCAGATCGTCGAGCAGCAGACCGCCGACGGCATCTTCGCCGCGCCGGCGCACGCCCACACGCAGGCGATGCTCTCGGCCGATCCGGCCCGCCTCGAGATCCACCCCGTGCGCGAGGAGACCGAGACCCTCCTCGCGGTGCGCGACCTCGAGATCGCCTACGCGGGGCGGGACGCGCGCGGGAGGTCCGTCACGACGACGGCCGTCGCGGGCATCGATCTCGACCTGCACCGAGGCCGCACGCTCGGCCTCATCGGTGAGTCGGGCTCGGGCAAGTCGAGCGTCGGCAACGCGATCGTCGGTCTCGTCGAGCCGACGGGCGGCAGCATCCTGCTCGGCGACGAGGAGCTCGTCGGCACGTCGCGCCGGCGCAGGCGCGAGCTCAGCGCGCGCGTGCAGATCATCTTCCAGGACCCGTACGGGTCGCTGAACCCCGTGCGCACGATCGGGGCGACCCTCGCCGAGCCGCTCGTCCTCGCGCACGGGCGATCGGCCTCGGACGCGAAGAAGACGGTGCGCGAGGCGCTCGAGCGCGTGGGCCTCCCGGCCGCGGCGGCGGATCGCTATCCCGCGCAGTTCTCGGGCGGGCAGCGTCAGCGCGTCGCGATCGCCCGGGCGATCGTGCTCCGCCCCGAGATCATCGTCTGCGACGAGCCCGTCTCGGCCCTCGACCTCACGATCCAGGAGCAGGTGCTCGAGCTGCTCACGGAGCTCCAGGACGATCTCGGCGTCGCGTACCTGTTCATCTCGCACGATCTCTCGGTCGTGCGCAGCTTCTGCGACGACGTCGCGGTCATGTACCGCGGCTCGCTCGTCGAGACGGGCACCGCGCAGGCGGTCATCGGCAGCCCCCAGCACGCCTACACCCGCTCGCTGCTCGACGCCGCTCCCGTGCCGGATCCCGCCGTGCAGCGCCGGCGCTCGCTCGAGGCAGTGAGGTACGTCGCGTGACGCGGGCGGTCACCATCAAGCACGTCGCCGAGGAGGCCCAGGTCTCGATCGCGACGGTCTCGAACACCATGAACAGGCCCGCCCGCGTCGCGGCGGAGACGCGGGTGCGCGTCCTCGAGGCGGCCGACCGGCTCGGGTACGTGCCGCACGCCGCCTTCAACGCGAACGCGCCGACGTCGCGCAAGCGGCTCGGCGTCATCGCCCCCTTCCGCGCGTACCCCTCGTACGCCATGCGGCTCAACGGGATCCTCGAGGTGTTCGGGGCCGACCGGACCGACATCGTCGTGTTCGACCATCCCTCGGCGAGCCGCTCCCCCTCGCCGCGCCTCGCGTCGCTGCCCTTCACGGGCGCGTTCAGCGGCCTCGTGATCATGGGGATCCCCGTCGACACGGGCCTCGGCGAGCGCATCCTCGACCGCGAGCTGCCGACCGTGCTGGTCGACTCCACGCACCCGCGGTTCTCCTCTGTCGTGCTCGACGAGGAGCACGGAACGCGCATCGCGGCCGACCACCTGCTCGCGCGCGGCTTCGAGAGGTTCGTCTACGTGACGGAGGGTCAGGTGTCGAACGACTACATCTCGCAGGGCAAGCGCCGGCTCTCCGGGTTCAAGCGCGCGCTCGCGGAGCGCGGCGTGCCGGAGGAGCGCGTGCAGCCCATCACGGCCAGGTCGGGCGACGTGATGGCCGGTCGGGCCGCAGCCGAGGTCATCCAGACGCTCGCGCGCGACGGGCGGGTCGGCGTGCTCGCGGGCCACGACACCCTCGCCGCCGGGATCCTGGCCGGCCTCCGCGACGCCGGCATGCCCGTGCCCGAGCGGGTCGGCGTGATGGGGTGGGACGGCGGCGACGTCGTCGAGGCGCTGGGCCTCACGACGGTGCGCCAGCCGCTCACCGAGTCGGGGCGCCTCGGCGCGGAGCGCCTGCTCGCGACGATGCGCGACGGGTCGGGCCCCCTCGAGCGGATCCTCCTCGCGCCGATGCTCGCCGAGGGCGTGACGACATGATCGTCCCGGACGAGCGCCTCCAGCTCCTCATCGACGCCGTCGCGGCCGACGCGCCGCCGGCTCCTACGGCCGAGCCGCCGTTCGCGCGCCGGCCCGGCGAGGCGCGGCGGGCCTGGCTCGAGCGCCTGCGTGCGGCCCGTGCGGCGGCGGACGCCGAGGCGATCGCACGGCGCGGGGTCGTCGACGCCTCCGCCGAGCGGCTCTTCGGGACGAGCCTCGCGGCGGCGCTCCCGGATCCGCGCCCGCTGCGGCGACGCGAGTTCCGCGTGCCGGTCGCCGGGCCCGGGATCCTCGATGGGATCTCGGACGAGCTGCGCGGCCTCGCGGCCGCCGGCGCCCCGTCGGCGGCCGGCGCGGACGAGGACGTGCGCGTCTCCCTCACCGAGCCGGAGGATCCGTCGGGGTCCGTCGTCCTGCGCCTCCACGGCGGCGCGTTCTGGATGGGCGGGGGCGATGCCGCCGACCGCGTCGATGCCGCGCTGATCGACCACCTCGCGTCGGCGACCGGGGCGACCGTCCTGAACATCGATCACCGCCTTGCGCCCGAGCACCCGTTCCCCGCGCCGGTCCTCGACGTGCTGTGCATCCTGCGGGCGCTGCGCCGCGGCGAGCTCGACGCCGAGATCGGCCACGCGATCGACCCGTCCCGCATCGCGCTCGTCGGCACGTCGTCGGGGTCGAACATCGCGACGGTCGCGGCCATGGCCGACGCCGCGACGCGGCCGCGGCACCCGATCGCCTCGCTCGCCCTCATCGTGCCGTCGGTCCTGCTCGACGACGCGCCGGCCGGGATGCGCGACGACCCCGCGGCGTGGGCCGCGCGCGGCCGGCAGCTGCAGGCCTACCTCGGCGACGCGATCGACGCGTCGTCGCGATGGGCGTCCCCCGCCCGCGCGCAGGTTCTGGCGGACATGCCGCCGACGTTCGCCGCGATCGCGCGCTTCGACGAGATCGCGATGGGCGGGCACCGCCTGGTCCGCGCGATCTCCGCGGGCGGATCCGAAGTGGGGGCGCGCGAGTACGCGATGACCCACGCGATCGCGCTGCCCGAGGCCGAGGCGGCGATGCTCGCCGACGTCTCCGCGTGGGTGGCGCGCGCGATCTGACGGGCCGCGCGATCCGCCGCCCGGCCCCCGTCGGCTCGGCGCACGGGCGCGCCTGGGAAGATGGTGCCATGCGATCACGAGACGTCAGGATCCCCGCGTGAGGCGGCCGAACGTCCAGGTGATGGCGGCCGTCCGCGGGCCGCGGCGCGCTCCCCTGCTGCAGCTCGCGAAGACCGCCGTCGCCACGATCGGCGCGTGGCTCGTCGCGGGGCTCATGATCCCCGACGGTCCGCCGCCCGTCTTCGCCGCGATCGCCGCGCTCCTCGTCGTGCAGCCGAGCCTCAGCCAGTCGTGGCTCAAGGGCATCGAGCGATGCGCGGGCGTCATCGTCGGCGTCGTCGTGGCCTCGCTCATCGCGTGGGGCGTCCCGGATCCGACCTGGTCGATGCCGCTCGCCGTCATCGCGGGCCTCGCGGTCGCGTGGCTCGTGCGGCTCACCGCCGGCACGACGAACCAGGTCGCGATCAGCGCCCTGCTCGTCATCGCGATGGGGGCGACGACCCCGAGCTACGCGTTCGACCGCGCCGTCGAGACGATCGTCGGCGCTGTCATCGGCTTCATCGTGAACCTCGCCCTCGTGCCGCCCGTCGCGGTCGCCCCCGCGCGCCGGTCCGTCGACGCCCTCGCCGACGAGCTCGCGGCGTCGCTCGAGCGCCTCGCCGACGCGCTCCTCGCGCCGCAGGCCCCGGCGAAGCGCGAGGAGCTGCTGCTCACCGCCCGGCTCCTGCGCCCCATGCGCGACGCCGCGAAGACCGCGCTCTCGGCGGCGCACGACTCGCTGTCCCTCAACCCGCGCGGCGGCCGCCATCGCGGTGCCGTCGACGACATCCAGGCCCTCTACGACCGGATCGACCCGGTCGTGACACAGACGGTCGGCATGACCCGCGCGTTCTACGACCGCTACTCCGACCAGCTCGCGGCCGACGGCACGGTGCACGAGATCGCCGATCAGATGAGGCGGTCGGCCCACGACGTGCGCTTCCTCTCCCGCCGCGCCGTCGCCGATCCGGCGGACCCGCCCACCACCACGATCCCCGTCCTCACGCGGCCGCTGCGCATCGCCGCCCCGACGGGCACGAACTGGGTGCTCGTCGGATCGCTCCTCGAGGATCTCCGCCGCATCAACGACGAGCTCACGGAAGAGACGCCCTGAGAGGGACCCCCTTCCCGGCCCGGGCGCCGCGGATCGCCCCTACGCTCGACCGTGAAGCACCCGCCGACAGAACGGAACCTCATGCCGAAGACGCCCTGGGCCGAAGCCGCCCGCCTGTTCGAGACCCCCGCCGTCGTGCACCTCGCGACGATCGCGCCCGACGGATCGCCCCGGTCCGTTCCCGTGTGGATGGATCGATTCGGCGACGACGACCTCGCCTTCTTCACCTCCGCGACCTCGCGGAAGGCCCGCCACATCGCCGCCGACCCGCGCGTCGCCGTGTCGCTGACGGATCCCGCGAACCCGCTCGCCCACGTGACCGTCGCGGGCGAGGTCGTCGAGCGGATCGAGGGCGACCGCGCCCTCGAGATCGTCGACGGCATCTCCGACACCTACACCGGCGGGCCGTACCCGATGCGCGAGGGCTTCGTCGTCTTCGTCATCCGCCCGAAGAGCTGGACCGCCTGACTCAGCCCCGCGGGGCGCTCTGCCCGAACCGCGCCTGATCGACGAGCCCGCGGAAGCTCCTGACCCGCGGCACGTCGAGGAAGCGCACCCCGACCATCGGCCCGTCGCCCGTCGGCTCGTCCAGAGGACCGTAGTCGGCGGGCGGCACGATGGCGGCGTCGTGGAACACGATCGTGCCGCACCCGAAGATCCGGTCGAGAAGGCCCTGCTGGACCTCGACGGAGGTGATGCGGGCGAGCGGGATCTCGCGCGAGCGCTTCCAGATCACGCCCCACCGGCGCTCGACCCGCAGGTTCGTCAGCGTGAACACCGTGCACCACCACTTGCTGAGGGGCACGACGAAGTAGATGATCTCGACGATCGCGACGACGACGTGCGCGCCCGCCTGCCCCCACTCGTCGAACCACGCGACCCCCGTGCTCCGCGGCCAGAACAGCGCGATGACCACGTGGATCGCGATGAGGGCGAGCTGCAGCACCGCCGGCCAGAAGAGCATCTTCGGGTGCGTGCGCACGCGCGCGAGCAGCACCTCTCCCGTGACGTCCGTCATCGCGTTCCTCCCCCGTGGCCGGCGACCTCGGACACAGCGTAACGGGAAAGCGAAAGGCCCCCGCAGTGGAGTGCGAGGGCCTGTCGAGCCACCTGTCGGAATCGAACCGACGACCTATTCATTACGAGAGAGTTAAAGGCATGACTATCACGATGAGCGGATCGTAGTCAATAGTCAATTCTGCCGCGGAATCACGCGGGTTTGACAGATCGAATCACAGTCGCTAGCAGTGCTTCGATGCGAAGATTGCCCCACGATCTGCCCCACGCTCAGTCCGCCAGTCGGGGGTCTGTGAGGCCTGCGACGATCTCGATACGGACGCCGCGCTGGAGGTGCGCGTAGCGCTCCGTGACCTGCACCGACGAGTGCCCCAGGAGGCGGCTCACCTCGGCGACGGGGACGCCGTCTTGCAGGAGCCAGGAAGCGTAGGTGTGACGGAGATCATGCACACGTCCGCCGGTCTCGAGCTTGTTCCACATGTCGCGCCGCCAGTTCGAGGAATGGACCGGGCCGAAGACGTAGTCGTCGCCCTTCCGCGTCGAGAGGACGAACGCAAGCTCCTTGGCGACCCACTGCGAGATTGGCACCGTGCGCGCAGCGCGCCCCTTGGGCACCTTGGACTCAAACGTGAGCGGGTCGTGCACCTCGGAGACGCGGGGCTTGCGCCGTTTGACATCGACGTTGCGCGCGCAGCGCCGTCATCTCACTCCACCGGAGACCGCGCCCATCCGCGCCGCCAGCGAAAACCCGAAGCCCGGCGACACGATCACCCTGGACCCCTGGGACCTGGAGGACGAGTTCGCCGAATTCGCCGCAGCGCTCCCCTGAGCCGCCGCCACTACACCCTCGACCACGACGAGCCCCTTTCGCCTCGGGCATCAGCCAAGGTATCTTCGACGGATGACTGATGGTCTGAACCCGCCTGACCCAAACGTATATCAGCTGTTCCCAGAATGGTTCGCAGGATGGCAGACGCCGGAAACACTCAGCGACGAGTTGCGTGCTCGAATCGCCCGGTGGAACGAGGTTTGGGAAAACGAGCTGAATCCCATAGAAGAGACTTCCTGGCCTGATCCCGACGTTGGGCGCGCGTGGATCGCCGAAGGTGACGAGCTTGTACGGTTGATGCAGCGTGAGCTTGGGCCTGAGATTACGGTCGTGGAAAGTTTTCACATGTATGCCCCACGACCGTAACCTCAGGAATTGAGGTCAGCAGGCTGACTTGAAACTGTTGCTCGGGTAAGCAGTCACGAGAGAGTGGTTGCTCTTAGAGACCACAACATTCACATAATAGGACGCGTAGACGCGCGTCCCCTTAAAGATGTAGTATGGCGCCGAGAAGCAGACTGTGTTGTTGACCTTGTTATAAACAGGGTATGGGTTCGACTGCGTAAGCGCGTCGTTTACCGCACGGACCATGAACTGATCCCACCCCGGCGCGCTGTAGCCAAGGGCTTTAGTCGCGGAAGCGCGAACATTTTCCCATCCATCTGAGCGCCCATTTTTTGCCCACTGGTGCCTGTACTTTATGTGCTTAAAACCTGAGGACGTGTCTGTGCCACAGTACATCGTCACGTCGTACCCTCCCCAGACCATCGCGCTCCCATTAGTGGCTCTTCACGATTGAGGGTGTAGCGCGGGTTTGAATCCGCCGGCTTCGAGCAGGCTGCGTGCGATGTAGTGGGTGAGGTTGCGGAATCCGAGTGCGGAGCCGCGGAGGTGTTCGAGCCGGCCGTTGATCGCCTCGGTGGGTCCGTTGCTGGTGCCGGGTCGATCGAAGAACGCGAGGATGTCGGTGGCGCGCTGGCGCATGGTGCGGCCGAGCTTGCGGATCTCGACGAGCGCCGCGGGGACCCCGGTGGTGATCGCGTTGATCACGGCCTGCATCATCTGCTTGGCCTTCTTCTTGTCGGGTTCCCGGTAGGCGGCGACGATGCGCTGGTAGATGCCCCAGGTCGCTTCGACCTCGACGTGCTCTTCGATCGCGAACACCGCGTCGAGGCGGGCGGTCTGTTTCTCGGTGAGCAGGTCCGCGCCGGTGTGCAGGGTGCGGCGTGCTTTGTAGAGCGGGTCACCGGCGCGGCCGCGGTGCCCGACCGTGTCCCGCTGCACCCGGCGTCGGCACTGGTCCAACGCGTCGCCGGCAAGGCGGACAACGTGGAAGGGATCCATGACCGGGACGGCGTCGGGGAGTTCTTCGGCGGCGGCGGTCTTGAAGCCTGCGAACCCGTCCATCGCGACCACGTCAACACCGTCGCGCCAGCTGCTCGGGCGTGCGGCGAGCCAGGTCTTCAACACCTGCTTCGAGCGGCCCTCGACCATGGCGAGCAGCCGGGAGGGCCCCGTCCCGGTGCGGATCGGGGTGAGGTCGATGATCACGGTCACGTACTTGTCGCCGAGGCGGGTGTGCCGCCAGACGTGCTCGTCGACACCGATCGTGGTGACCGCGTCGAACCGGGCGGGATCGTCGATCAGTCGACGCTTGCCCTCCGCGAGCACCGCAGTATTCGCGGCGCTCCAGGACACCCCCAGGCCCGCGGCGACACGGGTCACGGTGAGGTGGTCGATGACGATGCCCCGCAGCGCCCACTCCACGCCGAGGCGGGAGATCTTCGCTCGTGGCGCGGCGGCGCGGGTCATGTCCTGACGCCACGTCCGTCGGCAGTGCGCGCACCGGTACCGGCGCACCCGGACCAGCAGCGTCGTCGGGCGATGCCCGAATGGTTCGTGCGCCAGGCGACGCGTCACCGTGTCTCGCGGCACACCCTCCGCCCCGCACTTGCGACACCACGGGTTTGTCTCGACCGGTCGGCACTCGATCACCGCCCGGTCCGGCTCGATCAGCTGGCCGACGGCGACGAGCCCGAGCTCGTCGAGCCGGCAGAACGCCGTCAGGTCAGGGGTCGCGAAAGTAGGGTGGAGCACGTCGAGGTCTTTCGAGATGGCAAGCGTGAAGAACTTCCATCATCCGGGAGGCCTCGACCCCTACCCGGCCACCGACGCACTCAACCGACTACACCCTCGTTCGCGAAGAGCCCCATTAGTTCCGCCATACTTGAAAGTTCCCCAGGTGAACAGCTCGTGGTCTTTATTTTTGAGGAGGTCACATTGAACCGTATCCCCGAGTTCGAAAGGGATGCTTCTGGTCGTGAAGCCAGACTGGCCAGCATATCCGAGAGACGTTGAGTCTTCCAAGCTGAATCCGACTCGAATCTCCTCCACCCCCGATTCTGAGTTTGCTTCAGCCGCCTGCGCGGTGCTCGTAAATCCGAAAACGACCAGTAACGCTAAAGAAAAGGCGAGCACCGACCTCATTTTCGCAACCATTAAAGCATCCCTTCTGATTCCCTTAACTGATTCCCTACACTATCGAGCCTCAACCTAACAGGCCCGCTCGGAGCTGCGCTAGCCCCACTGCCTCTTGCGGAGGATGGTTGCCGTCGGCGCCGCAAGATACGAGCATGCCGAGAGTCTTGCGACGAGGCCGCGTCGTTCCCCCGAGGCGCCGCCGGCCGCGAGCGGCGGCCCGGAACAGGTAGCCGCGAACCTGGCCCGTTCTCGCGGAAACCACCCCCAAACCACGCCTATACTTCGCCCGCATGACGACGAGCGAGATCGATAGCCAGACCCGTGCAGTGACCGAGATTTTCGGCGAGGCGCTCCTCGACCTCGAGCCGGAGAGCGAGGAGCCCGTGCGCGAGGCGTTCGATCGCGTCGCCGCGCTCCTCAACCGGGAGGACCGCGGCTGGCAGGCGATCTACGGCGGCGGCAGCGAGGTGGAGGGCGAGCAGTTCGGCCTCACCCTCGACCAGCTCAAAGACCGGGGCCGCAAGATCCGCGAGTCGATCGTCGGCGCCCCATGGATCAAGGCCAGCTTCAGCCGCCGGCAGCAGTACATCTGGCAGAACAGTCGCTCCGCTCCGACGTGGACGACCTGACCAAGGCGCTCGCCACGCTCGCGAAGGCTCAGGCCGCGACCGCGGTTCAGGTGGCCTGGATCAAGGATCGCGTGGGCGGCACGACGAAGGACGGCGCGTCACTCACGTCCGAGATCAGAGCGCTGCGCAGCTAACCCCCGCAGCGCCACCACGGCCCCGTCCTACTCGTCGGTAGGGCGGGGCTTCGAGCTCTCCCGCCGGCGCTCGGCAAGGCGCTCCTCTTCCTCCTCGCGCATCTGGTCGTGGGCGAGGGGGGTGCCCGTCTTCACGGCGGTTCGGATGATGAGGTACTGGATGAAGAGGGAGACGATTGCGACTGCGAGGAGGAGGAGAAGGAAGGTGGGCCGCAGGCGTCTGCGAACATGTCGAAATACTATTCCGTCGGCACGTCGCGACCGACGCGCAAGAGCGAGTACACGATCCTCTTCGCCTCGTCTGGGGCACAGAAGGGCTGGCGTGACCTCGTCAGCACGATCCACAGCCAAGGACGGCGCGCGGATCTGGTTCTACGTCGAAGACCGCACCGTGCACCTCGTCGAAGTCCACACGCACCACCCGCACCACCCGCACCAGACGAAGTAGCCCCGCGTCACCCGATCGGGGTTACCGCTCCGCGCCACAGCCAGCACCTCAGCGTCTCCCCGTCCGACTCGAGCTCGACGCCGACGGCATCGTCGGTCCAGCGGCGCACCTTCACGGTCGCTCGAACGTCCGTGTCGCCGAAGCGGAGCCATGCGCGCGCCTGGATGACCAGTCGCTCCGGCGCGATCGTGACGGGGACCGCGTGGAGGCGCAGCTGGTCACTCGTGAGCGACTGGAGCGGGCCTTACTGCCGGGCGGTGCGGACCTCGCGCTCCTCCGTGAGGCGCTCACCGTGGTTCGGGTAGCGTCGGTTTCCCCCCCCATGCAGCAATACTAGAACATTTGTTCTAGACTTCCGTCGAGGCTGGGGCACCCTCGCACCATCGTGGTCACGATCCCTGGCGCACGCTCATGCCCAACCACATCCATGCGCAAGCCGGTGATCTCACAGCGGGCGCACCCCGCTCAGCGTGACGGTATTCGCCACGCGCTCAACAGGCGGTCGCGCCATCCGGGCTTTTCTTCCGGGAGTCGCAGGACCTCCGCATATGCAGCGACGAGCCTGTCCAGCGCTACCGATCGCTCCTCGGAGCCGCGAGGAGCACGGGTAACCGCAGTGGCGAGATCAACTACACCTCGCGGGCCAAGCACCGCGATCCGACTGCTCGCGTCGATGAGGCGATCGCTCAGCGCGAGCAGCCGCTTACGCGAGCCACTGAGCTCTTCATCCAAGAGTTCGTTATCACGCCGCGACAGGCCCGGCTCCTCGCTCCTCGACTGCGCATCGAGCAAGTCGCCGGCGGCTACGTCGAGCCCCGCGACGACAGTCTGGAGCAGAATGAGGGCGTCCGCCCGACGGTCCCGTAGCCAGGCTGCGTGTTCTCGGCGACTTTGGGTCGCCGCACCGAACCACCCGCCCAGCACGGCGATGGCTGCACCGATCGCTGCGCCGATGATTCCTTCCATGAGGCGATGCTATGCGAGACGGACGGGCGCGGGATGCCGCCCCCTCCCGAGCCACCGCCCGCTCCGTCCGCGTCTGCTCTCAACTGCGGCGGCTGGCTTGTTGGATTTCGCTCTCGCTAGCACCGGATCTGCGGGCGTCCTGGCTCGCCACCTCGACCGCATGCTCGTGGGCGGCAACCTCGCGGCGGAGGTCGGTGAGGTCGCGGTGCGCTCGGCGCACGTCGTCAAGGGTGGTCATGAGGCCGAGCATAGGGGCGGCCGGCGGCCGTCCGACCCTAGACTCCGCGCACATGTCTAACGGACTTCCTAACACTGACCTGCCCATCGACATCACGACCGACCTCGGCCGCCTGCGCGTGCTGCTGGGCGACATCGAGATGGACGGCGAGACCTATGCCGTCTTCCGCGACTACGAGCTCCAGGCGATCCTCACGGAGGGCGCCTCCGTCCTCCGTGCCGCGTCGATCGCCGTGCGCCGTCTCGCGCTCGAGTATTCGACCGCCGGCCAGTCCATCGCGGTCGACGATGTGCGGCTCGACGTGACCGGCCGCGGGCCGAACCTTCTCGCCGTCGCAAAGTCGTTCTCGGACGAAGCCGACGCGGACGACGAGCGGCGTGGAGCGGGCGCGTTCGCCGACGTGTTCGAGGTCGCCTCAACGGGCCGTTTCGAGCCCTCATGGGGAGCCTTCTAAGAGCCGGTATATCCCGGCTCTGCTACACGTTTGCCCCACGCGGCCCTCAGAGCAGAAAAAGGCCCAGTCAGAAAATCACTTCTGACCGGGCCTTTTTTCGAGCCACCTGTCGGAATCGAACCGACGACCTATTCATTACGAGTGAATCGCTCTGCCGACTGAGCTAAGGTGGCGTTCCATGCCGCATGCGGCACGAGAAGCCATGTTACACGAGCGGCGTGGTGCTCGCGAACCGGCGACGCATCCCGGGCGCGTCAGGCCGAGCACTCCAGCCCGTCGGCCGGGACGGTCCCCGCGGTGAAGTACGTCTCGACCGCGTCGTCGATGCAGGCACTGCCGGATCCGTATGCCGTGTGGCCCTCGCCGTCGTACGTGACCATGACGCCCGAGGCGAGGTTGTCGGCCATCGACTCGGCCCACTGGATCGGCGTCGCCGGGTCGCCCGTCGTGCCGATGACGACGATCGGCGCGGCGCCGTCGGCCGTGATCGCGTGGCGGTCGCCCGTCGGCGGGTACGGCCACTCGGCGCAGACGTCGGTGCCGTACATGTACGGGCCGAGGACGGGCGCCTCCTCGTCGAGCAGCTGCTGATCGGCCTCGGCGGTGTCGCCCTCCTCGACCGGATAGTCCATGCAGTTGTAGGCGTTGAACGCGTCGGTCGTGTTCGACGTGTACCCGCCGTTCTCGCGCCCGTTGTAGAAGTCGGCGAGGAACATCGCCGCCGCGGGGTCGCCCTGCAGCGCGCCCGCGAACGCCTGCGTCAGGTACGGCCAGTTCTCCTCGCTGTAGAGCGCCGCGAGGATCGCCGTCGACATCGCGTCGGCGCCGAGCTCGCGGCCGTCGCTCGTCGCCAGGGGGCTCGCATCGAGCGACGCGAGGAGGGTGCTCACGGAGTCGAGCGCCTGGTCGGTCGTGCCGCGGAACGGGCAGTCGGTCGATCCGAGGCAGTTCTCGAGGTAGGTGCCGAGCGACTTCTCGAACGCGATGATCTGCGTGCGGCCGACCTCGCTCGCGGGGATCGACGGGTCGAGCGCGCCGTCGAGCACGAAGCGGCCCACCTCGTCGGGGAACAGCTCGGCGTACGTCGCGCCGAGGTAGGTGCCGTACGAGAAGCCGAGGTAGTTCAGCTTCTCGTCGCCGAGCACGGCGCGGATGAGGTCCATGTCGCGCGCCGCTTGGTCGGTCGTGATGTGCTCGAGCAGGTCGCCCGAGTTCGCTTCGCACGCCTCGGCGTAGGCCGTGTCGGCCTCGGTGCTCTGCTCGTCCCACGCGTCGGATCCGCGCTCGGCGTCGGGGATGTCGTACAGGTACGCGTCGATGTCGGAGGTCGAGGTGTAGCAGGTCACGGGAGTCGACCGTCCGACGCCGCGCGGGTCGAAGCCCACGACGTCGTACGCGTCGAAGAGGGCCTCGCCGATGCCGCCGTAGGCGATCGACTGGTCGAGGAAGTCGACGCCGGACGAGCCGGGGCCGCCGGGGTTGATGAGGAGGGATCCCTGCGGGTCGGCCGGGCGATCGGACGGGCGCGCGATCGCGAGCGAGATGTCGCCCGCCGCGGGGTCGGACCAGTCGAGCGGGGCCGTGACGTCGGCGCACTCGACGTCGCTCGTGACGCCCTCGCAGTCGCCCCACTCGAGGGTCTGGCCGTAGTAGTCGAGCAGGTCGAGGTCGACGCCGTCGGTCACGGGCGCCCGGCTCTCGGTCGTGCCCCCGGTGGACGGCTGCTCTCCCCCGTTCAGCTGGGCCGCGAGCGAGTTGGTGCAGGCCGTGAGGGCGAGGACGAGGGCCGCGCCCGCGGCGACGGCGGCGGTGATGCGACGGATCATGGGACCATTCCGCTGAAGATCGTGATGAGCAGGCTCTCGAGCGCCAGGACGGGCTGCACGTTGCGCTCGAGCGCGCCGCGCGTGTGCGCGACCTGGTCGAGGACACGGAGGGTGCGCTCGGGCGACCAGGCCTGCGCGAGCGCGTCGAGGTCGCCGCGCATCTCGGAGTTGATGAGGCCCTCGTCGCGGCCGAGCTGCAGCAGAAGGACGTCGCGGTAGAGCGACTGCAGGTCGGTGAGCACGCGGTCGAGGCCGTCGCGCACGGCGCGCTTCGCGCGCTTCTCCTGCTCCTCCTTGAGGGCGCTGAGCTGCGATCGGACGGCCGGCGGGACCTTGGCGCCGTCGGCGTACCCCACGGTGCGCAGGAGCGACGCGCGCTCGGCCTCGTCGCGCTCGGCCGTGAGCGCCTTGCCGTCGTCCGTCGCGTGGGCGACGATGCGGCCGGCGACGTCGACGGCGTCGCCGATGCCGCGGACCCGCACGACGTCGCCGAGGGTCGCGGCTCGGCGCTCGCGCGAAGCCGCGTCGGTCGCGAGGCGCTGTGCCATGCCGATGTGCCGCTGCGCGTGGCGCGCCGACTGCTCGGCGACGGCGGGGTCGACGCCCGTGCGCTCGACGAGGAGGCGGGCGACGTCGTCGACCTCGAGCTCGCGCAGGCGGAGCGAGCGGACCCGGGAGCGGATCGTCGGCAGCAGGTCGGCCTCGCTCGGCGCGCAGAGCACCCAGATCGTGCGCTCGGGCGGCTCCTCGAGCGCCTTCAGCAGGACGTTGGAGGTGCGCTCGGTCATGCGGTCGGCGTCCTCGACGACGATGACGCGGTGGCGGCCGAGCGACGGCGCGTAGTACGACCGCTCGACGATCTCGCGGGCCTGCTTGATCGTGATGATGACGCCCTCGGTGCGCAGGCGCGTGAGGTCGGGGTGCGTGCCCGCGATCACCTGGCGCATCGTCGCCTCGTCGCCCAGGGGCTCGGCGATGAGGGCGGCCGCGAAGGCGAGCGCGATCGTGGACCGGCCCGATCCGGGAGGGCCCGTGATGAGCCAGCCGTGCGCGAGCTGCGCCTCGTCGGCGGCGGCCGCGGAGAGCACGTCGACGGCGTCGGCCTGGCCGAGGACGTCGCCCCAGGGCGCATCGGTCGTCGTCATGGGATCCACGCTAGAGGCGGCCTCCGACAGACGAGACCCGCGCGAGGATCTCCCCCGCGATCTCGTCGACGGGGAGGGTCGCGTCGACGACGAGGAAGCGCCCCGGCTCGGCCGCCGCGAGGGCGAGGAACGCGTCGCGCACCCGCGCGTGGAACTCGGCCTTCTCGGCCTCCATGCGGTCGAAGGGCTTATCGGCGGCGTCGAGTCGCGCGCGGGCGATCCGCGGGTCGATGTCGAGCAGGACCGTCACGTCGGGCAGCGCGCCGCCCGTCGCCCACAGGGACAGCTCGCGCACCTCGTCGGCGCCGAGGGAGCGCGCGGCCCCCTGGTACGCGACGGACGAGTCGAGGTAGCGATCCTGGATCACCGTCTCTCCGCGCGCGAGCGCCGGCTCCACGAGCGTCTCGACGTGATGCGAGCGGTCGGCCGCGAACAGCAGCGCCTCGGCGCGGGGCGTGAGGCTGCCCCGCGAGTGCAGGACGATGTCGCGGATCCGCTGCCCGACCTCGGTGCCGCCGGGCTCGCGGGTGCGGACGACGCTGTGCCCCGCGCCCTCGAGCGCGGCGCGCAGCAGCTCGGCCTGGGTGGTCTTGCCGGACCCGTCGCCGCCCTCGAAGGTGATCCAGAGCCCGCGCGACATCAGCTCTCGCCGGCGGCCTCGCGAGCCGCCTTGTTCGCGGCACGGGTCGCCGCGGCCTTCTTCGCGGCCTCGGAGCGCGACGCCGACACGGGCTTCTTGGCCGCCGTCGTCTTCTTGGCGGGAGCCTTCTTGGCCGGAGCCTTCTTGGCCGGAGCCTTCTTGGCGGGGGTGCGCTTCTTGGCGGGGCCCTTCGCGCGCTTATCGGCGAGCAGCTGGACAGCGCGCTCGAAGTCGACGTCTGCCGCGACCTCGGCGCGCGGGATCGTCGCGTTGATCTCGCCGTCGGTCACGTAGGCGCCGAAGCGGCCGTCCTTGATCGTGATGTTCTTGCCGCTCGCGGGATCGGCCTTCTCGAAGTCCTTGAGGGCCGACGCCGCGCGGCGCCCGCCGTACTTGGGCTTGGCGTAGACCTCGAGCGCCTCGGCGAGGGTGATGTCGAAGATCTGCTGCTCGCTCTCGAGCGAGCGCGAGTCGGCGCCCTTCTTGAGGTACGGGCCGTAGCGGCCGTTCTGCGCCGTGATGACCTCGTCGGTCTGCGGATCCGTCCCCACCTCGCGGGGCAGGTTCAGGAGCTGCAGCGCCGTGTCGAGCTCGATCGTCTCGGGCGACATGCTCTTGAAGAGCGACGCACGGCGCGGCTTGGGGGCCGCGGCCTTCTTCGTCGTCTTCTTCTTGGGCGCCTCGACGACCTCGCCGGTCTGCGGATCCACCTGCTCGGGATCCTCGGGCTCGGTCTCCTCGAGATAGGGGCCGAAGCGACCGTCCTTGACGACGACGACGCGGCCGTTCTCGGGGTTCTCCCCCAGCACGCGGTTGCCGGCGACGGGGGCGTCGACGAGCTCCTGCACCTTGGCCGGGGTCAGCTCGTCGGGCGCGAGCTCCTCGGGCACGTTGATGCGGCGCGGATCGGCGTCGGGCTTCTCGGGGTCGGTGACCTCGAGGTAGGGGCCGTACTTGCCGAAGCGGAGCGTCGCGGTGTCGGTGATCCGGGTCGCGTTGAGCTCGCGCGCGTCGATCTCGCCGAGGTCGTCGACGATGTTGCGCAGGCCGGGGTGGCCGTCGCCGCCGAAGTAGAACTGCTTGAGCCAGTGCGAGCGGTTCTCCTCGCCGCGCGCGATGCGGTCGAGGTCCTCCTCGAGCGCCGCCGTGAAGTCGTAGTCGACGAGCTCGCCGAAGTGCTGCTCGAGCAGGCGGATGACGCTGAACGACAGCCACGTGGGGACGAGCGCCTGGCCGCGCTTGACGACGTAGCCGCGGTCGAGGATCACGCCGATGATGCTCGCGAACGTCGAGGGGCGGCCGATGCCGCGCTCCTCGAGCGCCTTGACGAGGCTCGCCTCGGTGTATCGGGGCTTCGGCGAGGTCGTGTGGCCCTTCGCCTCGGAGCCCGCGACGCCCAGGACGTCGCCCTGCGCGACCTGCGGGAGGCGCTGGTCGTCGGGGTCGTCTCCGCCGTTGCGCTTCTCGTCGGATCCCTCTTCGTAGGCCTCGAGGAAGCCCTTGAACGTGTAGACGGTGCCCGAGGCGGTGAACTCGAGCTTGCGGCCCGCAGCCTCGGCGCCGAGCGTGATCGTCGTCGTCTCGAGCTTCGCGTCGGACATCTGGCTCGCGATCGTGCGCTTCCAGATCATCTCGTACAGGCGCTGCTCGTCGCGACCCAGCTGGCCCGCGACCTCCTTGGGCGTGCGGAAGACCTCGCCCGAGGGGCGGATCGCCTCGTGCGCCTCCTGCGCGTTCTTCGACTTCGACGCGTAGTAGCGCGGCTTCGCGGGGATCGCCGCGTCGCCGTAGAGCGCGACGGCCTGCGCGCGCGCCGCCTGGATCGCCTGCGACGAGAGGTTCGTCGAGTCGGTGCGCATATAGGTGATGTAGCCGCGCTCGTAGAGGCTCTGCGCGACCGACATCGTGGTCTTGGCCGTCATGCCGAGCTTGCGGCCGGCCTCCTGCTGCAGCGTCGACGTCGTGAAGGGGCCCGACGGACGGCGGGTGCCCGGCTTGGCCTCGACCCTGAGCACCGTCGCCTCGCCCGACTCGTCGATCGCGAGGGCAAGGGCGGTCGCGCCCTCCTCATCGAGCACGACGACGGCCTTCGTGAGCTGGCCCTTGTCGTCGAAGTCGCGGCCCGTCGCGAGCGGCGCGCCGTCGACGCGCACGAGGCGGATCGCGAACGCGTCCTGCGTGCGCGACGCGACCGACGCGATCGACCAGTAGTCGGCCGAGACGAACGCCATGCGCTCGCGCTCGCGCTCGACGACCATGCGGGTCGCGGCGGACTGCACGCGGCCCGCGCTGAGCGCCTGGCCCGAGGCGCCGGATCCGACCTTGCGCCAGAGAACGGGCGACACGTCCCAGCCGTAGAGGCGGTCGAGGACGCGGCGGGTCTCCTGCGCGTCGACGAGCGAGGTGTCGAGCTCGCGGGTCTCGCCGACGGCCTTCTGGATCGCGTCCTTCGTGATCTCGTGGAAGACCATGCGCTTGACGGGGACCTTGGGCTTGAGCGTCTCGAGGAGATGCCACGCGATGGCCTCGCCCTCGCGGTCCTCATCGGTCGCGAGCAGGAGTTCGCTCGCCCCCTTGAGCGCCCGCTTGAGCTCGGTGACGGTCTTGGTCTTGCGGTCGCTGACGACGTAGTAGGGCTGGAAGCCGCCGCCGATGTCGATCGAGTAACGACCGTACTTCTCGCGGTCCTTCTCGGGGATGTCGCGCTTGTCGGCCAGATCGCGAATGTGGCCCACCGAGCTCAGCACCTCGTAGCCGTCGCCCAGATAGCCCTGGATGGAGCGCATCTTCGTGGGCGACTCGACGATGACGAGCTTCTTACCGTCTGCCAAGGGGAGTCCTTCCGTCGCCCGCAACCCTACACATCCGCGGCGAGAGGCCGGCTCAGTCATCCGGCTTCGCACCCGTTCGCCACCGTGTGGCCGGCGTACACGGGGAGGACGCAGTAGTCGACGCCGCGCGAGCGCATGAACGTCAGCGGATCGACGTGCACCCCGTCGACGACGACGCCCAGGTGCAGGTGGGTGCCCGTCGACCGGCCCGTGGATCCCATGCCGCCGATCGTCTGGCCGGCCTCGACCGCGTCGCCGACCCGCACGTCGACCCGCGCGAGGTGCAGGTACTCGGTCGCGACCCCGTCGCCGTGGTCGATCGCGACGTTCATCCCCCGGGCGCTCGCGTCGACCGTCACGGCCGCGGTGACGGTGCCGGCGGCCGCGGCGGCGATCGGCGTGAGCGCGTGCGGCGCAGACAGGTCGATGCCCTCGTGGGCGTACGCGTACCCCGTGATCGACGCGTCGCGGGCGCCGAAGAAGTCGGCCAGGAGCAGGCCCGGCGCGCCGAGGTCGACGGCCGGCGACCACGCGCCGGCTGCGGGCGAGCCGGGGCCGGCGCGTGAGGTGACGGACACCGGCCATGCTCCGTGCGCGCCCGCCGCGGTCACGACGACCTCGAGGCCGTCGACCTCGCACGACGAGGTCGACGCGGCCTGAGCCTCGGCGACCTCGGCCGCGCGCGAGCACGGGTCTCCCGTCGCGAAGCCCGAGAGCGCGTCGGCCGCGGCGAGCGCCGCCGCGTCGGCGACGCCGCTGACCCGCTGGGCCTCGACGGCCGCTCCCCCGACGGCGACGAGCCCGACCGCGAGCGTCGCCGTCGCCGCGGCTGTGAGGGCGGTGAAGGCGGCGGCGCCCATCAGAGGCCGCCTGCGAGCGCGCAGCTGCGCGCCTCGAGCGCGATGGAGAACGGGCCGAACGCCGCGTCGCGCTGCGCCGTGACGCAGACGAGCTCGCCGCTCTCGTCGAGCGACGCGCTCGCGCCGCCGACGGCCGTCGAGACGACCGACGACACGCGATCCGGCTCCCCGCGGGCGGCGAGCCGCGCGGCGTCGGCCGCCGCGTCCTGCAGCCGCACCTGGGTCGACGCGGCCGCCAGCGCACCGACGCCGAGGGCGACGACGATGACGGCGGCGGGCAGGGCGACCGCGAACTCCGCCGAGGCGGATCCGCGGTCTCCCGCCAGGGGAAGCCGGATCACGGAACCTGCAGCGCCTGCTCGACGATGCCCTGCAGCAGCGACTGCACGGCGCCGGATCGCATCACGGCGACGAGGACGCCGGCGATGGCCACGGCGGCCATCGTCACGATCGCGTACTCGGCGGTCGATGCTCCCTCGTCGTCTCGCCAGAGATCCCGGGTGTGATCGGTCATGGTGACTCCTCTCTTATAGGGGTGTGTTCTTCAGGGGCCCGCCGGTGCGGCGAACGCGGGGATCGGCGTCGAGGTCAGCACGCTCAGGAGCAGCGGCGCGACGCCGAGGAGCAGGAAGGCCGGGAGCGTGCAGACGGCCATGGGGAGGAGGAGCCGCGTGCCGAGCTTCGCGCCGCGCGTGCGGCCGTCGGTGCGTGCGCGGTGCCGCGCGTGCGCGGCCGAGGCCCGCAGCAGCTCGACGGCGGGCACGCCGGCGGCGCGCGACAGGTCGAGGACGCGCTGCGACTCCCCCGTCGTGCGGGAGGCCGCGCCCGACCACTCGGCGCAGGCCGCGAGGACCTCGCGGGCGCGGCGGATCGAGACGCCTCCCGAGAGGGCGACCGCGAGAAGCTCCTCGTGCATGCCCGGCGTTCCCGGGGCGGGCTGCGCCGCGCGCACGAGCCGACGGGTCCACGCGCGAGCCGCGAGGGTGAGGCCGAGGCCCCCGACGAGGCAGGCGATGCCGACGGGCGTCGTGAAGAGGACGCCGAGCGGATCCATCCCCAGGCCCACCCCGACGACGACGCCGAGGAGCGGCAGCCACATCATGAGCCGCGCCGACGCGAGGGGCTCGGCGAGCGCGACGGCGACGTCGTCGCGCAGCTCTCCCGCATCGCGCAGCGAAGCGGCGACCGACCGGAGCGTGTCGGCGAGGGGCGCGCCGACCGTCTCGGCGACCGCCCACGCCGCCGCGACATCGCCCCAGGCCGCCTCTCCCGCATCGCTCTCGCGGGCGATCGCCTCGACGAGCGTCGCTCCGCCGTCCTGGCGCTCCGCGACCCGCACGGCGACGGCGTCGCCGGTCCCCGCGAGATGCCGCCACGCCGCGGCGGGGCTCGCGCCGCCCTGCAGCAGGACGGCGAGCGGCAGCACGGTGCCCGCCGGATCCCCGGCCTCGGCCGGCCCCTGCGTCAGGCCTCCCACGGCCGCACCTCCTCGATCGCGAGGCGGCCGTCGGGGGCGCCGAGGGCGCCGACCGAGACGAGGCGGCGCACGCCGTCGGCGGAGCGCGCGAGGTGCAGCACGATGTCGAACGCGCTCGCCGCCTGGCGCGCCACGGCGTGGTCGTCCCACCCCGCGAGCGCGCCGAGCGCCTCGATGCGCGCGGGGACGTCGGCGAGGCCGTTCGCATGCAGGGTGCCGGCTCCCCCGTCGTGTCCCGTGTTGAGGGCCGTCAGGAGGTCGCGGATCTCCTCGCCACGGCACTCGCCGACGACGATCCGGTCGGGCCGCATGCGGAGCGACTCGCGCACGAGCCGCGCGAGTCCGATCTCGCCCGCGCCCTCCTGGTTGGCCTGCCGCGCCTCGAGCGCGATGTGGTGCGGGTGGGCGAGGCGCAGCTCGGCGACGTCCTCGATCGTGACGATCCGCTCGCCGGGCGGCGCGGATCCGAGGAGCGCGGACAGCAGCGTCGTCTTCCCGCAGCCCGCGCCGCCCGTGACGAGCAGGTTCCGGCGCTCGCGCACGATGCGCCGCAGCCAGTCGCGCACCGCGGGCGCGAACGCCCCGCCGTCGCACAGGCCGTCGAGGTCGATGTCGGCGAGGCGGGGGACGCGAATCGAGATCGCGGTTCCGCCCGTCGCGATGGGGGCGAGGGCGACGTGGACGCGCACCCCGCCCGGCAGCCGGACGTCGACGAGCGGCGTCTGGTCGTCGACGTGCCGCCCGCCGCGGCCGATGAGGTCGGTCGCGAGATCCCGCACCTCGCGCTCGGACGCCCGCCACCCCTCGACGCGCACGGCGCCCGCCCCGTGGTCGACGAAGAGCCCGTCCGATCCGTTGACGAAAAGGTCGGTGACGCGCGGATCCGCGACGTAGCGGGCGAGCGGGCCGAACGTCGCCTCCTCGTGCGGCGCGGCGGCGGCCGCCTCCGGGGTGCGGTGCGCGGCTGCCGCGCCGGGGCGAGGTGCGACGACGAAGGGAACGGGCATGCGGGGAAGCTACGGAGATCAGCCCACCCCGCGCCCGCCTCGGGGGCCGGATCGTCAGATAACCCCGCCGGATCCGCGCCTGTGGACGCGCTGACCGCCTGTGTGACACGCCCGACCCCGGATCGTGGGTAGTCTGCTGTCGCGGTCACCGTGGACCGCACGCAACGTCGCACAGGGAGCATTCCTCATGTCACAGTCGATTGACCACCTGCTCACCGAGAACCGCCGCTTCGCGCCCTCGCCCGAGTTCGCAGCGAAGGCCGTCGCCGGCTCCGACCTCTACGACGCGGCGCGCGCCGACCGCCTGGCCTTCTGGGGCGACCAGTCGCGCGAGCTGCTCCACTGGCACACTCCATTCACCGAGGTGCTCGACTGGTCGACGCCTCCGTTCGCGAAGTGGTTCCCGGACGGAGAGCTCAACGTCGCGTACAACTGCCTCGACCGCCACGTCGAGGAGGGGAACGGCGACCGCGTCGCGATCCACTTCGAGGGCGAGCCCGGCGACTCCCGCTCGGTGACCTACGCCGAGCTCACCGACGAGGTCAAGCGGCTCGCCAACGTCCTGACGGATCTCGGCGTCGGACAGGGCGACCGCGTCGCGATCTACCTCCCGATGATCCCCGAGGCGATCGCGTCGCTGCTCGCCGTCGCGCGCCTCGGCGCGATCCACTCCGTCGTCTTCGGCGGCTTCAGCGCCGACAGCCTGCGCTCGAGGATCGACGACGCGGGCGCCAAGGTCGTCATCACCGCCGACGGCGGGTACCGAAAGGGCCGCGCCTCGGCGCTCAAGCCCGCCGTGGATCAGGCGCTCTCCGACCGCGGCGAGGGCGTGCAGGCGACCGTCGAGAGCGTGCTCGTCGTGCGGCGCACGGGCCAGGACGTCGAGTGGCAGGACGGCCGCGACGTCTGGTACCACGACGTCGTTCCGCAGGCCGCCGCCGAGCATGAGGCGCAGCCGTTCCCCGCCGAGAACCCGCTCTTCATCCTCTACACCTCGGGCACGACGGGGAAGCCGAAGGGGATCCTGCACACGTCGGGCGGATACCTCACGCAGGCCGCGTTCACGCACCGCAACGTCTTCGACCTGCACCCCGAGACCGACGTCTACTGGTGCACGGCCGACATCGGATGGATCACGGGCCACAGCTACGTGACCTACGGCCCCCTCGCGAACGGCGCGACGCAGGTCCTCTACGAGGGGACCCCGGAGTTCCCCGAGCCGGGCCGCTGGTGGGACGTCGCCGAGAAGTACGGCGTCACGATCCTCTACACCGCGCCGACCGCCGTGCGCAGCTTCATGAAGCAGGGCCGCGAGATCGTGCAGAAGCGGGACCTGTCGAAGATCCGCCTGCTCGGGTCGGTGGGCGAGCCCATCAACCCCGAGGCGTGGATGTGGTTCCGAGAGGTCGTCGGCGGCGACGTCGCCCCGATCGTCGACACGTGGTGGCAGACCGAGACGGGCGCGATCATGATCTCGGCGCTGCCCGGGGTGACGGAGACGAAACCCGGATCCGCTCAGGTCCCGCTGCCGGGGGTCGCGATCGACGTCGTCGACGAGAAGGGCGAGTCGGTCGGCAACGACGCGGGCGGGCTGCTCGTCGTGACGGAGCCGTGGCCGAGCATGCTGCGCGGTATCTGGGGCGACCCCGAGCGCTTCGTCGACACGTACTGGAAGATGTTCGCCGACAAGGGCTACTACTTCGCGGGCGACGGCGCAAGGCGCGACGAAGACGGCGACATCTGGCTGCTGGGCCGGGTCGACGACGTCATGAACGTGTCGGGGCACCGCCTGTCGACGGCCGAGATCGAGTCGTCGCTCGTGGCGCACGCCGCGACGGCGGAAGCGGCGGTCGTCGGCGCGAGCGACGAGACGACGGGCCAGGCGGTCGTGGCGTTCGTGATCCTCAAGGAGAGCTTCCTCAAGAGCAACACGGCCGACGGCCTCGCGACCGAGCTGCGGCAGTGGGTCGGCCAGCAGATCGGCCCGATCGCCCGCCCGCGCGACGTCTACATCGTCGGCGAGCTGCCCAAGACCCGCTCGGGAAAGATCATGCGGCGCCTGCTGCGCGACGTCGCGGAGGGCCGCGAGGTCGGCGACACGCAGACCCTCGCCGACACCGCCGTCATGAGCGTCATCACGGCCCAGGTCCGCTGAACTGACCGCAACTCTCCTTTTCTCCGTGTTTTCCCCACGCCTGGCGTGGGGAAAACACGGAGAAAAGGAGAGTTCGGGTCGGTGAGGTCAGGCGGCGAAGGTGAACGCGACCTCGACCTCGACGGGGGCGTCGAGCGGGAGGGCCGCGACGCCGACCGCCGAGCGACTGTGCGCGTCGCCGAAGATCTCGCCGAGCACCGTACTCGCGCCGTTGATCACGCCCGGCTGACCCGTGAACGTCGGGTCGGAGGCGACGAAGCCCGTGACCTTGAACACGCCGGTCAGGCGGTCGACCCCGCCGACGGCGTCGGCCGCCGCCGCGATCGCGTTGAGCGCCGCCGTGCGGGCCATGTCCTGCGCGTCGGCCGCCGGCACGAGGCCGTGCCCGTCGCCGACCTTGCCCGTCGCCGGGAGCGCCCCCGAGACGAAGGGCAGCTGGCCCGACGTCCAGACGATGTCGCCGTGCACCTTGGCCGGGATGTACGCCGCGACCGGCGAGGCGACGGTCGGCAGCTCGATGCCCAGGTCGGCGAGCCGCGCCGCGACGCTCACTGCTGCCCCTCGAACTGCTTGGCCGCCTCGGCGGCGTGCGCGAGGCCGGCGTTCTGCTCGCCGCCGCCCGACGGGCGCTTGAGGTAGGCGACGAGTCCGCCCTCCTCGTTCGGCAGCACCTGCACGAGCTCCCAGCCCTGCTTGCCCCAGTTGTTGAGGATGGCTGCGGTGTTGTGGATCATCAGCGGAGTGGTGAGGTACTCCCACGTGGTCACGGTGTCTCCTGTCGAGGCCGGGGCATCTGAGTATCGGGTCGAAGAACAGTGTGCGCGGAAGACGCGTATCAGCCTTCTCCCCTAGCATCGAGCCTATGCCTCATATGAAACGGACGATCGGCGGCGTGCTCGGAGGCCTTCTCGGCCTCGTGGGCCTGAGCGCCGTCGCAGGCATCCTGGTGGCCGCGACCGTCACTCCCGCGATCGCCGTGACGGCGGCAGGGACGTCGAGCGCGATCTCGCTTTTCGACAGCCTCCCGAGCGACCTCGAGGTCGACCGCCCGATGGAATCCAGCACCATCTGGGGCAACAACGGCAACGGCCAGGACGGCTACTACAAGCTCGCGACGTTCTATGACCAGAACCGGGAGCCCGTCGAGTACGACGACGTCACGCAGACGGTGTACGACGCCCTCCTCTCGTCCGAGGATCCCCGCTACTACGAGCACGGCGGCGTCGACCTCATCGGCACGACCCGTGCCCTCCTCAACAACGCGTCGGGCGGATCCCAGCAGGGCGGATCCTCGATCAGCCAGCAGTACGTGAAGAACGTGCAGATCCAGGCGTGCGAGCGCTCGGCGACGGGCGACACCCAGGAGGAGCAGGACGCCGCCCGCATCAAGTGCTACAACGAGGCGACCGACGCGAACGGCGTCGACGGGTACCAGCGCAAGCTCCAGGAGATGCGCTACGCGATCGCCATCGAGCAGCGCTACTCGAAGGAGGAGATCCTCATCGGGTACCTCAACCTCGCGAACTTCGGCGGCACGACCTACGGCATCCAGGCCGCCGCCCAGCACTACTACGGCGTCAACGCATCGGATCTCAACCTCAACCAGGCCGCGACCCTCGCGGGCATGCTGCAGAACCCGAACACGTTCCGCATCGACCTGCCCGACAACGCCGACAACGGCGCCGAGAACGGCTACGCCGAGACGCAGCAGCGCCGCGACTCGGTCCTCCGCCGCATGTACGAGGAGGACATCCTCACCAAGCAGGAGTACGAGGACACGATGGCCCAGCCCATCGAGCCCAACGTGCAGGACCTCAACACCGGCTGCGCCGAGGCCGGCGGCGCCGCGTACTTCTGCCAGTACGTGAAGAACACCGTGCTCTACGACGACCGCTACGCCGACGCGTTCGGCGACACGGCCGAGGAGCGCAGCGACACCCTGACGCGCGGTGGCCTCGACATCTACACGACGCTCGACAACGACCTCCAGTGGTCGGCGCAGAACACGATGGCGAACCACGTCCCGGCCTCGATCGAGGGCATGAGCCTCGGCGCGACGACGGTGCAGATCGACACCCACACGGGCAACATCCTGTCGATGGCGCAGAACACGACCTTCAACGAGGTGCAGGA
Source organism: Microbacterium indicum DSM 19969 (assembly GCF_000422385.1). Taxonomy (GTDB): domain Bacteria; phylum Actinomycetota; class Actinomycetes; order Actinomycetales; family Microbacteriaceae; genus Microbacterium; species Microbacterium indicum. The sequence continues at coordinate 283,267 of NZ_AULR01000001.1, forward strand.
GTCCGCCGGGCAGACGGGCCTGATCTACGCGACTGATCGCACCATGGGCGGCGGCGCCGGCTTCAGCGCCGGTTCGACGTACAAGCTGTTCACCCTCGTCGACTGGCTGCTGAACGGCCGAAGCGTCAACGAGCAGCTCAACGGACGCGCCAACCAGACGTTCAACATCCCGACGTCGTGCACCGACGATTCGAAGACCTCGCTCCGCACGACGACGAAGGACAACTTCGCCGGCAACGGCGGATACGTCGGCCCCGTCCGCAACTTCACGCGCGACTCACTCAACACGGGCTTCTACGCGATGGCGTCGCAGCTGAACGTCTGCGACATCAACCAGGTCGCCGCCGACTTCGGCGTCGTGCTCGGCGCCGCCGACGAGAACGGCAGCACCGCGGTCACGGACCAGAACTTCGCGAACAACGTGATCGGCGACAAGAACATCGCACCGATCGCCATGGCCTCGGCATACGCGACGATCGCGAACGGCGGTGTCCGCTGCGAGCCGACCGCGATCGTCCGCGTGACGAGCGGTGACGGCGACGAGCTGACGATGCCCGAGACGCAGTGCGAGCGCGTCGTCGACGAGAACATCGCGGCGACCGCCGAGTACGCGCTCGAGACCGTGCTGCAGAGCGGCGGATCCGGATCGCAGGGCAACGCGGGCGACGGCGTCCCGGTGTTCGGCAAGACCGGTACGCACGAGGGCGTCCAGACCTGGCTGATCCAGTCGTCGTCGAACGTCACGACGGCCGCGTGGGCGGGCAACTCGATCGGCGACGGCGACGTGTTCGCGAACTACACGCCGAACGGCGAGCAGGTCGCGACCCTGCGATACGCCCTCGGCCGCGAGAACCAGGCCGCAGCGAACGCCAAGTACGGCGGAGACGCGTTCCCGGATCCCGACCCCAACCTCACGCGGACCGTCGAGAAGGACGTCCCGAACGTCGTCGGCCAGACCCAGTCGGCCGCGCAGTCGACCCTCGAGGCCGCGGGCTTCACGGTCTCGATCGGCGACACCGTGACCGGGACGCAGGACGCCGGCCGCGTCGAGGCGCAGAGCGCCTCGGGCACCGCGCCCGCGAACAGCACGATCACGCTCACGATCTCGGACGGCAACGGCGTGGAGGTCCCCGACATCGGCGGCCAGACGCTCGCGCGCGGGATCTCGGCCCTGTTCGACGCCGGCCTGCGCGGATCCCCCGGATCCTGCACGCAGAACGACGACGCGAAGGGCTCGAGCATCACGGGCACGAGCCCCGCGGCGGGTGAGGCGATCGCCGACGGCGGCACCGTCACCGTCGACTACGAGGCGAAGAACTGCGACGACGTCGACACCGGCGACGGCGGAGACGACGACTGATGCCGAAACGCAACGCCCTGGGCGCCGCCGCACTCGCGGTCGGCGCCCTCGGTGTCGGTGCCGCCGCGTGGGGCATCGGCGTCGAGCGATTCCTGTTCACGGTGCGCCACCACACGGTGCGCGTCCTCGAGCCGGGCGCGGCGCCGATCCGGATCCTCCACATCAGCGACCTGCACCTCGCCCCGTTGCAGAGGCGCAAGCGCGACTGGATCGCGCGGCTCGCGAGCCTGCGCCCCGACCTCGTCATCGACACCGGCGACAACTTCGGATCCCCCGAGGGCCTCGACGCGATCCGCGGTGCCCTCTCCCCCTTCGCGGGCATCCCGGGCGTGCACGTGCACGGGTCGAACGACATCCTCGCCCCCGCCCCGCGCAACCCGTTCGTGTACTTCCGCGGTCCGTCCGGCGTCTCTCCCGAGACGCCGCACCTCGACACCGCGGGGCTCGACGCATTCCTCGAGGGCGAGCTCGGCTGGTTCGGGCTCGACAACGAGGCCGTCGCGTTCGACGTGCGCGGCCAGCGCCTGCGCTTCATCGGCACGAGCGACCCGCACCACGGGTACGACGACTGGGATGCCCTCGACGCCTCGGCGATGCAGCTCCCCGACGGATCCCTCACGATCGGCGTCACGCACGCGCCCTACCGGCGGGTCCTCGACAGCTTCATGGATCGCGGATCCGACATCGTCTTCGCGGGCCACACGCACGGCGGCCAGGTGCGGATCCCCGGCATCGGCGCCCTCGTCGACAACTGCGACCTGCCGCTCGGCCAGTCGCGCGGGCTGAGCACCTGGTCGCACGGCGGCCGGACGATCCCGCTCAACGTGAGCGCCGGCGTCGGCCATTCGATCTACGCCCCGATCCGGTTCGCCTGCCGCCCCGAGGTCAGCCTGCTGACCCTGGCGCCCCGCCGCTGAAGGACATCTTCCTGCCGGGAGGACATCCGATTCGATGTCCTCCCGGCAGGAAGATGTCCGCGCGGGGTCAGTCGTCCTCGAGCTGCCGGCGGATCTCGTCGAGGTTGCGGTCGGCCTGTTCCAGCAGCGCCGCCGTCAGGGCAAAGTCGCGGTTGATGTCGGAGGTCGGCCGCTCGCCCTGCGGCTTGTAGCGCAGGTCGTGCTCGACCTCGGCCCACACGTGCTCGAGCATCGTGCGGATCTGCACCTCAACGGGCAGGCCCGCCTCGAACTCGCGGAACGCGCCCTCGCCGCGCGTGCGCCCGACGAACTGCACGCTGCGGTAGCCGAAGCTCTCCTCCCCCAGCAGGTCGCCCTTGTCGATGTACGACTGCTCCTCGACCTCGAGCAGGCGCCGCGTCATGCGCTCGATCTGGGTGAGGTCGCTGCGGAAGAACGCCATGATGCGCACACCGACCATGTCGAGCACCTCGCGATCGGGGTCGCGACGCACCTTCTGCTCGAACGAGTAGCGCTTCTTCACGCGCGCCTCGACGCGGAAGTAGGAGACGCCCCACTGGCGCAGGTGGAGCGGGATCTCGCGCTCGAGCGCGTCGCGCAGCGACCGGAACTCCGGCAGCCCGCGGTCGTAGGCCCGCAGGGCCTCCTTCACGTGCGCCTCGAGATCCATGCCTCCCAGGGTATGCGGTCATCCGCGCCGGGCCAGGCGCGCCCGACGACACGCCCCGATTCGCCTCGCGGCCGCCCGTCAGATAGACTTGTGTGGTTGCCACGGGGTGTGGCGCAGTTTGGTAGCGCGCTTCGTTCGGGACGAAGAGGTCGCAGGTTCAAATCCTGTCACCCCGACATCGATGGCAGAGGGCCCGGTCACCTGACCGGGCCTTCTGCGTTCCATAGGCAGCGCATAGCTGCGTCATGCGCCGCGCAGAACCGGTGCCATCATGCTCGTATCGAACCATCCTGCTGCGAGGAGATGATAACGATGGCCAAGAAGAGCAACACACCCGATCCGATCGAGACCCCCGAGGGGCCGACATACGAGGGCCGGCTGCTGCACCACCCCGAGGACGACGTCGTCGACCAGGGCGTCCGCTTCGACATCGGCACGATCATGTCGCGGCGCGGCGTGCTGTCGATCGTCGGACTCGGCGCGGGGGCCGCGATCCTCGCGGCGTGCACGCCCGCGTCGTCGTCGTCGGGCGCCACCGCCACGGCGACCCCCACCACGACGCCGAGCGAGACCCCCACGGCGACCGCGACGCCGACCCCGACGGCGACGACCCCCACGTCGATCGACGTCGCGAGCGAGATCCCCGACGAGACCGCGGGCCCCTACCCCGGCGACGGCTCGAACGGACCCGACGTCCTCGAGGACTCGGGCATCGTGCGCAGCGACATCACGTCGTCGATCGACGGCAACGGGACCGCCGACGGCGTCCCCCTGACGTTCACGCTGCAGATCGTCGACATGGCCAACGGCAACGCCCCCTTCGCGGGGGTCGCGGTCTACGCCTGGCAATGCGACCAGAACGGCAACTACTCGATGTACTCGTCGGGCGTCGAGGACTACACCTACCTGCGCGGCGTGCAGGTCGCGGGCGACGACGGCACCGTCACGTTCACGTCGATCTACCCCGCCTGCTATTCGGGCCGGTGGCCGCACATCCACTTCGAGGTCTACCCCTCGGTCGACGACATCACCGACTCGACGAACGCGATCTCGACGAGCCAGATGGCGATGCCCGACGAGACGAACCAGGCGGTGTTCGCCGACTCGCGATACAGCGCCTCGGTCCAGAAGTACGCACAGGTCTCGCTCGCGACCGACAGCGTGTTCAGCGACGACTCCGGCGCCACGCAGCTGCCCTCGATCACGGGCGACGTGACGAACGGCTACACCGCGACGCTCGTCGTCGGCGTCGACACGACGACCGAGCCGACGGGCGGATCCGCCCCCTCGCGGTGATCGCGCGGGGCGGGCCTACTCGGGGATGCTCCAGAACCAGGCGTTCGCGCCCGGGTGGTCGACCGTGATCGTCTGGTCGAGGTCGCGGTAGTCCGAGTCCTCGTTGTGGCCGACCATCTGGATCGTGCGGGTCCCGTCGTCGTTCTCGATGATGTTCGAGATCATCTGGATGTGGTCGGGCGTTCCCGTGTCGTTCCAGTCGAACACGACGAGATCGCCGATCTTCACCTGGTCGCGCTGATCGAGCGACAGCTGGGTCACCCCGAGTTCGGCGGCGTTCGCCGTCATCCACGTCTGGAACGTGGGCACATAGCGCCAGTTCTCGGTCGACGACGTGCCGTCGTTGTACCAGGCGGTGCTCTGCTGCCACCCGCGGGCGGCGAGCGCCTGGCTGACGAAGTTCATGCAGTCGCCGCCCGAGGGGTTGTAGTCGCCCCACGTCGCCGAGTTGTAGTCCTTCCAGTACTTCATCGCGTACTGGAGCTGGCGGTCGACGGCGGTCTGCGCCTCATAGGTGTACGACAGATCGCCGTCGACGGCCGCGTCGCCCTCCGAGACCGTGACGCCGACCTGGCCCGCGACGTAGTGATAGGACGCCGGGACGACGACGTCGACCGAGGTGTCGGTCGTCGCGGCGATCTTCGCGTCCTGGTCGCCGAACGCGACGGAGGTCACGCCCGCGAGGCCGGATCCCGTGATCTGCACCGTCTCGCCCGCGGCGAGCGAGCCGGTCGAGGCGCTCAGCGCGTCGACCACGGCGGGCTCCTCCTCGACCTGGGCGGCCTCGCCGTCGGGGTCGGAGGCGTCGCCGCCCGTCTCGCCCGCGCGGCCCGCGGCGTCGCCGCTCAGCGTCGTCTGCGCGCTCGGGGTGTCGGAGGCGGAGGGCGCGTCGCCGCCGCCCGTGAGGCCCGCGACGAGGGCCCACACGCCGACGACGATGACGAGGCCGCCGCCCCCGAGGATCACGGCTCCGCGCCGCTGAGCTCGGCGCTTCGCCTCACGGGCGGCGCTGCGGCGTGCGGTGCGGGACTCGAGATCGGACATCACGCCCGAGGGTACGGCATAACGATTTGGTAATACTCCAGCTCCGCCGAGTGTCAGCGCACCGGGACGAGGCGCGTGAGCTGCGTCACGTGACGCGGCTCGAGCTCCTCGATCGACGAGACGCCCAGAAGCGCCATGGTGCGGCGCACCTCGCTCGAGAGGATCTGGATCGTGCGGTCGACGCCCGCGCGCCCGCCCGCCATGAGCCCGTAGAGGTAGGCGCGGCCGATGAGGGTGAACTTCGCGCCGAGCGCGATCGAGGCCACGATGTCCTGCCCGTTCATGATGCCGGTGTCGATCATGACGGTCGCGTCGGCGCCGACCTCCTTCACGACCTGCGGCAGCAGGCGGAACGGGATGGGCGCGCGGTCGAGCTGGCGACCGCCGTGGTTCGAGAGGACGAGGCCGTCGACGCCCATGCCGATGAGCTTCACGGCGTCGGGCACGTTCTGCACGCCCTTGATCACGATCTTTCCGGGCCACATCTCGCGGATCGTCGCGAGATCCTCGTAGCTGATCGTCGGATCCATCGCCTGGCCGATGAGGTCGCCGACCGTGCCTCCCGTCGACGTCAGCGACGCGAACTCGAGCTTCGGCGTCGTGAGGAAGTCGATCCACCACCAGGGGCGCGGGATCGCGTTGGCGATCGTGCCGAGGGTCAGCTGCGGCGGGATCGAGAAGCCGTTGCGCGAGTCGCGCATGCGGTTGCCGGCGATCGGGGTGTCGACAGTGAAGTGCAGCGTGTCGAAGCCGGCCTCGGCCGCGCGCTTCACGAGGCCGTACGAGACCTCGCGGTCGCGCAGGACGTACAGCTGGAACCAGTTGCGCCCGTTCGGGTTGGCCTTCTTCACGTCCTCGATCGACGTCGTGCCGAGCGTCGAGAGCGTGAAGGGGATCCCCGCCGCGCCCGCCGCGCCGGCGCCCGCCGTCTCGCCCTCGGTCTGCATGAGGCGGGTGAAGCCCGTCGGCGCGATGCCGAACGGCAGCGCCGAGGTGCCGCCGAGGATCTCGGTCGTCGTGTCGACGTGCTCGGCCGGGCGCAGGATGTCGGGGTGGAACTCGATGTCCTCGAACGCCTCGCGGGCGCGGGCGATCGACAGCTCCTGGTCCGCGGCGCCGTCGGTGTAGTCGAACGCCGCCGCGGGGGTGCGGCGCTTCGCGATCGCCCGCAGGTCGGAGATCGTGAGCGCCTTCTTCAGCCGGGCGTCTCGGCCGAACTGCGGCGGCTTGACCTTCATGAACTCGAGCACCTCTGCGGGCTTCGGGAACTGTCGCTGGACCATGGTCGTCCTCTCTGTCGTCAGGCCCGCTCGGGGGCCTTCGTGCGTTCGTAGTAGCCGGTGATGTGCTGCCCGATCCGGTCGCGCGCCGCCTCGGCGTCGCCACCCCGGACGGCGCCGAGCACGCCGCGGTGCTCGCGCTGGAGCAGGTCGCGCTCCGCCGCCCAGTCGGCGACGTCGGTCGCGCCGTGCTGGACGTACGCTTCGATGGCCGCACGCAGGCCCGTCATGATCGTCGCGATCACGCGGTTGCCCGTCGCCTCGGCGAGCGCGCTGTGGAAGCGCGCGTCGAGCGCGAGGAACTCCTCGCGCGGGAGGCCCTCGGCGTCCATCGCGTCGAGGATCCGCTCGGCCTCGGCGAGGCCGAGCTCGGCGTCCGCGGCGAGCGCGCCGACGATCGCATCCTCGAGGATGAGGCGGGTGTCGACGATGTCGTCGAAGCGGAAGGCCTGGGCCGCGGCCTGCAGGCCGAGGACGTTCGCGACGCCCGAGCCCGCCGACGTCATGATCATGGCACCCGAGCTGGGGCCCGATCCCGTCGCGGTGCGGAGCACGCCCATACCCTCGAGCACGCGCAGGGCCTCGCGGACGCTCGATCGGCCGACGCCGAGCCGCGACGCGAGCTCTCGCTCGCCGGCGAGGCGGTCGCCGGGGCCGAGGGATCCGCCGCGCAGCTGCGACTCGACGTGCTCGAGCACGACGCGCCACGCCTTGGGCGCCGGAGCTTCGGCCATGTCGTCCTCACCGCGTCGTGGATCCATGTGGTCTGACCACAGTAGCATCGCGCCCGCGCCGCTTTGTGTCGGGATGTTGCGGCGGGTTCGCGCCGGGCTCTTGCCTCACGGGATCCTGGGCGGTATGCCCGAGAACGCCACAGCCGCGTGCTCCGGCGCCGTGCGGATCGCGGGCGTCGAGCGCACGTTCGCGACGAAGAACGGCCCCCGCACCGTCCTCGACGGGATCGACCTCGACGTCGTGGCGGGCGAGATCGTCGCGATCGTCGGCCCCTCGGGGTGCGGCAAGTCGACGCTCCTGCGGCTCGTCGGAGGCCTCGACCGGCCCACGGCCGGCACCATCGCGCTCGACGGCGACGCGACGCACGCGCAGGACGACCGTACGGCCGTCGCCTTCCAAGAGCCGCGCCTCCTCCCCTGGCGCACGATCGCACAGAACGTCGCCATCGGCCTGCCGCGCGGCACGGGGAAGAAGGAGGGTCGCGAGCGCGTCGCCGAGCTGCTGCACCTCGTCGGCCTCGACCACGCCGCCGATCAGCGACCCCGCGAGGTGTCCGGCGGCATGGCGCAGCGCGCGTCCCTCGCGCGCGCCCTGGCGCGCAGCCCGCGCGTGCTGCTGCTCGACGAGCCGTTCGGCGCGCTCGACGCGCTCACGCGCCTGCGCATGCACGACCTCCTCCTCGAGATCCACGCGGCCCAGCCCACGACGATCCTCCTCGTGACGCACGACGTCGAGGAGGCGCTCTACCTCGCCGACCGCGTGCTGCTCCTCCGCAGCCTCCACGCGCCCGCGGAGCCCGAGCGGCCCCGCGCGCGGATCGTGGCCCTCGGATCGACGTCGGGCATCGGCGCCGCGGGGACCTCGGGCGCGCACGGATCCGAGCAGCCCGCCGCGACGGAGCCCGCGCGCCGCGCCTCTATCGCCCGCACCGTCCCCGTCCCGGGCGCACGCCCGCGCGACCGCGGTGCCCGCCCCTTCACCGACCTGCGCGCGAGCCTCCTCGACGGCCTCGGCGTGCACCAGCACTGACACCCCACCCAGGAGACACCATGAGCATCATCGCCCGCCGCCTCGTTCCCGCGACCGCCGTCGCCGGGGTGATGGCGCTCATGGCCACCGGCTGCGTCGCGGGCGAGGGCTCCTCGGACGCGTCGACGGCGGAGGGATCCGAGTGGTCGACCTCGACCCTCTCGATCGACTGGGCCACGTACAACCCCCTGAGCCTCGTCGTGCGCGACCAGGGCCTCATCGAGGACGCGCTGGGCGACTCCGTGGACGTCGAGTGGGTGCAGTCGGCCGGCAGCAACAAGGCCAACGAGTTCCTGCGATCCGGATCCGCCGACGTCGCGTCGACAGCGGGATCCGCCGCGCTCCTCGCCCGCGCGAACGGGTCGCCCATCAAGGTCATCGACATCTACTCGCAGCCCGAGTGGTCTGCCCTCGTCGTCGGCCCCGACAGCGACATCGCGAGCGTCGCCGACCTCGAGGGCAGGACGATCGCCGCAACGACGGGCACCGACCCGTACTTCTTCCTTCTGCAGGCGCTCGAGGAGGCCGGCCTCTCGGCCGACGACGTCGAGATCCAGAACCTCCAGCACGCCGACGGCCGGGCGGCGCTCGATCAGGGATCCGTCGACGCATGGTCGGGCCTCGACCCGATCATGGCCGCCGCCGAGGTCGAGTCGGGCGACGAGCTGCTCTACCGCAACGTCGACTTCAACACCTACGGCTTCCTCAACGCGACCGAGGAGTTCGTCACCGACCACGCCGACGTCGCGCAGGTCGTCGTCGACGCGTACGAGGAGGCGCGCACGTGGGCGCTCGCCCACCCCGAAGACACGGCGCAGCTCCTCGCCGACGCCGCGGGCATCGACATCGACGTCGCGAAGCTCGTCATCGACGAGCGCTCGAACCTCGACGTGTCCGGCGTCCCCGGCGACGACCAGCTCGCCGTCCTCGAGAAGATCGCCCCCGTGATCGCCGACTCCGGCGATGTCCAGGGCGGCCAGGACGCCATCGACGAGGCGCTCGACACGATCATCGACGACGAGTTCGCGGCGAAGGCGACCGAGTGACGCAGGTCGCGACAGGACGCGACGCTCCCCTCCTCTCGCGAGGGTGGGCGAGGGTCGCGGGCGGCCTCGCGCTGCCTGTCGTCATCGTGGCCGTCTGGGCCGCCGTGACGGGATCCGGGCTTGTGCCCCCGTACCGCCTTCCCACCCCGTGGGCCGTCGTCCAGGCGGGCGCCGACCTCGCCGCGGGCGGCGACCTCTGGCTCCACATCGCGATCTCGACGCAGCGCGTCGTCGTCGGCTTCGCCTTCGGCGCCGTCATCGGCCTCGCGATCGCCGCGATCGTCGGCCTCTCGCGCCTCGGGTCCGTCCTCCTCAGCCCCACCCTCGTGGCGCTGCGGGCCGTGCCGTCGCTCGCCTGGGTGCCGCTCCTGATCCTGTGGTTCCAGATCGGCGAGGAATCGAAGATCATCCTCATCGCGATCGGCGCCTTCTTCCCCGTCTACACGACGGTCGCCGACGCGCTGCGCCACGTCGACGCGCAGCTCGTCGAGGCGGGGCGCTCCTTCGGGCTGCGCGCGTGGAGCCTCTTCCGTACCGTCCAGCTGCCCGCCGTCGTGCCGTCGATCGTGTCGGGCCTCCGCCTCGCCCTCGCGCAGGCGTGGCTGTTCCTCGTGGCCGCCGAGCTCATCGCGTCGTCGATGGGCCTCGGCTGGCTGCTCAACGATTCACAGACGAACGGGCGGGTCGACCGGATCCTGCTCGCCATCGTGCTGCTCGCGCTGCTCGGCACCCTGACGAACGCGATCCTCGTCGTCGCCGAGCGCGCCCTGCTCAGGAGGTGGGTGTGATGGCCGAGGCCAGACTGATCGAGAACCGCGTCTTCGCGCCGCCGGCGGGCTTCGCCGCGCAGGCGAACGTCGGGCCCGAGATCTACGACGAGGCGGCCGCGGATCCCGTGGCCTTCTGGGAGCGGGCCGCGTCGCGGCTCGACTGGGCCTCGCCGTGGGAGACCGCGCACACCTGGGATCCGCCCGTCGAGACGGCGGACGGGCTCTCGATCCCCCGCGCCACGTGGTTCGCGGGCGGCCGGCTCAACGCGGCGTACAACTGCGTCGACCGGCACGTCGTCGCGGGCCGCGGGGACAAGGTCGCGCTCTTCTTCGAGGGCGAGCCCGGCGACCGCGAGGCCGTGACCTACGCCGACCTGCAGCGCCGCGTCTCGCGCGCCGCGAACGGGCTGCTCTCCCTCGGGATCGGTCCGGGCGACCGCGTCGTCGTGTACCTGCCCGTGCTCGTCGAGACGGTCGTCATCGCGCTCGCCTGCGCGCGGATCGGCGCCGTGCACTCGCTCGTCTTCGGCGGCTTCTCGGCCGAGGCCGTGCGCTTCCGCCTCGAGGACACGGGGGCCAAGCTCCTCGTCACGACCGACGGCCAGAACCGCCGGGGCAAGCCCGTCGAGGTCAAGTCGGCAGCCGACGAGGCGGCGCGCGACCTGCCCGATCTCGAGCACGTCCTCGTCGTGCGCCGCACGGGCCAGGACGTCCCGTGGACAGCGGGCCGCGATGTGTGGTGGCACGACGTCGTCGACGCCGCTTCCCCCGAGCACGAGGCACAGGCCTTCGACGCCGAGCATCCGCTGTTCATCATCTACACCTCGGGCACGACGGGGAAGCCCAAGGGGCTCGTGCACACGACAGGCGGCTACCTGACGCACGCGTCCTGGGCGCACTGGGCCCACTTCGACGCCAAGCCCGACGACGTCCACTGGTGCACGGCCGACCTCGCGTGGGTCACGGCGCACACCTACGAGATCTACGGCCCGCTGTCGAACGGCCTGACCCAGGTGATCTACGAGGGCACGCCCGACGCCCCGCACCGCGAGCGGCACCTCGAGATCATCGAGCGCTATGGCGTCACGGTCTACTACACGGCGCCGACGCTCATCCGCACCTTCATGACGTGGTGGGGCGACCGGATCCCCGACGGCCACGACATCTCGACGCTGCGCCTGCTCGGCACGGTCGGCGAGGCGATCAACCCCGAGGCGTGGATCTGGTTCCGCGAGAACCATGGGCGCGGCGAGCTGCCGATCATCGACACCTGGTGGCAGTCCGAGACGGGCGCCGCCATGATCGTCCCGCTCCCCGGCGTCACGCCGCTCAAGCCCGGATCCGCGACCGTCGCCCTGCCCGGGACCGACGTCGCGGTCGTCGACGAGCAGGGCGAGCCCGTCGCCCCGGGCCGCGCCGGGACGCTCGTCGTGCGCCGCCCCTGGCCCGGCATGGCCCGCACGGTGTGGGGGAACGCCGAGCGATACCGCGACTCGTACTGGGCGCCGTACGCCGGGAAGGGCGAGTTCGGCGCGTACTACGTGGCGGGCGACGGGGCGACAATCGACGACGACGGGTGCATCTGGATCCTCGGCCGCCTCGACGACGTCGTGAACGTCTCGGGCCACCGCCTCTCGACGATCGAGATCGAGTCGTCGCTCGTCGCGCACGCCGCCGTCGGCGAGGCCGGGGTCGCGGGGGTCACGGATCCCGTCACGGGGCAGGCCGTCGCTGCGTTCGTCGTCGACGGCGCCGCCGGATCCGCCGATCACGACGAGCTCCGGCGGCAGGTGGCGCGCGACATCGGGCCGATCGCCAAGCCGAAGCACATCGTGCGCGTGCCCGAGCTGCCGAAGACCCGATCGGGCAAGATCATGAGACGCCTCCTCGCCCAGCTGTGGCACGGCGACGAGCTCGGAGACACCACCAGCCTGCAGAATCCGTGGGCGGTCGACGGCGTGCGCGACGCGATCGCGGCCGCCCGGGAGAAGGAGAACGCATGAGCGACCATCAGTTCGGCTTCCGCACCCGCGCGCTGCACGCGGGTGGAACGCCCGACGCGACGACGGGCGCGCGGGCCGTTCCGATCTACCAGACGACCTCGTTCGTGTTCGACGATGCGAAGGACGCCGCCAACCTCTTCGCGCTGCAGAAGTACGGCAACATCTACTCCCGCATCGGCAACCCGACCGTCGCGGCGCTCGAGGAGCGCCTAGCATCGCTCGAGGGCGGGATCGGGGCCGTCGCGACCGCCTCGGGCATGAGCGCCGAGTTCATCACCTTCGCGGCGCTCGTCGGCCAGGGCGACCACGTCGTCGCGTCGTCGCAGCTCTACGGCGGCACCGTCACGCAGCTCGACGTCACGCTCCGCCGCTTCGGCGTCGACACGACCTTCGTCGCGAGCTCCGATCCCGAGGAGTTCCGCCGCGCGATCCGCCCGAACACGAAGGTCGTCTACACCGAGGCGATCGGCAACCCGAGCGGCGAGATCGCCGACATCGCGGGCCTCGCCGCCGTCGCGCACGACGCCGGGATCCCCCTGGTCGTCGACGCGACCCTCGCGACCCCCTACCTGTCGCGGCCCATCGAGCACGGCGCCGACATCGTGATCCACTCGGTCACGAAGTTCCTCGGCGGTCACGGCACGACGCTCGGCGGCGTCGTCGTCGAGGCCGGCACCTTCGACTGGGGGAACGGGAAGTTCCCGGCGATGACCGAACCCGTCGAGTCGTACGGCGGGATCCGGTGGTGGGACAACTTCGGCGAGTACGGGTTCCTCACGAAGCTGCGCAGCGAGCAGCTGCGCGACATCGGCCCGGCGCTCAGCCCGCAGTCGGCGTTCAACCTCCTGCAGGGCGTCGAGACGCTCCCCCAGCGCGTCGACGCGCACATCGCCAACGCGCGCGTCGTGGCCGAGTGGCTCTCGTCGGATCCGCGCGTCTCGTTCGTCACCTGGGCCGGCCTCGAGGGGCACCCCCACTTCGAACGCGCGCAGACCTACTTCCCGCTCGGGCCCGGATCCGTGTTCGCCTTCGGGGTGAAGCCCGCCGGCGACTTCGCCTCCGAGGACGAGCGCCTCGTCGCCGCCCGCGGCACGGGCGAGCGGGTCATCGAGCAGCTGCAGCTCGCGTCGCACCTCGCGAACATCGGCGACGCGCGTACGCTCGTGATCCACCCCGCCTCCACGACGCACCAGCAGCTCAGCCCCGAGCAGCTCGCCGCGGCGGGCGTGCCGGCCGACCTCATCCGGATCTCGGTCGGGCTCGAGGATCCGGAGGACATCCTGTGGGACCTCGATCAGGCCCTCACGGCCGCGACGGGAGAGACGCGATGAGCGACGGAGCATCCTGCGAGATCCCGGCCCCCGCGGAGAACGCGGGCGTCGTCGCCTGCGAGCTGCCGCGGGCAGCGCCTCCCGGCCGCACGTGGCAGGGTCCGAGCGCCGGAGAGCGCCTCGGGATCCTCCGCCGCACGACGTCGATCGCGATCGTCGGCGCATCGAACAACCCCGCCCGCGCGAGCTACTTCGTCGGGACCTACCTGCTGTCGAGCTCGCCCTTCGAGGTGTACTTCGTGAACCCGCGCGAGAAGCAGATCCTCGGCCGACCCGCGTACGCGTCGCTGAGGGATCTGCCGGTCGTGCCGGATCTCGTCGACGTGTTCCGCCGCCACGACGACCTGCCCGGCGTGGCCCGCGAGGCCGTCGAGGTCGGCGCGAAGACGCTGTGGCTGCAGCTCGGGTCGTGGAACGAGGAGGCCGCGGAGATCGCGGAGGACGGCGGCCTGTCGGTCGTCATGGACCGGTGCGTGAAGATCGAGCACGCGCGCTTCCACGGCGGGCTGCACCTCGCGGGCTTCAACACCGGGGTCGTCTCCTCGAAGCGCCAGCGGGTCGTCGCCCGGTAGCCCGTCGCACGACTACGGCAGAACTCGACCCACCCGGCCCACACCCCGGCGTGTCGGGGCCCGGGACCGATTTCTGCCGTACTCGTGCCCGGGAGGCCGGCCGGGGGTGCATGCGCACGGATGGATATACGCTGAACGCATGCAGTTCACCGGGCTGAGCGCGTTCCCCCTGACACCCCTCGCCGACGACTCGGTCGACCTCGACGCGTTCCGCCGCATCGTGGCGCGCATCGCCGCGAGCGGCGTCGACTCGGTCACGGCGCTCGGATCCACGGGGTCGTACGCCTATCTCGACCGCGCCGAGCGGGCCGACGTCGTCCGCGCCGCCGTCGCCGAGGCGGGCGACGTCCCCGTCTACGCCGGCATCGGCGCCCTCCGCACCAAGCACGTCGTCGAGCACGCCGCCGACGCCCAGGAGGCCGGGGCGCAGGGCCTCCTGCTCGCCCCCGTGAGCTACCAGCCGCTGACCGACGACGAGGTCTTCGCGCTCTTCCACGACGTCAGCCGCAGCACCGACCTCCCCCTCGTCGTCTACGACAACCCCCGCACGACGCGCTTCGAGTTCTCGCTCGACCTCTACGGGCGCATCGCCGAGCTGCCGAACGTCGCGTCGATCAAGATCCCCGGCGTCCCGACCGACCCGTGGGCCGCCCGCGCGCACGTCGGGCGGATCCGCGGCGTCCTCCCGTCGCAGGTCACGATCGGCGTCTCGGGCGACGCGTTCGCCGCGCCTGGCCTCCAGGCCGGCTGCGACGCCTGGTACTCGGTCATCGCGGGCACGATCCCGGCGCCCGCCGTTCGGATCGTCGAGTCTGCGCGACAGGACGACTTCGAGGCCGCCCGCGCCGAGTCGGATCGCCTTCAGCCCCTCTGGGACCTGTTCGCCGAGGTCGGCGGCGGGATCCGCGTCATGGCTGCGATCGCGGAGCAGGCCAGCTGGGCCCGCCCCGATTCGCTCCCGCGCCCCGTCCAGGGCCTCGACGACGATCAGCGCGCGCGGCTCGCCCGGGTCACCGAGGAGCTCGCGCTGATCTGACTCAGCCGGCGTACCCCGAGGGGTTCTTCTGCTGCCAGTTCCAGACCGACGCCGTCATGTCGTCGATCGTGCGGGTCGCCTTCCACCCGAGCTCGCGCTCGGCCTTCTCGGGCGAGCAGTACGTCGCGGCGAGGTCTCCGGCGCGGCGCGGCTTCACCGACTTGGGCAGCTCGTGCCCGACGGCGCGCTCGAACGACTCGATGAGCCCGCGCACCGACACGGGGTTGCCGGTCCCGAGGTTGTACGACGCGAGGCCCGGCTGCGCCTTCTCGAGCGCGGCGACGTGCCCCTCGGCGAGGTCGACGACGTGGATGTAGTCGCGCAGGCCCGTGCCGTCGGGGGTGTCGTAGTCGTCGCCGAAGATCCCGATCTCGGGCAGCGCGCCGACGGCCACGCGGGCGACGAAGGGCATGAGGTTGTTGGGGATCCCCTTCGGGTCCTCGCCGACGAGGCCCGACGCGTGCGCCCCGACGGGGTTGAAGTAGCGCAGCAGCGTGACGTTGACCTCGGGGTTGACGGCCTGGATGTCGGTGAGCGCGACCTCGTTCATGAGCTTCGACTTCGAGTACGGGTTCGACAGCTCGACGAGGTTGCGGGTCGCCTCCTCGGTGAACGGCAGGTCGGCCGGGTCGGAGTACACCGTGCCCGTCGACGAGAACACGAAGGAGCGGATCCCCCGGGCGAGCCCGACGCGCAGGAGCGCGTAGGTCGTGTCGAGGTTGTTGGCGTAGTACTCGAGCGGCTTCGCGACCGACTCGCCGACGGCCTTGAGCGCGGCGAAGTGGATGATCGCGTCGAACGGCCCATGCGCGTCGAACGCCGACTCGACGACCTCGTCGTCGGCGGCGTCGCCCGTGATGAGCGGCACGCGCGTTCCCGTGATCTCGGCGATGCGGTCGGTGACGACGTCGCTCGTGTTCGACAGATCGTCGAGGAGGACGGGTTCGTGCCCGGCCTCCAGAAGAGCGATCGCGGTGTGGGTTCCGATGTATCCGGCGCCGCCGGCGAGAAGAACGCGCATGCCCTCAGTTTAGGGGTGCGAGCCTTCCGCCCGATTCCTCGAGGTAGCAGGATCCGCAGAGCGATTCGTAGGTCACGAAGTGGTCGTCGCGCACGCTGGCCGTCGCGGCGTCGATCGCGACCTGGTCGCCGTCGAACACGAATCGCCCGCCGATCAGGCGTCCGTTGAACAGCGCCTTCCGGCCGCAGCGGCAGATCGTCTTGAGCTCCTCGAGCGTGTGCGCGATCTCGAGGAGCCGCCCGGATCCGGGGAACGCCTCGGTCTGGAAGTCGGTGCGGATCCCGTAGGCCATGACGGGGATCCCGTCCTCGACCGCGATGCGGAAGAGGTCGTCGATCTGGGCCCGCGTGAGGAACTGCGCCTCGTCGACGAGGAGGCACGCGACGTCGGTGACGCGGCCCGAGGGGAACAGCTCGTCGCGCCCGGCCCGCACGTCGGCGCGCCGGCGAGCGAACAGCTCGCGCGCGTCGTCCTCGGGCCCGATGAGGAAGTCGACGGCGCGGGTGACGCCGAGGCGCGACTCGATCTCGCCGGCGCCCTTCGTGTCGATCTCGGGCTTCGCGAGCAGCACGGCCTGGCCGCGCTCCTCGTAGTTGTACGCCGCCTGCAGGAGCGCGGTCGACTTTCCCGAGTTCATCGCCCCATAGCGGAAGTACAGCTTGGCCACCGCAACAGCGTAGTTCAGGTCGCGCCGGGCCGGCGCGGCGCGCGGATCAGGCGTCGATCGAGAGCGCGGAGGCCGTCGTGGCCATCGTCTGCTGCGCGAGCGCCGCGTCGGCGTTGAGCTCCTGCCCCAGCGTCGGGATCAGCGCCGCGAGCTTCGGCCGCCATGCGTCGGCGTGCTCGGGGAAGCAGGTCTCGAGCAGGTTCAGCATGATCGGCACGGCCGTCGAGGCGCCCGGG
This sequence comes from Microbacterium indicum DSM 19969, assembly GCF_000422385.1. Taxonomy (GTDB): domain Bacteria; phylum Actinomycetota; class Actinomycetes; order Actinomycetales; family Microbacteriaceae; genus Microbacterium; species Microbacterium indicum. The sequence goes on from NZ_AULR01000001.1 coordinate 300,280, forward strand.
GACGCCCCGAGGAGGCCCGAGATGGATCCGTCGGCCGACGAGACGACCTCGGTGCCGAACTGCAGCTTGCCGCCCTTCATGACCTGCGCGCGCTGACCCGCCTGGATCAGCTCCCAGTCGTCGCCGTCGACCGTCGGCATGAACTCACGGAGGCTCGCGATCTTGCCCGCGCGGCTCTTCATGAGCTCGCTCAGGAGGTACTTCACGAGGCTGAGGTTCGTGACGGCGACTTTGAGCATCGAGCCGATGTTGCCGAAGCGCACCTGCGAGACGATGTCGGTCCAGCGACCCGTCTTGAGGAACTTCGGGCTGAACGTCGCGTAGGGCCCGAACATGAGCGAGGCCTCGCCGTCGACGCGCCGGGCGTCGAGGTGCGGCACCGACATGGGCGGGGCGCCGACGGCGGCCTGCGAGTACACCTTCGCGTCGTGCTGCGCGACGAGCTCGGGCTTCGACGTGCGCAGGAACTGCCCGCCGATCGGAAAGACGCCGTATCCCTTGATCTCGGGGATCCCCGACGACTGCAGGAGCTTGATCGCCCATCCGCCTGCGCCGACGAAGACGAACTTCGCGTTGATGCGGCCCGGCGTGCCTCCGATACGGTTGCGGTAGCGGACCTGCCAGGATCCGTCCTTCTGGCGCTTGAGGCGGCGTACCTCGGTGCTGCGGCGCAGCTCGACGCCGTTCTCGACCAGGTGGTCGAACAGCTGGTGCGTCACGGCGCCGAAGTCGACGTCGGTGCCCGCGGGTGTGCGCGTCGCCGCGAACGGCTCGCCCTTCTTCCGCTGCTTCATGAGCAGCGGCGCCCACTGGTTGATGACGCGCGAGTCCTCGCTGTATTCGATGCCCGCGAAGAGCGGCTGACGGCTGAGCGTCTCGTATCGCCGCTTGAGGTACGCGACGTCGTGCTCGCCGCGCACGAAGGTCATGTGCGGCGTCGAGTTGATGAACGTCGACGCCTCGTCGAGGATCCCCCGCTCGATGAGCGAGGACCACAGCTGGCGGCTGACCTGGAACTGCTCGTTGATGCTGACGGCCTTCGCGGGGTCCTCCGCGTCGGGCATGTAGTTCAGCTCGCAGAGCGCCGAGTGGCCGGTGCCCGCGTTGTTCCACGGGTTCGAGCTCTCCTGCGCCACGTCGTCGAGCCGCTCGAAGGCGACGATCTTCCAGTCGGGCTGCAGCTCCTTCAGCAGGGTGCCGAGGGTGGCCGACATGACTCCCCCGCCGATGAGGACGACGTCAACGGTTTCACTCACGATGCTCAACCCTACCCCCGCGCGACCGGCCGCTTTCTGCGCGTCCGACCCGCAAGAAACGGGGTTCTTATGCGTTCGCGATCACGCGGCGGCGAGGCGCTTCGACGCGATGATCTCGGCGATCTGGATCGTGTTGAGCGCGGCGCCCTTGCGGAGGTTGTCGTTCGAGATGAACAGCACGAGGCCCTTGTCGTCCGGGACCGACTGGTCCTGGCGGATGCGGCCGACGTAGCTCGGGTCCTGACCGGCGGCTTGGAGGGGCGTCGGCACCTCCTCGAGCTTCACGCCGGGCGCCGATGCGAGGATCTCGCGGGCGCGATCGGCGGTGATGGCGTCGCGGAACTCGGCGTTGATCGACAGCGAGTGGCCCGAGAAGACGGGGACGCGCACGCAGGTGCCCGCGACGCGCAGGTCGGGCAGCTCGAGGATCTTGCGGCTCTCGTTGCGGAGCTTCTGCTCCTCGTCGGTCTCGTTGGACCCGTCGTCGACGAGGTTGCCCGCGAAGGGCAGGACGTCGAACGCGATGGGCGCGACGTAGTTCTCGGGCTGCGGGAAGTCGATCGCGGATCCGTCGTGCGTGAGCTTCTCGATGCCGCCCTGCGCGACGGCCGCCTCGACCTGGCCCGCGAGCTCGGCGACGCCGCTGAGGCCCGATCCCGAGACGGCCTGGTAGGTCGAGACGATGAGCCGCTCGAGGCCGGCCTCGGCGTCGAGCGCCTTGAGCACCGGCATGGCCGCCATCGTCGTGCAGTTGGGGTTCGCGATGATGCCGTTCGCGGCCTGGTCGATCGCGTGCGGGTTGACCTCGCTGACGACGAGGGGGATCTCGGGGTCCTTGCGCCACGCGCTCGAGTTGTCGACCACGAGGGCGCCGGCCGCGGCGAAGCGGGGTGCGTGCTCGCGCGACGCCGTGGCGCCGGCGGAGAAGAGTGCGATGTCGATGCCGCCGAGGTCGGTCGAGTTCACGTCCTCGACGATGACGGTCTGCCCCTGGTACTCGAGCGCCTTGCCCGCCGAGCGCGGCGACGCGAAGAGGCGCAGCTCGCGGATCGGGAACGACCGCTCGTTCAGGATCTCGAGCATCTTGCCGCCGACCTGGCCGGTGGCGCCGACGACGGCGAGAGAGACTCCGGAGTCAGAGAAGCTGGTCATGCGGGATCCTTGCGTTGCGGTACCGAGGGGATGGCCATGATCCTACCGGCGCGCGGCGCAGTCATCCCGCCAGATGTCGCCCCGTTCCGGACGCCTCGGGCGGTCTGGGCGTCAGACGGCCGAGACGTAGGTGACGAACGGGACGGCGCCGGCCACGCGGTCGTAGAGGCGCCGCGCGTCGGCGTTGGTCTCGGAGGTGATCCACCGGACCTCCAGGAGGCCCTCCTCGGCCGCGATCGCGCGCAGGTGCTCGATGAGCGCCGAGCCGGCGCCGCTCCCCCGCGTTGCGGGATCGGTGAACAGGTCGTCGAGGAAGATCGCCGCGCCGCCGCGCGACGGTCGCGCGAACCGGCGCCAGTCGGCGATCGCGATCACCTCGCCGTCCGACTCGGCGACGGCGCACTCGAGCTCGTGCGTCGGATCCGCGATCCACGACCAGACCGTGCGCGCGACCTCGTCGGACCGCTCCATGCCGTAGAAGTCTCGATACCCGTGGAAGAGCTCGGTCCACCGCGCCTCGTCCGCGCGCGCGACGGCGCGGACCGTCGTCGCCACGGCGTCAGCGGCCGGAGCCGGCGTAGACCGTCGCCTCGATGTCGCCGTCGAGGCCGTACGCCGTGTGGACGGCGCGAGCGGCGCCGTCGAGGTCGGTGTCGCGCAGGATCACCGAGATGCGGATCTCGGAGGTCGAGATCATCTCGATGTTGATGCCGTTGCTGCTCAGCGCGTCGAACAGCGTGAGCGAGACGCCCGAGTGGGCGCGCATTCCGGCGCCGACGACCGAGAGCTTGCCGACCTGGTCGTCGTGCACGATGCTCTCGAAGCCGATCTCGGCCTGCTCGGCCTGCAGCTGCTTCGCGACGTCGCTGCCCTGCTCCTTCGGGAGCGTGAACGAGATGTCGGTGCGGCCGCGGCTCGCCGACTGCACGTTCTGGACGATCATGTCGATGTTCGCGCCGGTCTTCGAGACGCGGCTGAAGACCGCGGCGGCCGACCCCGGGACGTCGGGGACGCCGACGACCGTGATCTTCGCCTGGCTGCGGTCGATCGCCACACCGGTGACGACGGGCTCTTCCTTGCCGATGACGTCGGACATGTCTTCTCCCTTGGCGGCGCGAGGATCCTGCATGCCCTCGCCGAGAACGTAGGTGCCCTCGTTCGACGTGAAGGTCGAACGGGCGTGGATGAGGACCTTGTGGCGGCGCGCGTACTCGACGGCGCGGATGTAGAGCACCTTGGCGCCGTTGGCGGCGAGCTCGAGCATCTCGTCGGCGTCGACCACGTCGAGCTTGCGTGCGAGCGGCACGACGCGCGGATCGCACGTGAAGACGCCGTCGACGTCGCTGTAGATCTCGCAGACGTCGGCGCGGAGCGCGGCGGCGAGCGCGACGGCGGTCGTGTCGGATCCGCCGCGGCCGAGCGTCGTGATGTCGCGGGTGTCGCGGTTGAACCCCTGGAACCCGGCGACGATGACGATCGCGCCCTCGTCGAGCGCCTCGCGCAGGCGCACGGGCGTGACGTCGACGATGCGCGCCGAGCCGTGGTCGGCGGTCGTGATCATGCCCGCCTGGCTGCCCGTGAAGGAGCGCGCCTCGTAGCCCATCGACTGGATCGACATCGCGAGGAGCGCCATCGAGATCCGCTCGCCGCTCGAGAGGAGCATGTCGAGCTCGCGCGGCGCCGGCGTGGGCGCGACGTCGTGCGCGAGGTCGAGCAGCTCGTCGGTCGTGTCGCCCATGGCGCTGACGGCGACGACGACGTCGTTGCCGGCCCGGCGCGTGTCGACGATGCGCTTCGCGACGCGCTTGATGCTCTCGGCATCGGCGACGCTCGAACCGCCGAACTTCTGCACGATCAATGCCACTGTTGTGCTCCCGGATGCTGCGGAGGGCTGGTCACGCCCGACACCCCAGCCTAGGGCGTCGGACCATGTGCTTCCTACGCGCGGCGGCGCCCCTCGAAGGCCCGGCCCAGCGTGATCTCGTCGGCGTACTCGAGGTCGCCGCCCACCGGCAGACCAGAGGCGAGGCGCGTGATCGAGATCTCCATGGAGCCGAGGAGCCTGCTGAGGTACGCGGCGGTCGCCTCGCCCTCGAGGTTGGGGTTGGTCGCGAGGATGACCTCCTGCACGGTGCCGTCGGACAGGCGCGTCATGAGCTGGCGGATCCGCAGCTCGTCGGGGCCGATGCCCGCGATGGGGCTGATCGCGCCGCCGAGCACGTGGTACAGGCCCTTGAACTCGCGCGTGCGCTCGATCGCCGCGACGTCCTTCGCGTCCTCGACGACGCAGATCAGCGACTGGTCGCGCTTCGGGTCGCGGCACACGGCGCACAGCTCGGCCTCGGACACGTTGCCGCACCTCTCGCAGAACCGCACCCGCTCGCGCACCTCGCTCAGGAGGGCGGCGAGGCGCGAGACGTCGAAGGAGGGCGTCTGCAGGATGTGGAACGCGATGCGCTGCGCCGACTTGGGCCCGACGCCGGGCAGGCGGCCGAGCTCGTCGATCAGGTCCTGGACGATGCCGTCATACAACATGTGCTGTCTCGCTCATCATTGGAACCGCGTGGGCGGCTCGTAGGTCTCTTCGTGGAGGAATCGGGCGCCGAGCTTCTGCCGGACGACGGCCTCGCCGTATCGCTGCACGCCCTCGTCGAGGCGCACCTGGCGCGCCTGCACCGTGGGCTGGGGCTCGGGCGCGGCGTGCGGCGGCTCGTAGTCGTCGAGCGGCGGCTCGTCGTCGGCGGGCGGCGGCACCTCGTCGGTCACCTGGCCGTCGAGGATCGGCGCGGCCGCGCGCGCCGCCTGCGGGATCTCGGCCTCGGCCGGATCCTCGTCGACGGCGAGTCCGGTCGGCGGGGCGAACGCCGCGGGGGCCGCGGGTGCCTGCGGCGCGGGGGCCGGAGCCGCGGGAGCCGCGACGCGCGCCGCCGGCTGCGGCTCCGGCTCGGACTGCGGCTCCGGCTCGGAGTCTGACGACGCGGGGATCGACGCGACGGCCCAGTCGCTGACCGGGCCCGCCGGCTCGGGGTCGTCGGGCGGCGCGGGCTTGTCGTCGGACGGCGCCGCGGGCGCGGCCTGATGCTGCGCCGGGACGTGACGCGCGAGGTACTTCACGCGGACGCCGACCGTCTTCTGGATCGCGGTGCGCAGATCCTCGCTGACGCCGGATCCGTCGGGCCCGCGCGTCTTGAACTTGCCGAGGTCGGCCTCGTTCGTGAACGCGAGCGCGAGCACGTCGTCGTCGAACATCGCGACGGTCGCCGACTGCATGACGAGCCACGAGGAGCGGTCGATCTGCGCGAGCGCGTCGAGGATCTGCGGCCAGGCGGCGCGCATCGACTCGAGAGTCGGCGCCTCCTGCGCGGCGGGGCTCGGCGCCTCGTCGGCGGCCGCCGGTGCCGGTTCCTGCTGGCTCGGCGCCGCCGTCGCCCACGCCGCGGCGGGGCGGTCGTCGTCGGCGATCGCCCCGGGCGCGGGTGCGAGGGGCTCGACGGGCGCGGCCGCGTGCGGTTCGGCCGCGGGACGCGGATCGGCCGGTGCGGGTGCGGCAGCCGGGGCCGGCTCCACCGCGGCGGGCGCGGCGGTCCGCGGCGCGGCGACAGGGGCCGCCGCAGGCGGCGCCGCGACCGGAGCTGGGGCCGCAGCAGGCGGCGCCGCGACCGGAGCTGCGGCCGCAGTCGCGGCAGGCGGCGCGGCGACCGGAGCGGGAGCGGGTGCCGACGGCGCGGCCTGAGCCGGGCGCGGGGCCGCCGGGGCGCCTGCCGAGACGGACGCCCCGGCGTCGGCCGTGAGAACCCGCGCGGTCATGAGCTCGAGGTGGAGGCGCGGCGACGTAGCCCCCGCCATCGCGTCGAGCGCCGCGCTCACGACGTCGGCGGTGTGCGAGAGGCGCGCGGTTCCGTAGACCTCGGCCTGGTGCTGCATGCGCTCGAGTTCGTCGCGCGGCAGGCCGCGCAGGACGGCCGACGCCTGCTCCCCCGTCGCCGCGATGACGATGAGGTCGCGCAGCCGCTCGAGCAGATCGTCGACGAAGCGCCGCGGATCCTGGCCCGACTGCACGACGCTGTCGATCGCGGAGAACGCGGCGCCGGCGTCGCGCGCGGAGAACGCGCCGATGACGTCGTCGAGCAGCTCGCCCGGCGTGTACCCGAGGAGCGCGACCGCGCGCTGATACGAGATCCCCTGGCCCTCGGAGCCCGCGATCAGCTGATCGAGGATCGACAGGGTGTCGCGCGGCGAGCCCGCGCCGGCCCGCACGACGAGCGGCAGGACGCCGGGCTCGGGCGCGATGCCCTCCTGGGCGCACAGCTGCTCGACGTACTCGAGCATCGCGGCGGGCGGCACGAGCCGGAACGGGTAGTGGTGCGTGCGCGAGCGGATCGTGCCGATGACCTTCTCGGGCTCGGTCGTCGCGAAGATGAACTTGACGTGCGGCGGCGGCTCCTCGACGAGCTTCAGCAGAGCGTTGAAGCCGCCCGAGGTGACCATATGCGCCTCGTCGATGATGAACACCTTGAAGCGGTCGCGCGCGGGCGCGAAGATCGCCCGCTCCCGCAGGTCGCGCGCGTCGTCGACGCCGCCGTGGCTCGCCGCGTCGATCTCGATCACGTCGAGGGATCCGCCGCCGCCGCGCGCCAGTTCGACGCAGCTCTCGCACGTGCCGCACGGGGTGTCGGTCGGCCCCTGGGCGCAGTTCAGGCAGCGCGCGAGAATGCGGGCCGACGTGGTCTTTCCGCAGCCGCGCGGGCCCGAGAACAGGTAGGCGTGGCCGACCCTGTCTGAGCGCAGCGCCGTCATGAGCGGCTCGGTCACCTGGGACTGGCCGATCATCTCGGCGAAGTTCTCGGGCCGGTAGCGGCGATACAGGGCTGTGCTCACGCCTCCAACCCTACGGGCCGCCTCCGACAAACGGACCGGGCGCCCTGAGCACCCGGTCGGCGTCCGCCCCGCGAGGGGCGGATCCGTCGGTCAGACCTCGGCCTGCGCCGTGGCGTCGTCGCTGTCGGTGATCACGGTGATCGGCGTGGTCGGCGACGCCGTCGGCACCTGCGGCTCGGGCGTCGAGCCGTCCTCGCGCATGTGGTCGGTCTTCGCGCGCGGGCGCCCCGGGACGACGGGGCCCTGCCCGTCGAGCGGCACGACGACCGTCTCGCCGGGCGCAACCGTGTGCTTCGCCCCGCGCACCTCGAACGGCACGTCGACGGATCCCTCGCCCGCCGCGATCCGGATCTCGTCCTGGCGCACCGTGACGCGCAGCTGCGTGCCCTCCCACGCGATCGGGAAGGAGAGCTCGGGCCACGACGCGGGAAGGCGCGGGTCGAACGTCAGGAACCCGCCGTGATCCCGCATGCCGCCGAACCCGTTGGCGAGGGTCATCCAGGTGCCGCCCGCCGAGGCGATGTGGACGCCGTCGGACGAGTTGCGGTGCAGGTTCGCGAGGTCGACGTACAGGGCGTGGGTGAAGTACTCGAGCGCCAGATCCTGGTACCCGACCTCGGCCGCCATGATCGACTGGACGACCGCCGACAGCGTCGAGTCGCCCGTCGTCAGCGGGTCGTAGTAGTCGAAGTCGCGTCGCTTCTCGGCCGCTGTGAAGACCCCGCCCTGGAGGAACTCGGCCAGCACGACGTCGGCCTGCTTGAGCACCTGGAAGCGGTAGATCACGAGCGGGTGGAAGTGCAGCATGAGCGGCAGCTGATCGGCCGGGGTGTTCTCGAGATCCCACATCTCGCGCTCGAGGAAGAGCGAGTCCTGCGGGTGGATCTCGGCGCCCTCGCTGTACGGGATGTCCATCGCGTCGCCCGCGCGCTCCCAGCCCTCGGGCTCGTCGGGCGTCACGCCCAGGCGGTCGACCATCGCGCGGTACGCCTCGGGGACCGTGCGGGCCATCTCGCGCACGACGTACGCCGCGGCGCGCAGGTTGAAGCGCGCCATGACGTTCGTGAAGAGGTTGTCGTTCACGACCGTCGTGTACTCGTCCGGACCCGTCACGCCGTGGATGTGGAACGACTCGCCCTCGTCGCCCATGCGCCAGAACCCGAGCGTGCTCCACAGCCGCGCCGTCTCGACCAGCAGGTCGACGCCCGCGTTCGCCATGAAGTCGGTGTCGCCCGTCGCCCGCACGTACTTCACGACGGCGTAGGCGACGTCGGCGTTGATGTGGTACTGCGCCGTTCCGGCCGCGTAGTATGCCGAGGCCTCCTCGCCGTTGATCGTGCGCCACGGGATCAGGGCCCCGCCCTCGCTCATCTCGGCGGCGCGGCGGCGGGCGGCGGGAAGCATCGCGACGCGCGAGCGCAGCGCGTTCCGCGCCCAGATCGGCGTCGTGTACGCGAGCATCGGGAGCACGTAGATGTCGGTGTCCCAGAAGTAGTGCCCGCTGTATCCGGATCCCGTGAGCCCCTTGGCGGGGACCCCGAGGCCGTCGGCGCGGGCCGACGCCATCGCGACCTGCAGGAGGCACCAGCGCACCGCCTGCTGCGTCGCGTCGTCGCCGGGGATCCGCACGTCGGTGCGCTCCCAGAACCCGTCGAGCCACGCGCGCTGGCGCTCGATGTGGTCCTGCATGCTCGTGCGCTTCGCCCGGTCGAGCGTGCGGCGGGCGCGGTCGATGAGCTCGGACGCCGGCACGCTCCGCGACGTGTGGTAGCTCACGAACTTCGTGACGGTCGTCGGCACGCCCGCACGGGCGTCGACCCGGAAGACGTTCTTCGCGAGGTCGGGCTCGACGAGGCCGCGGGCCTCGTACTCGTTCTCGGTGTCGACCTCGTGATCCGCGACGACGCCGATCGTCATGCCGCTCGACGCCGTCTGGTACGACAGCGCCGACCGGGTTCCCGACTGCCAGTACTCCTGAGGGACGAGCACGCGCCCCTCGACGGCCTCCGCCTTGCGCGGGTCGTCGACGGCCGCCTTCGCCGCCTCGCGCTTCGCGGCCTGGGGCCGGCCGCCGTAGACGTCCTCGCCGTCCTGACGGTTGATGAGGTGGCACGCGATCGCCACGGGAGCGTCGGCGTTGAGCACCGTCACGGTCATCTGCAGAACCGCGAGGTGGCGGTCCTGGAACGAGATCATGCGCCGCGACTCGAGCAGGACGTCCTTGCCCGAGGAGGTGACCCAGCGGATCCGGCGGTTCTGCGTCGCGTCGCGGAAGTCGAGCGTGCGCTCGTACTCGGGCATCTCGGCGAGGTCGATCGACATCGGCTCGTCGTCGACGTAGACCCGCATGACCTTCGCGTCGGGGACGTTGACGATCGTCTGGCCCACCTCGGCGAATCCGTATGCGGCCTCGGCGTGGCGGATCGGGAACGTCTCGTGGAACCCGTTGATGAAGGTGCCGTCCTCGTAGGCGCTGCGGCCCTCCGAGAAGTTGCAGCGCATGCCGAGGTAGCCGTTGCCGATCGCGAAGGAGGTCTCGGTCACCCCGAGGTCGTCGCCGCTGTAGTGGCGTTCGACGAGCCGCCAGGGGTCGACGGGGAAGCGTTCGCGATCGATCATGCGGGGTTCTCCTCCAGGAGGTCGGCGAGGTCGGTGACGACGAGGGTGGCTCCGGCGTCGAGGAGCGCTGACGCGCCGGCGCCGCGGTCGACGCCGATGACGAGGCCGAAGCGCCCGGCGGATCCCGCGGCGACGCCCGAGATCGCGTCCTCGACGACGACGGTGCGGGCGGGATCGGTCCCGACCTCGCGCGCGCCCTCGAGGAACGCGTCGGGGGCGGGCTTCGACGGCAGGCCCTTCTCCTCCGAGACGACGCCGTCGACGATCACCGGGAAGAGGTCGATGATCCCCGCGGCCTCGAGGACGGGGCGGGCGTTCTTCGAGCTCGAGACGATCCCGATCGGCACGCCCGCCTCGATGAGCAGGCGCACGACCTCGAGGGATCCGGGGTACGGGTCGATCCCGTCGTCGGCGAGGACGCGTATGAAGACCGTGTTCTTGCGGTTTCCGATGCCGCACACCGTGTCGAGCGACGGGTCGTCGCCCGGCTCGCCCCACGGCACCTCGATGTCGCGGCTGCGCAGCAGCGAGGCGACGCCGTCGTAGCGGCGCTTGCCGTCGAGGTGGTCGAAGTAGTCGGCGTCGGAGTAGGCGGGGCTCACGTCCCACTGCGCGAACAGCTCGGTGAACATCGTCTTCCACGCGCGCATGTGGACCTCGGCCGTCGGCGTGACGACGCCGTCGAGGTCGAACAGCACGGCGTCGAAGCCTGCCAGCTGCGGTGCGCGTGTCTCGAGAAGGGCGGGGGTGTCGGTCACAGCGATCTCCGATGCGTGCGGGGAGCCGGGTCACCGTCACACTAGCGCGACACCGCTCCCCCGAGAGCGCCCGTCGTCAGCCGTTCACCGAGATCATGCGTTCGTCACATCGAGCGCCTGGCGGGCGATCTCGCGCTCCTCGTCGGTCGGGACGACGAGGACCGTGACGGCCGAGTCGTCGGAGGAGATCCGGGTGATCTCGCCGCGCACGACCGACGCGTTGCGCTCGGGGTCGACGCGGACGCCCGCGAAGCCGAGCGTCGCGAGCGCCTCGGCGCGCACGGCGGCGACGTTCTCGCCGACTCCCGCGGTGAACGAGATCACGTCGACGCCGCCGAGCTGCGCCATGAACGCGCCGGCATATGCGCGCAGCCGGTGCGCGTACACCGCGAGGGCGAGGGTCGCGTCGGCGTCGCCGTCGGCGCGCGCGGCCTGCAGGTCGCGCATGTCGCTGCGCCCCGCGAGGCCGAGGAGGCCGCTGCGCTTGTTGAGGAGGGCGTCGAGGTCGCCCGCCGTCATGTCGGCGCGGCGCATGAGCTGCAGGAGGATCGCGGGGTCGAGGTCGCCCGAGCGCGTTCCCATCACGAGCCCCTCGAGCGGCGTGAACCCCATCGAGGTGTCGACGGATCGGCCGCCGTCGATGGCCGTGACCGACGCGCCGTTGCCGAGGTGGAACACGATCTGCCTGAGCTCGGCGAGCGGGCGGCCGACGAAGGCCGCCGCCGCCTCGCTGACGTATTTGTGGCTCGTGCCGTGGAATCCGTATCGGCGGATGCGGTGCCGCGCCGCGACCTCGCGGTCGATCGCGTAGGTGTATGCCTCGGGCAGCATGCTCTGGTGGAACGCGGTGTCGAACACCGCGACGTGCGGGATCCCCGCGAAGGCCGCCCGCGCCGCGCGGATCCCCTGGATCGCGCCCGGGTTGTGGAGCGGAGCGAGGACCGAGAGATCCTCGATGTTGATCTCGACGAGGTCGTCGATGACGGTCGCCTCGAAGAAGCGCGCGCCGCCGTGGACGACGCGGTGCCCGACCGCGACGGGCGCGTGCTCGTCGAGCGACGGCCCGTGCTCGGCGAACGCATCGAGCATGACGCGGAAGCCCGCGGTGTGGTCGGGGATCGGGCGCGTGATCTCGGTCTTCTCGCCGCCCGCCGCGTGCTCGGCGCGGCCCTCGGACTCGCCGATCCGCTCGACGAGGCCCGCCGCGAGCACGCTCTCGGACGCCATGTCGAGCAGCTGGTACTTGAACGACGAGGATCCGCTGTTGACGACGAGGACGATGCTCACGCTGCCGCTCCCTGGGCCTGGATCGCCGTGATGGCGACGGTGTTGACGATGTCGTCGACGAGCGCGCCGCGCGACAGGTCGTTGATCGGCTTGTTGAGCCCCTGGAGGACGGGCCCGATCGCGATCGCTCCCGCCGAGCGCTGGACCGCCTTGTAGGTGTTGTTGCCCGTGTTCAGATCCGGGAACACGAAGACCGTCGCACGGCCCGCGACCGCGGATCCGGGCATCTTCGCCTGCGCGACCGCGGCGTCGGCCGCGGCGTCGTACTGGATCGGCCCCTCGATCGGCAGCTGCGGCGCGCGCTCGCGGGCGAGGCCCGTCGCCGCGCGGACCTTCTCCACGTCCTCGCCGGAACCCGACTCACCCGTCGAATACGACAGCATCGCGACGCGCGGCTCGATGCCGAACTGCTCGGCCGTCGCCGCCGACGAGACGGCGATGTCGGCGAGCTGCTCGCTCGTCGGGTCGGGGATCACGGCGCAGTCGCCGTACACGAGGACGCGGTCGGCGAGCGCCATGAGGAAGACGCTCGAGACGACCGACACGCCGGGCCGCGTCTTGATGACCTCGAACGACGGGCGGATCGTGTGCGCCGTCGTGTGCGCGGCGCCCGAGACCATGCCGTCGGCGAGCCCCATGTGCACCATCATCGTGCCGAAGTACGACACATCGGTGACGCGGTCGGCCGCCTGCTCGTAGGTGACGCCCTTGTGGGCGCGCAGCCGCGCGTACTCGGTCGCGAACTTGTCGACGTGCACGGGGTCGAAGGGGCTCAGCACGTGGGCGGCGGCGATGTCGAGGCCCAGCTCGATGGCCCGGGCGCGCACCTCGAAGGGCTCGCCGAGGATCGTGAGCTCGGCGACGCCACGCTCGAGGAGGATCGCCGCGGCGCGCAGGACCCGGTCGTCGCCGCCCTCGGGCAGGACGATGTGGCGCCTGTCGCCGCGCGCTCGCTCGATGAGCTCGTGCTGGAACATGAGCGGGGTCACGACCGTCGCGCGCGCGATCCCGAGAACGCGGGTCAGCTCGGCGATGTCGACGTTCTGCTCGAAGAGCCCGAGCGCGCGGCTGTAGCGCTGCGGGCTCGCGGCGGCGAAGCGGCCGCGCACGTTCATGATCCGCACCGCGGTGGCGTAGGTGTCGCCCGACGTGCGGATGATCGGGATCCCCGTGGAGAGGCCGTCGACGAGCCGGAGGACGGGGTCCGACACCTCGGTCGTCCCGTTGAGGACGATGCCCGCGATCGAGGGGAACGTGGCCGAGCTGTGCGCGAGGAGCGTCGCGACGAGCGCGTCGTTGCGGTCGTCGGGGACGATGACGACGTCGCCCTCCTCGAGGCGCGGCAGGATCCCGGCGACCGACATCGCGGCGACCGTCACGCCGAGGGCCTCCCGGTCGAGGAGAGCCTCGTCGCCCGTCACGAGCTGCCCGTCGAGCGCGTTCAGGATGTCGCCGAGCGTCGGCGCGACGAGGATCCGGTCCTCGGGGAGGGCCCACACGGGATCCTCGGGGGTCAGCGCCCGGACGGCGTCGATCGTCTCGGCGAGCTGCGCGGGGTCGACGCGGTTCACGATCGTCGCCGCCAGCTCGGCGTTCCCCCGCTCGAGCTCGCCGAGCGCGAGCGACGCGAACTGCGCGATCTCCTGCGGCGAGCGGCCGGCGGATCCGCCCAGGGTGTCGGCCTCGCCGCGCTGCTGCCGGCCCCCGAGGACGAGGAGCACGGGCGTGCCGAGGTTCGCGGCGATCCGCGCGTTGTACGCGAGCTCGGCGGGGCTGCCGACGTCGGTGTAGTCGCTTCCGAGGACGACGACGGCGTCGCACCGCGCCTCGATGTGGGCGAATCGCTCGACGATCTCGGCGAGGGCGCGCTCGGGGTCCTCGCGGACCTCGTCGTAGGTCGCGCCGACGCACTCGTCGTAGGAGAGATCGGCGCTCGCGTGCTCGATGAGCATCTCGAGCACGTAGTCGCGCTCGGCCGTCGACCGCGCGATCGTCCGGAACACGCCCACCCGCGGGGCCGTGCGGCTCAGGGCGTCGAGCACCCCGAGCGCGATCGTGGACTTGCCGGAGTGCCCTTCGGCGGAGGAGATGTAGATGCTTCGCGCCACGCTCCCACGCTACTCCGACTTTTCTATCGGCTGTAGAAATTCACCCGACTTTCACCGTGTACGCGGCCTCGCGGGCGAGGAGCGAGCGCTTCACGTCGGTGCCCCAGGCGAAGCCGCCGAGGGATCCGTCTCCGCGCAGCACCCTGTGACAGGGGACGAAGAGCGCGACGGCGTTGCGGGCGCAGATCGAGGCGGCGGCGCGCACGGCCGACGGGCGCCCGAGGGCGGCCGCGAACTCGGTGTAGCTGAGCGGCGCGCCGGGGTCGATCCTCCGCAGCGCGCTCCAGCCCGCCGCCTGCAGCTCGGTTCCGGGCTGGCTGACGGCGACGCCCATCGCGGGAGTCGGGTCGCCGCCGTAGAAGGCGCGCACGGCGTCGGCCGCGGCGAGGGCTCCGGGAGCCGCGTCGACGGGGCGGCGCAGACGCGCCTGGAGGGCGTCGAGGTCTCCCGTCCAGCCCGAGGCGACGACGGATCCGTCGGCGTCGGCGAGGATCCCGAACGGCCCGTCTGGCGTCTCGATGAATTCGTATGCGTGCATGTTCTTTCTCTCCTCAGGACAGGGCGCTGCGCCAGAAGTGCGCCGATGCGTACGACCGCCACGGCGCGAGGCGTTCGGCCCACGCGGCGAGCGCCTTCGGCTCGGCCGGGGCTCCCGCGCGCCCCGCTCCGTTCCGGAGCACGAGGTCGCCGGGCAGGATCACGTCGGGATCGCGCGCGACGCGCATGCGCACGTAGTCGGCGGTCCACGGCCCGATGCCCGGCATCGCGAGGAGCGCCGCGCGCTGCTCGGCGGGATCGTCGGCGGCCGTCAGCGTCAGATCGCCGGCGGCGAGCGCGGCGGCCGCTCCGATGACCGACGCGACGCGGCGCGCCGGTCCCGTGAGGACCTCGTGCCCGCGCGCGGCGATCGCGTCCGCGGTCGGGAAGAGCGTCCGCTCGCGGCCCGCGATCGTCACGCGCTCGCCGAGCGCGTCGGCGAGCCGGGCGAGGTGCGTCCGCGCGGCCGCGACCGAGATCTGCTGGCCGACCATCGCGCGCATGAGCATCTCGTGCGGATCCGATGCGCCCGGGACGCGGATCCCCGGAGTCGCGAGCACGAGCGGCTCGAGTTCGGGGTGCGCCGCGAGCGCGGCGTCGATCGCGACGGGGTCGGCGTCGAGGTCGAAGAGGCGGCGCACGCGGGCGACGAGCGGGCCGAGGTCGCGCAGATCCTCGAGGTGGGCCGTGAGCGTCAGGTGCCCGTCGAAGTCGACACGGAACCACGCCGCGCCGTGCGCCATGCGGAGGGTCCGCGCGTAGCTGCGCTCGGCGGTCTCCTCGACGCCCGCGACGGCGCGCGGGGCGAACCAGGCGAAGACGCCGTCGGCGTCGAAGGGCTCGCGGAACGGCAGCTCGAGCGAGATCGCGCCCGCCGCGGGCGCACCCCGCCGTCGCGCGCGCAGCTCGGTCGGCGTCAGGCCGAACACCTCCCGGACGGTGTCGTTGAACTGGCGAACGCTCGCGAAGCCCGCGCCGAACGCGACGTCGGACGCCGGCAGATCGGTCTCGACGAGGAGCGAGCGCGCCGTGTGCGCGCGGTGCGCCCGGGCGAGGGCGAGCGGGCCGGCGCCGAGCTCTGCGGCGAGCACGCGCCCGAGCTGACGCTCCGAGTAGCCGACGCGGCGCGCGAGCCCAGAGACGCCCTCGCGCTCGACGACGCCGTCGCCGATGAGCCGCATGGCGCGGGCCGCGACGTCGCCGCGCACGTCCCACTGCGGGGATCCCGGGGCCGCCTCGGGCAGGCAGCGCTTGCACGCGCGGAAGCCCGCCTCGTGCGCGGCGGCCGACGTCTCGTAGAACGTCACGTTCTTCTCGAACGGCGTGCGGGCGGGGCAGCTCGGTCGGCAGTAGATCCCGGTCGACCGGACGGCCGTCACGAACTGCCCGTCGAAGCGGCGGTCGCGCCCGCTGACGGCGCGGTACCGCTCGTCGAATGTCATGCTCACGGGATCCACCCTCGCATCCCGGAGGGGCCCGGGCTGGCGGAAATCGGACATCGCTGTTCGGGCCGCCCCGGGTACGAAAAGACTCTCCGCGTACCCGGCAGAGCCTGGTTACCCTTGCTACGTTTCCGTCCTGGGGGAGTTGGCCTGGATGCCGTCACGCGGAGAGCTTCCGTCAGTCTAACAGCCGGCCTGGGCGCCTCCTGAGCCCGGCCGGTATCTTGGGACGCGTCCCCTCCCGTCCCGATCCGAGGCAGCGCATGACCGACACGATCTCCTCCGCGCCGCAGGGCCTGACGGCCGACCAGTTCCGCGAGACGACGGGCGCGATCGCGGCCTCGATGCGGCAGGTCATCGACGGCAAGGACCACGCGATCGACGGCGCCCTCGTCGTCCTGCTCGCCGAGGGCAACCTGCTCGTCGAGGACGTCCCCGGCGTCGGCAAGACGATGCTCGCCCGCGCGCTCGCGGCCTCGATCGACGCCGACGTGCGGCGGATCCAGTTCACGCCCGACCTCCTGCCGAGCGACGTCACGGGCGTGTCGATCTTCAGCCCCGCCACGCGCGAGTTCGAGTTCACCCCCGGCGCCGTCTTCGCGAACATCGTCATCGCCGACGAGATCAACCGCTCCTCCCCCAAGACGCAGTCGTCGCTGCTCGAGGCGATGGAGGAGCGCCAGGTCTCGGTCGACGGGCGCACCTACCAGCTGCCGGATCCCTTCCTCGTCGTCGCGACGCAGAACCCGCTCGAGATGGACGGCACCTACGCGCTGCCCGAGGCGCAGCTCGACCGCTTCATGATGCGCATGTCGATGGGGTACCCCGATCCCGAGGCCGAGATGCTCATGCTGCGCCAGCGCGACGCCGAGAACCCGCTGACGAAGATCCGACCCGTCGTCGACGTCGCGGGCGTCGCCCGGCTCATCGCGTTCGCGCGGCGGGTGCACGTGTCGCCGCTCATCGAGCAGTACGCCGTGTCGATCGCGCAGGCGACGCGCGCGCACGGCGAGCTGCGCCTGGGCGCGAGCCCCCGCGCGACGCTGCAGCTCGTGCGCGCGGCGAAGGCCTGGGCGGCGCTGCAGGGCCGCGAGTACGTCGTCCCCGACGACGTGTCGGGGCTCGTGAAGCCGATCTTCGGGCACCGCCTCGTCCCGGCGCGCACCGCCGTCGGCACGCGCCGGTCGGCCGACCCCGTCGCGCGGATCCTCGACGAGATCGTCTCCGAGGCGCCGGTCCCCGTGGCGGACAGGTGACGCGGGCCGCGCCGCGGCGCATCGTGTGGGCGCGGCCGACGTCGCGCGGCGTCGCGATGGTCGTCGTCGGCGCCGTCGTCGTCGGCACGGGGATCCCGCTCGGCCGCGTCGAGCTGGTCGCGATCGGCGGCGCGCTCCTCGTCACGGCCGTGCTGTCGCTCCTCGCGCTCGCCGTCCCTCCCCTGTCGCGGGTCTCGCGCGCTCTCTCGGCCGACCTCGTCTCGGTCGGCGACGTCCTGCGGGTGAGGACGACGGTCGTGGGCGGGAGCGCCGCCATGACCGACGACGCCGACGACCTGATCGACGACGCCTTCGACCCCGTCGAGGTCTCGCCCGCCGCTGTGGGCCGGGGCGGCGTGCGGCTCGACTACGCCGTCGTCGCGACGCGGCGCGGGCGTCACGGCGTCGGCCCCCTGCAGATCACCGACCTCTCGCCCTTCGGCACGTGGGTGCGCCGCTATCCGGCGGGCGCGATCGACGCCGTCGTCGCGGTCCCGCAGATCATCGAGCTGCGTCCCCTCGCCGAGGCGGGATCGGCCTACGGCGACCGGCCGTCGCCCTCGCCCCGCCTCGGGCAGGGATCCGACAACCTCATCCCGCGCCCCTACGCGCCGGGCGATGCGATGCGGCGCGTGCACTGGCGGGCGTCGGCCCACCACGGCGACCTCATGGTGCGCGAGGAGGAGCAGGAGCACACCCCGGGCGCCCTCGTGATCCTCACCCGCTCCCCCGTCCTCGAGCCGCAGGAGTTCGAGGCGTGCGTCACGGCGTGCGCGTCGGTCGTCGCGCGCCTCTCGCGCGACGGATACGTCGTCACGGTGTGCGACGACGCGGGCGATCCGCTCGGATCCGTGGACGGCGGCGCGGGGCTCGCCGACCTCCTCGAGACGCTCGCGACCGTCGAGCAGCAGGACCCCGGCGCGGATCGCGCCCCCGCCGACGCGGGCTTCGTCGTCGCGATCGGGACCGCGCCCTTCGTGCCCGCGGGCTCCGCTCCCCACCTGCTGCTCGCCCCGGCCCCGGCCGAGGCGCCCGGGTGGCGGGTCGGCGCGATCTCCGACGGCATCGACGTCGCGTGGATCCGAGCCACGGGAGGCGCGCGATGAGGCGCACGAGTCGCCCCAGCGCGCTGCTCTCGCTCGCGACCGCGGCGGCCGTCGTCTTCGCACTGCTGCCGCTGACCACCCTCCTCATCCCGACGTGGTTCCCCGCCGCCGCGGGCTCGGCCGTCGTGATCGTCGGCATCGGCTACGCGGCCCGCGCCCTCGTGCGGCTGCGGGGCTTCGCGCTCGTCGCCCAGCTGATCGCGTGGGCCGTGACGGCCGTCGTGACGGCCCCGCTGCCCGACGACGGCGATCCGATCAGCGGCATCGTCGGGATCGGATCCGACGCGACGAACGAGATCGTCACGGGGCTCGCGCCGATGGCCGTCGGCGACGCGCTCGCGTTCGTGCTGACGCTCGCCGCCTGCCTGCTCGCGATCCTCGTCGACATGGTCGCGACGTCGATGCGCGCCCCGCTCGCCGCGGCCGTGCCCCTCGCCGCGGTCTTCATCGTGCCGCAGCTCGTCGTGCCGCGCGGCGACCATCTCCTGCTCGCGATCCCCCTCATCGTCGCGATCCTCGGCATGGCGGCTTTCGCGTCGGAGCGCCGCAGGCGCCCGCGGCCGCCGCTCGTCGCGGTGTCGGCCGGCATCATCGCGCTGTCGCTCGTCGCGGCCGTCGCGATCGCACCTCAGGTCACGACCGCGCGCGGCCCCGTCACGGGCGGCCTCGGGACGAGCCCGACCCAGATCGACGTGTCGATCGACCTCGGCGACGAGCTCCGCCAGTCGGCGGGCACGGAGGTCATGCGCGTGTCGACGTCGGCCGGATCGGCGCCCTACCTGCGGCTCGCGACCGACACGACGTTCACGGCCGCGGGCGGCTGGGAGCAGGACGCCGGCCCCGTCGTCGCCCTGTCGCGGGGCTTCGGGCCCGTGACCTCGTCGGGAGAGGTCGGGCCCGTCGCGGTCGTTCCGGAGAGCGTGAGCGTCGGCGACGTCCAGCTCGACACGGGTTACCTCCCCGTGCCGAACGACGCCGTCTCGATCGACGGCGCCGACGACGGGTGGCGCCTCGACACCGCCAACCGCACCGCGCGGGCGACGGATCTGTCGACCTACGGCGAGGAGTACTCGGTCGACGCGCAGCACCTGCGGCCGACCGCCGAGCAGGCGGTCTCGTCGCCGTGGGTCCAGGGCCTGCCCTCCGGCGTCTCGGAGGACGCGATCGCCTCGCCTGACGTCCGGGCCGGGACCCCGCTGATGGAGGCGCTCGACGAGTCGGGCGCTTCGACGGCGTCCGGCCCCTATGAGGCGCTCCTGGCCCTGCAGTCGTGGCTGCGGTCCGACGCGTTCACCTACTCGCTCGACACCCCCGACGCATCGGGGTACGACGACACCTCGCGCGGTTCGATCGAGGCGTTCCTCGACCAGCGCGAGGGGTACTGCATCCACTTCGCGTCGGCGTTCGCCCTCCTGGCGCGCATGGACGGGATCCCGACCCGCGTCGTCGTCGGGTATCTGCCCGGCACGGCGACGGGCGAGCGCGACGGCGACGCCGCCGTGTACTCGGTCGACAGCGCCCAGCTGCACACCTGGCCCGAGGCGTACCTCGACGGGATCGGATGGGTGTCGTTCGAGCCGACCCCGACGATCGCCGACGCAGCGGATCCCACGGCCGCCTCCGCGCCCGACGACGCCGAGCCGACCGCGACGCCGACCCCCACGGCGACGCCCACCGCGACGTCGACGCCGAGCGCGACCCCGACGGCGTCGGCCTCCGCGGGCCCGGACTCCGACGCCGCCTCCGGCTCGGGCCCGCGGATCGACGGCGCCGTGCTCCGCACCGTCGTCGTGATCCTCGTCGTCCTCGCCCTGCTCGCGGCGCCCTCCGTCGTTCGCGAGATCGTCCGGCGCCGTCGCGTGCGCGCGGCAGCGGGAGGCGACGTCGGCGCCGCGTGGCGCGAGCTGAGGGCGACGGCGTCCGACGCGGGGCTCTCGGTGCCCGCGACCGAGTCTCCGCGCGCGTTCGGCACGCGCCTCGTCGCGCGCGGCGCGCCCGAGTCGGCGGTCAGGGCGCTCGTGACGGCGATCGAGCACGCGTCCTTCGCCCCGGGAGGCGCCGGATCCGCGGATCTCTCGGCCCCGCTCGCGGAGATCCGGTCCGCGCTCCGGCGCCCGGCGATCGGTCGCGTGATCCCCCGGTCGCTCTTCCTGCGGCGCTGATTCGTTCCTCAGCCGGGCACCCGGTAGACTGTCCCGAGTGCCGTTCGCGGCACGAAGGAGGATTCGCCTAGCGGCCTATGGCGCACGCTTGGAACGCGTGTTGGGTGAAAGCCCTCGGGGGTTCAAATCCCCCATCCTCCGCCGAAGATCCCCGCCCCGGGTGCGCTATCCGGGTCGGGGATCTCTCTGCATTCGGGCGGAGAACCGCCCTCAGAACAGCGTGAGCTGGGGGCCGGGCGCCGTCGCCTCCTCGGCGCGGCGGCGCGCCGCCCGGCGGACCTCGGGCTGGTCGAGATCCGGGGCGCCCCGCAGCCCGTGGCGGCCCAGCAGCGGCTCCATGCGCGCGGCGAGCTGCGCCCGGTACCCCTTCGGCGCGTAGGAGGAGGATCCGTAGAACCGCCGGTATCCCTCGGCGAGCTCGGGGTGCTCGCGGTCGAGCCACGCGAGGAACCACTCCTTCGCGCCCTGCCGCAGATGCAGCGCCCCGTACATCACCTCGGAGGCTCCCGCCTCGGCGATCCGGCGGACCCCCTCCTCGAGCTGCTCCGGCGAATCGGTGAGCCACGGCATGATCGGCATGACGAAGACCGTGACGCGGAACCCGAGGTCAGCCGCGGCGCGGACCGTCGCGAGGCGCGCCGCCGTCGACGGCGTACCCGGCTCGATCGCCTTCTGCAGTTCGTCGTCGAACACCGCGATCGACGACGACAGGTCGACGGGAACGTGCTGGGCCGCGTCGGCGAGGAGCGGCAGGTCGCGGCGCAGCAGCGTGCCCTTCGTGAGGACCGACATCGGTGTCCCGCTCTCGGCGAGCGCCGTGATGATCCCGGGCATGAGCCCGTACCGGCCCTCGGCGCGCTGGTACGGGTCGGTGTTGGTCCCGAGCGCGACGAGCTCGTGACCCCACGACCGCCTCGCGAGATCCTTCCGCGCGACCTCGGCCGCGTTCACCTTCACGACCACCTGCTGGTCGAAGTCGGCCCCGGAATCGAACCCGAGGTAGTCGTGCGTCTTCCGCGCGAAGCAGTACACGCACGCATGGGAGCATCCCCGGTACGGGTTGATGGCCCAGTGGAACGGCATGCTGCTCGCGTCGGGGACCCTGTTCACGATCGACTTCGCCATGACCTCGTGGAAGGTCACGCCCTGGAACTCGGGCGTGCGCACCGACCGCACGAGCCCGGGCATCGCGAACAGCCCCGGATCCGCGGACGCAGTTTCGAGAGTCTGCCCCGTCCATCGCACCCTTATATGGGAACAGATATTCGATCTCACGTCAAGCGAGAGCCCCCGCTCCCCGACCGCCGGTGGGCGTCGGGGCGCGGGGGCTCGGCGCGCGCTACTTCTGGCCGTCGGCGATGCCGCGGCCGATCGAGGTGCCCTGGATCACGGACGAGAGGTCGATGCCCGTCGCCTCGCGCACCGTGTCGAACATGGCGCGCATGCCCATGGCCGCCTCGCCGGCCATGTGGCTCGTCGCGCCGCCCTCGTCGCCGGATCCTGTGAGGACCGTGACGCTGCCGATCGTCGAGTACCCTTTCGCGAACTCGGTCATCATCGGCACGAGCACGTCGAGCGAGCGCTGCGCGAGCACGGCCTCCTGGTTGAGCTTGAGCGCCTCGGCCTCGGCCTCGATCGCCGCGGCGCGGGCCTCACCCGCGAGCCGGATCGCGTCGGCCTCCGCCTGCGCACGCGCGCGGGCCGCGTCGGCCTCGGCCTGCGCCTTGAGGCGGGTCGCCTCGGCCTCCTGGACGGCGCGCTGCGCGTCGGCCTCGGCCGACTTGATCTGCGAGTAGGCGAGGGCGTCGGCCTTCTTCTGCTCCTCGTACTGGCTGATGTCGGCCTCGCGGCGCTGGACCTCGGCGCGCGCCTCGGCGTCCTTGACCTGCGAGTACGCGCGCGCGTCTGCGCGCTTCTGCTCCTCGTACAGGCTCGCGTCGGCGACGCGCTTGACGTCGGCGTCGAGCTGCGCCTGGCGGTTCTCGGCCTGCTGCATGAGCACGCCCTGCTCGGCGCGGGCCCGCGCGAGCGCCTCGGCCTGCTCGGCCTCGGCGCGAGCCTCGCCGACGTCCGACGCCGCGGCGGCCTGGTTCTTGTCGAACGCGGTCTGCTCGACGAGCGTCTCCTCGCTCGTCGCGATCTCGCGCGCCTTGATCTGGCGCTCGGCGTCGATGCGGGCGACCTCGGCCTGCCGCTTGACCTTCGAGACCTCCTCGGCGCCGAGGGCGTCGATGTAGCCGTTCTGGTCGGTGATCCCCTGGATCTGGAAGCTGTCGAGCACGAGGCCCTGCTCGTCGAGGTCGCTTTTGATGAGCGCCGCGATCTGGTCGCTCAGCTGCTGACGGTCGCGCATGAGCTGTTCGACCGTCAGGGTCGCGACGACGCCGCGGAGCGCACCCTCGAGCTGCTCGGTCGTGAACGCCTCGATCGCCTTGTCCTGCGACACGAAGCGCTCCGCGGCCCGGGCGATCGCGTCTCCGTCGGACCCGACCTTCACGAGCGCGACGCCCGTCACGTCGACCGTGACGCCCTGGATCGACTGGGCCGTCGGCTGCACCATGATCTGGCGCGCCCGGAGCGAGAGCGTCTCGGCGCGCTGCGTGATCGGGTTGACGATCGCACCCCCGCCGCGGATCACCGACACGTTCGCAGCCGGCACGCCGCCCTTCCTCTTGCCGCGCCGGCCCACGATCACGAGAGCCTCGTCGGCGCGCGCGACCTTGTACCAGGCGCGCATGAGCAGCGCGATGACGAGTGCGACGACGGCGGCGACGACGAGCAGGATCACGACGATGATCACGATGCCCACGGCCCCGATGGTGGCGAAGACGCCCATAGTGCAGTCCTTTTCCGGATCGCCCGGCCCCGTCGCCGTCGGCGCAGGTCGGCGGATCCACCCCCAGCCTATTCACAAACGGCGCCCCTGTGAGACCGGGATCCCGGGCGGGGTCCCATCGGGCGCGGAGGCGGCCGCTCGTAGACTGGCGGCATGTCCGACAGCACCGCCCCGACCCCCGGGGTCGACCGCCCGCGCATCACTCTGCTCGACGTCCTGCGCCTGCTGAGCGAGCTGCTCGCGTTCGGGTCGCTCGCGCTGTGGGGCTTCTTCGCCTGGCCCCAGCCGTGGGCCGTGGTGTTCGGCATCGCGACCCCCGTCGTGGCGATCCTCGTGTGGGCGTTCTTCCTCTCGCCCAAGGCCGTGATCGCCGTGCCGAGCTACGTGCGCGCGCTCATCGAGCTCGTGATCTTCGCGAGCGCGACGGTCGCCCTGTGGGCCCTGAGCTTCCCGTGGGCCGGCCTCGCGGTCGGCGTCTTCTGCGTCGCCGTCGGACTCCTCGTCGGGCGCCGCCGCCTGCGCTGATCCCCTGCACACGGAGCCGGCGTTCAGGGGATCGTGAGTGCTTCGTGACGGGAATTCTTCCCTCTTCGGATATCGGCACGTCTACCATTGCCGTAGCGACGCGCGAACGCGCGCGCCATCAGGGGAGAGACCGACATGACCGACCTGGCCACGAAGCCCGTCGACACCGCATCAGCGGGCGACTCGTCGCAGACCGTCGAATGGGCCCAGCCCGAACCGAAGAAGTCGCATAAGAAGCTCTGGCTCGGCATCGGCATCCCGGGCGGAGTCGTCGTGGCGGCGGCCGCTGCCGCCGGCGTCCTCTCGACCATGGTCATCGCCCCCGGCACCACGGTTCTCGGCGCCGACGTGGGCCTCTCCTTCCCCGGGTCGACGCACGACCGCATCTCCGAGGCACTCGCCTCCCTCCCCATCGACATCACGGTCGACGGCGAGACCGCCCAGCTCACGGGATCCGATCTCGGGCTCTCGGTCGACGCCTCGACCGCCGCGGCCGACGCCCTGAGCGAGCGCCCGGCGTGGAAGGTCGGCGAGTGGAACGGCGGCGACACCGGCGCCGATGTGACGGTCGACGAGGCCGCGGCGTCCGCGGCCCTCAGCGACGCGTTCGCCGACGCGTACACCGACCCCGTGAACGCGCAGATCCAGTACTCCGACGGCTCGTACCAGGCCGTCGCGGGCCAGTCGGGCCGCGGCGTCGACACGACCGCCCTCGCCGCCGACATCGAGCAGCAGCTCGCGGCATCGAACGGATCGCAGGCGCTCGCCTCCGGCACGCAGCTCCTCGCCGCCGCCGACAGCTCGTCCGGCATCACGATAGACACGAGCTTCGTCGAGATCCAGCCGCTCTTCACGACGAACGACGCCGAGGCCGAGGCGCAGCGCCTCAACGGCCTGCTCACGGGCGTCTCGTTCTCGCTCGACGGCGACGACGTCGACACCGCCCCCGCCGACACCGTCGCGTCGTGGCTCGACGTCACGGTCGGCGACGACGGCACGGTCAGCGTCGCGACCGACGACGCGGCGATCCAGTCGTACGTCGACGGCCTGCCGGCCAAGGTCGACCAGGATGCCACCGACGCCGACGTCATCGTCAACGCGGCGGGCGACGTCCTGAAGACCGAGACGGAGGGCCAGGACGGCTACAAGGTCTCCTCGACCGACGGCGTCGCCGACCAGGTCGCCGCGGCTCTCACGCAGGGCGAGTCGGCCGACATCGCGCTCACGGGCGAGGTCGTCGAGCACAAGACGACCGAGCGCTTCCGCCGCGCGTACGTCGACATCAGCGAGGGCATGTCGTACTTCTACGAGACGGTCAACGGCGGCGAGGAGAAGCTCGTCCGCACGATCCCCTCGGCGACCGGCACGGCCGGCCACGACACCCAGACGGGCAACTTCACCGTGTACGCGCAGCTCACCTCGCAGAACATGGGCTCGTGCGACGCCGACGGCAACTACGACCCGACGCGCGGCGGCAAGGACTTCGGCTACTGCACCGCGAACGTGCCGTGGATCTCGTACTTCAACGGCGACCAGGGCTTCCACGGAACCTACTGGCACAACAACTTCGGCAACGGCGCGCGCATGAGCCACGGCTGCGTCAACCTGCCCGAGGCCGAGGCCCAGTGGACGTACTCGTTCCTCCAGGTCGGCACCCCCGTCCAGGTCGTCTCGTAACGCTTCGCGCAGACCTTCATGAGGCCCTCCCGCATCCGTGCGGGAGGGCCTAACCTTTGGGTATGAGCGACCTCCACGCAGAACTGCTCTCGGCGGCCACGATCGTCGCCGCGAACTCGCTGACCCTGAAGCCGGGCCAGGAGGACTTCGTCGCCCCGACGACCTACGCCGTGGCACTGTCGGTCGCCGACCCGCAGAAGACCTGGCAGCGCGTCGTCCTCGACGGCGACGAGGTCGTCGCCTTCATCCAGGCGTACTTCGACGCCGACCAGCCGTCGGACTACCTGCGTGCGGCGCTGTGGCGCGTCAACGTCGACGCCGACGCGCAGGGCCGCGGCGCGGGCCGCTACGCCGTCGAGGCGGTCCTCGAGGAGGCCCGCCGGCGTGGCCTCGAGCGCGTCACCGTGGTCTACGAGGCGGGCGACCTCGGCCCCGAGGCCTTCTTCCGCCGTGTCGGGTTCGCGCCCGTCGGTGAGAGCGAGTACGGCGAGGTGGTCGCCGAGATCCGCCTCTGATCTCGCGCCGCGACGGATGACGGGCGCGGAGCCCCCTCTTCTGAGTCGCGGGGCCGGTCTCCGCGGAGCGATCGGCCGCGCAGCCCCCCCGAATCGGGACGACAACGCACCGCGCGCGATCCCGGGGCCCGGCGACAAGCCGATGACGAGGCTCGTGCGCCCGCTAGCATCGCCAGCATGTGGATCTCCGAGCGCCCCGTTCCCGATGTCGAGGCCGAGCTCGACCAGGTGGCGTCCGCGATGGCCGACGCCGACAGCCGCGTCTACGTCGTCGCCGACGGCCGCTGGGTATCGGCCATCCAAGACTTCCCGCTGACCGCGGACAAGCCGTCGAGCGTATGGACCGCATGCTCGCTCCGCGACTCCCTCGCGGATTCGCCCCATCCGCTCGTGACGATCGCGGTGGGCGAGGAGGGTCAGCGCGACTCGCTCTGGGACCGTATCGGACGTGATCCGAACGGGCTGACGCGGGTGAGCACGAAGGCGGCCCTCCTCACGACGGACGGCGGCGTCCATCGAGCGACCTTCGCCACGAACGAAGCCGGCGACTCGGCCGTCGAGTTCAACGCAGACGGCGCCGTCGTCGTGGTCTGGACCGCACGACTGGACCTCCTCCCCGACGAGCTCCCGCTCGCCGACGCCGCGGACCAGCTCCCCGCCATGATCGCCGCGTGGAGAAGCCTGGCTCGCGGCTGACCCCGTGTCGACGCGCCCCGTCTGACGCCCCGGCGGCTCCCCGGGACGTGAGAAGCAACGGCGCGAACGCGGACGGGCGGGGGCGCCGCCATCGCCGATGGTCATCCGGCATCGCAGTATCGTTCTGGTGATGAGCCAACTAATTGTCATGCCCACGTCCGGGGGCCGGACGTGGCGCGTCGCGGGGGGGGTAGCGTGCGCCGGGGTTCTGGCGGTCTCCGCGTTCGCGCTCGTCGCCTGCTCCGCTCCTGAGGCGGAGGGCGGCCACGCGACCGCCGGCGATGTGAGCTTCACGGGGCCGTACGCACAGCGGTTCGCGGACGAGTACGACGCCGACCGCACCTCCGACCTCGCGCGGCAGATCCTCGCGACGGGCGAGATCACCGATGCCGACGTCGCGGAAGTCCGCACCCGGTTCGCCGACTGCCTCGAGTCAGAGGGCATCACGTTGGACGCGCTCGACGGCAACACCATGAACTACACCGTGACGGTCGATGACTCGAACGACGCGGCCGAGGGCCACGTCACCGATTGCGAGTATTCGTCGGGCCTGCAGCCGGTGTACTACCTCGACCTCGAGATGCGGGGGAACCCGGAGCACCGGGATCTGGCCGAGGTCATGACCGAATGCTTCATCGACAAGGGTGTCGTCCCGTCGGATTACACGGTCGCCGACTACGAACGCGACAACGCCGACTACACGTTCCCCTTCGCGGGCACCGTCGAAGGCGACGTGGTCTACAGCGAGTGTCTCGATGACCCGCTCGGGCTGATCGCTCAGGCCGGCGAGTGAGCGGCGGTCGACGCGCGGCGACGGTGATCACGGCGAGCCTCGTCGCCGTCGGGCTCGTGTGCGCGGGAGCGGCGGCGGCGCTGTTGCTGCGCCCCGCGGTTCCGGCGTCACTCGCCGGCGACGCCGCGGCGACGACCGCGCCGGCCGCGCAGCGCGAGTTCGCGGACGAGCAGGCGGTCGACGTCCGTCTGACGATGGCCGACTCCGCGTCGATCGTCGCCCCGAGGGACGGCCGCGTCACGGCGCTGCAGTGCGCGCCGGGCGCCGAGGCGCACTCCGGCGACACCATGGTCTCGGTCGACGGGCGTCCGCTGCTGAGCCTCGCGACCAGCACGCCGCTGTGGCGCGACCTCCGGATCGGCGACACGGGTGCGGACGTCACCGCGCTCCAGGAGACGCTGACTGCCGACGGGTACGCCACGGCGGCGGACGGCGTCGTCGGGTCGAGCACGGCGGACGCGGTCCGGTCGGCGTTCCGCGCGATCGGCGTCACGGGTCCGTCGGGTCAGCCCGAGGAACAGGCCGGAGACGAGGACGAGGCCGCCCAGCAGGCGGTCGTCCTCGCCGTCGCCGACGTGGTGTGGCTGCCGGCGCCGAGCCTCGTGCTGCAGGAGTGCGCCACGGTGGTCGGCGGCCAGATGGCCGCAGGAGACGTCCTCGCGACCTCGCCGGACGTCGTCACGGGGGTGCGGATCACGGGGCAGGACTCGAGCGCGCTGCCCGGCGATCGGGTCGTCGCGGTCGGCGACGTCGCCGGTGCGCTGACGGCGGATCAGACGATCGTCGATCCCGAGTTCCTGCGCGACATCGTCACGACCCCCGAGTTCTCGGAGGCGGCACCGCAGGATCACGAGGTGGTGCTGCCCGGCACGAGCTCGCTCACCGCGCCGGTCGCCGTTCTGGCTGTTCCGGCGAGCGCCGTCTTCGGTCTCGCGGGTACCGCGGGGTGCATCTCGATCGACGGCTCCCCCGTCCCCGTCGACGTCGCGGGCTCCGAGCTGGGCCAGACCCTGGTCGCGCCGCGGGAGCCGCTCGACGGCGTCTCCCAGGTCGACGCGAAGCCGGAGGCCGATGCGTCATGCGCATCGTGATGGGCGCGGTCGGCCACAGATTCGATTCCGGCGGCTGGCTGTTCCGCGGTGTCGACCTCGCGTTCGACGCCGGTCGCTCCTACGCGCTCACCGGGCCGTCCGGATCGGGCAAGAGCACGCTGCTGGGGATCATCGCGGGGTGGATCGCGCCCGTCGAGGGGAGCGTGGATCGCGGGGACGTCGCCCGCTCGGCTCGGGTGTTCCAGAACCCCCACGGCACGCCGCGCCGCTCCGCGCGCGACCACGTCGCGCTTCCGTTGCTCGCGCGCGGCGCGTCGCCGAGAGAGGCCGACGAGCAGGCGGACGGCTGGCTCGAGCGCTTCGGCCTCGGCGCTCTCGGCGGCCGGCGATTCCGCGACCTGTCGGGTGGCGAGGCGCAGAGGCTCATGCTCGCGCGGGCAGCGGCCACCTCGCCCGACCTGCTGCTCGTCGACGAGCCGACGGCGCAGCTCGATCCGTCGGCCGCCGACGGCGTCAACCTCGCGCTGAACAGCCTGAGGCTCGAGCACACGATCGTCGTCGTGGCGACGCACGACGATCGCACGCGCGACGCGTGCACGGACCACGTCGATCTCCGTGCGTTCGCACCGGAGGCGGTCGCGTGAGACTCGCCGCGATCGCGCGCGAGGCGTGGCGCAACGTCCGCTCCGGCACGGCCCGGACCGTGACGATCGTGTGCGCGCTCATCCTCATCGTGGGCGGTCTGGTCGCGGCCGATCTCGCGTCGATCCGGTCGATCCAGTCCGAAGCGCGGGCGTTCCAGACGTCGGGCGCTTCCGTGCTCATCTTCTCTGCTCCCGGGCAGATCGATGGTGCGATGTGCGCCGCGCTCGCGGGGACGGGATCGGTCCGCACCTCGGGCGCGCTTCGCGAGAACGAGACGATCGAGATGGCCGCTCTCCCCGACAGCGCGGTTCCGGCGTACGAGGTGACGGGCGGGGTTGCGACGATCCTGGGCGCCGCGGCGGACTCGAGCGGGCTCGTCATATCCGACCAGCTCGCGTCGATGCTGGGCGCTCGGCCCGGGGACGACGTCGAGACGGCCGCGGGTCCCGTGCGCGTCGCGAGCGAGTACGCGTACCCCTCGGACGGGAGGAGGTCCGGCTTCGGGTACGCGGCGCTCGCGCCCGTCCTCCCCCGGGGCGCCTTCGACGAGTGCTGGGCGGAGGCATGGCCGACGTCCGAGAGCACGGCCGCGCTTCTGCACGACACCCTGCTCGCCTCGGGCGATGCCGGATCGGGGACGTACTCGCAGCTCAACGCCACGCACGGCTCGGCCTTCGACGGGGTCGCGCGGTTCCGAGCCCGGCTGACGGCGCCGGCCCCGGCGGCAGCGGCCCTGCTCGGCGCGGCACTCGGGTGGATCGTCGTGCGCGCGCGCCGCCTGTCGCACGCCTCGGCGCTGCACGCAGGGGTTCGGCACCGAGACCTCGTGTCGATCTGGGCGATCGAGATCGGGATCGCCGTGCCCGCGGTCATCGTGGCGGCGTCGCTCATCACGGCGGGGTTCGTCGTGCGCGCGCCGGCGGAGGACGCCGGGTCCCTGATCGCGGCGGCCGCGGCGATCGCGGGCGGGGCCGTTTCCGGCGTCATCGCGGGAGGGCTCGCGGCGTACGCGTCGATCCGCGAGCGGCACCTGTTCCGCTACTTCGCCGACCGATGACCGGTCCGGGTTCGGAGCCCGCGGTCCCGATCGGCCCGGGCGACGCGGGGATCACCGGCTGACCCCCGCGCCCCACCGACCGGCGTCAGACGAGCGACTCCCGCCACGCCCTGTGCAGCTTCGCGAACGTCCCCGTCCCCGCGATGAGGGTCTCGGGCGCGTCGTCCTCGATCACGCGCCCGTGCTCCATGACGAGAACGCGGTCGGCGATCTCGACCGTCGAGAGGCGGTGGGCGATGATGATCGCGGTGCGGTCGGCCAGCAGGGTCTGCAGGGCGCGCTGGATCATCTGCTCCGACGGGATGTCGAGCGACGCCGTCGCCTCGTCGAGGATCAGCACCGCGGGATCCGCGAGGAACGCGCGCGCGAACGACACGAGCTGGCGCTGACCCGCCGAGACGCGGCCGCCGCGCTTGTTGACGTCGGTGTCGTACCCGTCCGGCAGCGACATGATGAACTCGTGCGCGCCGACGGCCTTCGCGGCGCCCTCGATCTCGTCGAACGACGCGCCGGGGCGCCCGAGGGCGATGTTGTCGGCGACCGTCCCGCTGAAGAGGTATGCCTCCTGCGTGACCATGACGATCGCGCGGCGCAGGTCCTGCTGGCTGAGGTCGCGCAGGTCGATCTCGTCGAGCGTGACGGATCCCTCGCTCGGGTCGTAGAACCGCGAGACGAGCTTCGCGAGCGTCGACTTGCCCGCGCCCGTCGTGCCGACGACCGCGACGGTCTGACCCTCGGGGATGTCGAGCGAGAACTCAGGCAGGATCGTGCGCCCGGCGCCGTACCCGAAGGTCACGTCGTCGAAGCGCAGGTGCCCGTGCGCCTCGGGGAGGGCCGTCGGGGACTCGGGGTCGGGGACCGAGGGCTCCTCCTCGAGCACGCCCGACACCTTCTCGAGCGCGGCCGACGCGGCCTGGAACGAGTTGATGAAGGTCGCGACCTCCTGCAGGGGCGTGAAGAAGTTGCGCACGTAGAGCACGGCCGACAGCAGCGCGCCGACGGTGAACTCGCCCCACGTGATCCGCACGCCGCCCCACAACACGACGATGCCCGTCGCGAACGCCGAGATCGCCATGAGGCCGGGCTCGAAGGTTCCGAAGAGGCGGATGACGCGCATGTTCGCCTCGCGGTACTTCTCGGACAGGCCCGCGAAGATCCGCTCGTTCCCGGGCTCGGCGCGGAACGCCTTGCCCGCGCGGATCCCCGTCATCGTCTCGACGAACTTGACGATGACCTGCGCGCTCCACACGCGCGTCTCGCGGTAGCGCACCTGCGACCGGCGGTAGAACCAGCGCATGAGGAGGCCGAGCGGCACGACGGCGACGACGATCACGAGACCCGACTGCCAGTCGACGAGCACGAGCGCGATGAAGGTGAAGACGCCGTAGAGCACGCCGTTGACGAGCTGCGTGAGGCCGCCGTTGAGCAGCTCGCGGATCGTCTCGAGGTCGCTCGTCTGGCGCGAGATGATGCGGCCGGAGGTGTAGGTCTCGTGGAACTCGAGGCTCAGCCGCTGCGTGTGGTGGAACACCCGCGTGCGCAGGTCGAGCAGCACGGCCTGCGTCAGGTGCGCCGCGAGGGTGTCGTACCAGGCGAGGAGCGCGGCGCCCAGGATCGCCGTCGCCGCGTAGGCCGTGACGACGCCCCAGGTGGGCCCCCAGTCGCCCTCCCCCGTCACGGCGGGGAGCGCCGTGTTGAGCCCGATGCCGAGGAGCGCCGGGCCGAGGACGCGGACGCCCGTCTGGACGACCACGACGATCGACACGAGGAGGACGCGCCACTTCATGGGCGCGAGGAGCGACAGGAGGAGGCGCTGCGAGCGCTCACGGATGACGCGGCTCTCGTCCTTCGTGTAGTCGGTGCGGTCCTCGCCCGCTGTTCCCTGGACGGTCCCGCTCATCGGCCGGCCTCCTCGGTCTCGTCGAGCGAGCGCTGCGGATCCGACCGCATCGCGCTCTCCTGTCGTTCGTCGTCCTCGAGGCTCGAGATCACGGCGCGGTAGGCCGGCGTCGAGGCGAGCAGCTCGCTGTGCGTCCCGACGGCCGTCACGCGGCCGCGCTCGAGCAGGGCGACGCGGTCGGCGAGCGCGACCGTCGACGGCCTGTGCGCGACGACGAGCGCCGTCGTGCCCCCCAGGGTGCTCTTGAGACGCGTCTGCACGCGCTCCTCGGTGTTGACGTCGAGCGCCGAGAGCGGATCGTCCATGACGATGACCCGCGGGCGGGCGGCGACCGCGCGGGCGAGCGCGAGGCGCTGGCGTTGGCCGCCCGAGAGGCTCATGCCCTCCTCGCCGATCATCGTCTCCGTGCCCTGCGGCAGCTCGGCGACGAACTCGGCCTGCGCCACCTCGAGGGCCTCGTCGAGCACGCGATCCGCCTCGGGCGAGGCGATGTCGAGGTCGTCGCGGCCCAGCAGCACGTTCTCGCGCACCGACGCCGAGAAGAGCGTCGCATCCTCGAACGCCGTCGCGATGTGGGTGCGCAGCTCGACGAGCCGCATGTCGCGCACGTCGACGCCGTCGAGCGTCACGCGGCCCGCCGTCACGTCGTAGAGCCGGGTGGGCAGGGTCGTGAGCGTCGTCTTGCCCGACCCCGTGAGCCCGACGAGCGCCATGGTCTCGCCCGGGACGAGCGCGAGGTCGATGCCGTCGAGCAGGTCGGTCTCGTGGTCGCGCGCGTCCTGGTAGCGGAAGTGGGCGCCCTCGAAGGCGAGCGCTCCGCGCGGATCCGCGAGTGTCACGGGGTTCTCGGGGTCGGTGATCGTGTCGACGGCGTCGAACACCTCGAACACGCGGTCCGTCGACGTGCGGGCGTCGAGCAGGAACGCGAACAGGAACCCGATCGACTCGATGGGCCAGCGCAGGATCGTGGCCATCGCGAAGTATCCGAACAGCTGCGACACCGAGATCTGGCCCGTCGAGGCGAGCCAGATCCCCACCGCGAGACACACCGCGAAGGCGAGCTCGGGCATGAGGACGAGCACGAAGTCGACGATCGCGATCTGGCGCGCCTTGCCCATCTCGGTCGCGCGCAGGCCCTCGGCCTGGCGCGTGAAGCTGCGGAGCGCGTGCGGGCCGCGGCCGAACGCCTTGAGCACGCGGATCCCGTGCACGCTCTCCTCGACGCTCGTCGCGAGGTCACCCTGCTGGTCCTGGCTGCGGCGCGTCAGCACGCCGTAGGTGCGCTCGAAGCGGAACGCCTGCCAGAGGATCGGCAGGCTCGCCACGAGGAAGACGCTGCCGAGCATCCAGTGCCACTGGAACAGGAGCACGGTCCCGATCACCGAGGTCAGGACGTTGACGACGAGCATGATGAGGCCGAAGGCCATCCAGCGGCGCAGCAGGCCGATGTCCTGCATCATGCGGCTGAGCAGCTGCCCGCCCTGCCAGCGGTCGTGGAACTCGATCGGGAGCTTCTGCAGCCGGTTGTAGAACGCCGTGCGCACGTTGTACTCGATCGCGGTCGACGGCGCGAGCACGAACCAGCGGCGCAGGTAGACCATGAGCGCCTCGAGCAGGCCGAGGCCCAGGACCGCGAGGGCGCCCCAGACGACGGGCATCGTCTGCCCCGTCGACAGCGGGCCTCCGACGATCCGTTCGAGGGCCGTCGGGATCAGGAGCGCGACGATCGACGCCCCGAGGGCCGACAGGCCGCCCGCGACGAGGCGTGCGCGGTTGCCCTTCGCGAAGGGCGCGATGCGCAGGAGAGCCCGGACCGTCGAGAGACGTTCGGGCTCGGAAGAGACAGCAGACATGACACCTCAGCGATGAGACATGGGGAGTTTCCGCGGAGACGCGACAGCCCCCCAGCCTATGCCAGGCTGAGGGGCTGCGGGGGCGCGATCAGTGGAAGAAGTGGCGCTCGCCCGTGAAGTACATCGCGATGCCGTACTTCTTCGCGAGCTCGATCGTCTCGTCGTCGCGCACCGATCCGCCCGGCTGGATGATGACCGAGACGCCGGCCTCGATGAGGGCCTGCGGACCGTCGGAGAACGGGAAGAAGGCGTCGGACGCCGCGATGGATCCCGCGACGCGGTCGCCAGCGCGCTCGACCGCGAGCTTGCAGCTGTCGACGCGGTTGACCTGGCCCATTCCGATGCCGACCGTCGCCGAGTCCTTCGCGAGGACGATCGCGTTCGACTTGACGGCGCGGCACGCCTTCCACGCGAACACGAGGTCGGCGAGCGGCACATCGGGCTCCTCGCCCGCGACGAGCTTCCAGTCCTTCGCGACCGTCTCGAAGTCGTCCTGCGGGAAGCGGTCGGCGTCCTGCAGCAGCAGGCCGCCCGACACGAGGCGCACGTCCATGCGCTCCTGCTGCCAGTTCGCCGGCAGCTTCAGAACGCGCAGGTTCTTCTTCGCCTTGAACACCTCGAGCGCCTCGGGCTCGAAGTCGGGCGCCACGATGACCTCGGTGAAGATGTCGCGCAGGTTCTCGGCCATCTTGAGCGTCACGGTGCGGTTCGCGGCGATGACGCCGCCGAAGGCGCTGAGCGGATCGCACGCGTGGGCGCGCAGGTGGGCGCTCGCGATCGGGTCGAGGGCCTTGGGGTCGGCGACCGCGAGACCGCACGGGTTCGCGTGCTTCATGATCGCGACGGCGGGGAGGACCATGTCGTAGGCCGCGCGGAGGGCCGCGTCGGCGTCGACGAAGTTGTTGTACGACATCGCCTTGCCCTGCAGCTGCTCGGCCTGGGCGATGCCCGCGGCGCCGACGCGGTTGTAGAGCGCGGCGCGCTGGTGCGAGTTCTCGCCGTAACGCAGGTCGGCGAGCTTCTCGGCCTGGATCGTGAGGTGGGCCGGGAGATCGGACTCGCCCTCGATCGTCTCGCCCGCGAACCACTCGGCGACGGCCGTGTCGTACGAGGCGGTGTGGGCGAAGGCGCGGGCGGCGAGCTCGCGGCGCTCCGCGAGGGTCGTGCCGCCCGCGGCGAGCGCCGCGACGATCGACGGGTACGCGGCGGGGTTGACGACGATCGCGACGTTGGCGTGGTTCTTCGCCGACGCGCGCACCATGGCGGGGCCGCCGATGTCGATCTGCTCGACCACGTCGTCGCCCTCCGCTCCCGACGCGACGGTCTCGACGAAGGGGTAGAGGTTCACGACGACGAGCTCGAAGGGCGAGATGCCGCTCTCGGCGAGCTGCTTCTCGTGCGACTCGAGGCGCAGGTCGGCGAGCAGGCCGCCGTGCACGTTCGGGTGCAGGGTCTTGACGCGCCCGTCGAGCATCTCGGCGACGCCCGTGACCTCGGCGACGTCGGTCACGGCGTAGCCCGCGTCGCGGATCGTCGCGGCCGTCGACCCGGTCGACACGATCTCGACGCCCGCGCCCGCGAGGGCCGCGGCCAGCTCGGTGAGCCCGGTCTTGTCGCTGACCGAGACGAGCGCCCGGCGGATCGGGACGAGGTCGCGGTTGCGGTACAGCGAGGGGTCGTGGCTCGGACCGGCCATGGGGTCTCCTTCAGTGTGCGGGGTGTGCGGAGGTCGAGAGGTCGAGGTCGCCCGCGGCGATGCGCCGCACGACGTCGATGAGCAAGCGGCGCTCGACGGGCTTGATGCGCGCGTGCAGCGACTCCTCGGTGTCGCCGGGCTCGATGGCGACGCGCTCCTGCGCGAGGATCGGGCCCGTGTCGACGCCGTCGTCGACCTGGATCACGCTCGCGCCCGTCTGGGACGCGCCGGACGCGAGCGCGTCGCGCACGCCGTGCGCCCCCGGGAACTCGGGCAGGTAGGCGGGGTGCGTGTTGACGATCGCGGGCGCGAACTCGCGCACGACGGCCGGAGGCAGAAGGCGCATGAGCCCGCTGAGCACCACGAGGTTGGGGCTCCAGGCGCGCAGCTGCGTCGCGAGCTCCTCGCCCCACGCCTCGCGGCTCTCGAACGCCCGGAACGGGACGGAGAAGGCGGGGATCCCGAAGTCGGCCGCGTGGGCGAGGCCCTCGGCGTCGCGGTCGGCGCCGACCGCGATCACGCGGGCCGGGAAGCCGGGTGCGGCCGCCGCCTCGAGGAGGGCCCGCAGATTGGAACCGGTGCCCGAGATGAGGACGGCGACGTTCAGCACCCGGTCAGTCTACGCGGGAGGGGGCGTCGGCCTCGTCCGCGGCCGCGCGATCGACGCGGCGCATGGGCGCGAGCAGCAGGATCGCCGCGCCGACGAGCGCCTCGAGGCCGAGCGTCAGCGCCACGGCGCCGGGCTGCGGGCCGATCTCGGCCAGGCGGCCGGGGCCGATGGATCCGCTCGCGAACTGCGCGAGCAGGGCGCCGACCGCGCCCGTCGCGACCGCGATGCCGAGGGCGATGACGACGCGGGGCGCGTAGCGTTCGCGCCCCTCGCCGTCGTGGGCCCAGTCATCGTCGTACGCGCGGCGCACGATGAACCCCGCAAGCGCGCCGAAGGCGACGGGAACGAGGGCGACGAGGAGGAACCACCCGGATCCCCCCTCGGGGAGCAGCCCGAACATCGGGACGCCGGGCACGACGCCGAGCGAGGATCCCGACGGCGACACCGCCGTGCCCGATCCGACGGCGAAGCCGGGGCCCGCGATCCACGACATCGCCCAGATGATCGCGGTCGGGAGGTAGCCGACGTGCACGAGCGTGAGCGCCGTCGCGCCGGCGGGGTCGACGCCCGCGCGCTCGAAGAGCGTGACGACCTCGCCGCCGCGCACCGCGACGGAGATCGCGAACAGCAGCGCCGCGACGCCGACGACGCCCGTGACGACGACCGCCGTGCCGCGGGCGACGAGGGTCGGCACCTCGCGCCAGGCCGTGTCGAGGCGGTCGAGCTGGTCGTGGACGAGGTCGATCGCTCCCCCGTCGCCGTCGTTCCACGCGGCGCGGATCGCCCCGCCGATCATGCCGACGGCGTAGATCGCGGCGGGGAAGACGATCGCCTGCCACAGCGCGACGTGCGCGACGGGGTTCTCGCTCGTGAGGCCCACGAGCGCCGCGGCGCCCGCCGTCACGACGGTGCCCGTCGCGACGCCGACGATCGTCGCGCCCGCCTCGACGGCCCGGCGTCCCGACCGGGCGGCGAAGAAGAAGGTGAAGGCCGCGAAGAGGAGCGGCGCGAGGCTCAGCGCGAACGAGGCCCCGTCGGACGCGACGCCCGTGAGCGCCTGCGCGTCATCGTCGAGCCGCACTGCGAGGGGCACGAGATGCCCCGCCTGCCAGACGCGGGCCGTCGCGGGCCACAGGGCGCCCCACGCGGCGTCGCCGAACTCGACGATCCAGAGCAGGGTGAGCGGCGCGAGGATCACGACGAGCGACACGGCCGCCGACACCAGCGCGTCGACGGCGGCGAGGATGGCGACGAGGACCCGATGCATAGCGCCTCGACCCTAACCCGGGGCGGCGGGGTTTCCCGGGAGCGCCCGCCGCGTCCTCGCGCCCATTCAGCTCGCTCAGAGCGCTGCGAGCGCCGCGTCGAACGCCGCGAGGAACGTCGCGACCTCCTCGCCGGTCACGACGCAGGGCGGGACGACGTGGATCCTGTTGTCGGCCGCGAACGGGATCACGCCGCGATCCAGGAGCAGCGCCTTGAGCCGCGCGATCGTCGCGGCGGGGACCGGCTCCTTCGTCGCCCTGTCGGCGACGAGCTCGACGGCCCAGAACACGCCCAGGCCGCGCACCTCGCCGATCACGTCGTGCCGCGCCGCGAGGGCCGCGAGGCCGGGGCCGATGTGCTCGGCCCCCACCTCGCGAGCGTTGTCGACGACGCCCTCCTCGGTCATGGCGTCGAGCGCGGCGACGATCGACGCCGCCGCGAGCGGGTGCCCCGAGTACGTGAGCCCGCCGGGGAACACGTTCTCGTCGAAGTGGCGCGCGATGTGCGCCGCGGGCAGCACGCCGCCGACCGGCACGTACCCCGAGTTGACGCCCTTCGCGAAGGTCACGATGTCGGGGACGACGCCCTCGGGCGCCGTGCGCTCGCTCTGCCACGAGAACCACTCCCCCGCGCGGCCGAAGCCCGACATGACCTCGTCGAGGATCAGGACGATCCCGTGCCTGTCGCACAGCTCCCTCACCCCCGCGAGGTATCCGGGCGGCGGCACGAGGACCCCCGCCGTCCCGGGGATCCCCTCCAGGAGGATCCCCGCGATCGACCCGGCCCCCTCGGCCTCGACGACCCGCTCGAGGTGGTGCAGCGCGCGCTCGCACTCCTCGGCCTCCGTCTCCGCCCAGAACTCGCTGCGGTAGGAGTACGGGCCGAAGAAGTGCACGTGCCCGCGGGCGTACTCGTTGGGGATGCGGCGCCAGTCGCCCGTCGCGACGATCGCCGCCCCCGTGTTGCCGTGGTAGCTCCGATACCGGCTGAGGATCTTGTCGCGCCCCGTCACGATGCGCGCCATCCGGATCGCGTTCTCGTTCGCGTCGGCCCCGCCGTTCGTGAAGAAGACCTTCTCGAACCCCGGGCCCGCCTTCGCGAGGATCCGCTCGGCCGCCTCGCCGCGCGCGAGGTTGACGGTCGACGGCCCGATCGTCGCGAGGGTCTCGGCCTGGCTGCGGATCGCCTCGACGACCTTCGGATGCCCGTACCCGATGTTGACGTTGACGAGCTGGCTCGAGAAGTCGAGGTACTCGCGCCCCTCGTAGTCCCAGACGCGCGTCCCGGATCCGCCCGCGAGGACGAACGTCGGGCCGTTCGCCTGCGCCGACCACGAGTGGAAGACGCCGCGGTCGAGCGCGAGGGCGCGCGCGGTCTCGGAGGTCACGCCCCGCCCTCGGTGATCTCGACGTCGATCGGCGCGTAGTCGGACCCCGTGACGTCGATCCCCTCGGCCTCCACATCGGCGAGCGCCTGCTCGATGTACTCGTTCGTGTGGGCCTCGGCGGGCGGCTCCTCCGTGATGAGGTGCGCGCCCTGCTCGTTCACGGCCGCGAGAGACCCCGCGACGGTCTTGTCCCACGCGTCCTCGTCGATGTAGCCGATGCCGTTCTCGGCGGGCCACACGAGCTTGTTCGTCTCGTTCGCCATCCACAGCTCGTGCGACGGGCCCCAGCTGGATCCGGCGTCGATCGTGATCTGCGCCGCCTCCTCGACGTTGTCGCGCGCGTACGCCCAGCCCTTGATGACGGCGCGCAGGAACGCGACGGTCGTGTCCTGGTACTCCTCGTCGCTCGCGAGCCGCTCGGTGTCGGCCCAGAGCGCGTCCTGCAGCATCGCCCCCTCGGTGTCCTCGTACGAGATCACCGAGAAGTCGTCAGGCTGGTAGAGCTCGCCCGTGTCGGGGTCGACGGCTTCGAGCAGCTGCGCGTACTCGTTGTAGGTCATCGCCTGCGCCGCGTCGATGTCGCCCGCGAGGAAGGCGTTCATGTCGAAGCTCTGCGTCACGATGTCGACGCTCGACGCGTCGAGACCCTCCGCGGCCATCGCCGCGAAGATCTCCCACTCGTTGCCGAAGCCCCACGACCCGATGCTCTTGCCCTCGAAGTCGGCGACCGAGTCGATGCCCGAGTCGGCCCACGCGACCTGCAGCGTGCCCGATCGCTGGAAGATCTGGGCGATGTCGGTGATCCCCGCGCCCTGCTCGATCGAGCCCAGGGCCTTGGGGACCCAGGCGACGGCGTAGTCGACCTCGCCGTTCACGAGGGCGTCCTGCGGGACGATGTCGCCCCCTGACTCGATGATGTCGACGTCGAGGCCCTCGTCCTCGAAGAAGCCCTGCTCCTGCGCCGCGAAGTATCCGGCGAACTGCGCCTGCGGGAGCCACTGCAGCTGCAGCGACACGGGGGTGAGCTCGTCCCCGTCTGACCCCTCGTCCGACGAGGTGGGCGAGCATCCGGCGAGAAGTGCCGTTGCGGCGACGACCGAGGCCGCCGTGAGCGCCGTGAGGCGTGTCGTGGTGCGCATGTGGTGCTCCTTCTGAATCGGGTGGTGGTGCGTTCGGGTGGGTCAGCGGGCGCCGAGGCGGGCGCTGACGGCCGCCTCGATCCCCGCGGTGACGGCGTAGAACACGATGCCGAGCACGATGGCGCCGGCCACGAACGCCCAGCTGCGGGCGTACGCGCTCTGTGCGGCGTAGGTCGAGATGAGGCCGCCGAGGCCCCCGCGCGGGCCGCCGAAGTACTCGGCGACGAGCGCCGAGATGACGGCGAGCGAGCTCGCCACGCGGATCCCCGTGACGATGTGGGGCGCGGCGGTCGGGAGCGTCACGGTGCGGAGCGCCTGGGCGCCGCTCGCGGCGTAGACGCGCATGAGGTCGCGGTGCACGGGGAGCGCCTGCCTGAGGCCGCGCAGCGTGCCGAGGAAGACGGGCGTGAAGGTCGCGATCCCCGCGATGATCTGGCGGCCCGTCTGGCTGTCGGCGCCGAACATCGTGTTGAGGACCGGCGCGAGCGCCACGATCGGGACGACCGCGAGGGCCGCGACGAGCGGGCCGAGCATCCCGTCGACGGGGCGGGCGGCCGCGGCGAGCGCCGCGAGGGCGATCGCGACGATCGAGCCCCCGACGAGGCCCACGAGGGAGTTGCCTCCCGTCGCGAGGGCGCCCGACGCGATCGCGGGCAGGAGCTCGGCGAACTCCGCGGCGATCGCGCCGGGGCTCGGGAGCACGTACCCGTCGACGAGGCCCGTCGCGATGCTCGCCTGCCACGCCCCGACGAGGACGACGCCGAGGGCGATCGGCCACCCGATCGCGCCGGCGAGCGAGCGACCCCTGGCCGCGGCGGCGCTCATCGCGTCTCCACCCCGCGGCCGGCCGGCTCTCCGCCGTGCAGCGCCTCGCGCACCGCCGTGACCATCGCGAAGTAGGCCTCGTCCTCGCGCAGGTCCTCGCCTCGGTCGGCGCCGCCCTCGAGGCGCATCTCGAGGATCCCGCTGATCCGGCCGGGCCGCGGCGACATGACGACGACGCGGTCGGAGAGGTACACGGCCTCCGGGATCGAGTGGGTCACGAACACGACCGCGGCGCCCGTCTCGGCGCGGATGCGCAGGAGATCCGACTGCATCTTCTCGCGCGTCATCTCGTCGAGCGCGCCGAACGGCTCGTCCATGAGGAGCAGCTTCGGCTTCTCGGCGAGGGCGCGCGCGATCGCGACGCGCTGCTGCATGCCGCCCGACAGCTGATCGGGGAAGCGGCCCGCGAACTCGGCGAGGCCGACCATGTCGAGGAGCTCGGCGACGCGGGCGGCGCGATCGGCCTTCCGCGCCCCGTGCAGCTGCAGGGGAAGGCCGACGTTGTCGGCGACGGTGCGCCAGGGCAGGAGGCCCGCCTGCTGGAACGCGATGCCGTAGTCCTGATCGACGCGCGCCCTCGGGGCGGGCTTGCCGAACACGCTGAGCTCGCCGCTCGTCGGCCGGTCGAGGTCGGCGATGAGCCGCAGCAGCGTCGACTTCCCGCAGCCGGAGGGGCCGATGAGCGAGACGAACTCGCCGGGGCGGACGTCGAGGTCGATCCCCGTGAGCGCATGGACGTCGCCGGCGGCGGTGGGGAACGTCCTCTCGAGGCCGCGGATCGCGACGGCGGGTGCGGATTCGGTCATGCGGATGCCTCCACGCGGCGATGGTTCCGGAGGGCGGACGAGGCGGCGGCGACCGACAGGGCCGCGACGAGCCCCAGCGCGACGGCGCCGAAGATGGGGGCCCAGGCCTTCGGCGGATCCGCCGACGCCTGACCCGCGAACTGGATCACGAGGCGACCGAGCCCGCCGCGCATGCCCGTCGACACCTCGGCGACGATGCTCCCGACGATGGCGTTCGCGGCGCCGAGCCGCACGGCGGTGAGCAGGTGGGGCACCGCGGCGGGCAGCCGCAGCCGCGCGACCGTGCGCCACCAGCCGACGCCGTAGGAGCGCATGAGCTCGAGGTGGATCCGGTCGGGCGACTCGAGGCCCGCGAGCGCGCCGACCGCGATGGGGAAGAACGCGAGGTAGCTCGCGATGACGGCGACGCTCATCCAGTCGGCCCACCCGGCCTGGGATCCGAGCGCGCGGACGATGGGCGCGAAGGCGATGAGGGGGACGGTCTGGCTGAGGACGATCCACGGCAGGAGCGCGCTGCGGGCGACGCCCGACGCGAGCATCGCGAGCGCGAAGCCGAGACCGACGACGAGGCCGACCGCGAGGCCGACCGCCGAGATCCCGAGCGTCACGGCCGACGCGCGGACGATCACGAGCCACAGCGGCTCGGCGCGCGACGACGCCGTCTCCCCGCCCGCGAGCCGCGCGATCATGTCCCACACGTGCGGCATCGCGAGGTCGCTCGAGCGCGGCAGGACGCGGATCCCGCCGATGCTCGCACCGTCGTCCGGCCCCAGCGCGGCGTACAGCTCCCAGATCGCGACGGCCGCGACGACGCCGGCGGCACCCCACGCCGCCTGGCGCCACCTGGCGGCCGAGCGGGCGCTCACGAGACCGCCGTCACGGCGTCGCGCATGGCCGGGATGACGACCTCGCCGTACACGCGGAGCGTCTCCTCCTTGGCGTCGTGCTGCAGGTAGCCCGCGAACTGGTCGACCCCGATGGCGCGCAGCCGCTCGAGCTTCTCGATGTGCTGCTCCGGGGTTCCGAGCACGCAGAATCGGTCGACGATCTCGTCGGGCACGAAGCCCACGTGGTCGTTCGCCGCCCGGCCGTGCGAGTTGTAGTCATAGCCCTCGCGCGCCGCGACGTAGTCGGTCAGCGCCCGCGGCACCGCGCCGTCGCCGCCGTAGCGGCGCACGATCTCGGCGACGTGGTTTCCGACCATGCCCCCGAACCAGCGCGACTGGTCGCGCATGTGCGCGATGTCGTCGCCGACGTAGAACGGCGCCGCGACGCAGAACGTGATCTCCTCGGGATCCCGCCCCGCCCTCTCCGCCGCCTCGCGGACCGTGCCGATCATCCACGACGCGATCTCGACGTCGGCGAGCTGCAGGATGAACCCGTCGCCGACCTCGCCCGCGAGCTGCAGCGCCTTCGGCCCGTACGCCGCGACCCACATCTCGAGCGAGCTGCCCCGCGACCACGGGAACCGCAACGTCGCGCCGCGGTGCTCGACGGCCCGCGAGTTCGCGAGCTCGCGGATCACGTGGATCGCCTCGCGCAGCTCGCCGAGCGACGACGGGCGGCCCGCGAGCGTCCGCACGGCGCTGTCGCCGCGGCCGATGCCGCACACCGTGCGGTTGCCGAACGCGTCGTTGAGCGTCGCGTAGAGCGACGCCGTGACGGTCCAGTCGCGCGTGGCGGGGTTCGTCACGAACGGGCCGACCTTCACGCGGCGGGTCGCCGCGAGGATCTGCGCGTACACGACGTACGGCTCCTGCCACAGCAGGTGCGAGTCGAAGGTCCACACGTGGCTGA
Source organism: Microbacterium indicum DSM 19969 (assembly GCF_000422385.1). Taxonomy (GTDB): domain Bacteria; phylum Actinomycetota; class Actinomycetes; order Actinomycetales; family Microbacteriaceae; genus Microbacterium; species Microbacterium indicum. Next base: position 343,916 of record NZ_AULR01000001.1, read on the forward strand.
ACCCGTGGTTCTCCGCCCGCACGGCGAGCTCCACGACCCGCGACGCGGGCGGATCGTTCTGCAGCACGACTCCGAAGTCCATGGCATCTCCCCTCAGCTCAGGTACTGCGTCAGGCCGCGCTTGACGTAGCGGCCGTGGCCCGCGCGCCCGACATAGCCGGATCCGTCGACGACGACCTCGCCGCGCGACATCACGAGGTCCACGTGGCCGTCGACCTCGAAGCCCTCCCACGCCGAGTAGTCGATGTTCATGTGGTGGGCGCCGCCGCCGAGGCCGAGCGAGGTGTGCCCGTTCGGGTCGTACACGACGACGTCGGCGTCGGCACCCGGCTGGATGACGCCCTTGCGGCCGTACATGCCGAACATGCGCGCGGGGGTCGTCGACGTCAGCTCGACCCAGCGCTCGAGCGTGATCCGGCCCTCGACGACCCCCTGGTACATGAGGTCGAGGCGGTTCTCGACGCTGCCCATCCCGTTGGGGATCTTCGCGAAGTTCCCGCGCCCGAGCTCCTTCTGCTCCTTCATACAGAAGGGGCAGTGATCCGTCGAGACCATCTGCACGTCGTTGGTGCGCAGGCCCGTCCAGAGCGCGTCCTGGTGCCCCTCGTGGCGCGCACGCGCGGGGGTCGAGAACACGTACTTCGCGCCCTCGAAGTCGCCCCACTCGGCGCTCTTCGCCGCGAGGTGCTCCTCAAGCGACAGGTACAGGTACTGCGGGCAGGTCTCGGCGAAGACGTTGAGCCCGTCGTCGCGGGCGGCGGCGATCTGCGCGAGCGCCTGCTTCGCGCTCACGTGCACCACGTAGAGCGGCGCGCCCGTGAGCTGCGAGATCATGATCGCCCGGTGAGTGGCCTCCTCCTCGGTCTGCCACGGCCGGGTGAGCCCGTGCCACTCGGGCGAGGTGTGCCCCGCGTCGAGCGCCTGCTGCTGCAGGACATCGATGATGGATCCGTTCTCGGCGTGCATCATCATCATCGCGCCGTCGTCCGCGCCCTTCTGGAAGGCGCGGAAGATCTGCCCGTCGTCCGACAGGAAGACGCCCTTGTACGCCGTGAAGAGCTTGAAGCTCGTCACGCCCTCCGCGATGAGCTCGTCCATCGCGGTCAGCGACGACTCCTGCACGTCGGAGAGGATCTGGTGGAACCCGTAGTCGACGGCGCACTTCCCCGCGGCCTTCTCGTGCCACAGGTGGTACTGGTCGAGGATGTTCTGGTCCGGGTATTGGACGACGAAGTCGACGATCGTCGTCGTGCCGCCCCACGCCGCCGCGCGGGTCCCCGTCTCGAAGGTGTCGGAGGCGAAGGTGCCGCCGAACGGCATCTCCATGTGGGTGTGCGCGTCGACGCCGCCCGGCACGACGTACTTCCCCGTCGCGTCGATGACCCGGTCGACGGTCGACGCGAGGTCGGATCCGAGGAGCTGGGATCCCGGCGCGAGCACCGCCGCGATCGTCTCGCCGTCGACGAGGACGTCGGCGAGGGCCCGGCCCGTCGCGCTGACGACGGTGCCGCCCGTGATGAGTGTCGTTGCCATGGCTTCTCCTCTCAGGGGGCCGTGATCGCGGCGTAGGAGTCGGGGCGGCGGTCGCGGTAGAACTGCCAGCTGTCGCGCGCCTCGCGGATGAGCGAGAAGTCGAGGTCGCGCACGAGGACCTCCTCGTCGGTGCCGGATCCGTAGTCGCCGACGAGGTTCCCGCGGGGGTCGCAGAACTGGCTGCGCCCGTAGAAGTCGACGGCCTCGTCGCCGTACTCGTTGTCCTCGCGCCCCACGCGGTTGGGGGCGGCGACGAAGTACTGGTTGGCCGCGGCGGCCGCCGGCTGCTCGAGCTCCCACAGGCGGTTCGACAGCCCGGGCTTCGTCGCGTTGGGGTTGAACACGATGTCGGCGCCGCCGAGCCCCAGCTCGCGCCACCCCTCGGGGAAGTGCCTGTCGTAGCAGATGTACATGCCGACGCGGCCGACCGCGGTCTCGAAGACGGGGTACCCGAGGTTGCCGGGACGGAAGTAGAACTTCTCCCAGAACTTCTCGACGTGCGGGATGTGGTGCTTGCGGTACTTCCCGAGGATCGTGCCGTCGGCGTCGACGAGGACCGTCGTGTTGTAGTACACGCCCGTCATGGCCTCCTCGTAGATCGGGAGCACCATGACCATGCCCGTCTCCTTCGCGACGGCCGCGAAGCGCTGGACGATCGGCCCGTCGGCCGCCTCGGCGTAGCGGTAGTACTTCGCGTCCTGCGTGATCCCGAAGTACGGCCCGTAGAACAGCTCCTGGAAGCTCATGACCTGCGCGCCGTCGGCCGCGGCTTCGCGGGCGAAGCGCTCGTGCCGGTCGAGCATCGACTCCTTGTCGCCCGTCCAGGTGGTCTGGCTGATGGCCGCTCTCACGATCGTCATGGATCCTCCGTCTCCTCGGTGCCCTGCTGTGAACCGTTACTGTCGGCCTTGGACATTTCTCTGAAATTTCGCTTCCGACCCCTGCGGTTAATTCCTCGTCGGCCGCCGCCCGCGCCCGACAGGATGGCGAGCGTGACCCCCATCACGACGGCAGGCGTGCTCGCGCAGCGCGTCGACGAGCCCAGCCCCTCGGGCATCGCCGCGAGCCTCGCGCAGCTGATCGCCGAGGGCACGCTGGCGCCCGGCGATCGCCTCCCGACGGTGCGCGACCTGGCCCGCGCGCTCGGCGTGAGCCCCGCGACCGTGTCGACGGCGTGGGGCGCCCTCGCCGGCGCCGGCACGATCGTCGCGCGCGGCCGGGCGGGGACCTTCGTGCGCGGAGCGCCCGCCCCCGACGTCGCCCCGCGCACCCGCCGCCTCGACGGGCACACGCCCGCAACGCGCCTCGACCTCTCGCGCGGCACCCCGGATCCCGCGCTGCTGCCCGGCCTCGCCCGCGCCTTCGAGCGCTCGGCGCCGCACGCGTCGACCGCGAGCTATCACGACCAGCCGCTGCTCCCCCGGCTCGAGCGCCTGCTGCGGCGCGGCTGGCCCGCCCCATCGCATCGCCTCACGGCCGTGTCGGGCGCGCTCGACGGCATCGACCGCGTGCTCGGCCGCGTCGCGCGCTTCGGCGACCGCGTCGTCGTCGAACGGCCGACGTTCCCACCCCTCTACGACCTCCTCGACGTGCTCGGCCTCGTCGCGGTCCCCGTCGAGATCGACGACGAGGGGATCCTCCCCGATTCGCTCGCCGAGGCGCTCTCGTCCGCCCCGAGCGCGCTCCTCCTGCAGCCGCGCGCGCAGAACCCCACAGGCGCATCGATGACGCCGGGCCGCGCAGCAGACCTCGCCCGCGTCATCGCGGGGTCACCCCGCGGCCGCGGCGCCGTCGTGATCGAGGACGACCACTCGGGCGCGATCGCCCAGTCGCCCGCGGTGTCGCTCGCCGAGCATCTGCCTGAGCAGACGGTGCTCATCCGGTCGTTCTCGAAGTCGCACGGCCCCGACCTCCGCATCGCCGCGCTCGGCGGGCCCGACAACCTCATCGCCCGGGTCGAGGCGCGCCGCTCGCTCGGGCCGTGGTGGGTGCCGCGCCTCATCCAGCACGTCGTCGCCGAGCTGCTCACCGACGGCGAGTCGATCGCCGAGGTCGCGCGCGCCCGCGCCGCCTACGCCGCGCGGCAGCGCCGCTTCGCCGCCGCGCTCGGGCGCGACGCCGCCGACGGCGTGAACGCGTGGATCCCCGTCGAGAACGAGCGCGCGGCCCTCGTCCACCTCGCGGCGCAGGGGATCCGGGCGGCGGCCGGCAGCCCGTTCTTCCCCGAGGACGTGACGTCGACGGCCGACGGGCGCGCGAGGATCCGCGTGACCGTCGGCGCGATCACGGGTGACGTGCCCGCCGTCGCGGCGTCGATCGCGCGCGCCGCGGCGGCGAGCTGAGCTCAGCCCTCGACGGGCTCGAGCACGAAGACCGCGATCCGGCGGTCGGTGCGCTTCGTGTAGTCCTCGTACGGCGGGTAGGCGGCGACCGAGCGCGCCCACCACTCGTCGTACTCGGCGCCGTCGATCTCGCGGGCGTCGTACTCGCGGGTCACGGATCCGTCCTGCAGCGCCACGCGCGGATTCGCCTTCACGTTCCAGTACCAGGCCGGCGGCTTGGGCGCGCCGCCCTTCGACGCGACGACGGCGTAGCGGCCCTCGTGCTCGACGCGCATGAGGGCCGTCTTGTGCACGCCGCCCGTCTTCGCGCCGACGTTCGTCAGGACGACGATCGGCCACTCGGTTCCCTCGAGGAGCGCCTGCTCGGATCCGCCCGAGGCCTCGAACGCCTCGGCCTGCGCACGGGCGTGCGGTTGGGTGCTGGGGATGTACTCGCCGGAGAATGCCATGTCGCCAGGCTACTCAGCCGCGGGCCTCGTCGACGACGGCCGCGAGCAGCTCCGTCAGGGCGGCGCGGACCGACTCGGGGAGGTCGATCGCCGCGAGCTCGCCCGCCTTCTCGATCGCCGGGCGGTCGCCCTCGAGGACCGCCCACGCCGCGAGCTTCGGGTCATTCGCCATCTGCGCCCGCGCGAGGACGTCGCTCATCGCGTCGCGGCGGTCGGGCCCGACCCGAATCCCGCCCTCGACCGTCACGACGATCTCGCGCGCCGTCGGCCCCGCGGCGGAGACGCTCCAGCGCCCGTCCTCCCCCGCGACGTCGACGGGGGATCCGTCCACGAGGACCCGGTCGGGCCGCGCCGCGAGGAAGGTCGCGGTCCACGCGCGCTCCGCCGGGACCGCCGCGGCGTCGCCCGTCGCCGCCCCGATCCGGAGCTCGCCCGTCTCCGGGTCCCACGCGATCTCGGTCGTCGCGCCGGGGGCAGCGCTCGTCGACGTGTCGTCCTCGGCGTCCTCGGCGAGCACGAAACGACCGGCGGCCGACGGCGCGACGATCACCTCGACGGCGCGCGGGTTGCGCGTCGCGTCGAGGTCGTCGTCGCCCGCGAGGGGCAGGATCCCGCCCGCGCGCAGCAGGACGGGGATCGCGTCGATCGCGCGGTGCAGGTCGACGCGGCGGTCGCCGCGGTAGACCGTGCCCGTGAAGACGTCGGTCCACGTTCCCTCGGGCAGCCACGCCCCCGCACGCCCGAGGAGCGAGGCGGGGTCGCGCGGCGAGGTGATCGGTGCGACGAGAAGCTCGCTGCCGAACGCGTACTGGTTCGGCACGTCGAAGGCCTCGGGCCGGTGGGGCTCGAGGTGGTGCATCGGGCGGACGAGCGGGACGCCCGACGCCGCCCGGTGGTTCATCGTGTGGAGGTAGGGCACGAGGGCGTGCCGCAGCCGCAGCGCGGCGACCATCGCGTCGCGGTGCTCGGCGGGGAAGTTCCACGGCTCCTTGCGGATGAACGGGTTGTTCGACGAGTGCAGCCGCAGGATCGGCGAGAACACCCCGTACTGCACCCAGCGGGTCACGAGCTCGTCGTCGCGGACGCCGTGGGTGTGCCCGCCGATGTCGTGGCTCCACCAGCTGTAGCCGATGTTCGACGCCGTCGCCGTGAACTCGGGCTGGAAGTCGAGCGACGCCCAGGTCATCACCGTGTCGCCCGAGAACCCCACGGCGTAGCGGTGGCTGCCGGGGCCCGCGTATCGCGAGAACGTCATGCCGGGCGCCCCGGCCCGCGCCGCGTCGAGGTGGTGGAAGTGGTTGAGGAGCCAGAGCGGATCCACGCCGGGCAGGTTCGAGGTGCTCCCCTGCTGCCAGTCGAGCCACCAGAAGTCGACGCCCTGCGCCTCGAGCGGGTGGTGCAGCTCGCGGAAGTAGGCCTCGACGAACCGGCGGTCGGTCGCGTCGAAGGCGACCGTCTGCCCCGTCGCCGGATCGACGCCCATCGCCTCGGCCATCGCGGGGTACGGATCCTCGAAGGCCCGCACCCCGTCGGCGGGGTGCACGTTGAGCGTCGTCCGCATGCCGCGGTCGTGCAGCTTCCCGAGGAAGCCCTCGGGGTCGGGGAACAGGTCCCGCTCCCACGAGTACCCCGTCCACCCCGTGCCGTACTCGGGCGGGACGGATGCGACCCGGTGCCAGTCCATGTCGATGACCGCGACCGAGAACGGGACGCCCGCCGCGTCGAAGCGATCCATGAGGTCGAGGTACTCGGCGTCGGAGTACGCGTGGTAGCGGCTCCACCAGTTGCCGAGCGCCCCCCGCGGCAGCCGCATCGGGTGGCCCGACACGTCGTACAGCGCCGCGACGGCCCCCGCGAAGTCGCGTCCGTAGGCGAAGACGTAGAGGTCGCGGCCGCCCGGCGTGCGGGTCCCGATCCAGCCGTCGTCCTCGAAGAGGAAGGACTCGGAGTCGTCGATCACGGCGGTGCCCCGCATCGACACGACCCCGGTGTCGAGCTCGGTGCGGCCGTCGACGCGGTCGAGCGTGCGGGCCGTGCCGCCGAGGTCGTAGGTCGGCTCGCCGTACCGCCAGCGGCGGCCATCGTGCCCGAGCGTCTGCACGAGCAGGCCGTCGGACGAGAACTCGCGCCCGTCGTACCGGAGGCTCGCGGCGCCCGTGCGGATCTCGACGCCGTCGCGGAACGGGCGCTGCGTGAAATCGACGGGCGGCAGCTCGCGGCGGATCGCGAACGTCGACGCGCGATCCTCGAACGCGCCGTCCGGCGCCCACTCGATCCGGAACAGGCGGTCGGTGAGGACCGTGACGCGCCAGCGGTCGCCGCGCACCTGCTGCGAGGCCGCGGCGCGCGGCGCCGCCTCGGGGAGCGGGCGGACGACGGGAAGCTCGGTGTCGGTCATGGGGTCTCCTCCTCGGGCCGAAAGCAGAGGGGAGCACCCGGCTCGGCGCCGGACGCTCCCCTCGTCGCGCTCACTCGCTCAGAGCGCCTGGATGATCTCTCGCATGAGCTGGGCGGTCTCGCTCGGCGTCTTGCCGACCTTGACGCCCGCGGCCTCGAGGGCCTCCTTCTTCGCGGCGGCCGTGCCCGCGGATCCGGACACGATGGCGCCCGCGTGGCCCATCGTCTTGCCCTCGGGGGCCGTGAAGCCCGCGACGTAGCCCACGACGGGCTTCGTGACGTGCGCCTTGATGTACTCGGCGGCGCGCTCCTCGGCGTCGCCGCCGATCTCGCCGATCATGACGATCGCCTTCGTCTCGGGGTCGGCCTCGAACGCCGCGAGGGCGTCGATGTGCGTCGTGCCGATGACGGGGTCGCCGCCGATGCCGATCGCGGTCGAGAAGCCGTGGTCCTTGAGCTCGAACATCATCTGGTAGGTGAGCGTCCCCGACTTCGAGACGAGCCCGATCGGGCCCTTGCCCGTGATGTTCGCCGGCGTGATGCCCGCGAGCGCCTCGCCCGGCGTGATGATGCCGGGGCAGTTCGGGCCGATGATGCGGGTCTTCTCGCCCTTCGACTGCGCGTAGGCCCACGCCTCGGCGCTGTCGCCCACGGGGACGCCCTCGGTGATCACGACGAGGAGGCCGATCTCGGCGTCGATCGCCTCGATCATGGCGTCCTTCGTGAACTTCGGGGGCACGAACGCGACCGACGTGTCGGCGCCCGTCTTCTCCATCGCCTCGGCGACCGAGGCGAACACCGGCAGCTCGACGGCGTTGCCGTCGGCGTCGACGTGGCTGACCGTCGTGCCGGCCTTGCGCGCGTTGACGCCGCCGACGACGTCGGTGCCCGCCTTGAGCATCAGCGCCGTGTGCTTCGAGCCCTCGCCGCCCGTGATGCCCTGGACGATGACCTTGGAGTCCTTGTTGAGGTAGATCGACATTCTCTTGTCCTTATCCGATCTCGTCGTCTCAGGCGTTCGCCAGCTCGGCGGCCTTGTCGGCACCCTCGTCCATACCCGCGGCGAGCGTGACGAGCGGGTGGTTCGCCTCGGCGAGGATCGCGCGACCCTCGTCGACCTGGTTGCCGTCGAGGCGCACGACGAGCGGCTTCGTCGCCGCGTCGCCGAGGATCTCGAGGGCCTTGACGATGCCCTCGGCGACCGCGACGCAGCTCGTGATGCCGCCGAAGACGTTCACGAAGACGCTCTTGACCTGCGGGTCGCCGAGGATGACGTCGAGGCCGCTGGCCATGACCTGCGCGTTCGCGCCGCCGCCGATGTCGAGGAAGTTCGCCGGCTTCACGCCGCCGTGCTTCTCGCCCGCGTACGCGGTGACGTCGAGCGTCGACATGACGAGGCCCGCGCCGTTGCCGATGATGCCGACCTGGCCGTCGAGCTTCACGTAGTTGAGGCCCGACTCCTTGGCCTTCGCCTCGAGCGGATCCGCCGCGCCCTTGTCCTCGAGCTCCTCGTGCTCAGGGTGGCGCACCTCCGACGCGTTGTCGTCGAGCGACACCTTGCCGTCGAGGGCGATGACGTCGCCGGCGCCCGTGAGCACGAGCGGGTTGACCTCGACGAGCGTGGCGTCCTCGCCCTTGTACACGTCGAAGAGCTTCACGAAGACGTCGGAGACCTTGTCGACGAGGTCCTCCGGGAAGTTCGCGGCCTGCGCGATCTCGACCGCCTTGGCCTTGTCGATGCCCGTCAGCGGATCGACCTCGACGCGCGCGAGCGCCTCGGGCTTCTCGACCGCGAGCTGCTCGATCTCCATGCCGCCCTCGACGCTGCAGAGCGACAGGTAGGAGCGGTTCGCGCGGTCGAGGAGGACCGAGAAGTAGAACTCGCTGGCGATGTCGGCGCCCTGCGCGACCATGACGCGCTTGACGACGTGGCCCTTGATGTCGAGCCCGAGGATCTGCTTCGCCGCTTCGTACGCCTCGTCGGGGGTCTTCGCGACCTTGACGCCGCCCGCCTTTCCGCGACCGCCGGTCTTGACCTGGGCCTTGACGACCACCACGCCGCCGATCTTCTCCGCCGCTGCCTTCACCTCCTCGGGGGTGTCGGCGATGATGCCGGCGAGCACCGGCACCTCGTACTTCTCGAAAAGGTCTCGAGCCTGGTACTCGTAGAGATCCACGTTGCATTCCTTCGGTGGGGCACGGGAGATGAGGTTGCGGCCGATCGGGCCGGTTTCTCGACGTCGAGAGATCTCGAACACGACCAGGGTACTACCCGCCCGAGACCCCTCCCGAACGCGGAAACGCCTCCCGCCGGGATGGCGGGAGGCGCGTCGCGGGACGGCTCGGCGTCAGTGCTTCATGCGCTGGCTGTCCATCATCGGCAGCGCCATCGCGAGGCAGACCGCGATGATGCCCGCCGCGAACACGACCGCGTGGAACGACGGCACCATGAACGCGACGCCGAACAGGAAGATGCCGCCGACGAACAGGATCAGCGAGAGAAGAAACATGAGCATGTGCGAGGTCCGCCCTTCGGGAAAGTCTTCGTCAATCCTAATGGTCCGCGTCAGTCGTCCGCGCCGTCGCCCGCGAGGGCGATGACGGGATCCAGCTCCTCGCGGGTCAGCGTCATGAGTGGCCCCGCGGGGTCGATGAGCACGCCGCCGAGCGCGGGGTGCTCGGCGAGGACGCGGCCGATCTTCGCGGCGTCGAACGGCAGCGCGCGCTCGCTGCGCCCCTGCGCGACGACCTCGAGCGGGTGCGAGTAGACCTGCAGCAGGCGCGTGCCGTTGGCGAGGCGGGCCTCGGCGATCCCCAGCGCCTCGCTCCCCTCCTGCGTCGGGCCCGCTGCGACCCACAGCGGCGGGCGGTCGGCGAGCAGCGCGGCGACCTTGCGGGGCGTGTCGGTGTCGCGCGGCTGCGCCAGCATCGCCTTGAGGCGCAGCTGCGGGTCGGCCTGGCCGATCGCGCGCTCGAGGACCTGGCGGGGCAGGACGATCCGGCTGCGGCCCGACGCGCTGTCGACGATGAGCCCGTCGAAGCCGTTGTCGATCATGTGCTTCAGGATCTGCTGCACGGGCTGCGCGACGGCCGACGTCTGCGCGTTGCCGTCGGCCTTCACGGCGTCGCTCAGGGCGCGGCCCGAGCTGAAGACGAGCATGTAGTTCTTGTCGCCGTTGCGCGCGACGCCGAACGACAGGGTCGCCTTGCCGTCCTCGCCGACCTGCTCGCGCACGTCGCCCGAGACGCGAAGGAAGAGGTGCCCTTGCAGCAGCTGGCGGGCGACGCCGAGCAGCTGCGCCGGGTTGGGCTTCTCGGGGAGCGCCTGCAGGGCGTCGCGCAGGAGGGCGTTGTCGCGCAGGCCCTTGACCGTCTCGAGGTCGGCGGGCGGAGCGGCCGGCGCGAAAGGCAGCTCGCGTGCCTGCTCGGGGGTCGGCACGGCGGCGCGCGACGGCGGCTGCGGAGCCTGCTGCGGAGCGGGGCTCGGCTCGGGGACCGAGGCGGGATCCGCGACCTCGGGGCCCGACGGCGCGCCGACGCCCTGGAACGACGAGAACGAGATGTTGACCTGCGGTGTCGGCTCCTCGGGGGCGTCCCCTCCGGCGGCCTCGGCCGGCTCAGCGGCGGGGGTCTCGGCGGCGGCCGGCTCCTCGGGGTTCGAGGAGTCGGACTTCTTCTTGCGCGAGAACAGACCCATACCCTTCAGGGTACGTGGCGCAGGTGACGCCGAGACCGGGCGCCGAGGATCCGCGTCACACCTTCGAGATCGGGGCGACCTTGATGAGGAGCTTCTTCGGGCCGACCTCGTCGAAGCGCACATGGGCGATGCGCTTGGCGCCCTGCCCCGTGATCGTGTCGACGGTTCCCTCGCCGAAGTCGTCGTGGCGGATCCGGTCGCCCGCCTCGAGCTCGAGGTCGCCGTTGTCGCGCACCTTGCCGGTCACGCGGTTCGTGAACTCGGCGAGCGCCGCCTTGGCCCCCGGCTTCGGCTCGAGCGGCTTCACGCCCCAGCGGTTCTCGCCGCGCGGGCGCGTCGCGTTGAGCGCGCGCGACTGAGTGCCGCCGCGGCCGTTGACGTCGCCGGGCGACTGGCGCCAGTCGATGAGGCCCGCCGGGATCTCCTGCAGGAAGCGGCTCGGCATGGCGACCGACACCTCGCCGAACTGCGCGCGCGTCATCGCGAGCGAGAGGTAGAGGCGCTTGCGGGCGCGCGTGATCCCGACGTAGAACAGGCGCCGCTCCTCCTGCGGCCCGCCGGGCTCGCCGGCCGAGATCCGGTGCGGGATCAGATCCTCCTCGACGCCCGTGAGGAACACGGTGTCGAACTCGAGGCCCTTCGCCGTGTGGAGCGTCATGAGCGAGACGGTTCCCGACGCGTCGTCGAGGTCGTCGCTGTCGGCCACGAGCGCGACCTCGGTGAGGAAGTCGACGATCGTGCCCTGCGGGTTGTTGCGCGCGAACTCGCGGGTCACGGCGACGAGCTCGTCGAGGTTCTCGACGCGCGCCTCGTCCTGCGGGTCGTTCGAGCGGCGCAGCGCGTCGAGATAGCCGCTCTTGTTGAGGAGCACCTGCAGCCCCTCGGTCACCGCCGACGGCGGCGCGTCGTCGCCCGACGACGGGAGCAGGATCTCCTGCGCCTCGGCGAGCACGGCGTCGAGCTGGGCGAGGGCCGACTGCAGCTTGGGGCCGAGACCCATGGCCGCCGAGTGCGCGAGCGCCTCGCGGAACGTGATGCCGTTGTCGGCAGCGAACTGCGCGATGTTCGTCTCGGTGACGGCGCCGATTCCGCGCTTGGGCTTCGACAGGATCCGCCGCACCGCGAGCTCGTCGGCCGGGTTCACGACCGACACGAGGTAGGCGAGCGCATCCTTGATCTCGGCGCGGTCGTAGAACTTCGTGCCGCCCATGATCTTGTAGGGCACCGCGGCGCGGATGAAGATCTCCTCGAGCGCGCGCGACTGCGAGTTGGTGCGGTAGAACACGGCCATGTCGCCGTAGTTCACGCCCGTGCGCCGCAGCGCGTCGATCTCGTCGGCGACGAACTGCGCCTCGTCGTGCTGCGAGTAGCCGGTGAAGCCCGTGACCATCTCGCCCTCGCCCTGATCCGTCCAGAGCTTCTTGTCCTTGCGGTCGAAGTTGTTGCGGATCACGGCGTTCGCCGCGTCAAGGATGTTCTGGCTCGAGCGGTAGTTCTGCTCGAGGAGCACGACCTTCGCGCCGGGGAAGTCCTGTTCGAAGTCGGTGATGTTGCGGATGTCGGCGCCGCGGAACGCGTAGATCGACTGGTCGGAGTCGCCCACGACGGTGAGCGACGCCGCCTCGTTCTTCTCGTCGCCCGGCATGAGCGCGAGCATGCCGCCGCCGACATCCATCGCGTCGGGCTCGGCGGGCTTCGTGAGCTCGCGGATCAGCTGGTACTGGGCGTGGTTCGTGTCCTGGTACTCGTCGACGAGGATGTGGCGGAAGCGCCGCCGGTACACGTCGGCGACGTGCGGGAACGCGCGGAAGAGGAACACCGTCTGCGCCAGCAGGTCGTCGAAGTCGAACGCGTTGGCGGCGCGCAGGCGGCGCGAGTAGTCCTGGAAGATCTCGACGAACAGGCGCTCGGCCGGATCCTCCATGTTGGCCTGCGAGCGGTACGAGTCGGCGTCGTGCAGCTCGTTCTTGAGCTTCGAGATGCGGCTCTGCACGCCCGCCGGGGTGAGCCCGTACGCGTCGGCCTCGTGGTCCTTGACGAGGCGCTTCATGAGCGCGCGGACGTCGCCTGAGTCGTAGATCGTGAAGGTCGGCTTGAAGCCGAACTGCTCGGCCTCGCGGCGCAGGATCCGCACGCACGCCGAGTGGAAGGTCGAGATCCACATGCCCTGCGCCTGGTCGCCCACGAGCTCGCGCACGCGCTCGCGCATCTCCCCCGCGGCCTTGTTCGTGAAGGTGATCGCGAGGATCTGGCTCGGCCACGCCTCGCGCGCCCGCAGGAGCGACGCGATGCGGTGCGTGAGCACGCGCGTCTTGCCCGAGCCCGCGCCGGCCACGATGAGCAGCGCCGGGCCGCGGTACTCGACCGCGGCGCGCTGCTCGGGGTTCAGCCCGTCGAGGAGCGGATCGGATGCTGTGGGGGTGAGGGGTGCGTCAGCCATGTCGCATCGAGTCTAGGAGCGACCCCCGACAGGCGGACAGCCGACGCCGTCTCGGGCAATCCGCGCGCGGACCGCATGTCCTCCGCGAAATCGTGATCAAATCGTCGCATGGTCGATGCGCGGCATAGGCTATATGGCCATACTGCCCACGGTCGGCCCGGGTTCTCCGGGCGGATTCCGCACTTCGATCACTCGGAGGAACTACCTGTGCCCCCTGTCAATGGAGAGATCATCGACACGCACCCGCAGCGGCTCGCCGACGCCGTCTACGACCGACTCGCAGGAGCGATCGTCGACGGCACGCTGAGCCCCGGCCAGCGGGTCCGCGACGGCGATCTCGCCGAGACCCTCGGCGTCTCGCGCATGCCGGTGCGCGAGGCCCTGCAGCGTCTCGAGCACCAGGGCCTCATCGAGATGGTCGCGAGCCGGTACACCCGCGTGACCGACGTCACCCCCGAGATGCCGGGCGAGTCCCTCGAGTTCCTCGGGTACCAGGCCGCCGTCGCCGTGCACCTCGCCGTACCGCGCATGACGGCCGCCGAGCGCGCGGAGGCCGCACGGCTCGCGCGCGCGGTCGGCGAGCACTCGGCGACCGACGCCGAGCGGGCGTACCGCAGCACGCGCGAGCTGCTGACCTTCCTCGCCGACCACAGCGGCAACTACCTGTTCCGCGGCATGATCGACGACGCGTGGCTCGCCCTGACCCGCAACCTCCAGGGATCCACTCCCCTGCTCAAGGACGTCGCGCAGGTGCGCGCCGACTTCGACGCCGTCGCGGAGCGCATCGAGGCGGGCGACGCCGACGGCGCCGAGCAGGCCGTTCGGGCGTTCTACCTCATCGGCCCCGGCCAGAACGGCCCGTCGGCGCTCATGCGCAGGATCCAGGACGAGCGGGCGGCGGCCGCCGAGTAGGCCCCGCACGGCCCGCCGCTGGCGATATGCCGCGTGGCGGATCCCCCTCCCGCGGGGATCCGCCCAACAGCGGCCGATGAGGATCCATCAGGCCGCGCCAAGGTCGAACGGCCACGCGAGGGTCAGCCCTCACGCGAGGATCCACCAGTCCGTCCGCCGCCCCCGAAAGGCCGCGCGAAAGATCGCCCTCACGCGGGGATCCGCCCAAAAGCGGCCAATGAGGATCCGACAGGCCGCGCCAAGCTCGAAACGCCGCGCGAGGGGCCGCCCCCGCGCGGGGATCCACCAGTCCGTCCGCCGCCCCCGAAAGGCCGCACGAGAGATCGCCCTCACGCGGGGATCCATCCGCTCTCATCAGCCCTTCGTGGCCCAGCGGAGACCGGGGCCCCCTGCCGCCCCGAACACCCGCGCGAAGGATCCCTCACCTGCGGGCATCCGCCCAAAAGCGGCCCAGCAGGATCCAACAGGCCGCCGATAGCACCAAAGGCCGCGCCAGGGGCCGCCCCACGCGGGGATCCATCCGCCCTCACCAGCTCATTGCAGCCCAGCGGAGAACCAAACGCCCGCGCGAAAGATCGCCCTCACGCGGGGATCGACCCGAAAGCGGCCAATGAGGATCCGACAGGCCGCCGATAGGCCGAAAGGCCGCGCCAAGGTCCACCCCCAGGCGGGGATCCATCCGCTCTCATCAGCCCCGCGTGGCCCAGCGGAGACCTGGGCCCCTGCCGCCCCGAAGACCCGCGCGAAGGATCACCCACCAGCGGGGATCCGCCCACAAGCAGCCAATGAGGAGCCAACAGGCCGCCGATAGGGCGAGAGGCCGCGCCAGGGTCCACCCTCACGCGGAGATCCACCCGCTCTCATCAGCCCCTCGCAGCCCGCCGGAGGCTCAAACGCCCGCGCGAAGGATCACCCACCCGCGGGGATCCGCCCAAAAGCGGCCAATGAGGATCCGACAGGCCGCCGGTAGGGCGAAAGGCCGCGCGACGGGGTGCGCCGCGCGGGTCAGTACCCCGCGAACGCGTCGGTCGTCAGCGAACGGGCGGCGCGCAGCTCGGGCGCGAGCTCAGCGATCAGCGCGGGAGGGCCCGACACGTAGGCGTGACGAGCCGGCAGATCCCCGACCGCCTCGGCGAGCCCGCCCGCAGTGAGACGCCCCTCGCGCGAGGTCCACCCCGCCGGGAGATCGTCGATCCGCTCGCCGCTCCACACGACGACCGTGATCCCGGAGCGCTCGATCAGGTCGCGGTAGGCGAGCTCCTCACCCGATCGCACGACGTAGACGAGGACGATGTCGCGGCGCCTTCTCGTCGCCTCGAGGTGGCGCAGCTGCGAGACGAACGGCGTGATCCCGATCCCGGCGGCGACCCACAGGAGCGGCCGGGTCGGTTCGTTGGCCGGGAGCGTGAAGTCGCCCCACACCCCCGTGACGCGCAGGTGATCCCCCGCCGCGGCCGACTCGAGGGCGCGCTTGTAGCTGCTGGATCCGCGCCGATACGCGACGCGGAGGGCGGGCAGATCCTCGGGCGCCGACACGATGCTGAACTCGCGGCGCGTTCCCCGCGCGTCGGGCCGCGCGTGCGGCACCTCGAGCTCGAGGTACTGGCCCGGGGCGAAGGAGAACGGCCGCTCGGCGACGAGCACGAGCTCGTGCGAGGTGGGCGTCGGCGCCGTGCGGCCGCCGACGCGCATCCGTCCGCCCGGACGCGAACGGACCGCGAGGACGAAGGCGAGGAGGTTCCCGATCAGCAGGGCCCGCTCCTGGCCGAGGCTGACCGATCCGATGAGCGGCGACCACCCCGCGAGGATCGCCGTCAGGACGGCGACGGCGTACTGCTGGCCCCGCCGCGGCGGGAGCGTGAGCGGCTCGGTGAGCATGAACGCCGCGAGGAAGAGGAACGGGCTCGACAGCAGCGCCGACGACGCGATGGCGACGGCGTCGACGGCGAGGTCGTACTGCGCGAGCTGCACGACCGTGCGCACGGAGTAGACGGCGGCCGCGACGACGACGAAGACGACGGCGAGGCGGATCCGCCCCACCCGCACGAGCACGGCGATCCCCGCGATGACGACCGCGGCCGCGAGCACGGGCGATCCGATCCACCACGCGGAGATCGGCAGCCCCGCCGACGGCGCCAGCGACCCGACGATCGTCAGCACCGAGGCGCCGACGGCCGCCGGGTTGAAGAGGTGGCGCCCGCGCCACGCGAGCAGGTGCTTCGAGAGCGCCGCGGCCGCGGCGGCGAGCGCGACTCCGGCGAGGCCGACGAGCTCGGCCGACGGCCGCAGCACGAAGAGCAGGATCAGGCCCGTGATGAGCATCGACTCGACGCGCGGCCTCCCGCCGCGCAGTCGCTGGATCGCGACGTCGACGCCCACGCCGACGACGACGAGCACCGCGAGCGTCGCGAGGATCTCGAGCGCCGTCGGCACCACGAGGCCGAAGAACGAGAGGATCAGCGACACCGCCGACAGGGCGAGGAGGGCCGTGAGGACGACCCGATACATCGACGCGCGGCCGATCCACCCGCGCAGCCGCAGGGCCGCCGCGGGCAGACCGCTCACGAGAAGATCTCCGCGTCGCCCCGGGCGATGCGGTCGCCGAGCGCCCACTCGAGGCGACCGTCGGACAGCATGCGGACCCAGTGCGCTCCCCACTCGGCGGCGAGCGCGTCGCCCCCGTCGAAGAACAGGGCGGTCGCGAGTGCGTCGGCCGTCATCGCGTCGGGCGCGATCGCCCAGGTCGCGACGACGGTGCGCACGGGCAGGCCCGTCCGGGCGTCGAGCACGTGGTGCAGGCCGTCGCCCCACGCCCGGCGGTTCGCCGCCGACGCGCAGAGCGCCTCGTCTCCGATCGTCACGACGCCGATCGCGCGGCGCGGGTCGTAGGGGTGCTCGAGGGCGATCCTCTGGGTCGCGCCGCGGGCGATCAGATCCCCGCTCGCGTCGACGACGACGTCGCCGGGAACCAGCTCGGCGACGAGGTCGACGAGCCGCCCCTTGCCGAGTGCGCCGACGTCGATGACGCCTGGGCCGTCGAGCGCGAGCGTGCCGTCCGACCAGGAGAGCCGCTCGCGCCAGTCGCCGGGCGCCGCCTCGGCCCGCGCCGGCCGCAGCGAATAGGACGCGTCGTAGCCGAGGGCCTCGAGCGAGCGCCCCACAAGCGGGTTGACGGCGCCGCCCGTCGCGGCGTCGAGCCGCGCGAACGCGTCGAGCATCGCGGCCCCGTCGGGAGGCAGCTCAGCGGATCCGCCCGACGCCGCGAGCCGCGACACGAGCGATCCGCCGTCGAACCGCGACCACTCCGCGTCGAACTCCGCGATGCGGTCGGCGATCCGGCCGCGCGTGTCGTCGTCGAGCGGATCCGCCGTATCGACGCTCCATCCCGTTCCGATTGCGTCGAACGCCCACCGGGATCTCGTCTGCGTCGGCATGTCAGGCCGCCGCCGCTTCCTGCTTGATCTCCTCGATCGCGGCGTTGAACCCCGTGCTCGTGAGCGAGGATCCCGCCACGCGGTCGACCGCGAGGTCGTCGATGTCGACGCCCACGACCTCGTCGGCGATGCCGTCGATGAACTGCGACTGGTACTGCCGGCTCTCGGACGCCTGGGGGTCGCCCGACACCTCGACCGACGTCACGACGTCGTCCTCGAGCGTCACGGTCACGGTGACGCTCTCGACCGACTGGGGCGTCTGGTACGTGCCACCTGCCGTGTAGGTGCCGTCGACGTAGTCGCTGTCCGACGTCGCCGTCTCGGTCGTCGTGTCCTCGGACGCCGACTCGTCGGTCGTCGTCGTGTCGGTGCTCGTCGTGCCGCTGCTCGTCGTGTCGTCGGTCGACGTCGTCGCGTCGTCGGTCTGGTCGTCGGCGGCCCCGGCCGCTCCGCACCCTGCCAGCACGAGCACGCCCATCACGCCCGCGATGGCGGCGCCGCTGCGAATGGTCCTGCTCATGTCGGTCTCCTGCCGTCCGCGCCGTCCCGGTGACGGCCGCGAGATCACGCTATTCGCACGTCCCGCGGGGAGCCGTTGCGTGAGCTATGACATTCCTATGACGCGCCGTCGCGAAAGACCAGGGCCGCGAGATCCGGGTGGTCGGCGAAGACCCCGTCGACGCCGAGCGCGCGGATCCGCTCCCATTCGCCCCGCCAGTCGCCTCGTTCGGCGCGCTCCCCGTCGCCGCGGAACGGATCCGCGAGGAAGGCGTTCTCGGGGCGGCAGGTCCACGTGAACAGTGTGAGCCCCGCGCCGCGGATCCGACCGGCGAGGGACGGGTCGGCGAGCAGCAGCGACTTCGCGAGGCTCAGCCCGTCGACGCGCCCCGCGAACGCCGCGACGTCGGCGAGCTGCTCGGCGTACGTCGGCGCGTCGGCTCCCCGCTCGCGCACGAGGTCGTCCGGGGATCCGCGGTCCTCGACGAGGTAGACCATCTCGGCGTCGGCGCCCCGCTCCCGCAGCTCGGCGAGCACCGTCTCCTCGAACGACTCGATCACGAGGCGGCCCGGACGCTCGTCCCCGTGCCAGCCGGCCGCCGCGAGCTCGCGCAGGACGAGCCCCGCGACGTCGTGCCGCTGCGCCGTGAAGTGCGCGGCGTGCTTGATCTCGACGACGGCGCCGACCCCGCCGGCGCGGGCGATGTCGAGCACGTCGACGAGGCGGAGGATCGGCTCCGTGTCGTCGTGCGCCGCGCTCTCGGGGCGCAGCTGCGGGATCCGCTCCCGCGAGCGCAGCGTCGCGAGCTCGGCCCAGGTGAAGTCGTCGACGAACCATCCCGTCGCCTCCCCGCCGCCCGCCGCCTTCGTCGTGCGGCGATCCGCGAACTCGGGGTGCAGCGCGACGTCGGTCGTCTCGGAGATCTCGACGTCGTGGCGCACGACGAGGACGCCGTCGCGGGTCGGGATGACGTCGGGCTCGACGGCGTCGACGCCCTGCGCGATCGCGATCTCGTACGACGAGCGCGTGTGCTCGGGCCTGTATCCGGGAGCGCCGCGGTGGCCGATGATGATCGTCACACCGACACCGTATTCGGGTTCGCTCAGGGCGTCGGGAAAATCGCGATGAACACGGCCCATGCATAGCGTCTCGCCGATATCGTGGATCCAAAGCCGCCTTCGGGCGACGATCACTACTCAGGAGTGTGACCATCTCATGGCCAGCGCCGGATTCAACAACCCCTACTTCACGCAGGAGCAGTCGAACCGGGGTCAGCAGGGCTACGCGACGCCGCTGAACCCCGACCAGCTCATGAACGCGCGCCAGGGCGCGCAGATCCCCCAGGTCGCCGACCAGGCGCGCCTCGAGGGGATGTACTCGGCCCCCGCGGCCGGAACCCCGCAGACCGGGCGCATGACGTACGAGGACACGATCGTCAAGACGGCGATCCTCTTCGGCGTCATGCTCGTCGTCGCGGTCATCTCGTGGGTCATCACCCTCGGCGGCGTCTTCGCCCCCGACCAGGCGCGCACGCTCGTGATGGTGCCCGCCCTCATCGGCGCGATCGGCACGCTCGTCATCAGCCTCGTCATCGCGTTCCGCAAGCAGTCGCCCGTCGGCCTGACCTTCGCCTACGCGGTCGCCGAGGGCCTCTTCGTCGGCGGCATCTCGGCGATCTTCGAGGCGCTGTACCCGGGCATCGTCGTGCAGGCGGCGCTCGCGTCGATCGCCGTCATCGGCGTGACCCTCGCGCTGTTCGCGAGCGGCAAGATCCGCGCCTCGGCGCGCATGACCAAGATCATGCTGATCGCGCTCGTCGCCTACGCGGCGTTCTCGCTGCTCAACGTCATCCTCATGTGGACGGGCGTCTTCGGCGACTCGGGCGGCTTCGGCCTCCGCTCCGAGGTCACGATCATGGGCATCCCGCTCGGCCTGATCATCGGCGTCGTCGTCGTGTTCATGGGCGCGTACATGCTCGTCGTCGACTTCGACATGGTGCAGCGCGGCGTCCGCAACGGCGCCCCGCAGAAGCTCGCCTGGACGGCCGCCTACGGGATCCTCTCGACCGTGGTCTTCATCTACATCGAGATCCTCCGCATGATCGCGATCGCCCGGAACAACTGACGCACGCGATCACGATGAAGGCCCCGCCGCAAGGCGGGGCCTTCATCGTGTCAGGCTCGGGGCCCGCCCTCGGCCTCGACGCGGTCGATGAGGCGACGCAGGACCGACGGATCCTGGCGGAGCCCGTCGTGCTCGAACTCGTTCGTGATCCAGAAGTGCATGTTCGGGACGGCGTCGCGCGTCTCGAGGGCGAGCTCGAGCGGGACGAACATGTCGTCGTGGTACATCGCGGCGGCGACCGGGACCTCGTTGCGCGAGAGCTGGTCGCGGTCGTAGAGCGCGGGATGCTCCTCGCGCTCGTGCAGCGCCATCGCGGCGTCGCGGAACGGGCGCAGCGACGCGACCTCGTCGAACTGCCACGGGAAGTACATCTCGCCCGTGAACGGCAGGGGCCGCCCCGCCGCGATCTCGACCCCGGCGTCGAAGCCGCCGACCTCGCCGCGCATGCGGTGCGCCGCCCAGCGGGTCGCGCCCGCGCCGTCGGCGTAGATCTCCTCCTGCAGCAGCGCGTACAGCGGGTTGCCCCAGAGCTGCGTCGCGCCGTCGACGGCGTCGAGGAAGAAGTCGGTCAGCCGGTGGCCCGCGAACGCCTCGTCGAGCAGCCAGTGCAGGCGCTCCATGCCCGGGCCCATCCCGAAGTCGGATCCGAGGGTCTGCAGCCGGCGCGCCGTCAGCCGGTCGCCGCTCGGCAGGCGCACGTCGTCGTTCTCGACCCGGTCGACGATCCGCGCGAGGGTCTCCTGGTGCTGCGGGTAGCGGCGGTGGAACTCGGCTGTCTTGCGCGCGACGCGCGGCAGCGTGCTGCGATAGACCGCGTCGGCGTCGGGGCGGATCGACGTGATCCCGCCCGTCACGTAGCTCGCCGAGAGCGCGTCGGGAGCGAACGACAGGTAGCTCAGCGTGAGGAAGCCGCCGTAGCTCTGCCCCAGCGTCTGCCACCGCTCGCCGCCGTAGACCTCGTGGCGGATTCGCTCGGCGTCGGCGACGATCTGCTCGGCGCGGAAGCGCCGCAGGTGGGTCGCGGCGTCCTCGGCCGACATCCCCGCGATCGACGCGGCCTCGACTCGGGTCGACCTCCCCGTGCCGCGCTGGTCGAGCAGCAGGACCCGGTGCGTCTTCAGCGCCTCGCCGATCCACCCGCCCTGCGGGTCCGGCCGCGGACCCTTCCCTCCGGGGCCGCCCTGGAGGAAGAGGAGCACGGGCGCGTTCTCGAGCCCGGGCCGCGACACCTCCCGCGCGAACACCTCGATCGTCGAGCCGCCCTCCCCCGCGAACCAGTCGAGCGGGACGTCGACGGTGATGTCGCGGAGACGCAGGCCCCGCAGGTCGTACGCGTGGATGTGCATGCGTCCATCCTCGCGGATCCGGCTCTCGTTCCTCCCGCCACGAGCTCACCGCCTGGGCCACGGCGCGGAAGCTGCTCTGACGGATCCCCGCCGCGCGGTACCGTGGTCGCGTCTCAGCGGGAGGGCGAGGCTGAGCGAGAACCAGGCGCCGTACTACCAGTACGGCCGCCCCACGGCACCGGACGTCGCGATCTGGCAGACGATCCAGCTCAACGAGGCGATCGACGTCGGCCAGGACGACATCTGGCCGACGATGCCCACCGCCTTCCCGCCGCGGTTCGCGCCCGATGAGCGCGTGTACACGGGCGGGCGCTTCGTGCTGAGCGACTACGGCGCGCTCGGCGACGGGAGCTACGAGCACGACGGCGGCTTCTTCTTCGCGACGGGCACCCTGGGCCTCGCCCTCACGGCGGGCGCGATGGCGGGGCGCGCGATCGGCAACAACGCGCGCCGCAATCAGGCGGCGCAGGACGCGCAGGGCCGCTGGAAGGTCATCGACCAGGGGCAGATCTTCGTCGGGACCCACGGCTTCTACCTCGTGCCCGACACGGGCGGCCTCCTGTCCTGGGGCTACGGCCACCTGACGTCGGCGCAGATGGCGGGGCTCGGAACCCTCTGGATGACGGGCAGCTCGGATCGCGGGCCCATCACCTGGATCATCCAGAGCGGCTGGGCCGAGCTGATCTTCACGCTCTGGGCGCGCCTCGTGCACCCGCAGCATCAGCAGTACGCGACGGGCGCCTGGGTGCCGCCGGGCTGGGCCGACAGGATCCGCGCGATGCGGGTCGCGATGCCGACGCGCCTCTCCGACGAGTCGCGGCTGCGGCAGATCCTCGGCTAGCCGTTCGCCGCGATGACGGCGCGGACCGTGCGCGCGACGAGGTCCCGGTCGAGGGCGCGGCGCGCGAACACGCGGTGGATCGGCCACCCTTCGATCAGCACGTCGAGGGCGCGCGCCTGGGCAGGCTCGAAGTGCAGCAGCAGGCTCTCGTGGCTGCGTTCGAGCCACTCGCGCGTCGTGGCGGCGACGGCCTCGTTCTTGTTCGCGTAGGCGTACATCTCGAACAGCAGCGCGACCTCGCGCTCGGGCATGTACTCGGGCCCGCAGATCAGCTCGATGACGGCCTGCTCGGCCTCGTCGCGGTCCGCCGCCCGCTCGAGCGCGGCGCGATACTGCGCCGAACCGAGCAGATGCATGCGGTCGAAGGCCTGCGCGATGATGTCGGCGATGCCGTCGAAGTAGTAGGTGAGGGATCCGAGGGGAACGTCGGCGGCGGCCGCGATCTTGCGGTGCGTCGTGCCATGGGATCCGTGGTCGGCGATCACCGCGAGGGCGGCGTCGAGGATCTTCTCGCGGCGCTCGGGGTCGTTCGGGACGCGGCGGGCCATCTCCCCATGCTCGCACGACCCCGAAGTGTGTGCGCTTGTACACGTTTCGTCCTCGTCCGGAGATCACGCCGTGCCCCCCTCGCTTCGCGCCCATCGCAACGCCCTCTTCACGCTCTTCCTCCTGCCCGGCATCGGCAGCGCGTCGTGGGTCACACGCACGCCCGACGTGCGCGACGAGGTCGGCGCGTCGACCGCCGAGATGGGGCTGATCCTCTTCGGCCTCTCGATCGGATCCACGATCGGGATCCTCCTGTCCGGCGCGCTCGTGCAGCGCTTCGGAACGCGCACCGTCATCACGGCGGGGGCGCTCGCGAACGCGATCGGCGTCGCGGGGGTCGCCGCCGGATCCCTCACGAGCCAGGGCGTCATCGTCGCGATCGGGCTCGGGTTCTTCGGGCTCGGGATGGGCGGCGGCGAGGTCGCGATGAACGTCGACGGCGCCGAGGTGGAGCGGCGCTACGGCCGCGCGATCCTGCCGATGCTGCACGGATTCTTCAGCCTCGGGACCCTCATCGGCGCGGTCGTGGGCATGGTCCTCACCGCGATCTCGTTCCCCGTGTGGATCCACCTCGTCGCCGTCGCGGCGATCATGGTCGCGGCGCTCCTCACCGCCGTCCGGTACGTCCCGGGCGGTTTCGGGAAGGGCGAGGGCGCTGCGGCGGACGTCGACGCCGTGCGGCGGCCGGTCTGGAAGGATCCGAACCTGCTCCTCATCGGCGGGATCATCCTCGCCCTCGCGATGGCCGAGGGAACGGCCAACGACTGGCTTCCGCTGCTCATGGTCGATGGGCACGGTTTCGATGCCGCGTGGGGATCCGCGACCTACGCGATCTTCGCGGCGTCGATGACGCTCGGGCGCTTCCTCGGCGGAGGTTTCGTCGACCGCTTCGGCCGTGCGGCCGTCCTCGCGGGGAGCTCCGTGCTCGGCGCCGCGGGCCTCGCCGTCGTCGCGTTCGTCGACAACCAGGCGTTCGCCGTCGCGGCCGTGGTGCTGTGGGGGATCGGCACCTCGCTGGGCTTCCCTGTCGCCATCTCGGCCGCCGGCGACTCCGGCCCGAA
This sequence comes from Microbacterium indicum DSM 19969, assembly GCF_000422385.1. Taxonomy (GTDB): domain Bacteria; phylum Actinomycetota; class Actinomycetes; order Actinomycetales; family Microbacteriaceae; genus Microbacterium; species Microbacterium indicum. The sequence goes on from NZ_AULR01000001.1 coordinate 367,537, forward strand.
CCCGGCGGCGCGCGTGTCCCTCGCCGCGACGCTCGGCTACGTCGCCTTCCTCGTGGGCCCGCCGACGCTCGGGTTCCTCGGCGAGCACTACGGGCTGCGCAACGCGATCATCGTCGTGCTGTGCCTCGTCGTCGTGGCGATCTTCCTCTCCCCCGGCGCGCGCCAGCGCACGTGCACCGGCGCCGAGGCAGAGGCCGACGCCCCGCAGGCCTGACCCGCCCGCCCGCCGAGCACGACGACGGCAGAATCACCCGCCGGGCCCCCGACACGCCGCCCCGACAACCCGGACGGCGAGATCTGCCGTACTCCTGCGGCGCCGGCGCCCGCCGAGCAGGACTACGGCAGAATGCGCCGCCCCGGCCCGCCGCCCGGCGTGTCGGGGCCGCAACCGCCGAATCCGCCGTGGTCGTGCCGGCGGCCGGCGTCGCCGCCAGCTCTGGCGGTGGCGCAACAGCGGCATCCCTGTCGCAGCTCAGGGTCCGCCCGCCGAAGGTCGACCTCCATCCGCCGAGCACGACGACGGCAGATTCCGCCCTCCAGGCCCGCCGCCCGGCGTGTCGGGGCGGCACCCGCCGAATCTGCCGTGGTCGTGCCGGCGGAGCGGCCCGCTGGCCCGGCCACCGATAGTCCCGCGCCGAGGCGCCGACCCGACTCCGCCCGGGTCCGCCGCCCTGCGCCGGGCCGGGCCGGGGCGCCGCTGCCCGGCGGGCACGACCACGGCAGAACCACCCGCCCCGGGGCCGACACGCCGAGCAGCGGGCGGCGCAGGCGAGTTCTGCCGTAGTCCTGCGCGGGCGCGACGGGGAACCGCCGTTCCGCCGGCACACCCGGTGCACCCCGGCGGAACGCGAGAGGGCCGCCCCGAAGGGCGGCCCTCTCAGCCCGGGATCACTCCCACTCGATGGTTGCCGGCGGCTTCGACGTGACGTCGAGCGTGACGCGGTTGATCTCGCTTACCTCGTTCGTGATGCGGTTCGAGATCTTCGCGAGCGTGTCGTACGGCAGGCGCGTCCAGTCGGCCGTCATGGCGTCCTCGCTCGAGACGGGGCGCAGCACGACGGGGTGGCCGTAGGTTCGGCCGTCGCCCTGCACGCCCACGGAGCGCACGTCGGCGAGCAGCACGACCGGGCACTGCCAGATCTCGCCGTCGAGGCCCGCTGCGGTGAGCTCCTCGCGCGCGATGGCGTCGGCCTCGCGCAGGATCTCGAGGCGCTCGCGCGTGACCTCGCCGATGATCCGGATGCCGAGCCCCGGGCCCGGGAACGGCTGGCGGCCGACGATCGCCTCGGGGATCCCGAGGTCGCGCCCGATCTGCCGCACCTCGTCCTTGAACAGCGTGCGCAGCGGCTCGATGAGCTCGAACTCGATGTCGTCGGGCAGCCCGCCCACGTTGTGGTGGCTCTTGATGTTCGCCGTGCCGGATCCGCCGCCCGACTCGACGACGTCGGGGTACAGCGTGCCCTGGACAAGGAACTTCACGGGCGCCCCGCCATCGGCCCGCGCCTGCTCGACGAGGTCCTTCTGCACCTTCTCGAACGCGCGGATGAACTCGCGGCCGATGATCTTGCGCTTCTGCTCGGGGTCGGTGACGCCGGCCAGGAAGCCCAGGAAGGTGTCCTCGGCGTCGACCGTGATGAGGTTCACGCCGGTCGACTCGACGTAGTCCTTCTCGACCTGCTCGCGCTCGCCCTTGCGGAGGAGCCCGTGATCCACGAAAACGGCGGTCAGCTGGTCGCCGATCGCGCGGTGCACGAGCGCCGTCGAGACGGCCGAGTCGACGCCGCCCGAGAGGGCCGAGATGACGCGCGCGTCGCCGACCTGCTCGCGGATCCGCGCGACCTGCTCCTCGATGACGTTGCCCGTCGTCCAGTCGGCCGGGAGGCCGGCGGCCTTGTGGAGGAAGTTCTCGATGACGGTCTGGCCGTGATCCGAGTGCTTCACCTCGGGGTGCCACTGCACGCCGTAGAAGCAGGCCTCGGCGTTGCCGAACGCCGCGACGGGGGTGCCGGCCGTCGACGCGAGCACGTCGTAGCCCTCTGGCGCCTTCGCGACCGAGTCGCCGTGGCTCATCCACACGTTCTGCTCGGCGGGGGTGCCCTCGAGGAGGACGCTGGATCCGGTCAGCGTCGCGTCGGTCGCGCCGTACTCGCGGTTGCCCGTCTGGGCGACCTCGCCGCCGAGGGCCTGCGCCATGACCTGGAAGCCGTAGCAGATGCCGAGGGTCGGGATCCCGAGCTCGAAGATCGCGCCGTCGAAGCTCGGGGCGCCCTCAGCGTACACGGACGACGGGCCGCCCGAGAGGATCATGGCGACGGGATCCTTCGCGCGGATCTCGTCGACGGTCACGTCGTGCGAGACGAGCTCGCTGTACACGCCCGCCTCGCGCACGCGGCGCGCGATGAGCTGGGCGTACTGGGCGCCGAAGTCGACGACCAGGACCGGTCGCTGTGCGGTGTCTGCGCTCATCGCGCGGCCTCCTCTGAGGGGTCGGTGGCGTTGGCAGCGGCCTTCGCCGCGCGCTTCTCGGCCGCGCGCTGCTCGCGCTCGGACAGGTAGGTCGTCACCTCGCGGGCGACGATGCCCTCCATGACGAAGGACAGGAAGGGGACGACGCCGCTCAGCGCGAGCAGCAGGAAGCGCCCGAAGCCCCAGCGCATGAGGCTCCACATCCAGAACACGCTCGCGAGGTAGACGACGTAGAACCAGCCGTGGATCACGAGGATCGCGAGCGAGAGGTTGACGCCGTCGCCCGTCGAGATGATCTCGCAGCCGCCCGCGCCCATCGCGAACTGGGAGTACCAGGCGCAGTCGCCGGCCGGGACGACCGACGCGAAGTACAGGAACCCGCCCGACCCGCCGGCGAAGAGCTCGAGGTGGATGGGCGTGTACTTGAGGACCATCTCGGTCACGAGCAGCAGCAGGCCGATGCCCGTGATGATGCTCGTGATCCGGTAGAAGCGGAGCGCCGCGCGGATCCGAGGGAACGAGGAGAGCCGGGGCTGAGCCATGCCCACGATTCTACGGTGCGGCCGCTGTGCACCTCCCCGTCACCTGAGGGCCGCCTGCCCGACTTATGCGTTTGCAAGAACCAGTGACAAAATCGAGGGGTGAGTGACGAAGAGCCTCAGAAGATCTCCTACCCCGCAGTGGGCGCGACGCCCCATCGATACGACAGCGAGCCCACCGAGCCCCACGTCATCGTCCTGTTCGGCGCGACGGGAGATCTGGCCCGCCGCAAGCTGCTCCCGGGACTGATCTTCCTGGTGCTGAGCGATCTGGCCCCCGCGATCCACATCGTCGGATCCTCGCTCGAGGACATCACCGACGACGAGTTCCGCGACATCGCCTGGGACGCCGCGACGAAGTTCGGCCAGCACCCCCTGACCCGCGAGGAGTGGGAGTCGGTCGCCGGCCGCTTCCACTACGTCCCGCAGGGCGCGGGCCCCGAGGCGCTCGCCGAGGCCGTGGCCGACGCCGAGAAGGATCTGGGCGAGGGCGCGCTGCGCCTGCACTACCTCTCGGTCCCGCCGAAGGCCGCGCGCGCGGTCATCACGATGCTGCGCGACGCGCAGCTCGTCGAGCGCAGCCGCGTCGTCATGGAGAAGCCGTTCGGAACCGACCTCCGCACGGCCGTCGAGCTCAACGACTTCGTCCACGAGACCTTCGACGAGCAGCAGATCTTCCGCATCGACCACTTCCTCGGCAAGGAGGCGGCGCAGAACATCCTCGCGTTCCGCTTCGCCAACGGCCTGTTCGAGCCGATCTGGAACCGCAACTTCATCGACCACATCCAGATCGACGTCCCCGAGACCCTGGGCCTCGACCGCCGCGCCGGCTTCTACGAGTCGACGGGCGCGTACAAGGACATGGTCGTCACGCACCTGATGCAGATCCTGGCCTTCACGGTCATGGAGCCGCCGACGGCCCTCGAGCCGCGCGCCATCAGCGAGGAGAAGAACAAGGTCTTCCGCTCGATGCTGCCCATCGAGCCGAGCGACGTCGTGCGCGGCCAGTACGCGGGCTACCGCATGGAGGAGGGCGTGGCGCGCGACAGCGACACCGAGACCTTCATCGCGCTCAAGGTCGGCATCGACAACTGGCGCTGGGCCGGCGTGCCGATCTACCTCCGCACGGGCAAGAAGATGGCCGAGGGCATGCGCATCGTGTCGATCGCGTTCAAGGAGGCGCCCCGAACGATGTTCCCCGCCGGATCCGGCGTGGGCTCGCAGGGCCCCGATCACCTGACCTTCGACCTCGCCGACTCGTCGCGCGTCTCGCTGTCGTTCTACGGCAAGCGCCCGGGTCCCGGCATGAAGCTCGACAAGCTGTCGATGCAGTTCTCGATGAACGAGGTCGAGGAGTCGAAGGACGTCCTCGAGGCCTACGAGCGCCTGCTGCTCGACGCGATGCGCGGCGATCACACCCTGTTCACGACGGCCGAGGGCATCGAGTCGCTCTGGGAGCGCTCCGAGGGCCTCCTGCTCGACCCGCCGCCCGTGAAGAGCTACCAGCCCGGCACGTGGGGCCCCAACGCGATCCACCAGCTGGTCGCGCCCAATGCCTGGCGCCTGCCGTTCGAGCGCGCCTGGCGCGAGCACCGCTGACGCCGAGCGTACGAGGGCGGCCCCGGATCCTCGGATCCGGGGCCGCCCTCGTACGTGCGATCAGTCCTCGTCGTCGAGCGCGTCGGGATCGACGCCCGCGAACTCCTCGAGCTCGCGCTCCCAGGCGTCCTTCGCCAGGCGGTACCAGAGGTAGAACGAGAACGCCGCGAAGATCGCCCACTCGACGGCGTAGAAGAGGTTGAGCCAGTTGACGGGGCTCTCGGCCTCGGGGGCGGGCGACGAGATCGCCGTCAGGCCGACGTCGGCGACGCCGCCGTCGGGATCCTGCGAGGCGAAGAACGCGCGGTAGACGGGTCCGTCGGTCTCGCCCCATCGGCCGAGGAGGGCGGCGGGCGACATGCGCGTGATCTCGTAGGGATCGTCGCCCGTCGCGGCGACGGCGCCCTCGTCCGAGATCATGCGGCCCGTCATCTCGACCTCGCCCGAGGCCTGCGCGTCGAGGCGCTGCGCCGCGGCGTCGGCCTCCTCGCGGGTCTCGGCCCAGCCGACCGCGACGGCGAGGTTGGCTCCCTCGTCGGTCACGAGGTGCCCCGTGACCCAGAAGCCCTCGGCGCCGTCGTTGACGCGCTGCGTCACGACGAGGAAGTCGCCGCCGGTCCAGGTGCCCGAGACGTCGGTGCGCTGGCCGTCGTAGTCGGCGTCGATGTACTCGCCGGGCCGCACGATGTCGTCGAGGGGCAGGATCTCCTCCGTCGCGCCCGCGGGCTGCGGGTCGGTGTCGAACGACCGCGACAGCTGCCACTGCAGGAGGACCGAGAAGATCGCCGCGACGACGAGGCACAGCACGAGCATGCCGATCCACCGCGGGCGCAGCATGACCTCGCGGAGGGTCGGCGGGAACTCCGGCGCCTCGGGGGGAAGGGTCTCGGAAGTCATTCGTACGGCGTCACGACGACGTCGACGCGCTGGAACTCCTTGAGGTCGGAGTAGCCCGTCGTGGCCATCGACTTGCGCAGGGAGCCCAGCAGGTTGGTCGTGCCGTCGGCCGAGATGGCGGGCCCGTGCAGGATCTGCTGCATGGGACCGACCTGGTCGACCTGCACGCGGCGCCCGCGGGGCAGCGACGGGTGGTGCGCCTCGGCGCCCCAGTGGTAGCCGTTGCCCGGCGCGTCGGTCGCGCGGGCGAGCGAGACGCCGAGCATGACGGCGTCCGCGCCCATCGCGATCGCCTTGACGATGTCGCCCGAGGTGCCGACGCCGCCGTCGGCGATCACGTGCACGTAGCGTCCGCCCGACTCGTCGAGGTAGTCGCGGCGCGCGCCGGCGACGTCGGCGACCGCCGACGCCATGGGCGTGTGCACGCCGAGGGTCGTGCGCGTCGTCGAGGCCGCTCCCCCGCCGAAGCCGACGAGGACGCCGGCCGCGCCCGTGCGCATGAGGTGCAGCGCGGCCTGGTAGGTGCCGGCGCCGCCCACGATCACGGGGACGTCGAGGTCGTAGATGAACTGCTTGAGGTTGAGCGGCTGCTCGCCGGCCTTCGACACGTGCTCGGCCGAGACCGTCGTGCCGCGGATCACGAACAGGTCGACGCCCGCGTTCACGACCGTCTCGTAGAACTCGGCGGTGCGTTGCGGCGAGAGCGCGCCCGCGACGACGACGCCCGCCTCGCGGATCTCGGCGATGCGGCGCGTGATGAGCTCGGCGCGGATCGGCTCGGCGTAGAGCGCCTGCATGCGCTGCGTCGCCGACTCGGCGGGGAGCGAGGCGATCTCGGCGAGCAGGGGCTCGGGATCCTCGTAGCGGGTCCAGAGGCCCTCGAGATCGAGCACGCCGAGCGCGCCCATGCGGCCCAGCTCGATCGCCGACGCGGGGCTCACGACGGAGTCCATCGGCGCCCCGATGATCGGGGTGTCGAAGGTGAAGGCGTCGATCGTCCACGACGTCGACACGTCGTGGGTGCTGCGGGTGCGCCGCGAGGGCACAACCGCGATGTCGTCGAACGTGTAGGCGCGGCGTCCGCGCTTGCCGCGGCCGATCTCGATCTCGTTGCTCACCGGATCAGCCTACTCAGCGCTTGTAGTTCGGCGCCTCGACGACGATCTGCACGTCGTGCGGGTGCGACTCCTTGAGCCCGGCCGAGGTGATGCGGACGAACTTGCCGTTGCGCTTCAGCTCGTCGATCGAGCGCGCGCCGACGTAGAACATCGACTGGCGCAGGCCGCCCGTGAGCTGGTAGGCCACGGCCTCGAGCGGGCCGCGGTAGGGCACCTGGCCCTCGATGCCCTCGGGGATCAGCTTGTCGTCGCTCGGCACGTCGGCCTGGAAGTAGCGGTCCTTCGAGTACGAGGTCTGCTTCCCGCGGGTCTGCATCGCACCGAGCGAGCCCATGCCGCGGTACTGCTTGAACTGCTTGCCGTTCTGGAAGACGAGCTCTCCGGGAGACTCGGCCGTTCCCGCGAGGAGCGAGCCGAGCATGACGGTGTCGGCGCCCGCGACGAGGGCCTTCGCGATGTCGCCCGAGTACTGCAGGCCGCCGTCGGCGATGAGGGGGACGCCCGCCGCGCGGCACGCGAGCGAGGCCTCGTAGATCGCCGTGACCTGGGGCACGCCCACGCCCGCGACGATGCGCGTCGTGCAGATCGAGCCCGGGCCGACGCCGACCTTGACGGCGTCTGCACCCGCGTCGATGAGCGCCTGCGCGCCCTCGCGCGTCGCGACGTTGCCGCCGATGACGTCGATCGCCTCGAACGACGGGTCGCTCTTGATCCGGGTGATCATGTCGATCTCGCCCTGCGAGTGGCCGTTGGCGGTGTCGACGACGATGACGTCGACGCCCGCGTCGCGCAGCGCCTGCGCTCGCTCCCACGCGTCGCCGAAGAAGCCGATCGCCGCACCGACGCGGAGGCGCCCCTGCGCGTCCTTCGTGGCGTGCGGGTACTGCTCGGTCTTGTCGAAGTCCTTGATCGTGATGAGGCCGACGAGCACGCCCGCCTCGTCGACGAGCGGCAGCTTCTCGACGCGGTGCTCGGCGAAGAGCGAGATGACCTCGTCGGGCGAGATGCCCGGGTAGCCCGTGACGAGATTCTCCTTCGTCATGACGTCGGCGACCTTCGTCGTCGACTTCTCGAACTCGGCGACGAAGCGCATGTCGCGGTTCGTGATGATGCCGACGAGGATGCCCGCGTCGTCGACGACGGGGAGGCCCGAGATGCGGAACTCGCGGCAGATGTCGTCGACATCCGCGATCGTCGCGTCGACGGTCGTCGTGATCGGGTCGGTGACCATGCCCGACTCGCTGCGCTTGACGCGGTTGACCGCGGCCGCCTGGTCTTCGATCGACATGTTGCGGTGCAGGATGCCGATGCCGCCCTGGCGCGCGAGGGCGATCGCCATGCGGGTCTCGGTGACGGTGTCCATCGCGGCGGAGAGCAGCGGGGTCTCGACCCGGATGCGCTTCGTCAGCTGCGACGAGGTGTCGGCCTCGCTGGGGATCACGTCGGTGGGTCCGGGGAGGAGCAGGACGTCGTCGTAGGTCAGGCCGACGAAGCCGAAGGGGTCGTAGTCCGTCATGGAGAAAGTGTATTCGCTGGCGGGTGCCCGGAGCTCGGCGGGATCTGGGACCGGACGCCTGTCGAACTGTGTTCTCAGCGAAACGACAGGAAACACCCGGGTCACATGGGGCACCTAGCGTCGGCCCCCAGCGGGTGGCGACCGACCGTCGGCGACGACACCCGCTGGAGGATCCATGACCCATCCCGCCCCCGCGCGGCGACGATCACGGGTGCCGATCGCGCTCATCGTCCTCGCGCTCGCCCTCTTCATCGGCCTCGCGCTGGTCCCGACCCCGGCCCACGCGGCCGAGGGGGATCCGTACCGCATTACGGGCAACGTGCATCTCGACGGCGAACCCCTCGAGGGCGTCGCCCTGACGATCGACGGCGCGGGGGGCGAGCAGGAGGTCGAGACCGACGCCGACGGACGCTGGACCGTCTTCGTCCCCGAGAACGACAGCGAGTACACCGTCACGCTCGACGAGGAGACGCTGCCCGAGGGCATCGCGGTCGTCGACGAGACGGGCGAGGACGACTCCCCGAACGAGCGCGAGCTCACGGTCGGCCCCGGCGGCTTCGCGACGATGAACTTCTTCATCGGCGAGGGTGAGCGCAACACGGTCGGCGCCTTCGACCAGTTCCTCCAGCGCCTCCTCCAGGGCGTCAACTTCGGCCTCATGCTGGCGCTCGCCTCCATCGGCCTCTCGCTCGTGTACGGCACGACGAAGCTCTCGAACTTCGCGCACGCCGAGATGGTCACCTTCGGCGGCGTCGTCGCGGCGGGCCTCACGGGCGCCGCGTCGCTCGCGCTGCCGCTCTGGATCGGCCTGCCCCTCGCGGTCGTCGTCTCCGGCGTCCTCGGCTACGCCCTCGACCTCGTGCTGTGGCGGCCGCTGCGGCGCAAGGGCGTCGGCATCGTGCAGACGATGATCGTCTCGATCGGCCTCTCGCTCGCGATGCGCTACGCTTTCCAGTTCTTCATCGGCGGATCGACGCTGCAGCTCCCGCAGCTCGCCTCGACCGCGAAGATCCCGCTCTTCGGCGCCGTGTCGCTCAGCCCCATGGAGATGATCTCGATGGGCATCGCGATCGTCGTGATCGTCGCCTTCGCGGTGTGGCTCTCGACGAGCCGGATCGGCAAGGCGACCCGCGCGATCAGCGACAACCCGTCGCTCGCCGCGGCGTCGGGCATCGACGTCGACCGCGTCGTGCGGATCGTGTGGATCCTCTCGGGCGCGCTCGCGGGCCTCGCGGGCGTGCTCTACGCCTACTACCGCCCCGGGGTGCGGTTCGACATGGGCATGCAGATCCTGCTGCTCGTCTTCGCCGCCGTGACCCTCGGCGGGCTCGGCACCGCGTACGGCGCGCTCGTCGGGTCGATCATCATCGGCATCATCGTCGAGGTCTCGAGCCTGTGGATCCCCGCAGATCTGCGCTTCGTGCCGGCGCTCGTGCTGCTCATCGTCATTCTCCTGGTGCGGCCGCAGGGCATCCTCGGCCGCCGCGAGCGGATCGGTTAGGACACGTCATGAACTGGGGACAGATCCTCGAGCAGACCCTCACGGCGATCCTCTCGCCCACCACGATCGCGTACGCGATCGCGGCGCTCGGACTCGCCGTGCACTTCGGCTTCTCCGGCCTCCTGAACATGGGCGTCGCGGGCTTCATGGCGCTCGGCGCGTACGGCTACGCGATCTCGGTGCTCACCTTCGGCCTGCCGTGGTGGACGGGCGCCCTCATCGGCCTCGTCGCGGCGGCGGTCTTCGCCGTGATCCTCGGCATCCCGACGCTGCGGCTCCGCGGCGACTACCTCGCGATCGCGACGATCGCGATGGCCGAGGTCGTGCGGCTCCTCTTCCTCACGACGGCGTTCGACGAGGTCACGGGATCGGCCGACGGCCTGAGCGGCTACCACGCCTCGCTGCGGTCGATGAACCCGATCCCGCCCGGCAGCTACGGCTTCGGCCCCTGGACCTACACCGAGACGGGGTGGTGGGTCCGGATCCTCGGCCTCATCGCGCTCGCGATCGCGACGGTCTTCGTCTGGCTCCTCGTCCGCAGCCCGTGGGGACGCGTCCTCAAGGGGATCCGCGAGGACGAGGACGCCGTGCGGGCCCTCGGCAAGAACGTCTTCTCGTACAAGATGCAGGCCCTCGTCGTCGGCGGCGTCATCACCGCGATCGGCGGCATCGTCTGGGTCATGCCGAGCGCCGTGAACCCGCAGTCGTTCCAGACCTCGACGACGTTCTTCGTCTGGACCGCCCTCCTGCTCGGCGGCGCCGCGACGGTCTTCGGCCCCCTGCTGGGCGCCGTGATCTTCTGGGTCGTCCGCGCGTTCCTCGGCGTCTTCCTCGCGGGGCTCGGCGAGGCGGGGATCCTGCCGTTCCTCTCGACGTCGGAGGCCGCGTCGCTGCGCGACGTCCTCATCGGCGTCGCCCTCATCCTCATCGTCGTGTTCCGGCCGCAGGGCATCCTCGGCAACAAGAAGGAGCTGACCTTTGCCCACTGAATCACCGGCGCCCGTGCAGCGCGCCAAGACGACAGGCCTCCACGTCGGCGAGGCCGCGCCCGGCGTCGCGAAGGTCGACCCGATCATCGTCGCCGACGGGATCACGCGCACCTTCGGCGGCGTCACGGCCGTCGACGTCGCGCACCTCGAGATCCCCCGCGGCGCCATCACGGCGCTCATCGGGCCCAACGGCGCGGGCAAGACGACGCTCTTCAACCTCCTCACGGGGTTCGACAGGCCCGATGCCGGGACGTGGTCGTTCGAGGGCCGCTCGCTCGCGAACGTGCCCGCCTACAAGGTGTCGCGTCGCGGCCTCGTGCGCACCTTCCAGCTCACGAAGGCGCTGAGCCTCCTGACCGTCATGGACAACATGAAGCTCGGCCAGACGGGACAGCGCGGCGAGCGGTTCTGGGCGAGCCTCGTGCCGGCGCTCTGGCGGAAGCAGGACACCGAGATCGAGGACCGCGCGCTCGAGATCCTCACCCGCTTCAGGCTCGACGCCAAGAAGGACGACTTCGCGGCCTCGCTGTCGGGCGGCCAGCGCAAGCTGCTCGAGATGGCGCGGGCGCTCATGACGGATCCGACGCTCGTGATGCTCGACGAGCCGATGGCCGGCGTCAACCCGGCGCTGACGCAGAGCCTGCTCGACCACATCCTCGATCTCAAGGACGAGGGCATGACGGTGCTCTTCGTCGAGCACGACATGCACATGGTGCAGCACATCGCCGACTGGGTCGTCGTGATGGCCGAAGGACGGGTCGTGGCCGAGGGGCCTCCCGCCGAGGTCATGCAGCAGCAGGCCGTCGTCGACGCGTACCTCGGCTCCCACCAGAGCGAGGACCTCGGCGTCGTCACGGGCCGCATCGAGATCGTGAAGCAGGACGAGGAAGAGGAGCCGGGCGATGAGTGATCTGGTCGTGAGCGTCGAGAACGTGACGGCGGGCTACCTGCCGGGCGTCGACATCCTCACCGAGTGCAACCTCACGGCGAGCCGCGGCGAGCTCATCGGCATCATCGGGCCCAATGGGGCCGGGAAGTCGACGCTGCTCAAGGCGATCTTCGGGCAGGTGAACGTGCGGTCCGGATCCGTGACTCTCGAGGGCGAGGACATCACGAACCTCCGTGCCAACCGCCTCGTGGCGCACGGCGTGGGGTTCATCCCGCAGACGAACAACGTGTTCCCCTCGCTGTCGATCGAGGAGAACCTGCAGATGGGCGCGTTCCAGAAGCCGAAGATGCTCGCCGAGCGGGTCGACTTCGTCACGACCGTGTTCCCCGACCTCGCGAAGCGCCTGAAGCAGCGCGCGGGCGGACTGTCGGGCGGCGAGCGCCAGATGGTCGCGATGGGCCGTGCGCTCATGATGGATCCCAAGGTGCTGCTGCTCGACGAGCCGTCGGCCGGCCTCTCCCCCGTCCGCCAGGACGAGGCCTTCCTCCGCGTGAGCGAGATCAACAAGGCGGGCGTGACCTGCATCATGGTCGAGCAGAACGCGCGCCGCTGCCTGCAGATCTGCGACCGCGGGTACGTCCTCGACCAGGGCCACGACGCCTACACAGGCACGGGCCGCGAGCTGCTGCACGACCCCAAGGTGACTGAGCTCTACCTCGGAACCCTCGGGTCGGAGCAGAACGCCGACCCCGGGGTCCACCGGCCCGTCGCGGGCTGAGCGCGCTCCTCGCCGGCCGGCTCAGACCCGGTCGGCGAGGAGCGCGATCCGCTTCCCGGCGACGCGCATCACGAAGAGCGTCGCCGAACCGGGCCCCTGGAGCCGGAGCCGCTTCCGCAGCTCGGCGGGGTCGACGTCGACGCCGCGCTTCTTGATCTCGAGCGTGCCGATGCCGCGCGAGCGGAGCGCCTTCGCGAGCGCCTTGGGATCGGCGGGCAGCTGCTCGCGGATCCGGAAGGATCGGGCGAAGGAGCTCGTCGCCTCGGCGTCGCTCGTGAGGTAGGCGATCCCCTCGGCGACGGGGCCCGCGTCGAGGGCGCGCGCGACCTCTCCGACGAGGCGGGCGCGGATCACGGATCCCTCGGGCTCGTGCAGGAAGGCGCCGAGCGGGCGGACGGGCTCGTCGGCCGCGTCGGCGGGCGCCGTGAGCTCGTGCGCCTCGTCGCCGCGGATCACGAGGGCCGCGCGGCCGACGCCGTCGCGTCGCAGGGATCCCGACCACAGGACGAGCTCGACGGTGGACCCGTCGACGCTGATCCACTGCGCCTCCCACCCGGCGGGGATCGCGTCGCGGTCGTGCGCGGGGCCGAGCTTGATGCCGACGGGCCGGTCGTCTGCGAGGCCGTACGCCCAGTCGAGCGACGGCGAGTAGTCGTCGGCCGAGACGCGCCGCGTCTCGCTGTGCCCCGAGGTGCGGCGGGCGGGGTCGAGCCACACGGCGTCGACGCCCGCGAGGTCGGTCTCCTCGGCCCGGCCCGGCGCGACGCGGATCCGCTGATCGCCGCCGCGGAACGGCGAGAGGTTGTACGCGGCGAGCGCGGCCGTCACCTCGTCGGCGTCGACGGCGGTGACGTCGAGCCCCAGCGCCGCGAAGGCGAGGGCGTCGCCCCCGATGCCGCACCCGAGGTCGGCGACCGAGCGGATCCCCGTGCGCGCGAAGCGCCCCGCGTGGTGCGCGGAGACCGACATGCGCGTCGCCTGCTCGAGGCCCGCGCGGGTGAAGAGCATCCGCTCCGCGAAGGGGCCGAACTTCTGCTCGGCGCGGCGGCGCAGGCGCACCTGGCCGACGACCGCCGACACGAGAGCGGGTCCGTGCCCGGCGGCGCGCAGCCGCGACACGGCCCGTGCGACGTCGTTCGTCGTCTCGACGGGGTCGAGTTCGTCGACGAGCGCCAGCGCCTCGGGGGTGAGCAGGGCGTCGAGCTCGGCCATCTCCATGACGCCAGACTACGGATCTGGCACTCACGTTGCATGAGTGCCAGAGCGCGCCATAGACTTGCGATTAGCACTCTCGGGGTGAGAGTGCGAACTCTCAAGTCTTGTCGCAGGACGCAATAGGAAGAGGTACACCGTGTCGGTTTCCATCAAGCCGCTCGAGGACCGCATCGTCATCCAGCAGGTCGAGGCCGAGCAGACCACGGCCAGCGGTCTCGTCATCCCCGACACCGCCAAGGAGAAGCCCCAGGAGGGCGAGGTCGTGGCGGTCGGACCGGGTCGCATCGACGACAACGGCAACCGCGTGCCCGTCGACGTCGCCGTCGGCGACCGCGTTCTCTACAGCAAGTACGGCGGAACCGAGGTCAAGTTCGGCGCCGACGAGTACCTCGTGCTCTCGGCCCGCGACGTCCTCGCGATCGTCGAGCGCTGAGCGCGCGTCACGCGTTCTCTGAGAACCCCGGGTGCCTGGCGCCCGGGGTTCTCCGCATTCCGCCCGTCGTTCGTAGGCTGGAGGGATGACGGATGACGTTGACGACCTCGCCGCGACCGTGTCCGCGCACCCCTGGGCCGCGTGGATCACGGTGACGATCGCCGCCGCCTCGGTGTTCTTCCTCGCGCTGCTGATCTCGTGGATCTTCCGCCGCGTCTGCAAGCGGCTCGGCACGCGCCATCGCCTGTTCGCCGAGCTCGCCGAGCGCTTCCCGCGCCCCGTGTTCTGCGCCGTGCTCGTCGTCGGCCTGTTCGCGACGGTCCCGACCTTCTTCCCCGACGGCTTCGACGTCGCGGAGACGGCCGTCACCTATACGCTGACGCTCGCGACGATCGCGGTCTTCGGCTGGATCATCGGCAAGGTCATCATCCTGCTCGTCGACGGCGCGTCACTGCGCCAGGCCGAGCTCGCCGACGACGACTTCACCCGCCGCAGCCGCGAGACCCAGATCACGCTCCTGCGCCGCATCATCGTCGCGCTCGTCGCGATCCTCACGGTCGCGGCGATGCTGCTCACGATCCCCGGCGCGCGGGCCTTCGGCGCGTCGATGTTCGCCTCGGCGGGCCTCGTCTCGGTCGTCGCGGGCCTCGCGGCCCAGTCGACCCTCGGCAACCTCATCGCGGGGCTGCAGCTCGCGTTCTCGAACGCGCTGAAGGTCGGCGACACCGTCGAGGTCGTCGGCGAGGTCGGCACCGTCGAGGAGATCACGCTCACCTACGTCGTCGTACGCGTGTGGGACGACCGCCGCGTCGTCCTGCCGTCGACGCACTTCACGACGACGCCGTACACGAACCGCACCCGCAGCCAGACCGAGATCGCCGGGACCGTGCTCGTCGAGGCCGACTACGCCGTCGACGTCGACGCGATGCGGCAGGAGCTCGAGACGATCCTCGACGCGACGCCGCTCTGGGACAGGCGCCTCGCCTCGCTCGTCGTCTCGGACGCGGTCGGCGGCGTCGCGACGCTCTCGGCGACGGTGTCGGCGAAGGACGGCGACGACCTCGGCGCGCTCCGCGCCCTCGTGCGCGAGAAGCTCATCGCGTTCCTCGCCGCGCACCGCACGGCCGAGCTGCGCCGCACCCGCGTCGAGCAGGTCCCGCCCGCCGCGTGACGGGAATCCGCACATCATCGGCAGATGCGCGGCGCGGAGGGTGTCCCGCGCGCTCCTAGGCTTGAGCGGTGACCAGCGAATCCCCTGCCGCCCCGGAGCGCGCCACGACCCTCGGCGTCGCGTTCGGCTTCGGCGCCTACCTCATCTGGGGCTTCCTCCCCCTCTACTTCACGGCGCTCGCCCCGACGGGTCCGTGGGAGACGCTCGGCTGGCGCGTCATCTTCTCGCTCGTGCTCTGTGCGATCCTGCTCTTCGCCACGCGCGGCTGGCGGCGCGTCTTCGCGATCGTGCGCACGCCCCGCACGCTCGGGTGGACGGCCGTCGCGGGGATCCTCATCTACGTCAACTGGCAGGTGTTCCTCCTCGCCTCGCAGACGGGGCACGTGCTCGAGGCGAGCCTCGGGTACTTCATCAACCCGATCGCCACGGTCCTCCTCGCCGTCCTCGTGCTGCACGAGCGGCTGCGCCCCCTGCAGTGGGCCGCGATCGGCGTCGCGGCCGTCGCCGTCGCCGTCATCGTCGTGTTCTACGGATCCGTTCCGTGGACGGCCCTGATCCTCTCGGCCTCGTTCGCCCTCTACGGGCTCGTCAAGAAGGTGAAGCTCTCGCGGGTCGACCCGGTCAGCGGGCTGACGTTCGAGACCGCCTGGCTCACGCCCCTCGCGATCGTGCAGCTCGTCGTGGTCTCGGCGACCACGGGGATCACGCTCGGGCACGGCGGCGCGGGTCACACGATCCTGCTCGCCCTCGCGGGAGCCGTGACCGCGGTGCCCCTCCTGCTCTTCGCCGCCGCGACGCAGCGGGTCTCCCTCACGACGACGGGGCTCCTGCAGTTCGCGGCGCCGATCCTGCAGTTCGTCACGGGCGCGTTCCTGCTCCACGAGGCGATGCCGCCCGAGCGGTGGCTCGGGTTCGCGATCATCTGGGTGGCCTGCGCGCTCCTCATCGTCGACATGTCGCTCGCGGGCCGCCGAGCGCGGAACGCCCGGCTGGCGCGAGTTTCCCTGGATCCCCTTCCCTGAAAACATCCTGGAAACAAACCGACAGTACTTTCGGCGCAACCGCGACGCCCACAGCAGACCCACCCGAGCCGCGGTGTGACGAAAGGACGGAACCCACGATGGTTCGATCCCGCAGGATGCTCGGCGCCATCGCGCTCAGCGGCGCCGCCGTGCTCGCCCTTGCCGGGTGCGGCGGCGGAAGCGACGCCGACGCGACGAGCGACGAGACCGCAGGCGCCTCGAGCGCCCCGATCGAGGCAGGCGATCTCAGCCTCAAGATCGGCACCTCGCTGCCGCAGACCGGAGACCTCGCGTTCCTCGGCCCGCCCGAGGAGGCCGGCGTCGCGTACGCCGAGTCGCTCATCAACGACTACACCGACACGACGGGCCTCGACCTCACGGTCGTGACCGGCGACTCGGGAGACCTCACGAACCGCGCGTTCGAGACCGAGATCCCCCGCGTCCTCGGCGAGGACGTCTCGGCGATCGTCGGCGCGGCGTCGTCGGGCGTCTCGCTGCAGTTCATCGACCAGGTGATCGGCGACGGCGTGATCCTCTTCTCGCCCGCCAACACCTCCGACCAGTTCACGACCTACGACGACGACGGGCTGTACTTCCGCACCGCCCCGAGCGACGTCCTGCAGGGCGCCGTGCACGGCAACTTCATCGCGAGCGAGGGCAAGCAGACGCTGGGCCTCATCGTCATGAACGACGCGTACGGCACGGGCCTCGCGAAGTACATCACCGAGGCGTTCGAGGGCGCCGGCGGCGAGGTCGTCGCGGCCCCGACGTTCAACGCCGGCGACACGACGTTCGACTCGCAGGTGTCCGAGGTGCTCGCGCAGGACCCCGACGCGATCTCGATCATCGCGTTCGACCAGACCAAGACGATCGTCCCGGCGCTCGTCGACGCGGGCTACCCGGCCGACCAGATGTACTTCGTCGACGGCAACCTCGCCGACTACTCGGCCGACTTCCCCGAGGGCACCCTCACGGGCGCCAAGGGCACCTACCCCGGCCCGACGCCGGCGCAGGTGCAGGACTGGGTCGACAGCCTCGACGCGTACGTCGCCGACTCCGGCATGGACGCGCTCACCGACTACACCTACGGTCCCGAGTCGTACGACGCCGTGAACCTGCTCGCCCTCGCGGCGCTCAAGACGCAGTCGACCGACCCGGCCGACATCGCGGGAGCGCTGCAGGAGGTCTCGGGCGGATCGGGCGACGGCGAGAAGTGCACGACGTTCGCCGACTGCGCCGACATCATCCTCGCGGGCGGCGTCGCCGACTACGACGGCATCTCGAGCCCCGTCACGTTCGACGACGTGGGCGACCCGACCGAGGGCATGATCAACATCTACGAGTACCAGGACGACAACACGTACGTCCCGTACGAGGGATGATCTGATCGGATCCGGCCCCGTCTCCTCCGGGAGGCGGGGCCGTCCTCATGCCAGCTGGGGCAGGATCCACACGAGCCAGTACGCCGAGCAGGCGACCGAGAGCAGGCCCGTGCCGATCGCGGCGGCGCACCACGCGCGGTTCTCGTGCGAGCGGAAGATCGTCGCGGCCGCGAGCGCGGCGCCCAGGAGACCCGCGATCCCGCCCCACGGCGTGACCCACGAGGCGAGGAGCCCGAGAGACGCGAGGCCGACGGCGATGAGCGTCAGCCGCGAGACCCGCGTCGCGCGCTCGCGGCGCGTGAGCTCCTGGTGGGCGGCCTCGGGGTGGATCCAGCCGAACGTGTCGGACGCGATGACGGCGATCGCGCCCGTCTGGGCCGCGACCTGCTGCTTGTGCTCCTCGGTGGGCTCGAGGGTCAGCGCCTCGTAGCCGCGCGCGTCGTCCGGGGCGTCGTCCGCCTCGGTCGGGATCCCGGCGCCCGTCTCGGTCATGTGCGCTCGGCCACCTGGATGTCGGTGACGGGCAGCGTCGAATCGGCCCCGAAGCCGAGCGTCGACGGCGCGTGGCCGCGCGCGACGAGCTCGGCCGCGAGCCCCGCGATCATCGCGCCGTTGTCGGTGCAGAGGTCGAGAGGCGGGATCCGCACCTCGACGCCCTGCGCCGCGCCGCGCTCGCGCGCGACGTCGCGGAGGCGCCTGTTCGCGATGACGCCGCCGCCGAGCAGGAGCCGCGGGACGCCGTATTCGGCGCACGCGTCGAGCGCCTTCGTGACGAGGACGTCGACGACGGCCTCGCGGAAGCTCGCCGCGACGTCGGCGCGCGGGATCTCCTCCCCCGCCGCCTCGCGCTGCTCGACCCAGCGCGCGACCGAGGTCTTGAGGCCCGAGAACGAGAAGTCGAAGCGGTGCTTCTCCCTGTCGCTCGCCCGGGTGAGGCCGCGCGGGAACCGGATCGCGCGGGGATCCCCGCCCTCGGCGGCCCTGTCGATCTGCGGGCCGCCCGGGTAGGGCAGGCCGAGGACGCGCGCGACCTTGTCGAAGGCCTCGCCCGCCGCGTCGTCGATCGTCTCGCCGAGCAGCTCGACGTCGCCCGCGATGTCGCGCACGAGGAGGAGCGAGGTGTGCCCGCCCGAGACGAGGAGGGCCACCGTCGGCAGCTCGAGCGGCTCGACGCCGTCCGTGAGCATGTCGGCCGACACGTGGCCGACGAGGTGGTTGACGGCGTAGAGGGGCTTGCCGAGCGAGAGCGCGAGCGCCTTCGCTGCTCCGACGCCGACCATGAGGGCGCCCGCGAGGCCGGGGCCGCTCGTGACGGCGATGCCGTCGAGGTCGGCGAGCTCGATCCCGGCGTCGGCGACGGCCTTCTCGAGGGTCGGCTGGAGCGCCTCGAGGTGCGCGCGGGCGGCGACCTCGGGCACGACGCCGCCGTAGCGGGCGTGCTCGTCCATGCTCGACGCGATCGTGTTGGCGAGCAGCGTGCGGCCGCGGACGATGCCGACGCCCGTCTCGTCGCAGCTCGTCTCGATGCCGAGGATCAGCGGCTCGCTCACGCGGAGGCTCCCGTCTCGTGGGCGGCTCGCCACGACGGGACGTCGAGGCGCATGATGATCGCGTCGACGTCGTCGGGCTGGTAGTAGTGCGGGCGGCGGCCGATCTCGGCGAAGCCCTCGCTCGCGTAGAGCGCCTGGGCGACGGCGTTGTCGTCGCGCACCTCGAGGAACACCTCGCGCGCGCGACGGGCGTCGGCCTCGCGGATGAGGGCCGCGAGCAGGGCGCGGCCGCGGCCGGATCCGCGCGCCTCGGACGACAGCGCGATCGTCTGCACGTCGGCGTCGGCGCCGCCCCGCAGGTGGCGGAGGCCCGCGTAGCCCACGATGCGCCCGCCCTCCTCGTCGACGAGGTAGCGGCCGTGCGGCGAGGCGAGCTCGTCGCGCATCATGTCGTCGCTCCACGCGTCGGTCGGGAACGCGGCGCGCTCGATCGCCATGATCGCGCCGAGGTCGTCGGGTGTCGCGTCGCGCAGCGTCACGCGCTCACCCGCTTCGGCGCCCCGGGCAGCTTCGCGTCGGGCGCGCGCAGGTAGAGCGGCTCGTCGAGCTCAGGGATCCGCCCCGCCGCGAGCATGCGCGCGGCGACGCGGCCGAGGGATCCCGCGGAGATGCGCTCGGTGAGGCCCCCGCCGTCGCAAGCCTGCTCGAGGTGGGGCTCCGTCGTGCGGACGGGGATCCCGTCGGCGTCGACGCCCGCGTACGCCGAGACGGCGTGCTCGCGGCGGCGCGCGTCGGTCGTGATGGTCGGCGCGCCCTCGCCGCGCTCGATCGCCTCGAGCGCGGGGGCGTCGTGGCTCACGACGGGGACGACGGGGATCCCGCGCCCGACCGCGAAGGCGCGCGCCGCGGCGATCCCGATCCGGAGGCCCGTGAAGGGACCGGGACCCATGCCGGCGGCGACCGCCTCGATGTCGAGCGGGGTGGCGCCGGCGCCCTCGAGCGCCCCCTCGATGAGGGTTCCGATGACCTCGGCGTGGCCGCGGGTGCCCTCGCTGTCGGCCTGCGACAGGATGGCTCCCGTCGCCCGGTCGACGACCGCGACGGTCGTGCCGAGGGACGTGTCGATGGCGAGGATCATGATCGGATCAGCCTATCGGGCGGGCCCCGGATCGGGCCTGAGCGGGGCGCCTCGCCGTGCTATCCGACGCGCGTGATCACGAGGCGGCGCGGGGCGTCGAGGTCGAGGTCCTCCGGCGCATCGCCCGCCTCGCCGACGGGGCGCTCGATCTCGATGTCCCACCAGGAGTCCGCGATCGCGTCGACGGCGCCGCGGCCCCACTCGACGATGACGACGGATCCGTCGAGGTCGATGTCGAGGTCCTCGAGCTCGGCGGCGTCGCCGAGGCGGTAGGCGTCGGCGTGGACGAGGGGCGCGCCTCCCGTGAGCGAGGGGTGCGTGCGGGCGATCACGAAGGTCGGGCTCTGCACGGGGCCGCGCACGCCCATCCCCTCGGCGATGCCGCGCGTGAGCGTCGTCTTGCCCGCGCCGAGCGGCCCCGTCAGGACGATGAGGTCCCCCGCCGCAAGCTCGGACCCGATCGCGCGGCCGAGCTCCTCCATCTCGTCCGACGTCGAGATGTCGTGCGCTCCGAGCAGGCGATCCGGGACCATGCGTCCATCCTCGCGCACACGGCATGATGGACGCATGCGTGCCATCGTCGCCGCCGCAGACGGCCGATACCGGGATCCGTGGCATCCCTTCGACGAGACGACCCCCGCGCTCGCCGCGGTGCTGCGCGGGGCGGGGTTCGACGTCGAGGTGCTGCCGGTCGACGACGCGCTGCAGGCGCTCGGCGGATCCGCCCTCCTCGCGGTGAACGCGGGCGACTCGTGGCGCCACGACCCGCCGCCCATCGGGGCGCCGGACGCCGCCGTATCGGGGCTCGACGCGGCGCTCGCGCGCGGGATCGGGGTCCTCGCGATGCACACCTCGCTGTCGTCGCTGCGCGACTACCCCGCGTGGCCCGGCGCCGTCGGCGGCATGTGGGTGCCGACGATCTCGATGCACCCGCCGAGCGGCGACACCGTGATCGACTGGGCGCCGCACCCGCTCGCCGGCGACGAGCCCCTCGCACTGCACGACGAGCGGTACTCCTTCATGCAGGCGTTCGGGCCGCGCGACGTCGTCGCGTCGCACACCCTCGACGGCATCGTGCACCCCGTCGTGTGGACGCGGCGGCACGGGTCGTCGCGCGTCGCCGTCGACCTCCTGGGCCACGACGCGCGCTCGTACGAGTCGGCGCCGCACCGGGCCCTGATCGCGCGCCTCGCGCGCTGGGCGAGCGCCTCGTAGCCGCTACGTGACCGTTCGGCGGACGCGGGATCCGATCCGGGTGACGATCTCGTAGTTGATCGTGTCCGCGGCGCGCGCCCACTCCTCGACGGCGGGGGCGCCCGTCATGGGATCCCCGAACAGCGTCGCCTGGTCGCCGATCGCGACGGGGCGGTCGCCCACGTCGACGACGAACTGGTCCATCGCGATCCGGCCGGCGACGCGGAAGGTGCGCCCGCCGATCCGCACGGGGCCGGCGTTCGACGCCTGGCGCGGGATGCCGTCGGCGTAGCCCAGCGGGACGAGGGCGAAGGTCGTGTCGGCCTCGGCGCGGTGCGTGTAGCCGTAAGAGGCGCCGTGGCCCGCTGCGACGCGACGGACGGCGACGACGGGCGCGCGCAGCGTCATGGCGGGGCGCAGTCCGAGCTCCGCCGCCGTGCGGTCGTCGAAGGGCGAGAGGCCGTAGATCCCGAGCCCCACCCGCACGGCGTCGTAGCGCAGCGTCGGCAGGTCGATGGCGGCGCCCGTCGCGGCGATGTGGCGGATCCGCGGCGTCAGGCCCGCGCGCCGCGCCGCCGCCACGGCGTCGTCGAACGCGGCGCCCTGGGCGAGGTCATCGGCGGCCGACGTGCCGGACAGGTGGCTGAGGATCCCGTCGACGCGGATCGCGCCCTCGGCCTCGAGGCGCGCGGCCTCGGCGAAGGTCGCTGCCCAGTCCGCGGGCGCGATGCCGTTGCGCCCGAGGCCCGTCTCGACCTTGAGGTGCACCGTCGCCCGGCCGGCGGCCGCGACGCGGCGCAGCTGCGCGAGGCTCGAGACGCCGAGCTCGACGCCCTGCGCGATCGCGGGGCGGAAGTCGGCGTCGTTCGCATGCAGCCAGGCGATGACGGGCGCCGCGATGCCCGCCTCGCGCAGCTCGAGCGCCTCGGCGATGTCGGCGACGCCGAGCCGCGTGGCGCCGCCCTGCAGCGCCGAGCGTGCCGCCGTCGCGGCACCGTGGCCGTAGCCATCGGCCTTCACGACGGCGATGAACTCGCGCGTTCCCGTCAGCGAGCGGAGCGTGCGGACGTTGTGCTCGATCGCGTCCGCGTCGATCACGGCCTCGCGTGCCTCGGTGCTCATGCGTCGCCCTCCAGCACCGCGTATGCGAGGGCGAAGCCGCCGTCGTGCGAGAGGCTGAGGTGCTGGCGCACCGCCCCGCGGGCCGCGACCGTGCGGGCCGTCTCGCCCGTCAGCACATAGCGCGGCGCCTGCCGCTCGCCGTTCCTCGGCACTTCGATCTCCTGCCAGCTGACCCCGTCGGATCCCCCGAGCGCCTTGATCAGCGCCTCCTTCGCCGCGTAGCGCACGGCGAGCGACCGGAGCGGGAGCTCCTGCTCGTGCGGCGTGAACAGCCGCTGCATGAGGCGCGGCGAGCCGGCGACGTGCCCCTCGAACCGCGCGATGTCGACCATGTCGACGCCGATCCCGACGATCATCCCTCTATCCTGCCCCGCCCGGCTGGGATCCTTCCGCCGCCCCACCGCCGCGGGCAGGACTACGGCAGAAAGCGCGCGGCCCGCCGCCGAAACCGTTTCAGCCGACCGGCGAGACGAATTCTGCCGTGGTCCTGCCGGCGCGGGTCACTCGACCGTGACCGACTTCGCCAGGTTGCGCGGCTGATCGACGTCGAGGCCCTTCGCGGTCGCGAGGCCCATCGCGAAGATGTGCAGGGGCACGACGGCGAGCAGCGGCTCGAAGAGCGGGCTCGCGAGCGGGATCCGCAGCACCTCGTCGGCGTGCGGCAGCACGGCCGCGTCGCCTTCCTCAGCGATCGCGATGATGCGGGCGCCTCGCGCACGGATCTCCTCGATGTTCGAGATGACCTTCGCGTGCATCGTCGCGGCGCCGCGCGGCGACGGCACGAGCACGAAGACCGGCTGGCCCGGCTCGATGAGCGCGATCGGCCCGTGCTTCAGCTCGCCGGCGGCGAAGCCCTCGGCGTGGATGTAGCTGATCTCCTTGAGCTTGAGCGCGCCCTCGAGGGCGATCGGGTACCCCACGTGGCGCCCGAGGAACAGGACGGACCGGGTGTCGGCCATCCAGTGCGCGAGCTGCTCGATGCGCTCCTGCTCGTTGTCGAGGATCCACTGGATCTTGCCCGGCATCGTCTCGAGCTGCTCGATGGCCTCGTCGGCGATCGACGGCGCGAGCGTCCCGCGCAGGCGCCCGACGTGCAGCGCCAGGAGGTAGAGCGCCGTGATCTGGGCGACGAACGCCTTCGTCGAGGCGACGGCGACCTCGGGGCCCGCGTGCGTGTAGACGACCGCGTCGCTCTCGCGCGGGATCGTGGCGCCCTGCGTGTTGCAGATCGACAGGGTCTTCGCGCCGAGGCGCGCGGCCTCCTTGACGGCCATGAGCGTGTCCATCGTCTCGCCCGACTGGCTCACCGACACGACGAGCGTGCGCTCGGTGATGATCGGGTCGCGGTAGCGGAACTCGTGCGCGAGCTCGACGTCGACGGGGATCCGCGCCCACTGCTCGATCGCGTACTTCCCGACGAGGCTCGAGTAGTAGGCGGTCCCGCAGGCGAGGATCGTGATCCGGTCGATGCCCGTGAAGAGCTCGTCGAGGCCCTCGAGCTCGGGGATCACGATCGCGCCGTCGTGGATCCGGCCCATGACGGTGTTGGCGACGGCCTCGGGCTCCTCGGAGACCTCCTTCGCCATGAAGCTCGACCAGCCGCCCTTGTCGGCGGCGGCCGCGTCCCACGACACCTCGAACGACTGCGGCTCGACGACGTTTCCGTCGAAGTCGGTCACCCGGACGGAGTCGGGGCGGATCGAGACGATCTCGTCCTGCCCGATCGCGAGAGCGTGGCGCGTGTGCTCGACGAACGCCGCGACGTCGGATCCGAGGAAGTTCTCGCCCTCGCCGAGGCCGATGACGAGGGGCGAGTTGCGGCGCGCGCCGACGACGAGGCCCGGGTGGTCCTCGTGCATCGCGAGGAGCGTGAAGGCGCCGTCGAGGCGGCGCGCGACCGCGCGGAACGCGGCCTCGAGGTCGCCCTCGTGCGCGCGGTACTCGCGCCCGAGGAGCACGGCGGCGACCTCGGTGTCGGTATCGCTGCGGAACGCGAAGCCCTGCTCGAGGAGCTCGGCCTTCAGCTCGGAGAAGTTCTCGATGATGCCGTTGTGGATGAGCGCGAGCTTGTCGTCATCGGCGAGGTGCGGGTGGGCGTTGCCGTCGGTGGGGCCGCCGTGCGTCGCCCACCGGGTGTGCCCGATGCCCGTCGTCCCGGCGCCGAGGGGCGCCTCGTCGAGCGACTCGCTCAGCCGGGCGAGCTTGCCGGCGCGCTTGCGCATGCCGAGCGATCCCTCGCCGTCGATGACCGCGATGCCCGCCGAGTCGTACCCGCGGTACTCGAGGCGCGCGAGCCCCGACATGAGGATCGGCTGGCTCTCGCGAGGGCCGACGTATCCGACGATTCCACACATGCCGACAATCGTATTCTGGGCGGCCGTGCGCGAGCCGGATCCCCGGGTCAGAACTTCCTGAGGAGCACGCTCTCGACCGCGTGGTCGCGGCCCTTGCGCAGCACGAGCGTGCCGCGATGCTTCGTCGGGGCGACGTTCTCGACGAGGTTCGGGAGGTTCGTCTCGTTCCAGATGTCGCGCGCCGTCTGCGCCGCCTCGTCGTCCGAGAGGTGCTGGAACACGTTGAAGTACGACGCGGGGTTCGCGAAGGCGCCCGCTCGCAGCTGCAGGAAGCGGCTCACGTACCACTCCTCGATGTCGGCCGTGTCGGCGTCGACGAAGATCGAGAAGTCGAACAGGTCGCTGACCGCGACGTCGTTGGGCGCGGGCGGCGGCTGCAGCACGTTGAGCCCCTCGACGATGAGCACGTCGGGCCGGCGCACGACGACCGAGGCGTCGGGCATGATGTCGTACTTCATGTGCGAGTAGAAGGGCGCGCGCACCTCCTCCTCCCCCGACTTCACGCGCGTGACGAAGTCGACGAGCGCACGCCGGTCGTACGACTCGGGGAAGCCCTTGCGCGCCATGATCCCGCGGCGCTCGAGCTCGGCGTTGGAGAGCAGGAACCCGTCGGTCGTGACGAGCTCGACCCGCGGCGTGTCGCTCCACCTGCTCATGAGCTCGCGCAGGAGTCGCGCCACGGTCGACTTGCCGACGGCGACGGATCCCGCGACGCCGACGACGAACGGGATCCGGGGGGCGTCGGTCCCGAGGAACGCGCTCGTCTCGGATCCGATGCCGCGGAGCCCCGCCGCGTACGTGCTCATGAGGCGGCTGATCGGCAGGTAGACGTCGCGCACCTCGCGCAGGTCGAGGCGGTCGCCGAGCCCCCGGATCTGCACGACCTCCTGCTCGGTGAGCGGCTGCTCGAGGCCCTGCGCGAGGCGCGACCATTCGGCGCGCGGGATCTCGCGGTACAGCGAGAGCTGCAGGGATTCGGCTGCGGGGGTCATCCGGATGATCCTACCCACGGGCCCGCGCCGTGCCGCGTCGCGCCGTGGCCCTACTCTGAGGGGATGCGGCTCGGCGTTCTCGACATCGGCTCGAACACGGTTCACCTCCTCGTCGCCGATGCGCACCCCGGCGGACGCCCGCTCGCGACGACGAGCGAGAAGACGACCCTGCGGCTCATGCGGTTCGTCGAGGACGACGGATCGATCTCACCCGTCGGCGTCGCCGCGATCGTCGAGGCGACGGCGCGCGCCCGCGAGACGGCCGAGCGCGAGGGCGTCTCGGAGCTCCTCGCGACGGCGACCTCGGCGGTGCGCGAGGCGACGAACGGCCCCGAGGTCATCGCCCGCATCGAGCAGGCGCTCGGGCAGCCGCTGCAGGTGCTCGGCGGATCCGAGGAGGCCCGCTTCACCTTCCTCGCCGTGCGGCGCTGGTTCGGGTGGTCGGCCGGGCAGATCCTCCTGTTCGACATCGGCGGGGGTTCGCTCGAGATCGCGGGCGGATCCGAGGAGCTCCCCCACGTGGCCGAGTCAGTGCCGCTCGGGGCGGGTCGCATGACGGTCACGTTCCTGCCCGGGGACCCGCCGGGCGACGTGTCCGTCGACCGGCTGCGCGCCCACGCGGCGCGCGTCCTCGGCGACGTCGCGGGGCGCTTCGGCTCGCTGCCCTCCCCCGACCACGTCGTCGGGTCGTCGAAGACGATCCGCTCGCTCGCGCGGCTCGCGGGGTACCGCCGGCCGGGGTGGTCGGGCATCGACCGGTGGGTGCTGCCGCACGCCGCCCTCGGAGCGTGGATCCCGGTGCTCGCGCGGATCCCCGCGAAGGCCCGCCAGGAGCTCCCCGGCATCACCCCGGAGCGCACCTTCCAGATCACGGCCGGCGCCGTCGTGCTGCACGAGGCGATGGCCGCGCTCGGCGTCGACGAGCTGGAGATCAGCCCCTGGGCGCTGCGCGAGGGCGTGCTGCTGCGGTACATCGAGGACATGGGCTGGTAGCGGCCCCGGACGACGACGCCCCGGATCGCGTGGGGGCGATCCGGGGCGTCGGGGCGGGCTGCCCGTCAGGGGAGCGCGAGGCGTTCGCGGACGACCGCGGCGAGCGCCTCGGCGTGTGCCTGTGCGCCCTCGGACGACGCCGCTTCGACCATCACCCGGACGAGCCGCTCGGTGCCGCTCGGGCGGAGGAGCACACGGCCCGTCTCGCCGAGCTCGGCCTCGACCGCGGCGACGGCGGCGAGGACGCCCTCGTCGGTCTTCGCACGCGCCCTGTCGACGCCCTTCACGTTGATCATGACCTGCGGGTACACCGTCATGATCGAGGCCAGATCGCGAAGCGTGCGGCCCGTCCGAGCCATCTCGGCGACGAGCTGAAGGCCCGTGAGGAGCCCGTCGCCCGTGGTCGCGTGCGCGCCCATGATGACGTGGCCCGACTGCTCGCCTCCCAGCGAGTAGCCCTTGTCGTTCATCTCCTCGAGCACGTAGCGGTCGCCGACAGCCGTCTTGACGACCTGGATCCCCCGCTCTGCCATCGCGAGCGTGAGCCCGAGGTTGCTCATGACGGTCGCGACGAGGGTGTCGTTCGCGAGCATGCCGCGCTCGTGCATCGAGGCGGCCAGGATCGCCATGATCTGGTCGCCGTCGATCGCGTTGCCGTCGGCGTCGACGGCGAGGCAGCGGTCGGCGTCGCCGTCGTGCGCGATGCCGACATCGGCTCCGTGCTCGAGGACGGCGCGCTGCAGGACGTCGACGTGCGTCGATCCGACGCCCTCGTTGATGTTGATGCCGTCGGGGTCGGCGCCGATGACGACGACCTCGGCCCCCGCGTCGGCGAAGAGCTGCGGCGAGACGCCCGAGGCGGCGCCGTTGGCGCAGTCGATGACGACCTTGAGGCCGTCGAGGCGCGCCGGCAGCGTGCCGAGCAGGTGCAGCAGGTAGCGGTCCTCGGCATCGGAGAAGACCCGGATCCGCCCCACGTCGGCGCCCGTCGGCAGGAGCTTGGGGCTCGACATGAAGCGCTCGATGCGCTCCTCGACGAGGTCGGGCAGCTTGACGCCGCCGCGGGCGAAGATCTTGATCCCGTTGTCGGGCGCCGGGTTGTGCGACGCCGAGATCATGATCCCGAAGTCGGCGTCGTAGTCGTTCACGAGGAACGCGAGCGCCGGGGTCGGGATCACGCCCGCGTCGTACACGTCGACGCCGCTCGAGGCGAGGCCGGCCGAGACCGCGGCGATGAGGAACTCGCCCGAGATGCGGGGATCGCGGGCGATGACCGCCTTGGTGCGGCGCCCCTGGGCGCGGCGCGCCTCAGCGGAACGCCCCTGGCCCAGGACGACGGCAGTCGCCTGGGCCAGGGAGAGTGCAAGGTCGGCGGTGAGGACCTCGCCGTTGGCGAGGCCCCGCACGCCATCCGTGCCGAACAGAGCCATGTGCGGCTCGATCAGCGCTTCGAGAACTGCGAAGCCTTGCGGGCCTTCTTGAGACCGGCCTTCTTGCGCTCGATGACGCGGGCGTCACGCGTGAGGAAGCCGGCCTTCTTGAGGGCGGGACGGTTGTTCTCGCGGTCGATCTCGTTGAGCGCACGAGCGATCGCGAGGCGGAGCGCACCGGCCTGACCCGAGGGGCCGCCGCCGTTGATGCGCGCGATCACGTCGTACGCACCGGTGAGGCCCAGGAGGGTGAAGGGGTCGGTGATCAGCTGCTGGTGCAGCTTGTTGGGGAAGTACTCGTCGAGCGCACGGCCGTTGACCGTGAACGAGCCCTCGCCCGGGATGAGGCGCACGCGGGCGATGGCCTGCTTGCGGCGACCCACGGCGGCACCGGGGACGCTCACGACGGGGCGCTCGGCGACCACGACGTCGGTCTCGGCCGGCGTCTCGGTGGAGTAGTTCTGAACGTCTTCTTCAGTCACTTCGAAATCCTTTGCAGCCTCGGCGCTCACTGAGCGACCTGGTCGAGGGTGTACGTCTGGGGCTTCTGCGCGGCGTGCGGGTGCTCAGCGCCGGCGTACACCTTGAGCTTCGACAGCTGCTGGCGGCCGAGCGTGTTCTTGGGGAGCATTCCGCGGACGGCCTTCTCGACCGCGCGGACGGGGTTCGTCGCGAGGAGCTCCTCGTACGAGACCGAGCGGAGACCGCCCGGGAAGCCCGAGTGGCGGTAGGCGCGCTTCTGCTGCGCCTTGTTGCCGGTCAGGGCGACCTTGTCGGCGTTGACGATGACGACGAAGTCGCCCATGTCGACGTGGGGGGCGAAGGTGGCCTTGTGCTTGCCGCGCAGGAGCGCCGCGGCGTGCGAGGCGAGGCGACCGAGGACGACGTCGGTGGCGTCGATCACGAGCCACTCGCGCTGGGCGTCACCGGCCTTCGGGGTGTAAGTACGCGTCACAGTAGTGCTGCTTTCTCATCGAACGGAGGTGTTCGTGAATCCCACTCCGGGGTGGTTGACGGGGCTGAGGCCGGGCCAACACGCCAGTGGAGGGCTCACGTTCGCGGTGCACGCGGAGCGCACACCAAAGAAGAACTCTACCGGATCGGATCCCCGATGGCGAACGGGATCCCGCCGTCCCGCCTGGGAATCGGTGGGGAGATGATCGGGCAGGATGGACCGCATGACCGCCGCGCCGCGACTCGTCGCCTTCGATCTGGACGACACCCTCGCGCCCTCGAAGTCCCCCGTCGATCCCCGCGTCGCCGAGCAGCTCGTCGCGCTCGCGAGCCGCGTCGAGGTCGCCATCATCTCGGGCGGCCGCATGGCGCAGTTCCAGGCGCAGGTCGTCGACCGCCTGCCGGGGGCGCCGGACGCGCTCGCGCACATGCACCTCCTCCCGACGTGCGGAACGCAGTACTGGCGGCACGACGGCGACGCGTTCCGCGCCCTCTACGAGCGCGACCTCACGGACGACGAGAAGTCCCGCGCCCTCGCGGCCGTCGAGGTGGAGGCGCGGCGCCTCGGCTACTGGGAGGAGCGCACGTGGGGCCCGATCCTCGAGGACCGCGGCTCGCAGATCACCTTCTCGGCCCTCGGCCAGGCGGCGCCCGTCGACGCGAAGAAGGCGTGGGATCCCACGAGCGAGAAGAAGTCGGCCCTGCGCGACGCCGTCGCGGCCCGCCTCCCCGACCTCGAGGTCCGCAGCGGCGGATCCACGTCGGTCGACATCACGCGCCGGGGCATCGACAAGGCCTACGGCATGCGGCAGCTCGCCGAGCAGACCGGGATCGACCTCGCCGACATGGTGTTCTACGGCGACCGGCTCGACCCCGACGGCAACGACTACCCCGTGCGCGAGATGGGCGTCGCGTGCGTCGCGGTCGACGGCTGGGAGGACACGGCCGCGAAGCTCGACGTCCTCATTCCGTCGCTGCCCGCTCGCTGACCGGGCGCCGCCGGTACTCGTAGTCGACGAGGATCGGCAGGTGGTCGCTCGACCCCTGCGGGAGCGTCACGACGTCGCCGATCGCGATGCGGCTGCTCGTCACGAAGTCGTAGTGGCCGCGGAAGAAGCGATAGCGCGTGTAGGTGCGCCGATCGCTCAGCGTCATGTCGTATCCGTGCTCGCGGATCCGCCCCGCGAGGCTCTCCTTGAACATCGGGTAGTTGTAGTCGCCGACCATGAGGGTCGGCGTCCCGGGGCCGAGCTGCTCGAGCGCCTGCAGCGCCGAGCGGATCTGCGTGCGCCGGAGCGAGTTGAGCGCCGTGAGGGGCGCGGCGTGGAACGACGCGAGCGTGACCTC
The DNA here is from genome assembly GCF_000422385.1 of Microbacterium indicum DSM 19969. Classification (GTDB taxonomy): domain Bacteria; phylum Actinomycetota; class Actinomycetes; order Actinomycetales; family Microbacteriaceae; genus Microbacterium; species Microbacterium indicum. Next base: position 398,066 of record NZ_AULR01000001.1, read on the forward strand.
GCATCCCCCGTCGACGTCGAACAGCTGCACGCCGAGCAGCCGCTCGTGCGCCGGCTTGAGCACGTAGTCGTGCAGCGACTTCTTGAGGCCGAGGGAGACCGACCTCACGAACCGGAACGAGTCCTCGCGGTAGTAGACGGCGAGGCCCAGGCGGTTGCGGTCGGTCGCGGCCGCGAGGCGCAGGCCCGATACGCGGCTCGGCAGGTCGGCGACGTCGGCCTCCTGCAGGCACACGGCGTGCGGATCCCAGCGGTCGATGAGATCGGCGAGCTCGCCGGCGGCGGCGTGCTTGCGCAGGTTGTAGGACAGGACTCGCATGGTGCACCCACGATAGGCCCGCGCCGTGACCGCGCGGTAGCGCCGTGCTATGAACTTCCGATGACCTCGTGCGGCTGCCGGCGGCTGCGCGTCTGATCCGCCCGCGCCGCGAGCAGCTCGTCCGCCGGGTAGCCGACCTCCGTGAGCGTCAGGCCGCGCGCGTCGAGCACCGTGAACGCGCTCGTGCGCGTGAGCTCGTCGCGCAGGCGCGCGGCGTCGGCGACCGCGAGGCGCCCCTGCCCCACGGCGACGCTCGCGCCGACGAGGGCGCGGACCATCGAATGGCAGAACGCGTCGGCCTTGACATTGGCGACGAGGACGCCCCGCTCGTCGCGCCGCCAGTCGAACTCGAGGAGCGTGCGGATCGTCGTCGCCCCCTCGCGCGGCTTGCAGTAGGCCGCGAAGTCGTGGAGCCCCGTGAGGGATCGCGCGGCCTCGTCCATCGCGTCGCCGTCGAGGCCCGCACGGACGTAGGTCGTGTTCGCGCGCGCGAGCGGGTCGTACCCCGCGACGGCGTCGGCCACGCGGTACTCGTAGCGGCGCCACGAGGCGGAGAAGCGGGCGTCGAAGCCCTCGGGCGCGCGGCTCGTCGCGAGGACCGCGACGTCGGCGTAGGGGCGGAGGACGCCCTGGACGCGCCGCGCGAGCCCCGCGATCCCCTCGCGGCTGCGCGACTGGTGCGCGCGCTCCCACTGCTCGTCGTCGAGGTCGACGTGCGCGACCTGCCCGCGCGCGTGGACGCCGGCGTCGGTCCGCCCCGCGACGACGAGGCGGACGTCGCCGCGGACGACCCGCGCGAGCGCCTCCTCGATCGTGCCCTGGACGGTGCGCAGGCCCGGCTGGCGGGCCCAGCCCGAGAAGCCGGATCCGTCGTAGGCGATGTCGAGCCGCAGGCGGTGGGTCATGGGAGGGCCGCGAGCGCCGCGATGACGACGCGCGCCGAGCGCTCGGCCGCGTCGTCGACGTGCGTCTCGAACTGCTCGGCCGACGGCGCGCACAGGTCGCTGACGCCGCGCGCCGCGGCGAAGCGGACGCCGTGGTTCAGGGCCGTGTGCGCGACGGCGCTCGTCTCCATGTCGACGGTCACGAGGCCGGGGAACGTCTCGCGCAGGCCGAGGGCGATCCCGCTCGTCACGAACTTGTCGCCCGCGCCCATGTCGGCGCGGCGCACGCGGATCCCTGCGTCCGACACGGCCGCGAGGGCGCCCGCGATCTCGTCGTCGGATGAGAACACGGGCGGCATGCCGGGCACCTGCCCCGGCACGTAGCCGAAGGCGGTCGCCTCGGCCTCGACGTTGACCGTGTCGGCGCTGACGACGACGTCGCCGACCTCGACGTCGGCCGCGAGCCCCCCGCACGTGCCGGCGCTGATGATCGCGAGGTCGCCCTCGCCGCCGTAGCGGAACACGGATCCCGCGGCGGCGTCGGCGGCGTTCACCATGCCGATGCCGCTCACGACGAGCACGACGGTGCGGCCGCCGAGCACGATTCCGCGGTGCTCGGCGCGGCCGATGCGCACGGGATCCGACGCCTCGGTCGCGGCGTCGAGGAACGGCTGCGCCTCCTCGGGCATCGCGACCTGGACGACGTAGGTGGTCACGCGAAGACCTCGCGCCACTCGTCCTTCTGCGCGAGGAACGCACGGGCGGCCTCCTGGGCCCCCTCGAGCGTGTGGTTCGCGCCCCAGCCGCACTGCGTCTCGTTCGCGGCGGGGACCTCGGTCGCCGTCAGGACGTCCGACAGGGTCGCCTCGACGAGATCCGCGACGTCGTCGACCGAGTGCTCGCCCTGGAGGATCAGGTAGAACCCCGTCTGGCAGCCCATCGGCGAGAAGTCGATGACCTGCGACGAGTGGTTGCGGCTCTTCTCGGCGAAGAGGTGCTCGATCGAGTGGACGACCGGCATCTCGAGGTGCGAGACGTTGGGCTGCGCGAAGCGCACGTCGTACTTGACGATCACGTCGCCCGCCGGCAGCTGCTTGCGGTCGGCGAGACGCAGGTAGGGCGCCTTCACCTTCGTGTGGTCGAGGTTGAAGGATTCGACGTTCATGCGCGCTTCGGTCACGCCTTCCAGGCTACGGCCCGCCCCGCTGAAGGACATCTTCCTGCCGGAAGGACATCGAAATGGATGTCCACGAGGCAGGAAGATGTCCTTCAGACGGTGGCGAGGCGTTCCAGCAGTTCGTCGGCCGCCGACAGCTGGCTCGCCAGCCTCTCGCGGCGCGACCTGGCATCCTCGACGAAGGTCTCGAGCGCCGCGCGGGCGGCCGGATCCCGCGGATCCCGCTCGAGGGCGTCGCGGGAGGCGAGGACCTCCCCCATCTGCTCGAGCGAGAAGCCGAGCGGCTTCATGCGGCGGATCAGCAGCAGCCGCTCGACGTCGCGCTCGGTGTACAGCCGGAACCCGCCGTCGGTGCGCTCGCTCGGCACGATCAGCCCGACGTCGTCGTAGTGCCTGAGGGTGCGCAGCGACAGCTCGGTGCGCTCGGCGACCTCGCCGATGTGCATGCGTCGCTCTTCGTTCGCGGACATGAAACCTCACGTAACGGTAGGGTCGGGGGATCCCCTTCCATTCTTCCCGGAGCGAGCCATGTCCGTTCTCGACGCCCTGCGCTCGCCGCGCCAGCTGACCCGCGAGGTGCTCGCCGGCCTCGTCGTGGGTCTCGCGCTGATCCCCGAGGCGATCGCATTCTCGATCATCGCGGGGGTCGACCCGCGCGTCGGGCTCTTCGGCTCCTTCGTCATGGCGGTCGTGACCTCGATCGTCGGCGGCCGGGCCGCGCTCATCTCGGCGACGACGGGCGCCGTCGCCCTCGTCGTCGCCGACCTCGCGCCCACCTACGGCGCCTCGTACCTCGTCGCCGCGATCATCCTGGGCGGCGTCTTCCAGCTGATCCTCGCGGCCCTCGGCGTCGCGAAGCTCCTGCGCTTCATCCCGCGCAGCGTCATGACGGGCTTCGTCAACGCGCTCGCGATCATCGTCGTGATGTCGCAGCTGCCGCACCTCATCGGCGTCCCCTGGATCACCTATCCGCTCGTCGCGCTCGGGATCGTCGTGATCGCGCTCTTCCCGCGGCTCACGACGTCGATCCCCGCCCCGCTCATCGGCGTCGTCGTCGTGTCGGTTCTCGTGCTCGCGGCGGGGATCGACGTCGCGACGGTCGGCGACCAGGGCGAGCTGCCCCACGCGCTCCCCGCCTTCGGCCTGCCCGACGTCCCGCTCACGTGGGAGACGCTGCGGATCATCGCGCCGTACGCGGCGGGCGTCGCCGTCGTGGGGCTCGTCGAGTCGCTCATGACGTCGAAGCTCGTCGACGACATCACCGACACCCCCTCCTCGAAGACGCGCGAGTCCGCGGGCCAGGGGATCGCGCAGATCGCGTCGGCGCTGTTCGGCGGCATGGGCGGGTGCGCGGTCGTCGGCCAGACGATGATGAACGTCAAGATCTCGGGCGCACGCACGCGCATCTCGACGTTCCTCTCGGGTGTCTTCCTGCTCGTCCTCGTGATCGTGTTCGGCGACTTCGTGGCGTCGATCCCCATGGCCGCGCTCGTCGCGGTCATGCTCATGGTGTCCTACGCGGCCTTCGACTGGCACTCGATCCGGCCCTCGACGCTCCGGCGCATGCCGCGGAGCGAGACGGCCGTCATGGTCGTCACGGTCGTCCTCACGGTCGCGACCGAGAACCTCGCGATCGGGGTCGGCGCGGGAATCCTCGCCGCCGCCGTGCTCTTCGTCCGTCGCGTCGCGCACATGACCCGCGTGACCCGCACGCTGTCGGACGACGGATCCGAGGCACGCTACGTCGTCGAGGGGCAGTTGCTGTTCGCCTCCTCGAACGACCTGACGACGCAGTTCGCGTACGCCGAGGATCCGGCGCGCGTCGTGATCGACATGTCGCGCTCGCACGTGTGGGACGCGTCGAGCGTCGCCGCCCTCGACGCCATCGAGCAGAAGTACCTGCGGCGCGGCGCCGAGGTGCGGATCGTGGGCATGAACCCGGCGTCGGGAGACTTCCACGGCCGCCTGACCGGCCGGCTGCCGTAAGGACATCGTCCTGCCGGATGGACATCCGTTTCGATGTCCGGCAGGCAGGAAGATGTCCTTCAGCGGGGCGAGAGGCCGTGGGACCTCAGGAAGGCGCCGAAGCGGTCCCTGCTCGCGATCTCCCGCATCGTCCACCGGATCATCCGGGCGTCCGCCGCCCAGCGGATCCCGTCCTCGCGGCGCTTCTCGTCCGAGACGACCTCGGCGGGCGTCCGCCCGTTCCGCATCGTCCGGTCGAGGTACTTCTCCATGCCGTCGAACTCGCACAGCACGCCGTCGACGTCGAAGTCGACGTACGCGGTGCGGCCGCCCGGCAGCTCGACGCGGCGCTGGATCTCGACCCTGCGGTAGCCGAGGTCGTGGAGGTGCAGGCGGCTGACGCTCTCTCCCACCGACTCGGCGCGCGGATCCGCGAAGCCCGCGACGAGCCGCGCCCGCGGGAGCCCGTGCACGCCGGGATGCTCGGCGATGAGCGCGAGGATATCGTCGCGCAGCGACCCCGCGGCGTCGAGGTCGAGGTCGCGGGTCCCGGGGATCCGCGCGGCCTGCCGCAGCGCGGCGTCGGCGCACCCGATCGCCGTCGTCCCGGCCGCCGTGCGGGCCACGTCGAACACCGTGCGGGCGAGCGAGGTGACGAGGAAGCCGCCGACCGCCACCGGATCTTCGTCCCAGCGATCCCGGTGGCGGACGACGGCGGCGGAGGCCGTCCGGCGGCCGCGGTTCGCCGACATGACGTGCGTGCGCGGATCGCGGCAGTCGAAGAGCGGCAGGCCGTGGATCGCGGCCGCGGTCAGGTGGGAGAAGACCGGCGGGATCGCCGCCGCCTCCGCCGCCGCACGCGCGAGCGCGACCTGCCTGCCGGCGATCCGCTCCCCGGTCCATTCGGTGGCGGGAACGTATGCGCCGCGCCGGATCCGCGCCATCTCGCCGTCGCGCACGGCGCGCGCGAGCGCCTGATCGGACAGCCCCTCGGCGAGGAGCGTCGCTCGGCTGCGCGGATCCATGCCGCCGACTGTGCCGGATCCGCCGGGGGTAGCGGAGATGCCTGTGGATCCCGCCGCCGCGAGGACATCTTCCTGCCGGATGGACATCCATTTAGATGTCCGACAGGCAGGAAGATGTCCTCTGGCGGGTCAGGCGAAGGACTCCACCGGCGGGCAGGAGCAGACCAGGTTGCGGTCGCCGTACGCCTGGTCGATGCGGCGCACGGGGGGCCAGTACTTCGCCGGCGTGATCCCGGCGGGGTAGACCGCCTCCTCGCGGGAGTACGGGTGATCCCAGTCCGCGACGAGGGCCGCCGCCGTGTGCGGCGCGTTCGCGAGCGGGTTGTCGTCCGCGGGCCACTCCCCCGATGCGACGCGCTCGGCCTCGGCGGCGATCGCGATCATCGCGTCGCAGAAGCGGTCGAGCTCGGCGACGTCCTCGGACTCGGTCGGCTCGACCATGAGGGTCCCCGCGACGGGGAACGACATCGTCGGGGCGTGGAACCCGTAGTCGACGAGGCGCTTCGCGACGTCGTCGACCGTGATTCCCGTGCGCTCGGTCAGCGGCCGGACGTCGACGATGCACTCGTGCGCGACGCGCCCTCCCGCGCCCGTGTAGAGGATCGGGAAGGTGCCCGAAAGCCGGCCCGCGATGTGGTTGGCGTTCAGGACGGCCGCCTCGGTCGCCTCGGTGAGGCCCTCGAGGCCGAGCATGCGGATGTAGGCCCACGTGATAGGCAGGATGCTCGGCGAGCCGTAGGGCGCCGACGACACGGGGCCGATGCCTTCCCGCGGATCCTGGGCCGCGTCGTGCGAGGGCAGGAAAGGCGCGAGGTGCGCCTTCGCCGCGACGGGTCCGACGCCGGGTCCGCCCCCGCCGTGCGGGATCGCGAACGTCTTGTGCAGGTTGAGGTGCGAGACGTCGCCGCCCATGTCGCCGAAGCGCGCGTGGCCGACGAGCGCGTTGAGGTTGGCGCCGTCGATGTACACCTGCCCGCCCGCCGCGTGCACGGCGTCGGTGATGTCGCGGATCCCCGCCTCGAAGACGCCGTGCGTCGACGGATACGTGATCATGAGCCCGGCGAGCTCGCCGGCGTGCGCCGCGATCTTCGCCCTGAGGTCGCCCGCGTCGACGTCGCCGCGCTCGTCGCACGCGACGACGACGACGCGCAGCCCCGCGAGGACGGCCGACGCCGCGTTGGTGCCGTGCGCCGACGACGGGATGAGGACGACGTCGCGCCCGTCCTCGCCGCGCGAGAGGTGGTAGCCGCGGATCGCGAGGAGGCCCGCGAGCTCGCCCTGCGACCCCGCGTTCGGCTGCAGCGACACGGCGTCGTAGCCCGTCAGGTCGGCGAGCCAGGCCTCGAGCTGCCCGATGAGCTCGAGGTAGCCCTCGACGGTGTCGCGCGGCGCGAAGGGGTGGATCCGGCTGAACTCGGGCCACGACACGGCCTGCATCGCGGCCGCGGGGTTGAGCTTCATGGTGCACGACCCGAGCGGGATCATGCCGCGGTCGAGCGCGTAGTCGCTGTCGGCGAGGCGCTTGAGGTAGCGCATCATCGCGGTCTCGGAGCGGTGCTCGCGGAACACGGGGTGCGCGAGGATCTCGTCGTCGCGCAGCATCTCCCGGTCGATCGCCGCGTGCGGCACGAACCCGAAGAACTCCGTGCGGCGCGGGACCCCGAAGGCGTCGCCGACCGCGAGGAGGTCGTCGTCAGTCGTCGCCTCGCCGACCGAGATGCCGACGGTGTCGCCGTCGACGAGGAGCAGCAGGACGCCGCGCTCGCGGGCGTCGGCGACGATCTCGGCCGCCCTCCCCGGCACCCGCACGCGCACGGTGTCGAAGAACCGGTCGTGCACGACGTCGTGCCCCGCCGCGACGAGGTCGTCGCGCAGCCGTCGGGCCGCGTCGGCGACGTCGAGCGCGATCCGGCGCAGCCCCTCGGGCCCGTGGAACACGGCGTACATCGACGCCATGACGGCGAGGAGCACCTGGGCCGTGCAGATGTTGCTCGTTGCCTTCTCGCGGCGGATGTGCTGCTCGCGCGTCTGGAGCGCGAGGCGGTACGCCGTCGCGCCGTCGGCGTCCTTCGAGACCCCGACGAGGCGGCCGGGCAGCTGACGCTCGAGCCCCTGGCGCACCGCCATGTACCCCGCGTGCGGGCCGCCGAAGCCGAGGGGGACCCCGAATCGCTGCGTGGATCCCACGACGACGTCGGCGCCGAGGGATCCCGGCGAGCGCAGGAGCACGAGGGCGAGGACGTCGGCGGCCACGATCGCCTGCGCCCCCGCGGCGTGCGCGGCGTCGATGGCGCTCGACGGATCCCACACGCGCCCCGACGCCCCCGGGTACTGCGCGACGAGGCCGAAGAACTCGGCGGGAAGCTCCTCGCCGCCCGCGAGGTCGCGCACCGCGATCTCGATGCCGACGGCGCGGGCCCGGACCCGGAGGATCGCGAGCGTCTGCGGGAGGACGTCGGCGTCGACGACGAAGACGTCGGACGCGACCCGCTTCGACGCGCGCCGCGCGAGCAGCATCGCCTCGACGACCGCGGTTCCCTCGTCGAGGAGCGACGCGTTCGCGACGGGGAGCCCCGCGAGGTCGCCCACGAGGGTCTGGAAGTTCAGGAGCGCCTCGAGGCGGCCCTGCGAGATCTCGGGCTGGTACGGCGTGTACGCGGTGTACCAGGACGGGTTCTCGAACACGTTCCGCTGGATCACCGCGGGGGTCACGGCGTCGCTGTAGCCCAGCCCGATCATCGGCGTGAGGACGCGGTTGCGGGCCGCGAGGGCGCGCAGCTCGGAGAGCGCCTCGGCCTCCGAGACGCCGGCCGCGGGGAACGCGTCGCTGACGGATCCGCGGATCCCCGCCGGGATCGCCTCGTCGATGACCGACTCGGAGCGGAGAGCCGCGTTCATGCGCCTGCGCTCCGCGGCGCTCGGCCCGATGTGGCGGGCGGAGAACGGGGCGCTCACGCGGCCTGACCCGTGAGAGACGCGTAGGCGGCGCGGTCGAGGAGGCCCTCGGCCGGCGCCGCGACGCGCACCCGGATGAGCCACGCCGCGAAGGCGTCCTCGTTGATCGAGGCAGGGTCGTCCGCGACGGCCTCGTTGACCTCGACGACCTCGCCCGTCACGGGGGCGTAGAGCTCGGAGACCGACTTCGTCGACTCGATCTCGCCGAAGACGTCGCCCGCCGAGACGGCGGATCCGACGGCGGGGAGGTCGACGTAGACGACGTCGCCGAGCTGCTCGGCGGCGTGGTCGGTGACGCCGACGGTCGCGATGTCGCCCTCCGAGGCGACCCACTCGTGCTCGGCGGTGTAGAGGAGGGAGGTGAGGTCGGTCATCGGGTGCTCCGTCGGTAGAAGGGGAGGTCTGCGGGTGTCGCGGGGACGCGCGTTCCGCGCACGTCGATCGCGAGATCGGGCGCGGAGGCGGCGTCGGGGTCGACGTAGGCCATCGCGATGGGGCGGCCGAGCGTGGGGCTCAGCGCCCCCGAGGTGATCGCGCCGACGACGGCGTCGCCGCGCAGGACGGGGTAGCCGGCGCGGCCGGCCCGGCGCCCCTCGGTCGTGAGGCCGACGAGCACGCGGGCGCCGGGGCGCGGATCCTTCGCCGCCTCGCCGACGAAGCCCGTCTTGTCGGCCGGGATCACGCGGCCGAGGCCCGCCTGGGCGGGGACCACGTCGCGCGAGAGCTCGCTGCCGTAGAGCGGCATTCCCGCCTCGAGGCGCAGACTGTCGCGCGCCGCGAGCCCCGCGGGGACGAGCCCGCGTTCGGCCCCCGCCTCGAGCACCGCCCGCCAGAGGGCCACGGCCTCGTCGGCTCCGACCATGAGCTCGAAGCCGTCCTCGCCCGTGTAGCCCGTGCGGGCGACGAGGAGCGGGGATCCGCGGAAGAGCGCGTCGGTCCAGGCGTAGTTCCGGAGCGCCCCGAGCTCGCCGAGCGCCGAGACGCCCGCGACGAGCGGGAGGATCTCGGCCGCGGCGGGCCCCTGCAGGGCTATGAGGGCGTAGGAGTCGGACACGTCCTCGACGTCGACGCCGCCCGTCGCGCGCTCGGCCATCGCGGCGGCGACCTGCTCGCGGTTGCCGGCGTTGGCGACGACGAGGAAGCGGTCGTCCGCGAGCCGGTAGACGATGAGGTCGTCGACGATCCCGCCGTCCTCGGCGAGGATCATCGTGTACTTCGCGCGGCCGGGCGCCATGGACGAGATCCGGCCCGCGAGCGCGTGGTCGAGGTACGCGGCGGCTCCGCGGCCGGACACGAGGATCTCCCCCATGTGCGAGACGTCGAAGACGCCGGCGGCCTCGCGCACGGCTCGGTGCTCTGCGAGATCCGACGCGTAGCGGACGGGCATGTTCCAGCCGCCGAAGTCGGTGAGCGTCGCGCCGAGGGCGGCGTGCTCGCCGCCGAGCGGGGTCTCGCGGAGGGGCGGTGACGACATGAGGAGCTCTCTTCGAACCGCCCGGGCGGGCGGCTACGAGCTCCCCCTCTGTCATGGGCCTGAGAGCTTCGACGCTGCGCGTCTTTCACCGTCGGCGGCAGCATCCGGCTGCGCTTTCCAGAGCGGCCCGGCCGGCGCGGTAGCTGTACCTGAGAGATTGGCGGGGAGGCTTGCTCCTTCGGTGGGCGCCTGATGGCGACGCTCTCCCGCGGCGGTCGTGGGGCCTGTGTTCTGTTACGAGGCCAGAGTAGGCGCACGGCGCCCGCCGCCGCGACCGGGTCCGGATCTTTTTACACGCGCGTCACTCGCGGATCGCGGCGCCCAGGACCTCGAGGGCGGCGGCGCGGGCCGAGACGCCCCGGTCGCCGCGGCGCACGAGCAGGAGGTCGACGATCGCCTCCGTCACGAGCATGAGCGCGGCGCGGCTCGTGTGCAGCAGCTCGTCGCGGAACGAGTCGTTGACGGGCGGCACGACGAGCGCCGTGTCGGCGGCCGACGCGATCGGCGAGCGGGCGAACGAGGTGATCGCGAGGAGGGTCGATCCGCTCTGCCGCGCCGAGTCCGCGACCGCGAGGGTCTCCTCGTTCGCGCCGGATCCCGACACCACGAGGCACACGGATCCCGCCCCGAGCTGGCGCGCCGCGATGCGCTGCGCGAGCCCGTCGGTCAGCAGCTCGGCTGGGCGGCCTGCGGCGTTGAGCCGGAGCACGAGGTCGAGCCCGAGCGGCGACGAGAGCCCGTTGGCGACGATGAGCACGCGGTCGGCGTCGTCGAGCGCCCGGACGAACTCCTCGAGCGCCTGCTCCGTGAGGCCCGAGAGCGTGTGGGCGAGCCGCGACGCGAAGCGCTCCGAGGCGGCCCGCATCGCGCCCAGCATGGTGCCGTCGCTCGTGAGGCTTCCGGACGGCGCGTGCATCGCGAGCTCGCGCGCGATCGCGACCCGCAGCTGCGGGTAGCCCTCGAACCCGAGCGCCTGCGCCGTGCGCACGACGGTCGCGCGCCCGACGCCGACGATGTCGGCGACCTCCTGGGCCGTGCGCTCGACCGTGCCGCTGAGGTCGTCGGCGATCGCGTCGGCGACGCGCTTCTCCCCCGCCTTCAGGGCGTGCGCGAGCGCGCCGATCCGGGCCGTGGGCGGCGCGTCAGCTGCTCCTGTCCATTCCACGGGCCTGGGCTCCCTCCATGATCCGCCGGCGCAGCGCGCCCGACACGAGATCCACGAGCATCGTCGCGACGATCACGACGGTGAGCAGCATGCCGACCGTCGACCATTCCCGGTAGTTCGTGTAGTTCGAGAGCATCTCGCCGACGCCGCCCGCACCCACGAGGCCGAGGACGGCCGACGTGCGGATGTTGATCTCGAAACGATACAGGGCGAACGAGGCGAGCGACGGCAGGGCGGCGGGCCACAGGGCCCAGCGGAGCACCGCGAGGCGTCCGCCTCCCGCCGCCTGGACCGCCTCGGCCGATCCGTCGTCGAGCGACTCGATCGTCTCGTACACCCACTTGCCCTGGGTGCCGATGCCGGCGATCCCGAGCGCGAGCATGCCCGTGAAGGGGGTGAGGCCCGTGACCGTCAGGAGGATCAGGGCGATGATCACCTCGGGGAACGCCCGGATCACGGCGAACAGGCCGCGCAGGAGGTAGCGCAGCCACGCGGGGCCCGTCCCCCGCGCGGCGAGCATGCCGAGCGGGACCGAGAGGACGACGCAGAGGATCGCGCCGAGCCACGCCATCGAGATCGAGCGCCAGGTCTCGAAGAGCGCGCGCGGGAGGCGCGACCAGTCGGGGCTCTGGAACATGAGGACGGCGTACTCCCACGCCGCGCGCGGCAGGTCGAGGAGCTTCGCCCAGTCGGCGCCGAGGCCCCACGCGGCCGCGACGATCACGAGGCCCACGACGATCGACCAGATCGTCGGGCCCACCTTCGACGGCGGCTTCGGGAGCGCGATCCGGGTCTCGGTCACGGCGGTCATGTGAGTCTCCGTCGCAGGACGTTCGAGAACGCCTCGATGATGATCACGACGACGAGGATCTCGAGGACGATGAGCGAGACGTCGTCGTATGCGTAGAAGCCGAAGCGCTCGTTGAGGAGGCGGCCGATGCCGCCCGCGCCGACGATGCCGAGGATCGCCGAGATGCGCACGTTGAGTTCGAGCGCGTAGAGCCACTGGTTCGCGAAGAGCGGCAGGGTCTGGCGCATCGCGAGCGAGCGGTTGAGCCGGCCCTGCGTCGCGCCCGCCGCGCGGCCCGCCTCGAGGTAGGGGTGATCGGTCGAGTCGATCGCCTCGGAGACGAGCTTCACGACGACGCCGAGGTCGAAGAGGAAGAGCGTCAGGAGGCCGGGAAGGGCGCCGACGCCGACCATCGCGACGAGGATCGTCGCGTAGACGAGGTCGGGGACCGAGCGCACGACGTTGATCACGGTGCGGACGACGCCGCGGACCCAGGCGTGCTGACTCGTCGGGCGCGCCGCCCAGAGCGTCAGCGGGACCGAGACGATCGCCGCGGCGACGGCGCCGATGAGCGCCATCTGGAGCGTCTCGAGCATCGGCTGGACCGTGCGCGGGAAGAACGCGAAGTCGGGCTGGAGGAGCTGCGCGAGCTTGTTCGCGCCGTTGCGCCAATTGTTCGCGATCGCGGCGAGGTCGATCTCGACGCCGCCGATCGCGGGGATGCAGGTCGCGATCGTGAACGCCGCGAACGCCGCCGCGATGAGCGCGGTGCGCACCCACCGCCGCGGGCGCGGCGGCAGGACGGGGGCCGTCACAGCGGAGTCCCGAGGCGATCCTGCGGCTGGATGCGGCGGCCGTAGATCGCCTCGAAGTCGGCGTCGGTCGCGTCGGCGGCCGGTCCGTCGTAGACGAGCTCGCCCGCGCGCAGGCCGATCATGCGCGTCGTGTAGTCGCGGGCGAGGTCCATGAGGTGCAGGTTCGTGAGGACCGTGAGCCCGCGCAGGGTCGAGATCCGCTCGAGCTCGGCCATGACGGCGTGCGCCGTCGGCGGGTCGAGGCTCGCGACGGGCTCGTCGGCGAGCATGACCTTGGGCTCCTGCGAGAGGGCGCGCGCGATCGCGACGCGCTGCTTCTGGCCGCCCGACAGGGATCCCGCGCGCGTCCAGACCTTCTCGATCATGCCGACGCCCTCGAGGGCGCGCAGCGCGATCTCGCGGTCCTCGGCCGAGGCGATGCCGAAGAGCGAGCGGAACCAGCCGGCGCTCGCGAAGCGGCCGACGAGGGTGTTGCGGTACACGTCGACGCGCTCCGCCAGGTTGAAGCCCTGGAAGATCATGCCGACGTCGGAGCGCAGCTCGCGCAGCTGCCGCCCGCGCAGGCCCGACACGGTGTGCGGGCCGACCGTCACGGTCCCCGACGTCACCGGCACGAGGCCGTTGATCGTCCGGATGAGGGTCGACTTGCCCGACCCCGAGAGGCCGACGACCGACACCATCTCGCCCGCCGGGATCTCGAGCGAGACGCCGCGGAGGGCCTGCGTGCCGTTGGGATAGGTGACCGTCGCGCCGTCGAGGCGGATCGGCCACGACCCGGAGGCCGGGCTCTGATGCCCGGCCTCCGGTGCCTGCGCGGGGGAAGTCATGCGCGTCGTGCTCCTGGGGTGATCAGTTGGAGAACTTCTCGAGGATCTCGCCGTAGCGGGTGATGTCGTCCTCGTTGGTGTCGGTCGTCCAGTCGGACAGGCCGACGAGGTCGAACATCACGCCGGCCGCCTCGTCGGACGACTCGGCGTAGTCGGCGAGGAGCGTCGCGAGCTTGTCGGTGAGGTCGCTCGGGAGGCTGCTCGACGCCGCGACGCCGCCGTTCGGGATCGGCTCGGTGTAGGCGAAGGCGACGGCCTTGTCGGCGATGTCGGGGACCTCGTCGGTCACGGTCGTGCGCGCGTCCCAGTACGCGAAGCCCACCTCGGCGTCGCCGTTCGCGACGGCGAGGACCGCGTTGTTGTTGCCCTCGACGGGGATCTGCGTGATGTCGCTGTCGGTGTCGATGCCCTCGTCCTGCATCGCGACGATCGGGTACTGGTAGCCCGCGGGCGACGTCGCCGCCTGCAGCGCGACCTTCGCGCCCGCGACGTCGGCGAGGTGCTCGATGCCCTTGGGGCCCTCGCCGGTCGCCGAGGCGCCCGCCTCCTCGAGGCCGTTGCAGTACGAGAGCTCGATGCCGCTCGCCTCGTACGTCGCCATCACGGGGTCGTCGTCGCAGTACTTGTCGGGGTCGTTCGTGTAGGCGACGGCCGAGTAGGTCGTCGCGCCGAAGCGCACGTCGCGGTCGATGAGCTTCGCGCCGTACTGCTGGATCGCGTTGTAGAGCGAACCGGCGTCGGAGATGATGACCTGCGCCTGGTCTGCGCCGAGTGCCTCGACCGTCGCGGCGTAGTTGTTGGCGACGACGCCGTGGACGTCGATGCCCAGGCCGTCGGAGAGGTACTCGGTGAGCGGGTCGAGGGCCTCGGCGAGGTCCTCTCCCTCGGTCGAGGGGACGAGCGAGATCGTGATCTCGTCGGGCCACTCGGTGTCTCCCGAGGCCGACGAGGAGTCGGACGAGCCGCAGCCGGCCAGTCCGAGGGCGAGCACCGCGACGGCACCCGACGCGAGCAGGGCGGTCTTGCGCATGAGGGGGTTCACCTTTCCGGGTGGGTAGCCGTGCCGGGAAGCACGGGGGTCTTCTCGCTGCTCGCCCAGGCGACGATGCCGTCGACCATATCGGCGAGCGCTGCGCCGCGCAGGGTGACCTGAGCGGGAGATGCGGCGGCTGTCGCGCCCACGAGGGCGGTGTCGGCGCCGAGCGCCGCGGCCGGCGCGAGATCGTTCTCGACGATGTCGCCGACCGACAGGACGGGGCCGTCGGCGAGGGCGCGCTCGACGAGCGGGCCGAGGCCAGCCGGCTTGCCCATGTCGTGCAGCACCTCGTCGAACCGGTCGCGCAGGCCCCACGAGTCGAGCACCTGCGTGACGCCGATGTCGGGCGAGTTCGTCGCGAGGATCACGCGCGTCTCGGCGGGGATCCGCGCGAGCAGCTCGGCGAGGCCGGGCGCCGGGTCGACGGGCGCCTCCGCCGTGCCGAGCTCGGCACGGCTGGCGAGGTAGGCCTCCTGGCGGGTCTCGGCGTCGACGCCCGCGCGCTCGGCGAGCGCGCCGACGACGTCGTAGCCGTCTCGATAGGAGGGCGCGGATCCCGCATCGAACGCCTCGAGCGCCTCCGTCACCTCGGCCAGGTACCGCTCCCCCGCCGTGCGCGCGATCTGGCGGGCGTAGGCGAGGACGGGGCCGTTGCCGACGGCGACGGTTCCGTCGAAGTCGAAGATGATGGTCGAGGTCACGCGGTCTCCTGGGCAGCTGTGGACGATGCGTCCAGAGTAAGGGCAAGTTGTGGACGCCCCGTCACGCACAGATGAACAACGGGTGACATCGCGCCCTCAGGGGCGCGGTCGCGGGGGCAGCGCCGCGTTCCAGCGCAGCTTCGCGGGGGCCTCCTCGGCCTCGCGCGCGAACCGCGCGGCGTCGTCGACGGGGAAGAGCGTGACGAGGCTCCAGCCGTCGCCGTCGTCGACCGCCGAGATGAGGACGCCCGCACCGTCGGCGCCCGGGGGCGTCACGACGGCCCGCGTGCGCACGCCGTCGGCCGACTTCTCGATCACGGCGGATCCGCGCGGCGGGACGAGCAGCAGCGGCATCGCGGCGTCGCTCACGCGCTGGAGCGGCGTCTCGTGCATGTCGTCGCCGAGCTGGAAGTGCGACGGCGGCCGATCGAGCATGCGCGCGAGCCGGCCATCGGTCCACCTGTCGCTCTTGAGCCCGTACGGCGTCTGGACCGTCGAGAACTGGTAGCCGTAGACGTGGATGATGCCGGCGTTGCCGATCGGGAACACGACGTCGACCCCACCCGCCTCGTGGAGCCGCTGGTAGAGCTGCGTCGAGATCACGGGGCGCCCGACGTTCTCGTCGATGACCGTCGACCACCACCAGAGGTTCAGCCGACCGGCGCGCCGATCCGCGTCGATGCAGTGCACCGCCAGCGCGAGGTCGTAGGGGGAGAGATCCACGTCGTCAGCTACCCGATTCCATGCCGAGGAAGGTCAGCCTTCATCCTAGGCAGTCGACGCTGTGCGCCGCGGCCGCATCTCATCACGATCGCGGCGCGATCCGCCCCTCAGCGGTAGTTCGTGAACTGGAGGGCGACGTCGAGGTCGTCCTCCTTGCCGCGCAGGAGCGCGATGATCGCCTGCAGGTCGTCGCGGCTCTTCGAGGAGACGCGGATCTCCTCGCCCTGGATCTGCGTCTTCACGCCCTTGGGGCCCTCGTCGCGGACGATCTTGCCGATCCTCTTCGCGACGTCCTGCGCGATGCCCTCCTTGAGGGTCGAGACGATCCGCACCTGCTTGCCGCTCTCGTACGGGTCGCCCGACTCGAGGCTCTTGAGCGAGATCCCCCGCTTGATGAGCTTCGACTGGAAGACGTCGAGCACGGCCAGGGCGCGGTCCTCGGTGTTCGCGACGATCACGATCTGCTCGCCCGACCACTCGATCGAGGCGTCGGTGCCGCGGAAGTCGTACCGCTGCTGCACCTCCTTCTTCGCCTGGTTGAGGGCGTTGTCCGCCTCCTGCCGGTCGATCTCGCTGACGATGTCGAAGCTGCTGTCCGATGCCATGGGTCCAGAGTATTCGTAGACTTGATGGATCATGCAGGAGCTGACCGCGACGCAGATCCGCGATTCGTTCGCGAACGCCGACGAACGCGACCTCGAGATCCTCGAGCTCCCCCTCGAGCACATCGTCGCCGACTGGTACCACCTCGACTTCCTCGCCTGGCAGGACCGCAGCGACAAGAGCCGCTGCTACGTCGTGGCCGAGGTCGACGGCGAGCCCGTCGGCATCGTCCTCCGCGCGCTGCAGAAGCCCGCCCGCGCCTACAACGGCATCTGCAACATCTGCCGCACGATGCAGCCGGGCAATCAGGTCACGATGATCAGCGCACGCAAGGGCGGCGAGGCGGGCCGGCGCGGCGACAGCATCGGCACATACATGTGCGCCGACGTGTCGTGCCACCAGAACGTGCGCCTCGCCCTGCCTCTCGCGCCGAACGAGTACCGCGCCGACGTCGACTTCCGGATCGACAACACGGCCCGCCGCATGCGCGAGTTCGTGCGCCGGGTGCGCGACGGCGACTGACAGCTTCGGCGCAGTAGACTGGAGGCTGAGCGCACCAGCGCGCTCGTCGTCGCGGATGTTCCGAGCGCCTCTCGCTCGGCCCGCATTCCCGTGGCGAACCGGATGCGACGTTCGTCGCCTTCGCCCACCTCTCGGATCCGCGCGATCTCCCGCGCCCGCGATCCGGCACGCACCGAAAGACAGGCATGCCTGACATCTCGTTCGCCGACCTCGGCGTTCCCCCGGAGCTCGTCGACGCCCTCGTGGCCGTCGACCGCCCCACCCCCTTCCCCATCCAGCGCGAGACGCTGCCCTCGACGCTCGCGGGCAGCGACGTCCTCGGCCGCGGCAAGACCGGATCCGGCAAGACGCTCGCCTTCGCGATCCCGCTCGTCGCCCGCATCGCCGAGATGAAGCGCCGCACGAAGCCCGGCGCCCCCGCCGGCCTCGTGCTCGCCCCGACGCGCGAGCTCGCGACGCAGATCGCCCGCGTCATCGAGCCCCTCGCCGCGGCCGACGGCCTGAGCGTCACGACGGTCTTCGGCGGCGTCTCGCAGCGCCCGCAGGAGGCGGCGTTCCGCCGCGGCGTCGACATCGTCGTCGCCTGCCCGGGCCGCCTCGAGGACCTCATCGGCCAGAAGGTCGTGCGCCTCGACGAGGTCGCGATCACGGTGCTCGACGAGGCCGACCACATGGCCGACCTCGGCTTCCTGCCCGGCGTCACCCGCATCATGAACCAGACGCCGCAGAAGGGCCAGCGCCTGCTCTTCTCGGCCACGCTCGACAACGGCATCGACAAGCTCGCGAAGCGCTTCCTGCACGACCCCGTGAGCCACGCGATCGACCCCGCCGAGTCGCCCGTCCCGCAGATGACGCACCACGTGTTCGACATCGCGTCGGCCGAGGAGCGCACCGCGGTCGTCGCGGCCCTCGCCTCGGGCACGGCGAAGCGGATCTTCTTCACACGCACGAAGCACCAGGCGAAGCGCCTCGCGCGCCAGCTCACGGCGTCCGGGATCCCCGCCGTCGACCTGCAGGGCAATCTCTCGCAGAACGCCCGCGAGCGGAACCTCGCGCAGCTCTCGTCGGGCGAGGTCAAGGTGCTCGTCGCGACCGATGTCGCGGCGCGCGGCGTGCACGTCGACGGCATCGACCTCGTCGTGCACATCGACCCGCCGACCGAGTCGAAGTCGTACCTGCACCGCTCGGGCCGCACGGCGCGCGCGGGCGCCGCGGGCGACGTCGTGACCCTCGTCCTGCCCGAGCAGCGCCGCGACACGCGCCAGCTGCTGCGCCAGGCCGGCATCAAGGCGACCCCCGTCGCCGTCACGGCGACGTCGCCCGAGGTCGTCGCCCTGATCGGCGAGATCGCCCCCAAGGTCAAGCCGGTTCCCGGCGGGCCCGGATCGGGCAACGCCCCGCTCGAGCAGCCGAAGGGCCAGTCGCAGGGCGCCAACGCGCGCCGCAAGCGCGCCGCCCGCGAGCAGCGAGCGGGCGGCCAGGGCGGCCAGGGCGAGGCGCGCCAGCCGAAGCAGGGCGCGGGATCCGGATCCTCGCGCCGCCGCCGCGGCGGGTCCGGTCAGGGCCAGGGCCAGCGCTCGTCGCAGCCCCGCACCTACTCGACCTCGACGCCGGGCTCGTCGCAGCCGCGCACCCCGCGCCGCGCGCAGGGCTGAGGAGACGGATCCCCGCGGGAGGCTCACGCCCCCGCGGGGATCCGCACATCTGCGGCCGGATCACGCCGATTCGGCCGCAGGAAAAGCGAATGGCCGCGCGAGGGGATCCCCCGCGCGGCCATTCGCGTCCGACTCACTCGCCGCGCGAGACCCGGATCATCTCGTCGCGCGGGACGACCTTCACGCGCTCGCGGCCCTCGGGCTCGCCGAGCGAGACCTCGTGCGCGTCGAGGCGATGCCAGCCCTCGAGGTCGGTCCACTTCACGCCGCGGCTCTCGAGGAGAGCGGGGATCGCCTCCTCCGAGGGATCCTCGGGCCGCCACCACGAACCCTGGTCGTTGATCACGTGCGTGACGGTCTCCATCGCGTCGGACTTCGTGTGCCCGATGAGGCCGACGGGCCCGCGCTTGATCCAGCCCGTCGCGTAGACGCCCGGGATGATGTCGTTCGAGTCCTCGGCGAGCGCCTGGCCCTCGTGGTTCGGGATCACGCCGTGGCGCGCGTCGTACGGGACTCCGTCAAGCGGCGACCCGAAGTACCCGATCGCGCGGTACAGCTGACCCATCGGGATCTCGCGGAGCTCGCCCGTTCCCACGACGCCGCCCGCGCCGTCGGCCTTCGTGCGCTCGTAGACGAGGGCCGCCACGTTGCCGTCGGCGTCCTTCTTCACCTCGACGGGCTTCGCCCAGAAGTGCAGGTGCAGCCGGCGCGAGGCCTCGCCGCCGACGCCGTTCGCGCCGGGGCGCTGGCGCCACGACTGCAGCACGCGGTCGATGACCTTGACCTGCTTGTTCGTCTGCACGGCCTCCTTCGAGGCCTCGTCGTAGTCGAAGTCCTCGTCGTAGACGACCATGTCGACGTCGCGCAGCTCGCCGAGCTCGCGCAGCTCGAGCGGGGTGAACTTGACCTGCGCGGGGCCGCGGCGCCCGAACACGTGCACGTCGGTGACGGGCGACTCCGCGAGGACGTCGTACACGTTCGCGGGGATCTCGGTCGGGAGGAGGTCCTCGGCGTGCTTCGCGAGGATCCGCGCCGCGTCGAGCGCGACGTTTCCGTTGCCGATCATGCCGACCGACTGCGCCGTGAGCGGCCAGGTGCGCGGCACGTCGGGGTGGCCGTCGTACCAGCTGACGAAGTCGGCCGCGCCGTAGCTCTCGCCGGCGTCGATGCCGGGGATCGCGAGGTCGGCGTCCTTCGTCGCGCCCGTCGCGAAGATCACGGCGTTGTAGTGCTTCTTGAGGTCGTCGAGCGTGATGTCGGACCCGAAGCGCACGTTGCCGAAGATGCGGATGTCGCCGCGGTCGAGCACGTCGCGCAGCGCGTTGATGACGCCCTTGATGCGGGGGTGATCGGGCGCGACGCCGTATCGCACGAGGCCGTAGGGCGCGGGAAGGTGCTCGAAGAGGTCGATCGAGACCTCGAACGCGCGTTCTGCCTTGAGCAGCAGATCGGCTGCGTAGATGCCGGCGGGGCCGGCACCGACGATGGCGAGACGGAGCTTCGTCGTCATACGGCGGTTCCTTCACTCGGGAGACGGGCGGCCCTCGGGCCGCGGGGGAGGATCTGGCGGCGTCAGCTCGAGCGGTCGGCGAGCTGACGCGCGAATCGCGTGAGCGCCTCGCGCACGGCGCCGCGCGGCAGGACCGAGAGGGCCTCTACCGCCTCGGCGCTCCACCGCAGGGCGAGCTCGTGCGTGCGCCTCGTCGCGGCGCTGTCGCGCAGCTCGGCGATCTCGGCGTCGATGATCGAGGCGTCCTCGCCGGAGCGGATCCGTTCGACGCCCGCGTCGATGCGCGCCGCGAGGTCGCGGTCGGCGGGCTCCTCGCTCGCCTTGAGCAGCAGATACGGCATCGTCACGACCCCGGCGCGCAGGTCGGTTCCCGCGACCTTGCCCGTGTCGGCGCCGGGCGAGAGATCGATCACGTCGTCGGCGAGCTGGAACGCGACGCCGACCTTCTCGCCGAACTCGCGCAGCGCGGGGCGGTAGGCGGCGTCGGCGCCCGAGAGATGCGCCCCCGCCTGCGCGGCCGCCGCGATGAGGGATCCGGTCTTGTCGCTGAGGACCTGGATGTAGAACGCGATCGGGTCGTCGCCCTCGCCAGCGCCGACGGTCTCGTGCAGCTGTCCGATCACGAGCCGCTCGAAGGTCTCGGTCTGCAGCTCGACGGCGTCGTCGCCGCGGCGGCCCATGACGCGGCTCGCGCGCGAGAGCAGCAGGTCGCCGACGAGGATCGCGGTCGAGTTGCCCCACACCTTGTGCGCGGCGGGGACGCCGCGGCGGCGGTCGGCTCCGTCCATGACGTCGTCGTGGTACAGCGATCCGAGGTGCATGAGCTCGAGCGCGACCGCGGCGTCGACCACGGCGGGGGTCGCCCCGCCGCCGAGCTGCGCCGTGAGCAGCACGAGCATCGGGCGCACGCGCTTGCCGCCGGCCTCGAAGAGGTAGCGTGCCATGGCGTCGACGAGCGGGTCGGCCGTGTCGAGCTCGCGTGCCATCGACTCCTCGACCTCGAGGAGCCCCTTCTCGATCACCGAGACGAGCTTCTTCGCGCCCGGGCCCGCGAAGATGCGGTCGCTCAGGCCGAAACGGCTCGCCAGCGAGATCTCTGGCGATGCGCTGCTCGACGTCACGCGTCCACCCTACCGGCGCGGTTCCGCGCGATGACCGCGGATGACGGGGTCACGGCTTCGTTCCCCGGTGCAGCGCGACGATGCCGAACACGAGGTTCCGCCACGCGATCTCGCGCCAGCCCGCGTCGCGCATCCACCCCGCGAGCGTGCGCTGGTCGGGCCAGGCCGCGATCGACTCGTTCAGGTAGTCGTAGGCCTCGCCGTTCGAGCCGACGACGCTCGCCACCTTCGGGAGCACGCGGTCGTTGTAGAAGCGGTAGAGCGAGCGGAAGGCGGCGTTCGGCGGCGTCGAGAACTCGTTCACGACGATCCGCCCGCCTGGCTTCGTCACGCGGTGCATCTCGGCGAGCGCGGCGTGCGGATCCACGACGTTGCGCAGGCCGTAGGAGATCGTGACGGCGTCGAACTCGGCGTCGTCGAACGGCAGGTCGGTCGCGTCGGCCTCGACGAAGCTCAGCCCGCGGACGTCGCCGAAGCTGCGGCGCCCCTCGGCGAGCATGCCGGGCGAGAAGTCGGCCGCAACCACCTCGGCGCCCCGGCGCGCGAGGGACGCCGACGACTTCGCGGTGCCCGCGGCGAGGTCGAGGATCCGCTCGCCGGGCTGGGGGTCGACGGCCTGCGTCGTCGCGCGGCGCCAGGCGGCGTCGAGGCCGAAGGTCATCGCGACGTTGGCGGCGTCGTACCCCTTCGCCACCTGGTCGAACATGCCGCTGACGCGCGACGGGTCCTTGCCGAGATCGGCGCGGTTCGGGGAGGTCATCTGACTCATCTTCCTCGGTGCGGTGGGTCTACGCCAGCGCGTCGACGATCGGGCGGAACTTGACGCGGGTCTCGAGCAGCTCGGTCTCGGCGACCGAGCCCGCGACGATCCCGCCTCCGGCGTGGGCCGTGACCGACCGGGTCTCGCCGTCGGCCGCGCCGAACTGGGCGCCGCGCAGCGCGATGGCCCACTCGCCGTCGCCGTCGCCGTCGATCCAGCCGACGGGCCCCGCGTAGCGGCCGCGGTCGCTCTTCTCGATGCGGCGGATCAGCTCGATCGCCGCCTTCTGCGGCGTCCCGCCGACCGCCGCCGTCGGGTGCAGCTCGCGCACGAGGTCGAGCGCGCTCGCCCCGTTCGCGAGCGCGCCGCGGACGTCGGTCGCGAGGTGCCACAGGTTCGGGAGCTCGAGGGTGAACGGTTCGTCGGGCGCCTCGAGCTCGCTCGTGTGCGGGCGCAGCGCCTCGACGACGCTCTCGACGGCGAAGCGGTGCTCGGCGCGGTCCTTCTCGCTCGCCGCGAGCGCGAAGGGCGCCTCGTCGTTCTCGTCGGCGTCGGCGCCGCGGGGCCGGGTGCCGGCGAGGACGCGGGCCGTGACCTCTCCCCCGCGCACCGTCACGAGCGTCTCGGGGCTCGCGCCGACGGATCCGTCGACCGCGTAGACCCACGTGTCGGGGTAGTCGGTCGCGAGCGCGCGCACGAGGCGGCGCAGGTCGGCGCCGGCCGGGATCGTCCCGACGATGTCGCGCGCGACGACGACCTTCGACACCTCGCCGGCATCGATCGCGGCGAGCGCCTCGCCGACCGCGGCGGCGTGCGCCTCGGGATCCATCGCGCCCGGGCCGATGGCCGCCGACCACTCGGCGCCGAGGGGGGTCGGGCCGAATGCCGGATCCGGGGCGTCGGAGTCGGCGACGCGGATCCGGGTGACCCACGCGCGGCCCGCGCGGCGCCCGAGGACCACGGTCGGGACGATGAGCGTGCTCGGCGCCGCCGAGCACTCGTCGAACGCGAAGGCCCCGAAGCCCACGAGGCCCGTTCCGGGCAGGCCGACGGCGTCGTCGACGTCGGTCGCCTGGGCGATCGCCCGCCACAGGTCGGCGAGCGCCTCGAGCCGGCCGTCCTCGACGACGTCGATGTGCAGGAGGTCGGGGCCGGCCGCGACGAGGCCGTCGCCCCGGCGGATCCACGTGAGCGGGTTCGCGGGGTCGGCGGAGAGCAGGAGGTCGTCGGGCGCGATCTCGCGCGTCGTGGCGACGAGGCGCGGCAGGGAGATCGGATCCGTCACGCCCTCGATCCTATGGACGCCCGCGTTCATGACGGCTGGGAGACGGGCGAGGGCCTATCGTCGGAAGATGACCACCTCGACCCGCCCCGGCACCAAGATGCACGTGAACTGGCGCAAGTGGGACGGCGGGCCGCACTGGGTTCACGAGGTCGTGTACCTCGGCCGCGACGAGTGGGGCCACTGGTTCGGGCAGCTCACCGGGTGGCGCAGCCACCGCCCCGGACGCGACACGCTCCTCAAGACGAACTGCGTCATGCTGCTGCCCGATGCGCCCGGAAGCGACCACGGCGCCGAGTGGGTCCTCACCGTCAACGCGCCCCCGCAGCGCACGCGGATCTACATCGACGTCGCGTGGGACGCCCGCTGGGACGGCGACGAGCCGACAGCCATCGACATGGACCTCGACGTCGTGCGCCGCACCGACCAGCGCGGCATCTACATCGACGACGAGGACGAGTGGGAGGAGCACCGCGTCGAGTACGGATACCCCCTCCACGTCGTGAACCGGCTCGAGGGCGTCGCGAAGGATCTGTTCGATCGGGTGACGGCGCGCGAGGCCCCCTTCAACGAGGAGACGACCCGCCCCTGGTTCGACGTTCTCGAACAGCTCGATCTGTAGGCCCGCTGCCCAGCCGATCTGAGCACTCTGCCAAGTCTGCTCTGTAACGATTGCGCGGATCGAGAAGCGCGCCGACAATGGGTGGAATGACCACCACCGCGCAGCGCACGCCCGAGTACCGCATCCTGCACCACTCGCACGTCGAGAACGCGGTCGGCCTCGCGACGGGCATCGTCGTCGTCTCGCTCGGCCTGTTCCTCCTGCACTCGGGCGGCGACGTCACGGGAGGGACCGCGGGGCTGTCGCTGCTCCTGAGCTACGCGACGCCGCTGCCGTTCGGGGCGCTCTTCGTCCTCGTGAACCTGCCGTTCTTCCTCTTCGCCGTGCGCGGCCGCGGGTGGGGCTTCATCCTCCGCAGCGGGTTCTCGATCGCGGCGGTCTCGGCGCTCAGCTCGGTGTACGCGATGCCGCAGGTCCTCGGCCACCTCGAGCTCGACCCGTTCGTCGCCGCGATCATGGGCAGCGTCCTCGCGGGCGTCGGCGTCCTCGTGCTCTTCCGCCACGGATCGAGCCTCGGCGGCTTCAACATCGTCGCGCTGATCCTGCAGGACCGCTTCGGCTGGCGCGCGGGCTACCTCCTCATGTGCGCCGACACGTGCGTCGTGGCGCTGTCGTTCTTCGTCTCCCCCTGGCCGACGGTCCTGGCGTCGGCGATCGGCGCGATCGTCATGAACTTCCTGATCGCACTCAACCACCGGCCCGGCCGCTACGTCGCGAGCTGATCAGTCGACGTCGCCGCGCGGCACCCGGCGCCACGCGATGTACGCGGCCGCGGCGACGAGCACCGCGGCGATCGCCGACGTGCCCTGCATCGCGAGCGTGAACGCCTCGCGCCCCGACTCGAGGAGCGCGCCCTCGCCCGCGACGCTCGCGAGCTGGGCGAGCGACTCGTTCGCCGCCCGCGCGACCGACGCGTCGGTCCCCGCGGGGATCTCGACGAACGCGCGGTAGATCGCCGTGTTGACGGATCCGAGGATCGCGATCCCGAGGGCGGCGCCGAGCTCGTTTCCCATCTCGGAGATCGACGACGCAGCGCCGGCGCGCTCGCGCGGGACCGCTCCGACGATCGCGTCGGTCGCGACGGCCCCCGCGAGGCCCATGCCGAGGCCGATGACGACGAGGATCGACGCCATCCACGCGAACGACGCGGCGCCCTCGGCGAAGACGAGCCCCGCGAGGCCCAGCGCCATCGCGAGCATGCCGATCCCGAGCGCGTTCCCGCGGCCCCAGCGGCGCACGATCCACGCGACCACCGCGACGACCGCGACGCCGCCGATCGCCATGGGGAGCTCGCCGAGGCCCGCCTGCAGCGGCGAGAACCGCCGCACGAGCTGCAGGTACTGCGAGTAGAAGAAGAGCAGGCCCGTGCCGGCGAAGATCGCGATGACGTTCGCCGCCATGGCGCCGGAGAACGCCGGGTTGGCGAAGAGCGCGACGTCGACGAGCGGCTGCTCGAGCCGCCTCTGCCGCCTGACGAAGCCCCATCCGGCCGCGCCGCCCACGAGGATCCCGGCCCACGTCGCCGGGCCGAGGTCGGCGTGCGCGAGCTGCTTGATGCCGTAGACGACCGGCACGATCGCGAGGAACGAGAGCACGACCGACGCGAGATCGATCCGCATGGGGTTCGGGTTCCGCGACTCGGGGACGAGGATCGCGCCGCCCACGACGACGAGGACCATGACGGGCACGTTGATGAGGAAGACGGATCCCCACCAGAAGTGCTCGAGGAGCGCGCCGCCCACGAGCGGGCCGAGCGCGGATCCGGCGGTGAAGCCGACCGACCATACCGAGATCGCGAGCGTGCGCTGCTGCGCGTCGCGGAACATGTCGCGGATGATCGACAGCGTCGACGGCATGATCGCGGCGCCCGCGAGGCCGAGGAGGGCGCGGGCCGCGATGAGGATCCCCGACGTCGGGGCGAACGCCGCGAGCACCGAGGCGATCCCGAAGGACGCGGCGCCGATGATCAGCATCCGTCTGCGCCCCACGCGGTCCGACACGTTGCCCATCGTGACGAGGAGGCCCGCGATCGCGAACGAGTAGATGTCGCCGATCCAGAGGACCTCGGTCGCGCTCGGCTCGAGCGCCCGCGTGAGCGCGGGCACCGCGAGCGCCAGGACCGTCGCGTCGACCGCGAGCAGCACGATCGCGAGAGTCAGGACGACGAGCGCCGACCATTCGCGTGCGCCCGCGCGGCGGGCCGTGAGTTCCGTTGTCGCCATGCCGATAACTATACCGACCGGTCAGTATAGAAACTGGGCAGGAGCCGAGCATCGCCCGGGTATCGTGGGGCGACATGAGCAGGCCGAGCGCGCGAACCACGATCGTCCGCGGAGCGATCCGGGTCGCCGCCCGCACGGGCCTCGGCGCCCTGACCTTCGACGCCGTCGCCGAGGAGGCGGGCGTGACGAAGGGCGGCGTGATCTACCACTTCCCCACCAAGGACGACCTCGTCCGCGCGACGGTGCAGGAGATCATCGACCAGTGGGACGACGACGTCGAGCGGTACCTCGACGAGCCCTACGCGTCGGCCTCGCGCGAGGATCGGATCGTGGCGTTCATCCTCTCGTCCGCCACGGCGGGCACGGGGATCGACGGGGTCGGCGAGCTCTCCGCCCTCGTCGACGTCATGCGCGACGAGAGCTACGTCGAGATCTGGCTGAGCCTGCGCGACAAGTGGGTCGGCGACATCGCGACCCTCACCCGCGGCCAGCAGATCGCCCTCGCCGCCGCCGACGGCATCTGGGTCGACGAGGCGATGCAGCAGGCCCCGTACCCCGCAGGCCAGCGCGACGAGATCCTCGCCGAGCTGGCCCGCATGGCGCGGGGCTAGGCTCCGCGCGCCAGAATCTCGCCCGCGTCGCGGAGGAAGCCGAGGGGATCCGCGATCGCCCGCTCCGCGGATCCCGCGAGAGCCGTGAGCGACGCCGTCGCGGCGAACGCACCGGCGTCGCCGTCGATGGATCCCGCGGCGAGCGCGACGGGGACGCCCGCGGCGCGCGCCAGCTGGGCGACGTGCGCGGGGGCCTTGCCCGCGGCCGACTGCCCGTCGAAGCGTCCCTCGCCCGTGACCACCAGATCCGCGCCCGCGATGTCGCCCGCGAGGCCCGTGAGCTCGGCGATCTCGGCGGCGCCCGGGACGAGCTCGGCTCCCCACGCGAGGAGGCCGAAGCCCGTGCCGCCCGCGGCGCCCGATCCCGCCGCCTCCGCGAGATCCTGCCGCTCCAGCACGGCGGCGAGGCGCGCGAGGCCCGCGTCGGCCCGGGCGATCCCCGCCGGGTCGAGGCCCTTCTGCGGGCCGAAGACAGCCGCGGCGCCGTTCGGGCCCGTGAGCGTGTTCGTGACGTCGCTCAGGACGAGGACGCCGCCGTCGGGCATCGGGCGGAGGCCCGAGAGGTCGGCCGTCGCGACCTCGTCGAGGCCCTCGGCGCCCGGCGCGATCGAGGCGCCGAACCCGCCGAGGAAGCGGGCGCCGAGGGCCGTGAGAGCCCCGACGCCGCCGTCGGTCGACGCGCTGGATCCGATCCCGAGGACGAGGCGAGAGACGCCAGCCGTCAGCGCCGCGGCGATCGCCTGGCCGAAGCCCAGCGTCGACGCCGTGAGCCCGCGGCGCTCGTCGCCGAGCAGCTCGATGCCCGAGGTGCTCGCGAGCTCCACGACGCCCGTGCCGCCCGGGAGGTCGTCGGTCGCGGGGAGGCGCAGCCACGCCGCGTCGACCGGAAAGCCCGTCGGGCCCGTGACGCGCACGGGGACGCGCTGGGATCCGTCGACCGCCTTCTCGAACGCGTCGAGGGTCCCCTCGCCCCCGTCGGCCATGGGGCGCAGCGCGAAGCTGTCGGCGGGGGCCGAGCGGATCCATCCCTCGGCGAGCGCGACCGCGACGTCGGCCGCAGCCGCGGACCCCTTGAAGCTGTCGGGTGCGATGACGATGCGGCGCGCGGTCATGCCGCCATCGTCTCGGCGAGGCGCGCCTTCTCGTGCTCGACGTCGAAGTCGGCGGCCGGCCACTGCGGGTCGATCCCCTCGAGCGTCTCGAGCAGCAGCGCCTGCACCGCGAGACGGGCGAACCACTTGCGATCCGCGGGGATCACGTGCCACGGCGCGACGTCGGTCGAGGTGCGCTCGAGCATGACCTGGTACGCCTCCTGGTACTGGGGCCAGAGCGCGCGCTCGTCGACGTCGCCCGGATTGAACTTCCAGTGCTTGTCGGGGCGGTCGAGGCGATCCATGAGCCGCTCGCCCTGCTCGGCGTACGAGAGGTTCAGCATGACCTTGACGACGCGGGTGCCGCCGTCGACGAGGCGCTTCTCGAAGTCGTTGATCGTGCCGTAGCGGCGCTCGATCTCGTCACGCGGGGCCAGCTCGCGCACACGGCCGATGAGGACGTCCTCGTAGTGCGATCGGTCGAACACGCCGATGTAGCCCGGGCGCGGAACGCGCTTCTCGATGCGCCAGAGGAAGTCGTGCTCGCGCTCCTCCGGCGTCGGCGCCTTGAACGCCGCGAGCTCGACGCCCTGCGGATCCACGCCGCCGACGACGTGGCGGACGATCCCGCCCTTGCCCGCCGAGTCCATCGCCTGCAGCACGAGCAGCACCGAGTCCTTCGCGCCTCCGGCGTGGCCGGAGGCGAAGAGCCGCTCCTGGTACTCGGCGAGCTGGTCGAGGCCGCGCGCGAGGTCGCGCTCACCGTCGGCCTTGTCGCCGTCGTACCCGGGCGTCGCGCGGGCGTCGACATCGCTCAGCTGGAACCCGCGCCCGACCCGCAGCGCTTCGAGGGCGTCCTTGCCCCATTTCATCTGACTCTTCGCGGTCATGTCCTCAGTCAACCGCATCCCGCGCCGGGCGTCGGCGCATGACGACGGCGGAATGTCCCCGAGGCCCCGCGACACGCCGCCTCCGCGCCCCGGAGCACCGGATCTGCCGTCGTCCTGCGCCGGCCCCGCCCGGCCACCGGCCGCCGTGCCCCGCCGGCCCGGCTCGGCTGCGCCCAGCTCGGCAGAGCCCCGCCCGCCGGCGCACCGCTCACGGGAGCCCCGCCCGCCGGCGCACCGCTCACGGGAGCCCCGCCCGACCGCCGCCGCCGCCGCCGGCCGAGCACGACTACGGCAGGATCCCGCCGACCACCCCCGACACGCCGACCTCGGCTCTGCGGTGTGCGATCTCCGCCGTAGTCGTGCACTCGCCGTCGTCCGGGCGTCGATGCCGCGGCCCGCGACCACGACACACAGCTCCCCGGGCGGCGGCACCGCGCGCGCCTGCGCACGACGACGGCAGATCTCGCCGCCACGGGCCGCGGAGCGGCGTGTCCCCGGGAGTCCGCGGCTTTCCGCCGTAGTCGTGCAGCCGGGTGGGCGGCGGGCCGTGGCCGGGGCTGCCACGACGACGCCCGGCTGACCCGGACCGCGGGCGCCCCGGATTCCGGCCCAGCCGGCGCCCTTCGCCGCCGGCCGCGCCCGCCGAGCAGCCGCCGCCCGAGGCACCGCCCGGGCACGACGACGGCAGGATCGCGTCGCCCTCCCCCGACACGCCGACCTCGGCCCCCGAGAGCGCGATTTCCGCCGTATTCGTGCACCGCGGGGTGGCAGCAGCCGCCGCCGTCCGGGCGGCGGCGGAGAGCACGTCGTCGCGGGAGGGCCCGGCCGCGGGACAGCACTCCGCGGGCGGGCACGACCACGGCAGAAACCAGCCGCGAGGCCCCGACACGCCGAGTGGGAGGCCGGACGGGCGGAATCTGCCGTAGTCCTGCGCCGCGGGTGCGCGGACAGACGGACGGGCGGCGGGTCAGCGGGCGAGTGGGATCTCGACGATCTGCGGGCCCGCGACGGGCGACGTCAGGGCGACGTCGAGCTCGGACCGGGTCGTGGCGCGGATGTGCTGCCACCCGTACGCCGCCGCGAGCTGCGCGATGTCGACGGCGTGCGGAGTGAACTGCACGCGGTCCATCGCGTCGGCCCCCGCGACCGATGCCACCTCGAGGCCGTCGAAGATCGTGCCCCCGCCGTCGTTGCCGACGACGAGCTGGATCCGCGGCGCCGTCTCGCCCGGCGGGAGCAGGAGGGATCCCGCGTCGTGCAGCAGCGCGAGGTCGCCGATGAGCACGCGCGTGACGCCGGGCCGGCCGCCACGCTGGCTCGCCGCGGCGATGCCGATCGCCGTCGCGATCGTGCCGTCGATCCCCGCGAGCCCGCGGTTCGCGTGCACGGGCACCTTCTTCCCCACGAGGACGTCGTCCGCGACGCGCACGAGCCGGCTCGACGCGAAGACGAGGCGGTCGTGCGGCCACGTCGCGCGCCAGACGCCGGCGACGAGCTGCTCGCGGTCGAGCGGCGTCCGCACAGCCGCCATCTCGGCCTTCACGGCGGCGAGGCGGAGCTTCGGATCCCGCGACGCGAGCCCGTCGCTGTCGGGAGCGGCGGGCTCGAGATCGACGGCGTGCGCGTGCGACCAGTCGCTCCACGCCCGCATCCAGGCGCGATCCGCGTCGCCCGGCGCGATGGCGACGGCGTCGGCCGCGCGGGTGCGCCCGTTGAGGTCGAGCGGCTCGTCGGTCGCCGTGAGCGCCACGACGTCGAGGTCGCCGCGCTTCAGGAGCGCCGTGATCTCGCGGTGCAGCGTGGGGTGCCCCACGACGACGACCCGCTCGATCCGTCCGCCGAGCGACTCGTCGCGCAGCGCCGCCCGGAACCCGTTCACGGCGTGGCGCCCGTAGCGCGACCCGCTGACGATCTCGGCCAGCAGCGGCCATGCTCCCTGCGCCGCGACGATCTCGGCGTCTTCCCCCGCGTCGGCGCCCGCGACGACGACCGTGCGCGGCCCGCGCTCGAGGACCGTCGGCTCGGGCGGATCCGGGATCAGCGTCTGCGCGTACGCGACGGTGTCGGAGGCGGATCCGTCGCGGAACCACGCGGGCAGCTCGCCCGCGAGCGGCTCCCGGAACGGAAGGTTGAGGTGCGCGACGCCCTGCACGCTCTCGGCGGCCGACGCGACGAAGGCGCGCGCCGCGAGGCGACGGAACTCCCCCGCCTCGCCGTCGTGTCCGTCGGGAGTCGCGGCGTCCTCGGCGAAGCGCGCCGCGGATCCGAAGATCCCCGGCTGGCGGGTGGCCTGGTTGGCGCCGACGCCGCGCAGCTCGGGCGGCCGGTCGGCGGTGAGCAGGATCATCGGGACGCCCGCGTGGTGCGCCTCGAGCGCGGCCGGAAGGAGGTTCGCGACGGCGGTTCCGGAGGTGCAGATCACGGCGGCGGGCACGCGCGTCTCGCGGCCGATGCCGAGCGCCGTGAACCCCGCCCCGCGCTCGTCGATGCGCACGTGCAGCGCGATCCGACCCTGCCTCTCGAGCTCGGCCGCCGCGAGCGCGAGCGCCTGCGACCGGGATCCGGGGCTCACGACGACGTCGCGCACCCCGAGTGCCACGAGGGCGTCCAGCAGGGCCGCGGACGCCTCGGTCGCGGGTGAGGTCATGCGCCGACGCCGCGCGGGCCGTCGCCCTCGTCGTCGGGCTCGTCGCCGCTCGGCTTCTCGGGGTCGAACGACTCGCTCTGGAAGCGCTCCTCGGCGTCGAGCATCGCGATCTCCTCCTCGAGGCGGCGGATCCGCTCGTCGGAGGCAGCGAGGAACGACGGGTCGTCGTCGGGCGCGAGCACCGGCGAGGCGGGCTGCTGCGCCTGGCCGCCGCGCGAGCGGCCGATCGTGAGCCAGAGGATGCCGCCGATCACGGGCACGAGGGTGATGACGACCCACACGCCCTTCGGCGCCCCGCGATGGCGCGACTCGGGCTGGACCGCGCAGTCGACGATGCAGAACACGGTGAAGACCGCCGCGGCCACGGCGAGGAGGATGAGAAGTCGGGCCACGTCTCCATCTTACGAGCCGGTGGCCAGGGTCTCTTCCTACGATGGAGGCGTGAAGATCCGCTCCGTCATCCTCTACTCGGTCCTGCGCATCCTGTTCTTCGTGGTGCCGCTCGCGATCCTGCTGGTCTTCCCCGTCTTCCAGTCGCTGTGGTGGCTCGCCGTGATCTTCGCGGCGCTCATCGGCGTGAGCCTGTCGATCCTCGTGCTCCAGCGCCCGCTCGGGCAGGTCTCGGAGGGGATCTACGACCGCCGCCGGACCAAGAAGACGAAGAAGCCGCACGCGAAGACGGCGCGCGAGCTCGACGAGGACGTCGAGAACGACGCCAACGAGCGGATCCAGGGCGAGAAGATCGACTGACCCGCCGGGTCAGGGCGCGCTGCGGCCGAGGCGCCAGTAGCCCGAGAAGGTGACCGACTTCTTCGGCACGCCGCGCTCGCCCACGAGGTGGCGGCGCACACCGGACGCGAGGGCCTGCTCGCCGACCGCGAAGCCGTAGAGGCCCTCGGGATCGACCTCCAGGGCGCGCGTGAGCGGCAGCGCGGCGGCGCCGGGGACGGATCCGGCCGGCCTGACGAGCCAGTGCACCGCGACGCCGTCGGGCGCGTCGACGTCCTGCCGGTCGCGCTCGTCGAAGAGCTCGATGACGGCGTCGCCGACGCTGTCGCGCGGCATGTCGCGGAGGATGCCGAGCGCGGCAGGCAGGCCGCTCTCGTCGGCGACGATGAGGTGGCGCGACGCCTCGGGCACCGGCGCCCAGCCGCAGCCCTGGTCGATGAACGCGACGCGCTCGCCCGGTTCGACGCGCGCGGCCCAGGGGCCGGCGATGCCGTCGTCGCCGTGCACGACGAAGTCGATGTCGAGCTCGCGCTCCTCGGCGCGGAAGGCCCGCACCGTGTAGTTGCGCACGACGGGACGGGATCCCTTGGGCACCCGCAGGTACTTCAGGTAGCCGCCGACTCCGAAGCGCTGGGGCATGCGGTCGAGCCCGCCTTCGCCGTGCACGGGGAGCGCGAGCCGGAACCACTGGTCGAAGCCGCGATACGCGAAGCGCGCGAGGTCGTCGCCCCCGATCGTCACGCGGATCATGTGCGGCGTGACGCGCTCGCGGCGCAGCGCCTCGGCCTGCACGAGCCCGGAATCGGCGTGCGTGACGGTGATGTTGCTCATGGGACTCCTCGCTCAGATAAGGAGACCCTAACCTAGCCGATCAGCGCCCAGGCGAAGAAGATCCCGAACACGGGGCTCGCGAACGAGGTGAGAGCGAGCGCCGTGATGAGCTCGCGCGGCGTCTTCGCCATCCAGACGATGAGGATCGCGGGCCCCGCGAGGACCAGCGCGAAGAACACGAGCCACGCGATCGGGTAGAAGAGCGCGACCCACGCCGCGATCGCGAACGCGAGGCCGACGAACACCGTGTAGAGGATCTTCGTCGCGAGCGGTCCGACGACGACGCTCAGGGTGCGCTTGCCGGCCTGGCGGTCCTGGGGGATGTCGCGCAGGTTGTTCGCGAGGAGCACGGCGCAGGCGAGGAATCCCGTGGCGATCGCGCCGAACCAGCCCTCCTGCGTGAGGAACTGCACCTGGGCCCACATGGTCCCGAGCGTCGCGACGAGCCCGAAGAAGACGAAGACGAAGACCTCGCCGAGCGCGTTGTAGCCGTAGGGGCGCTTGCCGCCCGTGTAGAACCAGGCCGCGACGATGCACGCGGCGCCGGCGATGAGCATCCACCACTGCTGCGTGCGGATCACGATCGCGAGGCCCGCGACGGCGGCGATCGCGAAGAAGACGAGGGCGACGACGAGGACCGAGCGCGACGAGACGCGCCCCGATGCCGTGAGGCGAGCGGGGCCGACGCGGAAGTCGTCGGTGCCCTTGACGCCGTCGGAGTAGTCGTTCGCGAAGTTCACGCCGATCTGCAGCGCGACGGCGACGACGAGGCACGCGAGGGCGATGACCCAGTGGAAGAGGTGCTGCTCGTCACCCGAGATCGCGGCGCCCGTGCCCACGAGGACCGGGGTGATCGAGAGGGGCAGGGTGCGCAGGCGCGCGGCGCCGATCCAGTCGCCGAGGGTGATCTTCTTCATCGGCTGCGCGCCGCCCGGTCCACCCCGCTTCGCCGGGTTGCCGCTGACGTGCTTGAGCTGCTTGGTCTTCGCCACGAGCGTCGATCGTATCGGGGCCGGTCATGCGTTCGCCGAGACGAGCTCCCGAAGCGCGCGCCTGTCGGGCTTGCCGCTCGCGAGGCGCGGGATCTCGGCGATCGTGACGAGGCGGTCGGGGCGGGCGGGCTTGCCGATCTCGCGCTCGACGGCGGCTCGGGCCGCGGTGAGCAGATCCGGCGCGCCCGTCGTGACGATGACGGGCGTCTGGCCCCACCGCTCGTGCGCGCCCGGCACGACGACCGCGTCGCCGAGCCCCGGGATCTCGCGGACGGCGGCCTCGACGCGGTCGAGCGACACGTTGACCCCGCCCGACACGATGACGTTGTCGATGCGGCCTGTGACCGAGACGACGCCTCCGGCGACGGCCCCGGCGTCGCCCGTGCGGTACCAGCGCACCCCATTCTCCTCGGGGAATACATCAGCCGTGCGGGACGGATCCCCGAGATAGCCGTCGGCGAGGTTCGGCCCCGTGATCCGCAGCTCGCCGTCGACCGACCGCACCGTCACGCCGCCGAGCGGGACCCCGTCGTAGACGCAGCCGCCGCTCGTCTCGGTGGATCCGTAGGTGCGGACGACGCGCGCACCGAGGGCGATCGCCCGTTCGCGCAGCGCTTCGGGCAGGCGCTGCCCGCCGACGAGTATCGTGTCGAAGCCCGCGAGCGCGCGGGCGATGAGCGGGTCTCGCTCGCCCGCGTCGACCAGCGTCTGCAGCTGGGCCGGCACGAGCGAGGTGAGCCGGGGCACGCGGGATCCGTCGGCGTAGGAGTTCATGCCGCCCGCGGCATGCGCGAAGGACTCGGCCGTGAACCGGCCCGCGAGGATCGCGGGGTCGCGGCCCGCGACGAGGGCGCGCACCATGACCTGTACGCCCGCGATGTATCCGCCCGCGAGCGGCAGCAGCCAGTGCCCCTCGCCGATCTGCTCGGCCGTCGCAAGGGCCGACGCCGTGAGGGCCGAGCGCGAGAGGACGACCGACTTCGGCACCCCGGTCGATCCGGAGGTCGTCAGGACGACGGCAGTGCCGGCGGGGACCTCTTCCGGAACCTCGGCGTCGCCGAGCGCGATCGCGGGACCCGCCCCGAGCACCGCACCGCGCAGGGCGCGCAGCAGGTCGCGCGGATCTGTCGACGTCGCGCGCTCGAGCCTCATGACGCCACCATCGCACGATCATCCGACACCGCACCATCGGCGACGAGCTCGTCGACGAACGGCGAGGGCGACGCGCCCGCCACGAGCGTGACGTCCCGGCGGGCCCGCGTGAGGGCGACGTAGAACAGGCGCCGCTCCTCGGCGAGGGGAAAGGGATCCGCCTCCGGCAGCACGAGCGAAAGGAGCGGATCGTCGCCGCGGCCCGCCCCGAAGCCGTCGCTCGCGATGATCGCGTGGTCGGCCTCGAGGCCCTTCGCCGCGTGGGCCGTGCGGAACGAGACGTCGAGGTTCTCGGGCATCTGCGCCGGGACGATCCGCTCGTCGCGGCGGAACCGCCCGATGACGACGACGCTCCGCCGCTCGCCCGCGCGGGCGATCTCCGCGAGCCGCTCGGCCACCGCCGCCCGCGGGTCGTCGGTGCGGACGAGCGACACGGGATCCGGGTGGCTGTTCTGCGAGCGCACGCTCTTGCGCAGCTGGCCGGGGTTGCGCTGGACGAAGCAGCCGGCGATGCGGGCGAGCTCGCGCCCTCCGCGGAAGGTGCGGGTGAGCCGCAGCGTCTCGGCGCGCCCGAAGGTCTCGTCGAAGCGGGTCATGGCCGTGAGGTCGCTGCCCGCGAAGCGGTAGATCGACTGCCAGTCGTCGCCGACGGCCGTGAGGAAGGTGTCGTCGCCCTGCAGAGCCGCGACGAGGCGGGCGCGCGAGCGCGACGCGTCCTGGAACTCATCGACGAGGACCACGCGGTACGGCGAGGCCCATCTCCCCCGCTCGATGAGGTCGGCGGCCCGTGCGAGCATCTCCTCGAAGTCGACGGACCCCGTGGCCTTCAGGTGCGCGTCCCACGCGTCGCGCACGCGGATGACGACCCCGGCGAACGCGCGGGCGCGATCCGGATCCTCAGCCTCCTTCGCGCGCCGCCACAGCTCGGTCTTCGTGAGCCTGCCCGCCCGCGCGTGGGCGACGGCGGTGCGGACGAGCTCGCGGTCGAAGCCGTCGACGTCGCCGAGGACCTCGTCGTCCATCTCGGCGACCTCGGGGCGGGATCCCGTCGCCTCGGTGATGACGCGCAGGCCGAAGGCGTGGAAGGTCTGCGCCTCGACGCCCGCGGGGATCCCGGCGCGCTCGAAGCGGTCGTCGGCGCGCTCCTGCAGCTCGCCCGCCGCGGCCTGGTTGAAGGCGAGCATGAGGATCCGGTCGGGATCCGCGATGCCCCGGTGCACGGCCCACGCGGCCTTCGCGATCATCGTCGACGTCTTGCCCGATCCGGCCGCCGCGACGAGGAGGACCCTGTCGTCGAAGGCCACGACCGCGCGCTGCTGTTCGTCGGTCAGCGGCAGCGCCTCGATCGACCGGAAGAACTCCCGTTCCGCCTTCTTCAGGCGCGCGAAGGTCCGCTCGTTCTCGGCGGCGACCGCCTCGCGGACGGATCCCTGCGCGTCGACCGCGAGCACCGCGTCGCGCCCGACGTCGTCGAGCCCACCGCGCCGCGCCTCCGCGACGAGCCGCGCGAACTCGGGGGCCTTGCCGGCGACGACGGCCGCGCGGATCCCGTCCCATTCCGCGACGAAGCGCTCGGGGATCCACCTCCCCGCCTCGGCCTCGGCGATGACGGCGCGGCCGAACGCGCCGAGCCAGTCGACGCACATGCGCTCGAGGACGCTCGCTCCGATGGCGCGCTCGAGCTCGTCGCGGTCGCGGCGCGACAGGCCGCGCAGGTTCTCCCCCGTCTCGGGGACGACGATCTCGTGCCACAGCCCGCGCGTTTCGAACGCGAGGTCGACGGGGGCGATCGATCGCCGGATAACCCGCTCGCCGACCCGCATCGCGATGCCGTCGCGATCGACGTGCACCGCCCAGTCCTGCGGCCGCGCGAGGATCCGCGCCCATCGAGAGGGGCCCGCCTCGCGCATCAGGGGCGATCCGAGACGTCGGGATCCTTCTTGAGCAGGCACCGGATCCATCCTGCCCCCGGCGGCTGGGAGCGGAGGGCGCAAGACCGGCCGATCAGTAGTGATACGGGAACCGCCCGAAGTCGGGGTCGCGCTTCTCGAGGAAGGCGTCGCGGCCCTCGACGGCCTCGTCCGTGCCGTAGGCGAGGCGGGTCGTCTCGCCGGCGAAGAGCTGGAGGCCGACCATGCCGTCGTCGGCCGCGTTGAACGCGTACTTGAGCATGCGGATCGCGGTCGGCGACTTGCCCAGGATCGTGCGCGCCATCGCGACCGCCTCGGCCTCGAGGTCGGCGTGCGCGACGACGCGGTTGACGGCGCCCATCTCGTAGGCGCGCTCGGCCGAGTACTCCTCTGCGAGGAAGAACACCTCGCGGGCGAGCTTCTGGCCGATCTGCTTCGCGTAGTACGCGGATCCGTACCCCGCGTCGAAGGACCCCACGTCGGCATCGGTCTGCTTGAACCGGCCGTGCTCCCGCGACGCGATCGTCAGGTCGGCGACGGCGTGCAGCGAGTGCCCGCCGCCCGCGGCCCAGCCGGGGACGACGGCGATGACGACCTTCGGCATGAAGCGGATCAGCCGCTGAACCTCGAGGATGTGGAGGCGCCCCGCGCGGGCGGGATCGTCGACGGAGGCCTCGTCCTCGGAGTACTTGTACCCGTCGCGTCCGCGGATCCGCTGGTCGCCGCCCGAGCAGAACGCCCAGCCGCCGTCCTTGGGGCTCGGCCCGTTGCCCGTCAGGAGGACGACGCCGATCTTCGGATCCGTGCGCGCGATCTCGAGCGCGCGATACAGCTCATCGACGGTTCCCGGGCGGAACGCGTTGCGCACCTCGGGGCGGTCGAACGCGACGCGGGCGATGCGGCCGTCGAGCGACACGTGCGACGTGATGTCGCGGTACCCCTCGGATCCGGGCGCCTCCGTCCAGATCGACGGGTCGAAGATGTCGGAGACGAAGCGCTCGGTCATGGGTTCCAGGGTAGGACGCGACGAGGGGCGGCCCGATCCGCAGACCGGCCCGCCCCTCGCGACGCGCGGCTCAGTTCTTGCTGTCGCGCCAGTCGAGCCAGCCCTGGATGACGTCGTAGTCGATCGAGTTCGCGTCGACGCCCAGCGTGAAGAGGCGCGTGCCCGCGTCGAACAGCGCGTCGGCCGTCTCCGTGTCGCCCTTGACGTCGGTCGAAAGGATCAGGTCGGAGACGTCGTGGCCGTCGACGTCGCCCCACTTCTTGATGACGTCGAGCTTGCGCACGAGCTCCTCGGGCGAGACGAAGGAGTGCCAGTAGTCGGCGTGACGCGCGACGTAGCGCAGCGTCTTCTTCTCGCCGGCGCCGCCGATGAGAACGGGGATCCGCCGGGTCGGCGCCGGGTTGAGCTTCGCCCAGCGCGCCTCGATGCGCGGGAGCGCCTCGCCCAGGGCGTCGAGGCGCGAGCCGACGGTGCCGAACTCGTAGCCGTACTCATCGAAGTCGCGCTCGAACCAGCCCGATCCGGTGCCGAAGATGAAGCGGCCCTCGCCGCCCTTCGCCGAGATGTGGTCGATCGTGCGGGCCATGTCGGCCTGCAGGTCGGGGTTGCGGTACGCGTTGCAGTTCACGAGGGCGCCGAACTCGACGCGCTCGGTCTGCTCGGCCCAGGCCGCGAGTTCGGTCCACGACTCGAAGTGCTCGCCGTCGGGCTCGCCGTGCAGGGGGTAGAAGTGATCCCAGTTGAAGAGGACGTCGACGCCGAGCTCCTCGAGCTTCAGCACGGCGTCGCGGACGAGCGAGTACGAAGCCCACTGCTGGGGCTGCAGCTGCACGCCGAGGCGCGCCGGAATGTCTGTACGAGGCATGGCGCCAACATATACCCGCGTGGGCATGCCGAGCGGGGGCCTGCGGGTGCCCCTCACAATGGATCCATGAAGCCCCTCGCGACGCTCGACGAGATCCTCGACACGCTGCAGGTCGTGACCCTGCCCCTCGCCACGCGCTTCCGCGGCGTCGAGCACCGCGAGGCCGCGCTCTTCGAGGGGCCCGAGGGCTGGGCCGAGTTCTCGCCCTTCCTCGAGTACGACGACGCGGAGGCCGCGACGTGGCTCGCCGCCGCGATCGACTTCGCCTTCTCCCCGCAGCCCGCGCCGCACCGCACCGAGATCGGGGTCAACGCGACCCTGCCCGCCGTGCCCGCCGATCGCGTGGCCGAGATCCTCGCGCGCTACGACGGGTGCCGCACCGTGAAGGTCAAGGTCGCCGAGCGCGGCCAGACGCTCGACGACGACGTCGCCCGCGTCGCCGCGGCGCGCGAGGCGATGGGATCCGCAGGCCGCGTGCGCATCGACGCCAACATGGGATGGAACGTCGACGAGGCCGAACGCGCGCTCCACGCCCTCGCCGAGTTCGACATCGAGTACGCCGAGCAGCCCTGCGCGACCGTCGAGGAGCTCGCCGAGATCCGCCGGCGCGTGCGCGACTGGGGGATCCCCATCGCCGCCGACGAGTCGGTGCGGAAGGCGGCGGATCCCCTCGCCGTCGCCCGCGCCGAGGCCGCCGACGTCCTCATCGTCAAGGCGCAGCCGCTCGGCGGCGTGCGCCGGGCGCTCGACATCGTCGAACGCGCGGGCCTGCCCGCCGTCGTCTCGTCGGCGATCGACACCTCGGTCGGGCTCGCACAGGGCGCGCACCTCGCCGCGTGCCTTCCGGGCCTCGATCACGACTGCGGCCTCGGGACGGCGGCGCTCCTCACAGCCGATGTGACGAGCGACCCGTTCCTCCCCCGATCGGGCTCGATCGCGGTGCGCCGCGTGGATCCGGATCTCGCGGGCGCGCACGCGGCGAGTGCCGAGCGGCGCACGTGGTGGGCCGAGCGGATCCGCGCCTGCTTTTCTGTGATGTCCGCCTGACGTTTCCGCGGGCGTCGTCGCCTGGGTCAACGGTCACACCCACCGCAACGCCGCCGCGGCCCGCCGCGGCGCGACGGGCCGCGAGTCGTTCTGGGAGATCACGACGGCGTCGCACATCGACTTCCCGCAGCTCGCGCGCGTGATCGAGATCGCCGACAACCGCGACGGGACGCTGTCGATCTTCACGACCATGATCGAGTCGGACGCACCCGCCCGCGCGTCCTACGACGACCTGAGCCCCGCGGGACTCGCGTCGCTCTACCGCGAGCTCGCGGCCAACGACCTGCACGCCGACGCCGACCGGATCGGATCCGCGGGCGACCGCAACGTCGAGCTGCTGCTAGCGCACCCGTTCGGCTGAGACGAGGCGCATGAAGGGAAGCGCCGCGACCGCGACGCCGCCCAGCAGGATCGCCGCACCGATCGCGATCCCCCACAGCCGCAGGGCGATGTGGTCGAGGCCGGGGAGCGCCGCGGTGACGAAGGCCGGGTTGATGACGACGCCCGCCGAGAGAGCCATGGCCGACACCGTGCTCGTCGCCATCGCGACCCACGCGAAGGCGGCGGCGCGGCGGCGCGACCAGCCGCCCGCCCGCCACGCCGCGAGGGCGATCGCGGCGACCGCGAGGATCCCCGCGAGCCCCAGTCCGAGCCCGACGGGCCACAGCACGGGGTTGAGGACCGACACGTGCTCGCCGGCCGTGATGCGGCGCGGGACGACCCCCACGAAGAGGTCGACGACCGTGACGACCGAGAAGAACACGAAGACGCCGCCCAACGCGACGACGTCGCCGAGGCGGGCCGTGAGCGGAACGGCGCGCAGGCGCTCGGGGACGGCCTCGGTGATCATCGGCGTCCACCCTCGCGCGCGCAAGGCCCCCCGCGCCCCCGCGACACGCGGCGGGGATGGCGGAATCACCCGCCAATCACCCCGGGGATCACGCCACGAGCAGGCGGATGAGCTGCGCGACCTCGCCCGAGCACTCGGACGCGAGCTCCTCGGCGGGGAGCCGCGCGAGCAGCCCGCGCTGCGTCGCGTCGCCCCACACCGACAGGACCATGCGGGCGGCGTCTGCCGTGTCGACCCGCAGCGAGATCTCGCCGCGCTCCACGACCTCGTCGATGATCCGGGCCACCTGGGCGCACATGCGGTCGTCCTCGGCCCGCAGCGACTCCGCGAGCTCGGGGTCGCGCATCGCCTGGATCCGGATCTCGGCGAGCAGGCGCAACCCGACCCCGTCGTCGGCGAAGTCGCCGCCGATCACGCGGATGAAGCGGTCGACCTCGCGGACGTCGATCGGCTCGTCGAGCGCCGCGAGCCGCTCGCGCACCGACTCGACGCGGGCGTTCGAGAAGCGCGCGACGAGCTCGAGGAACATCTCCTCCTTCGACGCGAAGTTCGAGTAGAACGCCCCGCGCGTGAAGCCCGCGCGCTCCGACACCGCCTCGACAGACGCGCCGGCGACGCCGACCTCCGCGAACACCTCGGCCGCCGCGTCGAGCAGGCGGGTGCGGGTGGCCTCCCGGC
The DNA here is from genome assembly GCF_000422385.1 of Microbacterium indicum DSM 19969. Lineage (GTDB taxonomy): Bacteria > Actinomycetota > Actinomycetes > Actinomycetales > Microbacteriaceae > Microbacterium > Microbacterium indicum. The sequence goes on from NZ_AULR01000001.1 coordinate 439,517, forward strand.
GCCGCGACAGGGGGTGCGCGTCGCCGTCGGGGGACGAAAGTTCACTCACGCGTTTCAGGATACACACATGTATCGGATACAGTCTCGTATCGTCCCTGTCCTGACCACGGAGGCACCTGCGTGTCCACTCTCCTGTCCTCACTCGGCCGCTGGTCCTACCGCCACCCCTGGCGGGTCCTCGGCTCGTGGATCCTGATCCTCCTCGTCATGGGCGCCGGTGCGGCCGGCCTCAACAAGGGGTTCGACAACTCCTTCGAGATCCCCGGCACCGAGTCCCAGAAGGGCCTCGAGCAGCTCGCGCGGACCTTCCCGCAGGTCTCGGGATCCTCCGCGCAGTTCATCGTCGTCGCAGCCGACGGCGACAGCGTCGAGACGAGCGCCTATCAGGACGCGATCGAGCAGGCCGTCGACGACATCGGCGACATCGACGGCGTCGAGGCCGTCACCTCCCCCTACGACGGCACGGTCGCGGGCACGATCTCGGACGACGACGACGCGGCGCTCACGCAGATCCAGCTCTCCGGGTCGCAGACCGACATCAGCGACGCGACGAAGGACGCGATCACCGACCGCGTGCACGCTCTCGCGGGCGACCTGCCCGACGGATCCGAGACCCGTCTCGGCGGCGAGATCTTCGCGACCGAGCTGCCCGCGATCTCGGTCACCGAGGCGTTCGGCGTGCTCGTCGCCCTCATCGTGCTCATCATCGCCTTCCGCTCGGTCGCGATGGCCGGAGTGCCGCTCGGCGTCGCACTCCTCGGCGTCGGCGTATCGATGCTCGGCATCGTGTCGGCGACCTTCTTCACGACGGTCAGCTCGACGACGCCCCTCCTCGCTCTCATGCTCGGGCTCGCCGTCGGGATCGACTACGCGCTCTTCATCGCCTCGCGCCACCAGGATCAGGTGCGGGCCGGGATGGATCCCGAGGACTCGACGGCGCGCGCCGTCGGCACGTCGGGGTCCGCCGTCGTCTTCGCGGGCGTCACCGTCCTCATCGCCCTCATCGGCCTCGGCTTCGCGAACATCCCGTTCCTCACGACGATGGGCATCGCCGCCGCCGTCGCCGTGGCCGTCGCCGTCCTCATCGCACTGACGCTCACCCCCGCGTTCCTCGGGTTCGTGAAGGGCCGCGCCGCGGGACGCGCGCCCCGAAAGCCGAAGCCCGCGTCGACCCGCGGGTTCTCGCAGCGCTGGGTCGGCCTCGTCACGAAGCACCCGGTCGTCACGACGCTCGTGGTCGTGATCGGGCTCGGCGCCGTCGCGATCCCCGCGACGCAGCTCCAGCTCGCGCTCCCCAACGCCGGCGTGCTGCCCGAGGACAACGAGGCGCGCCAGGCATACGACCTGATGGGCGAGTACTTCGGCGAGGGCACCAACGGCCCCCTGATCCTGACCGGCACGATCATCACGTCCGACGACCCGCTGGGGCTCATGGATGACGTGAAGGACGCCGTCGAGAAGATCCCCGGCGTCGCGAGCATCGCCCTCGCGACGCCCAACGAGACGGCCGACACCGGCATCGTCCAGATCATCCCCGAGACGGGCCCCTCGGATCCCGCGACAGCCGACCTCGTCCGCGAGCTGCGCGCGCACCACGACGAGTGGCTCGACGAGTTCGGCGTCGACTTCTCGGTCACGGGCTTCACGGCCGTGTCGATCGACATCACCGACCAGCTCGGCGACGCGCTCCTGCCGTTCGGGATCTTCGTCGTGGGCCTGTCGTTCGTCCTGCTCATGATCGTGTTCCGGTCGATCTGGGTCCCGCTCAAGGCGGCGCTCGGATACCTGCTGTCGATCCTCGCCGCGTTCGGCGTCGTCGCGATGGTGTTCGAGATGGGCTGGGGCGCCGATCTCCTCAACGTCGGTCGGACGGGGCCCGTGATCGCGTTCATGCCGATCGTCGTCATGGGCGTGCTCTTCGGCCTCGCGATGGACTACGAGGTCTTCCTCGTCTCGCGCATGCGCGAGGACTACGTGCACGGATCCCGCGCCCGCGGCGCCTCGCACGAGGTCGCGATCGACTCGATCCGCTCGGGGTACGCGGCGTCGGCCCGCGTGGTCACGGCCGCGGCCGTCATCATGTTCGCGGTGTTCGCGGCGTTCGTTCCCGAGGGAGACACGAACATCAAGCCCATCGCGCTCGCGCTCGCGGTCGGCATCGCGGTCGACGCGTTCCTCGTGCGCATGACGCTCGTCCCCGCCGTCATGGCGCTGCTCGGGACGAAGGCCTGGTGGATGCCGCGCTGGCTCGACCGGATCCTCCCCCACCTCGACATCGAGGGCGCCGCCGTCGAGCGCGAGGAGCAGCTCGCCTCCTGGCCCGAGCCCGACACCACGGCGCAGATCGCGGCCCAGGATCTGTCCATCACGGTCGACGGCGAGCCCGTCGTCTCGCGGGTGGACGCTCGCGTGGATCCCGGCGAGGCGCTCGTCGTGTCGTCGGACGACGCGCACGCCGCCCGCGCCCTGCTCCTCGCGTTCGGCGGGCGCGTGACGCCGGACGACGGCGACGGGCGCCTGCGCGTCGGCGGGCGCCTGCTGCCCGGCCACGCCGCCTGGGTGCGCTCGCACGCGGGCGTCGCGCTGCTGCGCGAGGCCGACGACCCCGTCGCCGCCGCCCGCGACGCGCTCGGCCGCGACACCCGGCTCGTCCTCCTCGACGGCGTCGACTCGGTCGCGCCGCACGCCCGCGACGACATCGCGCGCCTGCTCCGCGAGGCGCGGGGCGGATCCGATCCGCTCACGGTCGTCGCGTCGGCGGCCGACGCGCCCGACGCCCTCTCCCTCCTCTCCGACGCCGGGTGGGCCTCCCCCGCCGTGCTCGACGTCACGCCCGCCACGACCCGCGAGGTGATCGCATGACCAAGCGCATCGAACGCGCATCGACCCGGCGCCCCGTCACCTGGGTGACGCTGCTCGGGATCGTCGCCCTGCCGGCCCTTCTCGGGGGGATCCTCGTGGGCGCCTTCCACGACCCCACGGCGCGGCTCGACGAGATGACCGCCGCGATCGTGAACGACGACGACGGCACCGAGATCGACGGGCAGCAGGTGCCGCTCGGCCGCCAGCTGGCCGCGGGCCTCGTCGAGGGATCCGACGAGTTCGACAGCAACGTCGACTGGGTGATCTCGAACGAGGACGACGCGAAGAGCGGGCTCGAGGACGGGACGTACGACGCCGTCGTCACGATCCCCTCGTCGTTCAGCGAAGCCGCGATGTCGTCGGCGAACGCGATCCAGGGCGACGACGACCCGACGCAGGCGACGATCTCGGTGCAGGCGGCCGACGACGCGAAGGTCATCGACGGCGTCATCACGCAGCAGATCTCGTCGATCGCCGCGACGACGATGGGCCAGACGCTGTCCGAATCGACGCTGCAGAACGTGTTCCTCAGCTTCAGCGACCTCGGCGACCAGCTCGGCGATGCCGCGGACGGGGCGACCCAGCTCGCCGACGGCGCGACCTCGGCCGAGGACGGCGCCTCGTCGCTGGCCGACGGCGCAGGGCAGCTCGACGACGGGATCATCACGCTCGGCGACGGGATCGCTCAGCTCGCGACGGGCGCGGGATCCGCGCAGAGCGGCGCGACGGAGCTCGGCTCCGGGACGGCGGCGCTGTCGGACGGCGCGTACTCGCTCGCCGACGGCGCATCGACCCTGTCCGACGGCGCGACGACGCTCGCCGGCGGGCTGTCGCAGGTCGACGCGGGGCTCAACGGCACCTCCTCGCAGGCGGGCCTCGTCGACGGCGCCGCGCAGGTGTCGGACGGCCTCGCGACCGTCAGCGAGAACCAGAAGTCGCTCGCGAGCGGGGCGTCCGACCTGTCGGACGGGATCGCGCAGCTGACCGCCGGAGTCGTCGCCGACGGATCCGGGAGCACCCTCGAGGAGGGCGCGGCGGCGCTGGCGGCGGGGATCTCCGGCACCGACGACCAGGCCGGCCTCGCGCAGGGCGTGCAGCAGCTGCAGGCGGGGCTCGAGGGGGATCAGGGCCTCGTCTCCGGGGCGACGCAGGTCGCCGACGGGGTCGACGAGCTGGCGTCGGGCTCGGACGCGCTCGTCCAGGGCGCCGCGGGCGTCGCGACGGGGACCGCCGGGATCTCGGCCGGCCTCTCGGGCGACGAGGGGCTCGTCTCCGGCGCGACGCAGGTGTCCACGGGGCTGCAGCAGCTCGCCGAGAACTGCGCCGCGCTCGGCGGGACCGAGGCGCTCTGCGCCCAGATCGCCGAGCTCCAGGCCGGCGCCGGACAGGTGACCGACGGCGCGACCGAACTCGCGGGCGCCGCGTCGACGGTCGACGAGGGCGCGCAGCAGCTCTCGTCCGGCGCGCAGAGCCTGTCGGCGGGCATCGATCCGCTCGCGACCGGCGCGCACGGCGTCGCCGACGGCGCGAACCAAGTCCTCCTCGGGGTCGCGGGCGACGGAACCGACGCGAACCCCGGCCTCTCGGGCGCCGTCACGCAGCTCTCCGCGGGCGCGACGCAGCTCTCGGACGGCCTCTCGCAGGTCGGCGACGGCCTCGAGCAGCTCTCCCCCGGCGCCGCGCAGCTCGCGTCGGGATCCTCGCAGCTCGCCGACGGCACGTCGGAGCTCACGGCCGGCGCCGCGCAGGTCTCGGGCGGGATCGCGCAGCTCGGATCGAACGCGCCCGCGCTCGTCGACGGCGCGACCCAGCTCGCGGGCGGGGCGACGCAGCTCGGCGACGGCGCGACGCAGCTCGGCGCGGGGGCGGATCAGGCCGCTGTCGGCGCGTACTCGCTCGCGAGCGGGCTCGGCAGCCTGTCGACCGGCGCGGCCGAGGCCGCGGACGGCACGGCCCAGCTCTCCGACGGCGCCGTGAAGCTGCAGGACGGTGCGGGCGATCTCGGCGACGGGATCGGCCAGCTCGGCGACGGCGCGACGCAGCTCGGCGACGGGCTCGACACCGCGGTCGACCAGCTGCCGTCGTTCACCGACGACGAGGCGAAGACCCTCGCCTCGACGATCACGGATCCCGTCACGTCCGACTCCGACGGCCTCGCGGTCTTCGGCGACATCGCGCTGCCGCTCCTCGCGGCGATCGTGCTCTGGTTCGGCGGGCTCGCGACCTTCGTCGCGCTGCGCCCCGTCACGACGCGGACGCTCACGTCGCGCCGCTCGTCGGCCGCCCTCGCGTTCTTCGGACTCCTGCCCGGTGCCGTCGTCGGAGCGATCCAGGGCGTCCTCGTCGGACTCATCACGACGTGGATCGGCGGGTACGAGGCCGAGGTCTCGCTCGCGATCATCGGCGTCGCGGCGATCGCGGGCATCGCGTTCGCGGCCGTGCACCAGGCGCTGATCACGGCTCTCGGCGGCATCGGCAGGTGGATCGCGGCGATCGCCGGAACCCTCACGCTCGCGGCGGGCATCGTCTCGACCGTGCCGGGGATCATCCTCGGGGCGTCGGACCTGATGCCCACGTCCCCCGCGATCACGGCGATGCTCGGCGCGATCACGGGATCCGGATCCGTCGGCGGAGCGATCGTCGCCATGCTGGTGTGGGCGGTCGTCGCGTTCATCGTCACGATCGTCGCGACGCAGGCCCGCCGCACCACCTCGGCGAAGGCGGTCCTCGCCGTCGCATGACCCGAGCGGCCGCGCCGGGGTTCGACTGCCGGCGCGGCCAGCTGCCCGTTTCACCGCGCGAGCGGATCCGTCCTGCGGCCCTACACCCGCCCCACCGCGCAAGCGGAACCCTCGCGCGGCCCTACACCCGCCCCACCGCGCGAGCGGATCCCTCGCGCGGCCATTCGCCAAATTCACCGCGCGAAGCGCTCCCCCACGCGGCCATTCGCCCTTCCCGCGGCCCCATCGCGCGTGTTCGACCGCACGAACGCCGATCCCCGCGCGAACGCCACCCCTCACGCGGCTTCCTGCCCGTTTCACCGCGCGAGCGGATCCATCACACGGCTAATCAGTTGGATCCCCGCGCCAGAGACACCCTGGTGCGGCCCTACACCCCCCACCGCGCCAGCGGAACCCTCGCGCGGCCACTCGCCCTTCCCGCGGCCCCATCGCGCGTACTCGACCGCACGAACGCCGATCCCCGCGCGAACGCCACCCCTCACGCGGCTTCCTGCCCGTTTCCCCGCGCGAAGCGGATCCACCACGCGGCCATCCCCCGCGCGACCACCCGCAGGCACGACGAAGGCCGGCGGGATCGGATCGGATCCCACCGGCCTTCGGAGAAGCCTGCGTCAGGCCGCGACGATCAGACCCGGGGTCTGCGTGCGCGCGCGGTCGAAGCGAGCCGCGACGTCCTGCCAGTTGGCGATGTTCCAGAACGCCTTGACGTACTCGGCCTTCACGTTGAGGTAGTCGAGGTAGAAGGCGTGCTCCCACATGTCGAGCATGAGGAGGGGCGTCTGGCCGACGGGCACGTTGGCCTGCTGGTCGAACAGCTGGAAGATCGAGAGGCGCTGGGCGATCGAGTCCCACGAGAGGACCGACCAGCCGGAGCCCTGGATCCCGTTCGCCGTGGCGCCGAACTGGCCCTGGAACGCGGCGAAGGAACCGAACTGGTCGGCGATCGCGGCGGCGAGCTCGCCCTCGGGCTCTCCGCCGCCCTCCGGCGACAGGTTGTTCCAGAAGACGGTGTGGTTGGTGTGGCCGCCGACGTGGAACGCGAGGTCCTTCTCGAGCTTGTTGATGTTCGCGAAGTCGCTGTTCGCTCGAGCCGCCTCGAGCTGCTCGAGCGCCGTGTTGGCACCCGCCACGTAGGTCGCGTGGTGCTTGTCGTGGTGCAGCTCCATGATCTTGCCGCTGATGTGCGGCTCGAGCGCCGAGTAGTCGTAGGGAAGGTCGGGGAGAGAGTACACAGCCATCGAAGGCGTCCTTTCGTGAGGGTGTACTCCCTACCGTAGAACCTCAAGAAGGGTTGAGGTCAAGGTGTGTCGGAATCGGTCGTCTCGACGCGCCGATCGCACGACGCGAGACCGGAGTCGGGCGTGTCGGTCCCGGGGTCAGCGCGTCCACAGATACCGGTTCCGACGATCTGTCCACAGATTTCGGATCACCTTCTGACCGGGCCTTCGTCTGTCAGAGATCCCCGATGGAATGGGTCCATGACCACGACGCGCGACCTCCTCGACCAGGCGACCGGCCTGTTCGGCGATGCGCGTGCGCAGGCCGACGCCGCGTCCATGTCCGGCGAAGAGCTGACCTCCGTCCTCTACGCGGTCGGCCGCGCGCGCAAGGCGCTCGACGCGCTCGGATCGGTCATCGCAGCCGAGGTCGACGGCCGATCGTCGCGAGGCGCGGGGCGGGAGTCCCTCGCCCGCAGGCGCGGCTTCGCGAACCCCAACGCGTTCATCTCGACGGTCGGCGGCACGACCCCGCGCGAGGCCGCGACGCTCGTCGAGGTCGGCAGGGCGACGGCGCCGCGCACCGATCTCTCCGGTGATCCCCAGCCCGCCAGGCACCCGCACGTGGCGGCCGCGCTCGCCGACGGCGCACTGACGGCCGAGCAGGCCCGGTCGATCATCGACCTCCTGGGCGCCCACGAGCGCGACGTCCCACCGGATCGGCTCGAGCGCGCCGAGCGCGACCTCGCCGCACGGATCCCCGGGCTCACCTCTCGAGACGCGCGTCGGCTCCTGACCGAGACCGAGGCGGCGCTGCGCCCTGAGTCGGTCGCCGAACGCCACGAACGCAACCGCGCCGCCCGCGCACTCGCCATCCGCCAGGACGCCGACGGCATGACCCGCATCGACGCACGGCTCGATGCGGAGACCGCCGCCCCGATCATCACGCTCCTCGAGGCCGAGGTCACGCGGGTGATCCGCTCGAACGAGCATCAGGACGACGACCTCCTGCGCGACGAACGCACGCCGGGTCAGATCCGCGCCGACGCGCTGGCCACCTTCGCGGCGCACGCTCTCGGGTGCGATGCCGTCCCCACCAAGCCCACGACCACGTTGGTCGTGCGCATGACGCTCGACCAGCTCCTCGACGGCGCGAACCTCACCGGCGAAGAGCTCATCAGCACCGGCCAGACCGTCGTGCGCATCGACGGCGTCGAGGCCCCGCTCCCGGTGGGCGCGCTCCGCCGCCTGGCGGCCGACGCCGAGGCGATCCCCCAGGTGCTCGGCAGATCGAGCGCGACGATCGATCTCGGTCGGCGCGAGCGCCTGTTCACCCGATCGCAGAAGCTCGCACTCGTCCAACGCGACGGCGGCTGCGCATTCTGCGGGGCGCCGCCGGGCCGCACCGTCGTCCATCACATCCGCTGGTGGTCCCACGGCGGATCGACCGACCTCGCCAACGGCGTCCTGCTGTGCACCGCCTGTCACCACCGGGTCCATGACGACGGCTGGCGCATCGACGTCGAGGCCGGCGACCGCGTGTGGTTCACCCCACCCGAATGGTGGAGCGGCGACCGCTCCTCGCGCCCCGCAGCGCGCGACCGCGTCAGGCCTGCGGCATGAGGGCTCGGATCACTCCAGGCCGCTGTACGCGTGCAGGCCCTGGAAGAAGATGTTGACGATCGAGAAGTTGAACAGCACCGCGACGAAGCCGACGATCGACAGCCAGGCCGACCTGTTCCCGCGCCATCCCCGGGTCGCGCGGGCGTGGATGTAACCCGCGTAGAGCACCCAGATGATGAACGTCCACACTTCCTTGGTGTCGAAGCCCCAGTAGCGGCCCCAGGCGTCGTTCGCCCAGATGGCGCCCGCGATGAGCGTGAAGGTCCAGAAGATGAAGCCGATGATCGCGAAGCGGTACGCGAGGCCCTCGAGGTTCTCGGCCGACGGCAGCGTGCGCAGGATGCTGCGCTTGCTCGCGCGCGACTCGTCTTCGCGGATCCGGTGCTCGCGCCGCGTCTGCAGGAGCTGCGCGACGCTCAGCGCGAACGAGAGTGCGAGGAACCCGGTCGCAAGGGAGGCGACGAACACGTGGATCACGAGCCAGACCGACTTCAGCGGATCCGAGAGCGGGGTGATGTCGACGTAGATCGAGGGCATGGCGCCCGCGCCGAGCAGCACCGTCACGAGGCCCGTCATGAAGGCGCCGATGTAGCGCAGGTCCTTCCAGAACAGCGCACCGAGGTACACCGCGGTGAAGAGCAGGGTCGACGTCATCGCGAACTCGAACATGTTCGACCACGGCACGCGGCCCGCTCCGATGCCACGCAGGATCACGGCGCCGAGGTGCAGGAGGAACGCGATCCAGGTGAGGGTCGTTCCGATCCGCGCCATGACGAAGCGCTGCGGCACCTCGGACTCGGTCGGCCGTTCGGCGACCGCGACGGATCCCGAACCCGTGGCGCCGACGAGCGCCGCCTCGCGGTCCTTCGCCTTCGCCGACGCCTGCGAGCGGTTCGCGAGGTCGACGGCATAGGAGATGAACGCCAGAACGTAGACCGCGATGGCGGTCCACAGCATGATCAGCGACCAGGTGGCGAAGGTGACGGTGTCTTCCGCGGACATAAGGCGATTCTACGATTCGTAAAAGTCAGTGCGACAGGGATGAGAGATGGGAGTCGGCGAGCTTGTCGACGACGTCTCGGATCGCGGGATCCTCCCCGCGCGCGAGGCCCGCGTACTCGAGGCGGACGCCACCGGATCCGTCGGGGGTCGCCTTGACCCACATGCGACGGCGCGGGATGAAGAACGCCGAGGCGAGCCCGAGGACGCCGAGCACGGCGAAGGTCAGGACCCACAGCGCCGAGACGTCGTGGTGCACCTGCAGCGACGCGAATCGGGCGACCGATTCGGTGTAGCCGACGGTGCTCGGGTCGGCGTCGTCCGGCGTGACGTCGTCGAACGTGACGGTGCCGAGGCCGTTCGGCAGGTCGACCGTGTCGCCGGGCGAGAGCTCGAGCGAGTCGATGCCCGTGTCGCCGCCCGTCAGCTGATCCATGCCGGTCGGGTCGAGCGTGTACACCGAGCGCGGGGTGCCGTCGTCGATGCCGAGGTCGCCCTCGTACACGTTGAGCGTCAGCACGGGGTTCAGCAGGTCGCCGAAGATCGACGTCATCGCGCCCGTGTCGAGCTCGCTCTGCGTCGGGTAGAAGAAGCCGACCATGCCGAGCTGCTCGGGCATGCCGTCGGTGACCTTCACGACGCCGAGCGAGGTGAGGTTGCTGTCCTGCGGCAGGAAGGGCACGGCCTGGCTGTAGACCACGTCTCCGTCGGCGTTGCGGACCGTGATCTTGGGCGCGTATCCGTTCCCGAGCAGGTAGACCGAATCGTTGTGCACGTGCAGCGGGTGGTTGACGCGCACCGAGTCCTCCGACGTGGATCCGTCGGGCTCGGTGATCGTGACGTTCGCCGAGAAGTCGCCCGCCTGACCCGTTCCGGCCTCGCCGTACGGCACGTAATTCACGTCGAAGGAGTCGAGCGTCATCGCGTACGGCGCGAGCGCATCGTCGCCGACGAGCCGCCCCTGGTTCATGGACGAGTAGTTGAGGAGGGAGTTCACGAAGGTCTCGCCCTCGGTGATCACCGCCTGCCCCGTGTAGGCGAACTGGTTCCCGAGGCCCACCGAGAGGAGGACACCCACGAGGGAGATATGGAAGAGGAGATTGCCGGTCTCGCGCGCATAACCGCGCTCCGCCGAGACCGAGAACGCGCCCCGCCCGTCGTAGCGGGTCACGCGATAGCCCTGCTTCTTGAGTTGCGCCTGCGCGGCGTCGACGGCGGCCTCGGCATCGCCCTCCGCGACGTGCTCGTCGCGGTAGTCGGCGAGCCTGCTGAGCCGCACCGGCGTCCGCGGCGGGAGCGTGCGCAGTGCCTTCGCGTGGTGCTTGATGCGCGGGATGATGCAGCCGATGAGCGAGACGAACAGCAGGAGGTAGATCGCCGAGAACCACACCGACTGGTACACGTCGAACAGCTGGAGGTTGTCGACGAGCGGGTACAGATCCGGGTTGTCGCTCTTCCACTGCGTGACCCCGTTGGGGTTCGCCATGCGCTGCGGGAAGATCGAGCCGGGGATCGCCGCGATCGCGAGGAGAAGCAGCAGCACGATCGCCGTGCGCATGCTCGTCAGCTGCCGCCACCCCCAGCGCAGCCAGCCCACGACGCCGAGCTTCGGCGAGGTGATCTCACCGCGCTCGTCAGCGTCGATGTGGTCGGACGGCCGCTTCGGGTCGGTTCCGTCGAGGTCAGAGCGGGAGTACGACACCGCCGATCACCACCTGTAGTTGCGACATGATGCGACCCCACACGCCCGACAGCATGAGCACGCCCAACAGGATCAGCAGCACGCCGCCGATGATGTTGATCGTGCGGATGTGCCTCCGGAGGAACGCGATGGACCGCGTCGCCCAGCCGAAGCCGAGCGCGACGAGAAGGAAGGGGATCCCGAGGCCGAGCGAGTAGACGAGGCCCAGGAGGGCGCCGCGCCACGGGTCGCCCGTGCCGTAGGAGAGGCTGAGGATCACGGCGAGGGTCGGGCCGATGCACGGCGCCCAGCCGATTCCGAGGGCGACGCCGAGCAGCGGCGCGCCCACGAGGCCGAGGTTGCCGCGCGTCTCGGGGCGCACCTCGCGCTGCATGAGCCCGAAGAACCCGAGGAACACGAGCCCGAGGAGGATGATCACGGCGCCCATCACGCGGGTGATGACGTCGTTGAAGCGCAGGAAGAAGACGCCGGCCGTGCCCGAGAACACGTTCATCGCCATGAACACGACCGTGAAGCCCGCGATGAAGAGCAGCACCCCGCCGGCGAGGCGCCCGCGCGGCGCGAGACCGCCGGTCGGCATGCCCTTCGGCGACACGGCACCCGAGATGAACCCGAGGTATCCCGGCACGAGCGGCAGCACGCAGGGCGAGAGGAAGGAGAGGAGACCCGCGGCGAGCGCGATCGGCAGCGCCGCCCAGAGGGCCCCGCCGCCGACGATCTGCTCGACGTTCACGCGGTCTCGTCGAGGGCGTCACCCACGAGGGTCGAGAGGATCGACGCGTCCTCGAGGCGGCCGATGATGCGCGCCGCGATGCGCCCCTCCTTGTCGAGCACGAGCGTCGTCGGCGTCGCGCTGATCGGGGTCGCGGCGGCGAACGCGAGCTTCACGGATCCCGAGTTCACGTCGATGATGCTCGGGTACGTGACGTCGTTGTCCTTCGCGAAGGACTGCGCGGTCTCGGCGCTGTCGTAGATGTTGACGCCCACGAACTGCACGCCCTGATCCTGGTACTCCTCCCAGACCTGCTCGAGGTCGGGGGCCTCCACGATGCACGGGCCGCACGAGGCGTACCAGAAGTTCACGACCGTCACGTCGCCCGCGGTGTCGTCGCTCGAGAGCGCGTCGCCGTCCTCGGTCGACCCGGCCCAGGCGACGGGCTCGCCGCGGTCGGCGGCGGCGATCTCGTCGACCCGGAAATCGCCCGAGATGTACCCCTTGTTGTCGCCCTCGAGGTACTGCTGAGTGGTCGCGTCCTGGCTGCAGGACGCGAGCGTGGCGACCGTCAGAAGGGCCGCGACGCCGGCGGCCGCGCGCCGGAAGAGGGGGGTCGAGAGCACCCGCTCATCCTACGTCGGGGCCTTTGTCCGGGCTGGGAGAGAGGTCCACGGGACGCACGAGGATCTGATCGAGATACGCCCTCACGAGCCGCGGGATGTCGACCTCATCGGGGTGGTAGACCCACTGCAGCTGGGCACCGTCCTCGAGCGCGATGACGGAGCGCGCCGCGACCTCGGGATCCACTCCCTCGCGCAGGAGCCCGCTCGCGCGCAGCCGCTCGAACGTGCGCGTGAGGTTCGCGGGGACCATCGCGTAGCGGTCGACGAACTCCTCGTGGAGCGGATGCGACTCCGACGTCGCGTCGGCGACCGTCTTGGTGAAGAGCTCGAGGTATCCCGGCACCGTGAGGTTCTCCTCCGCGAGGCGGACGATCTGGGCGGGCCTGTTCTCCTCGTGCTCGTCGTCGAGGAGGCCGAGGCCCTGCGCGCGCTCCATCCAGGTGGCGGTCACGGCGCGCAGCAGATCCTCTTTGCCGCCGAAGTAGTGCACGAGCAGCGGGTGCGTCACGCCGGCCGCGCGCGCGATGTCGCGCAGCGAGACGCCCGCGTACCCGTGCTCGCCGAACAGGCGCGACGCCGTCTCGAGGATGTGCGCCCGCCGGGCGGCGCCCTTCGCACCGTATGCGGGCTCGTTCTGATCAGTCATCGATCACCAGACTTCCGTTGTCTGCGAGAGAATTTACCATCTGGTCAAAACCGGCGTAGCATGAGGGCGTCCGCCGACGACGCGGATCCCCCACCCGAAGTCAATGGAGTCATCGATGACTGCTACCCCGCCGCAACGCAAGCCCGCGCCCCTCTACGACGCCGCGACCACGACGGTCTCGCGCACGGTCGAGAAGACGCCCCGCGGATACCTTCCCTCCCTCGGCATCGGCGCGTTCGCGATCTATCTCGCGACCCTCACCCCGGCCCTGGTCGGCCTGCAGCTCAAGCTCCTCTCCATCGCGGGGGACGGCGCCGCGACGGCGCTCAGCCTCGTCGCGTCGGTCGGCGCCCTCTTCGCCCTCGTCGTGAACCCCGTCGCGGGCCGCCTGTCCGACCGCACCCGCTCGCGGTTCGGGCGCCGTCGCCCGTGGATCATCGGCGGCGCCGCCGTCGGCTTCGTCGCACTCATCGGCATCGGGCTCGCGACCGAGGTGTGGATGGTGCTGATCGCCTGGTGCCTCGCCCAGGCCGGCTTCAACGCCGCGCTCGCCGCCATCACGGCGACGGTCCCCGATCAGGTCCCCGACGCCCAGCGCGGCCGCGCGTCGGGCATCATCGGCGTCGGGACGCCCCTCGCGATCCTCGTCGGATCGACCGCCGTCGCCCTGCTGCCTACCGACCTCCTGCGCTTCGGCGTCCCGGCGATCGTCGCCCTCGTGGGCTGCGCGATCTTCGCGCTCCTGCTCCGGGATCGCCGCGCCCAGTCGAACGAGGGCACGCCGTTCACGTGGCGCGAGTTCTTCGGATCCTTCGTCTTCAACCCCCGCAGGAACCCCGACTTCGGGTGGAACTGGATCAACCGCTTCCTGATGTTCTTCGGCTACACGGGCATCAACACCTACCTCGCGTACTACCTCACCGACGACTTCGGCGTCGCGGGCGACCAGCTCGCGAATGTCATGCTCGTCGCCAACGTCTTCAGCGTCGCGGGGATGGTCGTCGCGAGCATGCTCGGCGGCTGGCTCAGCGACCGGTTCCACATGCGCCGCCCGTTCGTCACGATCGCGGGCCTCATCATGGTCGTCGGCCTGCTGGTCCTCGCGTTCGCCCCGTCGCTCGGCGTCGTCTACGCGGCGCAGCTCGTCGTCGGGCTCGGCTTCGGCTCCTACCTCGCCGTCGATCTCGCCCTCGCGACCTCCGTCCTTCCCAACGAGGCGGATCGCGCGAAGGACCTCGGCGTCCTCAACATCGCGAACGCGCTCCCCCAGTCCGTCGCCCCGGCGATCGCCCCCGCCGTCCTCGCCTTCGGGTCGGCCCTGCCGATCGGCGGGTACTCGACCTGGTTCCTCCTCGGAGCGGTCGTCGCGGCGATCGGATCCGTCCTCGTCTACCGCATCAAGGGAGTCCGCTGATGACCGAACCGCTCTACCGCGACGCCGAGGCGCCGCTCGAGGACCGCGTCGACGACCTCACCTCGCGCATGACGCTCGAGGAGAAGGCCGGCCTCATGTTCCAGCACATGATCGTCATCGGCGAGGACGGCGGGCTCGCCGAGCGCAGCGCCGAGATGGACCTGCCCGGCACCGCCGAGGCCATCGACGAGCTGCACATGACCCACTTCAACCTGCTCGGCCCGTCGCCCGAGCCTGCCGTCCTCGCACGCTGGCAGAACCTCGTGCAGGAGCGCGCGGCGGCGACGCGCCTGGGGATCCCCGTGACGTTCTCGACGGATCCGCGCCACCACTTCACCGAGAACCTCGGCACGGCGGCCGCCGCCGGCTCGTTCTCGCAGTGGCCCGAGACGCTCGGGCTCGCGGCGCTGCGCTCCCCCGAGCTCGTCGAGCGGTTCGCCGACATCGCCCGTCGCGAATACCTCGCGGTCGGCCTGCGCTCGGCCCTGCACCCGCAGATCGACCTCGCGACCGAGCCGCGCTGGGCGCGCATCAGCGGCACATTCGGCGAGGACGCGGATCTGACCGGCGATCTCGTCGCCGCGTACATCCGGGGATTCGAGGGATCCCATCTGGGCCCCGAGTCGGTCGCGACCATGACGAAGCACTTCCCGGGCGGCGGGCCACAGCTCGACGGCGAGGACCCGCACTTCCCGTACGGCCGCGAGCAGGTCTACCCCGCCGGACGCTTCGAGTACCACCTCGAGCCGTTCCGCAAGGCGCTCGCGGCGGGCGCCTCGCAGATCATGCCCTATTACGGCATGCCCGTCGGGACCGACCTCGAGGAGGTCGCGTTCGCGTTCAACAAGCAGGTCATCACGGGTCTGCTGCGCGAGGAGCTCGGCTTCGACGGCGTCGTGTGCACCGACTGGGGCCTGATCACCGACGGCCTGCTGATGGGAGAGCCCGCCGTCGCTCGCGCCTGGGGCGCCGAGGATCTCGACGAGCTGACCCGCGTCGAGCGGATCATCGACGCGGGCTGCGACCAGTTCGGCGGGGAGGCACGCCCCGAGCTCGTCGTCGAGCTCGTGCGCGTGGGCCGCGTCTCGGAGGAGCGCATCGACCAGTCGGTGCGCCGCCTGCTGCGCGAGAAGTTCCGCCTCGGGCTGTTCGAGAAGCCGTATGTCGACGTCGACGAGGCCGTGCGCATCGTCGGCAGCGCCGAGTTCGTCGCCGAGGGCGAGGCCGCACAGCGCGCAGCGCTCACGATGCTGCGCAACGACGGATCCGTCCTGCCGACGCAGGCGCGGAAGCTGTACGTCGAGGGCCTCGAGGGCGCGTCTTCGTACGGAGAGGTCGCCGCGACGCCCGCCGAGGCCGACGTCGCGATCCTGCGCCTGCGCGCGCCGTTCGACCCGCGGCCGGGGCGCTTCGAGAGCATGTTCCACGCCGGATCCCTCGACTTCGCCCCCGAGGTCCTGGAGCACGTGCGCGCGGTGTCGGCGCAGGTCCCGACCGTCGTGGTGGTCTACTTCGACCGACCCGCGATCCTCGCCCCGATCGACGAGGTCGCCGCGGGCCTCGTGGTGGAGTTCGGCGCGTCGGACGCCGCGATCCTCGACGTGCTGACCGGCGCCGCCGCGCCGCACGGCCGGCTGCCGTTCGACCTGCCGCGTTCGATGCAGGCCGTCGTCGCGAGCCCGAGCGACGCGCCCTTCGCGACGGAGGATCCGCTCTACCGCTTCGGCGCCGGCCTCGAGTACTGACTCCACGCCGCACGACGGCGAATGGCCGCGCGAGGGATCCCCTTCGCGCGGCCATTCGTCCTTCCGGGGGTCGTTCGCGCATGTCCGGCCGCGCGAACGGATCCGCCCCGCGGCCACACGCCGCCCAGCGGCCATTCGGCCGAAGATCGGCCGCGCGGGGGGCAGATCCCCGCGCGAAGGACGGCCCTCGCGCGGGCACGCCTCATCAGCAGGACTGG
>NZ_AULR01000001.1:456031-544782 GCF_000422385.1 Microbacterium indicum DSM 19969
CGGCCGCGCGGGGGGCAGATCCCCGCGCGAAGGACGGCCCTCGCGCGGGCACGCCTCATCAGCAGGACTGGTCACCCCAGCCAGAGACTTCAGTGAGGGATCCTCTCACCCTCGCGAGTGGCCGCGCGAAGGGCTCCGCCCGACGGCCACACGCCGCTCACGCGGCCATATGGCGAGGAAACGGCCGCGCGGGGGCACATCCCCGCGCGAAGGACGGCCCTCGCGCGGGCACGCCTCATCAGCAGGACTGGTCACCCCAGCCAGAGACTTCAGTGAGGGATCCTCTCACCCTCGCGAGTGGCCGCGCGAAGGGCTCCGCCCGACGGCCACACGCCGCTCACGCGGCCATATGGCGAGGAAACGGCCGCGCGGGGGCACATCCCCGCGCGAAGGACGGCCCTCGCGCGGGCGCCCCTCATCAGCAGCAGCAGGACTGGTCACCCCGGCCAGAGACTTCAGCGAAGGATCTTCTCGCCCTCGCGATTGGCCGCGCGAAGCGACCCGCCCGACGGCCACACGCCGCTCACGCGGCCATATGGCGAGGAAACGGCCGCGCGGGGGGGGCAGATCCCCGCGCGAAGGAGGTCGCACCCGCGGCCGGCCGCGCGCTCAGCGGCGCCGGAGGCGCGAGTTCTCGCCGAAGAGCGACGCGTAGATGCCGACGAGGGCGCGCCATCCGATGAGGAACAGCCCCAGCACCAGCAGGGTCACGATGCCGAAGGAGATCGCGAAGCCGCCGCCCGTCGCGACCCGCAGGATCAGCCCCGCGACGACGGCGAAGAGCCACACGAGCACGCCCGCCGGCCACATGCCCGCAGGCCGGCGCCAGGCGCGCGCGACGAGCCATCCGATCACCGCGCCCGCCGCGAACGGCCACGCGACGCCGAGCAGGCCCGCGATCGTGAAGCCTCCCTCGTGCGTGCGCATGCCGATGGCGGAGAAGAGCACGACCAGGACGAGGTCGGTCACGAGGGCGAGGATCCAGGAAGAACGGCGCACGACCTAAGCTTGGCCCATGCCTGCTGAGCGACTCCACCTCGTCCGCCACGGCGAGGTCGACAACCCCCGGCACCTGCTCTACGAGCGGATCCCCGGGTACCACCTCAGCGAGGCGGGTCGCGCGATGGCGCGGTCGGCCGCCGAGCACGTCCGCGCGCTCGACCGCCCCGTGACGAGCCTCGTCCGCTCGCCGCTCCTCCGCACGCGCGAGTCGTCCGAGCCGTTCGCCGAGATCTTCGGCCTGGATCCCGTCGACGACGAACGCGTCATCGAGCCCTGGAACCTCTTCGCCGGCAAGCGCATGAAGAAGGCCGTCCTCAACCCCCTCAACTGGCCGCTGCTGCGCAACCCGCGCACGCCGAGCTGGGGCGAACCGTACGCCGAGATCGCCGCCCGCGTCCTCGCCGCGATGGCCGACGCGTGGGATGCGGCCGACGGCGGAGACGTCGTCATCGTCGCCCATCAGTCGCCGATCTGGATCGCGCACCTCGCGATCGCGGGCGAGCGGCTTCCGCACTCGCCCCGCAGCCGCCGCTGCGCCCTCTCGAGCGTGACGAGCTTCGAGCGCGGCCCCGAGGGCTTCTTCGAGGTCGGCTACGCCGAGCCCGCCGCGACCGGAATCGACCTCGGCGCGGTCTGAGACCCGCTCAGCGCGCGCGGCGCTCCCGCAGGACGGCGCGGATCCGCACGAACAGGAACACCGCGACGGCGAGCGCGACCACGACGATCACGACGTTCTGCGCGATGTCCATGTATGGCAGGATCACGTGCCACGCGGATCCGAGGTACCACCCGATCAGCACGAAGACCGTGTTCCAGATGAGGCTCCCGATCGCGGTGTAGAGCAGGAAGCGCCACAGCGGCATGCGCACGACGCCCGCGGGGATCGAGATCAGGCTGCGGAAGATCGGGATGAACCGCCCGAAGAACACCGCGAGCCCGCCGCGCCGCTCGAACCAGGCGACGGTCCTGTCGATGTCGTCGGCCTTGAGCAGCGGGATCCGGGCGAACAGCCAGCGCAGGCGCTCGATCCCGACGAGGGCGCCGATCCAGTAGAGCGCCAGAGCACCGACGACCGAGCCCGCCGTCGCGAACGCGATCGCGACCCACACGTCGAACTGGCCCTCGTGCGCCGCGAGACCCGCCGCGGGGAGGACGGCCTCGCTCGGGATCGGCGGGAAGATGTTCTCGAGCGCGATCGCGATCCCGACGCCCGCGGGGCCGATGATCCCCATGAGCGACACGACCCAGTCGACGAGCGCGGCGAGCCAGGAGGTTCCGGTCGCGGCGGCGGAGGCGAGGATCACGAGGCCCTCCGCGCGATGGCCTTCTCGGCGCCCATGAGCCCGATGACGACGGCCGCGCCGACGACGGCGAGGAGGATCGGGAGGAACGGATCCGTCGGCGCCGCGAGCCCGCCGTCCGCGGTCTGCCACGGCCACAGCGCGCGGAGCGAGCCGATCATGAGACCGACCATGACGAGCAGCGTCCCGCGGCGGACGCGGCGCAGCAGCACGCGCAGGATCGAGACGATGACGGTCAGGCCGATGAGGGCGCCGATCGCGAAGGTCCCGATGTAGCCGAGGTCGCGGTCGTGCACGGCGTTCAGGGTCGGCGCATAGAGCCCGAGCGCGAGGAGCAGGAACGAGCCCGAGAGGCCCGGCACGACGAGCGCGCACACCGCGAAGGCGGCGGCGATCACGATGATCCACCAGGCGGGATCCTCCTGGTCGGATCCGCCCGCGAACCCGACGGCCCAGAACGCGATGATCGCCGGGACCACCACGAGGAGGACCTCGCCGATGATCGGGACGCCCGCGCGGCGCTTCGGCGCCATCTGGTACGGGACGGCGATGCTCACCGCGACGAGTCCGAGGAACAGCCCGCGCGACTCGACGGGGAACGCCTCGACGAGCGCGACCACGGGGCCGGAGGCGAAGAGCACCGCGACCAGCATGCCGACGACGGCGGGCACGACGAGCCACCACTCGACCTCGCGCATCCTGGCGGCGAAGCCGGCCCGGCGATCGGGCCCCTTCACGAGGGCGAGGAGGGCCCCTCCGAGCGCGGACGCCGAGTCGAGCGCGCGCTCGTACACGCCCGTCACGAGGGCGATCGTCCCGCCCGAGATGCCGGGCATGAGCTCGGCGAGGCCGATGAGGAACCCGCGGACGAGATTGAGCGGGGACTGCTGGGCGCGGGCGCGCACGAGGACGTCGGTCATCTGCCTCTTCCGGTCGTGGATCGCCCTCGACACTACCGACGCGATGCGTCCGGGTCCCTGGGGATGACCGGAGTCTCCGTCCGGCGGCTGGCCCCGGGGCGGACGCATGCGCGCGGATAGAGTGGGTGCGTGACGAACCGCGATCCCCACCCGACCTCGTCACTGCCCCGCGTCCGCCCGCGCTTCGACGTCTGGCCGTCGCTCCGGGGCGCGCGCGTGCCGCGCGACAACTGGTGGGTGCGCTCGCTGACGGTCCTCGTCACGGGCGCCGTCGCCCTCGCGGGCCTCGCGATCGCGGGCCACGTCGAGTGGATCTCGTACACGCTCCCGGGCACGATGGTCGCGATCTTCGGCCACGCCCTGCCCTATCGGCAGCGGATCCGCACGATGACCGGCTACGCGATCCTCCTCACCCTGGGGTGCGGCCTCGCGATGGCCGTTGCCGTCGTCGTGCCGGGCACTCTCTGGCGGATCCTCGTCGCCTCTCTCCTCGCGACCGTCATCAAGGTCGCCCACGAGGCGTCGCGCGTCGGCCCGCCGTCGGTCATCCCCGTCTTCCTCGTGACGGCGCTCGTCTTCACGCCGCAGGAGTGGGCGACGCTCCCGCTGCACACGGGACTCGTGGCGGCGGGCGCCGTCATCGCCCTCGCGGTGCTGCACGCCCCGGCGCTCCGCCGCCCGCACGGGCCCGAGCGCCGTGCCGTCGCGACGGCCGTGCTCGCGGCGATCCCGCTGCACGAGGACCCCTCGTCGCACGCGGCGCGCGACGCCCTCGCGATCGCGATCGCGAACGCCGCGCGGATGTCCGAGATGGCGAAGCGCACGCCCGAGCTCACGGCGCTCGAGGAGCACATCATCAGCGCCGAGCGGGTGCTGTCGGATCCGTCGCTCGGATCACCCGAGCGCGCCCGCGCCGACGCCCGCGCGATCGAGCGCGACAGGGATCTGCCCGAGCCGCTCCTGACCGAGGCCGAGCGCCGCGAGCTCGACGGCGTCCGGATCGAGCGCGCGTCGCCGCACGCGTTCGCGGAGCGCCACCGGATCCTCGCGGCTTTCCACCCGCGCTCCGCGTCGATGCCGTTCTTCTGGCGCACGCTCGTCGGGACCCTCGCGGCCGCCCTGATCTCGTTCGCGCTCGGGGCGGATCGCCCGTTCTGGGCGATCACGACCGTCGCCGTGATCCTGCAGCCGACGCTCCAGCTGACGTGGCGGAAGGCGCCCGCCCGCGCCGTCGGGGCGCTCCTCGGCGTCGGGGCGTTCGCGCTGCTCGCCCCGCTCGCGCGCACCGACGTGCTCGTGACGGCGCTCCTCATCGTCGTCCTCGGCGCCGCCGTCGAGGCGTTCATCGTGCGCAACTACGTCGTCGGCCAGCTCCTCGTGACGCCGATGGCGCTCCTCATCTCGGAGCTCGGCAGCAGCGCGCCCGTCGCCGAGCTGACCCTCGAGCGCCTCGTCGACACCGTCGTCGGCGTCGTCGTCGCGCTCGCGGTCTCGTTCCTGATCCGCAACCGCCACGTCCGCCTCCGCGCCCGCGCCGCCGTCGACCGGCTCGACGCCGCCGTCGACGCCGCCGAGCAGCTGCCCGCCACGACGGGCGCCGTCACGATCCTCCGCACGCGGCGCGAGCTCGTCCGGGGGCTCGGCGCCGTCGCGTCGTCGGTGCGCGACGCCGACGGCGAGTGGTGGTCGCCCACCCTCGACCGCGCCCACATCATCGCGGTGCGGCGCCGCGCGCACCAGGCGCTCGCCGACCTCCCCCGTTCATCCGGATCCCCCGAATCCTGATCAGGCGGGCCGGATAGGATCGCTGGGTCCCGTTTTCTCTCAAGGAGGATCCTCCGTGCTCCGCACTCACTCCGCAGGCTCGCTGCGCGCGAGCCACATCGGTCAGACCGTCACCCTCACGGGGTGGGTCGATCGTCGCCGCGATCACGGAGGAGTCGCGTTCATCGATCTTCGCGATGCGTCGGGCATCGCCCAGGTCGTCATCCGCGACGAGGAGACCGCGCACCCGCTGCGCAGCGAGTTCGTCCTGAAGGTCACGGGCGAGGTCTCGGCCCGTCCCGAGGGCAACGCGAACGCCAACCTCCCCACGGGCGAGGTCGAGGTCATCGCGACCGCGGTCGAGGTGCTCAACGAGTCGGCGCCCCTCCCGTTCCAGGTGTCGACGGCGCTCGACGGCCAGGAGACGATCGGCGAGGAGACCCGCCTCAAGCACCGCTACCTCGACCTGCGCCGCCCGGCCCCCGCCGCCGCGCTGCGCCTGCGCTCGAAGGCCTCGCAGGCCGCGCGCTCGGTGCTCGACCGCCACGAGTTCGTCGAGATCGAGACGCCCACGCTGACCCGCTCGACGCCGGAGGGCGCCCGCGACTTCGTCGTGCCGGCCCGCCTCAACCCCGGATCCTGGTACGCGCTCCCCCAGTCGCCGCAGCTCTTCAAGCAGCTGCTCATGGTCGCGGGCATGGAGAAGTACTACCAGCTCGCCCGCAGCTACCGCGACGAGGACTTCCGCGCCGACCGCCAGCCCGAGTTCACGCAGCTCGACATCGAGATGAGCTTCGTCGACCAGTACGACGTCATCGCTCTCGGCGAGGAGATCGTCAAGGCCCTCTGGGCGCTCATCGACGTCGAGATCCCGACGCCCATCCGGCGCATGACGTTCGCCGACGCGATGCGGCTCTACGGGTCCGACAAGCCCGACCTGCGCTTCGGCAACGAGATCGTCGAGCTCGCCGAGTACTTCGCCGAGACCCCGTTCCGCGTGTTCCAGCAGGAGTACGTCGGATCCGTCGTCATGCCCGGCGGCGCCGCCCTCCCCCGTCGCCAGTTCGACGCGTGGCAGGATTGGGCGAAGTCGCGAGGCGCGAAGGGCCTCGCCTATGTCACGTTCGCCGAGGACGGCACGCTCGCCGGCCCCGTCGCGAAGAACCTCTCCGACGCCGAG
Organism: Microbacterium indicum DSM 19969; assembly: GCF_000422385.1. Lineage (GTDB taxonomy): Bacteria > Actinomycetota > Actinomycetes > Actinomycetales > Microbacteriaceae > Microbacterium > Microbacterium indicum. Next base: position 462,199 of record NZ_AULR01000001.1, read on the forward strand.
CGCGAGGGCCTGCGCGAGGCGACCGGCGCGCAGCCGGGCGATGCGGTGTTCTTCGCCGCGGGGAAGACGTCGGAGGCGCGCGCCCTGCTCGGCGCCGCCCGCGTCGAGATCGCCAAGCGCACGGGCCAGATCGCCGAGGGCGACTGGGCGTTCGTCTGGGTCGTCGACGCCCCGCTCTTCAAGCCGACCGGCGAGGACGACGACGTCGACCTCGGCCACTCGGCCTGGACCGCCGTGCACCACGCGTTCACGTCGCCGAAGCCCGAGTGGATCGACTCGTTCGAGGAGAATCCGGGCGAGGCGCTCGCCTACGCGTACGACATCGTCTGCAACGGCAACGAGATCGGCGGCGGCTCGATCCGCATCCACCAGCGCGCCGTCCAGGAGCGCGTGTTCGACGTCATGGGGATCGGCGAGGCCGAGGCGCAGGAGAAGTTCGGCTTCCTGCTCGACGCGTTCCAGTTCGGCGCCCCGCCGCACGGCGGCATCGCGTTCGGCTGGGACCGCGTCGTGTCGCTGCTCGCGGGCGTCGACTCGATCCGCGAGGTCATCGCGTTCCCCAAGACGGGCAACGGCTTCGACCCGCTGACCGCGGCCCCCGCCCCCATCACCCCCGAGCAGCGCGCCGAGGCCGGCGTCGACTTCGTCCCGGAGGACGAGGAGGCGTAGGCAGGTCTCCCACGAAGAGGGCGGCGGATCCATCGGATCCGCCGCCCTCTTCGTGTTCCCGCGGGGCCGAAACATGATGGTCACACGTAGTTAGCACCCTAAACCTTAGGGCGTTCTAGATTCGCCGCATGACCCCATCGCCGACCGCCCGCGCATCGTTCCGCGAAACAGGATCTTCTCCCGCGGCAACGCATTCGCATTCCGAACGAAACCATTCCGAAACACCCGGCTCGTCAACTGGGTGCATGACAGAAGCAGCGACGAGCACCACGGACCGCGTCTCCACCCGCGTCAGCCTCGCGCTCCTCGGCGTGCGCAGCGACGCCCCCGTCCGCCGGACCGGCGGCGCCGGCCCGAGCGACGACGGGCACTTCGTGATCGACGGCGCGGGCGCCGCCATCCCCCTGAACCCCGCGAGCCCGTACGTCATCAGCCCCCGCGGCCGCCTCACGCTCGACGGCGCCGACCTCGGCCTCGACGTCTCGCCCATCGCCCGCCCGCGCTTCTACGACCTGCAGACGGCTGACGGCGTCGCCTACGACAAGATCGCGAAGATGCACGGGAACAACGTGCTCGCGACGACGGTCGTCCAGACCTGCGTGCGCTACGACGAGAGCGAGCGGTGCCGCTTCTGCGCGATCGAGGCGTCGCTCGCCGCGGGCTCGACGATCGCGGTCAAGACGCCCGCGATGCTCGCCGAGGTCGCCGAGGCGGCGGTCCGCCTCGACGGCGTCACGAACATGATCATGACGACCGGCACGTCGAACGGCTGGGACCGCGGCGCCAAGCACCTCGCGCGCTGCGTCCGCGCCGTCAAGGAGGCGGCGCCCTCGATCGAGATCCAGGTGCAGTGCGAGCCGCCGGCCGACCTCCGCGCGATCACCGACCTCTACGAGGCAGGCGCCCGTTCGATCGGGATCCACGTCGAGTCGATGGACGACGCCGTCCGGGCGAAGTGGATGCCCGGCAAGTCGCGCGTCTCGATGGACGAGTACCGCGGCGCGTGGCGCGAGGCCGTGCGCGTCTTCGGATGGAACCAGGTCTCGACGTATCTGCTCGTCGGAATGGGCGAGGATCCCGACGAGCTCGTCGAGGGCGCCCGCGAGCTCATCGACATGGGCGTCTACCCCTTCGTCGTGCCGTTCCGCCCGCTCAAGGGCACGCTCGCGACCGACGTCGACCACGTTCCCGCACCCGATCGCCGGGTCCTGAACGGCGTCACGGCGCGCGTCGCGGCGCTGCTCCAGGCCGCCGGCATGCGCGGCGAGGACCAGCGCGCGGGATGCGCGGCCTGCGGCGCGTGCAGCGCCCTGCAGACGGCGGGTGCCTGACGTGCTCGAGATCCCCGCCCTCATGGGCTCCGCGATCGCCCGCGAGGCGCCAGCGTGGACGATCGGCCGGGCGGACCCCCGCGAGATCGACGCCTATCGCGCACTCCGCCGCGAGGTGTTCGTCGCCGAGCAGGGCGTGTTCGCGGGCGACGACCGCGACGCCGCCGACGACGACGCGCGAACCGTCGTCCTCGTGGCCCGCGCGGCCGACGGGACGGTGCTCGGCGGCGTCCGCCTGTCGCCGGCCCTCGCGGGGCGCGACATCGGATGGTGGACGGGGAGCCGGCTCGCCGTGCGGCTCGACTCGCGCCATGCAGGCGGCATCGGTCCGGCCCTCGTCCGCGCGGCGTGCGACGAGGCGCTCCGCCTCGGCGTCGTGCGCTTCGAGGCCACGGTGCAGAGCCGCAACGAGGTGCTCTTCCGCCGCCTCGGCTGGATCAGCTGGGGCGATGTCGAGATCGGCGGCACGCCGCACGTGCGCATGCGCTGGCCCATCACGCGGATCCGTGATCTCGTCGCCGCGACGAAGAGCGAGCTCGGCGCGCTCCTCGCCGGGCTGCGGGACGACGCGTCGCACGCTCTCGGAGGGGCGGGCTTCCTCGGCGACGACGGGGCGCCCGTGCCCGGGACCGACGTCGTCGCCGCGTGCGACGCGATCCTCCCGGCGATCGTCGAGCACGACCCCGCGTGGGCCGGCTGGTGCGCCGTGCTCGTGAACCTCAACGATCTCGCGGCGATGGGAGCCGCCCCTGCCGGGCTCCTCGACGCGATCGGCGCCCCGTCGCTCGACGTCGCGCAGCGGGTCGTCGGCGGGATGCGCGCCGCGGCTCACGCGTGGGGCGTCCCCGTCCTCGGCGGGCACACCCAGATCGGCGTCGGCGCCGCCCTGTCGGTCACGGCTCTCGGGCGCGCGCGGCGGCCGGTCCCCGGCGGCGGGGCCCGCGTCGGCGACGACCTCTCGCTGACGGTCGACCTGCACGGCAGGTGGCGCCCGGGGTTCGAGGGCCGCCAGTGGGACAGCACGTCGACGCGCTCCGCGGCCGAGCTGCGCGAGCTCGGAGCCCTCGTAGCCCGCGCGCAGCCCGCCGCGGCGAAGGACGTGAGCATGGCCGGCATCGTCGGCACCGCCGCGATGATGGCCGAGGCCTCCGGAACGGGCGCCGTCCTCGACCCCGCGGCGATCCCGGCGCCCGACGGCGTCGCGTTCGGCGACTGGCTCACCTGCTTCCCGGGGTTCGGGATGCTGACCGCCGATCGCCCCGGCCGCTCCCGCATGTCCTCCCCTCTCGCCGCCACGGCGCGCATCGGCACGGCCGACGCACGGCCCGGCGTGCGCCTCCGCTGGCCCGACGGCGTCGAGACCGACGCCGCCGATCCCCTCGCCACCGGCATCGCGCCGCGCTGACGAGCCCCCGATCCCTCCCGCACGACCCCACGAAAGGCACTGCCATGACGAACGACATCGACGCCCAGATCGCCGAGAACATCGCCGCATCGCTCGGCGAGATCCCGCACCCCTCGCTGCCGAAGGGCAGCAGCCTCTACGGGTCGACGAAGATCTTCCCGGACTATCAGGCCGAGGACGGCGAGACCTACTTCACCCTGATCCACGGGATCCCCCACGAGTCGTCCGTGAGCTTCGTCGCGATCCTGCAGGCGACGCGCGCGCTGCGCAAGGGCTTCGAGTCGGCGATCTACCTCTACGGACCCGGAACCCTCGCGGCCTCGGCGAACCGCGGCTTCCCCACGACGGGCGCCGAGGGCTTCCCGGGCGAGCTCAACATGAATGGCTCGCTCGAGACCTTCATCAAGGAGGGCGGCACCGTCTACTGCTGCCGCTTCGGCCTCGCACTGCATGGGATCCGCGAGGAGGACCTCATCGAGGGCGTCATCCCCGCCCACCCCCTCGACGTCCAGGACGCGCTGATCCACTACGCGCGCAAGGGCGCCATCATCAACTCGACCTACAACCTCTGAGGATCCCGATGTCCATCACGGTCGCATCGGTCTCGGCGAACTTCACCCGGGATCTCGAACAGAACTACGCGCTCATCGCCCAGCTGCTGGACGAGGCGCGCGCCGAGGGCGTGTCCTTCGTCGCCTTCCCCGAGGCGGCGATCGGCGGCTACCTCTCGTCGCTCGGCAACCACGGCGACACGGTCCAGACGACGCGACGCTCGCTTCCGCCCGCCATCCGGCTCGACGGCCCCGAGATCGCCCGCGTCCAGGAGCTCGCGGGCGACATCGTCCTGACGATCGGGTTCTGCGAGCTCGCCGAGGACGGCGAGACCCGCTACAACGCGGCCGTGTGCCTCGACGGGCAGAACATCTACGGCTCGTACCGCAAGGTCCACCAGCCGCTCGGCGAGAACATGTCGTACTCGGCGGGCGACTCCTACACGGCCTTCGACACCCCGATCGGGCGCGTCGGAATGCAGATCTGCTACGACAAGGCGTTCCCCGAGGCGGCGCGCATGCTCGCGCTCGACGGCGCCGAGATCGTCGTCAGCATGTCGGCGTGGCCCGCGGCGCGCACCGCGACGGCCGAGAACCTGCAGGACGACAGGTGGACGTATCGCTTCAACCAGTTCGACATCGCCCGCGCGCTCGACAACCAGGTGTTCTGGATGGCGTCGAACCAGTCGGGGACCTTCGGATCGCTGCGCTACGTCGGCAACGCGAAGGTCGTCGATCCGGGAGGCAACATCATCGCGACGACGCTGCTCGGCACGGGCCTCGCGATCGCCGAGATCGACGTCGACGAGACCTTCCGCACGATGCGCGCGGGGATGTTCCACCTGCGCGACCGGCGCCCCGACGTGTACGGCGCCGTCGCCGAGGCCTCGGCCCCGCACGTCGACGGCTGGAGGGAGCTCGCCCATGCCTGAGATGACCTTCTCCGTGCGCTGGCCGGACGGCGCCGAGAGCTCGCACTACTCGCCGAGCCTCGTGATGCACGACCACCTCGCCGTCGGCGGAACGTATCCGCTCGACGACTTCCTCGCCCGCACGTCTCGCGCCCTCGCGGAGGCGAGCGAGCGCGTGCGCGCGAAGTTCGGCTTCGCCTGCACCTCGGCGATGCACTCCGAGGAGTCGATCGCCGAGAACGCGTCGCGCTACCCGCGCGAGGCGTTCCCGGACGCCGCCGTCGAGGTCCTGACGATGGAGCCGGCGCTGTGATCCCCGTGCGCATCGCCGCGGGCGACCACTTCGAGGCCGTCGTCGTCGGCGGCGGCCAGGCCGGGCTCTCGCTGAGCCGTCACCTCGTCGAGCGCGGCGTCTCGCACGTAGTCCTCGAGCGCGACGAGATCGCGCACGAGTGGCGCGACGGGCGCTGGGACGCGTTCACGCTCGTGACGCCGAACTGGCACTGCCGCCTCCCGGGCTACGCCTACGACGGGCCGGACCCCGACGGCTTCATGACCCGCGACGAGGTGCACGCGTGGGTCCGCGCGTACGCCGACACCTTCGATGCGCCCGTCACGGAAGGGGTCGAGGTGATCCGCGTCGCGCAGCGCGACGCGGGCGGGTTCGCGATCGAGACCACGGCGGGGACGATCACGGCCGACACCGTGACGTCGGCGACGGGCGGATACCACGAGCCCGTCGTCCCCGAATGGGCGGCGGCGATCCCCGAGCGGATCGCGCAGGTGCACTCGCACGAGTACCGCAGCTCGCGCGATCTGCCGGACGGGCCCGTGCTCGTCGTCGGAACCGGGCAGTCGGGCACCCAGATCGCCGAGGACCTGCTCATCGACGGCCGCACCGTGCACCTCGCGGCGGGGCGCGCGCCCCGCGTTGCACGCTTCTATCGCGGTCGCGACTGCATGACGTGGCTGGCGGAGATGGGGCTCTACGACGTCCCGGTCGCCGCGCGCGGGCTCGCGAAGCGCGAGTCGACGAACCACTACGTCACGGGGCGCGACGGCGGGCGGGACATCGATCTCCGGGCCTTCGCCCTGCGCGGGATGACGCTGCACGGCCGCGCGCGGGGCATCGAAGACGGGCGCGTCGTGTTCGACGACTCGCTCGCGGCGAACCTCGACTACGCCGACTCCGTCGCCGAATCGATCAAGGACGACATCGACCGCTACATCGAGCGCGAGGGGATCCCGGCGCCCGCCGAGCAGCGGCGCGGACCGGTCTGGGCCCCCGATCGGGAGGCGACGGCGGTCGACCTCCGAGAGCTCGGCAGCATCGTCTGGTCGGTCGGCTTCCGCGCCGACTGGCGCTGGCTCGGGGATCTCGACGTCCTCGACGCCGAGGGCCAGCCGATGCACGAGCGCGGGGCGACGTCGGTCCCCGGATTCCACTTCCTCGGGCTGCCGTGGATGCACACCTGGGGATCCGGGCGTTTCCACGCGATCGCCCGCGACGCCGAGCACGTCGCGGGGCTGATCCGCGACCGCGACCCCGCGGTCGCCGGGGTCTGACGGCGCGCGAACGTGCCTAACCTGGTCGGATGAGTTCGGTGACGATGGCGGCGGTCGCCGCGCACTTCGGGCGCGACGTCGAGCGCACACTCGCGAAGCTGCCCGGGATCATCAGCCAGGCCCGCGAACGAGGGGCGGATCTCCTCGTGCTCCCAGATGCGACGATCGGCGGCTACCTCGGCGATCTGCGGCATCCGGGAGGCGAGGAGGGCGGCCTCCCCGCCGCGGTGGAGATCGACGGCCCCGAGGTCGCCGCCGTCGCGGCGATGTCGGGCGACATGACGGTGTGCTTCGGGCTGTCGGAGCGCGCCGTGATCGACGGCGAGGACGTGCGCTTCAACACCGCCGTCTGCGTGACGGGCGACGGCGTGATCGGCACGCACCGCAAGGTGCACCTCCCCCTCGGCGAGTCCGAGGCCTACCGCGCGGGCGACGAGTTCGTCGCCTTCGACTCGCCCGTCGGTCGGGTCGGCATGCTCATCGACTTCGACAAGACGTTCCCCGAGGCGGCGCGCACGCTCGCTCTCGACGGAGCCGAGGTGATCGCCTGCCTGAGCGCGTGGCCCGCGAGCGTCACCGATCGATCCGATCGGATCCGCAACGACAGGCAGGCCCACCTCTTCGACCTCTACGACTGCGCCCGCGCCGCCGAGAACCAGGTGTACCTCGTGTCGTCGAACCAGACGGGGGTGCTCGGCGGCCTCCGCTTCCTCGGCCAGGCCAAGGTCGTCGACCCCGCGGGCGAGATCGTCGCCAAGACGTGGGCGAAGGGCGGGCTCGCCGTCGCCGAAGCCGACGTGAGCGCGTCGGTCGCCCGCGCACGGCGCTCGCTCGACCACATCCACCAGCGCGCGGAGCACGCGTACCGCCTCACGACACGAGCCTGAGCCCCGAGCGGCGACGGCGGAACACCGGGATCCCCATGCACATCGCCCAGCTCACCTACTCGACCAAGCCGCGCGGCGGCGTCGTCCACACCCTCGCCCTCTCGGAGGCGCTCGCGGAGCGCGGCCACGACGTCGAGGTCTGGACCCTCGGTCGCGGCGGAGACCGCGCCTTCTTCCGCGACGTCGACCCGCGGGTGCGGGTCCGCGTCGTCCCTTTCGCGGCGCGCGAAGGCGAGCCCGTCGGCGACCGGATCGAGCGATCGATCCGCGCGCTCGCGTCCGCGTTCGACTCCGACGCCGACATCGTCCACGCCCAGGACTGCATCTCGGCGAACGCCGTCCTCGATGCCGGGGCGGCCTGCATCCGCACGATCCACCACCTCGACGCCTTCACGACGCCCCGCCTCGTCGAGTGCCACGAGCATGCGATCCACGCCCCCAGCGCCAGGATCTGCGTCTCGCGCGCCGTGGCCGACGAGGTCGCCGCCGCGTACGGGTACCGCCCCGAGGTCATCCCCAACGGCGTCGACGCGGCGCGGTTCGTCCGCGCTGCGGGACCCGACGGCGCGGCGGGACGCTCCGCCTGGGCCGATCGCCTCGGCGACTACGTGCTCGCGCTCGGCGGCATCGAGCCGCGCAAGGGGACGATCGACCTGCTCGAGGCGTTCGCGAGGATCCGTCGTCCGGGGCTCGGCCTCGTGATCGGGGGCGGCGAGACGCTGTTCGACTACCGCGACTACCGCGAGCGCTTCGATGCGCGCGCACGCGCTCTCGGCGTCGAGCCCGTCGTGCTCGGGCCCGTCGACGACGACGCGCTGCCCGCCCTCGTCGCCCAGGCGCGCGTGCTCGGCTTCCCGTCGACCAGAGAGGGGTTCGGGCTCGCGGCGATGGAGGCGCTCGCGGCCGGCATTCCCGTCGTCGCACGCGACCTCCCCGTGCTGCGCGAGGTCTTCGGCGACACCGTGCGCTACGGTTCCGACGCCGCGGGGATCGCGGAGGCGCTCGAGTCGGCGCTCGCGGGCGGTTCCGGCGACACCGCGCCCGGCAGGCGCCTCGCCGAGACCTGCTCGTGGGCCGAGGCCGCCCGCGCGCACGAGGACTTCTACGCGCGCCACCTCGCGAGAAGCGGGGCGCCCGCGTGACCCGCGTCACCTTCTCGCGGATCATCGCCGACCGGGCGCGCGCGGATCCGCACGGACGCCTCGTCGTCGACGAGCGGGGGTCCCTCACGGCGCGCGAGCTCGACCGCGCGGCGACCGCGCTCGCGCACGCCCTCGTCCGCCGCGGGATCGGTCTCGACGACACCGTCGTCGTCGCGCTCCCCAACGGCGCCGACTTCGTCATCGCCTGCGCCGCCGTCTGGCGCGCCGGCGCGACGCCCCAGCCCCTGAACCCCCGCCTCCTCTCCGCGGAGCGACGCGAGATCGAACGGATCGGCGCGCCGGCCGCCGCGATCGGCGCCCGCCCCGAGACGCCGGGGATCCCGTGGTTCCCGAGCGCCCGGATCGCGCCCGCCGCCGGCCCGCTGCCCGACGTCGCCGCGAGCTGCTGGAAGGCTCCGGCGACCTCCGGATCCACGGGCCGGCCCAAGATCGTCCGGGCGGCGGCGCCCGCGCTGCTCGACCCGGCGCTCCCCGTCGCCGCGTTCCTGCCTCGGGTCGCGACGCAGGTGGTGGCGGGCCCCCTGTGGCACTCCGCGGTGTTCACCTACGCCTTCCGCGGCCTGCTGACGGGCCACAGGCTCGTCATCATGGATCGCTTCGACGCCGCGCGCTGGGTCGCTCTCGTCGAACGGCACAGCGCCACGTGGGGCCTTCTCGTGCCGACGATGATGTCGCGGATCCTGCGGCTTCCCGAGCCCGAGCGCGCGCCGTCGCGCGTGCGGAGCCTCGAGCGCGTCCTCCACATGGGCTCGCCCTGCTCCCCCGACCTCAAGCGCGCATTCCTCGCCTGGCTCGGCCCCGACCGCGTCGACGAGGTCTACGCGGGGAGCGAGTCGAACGGTCTCACCCACATCACGGGCACCGAGTGGCTCGCGCACCCGGGAAGCGTGGGGCGCGGGATCGGAGGCACCGTCATCGCGATCCGCGACGAGCGCGGCGCGGACCTGCCGCCGGGCGGGGTCGGGATGATCTGGATGCACCGCGGCGACGCGCCCGCCTACGCGTACGTCGGAGCGCGGTCACGGCGCGACGCGGACGGGTGGGACAGTCTCGCCGACCTGGGCAGCCTGGACGCCGAGGGGTATCTCTTCGTGCACGACCGCGCCGACGATCTCATCGACCGCGGGGGCGAGAGGATCGCGCCGGCCGTCGTCGAGGCCGCGCTCGAGTCGCATTCCGCCGTCGTCGAGGCGGCCGCCTTCGGGGTCCCCGACGACGACCTCGGGCAGGCGGTCCACGCCGTCGTGCGGCTCGGGGATCCCGCCGTCACGACCGACGAGATCCGCGCGTTCGCGGTGCGCAGGCTGGGGAACCGGGCCCCCGCGGTCGTCCACCGCGCCGAGCTGCCGCTCCGCGACGAGGCAGGCAAGATCCGGAGATCGGCCCTCGCCGCGCGCGTCGCGCCCTGAGTCAGACCTCGATGTCGATCGCCGCGCGGCTCGTCTTGAAGCGGGCGACGAGCGCGACGACCTCGAGGTGCGCGGGGTGCGTCGCGTAGACGTCGAGCGCGGCGCGGTCCTCGAACTCGGCGACGAGGCCCAGCGCGGCGTTGCCGTCGATGCCGAGGTCGGCGCCCGCCTTCATCGAGAGGAGTCCGGGGACCTTCCCGACGAGCGCCTCGAGGGCCCCCGCGGTCTCGTCGAGCGCCTCGCGGGTCGTGCCCTCGGCGGCGCCGAACAGGACGATGTGGCGGATCATGCCTTCTCCTTCGTGAGCGCGTCGCGCAGCCGGTCGGGGCTCACGCGCCAGTGGCCGTGCAGCTCGCCGTCGATCAGCACGACGGGCACCTTCTCCCACCACTCGTCGTAGAGCGCGCGGTCCTCGGCGATCGAGAGCTCGCGCACCTCGATCGCGTCGGCGACGGCGTCGGGGAGCTCGGCGATCGTGTGTTCGACGACCTCGCGCGCGACGTCGCAGAGGTGGCAGTCGGGCTTCGAGATGATCGTGACGTCGGTCACTTCTCGACCTCGTAGCCGGCCTGGATCCACGCGTCGGTGCCGCCGGCGACGTTCGTCGCGTCGTAGCCGCGCTGGTCGAGCGCGTTCACGGCCTGCGCCGAGCGCCCGCCGAGCTTGCAGATCACGTTGAACTCGGCCGGGAGCTCGTCCAGCCGGCCGCCCAGGTCGCCGAGGGGGATGTTGATCGCGCCGGGCACGTGGCCCTCGGCGTACTCCCACTCCTCGCGCACGTCGATGAGCGGCTTGTCCTGCTGCGCCGAGAGGTCGGCGACCGTGATCTCCTGCATGCGTCCATCCTCCCCCAGTTCAGGGCGGGCGGGATCTTACGGATCCGTCACATCCCGTTCGCGTGTCGGGGGTCGGGCCTACGCTCGCCGCATGAGCGGATCCGAGCGCCCGACGCGGTGGATGGCGGCCCTCGCGGGCATCGCGTCGGCCGCGCTGGGCCTCGGCGTGGGCGAGCTCGTCGGCGCGTTCGTCGACCCGGCGTCGGCGCCCCTCTCGGCCGTCGGCTCGGCCGCGATCGACCTCGCGCCGGCGTGGGCGAAGGACCTCGCGATCTCCCTGTTCGGCACGGGAGACAAGGCCGCGCTCCTCGTGTTCATCGGCGTCGTCGTCGCGGCCGTCGCCGCCGTCGCGGGCGTCGTCCAGCGATCGCATCGGCCGTGGGGCGCGGTGCTGGCGTGCGCGATCGGGGTCGTCGGGGTCGCGGCGGCGATGACGCGGGCGGCGGCGGGCCCGCTCGCTCCCCTGCCGTCGATCCTCGCGGGCCTCGCGGCGGCCGTCGCGCTCTCGCGGATCGTCGGGCGGGAGTCGCCGCCCGGCGCCCAGCCGCAGGGCCTCACGCGGCGCGGGTTCTTCGTGGCGAGCGGCGCCGCGGCGGTCGTCGGCGTCGCGCTCGTCGGCCTGTCGGCCGCGCGCCGGGGCATCTCGACGGGCGCGAGCGCGCTGCGCGAGGCCGTGCGCCTGCCGCGCGCCGCGTCGACCGCGACGCTTCCCGCCGGCGCCGAGCTCGGCGTCGACGGGCTGACCCCCGTCGTGACGCCGAACGACGCGTTCTACCGCATCGACACGGCGCTCGTGATCCCGCAGCTCGATCCGTCCGAGTGGTCGCTGCGGATCCACGGCATGGTCGAACACGAGATCACGATCACCTGGCAGGAGCTGCTGGCCCTGCCGCTCGAGGAGTCGTACACGACGCTCGCGTGCGTCTCGAACACCGTCGGCGGCGGGCTCGTCGGCAACGCGCTCTGGCTCGGCTACCCGATCCGCGAGCTCCTCGCCCGCGCCGTGCCCTCCGCCGACGCCGACATGGTGCTGTCGCGCTCGCACGACGGCTTCACCGCCGGGACTCCGCTCGAGACCCTGACCGACGAGCGAGACGCGATCCTCGCGGTGGGCATGAACGGCGACCCGCTCCCCGTCGAGCACGGCTTCCCCGTGCGCATGGTCGTGCCCGGTCTCTACGGCTACGTGTCGGCGACGAAGTGGGTCACCGAGCTCGAGGTCACCCGCTTCGACCGGGCCCGGGCGTACTGGACCGACCGCGGCTGGTCGGCCGAGGGGCCCATCAAGATGGAGTCGCGCATCGACGTGCCGCGCGGCCCCGACGTCGCCGCGGGCAGCGTCGCGATCGCGGGCGTCGCGTGGAACCAGCACACGGGCGTCTCGGGCGTCGAGGTCCGGATCGACGACGGCGGGTGGCAGGCCGCCGAGCTCGCGACCGCGATCTCCGACGACACCTGGGTGCAGTGGACGACGAGCGCGGATCTCGCCCCGGGCGAGCACACGATCCGGTGCCGCGCGATCGGGGCCGACGGCGAGGTGCAGACGAGCGAGGTCGCCGACCCCGCCCCGAACGGCGCGTCCGGGTGGCACGCCCGCACCGTCACGGCCGCCTGATGCGGCCGATCCATCCGTCGGCGCCCCAGCGCCCGGCGGCCGAGCCCGAGAGGAGGACGACGACGGCGAGCACCGCCATCGCGGGGTACTGCCAGATCAGCTGATCCGACAGCCAGTAGAGCGCGAGCGTCGCGGCGCCCGCCGCCGCGACGAGCCGCGTCGCGAGCCCGGCGACGAGCAGCGCCCCGAGGGCGACCTCGAGCAGCGGGATCCCGACGCCGAAGAGCCCCGAGAGCGGCGCCATGACCGACTCGGCGAACGCGGTGAAGGCGCCGGGGACCCGGGGGTTCTGCTCGGCGCTCGAGACGACGAGGCGGATGTCGGCGGCCCCGAAGCCCGCTCGGTACTTGGTCGCGCCCTCGAGGATCCACAGCACGCCGAGCGCGAGGCGCGCCGCCCCGGCGAGAGCCGAGGCGACGCGGGAAGCACGGGCGGCGCGCGGGTCGCGTGCGCCCATCACATCAGCTCCGCTGCCCCGAAGACGGCGTTCGCCTTGTCGCAGTGCACGACGAGATCGGTGTAGCCCGACGCGTCGACGTCGATCGCGAACGTCTGCGAGGCCTCGTCGAACGCGACGTCTCCGAGCTCGACGCCGGCCGCGACCGCCGCCTCGTCGGTGCCGTTCGCGAGATACAGGTGCAGGTCGGGGCCCTCGTCGGACGAGAAGCCCGAGAGCACGACCTCCCCGTCCGAGATCGTCGCGGTGCCCTCGACGCTCTTGTCGTTCTCGCCGACGAACGCGCCGGTGAGCTCGGCCATGGGGGTGGCGCTCATCGAGTCGGCGGGCGTCTGCGACGTCGCGCTCGCGGCGCCGTCGCCCGAGCCCGCGCCGCATCCCGCGAGCAGGAGCGCGGCGCCGACGACGGCGGATCCGATCAGGAGCTTCGTGTTCAGCATGGGGTTCCTCTTCTCCGGCCGCGCGCTTCGCGGCCCGGGTCCGAGTGAAGCGGCGGGCGACCCGGCCGCGACCGGATCTTTCAGAACCGTAAGCTTCGGTCCCCGCGCGGAAGGCCGCGGATACGCTCGCCTCATGCAGTCGGAACCGCGCGTCATGGTCGTCGAGGACGACGCCGCCGTGCGCACCGTCGTCGGCGACTACCTCGGGGCCGCGGGGCTCGCGGTGTCGCTCTACGGCGACGGCGTCTCGGCGCGGGAGGCGCTCCGCCGCGAGCTGCCCGACGTGCTCGTCGTCGACCGCATGCTGCCCGGCGCGAGCGGCGACGAGATCTGCCGCGAGGTGCGCGAGCGATCCGATCTCCCGATCCTCATGCTCACGGCCCTCGGCGGCGTCGAGAACCGCATCGAGGGGCTCGAGCACGGAGCCGACGACTACCTCACGAAGCCCTTCGCGATGCGCGAGCTGCAGCTGCGCGTTCAGGCCCTCGTGCGCCGGCGGCGGGCGGCCGACCCCGTCGCCGTGCTGACGGCGGGGCGCTTCCGCATCGACCCCGCCCACCGCCGCGCGTGGGCGGACGACCGCGAGATCGCGCTCACGACGCGCGAGTACGAGCTCCTCCTGCACCTCGCGCGCCACGCCGACGAGCTGCTGACGCGCGACGACCTCCTGCGCTCGGTCTGGGGCTGGGCCGCGGGCGACGGGTCGACCGTCACGGTGCACGTGCGGCGCCTGCGCGAGAAGATCGAGCCCGACCCGCGCGACCCCGTCTACCTCCGCACCGTGTGGGGCGAGGGATACCGCTTCACGCCGTCGGGCAGCGCCCGATGATGCTCGGCGCGGGCGACATCGCCCTCATCGTCGGCATCGCGCTCGCCTCGACGCTCGTCGTCGTCGCGGCCGAGGTCCTCGTGCTGCGCGCCATGCGCGGCCGATCGATCGCCCTCCACGTCGCGATCGCGACGGCCGGGGCGATCCTCGCGATCGTCCTCGCGACCGTCTCGGTCATGGCGCTCATGTACGTGTCGCCGCACGACCTCACGGTCTTCGGATGGATCACGGGCGTCTCCGCCGCGGCGAGCCTCGCCGCCGCGTGGCTGGTCGCGCGCCGCGTCGCGCGCGCCTCGGCGCAATCGCTCGTCGCCTCGGCCGAGCAGATCGCGGCTGGCGAGGTCGTCGAGCCCGGGCGCCCCGAGCTGCGCGAGTTCGCCGCGGTCTCCGAAGAGCTCGCCCGCACGTCGTCCCGCCTGGCCGAGGCGCGCGCCGAGATCGACAAGCTCGACGGCGCGCGCCGCCAGTTCCTCGCCTGGATCTCGCACGACCTCCGCACGCCGCTCGCGGGGATCCGCGCGCTCTCCGAGGCCGCGGCCGACGGGGTCGGCGACCCGCGGCGCATCTCGCGCGACATCCAGGTGCGCGTCGACGTGCTCGACCGCATGGTCGACGACCTGTTCCAGCTCTCGAAGCTCGAGACGGGGACCCTCGTCCTGCACCGCGAGCTCGTCTCGCTGCTCGACGTCGTGTCGGACGCGGTCGTCGACGTGCGCGACGCCGCACGAGCCCGCGGGATCCGCATCGTGCCGTCGTCGATCGAGGGCCGCATGCTCTGGGCCGATCCCCGCGAGCTCGGCCGCGCGATCGGGAACCTCCTGCAGAACGCCGTGCGCCACGCCCCCGACGGCTCGGACATCGTCATCGCGGCCCATACGCGCGGCGACGGGCACCTCGTGATCAGCGTCATCGACCACGGTACGGGCGTCGACAGCTCCGACCTCGGCCGCATCTTCGACGTCGGCTGGCGCGCCGCGGACGCCCGCACGGGCGACGCCGCGGGCGCGGGTCTCGGGCTCGCGATCGTCCGCGGCATCGCGCAGGCGCACGGCGGCGACGTCGACGCCGAGAACCTCGCGGGCGGCTTCCGGCTGAGCGTCGCGCTGCCGATCGGCGGCGAGGTCTGACGCCGCGGACATGACGAACGCCGGCCCGCCCTGAGGCGGAGCCGGCGTTCGGTGCGACGCTTACTTCTTGTTGCGACGCTGGTGGCGGGTCTTGCGAAGCAGCTTGCGGTGCTTCTTCTTCGCCATGCGCTTGCGGCGCTTCTTGATGACAGATCCCATGGGAACCTCGCTGATGTCTAGTGTGCGGATGCCGGGCACGAGCAGATGCCGGCGTCCGAAACGAAAACGGGCACGGCAGAAAAAAGTGCCTCTCGCCATCTTACAGGACGCCAGGTCCCGCACGAATTCAGGCGGGCTTCAGGATGCCTGGGCTTCTCCGGGGAACCGCATCGCCTCGGTGACGGCGGTCTCGGGGACCCGGTAGCTGCGACCGAAGCGCACGGCCGGCAGCTCGCCCGCGTGCACGAGGCGGTAGACCGTCATCTTCGAGACGCGCATGATGTCGGCGACCTCGGCAACGGTCAGAAACCGCACGTCGGGCAGCTCGGCCATGGAATCACCCTCCCCAGGTGTTCGTTACCCGCCCACTCTAGGGGCAGGAGCATTCCGGTGTAAACCTGCGGGACAGGCGTGACGGGTGTGACTCGCGCGGGCTCATCATCGGGACATAGGTCGCGCAGGCGAACCGGCTAGGCGCCGGGTCCACGATGATCCGCATGACAGACGCCAGCACCCGCCCTCTGCCCATGGAGCCGACCCCGCCGATCCCGGAGCCGGCCATCACCCGCCCGCCCGCCGACCAGGTTCCGCACGACACCGCGATCACGGCGACGGCCGCCCCCGAGAAGCCCGCGACCCTCACGCTCGCCGAGACCCCCGTCGCGCAGCAGGCGCCCGGCGCGCAGGCGCCGACGCCGGAGGATCCCTACCCCGCTCCCCCGCAGGCGGTCGTCGTCCCCGCGGCACAGGAGCGGCCGTCGGCCGAGCAGTACGCCCCGGTCGCGCAGCAGACTCCCGTCCAGGCGCACCCGGCCGCGCAGCAGCCCGCGCCCCAGAGGCCCGCGCGCCGCAGGCGAGGATGGGCGATCGGCGGCGGCATCGCCGCGGGCGTCCTCATGCTCGGGCTCGCGTTCGGAAGCGGGATCGCCGCCGGCGCGGCTCTGTCGGGCGGGCTCGGCGGCCAGGCCACGCAGCAGACGGACACGGGCACGGGCGGCTTCCCCTCCGACGGCTCGTTCCCCGGCGGCGGCTTCCCCGGCCAGGACGGATCGACCGACGACGGCACGACCGACGGATCCGGCACCTGATCCGGGTTCGGGCCGCGCCGCCCGAACCTGAGCGCCTCCTGTGACAGACTGACGCCGTTCGGCTCGCGACAGGAGGCACCATGGATCTGAGCGGCGTGCAGGCGGTTCTCGATGCGGTCGGCGGATTCGTGTGGGGGCCGTTCTTCCTCATCCCCCTCCTCTTCGCGACGGGTCTCTATCTCACGGTCCGCCTCGGCGGCCTGCAGTTCCTGAAGCTCTTCCCCGCGCTGCGCCTCGCCTTCGGCCGCAAGGACTCGGGCTCCGACGGCGACATCTCGAACTTCCAGGCGCTCACGACGGCCCTCGCCGCGACGGTCGGCACGGGCAACATCGTCGGTGTCGCCACCGCGATCGGCATCGGCGGGCCCGGGGCCCTGTTCTGGATGTGGGTCACGGGGCTGCTCGGCATGGCGTCGAAGTACTCCGAGGCGTTCCTCGGCGTGCGGTACCGCACGACCGACGCGGCCGGCGAGAAGTCGGGCGGGCCGCAGTACTACCTCGAGCGCGGGATCCGCGGCCCCGTGGGCAAGATCCTCGGCCTCGCGTTCTCGATCTTCGCCGTCCTCGCGTGCTTCGGCATCGGCAACATGACGCAGGGCAACTCGATCGCCGTGAACCTCGAGTCGACCTTCTCGGTTCCGAACTGGGTCACGGGCATCGTCCTGACGATCTTCGCCCTCGCGGTGCTGGTCGGCGGCATCAAGTCGATCGGCCGCGTCACCGCGGGCCTCGTGCCGATCATGATCGTCTTCTATGTGCTCGGCGCGCTGTACATCCTCGGCGCGAACATCGGCGACATCCCCGCGGCGTTCGGCCAGATCTTCGCCGAGGCCTTCACGGGCACGAGCGCCGTCGGAGGCTTCGCGGGCTCTGCGGTCATCATCGCGGTCCAGTACGGCTTCGCCCGCGGCATCTTCTCGAACGAGTCGGGCATGGGATCCGCGGCGATCGCCGCCTCGGCGGCGCAGACCTCGCACCCCGTGCGGCAGGGGCTCGTGTCGATGACCCAGACGTTCATCGACACGATCATCGTCGTCACCTGCACGGGCCTCGTCATCGTCACGACGGGCGTCTGGAACCAGGTCGACCCCGAGACCGGCGGGCAGATCAGCGCGGCCCTCATGACGGGCGAGGCGTTCTCGCACGGCCTGCCGGGCGACTGGGGCCACTACATCGTGACGATCGGCCTCGTGCTGTTCGCGGGATCCACGATCCTCGGCTGGTCGTACTACGGCGAGCGCAACATCGAGCGCCTCTTCGGCCGGCGCCTCGTGCTGCCGTTCCGCATCGTCTTCTCGCTCGTCGTCTACGTCGGGTGCACGACGGAGCTCAGCGTCGTGTGGTCGTTCTCCGACGTCATGAACGGGCTCATGGCCCTGCCGAACCTCATCGGCCTCCTGATCCTGTCGGGCCTCGTCGCGCGCGAGACCCGCGCGTACCTCCGGCACGACCCGAAGCTCACGGCGACGCGCGCCGAGGTCGAGGAGTTCATGGCGGACGACGAGGGGTGGCGCGACTGGCGCGCCCAGGACTCGGCCGCCGCGCGGTGACGCGGCCGGGCGTCAGCGGTCGAGCGCCGCGAAGCGCTCGACGTCCTCGTTGCTGCCCGAGACGATGATGAGGTCGTGGTTCGTGACGATCGTGTCGGCCTCGGCGTAGCGGAAGGGCTTCGCGGGGCTCTTGACGCCCACGACGGTGACGTTGTACTTCGTGCGCATGCCCGAGTCGGTCAGCGAGATCCCGCGGATGAACTTCGGCGGGTACATCTTCGCGAGCACGAAGTCGTCGTCGAAGCGGATGAAGTCGAGCATGCGCCCGCTCACGAGGTGCGCGACGCGCTCCCCCGCCTCGCGCTCCGGGTAGATCACGTGGTTCGCGCCCACGCGCGAGAGGATCTTCCCGTGCGACTGGCTCGTCGCCTTCGCCCAGATCTGCGGCACCTTGAGGTCGACGAGGTTCGCTGTGATGAGCACAGAGGCCTCGATCGACGAGCCGACCGCGACGACGGCCACCTGGAAGTCCTGCGCGCCGATCTGCTTGAGCGCCTCCATGTTGCGCGCGTCGGCCTGGACCGCGTGGGTCACCCGCTCGGACCACTTCTGCACGAGCCCGAGGTCGGCGTCGATCGCGAGGACGTCGCGGTCGAGGCGGTCGAGCTCGCCGGCGCACGCGGCGCCGTAGCGGCCGAGGCCTATGACGAGCACGGGAGCGTCGCTGCGGATCTGCTCAACCAACGATCGGCCTTTCGACGGGCAGCGCGTAGAGCTGCCTCCGAGACGTCGCGGCGACCGCCGCGGCGAGAGTGACTGTACCAACGCGGCCCATGAAGATGGTCGCCGCCATGACGTAGAGCGCGGGGTCCGGGAGCGTCGCCGTGAGCCCCGTCGAGAGCCCCACGGTGCCGAACGCCGAGATGACGTCGAAGAGCACCTCGGCGATGGGGGCGTGGGTGATCTGGGCGATCGTGATCGTGCCGACCGCGACGATCGTCGCGCCCCACGCGAAGACCGCGACGGCGACGCGCTGCACGTCGCTCGGGATCCGGCGCCCGAAGGCCTGGACCGAGGGGCGGCCCTTCGCCTCCGACATGACCGAGAGCACGAGAACCGCGAGGGTCGTGACCTTGATGCCGCCGGCCGTCGACGCGGATCCGCCTCCCACGAACATGAGCATGCAGCTGACGATCATGCTCGACCCGTAGAGCGAGTCCATGTCGACGATCGAGAAGCCGCCCGAACGCGTCATCGACGACATGAAGAACGACTGGAAGATCGTGTCGCCGACGCCCATCGACCCGAAGGTCCCGGGGTTGCCGTACTCGAGGCCCAGGTAGGCGATCGCGCCGACGACGAAGAGCGTGATCGTCGTGATGAGGGTCAGGCGCACGTGCAGGCCCCACGTCTTGGGGTGCAGGAGGGTCGCGCGCCGGGGGTGGAAGAGGTGGCGCGAGAGCGCGAAGAGCACGGGGAAGCCGAGGGATCCGACGAAGACCGTCGCCATGATCACCGACAGCGCGAAGTAGTCGTGCGCGAAGACCGAGATGCCGCCGTCGTTGAAGGTGAAGCCCGTGTTGGTGAACGCCATCGCCGCGTAGCCGTACGCGTGCCCGAGGCCCGACCAGAAGCCGTACTCGCGCGACATCGACGGGAGGAGGAGGACCGCCGCGAGCGCCTCGATGACGATCGTCGAGAGCGCGACCGTGCGCAGCAGCAGGCCAACCTGGCCGAGCTGCACCGCCTGCGACTCGTTGACGGCGCCGCCGTGGGCGCGGAGCGGGTTCGTGTCGCTCGCCGCCATGAGCTTCGCGCGCAGGCCGACGCGGCGCGACACGATGAACCCGAGCATCGAGGCGAGCGTCAGGGCGCCCATGCCGCCGATGTTGACGCCGACGACGAGCACGATCTCGCCGAACAGCGACCAGTGCGACGACATGTCGACGCTCGTGAGGCCCGTGACGCAGATCATCGACATCGCCGTGAACATCGCGTCGGCGATGGGCGTCGCGTGCCCGTCGGCCGCCGAGATCGGCAGGGCGAGGATCGCCGTGAAGATCATGACGAGCGAGGCGAAGACGAGGATCGCGAAACGCGCGGGCGACTGCGTCGTGATGACCCGGAAGAGGTGCCACACCTCGCGGGCGATTCGCTCGAGCAACCCGGGGCGTGCCGCCGACTCGCCTGCGCTCATGCCGCGTGCCGCCCCCTGATCGACCGAATGGACGACGATCATCGTACCCGCATGCCCGCGATGTCATACGCTGAGCGTTATGGCCGACATCTTCGACGTGATCGCCGACGGAACCCGGCGCGACATCCTCTCGCTCCTGCTCGACCGCGACCAGGATTCGCAGACGGGGACGAGCGTCTCGCAGATCGTCGCCGAGCTCAGCGTCAGCCAGCCGACGGTCTCGAAGCACCTCAAGGTGCTGCGCGAGGCGGGCCTCGTGACGGTCCGCGAGGAGGGGCAGCACCGCTTCTACCGCGTCGACGCCGAGCCGCTCGAGCAGGTCGACGACTGGCTCGTGCCGTTCTTCCACGACGAGGCCGAGCTCGCGGCCGAGGCGACGCAGTCGATCTACGCCTCGATCCCCGAGTCGGCCAACCGCCTCGCGTCGTCGATCGGCCGCACGGCCGCCGTCGTGCAGACGGCCCTCAAGCGCCTGGGCGCCTGAGGACCGCCTCGGTAGCCGTCAGCGCAGCGCGCGCCGGATGAGGACCGAGATCGCCTCGACGACGACGACCATCGCGATGATGACGAGCAGATACGCCATCACCTGATCGAAGTGGCGCCCCTGCAGTGCGCTGAGCAGCAGGAAGCCGATGCCGCCCGCGCCGACGACGCCCAGGAGGGTCGCGGATCGCACGTTCTGCTCGACGACGTACATCAGGTGGCTCACGAGCGCGGGGATCGAGAGCGGCAGCGTCGACGCGAAGAAGACCTGCGTGCGCGTGCCGCCCGCGGCATGCAGGGCGCGCTCGGGTCCGCCCGGCACCTCCTCCATCGAGTCGCCGATCAGCTTGGCCATGAGGCCCACGCCGCCGATCCCGAGCGCGAGCGTCGCCGCCTGCGCCCCGAAGCCCGTCGCAATGATGAAGATGATCGCGACGACGAGGTCCGGGATCGCGCGCAGCACGAGCGCGATGCCCCGGAAGAGGTTGCGGACGAAGCCGTTCGGCGCGACGTTGCGGGCCGAGAGCGGGCCGACGACGGCCGAGATGATCGCCGTCATGAGCGTCGCGGCGAAGGCGATCTGCAGCGTCGTCGCGACGCCCGCGAGGACCGTCTCCCAGGTGCGGGAGCCGAAGTTCAGCGGCCACATCGACCGGTCGAGCGCGGGGTTCTGCACCTGCTCCCACTGCGGTCGGAGGATCGCCGTGACGTCGGGGTGCGTGTAGGCGAACGCCGCGACGACGACCGCGATCCCGAGCCACACCCACAGCGTGTTCGAGACGCGCGAGCGATCCCACGGGCGATGCATCGCGGCCTCGATGCGCGCCGCGCGCCGCTGCGCGTCGGTGAGCGCGGGGGCGGGCCCCGGCGAGGATCCGCGCCGGGCCGCGCGCGTGACCCTGTCGCCGATGCCGCGCCCCGTCGGCTCGACGCCCAGGAGGCGCGAGCGCAGCTGCGAGGAGATGATCTCGAAGACGATGCAGAGCGCGATGATGATGAGGACGAGCGGGAGCACGCGGCGCATGCCCGACGGCCCCGCGTGGAGCGCCTCGTCGAGGTCGTAGCCGAGTCCCGCGACGCCGACGACGCCGAGGATCACGGTGCCGCGCAGGTTGATGTCGGCGCGGTGCAGCGCGACGGCGATCCACGCCGGGAGCGCCTGCGGGACGACGCCCGACCAGAACTCCTGGGCCTTCGACCCGCCGGCCGAGCGGATCGCGAGGCGCGGCCCCTCGTCGATCTGCTCGATCGCGTCGGCGAACATCTTCGAGATCATGCCGACCGAGTGCAGCCCGATCGCGGTGACGGCCGCGAGCATCCCCGAGTCGAACCAGAGGAACGCGAGGAACACGACGATCGCCATGTCGGGGACCGCGCGGGCGACGACGCCGATGCCGCGGCAGAGCGCCACCACCGCGGGGCCGGGGCTCGTGTTGCGCGCGGCGCCGTAGGCGACGGGGATCGAGAGGACGGCGGCGAGCGCGGTCCCCGCGATCACGAGCGCGAGGGTCAGGAGGATCGACTCGACGACCTCCCAGATCGGTTCGAAGCCGACCCAGGTCGTCTCGAAGACCGTGCCGTCGGCCGTCGGGGTCCCGATGACCTCCCAGCCGGGCCACTGGAGCGGCGTCGCCATCGACAGGAAGCGCTGGAGGTTGCCGCCCGTCTCGGCGATGTTGCCGAAGCTGTAGTCGAGCGCGACGAACGAGTAGACACCGAGCCCCAGCACCGCGACGATCGTCGCGTACGAGACGATCGTCGACGTGCGCGGCCGCGGGCGCGGAACCGTGAGGATCCGCTCGGCAAGCGCCGTCACGCGGGCTCCTCGTTCACGGTGTCCCGCGCGAGGCGCTCGGCGGATCCGCGGCGCAGCTCGTTCTGGAGGACCTGCTCGCGCGCCTCGGCGAGCTCGGCGGCGACGGCCTCGAACTCGCTGGTCGACGTCGCGACGCGGCCGTAGATCTCCATGACGGTCTCGCGGCTGATCTCGCCCGTCGGGGTGTCGAGGACGACCTCCCCCGCGCGCAGGCCGACGATGCGGTCGCCCCAGCTGAGCGCCAGGTCGACCTGGTGCAGCGAGCAGACGACCGTGAGGCCGCGCTCGGCGGCGATCTCGCGGATGAGGCCCATGACCTGACTGCTCGACTCGGGGTCGAGCGACGCGACGGGCTCGTCGGCGAGGAGGATCTCCGGGTCCTGCATGAGCGCGCGGGCGATCGCGACGCGCTGCTGCTGGCCGCCCGAGAGCGTGTCGGAGCGCTGGTAGGCGCGGTCGAGCAGCCCGACGCGGTCGAGGTGGCCGAGGGCCCTCTCCCGCAGCGACCGGGGGTACATCATGAGGCCGACGCGCGGGCCGCGCAGGCCCGAGAGCGCACCGGTGAGCACGTTCTCGAGGACCGTCGACGGGCCGACGAGCTCGAACTGCTGGAAGATGAAGCCGATGCGGCCGCGGAGGGCGCGCAGGGCGCGACCCGAGAGGGCCGTGACGTTCTCGCCGAGCGCCTCGACCGATCCGGTCGTCGGCGTCTCGAGCCCGTCGATGTGGCGCAGGAGGGTCGACTTGCCCGAGCCCGAGAGGCCCAAGAGGACGACGATCTCGCCGCGCGCGACGGACAGCGACACCCCCGTGAGGGCCGGGCTCGCGGCTCCGGGATACGTCTTGCCGAGATCCGCGATCCTGACCGCGGGGGCGTCGCTGTTCGTCATCTCAGTTCACTGCCTTCTGTGTCGGCCGCTTACGCGCGGCAGGCCTCGACCTCGTCGGCGACCTCCGCGCACACCGTGCGGATCGTGTCGAAGTACGCGTCGTCGACGGCCTCGAAGCCGAACCAGCCGTCCGTGAGGAAGTCGTTGAGCTCGATGCCCGCGTCGGTGAGCGACGCCTGCGTGCTGTCGGCGATCGCGGCGGTCAGCTCGTCCTTGACGTCCTGCGGGAGCGCACCCTGCATGACGATCGGGGCGCCGGGGACGAGGAAGCGGTCGACCTCCTCGAGCTGGCCCGCGTCGATCAGCGGGTCGGCGTTGAGGTCCTGCGCGAAGCCGACCTGGCAGTCGGTGCCCTCGGCGACCTTCGCGGCGGTGAGGTCGTGCTCCTCGCCGTAGACGGTGTTCTCCTCGGAGACCGTGACGCCGGCCTCCATGAGCTGCGACACGGGGATCGCGCGGCCCGAGGTCGACGTCGGGTTGACGAAGCAGACGGGCTGGTCGGCGAAGTCCTCGAGCGAGGTGACGTCGGTCGCGGCGGGGTTCTTGATCGCGACCGAGTAGTAGCCGGCGGGCTCGCCCTCGGCGGTGATCTGCGCGCCGATGGGCTCGATGTCGGCGCCGGCGGCCTGCGACTGGTAGTAGGTGAACGACGAGATCTGGGCGACGTCGATCTTGTCGGCGGCGAGGCCCTGCACCACGGCCGTGTAGTCGGTGGCCTCGAAGAACTGGACGTCCTTGCCGGTGATCTCGGCGATCCAGTCGGCGATCGGCTGGGCGTCCTGGTCGGCGCCCTCGTGGTCGGGGAGCGTCGCGAAGACGATCGTGTCGTCGCTGCCCGAGGCGAAGGTTCCCTCGGAGGTCGACGCGGCGTCGGCGGTGGCCTCGGAGGTCGCGTCGGCTGAGCCGTCGGCGGACGAGCATCCGGCGAGGGCGGCGATGAGGGCGATGCCGGCGACGGCGGTGGTCGGGAGGCGGAAGCTGCGGAGTCGCATGTGAGCGGCCTTTCTCTCGGCAGCAGGGCGCCGCCGGAACCAGGGCGGTGGGGGTGCGTTTCCGACGGAACGGGTCGGGAACCCGTCCACCCTGGGAGCCGTCCGCGACGCCCGGCTGGCCCATTCGCGAACCTCGAGGGTCTCGGAGGTGAACACTCGGCGACCCGGTGCGACGGTCGGATCCGCCGCACGACATGGCCGGTGAACACCTGCCGCACAGTCGGTGACGCCGGGGTGAAGACCCCGGGGTGGCGCGATTCGCGCCGTCTACGGTGGCACGGTGGATCACTCGTACGACGTCGCGGTCGTCGGCGCCGGCATCGTCGGCCTCTCGCACGCGGCCGCCGCGCACCGACGCGGGCTGCGCGTCATCGTCATCGATCGAGCACCCCGCCTCGCGGGCTCGACGGTGCGCAACTTCGGGCACATCGGCGTCTCGATGCAGGCGGGCCTCGGCCGCGAATACGCCGAGCGCTCGCGCGAGCTGTACGCCGACCTCGCGCAGTCGGCCGGGTTCTGGCTCGCGCGCCGCGGCTCGCTCATGGTCGCGACGGCCGACGACGAGATGCAGGTGCTGCGCGACGCGGGCCAGGGCAGGCTCCTCACGGCGCGGGAGATCACCGATCTCGCGCCCGTGAAGCACGCCGTCGGCGGCGTGCTCCTCAAGGACGACATGCAGGTGAACCCGCGCGAGGCCGGCCCCGCGATCGCCGCCTGGCTCGAGCGCGAGGGCGTCGCCTTCTCCTGGACGACCGCCGCCCTCGGCGCGCGCCCCGGCACCCTCTTCACGACGCGCGGCGAGATCCGCGCCGACAACGTCGTCGTCTGCGTCAACCACGACATCGATCAGCTGCTGCCCGAGGTCGCGGCCGACCACGGGATCGCCCGCTGCGCGCTCGACATGATGCTCGTCGACGGGATCGGGCTCGAGTTCCCCGTGCTCACGGCCCTCTCGATGCTGCGCTACCCCGCCTTCGCCGGCGAGGCAGCCGACGCCGTGCGGGCGCGATACGAGATCGCGCGCCCCGAGGTGCTCGACCTCGACGTGAACCAGATGTGCACCGAGGCGCCGGGGCTCGGGCTCTTCGTCGGCGACACGCACGTCGTCTCGGACGCCGCCTCGCCGTTCCAGAACGAGCGCCCCTACGAGGTCCTGCTGCGCGAGATGCGGCGCCTGTTCGGCGTCGAGGGCGTCGGTGTCCGGCAGCGCTGGCAGGGCGTCTACGCGAAGGGGCCCGGCGAATTCCTCTCCGAGACGATCGACGAGGGCGTGCATGTGAGCGCCGTCACGACGGGCATCGGCATGACGACCTCCCCCGGCTTCGGCGAAGCCGTCATCGCAGACCTCTACCGATAGGCGCACCATGGCATTCCAGATGATCGCGTTCGACATGGCCGGCACGACGGTCGAGGACGGCGGCGCCGTCATGGCGGCATTCTCCGAGGCGATGGACGCCGTCGGGACCGCCGACGGCACCGACGAGCGCGCGCGGGCGACGCAGTACACGCTCGACACGATGGGCCAGTCGAAGATCGAGGTCTTCCGCGCGATCACGGGATCCGAGGAGCGCGCCCGCGACGCGAACCGCGCCTTCGAGGCCGCCTACCTCGTGGGGATCCGCGACCGCGCGCGCCCGATCGACGGCGCCGAGGACGCGATCCGCGAGCTGCGCGCCGCGGGGCTGGAGGTCGCGCTGACGACGGGCTTCTCCCCCGACACCCGCGACGCCCTGCTCGACGCGCTCGGGTGGCGCGGGATCGCCGACGCCGCGCTCTCCCCCGCCGACGCGGGCCGCGGACGGCCGTTCCCCGACATGATCCTCACCGCCGCGCTCCGCCTCGGCGTGACCGACGTGCGCGACATCGCGGCGGCGGGCGACACGGCCTCCGACGTCCTCGCGGGACTGCGCGCCGGCGCGCGGATCTCGGCCGGCGTGCTCACGGGGACGCACCACGAGTTCCCCGGGGCGACCCACGTCCTGGGGTCGGTCGCCGAGATCCCGGCCCTCGTCCTCGCGGCCTGACGACGGCAGCGGCTCAGCCGCGTCCCGCGCCGGACAAGGCCGCGGCGTCGATGCAGAGCACGTCGCCGACGTGCTCTGGGCCGAGAGCTCGGTGCGCGTCGAACACGCCCGACGGAGCCGCGGTCATCTGCCGACCTCAGTCGGCCCGGCGGCCGAACAGCCCGCGCTTCTTCTTGACAGGCGTCAGCTGCTTCTGCAGGTAGACCGTCCCGAGCCAGCGGCCGAACTTGTAGCCGACGCGCCCCATGCGGCCGACCTCCTCGAAGCCCATCTTCTCGTGCAGCGCGATGGATCCCTCGGCGCCCTTGTCGCTGATGACGGCCACCATCTGGCGCAGCCCGAACTCCTCGGACGCCTCGATGAGCGCGGTGAGGAGCGCACGGCCGAGGCCCTTGCCCGTCGCGCTCGGCCCGAGGTAGATCGAGTTCTCGGCGGTGTAGCGGTAGGAGCTCTTGCCCGACCACGGCGAGACGAGCGCGTAGCCGAGCACCTGGCCGCTCGGCGACACCGCGACGAGGAACGGCAGCCCGAGCTTGCGGATGTGCGCGTACTTCTCGGCCCACTGGCGGTGGGTCCACTTCTTCTCGTCGAAGGTCACGACCGAGTTGGTCACGTAGTAGTTGTAGATCTCGCGGATGTCGGCGATGTCGCGCGTCTCGGCGGGGCGGATCTCGTACGCGAAGGGGCGCTCGGGTTCGGGCGCTGGGCGCAGGTGCCGCGGCAGGCGTCGGCGCTTCTGATATTCCTCCTCGAGCATGGGGCTCAGGATATCCGCCAGTCGACCGGATCCGCGCCCTGCTCCACGAGCAGCGCGTTCGCGCGGGAGAAGGGGCGGGATCCGAAGAACCCCCGGCTCGCGGAGAGCGGCGACGGGTGGGCCGACTCGATGCGCGGCGTGGATCCGAGGAGCGGCGCGAGCTGGCGCGCCTGCGCGCCCCACAGGATCGCGACGAGCGGGCCCCCGCGGGCGACGAGCGCGCGGATCGCGTGTTCGGTGACGGCCTCCCATCCCCACCCCTTGTGCGAGGCGGGCGCGCCGGGCGACACCGTGAGGACGCGGTTGAGCAGCATGACGCCCTGATCGGCCCACGCCGACAGATCGCCGTGCGGCAGCGGGTCGACGCCCAGGTCGTCGACGAGCTCGCGCGACATGTTCTGCAGCGAGCGCGGGATCGGGCGGACGTCGCGCTCGACCGCGAACGACAGCCCGATCGGGTGTCCCGGCGTCGGGTAGGGATCCTGCCCGACGATGAGGACCCTGACCCCCGAGAGCGGCCGCTGGAACGCCCGCAGCACGCGGTCGCCCGCCGGGAGGTACCCGCACCCGGCGGCCGTCTCCGCGCGCAGCCGGTCGCCGAGCGCCGCGATCTCGGGGCCGACGGGGGCGAGCGCCTCGGCCCAGCCCGCGTCGATCAGGCCGCGCTCGGCGAGCGCGGGGAGCGCGAGCGGCATCTCAGGCGCTGGCGGGGAGGCCGGCGTCCTCCTCGATGACCGAGCCCTGCGCCGACCACGGGAAGTTGATCCACCTGTCGGTGGCCTTCCACGCGAAGTCGGGCTGGATCACGGTCGACGGCTTCGTGTAGATCGTGACGGATCGCACGTCGGCGCCCTTCTCGCGCAGGAGCTCGACCGCCATCTTGAGGGTGCGGCCCGAGTCGGCGACGTCGTCGACGAGCAGCACACGGCGCCCGTCGAGGTAGTTCATGTCGAGCTCGGGCGGCAGCACCTCGGGCGCGTCGAGGACCGTGCCGATCCCCGTGTAGAACTCCATGTTGATCGCGCCGCAGTTCTTGGCGCCGAGGCCGTACGCGATCGCGCCTGCCGGCAGCAGGCCGCCGCGCGCGATCGCGACGACCACCTCGGGGGCGAAGCCCGCCTTCACGATGTCGCGCGACAGGGCGCGCGTCGCGTCGCCGAAGCCGTCCCAGGTGAGCGTCTCGCGCTCGATGAAGTCGTCGGTCATGGATCTGTTCCTCGGGGGTCGGTCGGGTGCCGTCAGTCGGCGATCGTGAGGGGACCGCGGTGCACGAGATGCTGCGCGGCCTGCGCGACGGGGCGCAGGGTGACGAGGTCGAGGTTCACGTGCCCGGGGAGGCCGAGGCTGTACGCCACGACGTCGGCCACGTCGTCGGCCGCCAGCGGCCGGTCGACGCCCTCGTACACGGCGTCGGCCGCGCTCTGGTCGCCGCCGAGGCGCGTGAGCGAGAACTCCTCGGTGTGGACCATGCCCGGCGCGATCTCGATGACGCGGAGGGGCTCGCCCACGAGCTCCTGGCGCAGCGCGCTCACGAGCATCGACTCCCCCGCCTTCGCGGCGTTGTAGCCCGCACCTCCGGGGTAGGCGACCTGCGCCGCCGTCGAGGTGAGGAAGAGCGTGTCGGCGTGCGTCGACTCGGCCTTCGCCGTCGCGCGCAGCTGCGGCAGGAGGGCCTTGACGAGGCGCTGCGCCGAGAGCGTGTTCATCTCGTACATGCGCAGCCAGCCGTCGGGGTCGCCGTTCTCGATGCGGTCGGTCCCGAGGGCGCCGCCCGCGATGTGGACGAGCGCGTGCACGGGCGCCTGCGACGTGAACGCGGCGAGCGCGTCGACGTCGGCCTGGCTCGTGAGATCCGCGGCGAAGGCCTCGGCCCCCGTCTCCGCGGCCAGCGCCTCGAGGCGGTCGGCGCGGCGCGCGACGCCGACGACGTCCCACCCGCGTTCCCGCAGCGCCACGACGGTCGCCCGCCCGATTCCCGAACTCGCACCCGTCACGACCGCACGTCTCACCATGGGCCAACGTTACCGCGCATGTCCGCGCGCTCGCCCACCGCGCGCGCGCCCGCGTAGCGTCGACGGCGAGAGAGATCCACCGAGGGGAATGACATGGCCGACACCTGGCGTTTCGAGACGCAGCAGATCCACGCGGGCGCTCAGCCCGACCCGACGACGGGCGCGCGCGCGACGCCGCTCTACCAGACCACCGCATACGTGTTCCGCGACTCGGACCACGCCGCCGACCTGTTCTCGCTCGCCGAGCCCGGCAACATCTACACCCGCATCACGAACCCGACCACGGCGGTCGCGGAGGAGCGGATCTCGACCCTCGAGGGCGGCACGGGCGCGGTCCTCGTGGCGAGCGGCCAGGCCGCCGAGACCTTCGCGGTCCTCAACATCGCGCAGGCGGGCGACCACATCGTCTCGTCGTCGTCGATCTACGGCGGCACGCACAACCTGTTCAAGTACACGCTCGCCCGCCTCGGCATCGAGGTCACGTTCGTCGAGAACCAGGACGACCCCGAGGAGTGGCGCCGCGCCGCCCGCCCGAACACGAAGCTGTTCTTCGCCGAGACGATCGGCAACCCGCAGGCGAACGTCCTCGACATCCGCCTCGTCGCCGACATCGCCCATGAGGCGGGCGTCCCGCTCATCGTCGACAACACGATCGCGACGCCGTATCTGATCCGGCCGTTCGAGTTCGGCGCCGACGTCGTCGTGCACTCGGCGACGAAGTTCCTCTCGGGGCACGGGACCGTCGTCGTCGGCGCGATCGTCGACGGCGGTTCGTTCCCCTGGTCGCAGAACGCCGACCGGTTCCCGGGCCTCACGGATCCCGACCCGTCGTACCACGGGCTCAGCTACACGGGCGCGCTGGGCGACGGCGTCGCCTACATCACGAAGGCGCGCGTGCAGCTGCTGCGCGACCTCGGATCCGCGGTCGCGCCGAGCAACGCCTGGCAGCTGATCCAGGGCATCGAGACGCTGTCGCTGCGCATGGAGCGCCACGTGCAGAACGCGCAGGCCGTCGCCGCGTGGCTCGAGCGCCACCCCGACGTCGCCGACGTGAACTACTCGGGCCTCCCCTCCTCGCCGTGGTACGAGGCGGCGCAGCGGATCGCGCCGCGCGGCCAGGGCGCCGTCCTGTCGTTCGAGCTCAAGGGCGGCGTCGACGCGGGGCGCACGTTCGTGAACTCGCTCGAGCTCTTCAGCCACCTCGCGAACATCGGCGACGTGCGCTCTCTCGTGATCCACCCCGCCTCGACGACGCACTCGCAGCTCACCCCCGAGCAGCAGCTCACGGCGGGCGTGACGCCCGGCCTCGTGCGCCTGTCGGTGGGCCTCGAGCACATCGACGACCTCACGGCCGACCTCGACCAGGCGTTCGCCGCCGCCCGCGCCGCGCGCGCCTGACCCCAGAAGACGGGCCCGCGCCGAGATCGTCTCGGCGCGGGCCCGTCCTCCGTGCGCGGAGCTAAGGCCGGGCGACGCCCTCCCAGCGCGCGAGCGCCGTGCGGAAGGTCTCGGCCGCAGGCGCGCGCAGCTCGCCGACGCCGCGGGCGTCGCCCTCCGGCCCCCAGGCCGGCCAGCCGAGCGGCTCGCCCGTCACGAAGTCGACGACGATGCGGGTGATCTCGTCGTCGCGGCGGTCCTGCTCGGGGCCCTGGTCCGGCAGGTGCAGGCCCATGAGCGCGGGGACGTCGACGGCGTGCGACGCGATGGACCCGCCCGCCTCGCCGATGAGGAACAGGTGGGCGGATCCGCCCGCGCGCGCCTGCTCGTCCGCGAGCCGCGCCGACGTCAGGCGGTAGATGTAGTCGGTGAGCATCCGCTCGCGCAGCAGGCCGAGGTCGCCCTCGCCGACCGCATGGAGGAGGCGTCGGACGCCGACGCCTGGCTGCAGCTGAACTTCGAGTTCCACACCGCGATCCACGAGCTCGCCGAGCGGCCGCGCACCGCCGCGATCCTGCGCTCGCTCCTCACCGCGGCCCTGCCCTACGCGCGGCGCAACGTCGGCGAGATGGGCGGCCGGGAGCAGGCGGACCGCGACCATCACGCGATCGTCGCCGCCATCCGCGCGGGCGACGGCGACGAGCTCGCGCGCCTCCTCGTCGCGCACATGACCCAGGCCGAGGACCGCGTCGAGAGCTCGCTCCGCGACTGAGTCGTAACCTGCCGCCCGCCGCACGGCAGAATGGATCCGATGGACTGGCAGATCTCCGAGGACACGGTGCCCGCGGCGCCCGTGACGGAGGCCGACGCGCGCTCGATGGCGGGGCGCCCGCCGGCGACCGGCGCGTGGCAGGACGGCGACCACCCGGGCGAGCGCCGCTTCGCGTGGCTCGGCGCGTTCACGACCGAGCGCGGCGACACGCTGCCGCACATGCGCCTCGCCTACGAGACGTGGGGCGAGCTGAACGCCGATCGCTCGAACGCCGTCCTCGTGCTGCACGCGTTCACGGGCGACAGCCACGTGCGCGGGCCCGCGGGCCCCGGCCACGCGACCGCGGGGTGGTGGAACGACATCGTCGGGCCGGGCCTCGCGATCGACACCGACCGGTGGTTCGTCGTCGCCCCCAACATGCTCGGCGGGTGCCAGGGGTCGACGGGCCCCGCGAGCATCCACCCCGACGGCGATGCCTGGGCCTCGCGCTTCCCGTACCTGACGATCCGCGACCAGGTCGCCGCGACGGCCGCACTCGCCGACCGGCTCGAGATCGAGCGCTGGGGCGCCGTCATCGGCGGATCCATGGGCGGCATGCACGCCCTCGAGTGGGCCGTCACGCACCCCGACCGCGTCGGGCGCCTCGCCGTCATCGCCGCTCCCCCGGCCAACTCGGCCGACCAGATCGCCCTCAACTCGACGCAGCTCGAGGCGATCGAGATCGACCCGGGCTTCCAGGGCGGCGACTACTACGAGTCGGGGCCCGGCGAGGGGCCGCACCGCGGTCTCGCGCTCGCGCGCCGCATGGCGATGCTCAACTACCGCGGCATCGTCGAGCTCAACCGCCGCTTCCAGCGCTCCTGGCAGTCGGGCGTCAGCCCGCTCGGCCACGGCGGGCGCTTCGCCGTCGAGTCGTACCTCGACTTCCACGGCAACAAGTTCACGCGCCGCTTCGACGCGAACA
The DNA here is from genome assembly GCF_000422385.1 of Microbacterium indicum DSM 19969. GTDB lineage: Bacteria > Actinomycetota > Actinomycetes > Actinomycetales > Microbacteriaceae > Microbacterium > Microbacterium indicum. The sequence goes on from NZ_AULR01000001.1 coordinate 494,416, forward strand.
CCTACATCCGGCTCGTCGAGGCCATGGACTCGCACGACGTCGGCCGCGACAGGGGAGGCGTCGAGGACGCCCTCGCCCGCGTGACGGCGCCGACGCTCGTCATCGGCATCGACACCGACCGGCTCTTCCCGCTCGAGGGCCAGCACAGGATCGCCCGCGCGATCCGCACGACGATCCACGGCGACGAGGCGCGCGTGATCCGGAGCGACTTCGGGCACGACGGGTTCCTCATCGAGACCGATGTGCTGAGCGATCACCTCCGCGAGCTGCTCGCGTAGGCGCCAGCGCGGCGCTCCGGCCCGTCAGGCGCTCCGCCGGATGACGACGCTCGGGTGCATCGGCGGCGCCTCGGGGGCCTCCTCGCCGCGGATCCCCGCCCCGATGACGCGCGCGAGGTGGGCGACGACCACCTCCTGCTCGTGGTCGATCGTCGTGAGCGGAGGATCGGCGAAGAGGGCGAGCGGGACGTCGTCGGCCCCGATGACGGCGAGGTCGTCGGGCGCGCGGAGCCCCGCGTCGCGCATCGCCGCGAGGAGGGCGAACGCGTAGTCGTCGCTGTACGCGCAGACGGCCGTCACGCGCCGATCGGGCTCCTCGGCCCACCAGCCGTCGAGCGCCTGGCGGATCGCCTCGGGCGTGAGATCCGCGCTCCGCACCTGCGGGCGGTCGATCCCGAGGTCGAGGCACGCGGCCTCCGCGCCCTCGATGCGGAGCCGGCTGAAGAGCTGGTCGTGCGCGGCGCGGGGCGCGAGGTAGCCGACGCGCCGGTGCCCCGTCGCGACGAGGTGCTCGACCTGGAGCGCGCCGACCAGGCTGCCGCGCGCGAGGACGGGATCGTCGTCGTGGTCCTCGTCCCAGAGCACGCCGTGCGCGACGAAGACGCCCGCGGCGCGCATCGACGCGCGCTCCCCGCGGCCGACGTCGTCGAGCAGGAGGACCGCCGCCGGCATGATCGCCTGCCAGAGGTCGCCGACGGGCATCCCCGGCTTGAGGCGGCGGATCACGGGCTGGAGGTCCACCTGCTCGAGGTGGTCCGTGAGCCGGTCGATGAAGCCCGACATGGCGTAGCCGAGCGGCCAGTCCGGCAGCACGATGAGCACGAGATTCGATCGACCGAGGCGCAGCGCCCGCGCGGCCGCGGACGGCGTGTAGTTCAGCTTCCGCGCCGCGTCGAGGACGCGGCGCCGGGTCTCCTCGGGGATCCGGCCGTGCGGCTTGTCGTTGAGCACATAGCTGACGGTCGCCTGCGACACCCGGGCTTCCTTCGCGACCTGGGCCGCCGTCACCCGGGGAGCTGCCATGGGCCGATCCTACCCAGCGGGCCGCCCCGCAAGCCGGGGCGTATGCTGTGCTTATACGTATCAGCACTCCCGACGACGAGAGACCCATGACCCGCACGCCGCACGACTCCCCCGCCCTCGCCCCTGCACCTCCGGCTCCCGCCGAGCGCGTGGGCCCGGGCTTCGTCCTCGTCTACGCGCTCGCGTCGTTCGGCGCCCTGCTCGTCTTGCTGACGCCGTCGCTCGAGAGCCTGGCGCTGCGGATCGACACGATGGTCCCGGCCGACGAGGCGCCGAGGATCCTCGGGGCCGTGCTGACGACGGGCCTGCTCCTCCAGGTCGTCGCGCTCCCCCTCGCCGGCCGCGCGAGCGACCGCACCCGCTCGCGGCTCGGGCGGCGACGGCCGTGGATCGCGGCGGGCGCCGCGGGCCTCATCGCCGGCGGTTGCGTGATGGCGTTCGTTCCCGGGCTCGCGGGCCTCATCGCGGGCTACGCGATCGTCTCGATCGCCGGCAGCGCCTGCGTCGCCTCGCTCCTCGCCGTGCTCTCGGACCGCGTACCGGTCGCGCAGCGCGCCTCGGTCTCGGCCTTCATCGGGCTCGGGACGGTGCTCGCCCTCGTCGTGGGCTCGGTGATCGTCGCGGCCCTCCCCCACGACTCCGACGGCATGTTCCTCGTCCCCGCGCTCGTCGGCGCGTTCTTCCTCGTGCTCTTTACCGTGCTCGTGAAGGAGCGCAGCTCGCGCGACGACGCGCCGATCCCGGCGCAGAGCCTCCGCGACGTCCTGTCGACGTTCTGGGTGGATCCGCGCCGGCACCCCGACTTCGGCTGGGCCTACCTCAGCCGCTTCCTCCTGCAGCTCGCCTACGCGTTCCTCACCACATACCAGGCGTACTACCTCATCAGCCACCTGGGGATCGCGGCCGACGCCGTCGCCGGGCACGTCCTCACGGGCACGCTGCTGCTCGCCGGCGCGACCGTCGTCTCGAGCGTCGTCGCGGGCCGCCTCTCCGACGTCCTCGGGCGCCGCAAGGTGTTCGTCATCACGGCCGCGTTCATCACCGCCGGCGCGCTACTGCTCATAGCCGGGGCCGGCGACCTCACACTGTTCTTCGTGGGGCTCGTGACCGGAGGCATCGGCTACGGCGGCTACACGGCCGTCGACCTGGCGCTCGCGACCGACGTGCTCCCGAACCCCGACGACGCGGCGAACGACCTCGCGATCTTCAACACGGCTTCGACGCTGCCTCAGGCGCTGGCCCCGGCCGTCGCGCCCGTGATCCTCGCGATCGCGGCGCAGTCCTATCCCGGCCTGTACATCGTCGCGGCGGCGGTCGCCGTCGTCGGCGGCTTCGTCGTGTTCCGCGTCCGGAGCGTGCGATGAGCACGGCGGCCCCGCGCTTCGACGCGCCGGGCGGGCCCGTGATCGGCTGGCGGGACGGGGCCGTGATCCGTGCCACGGGGATCCCCTATGCCCGCGCCGACCGCTTCGGACGGCCGACGCCGGTCGCCGACCGCACCGAGCCCCTCGTCGCCGAACGCTGGTCGCCGCAGGCGCCGCAGCCAGCCGACCCGATCGCCGACGCGATGTTCGGCGCCGACCCGCGCGGCCTCGGCGTCGACGAGGACTGCCAGCGCCTCTCGATCACGATGCCCGCCGCGCCCGCCGAGGCGCCGCGGCCCGTCATGGTCTGGATCCACGGCGGCGGCTTCGTGACGGGCACGGGCGACGCCGCCGTCATGGACCCCGCGGCCCTCGTCGCCGAGCAGGACGTCGTCGTCGTGACCGTCGGGTACCGGCTCGGCCTGCTGGGCTTCGTCGAGACGCCCCACGGGCCGCACGCGAACCTCGGCCTCCTCGACCTCGTCGAGGCGTTCCGCTGGATCCGCCGCAACATCGCCGCGTTCGGCGGCGACCCGGCCTCGGTGACGGCGTTCGGGCAGTCGGCGGGGGCCGCGGCGATCGCCGACCTCATGGCGACCGCGGGCGCGGCCGACCTGTTCTCGCGCGCGATCCTGCAGAGCGCGCCGCTCGGGATCATGCGGGGGCGCGCCCGGCTCGAGCGCGCGCTCGCCGACGCGGCGGGGTCGCTCCGCCCCGACTCCTCGCTCGACGTCGTCGCCGCCGTGCAGCAGGAGGTCATCGCGGCGGGCGCCAGCTTCGGCCTGCGCGGCGCGATGCCGATCGCGCCGCAGTACGGGCACGCGCCGCTCCCGCCCGAGAGCTGCGTCGACGCCGCGCTCGCGTCGGTCGCGCGCGACATCGACGTGTTCGTCGGCAGCACATCGGAGGAGGCGCGGTTCTTCCTGCCTCAGCTGCCCGGCGTCGGCACGTGGTCGCGGATCCCCGTCGTCGGCCGGATGCTCGAGCGCCTCGTCGTCGCATTCTGCACGCGTGCCGTCTACGGCCGCGGCGCGCGGGGCTTCGCGCGGCGGCACCGCCGCGCCGGCGGGCGGGCGAGCACCTACGTCCTCTCGTGGGCGGCGCGGGGCAACCCGATCGGGGCGGCGCACACGATCGACATCCCGCTGCTGCTCGGCGACGAGGCCGCTTGGTCCGGTGCGCAGCTCGTCGCGGGCACCCCGTACGCCGAGATCGCCGCCGACGGCCGCCGCATGCGCGCGCTCTGGGCGCGATTCGCGCGGGGTGGGCACCTCGGCGCTGACGACGCACTGCCCTTCCTCGCGATCCGGGGCTGACCCCGGGGCTCCGCGCGGGCTACGCGGCGATGGGGGTCTTCGCGCGCTTCTCGGCGGCGAAGGCGACGAGCACGATCAGGATGCCGGCGAAGGCGAGGACGGCGCCGAGCCAGGCGGGCGACTCGTAGCCCCAGCGCGCCGCGATCACCGCTCCCCCGAGGGCCGCGCCGATGCTGTTCCCGATGTTGAGCGCCGAGTGGTTGAGGGCCGCGCCGATGACCTTGTACTCGCCCGCGACGTCCATGAGGCGCAGCTGCACCGTCGGCGACACCATCTGGCCAGCGATGCCGAAGACGAACAGCGCGCCGATGAGGGCGTAGACCCAGGGCGACAGCATCGCGACGACGAGCGACGAGACGGAGAGGAACGCGAGGCTCGCGAGCAGGGTCCTCTTCACGCTGAGGTCGGCGAGGTGGCCGCCGATGAAGTTGCCGACGACCATGCCGAGGCCGAGCGCGACGAGAGCGATCGGGACCATCCACTCGGGGGCGTCCGCGGATCCCGTCACGAGGCTCGAGACGTAGCTGTACACCGCGAAGAACGCGCCGAAGCCGATCGCGGCGAAGGCGATCGTGTACCAGACCTGCGGGACCCGGAAGACGCCGAGCTCGTGCGCGATCGTGCGGCCGGGCGCGCCCGGGACGTGCGGCACGAAGGCCCAGCACATGAGGGTCGAGAGCGCGAAGACGATCACGACGACGACGTAGGCGGCGCGCCACCCGAAGTGCTGGCCCAGGAAGGTGCCGGCGGGGACGCCGACGACGTTCGCGACCGTCAGGCCGGCCATGACGAAGGCGACGCCGCGGCCGCGCTTCTCGGGGCCCATGAGCTCGCTCGCGACGACGGCCGCCATCCCGAAGAACGCTCCGTGCGGGAGACCGGCGATGAAGCGCGCGGCCTCGAGGGTCGCGAAGGTCGGCGCCACGACGGTGAGGATGTTGCCGGCGAGCAGCCCCGCGACGAGCACGACGAGCACGCGGTTGCGCGCGAAGCGTGTGGTGAACCCGGCGATCGTCGGCGCGCCGATCACGACGCCGAGCGCGTAGATGCTGATGAGGTGCCCGGCCTGCGCCGTGGCGGCCTCGGGATCCGCGGCGGCGAAGGGAAGCAGGTCCGCGCCGATGTCGGGCAGGAGCCCCATCGAGACGAACTCGGTCATGCCGATTCCGAAAGCGCCGATGGCCATGGAGAGGAGCGCCATCGTCGCCGCACCCCTCGAACGAGTCGAGGTAGTCACCGGGATACTGTACAGGCGTCGGACTGCGCGTCGGATGAACGGCGTGTGACGGCCGCGCGCCGGGGGACGTCGACGCGGACTTCCTCCTGGCAGGAGGCCCTTACGCGGACTCGCGTTCGACGACCCGGAAGTCCCCGAGCTCCTGACGCAGGGGAAGCGACGGATCCTCGATCCGCTCGACGAGCATCTCGACAGCGCGCCGGGCGATCCATGCGCGGCCCGGATCGATCGTCGTCAACGCCGGGGTCGAGTAGGCGGCCTCATCCACATCGTCGAAGCCCATGACGCTCACGTCATCCGGCACACGCACCCCGGCTTCCTGCAACCCGCGAATCGCCCCGAAGGCCAGCGTGTCGTTCAGCGCGAAGATCGCGTCGAACGCAGCGCCTCGCCGAAGCAGCTCACGCGTCGCGTTGAGGCCGTCCACGCGGTGCCAGTCCCCCGCGGGGATCACAAGCAGTTCATCGAACGGGATGCCGCCCGCTTCCAGCGCCTGTCGATACCCGCGCAGCCGGTGCGCCGCGGTGCCGGTCTCGTCGCCTTCGTGCGCCCCGACGAGAGCGACCCGCGAACGCCCGGAACGCAGCAGGTGCTCCGTCGCCGCGGCCGCGGCTTCGACGTTCTTCATCGTGACGAAGTCGCTCGGGCCGTTGATGATCCGTTCGCCGAGCAGGATCAGCGGATAGTCGACGTCGAGTTCGGCCGCGTCATCCTCGACCATCTCGAGAGGGCTGAAGATCACCCCGTCGGTCGCCTGCAGACGAGGGGTGCGCAGGAGCGCGATCTCTCGCTCGCGCGAACCACCCGTCTGCTCGATCTGGACGGCGAGCCCGACCTCGTCCGCTGCGGCGACGATCGCGCCCGCGAGCTCGGCGAAGTACGCCAAAGCGAGATCGGGGAGCGCGAGCGCGATGACGCCCGTGCGCCCGGAGCGCAGGTTGCGGGCGGTCTGGTTCGGCGTGTAGCCCAGCTCAGCGATCGCCCGCTCGACGCGTTCCTTGGTCTCGGGTCGGATATAGGGATAGCCGTTGACGACGTTCGACACCGTCTTGATCGACACCTGCGCGGCCGCGGCCACGTCCTTCAGCTTCGCGGCCATGTCATCCCTCCCCCGCGGATCGCGCATTCGAGCACCGTCAACCTATCCCAAGGCGACTCATCGCCCGGTCAGCCGTCGCGCTCGAACCTTCGGCGAGCGAGCGGAAGAGGCCGACGAGCGGGGTGGGCTTTCGGCTCAGGCCCTCGGCCGACTCCACGAGGGACCACAGCCCCATCGGCAGCAGATGATCCGAGCGCGGCCCCGTCGCGTGACGGTACGTCCACTCGTACATGTCGAACACGGGCCACCAGGTGTACCCGACGACATCGACGCCGTCCGCGCGCAGCGTTTGGATGTGCGCGACGGAATCCCGCATCCACTCCGCTCGCTCCGCGACGCTCGCCGTCACGCTGGTCTCGGTCAGCATGACCGGAGCGCCGAACCTCGCGGACGCCGTCCGCAGCAGCTCCTCGAGGCCGACGAGGCCGTCGTCACGGGCCGGGCGCGGATCGCGGAAGCCTCCGGCATGCACGATGCCGCTTTCGAACACCTCGGTCGAGACACGCGGGTAGTAGTTGACGCCCATGACCGTCGGCTGGACTGTGTTGTCCCGGAACCACGACAGGTCCGTGTCCGACCACCCTGTCCGCGTCAGGAAGGCGTGCAGCGGGTGCTCGTGATCGACCTTGCCCGTCACGAGATCCTCGACGAGGAAGACCTGCTCGCTCATGCGCGCTGCCGTCTCGCGGTGCTCCGGCGCGTCGACATCTCCAACGAATCGCATACCCGCGTCGACGTGGACGAAGGTTCCGCCGCCCGGCAGCACGCTTGCCATTCCCTGCTGCGCCTGCACGAATCCCCGCGCCAGCTGCCTGACGATCTGCGAGAGCCCCCGCTCGCCGGACAGATACGGCGGCCAATACGCGTACTCACCGGCGAACAGCGCGTGGATCATCGGCTCGTTCACGGGTGTGTAGTCGGTGACCCCGAGCGGCGCGTAGCGCTCCGCGACCGCGACCGAGTACTCGGCGACGCGATCCGGGTAATCGGGGTTCGCGAACTGATCCTCGAGCCAGAGAGGCGTGCCGTAGTGGAGGAGGTCCACGATCGGACGCAGACCGATCTCCGCGAATCGCTCCATGACGCGGTCGAGCCAGCCCCACGCGAATCGGCCGGCCTCAGGCTGGATGCGGTGCCACGGCACGCCCCATCGCAGCAGTTCCGCGCCGGCGAAGCGCGCGCGGTCGAGGTCGTCCCTCCACTGGTCGTAGTGCTCGGTCAGCGCGTACTCGTCGATCGCGCGCTCGCCGGGTGAGGTCTGCGGGACGAAGGTGTCCTCGATCCCGAGCGCGAAGTGGAGGCGCCCGTCGCGGTGCCAGTCGCGGTCAGCTGTCGTCATTTCATTCCCGTCGATGCGATGCTCTCGATGAACCGCCGCTGCACGAGCATGAACGCGATGACCAGCGGGGCGATCGCAATGAGCGAGCCCGCCATCATGACGCCGTGCGGGATGATGCCGCCCGGTCCGGTGAGAAGAGTGAGACCCGTCGTGATCGTCCCCATGTCCTGCGACGTGGTGATGACGAGCGGCCAGAGCAGGTCGTTCCAGTTGTTGATGAAGTTGTAGACGGCGAGCGTCAGCAGCGCGGGTACGGCATTCGGCAGGACGACCGAACGGAAGATCCGGAACTCACTCGCGCCGTCGATCCGCGCTGCCGAGTCCACGTCGCGAGGCAACGCGAGGAAGAACTGCCTGAGGAAGAAGATCCCGAAGGCGTCCGCCGCACGCGGCGCGATCATGCCGGCGAAGGAGTTGACCCAGCCGAGGTCGCTGAGGATCTGGTAGACGGGAACGAGCGTCGCCTGGAACGGGATCATCAGGCTCGCGATGATCACGAGGAGAAGGACCTTGCGCCCCGTGAAGTCGATCCGGGCGAGGGCGTATGCCGCCATCGAATCGAACGCAACCGAGAACAGCGTGACTCCTCCGGCGAACACGAAGCTGTTCAGGATGAGCCGCGCGAGCGGCAGCTCGGTGAAGATCCGCGCCACGTTGTCGAGGGTCCATTCATGGGGCCAGAGCGTCGGCGGATACGCGTTGATCTCCGCCGTCGGTTTGAACGCCGTGAGCACGATGATCACGATCGGCAGGAGGACGAACGCCGTCACGACGATCAGCACGACGAATGTCGCGATCGTCCCGGCCGACGGCCGGCGCCCGGTCGCGAGTGCGGTGGTCATGTGAGGTCCTCTTCCTTCCTGCCTAAGAAGACGAACTGGATCACGCTGATGATGAGCGTGGCGATCAGGAGCACATACGACAGCGCCGACGCGAACCCGAGTTCGAGCTTTCCGAAGCCGGCCGTGTAGATCTCCATGACGACCGTCTCGGTGCTGCCGTAAGGCCCGCCGCCTGTCATGACGTAGATCTGATCGAATGCCTGCAGTGCGGCGATCATCGCGAAGATCACGACGAAGGCGAACGTGTTCGACAGCATGGGAACGGTGATGTGCCGCAACCGGGACCACGGGCCCGCGCCGTCCATGCGAGCCGCCTCATACAGCGAGGCGGGGATGTCCTGAAGCCCCGCGAGGAAGACGACGAAGTAGAAGCCGAAGTTCTTCCAGACCGCCACGAGTGCGACGACCGGCATCGCGAGAACCGGATCCTGGAGGACGTTTCCGATCCGGATCCCGAAGGTCGACAGCCAATAGTTGACGAGACCGACCTGCGGATCGAGCAGGTAGCTCCACGCGAATGCCGCGACCGCCAGGGACACGACGAACGGGATGAATAGCGCGGTGCGGAAGAAGCCGCGCAGCGGCAGGTCCGGGCGGTTCACGAGCAGCGCGAGCGCGAGCGCCGCGACGACGGCCGTCGGGGCGAACAGCACCGTGTACCAGACCGTATTGACCATCGCCGAGCGGATGTCCGGATCGGCGAACACTCGCACGTAGTTCTCGAGGCCGACCCATTCCGGGGTGCCGAAGCCCGAGGCGTCGGTGAAGGAGGTGAACAGGGCCTGGATCATCGGCCACGCACTGAAGATGCCGAGGACGACGAGTGCGGGAGCCAGGAAGCCGAGCGCGATCAGCGTCCTGCGCCGAGCCCCGCCGCTCCGCCTCCCGCCCAACGGCGCGGCGGGCTTGTACGGACGTCGCGCCGCCGGCGCGGAGCCGACCACCGAAGGCCGCTCAATCACTGACTGCATCTGCGACGCTCTCCTGTGCTTCCGCGAGAAGATCTGCGATGTCGCCGCCGGACAGCGTCTTCTGCGTCACGACATCGACGGCATCGAGCACATCGACGCTGTTCACGACTCCGGGAAGCAGCGGGTGGGCGATGTCGGTCTGCTCGGTCAGCGCCGCGACGACCGGGTTCTCGGAGACGGCGGACGGGTCGATGTCGGTGCGGAGCGGCGGCCATCCCGACCCGAGCGACCACTCGATCGACACGTCCTCGGAATAGAAGTAGTCGAAGAACGTCTGCGCGGCCTCCTGCTGCGCGTTGCTGGCATTCTCGGTGACCGCGAGCGAGAGACCGATCGCGGACGCCGCTTGTTCCGCCGGCCCCGCCGGGACCGGCGCGATGCCATAGTCGATGCCGTTCTCTTCGGAGATCGTCGCGAGCCACGGTCCGCCCACGACCATCGAGGCCTGCTGTCCGCTGTAGTACCCGTCGGCGTCGACACCGCTGACGCCCGTCGGCGAGATCTGGTCGCCGACGATCGCGTCGCGCCAGTACTGCAGCGTCTCGGCGTTCTCCGGCGAGTCGATCACGGCTTCGCCATCGTCGATGACGTCGCCGCCGTTTCCGTAGAGCAGGGCTTCCCAGATCCCGGCCGCGGCATGGTCGGGCAGCACCAGCCCGTATCGTTCGGGCGTTCCGTCGCCGTTCTCGTCGACGGTGAGCTTCTCGGCGTCTTCGACCCACTCGTCCCACGTCGCAGGCGGCTCTTCGATCCCAGCCTCAGCGAAGTGGGCCTTGTTGTAGAACATCGCCTGGGGCACGAAGCCGATCGGCACGCCGTAGTGCGTGCCGTCGACGACGCCCATCTCCACCGCGCCATCGCTGAAGCTCGAGGCGACATCGCTGCCGTCGTAGAACGAATCGAGAGGCACAAGCGCGCCTTTGTCGGCGTACACGGGAAGGTTCTCGGCCTGCACCGCGAGAAGCTGAGGGCCGTCGCCTGCGGCCAGCGCCGGCAGCAGCGCGTCGTTGAGGCTGTCCCACGTGCGGACTTCCGTCGTGACGTGGACGTCGCCCTGACTCGCGTTGAACTCGTCGACGATGTCCTGCAGAACGTCGCCGTCGGCCTCGGTGTACCCGTGCCAGAAGGTGAGTTCGACCGCACCATCGGCCGTCGTGTCAGACGATGATGCGGAGCAGCCGACGAGGGCGGCTGTGACGGCGAGGGCTCCGATGCCCAGCGCCAGACGAGGGTGAGACATAAGGGTTCCAATCGTGAGTGCGGACGACTCTGTCCGTGGCCGCGCGCTCTCGGCACCGCCACTTTTACAACGTTGTACGAACCTCAGGATCACCGAGTTCTACAACGTTGTCAAGATCCGATCTCCACCTCCTCAGTCAGCCTTGACCGCCCGCCGCTTCGCCGCTACCTTGGCGATCGCCCACTCGCTCTACAACGATGTAAAGGATGGCCATGCAACACGATCACTCAGCTCGCCGATCGCGAGCCACACGCCGCTTCGCGGCGTTCGCTGTCGTCACGGCTGCGGCAGCGGCGGCACTCGTCGGCGGCACATCCGCCGACGCCGTCACGTCGGGCAACGGCGCTCTCGTCTACTCGCCAGCGGCCGGCAGCTCATTCAACCCGGAGGGCGGAGCGCCCGCCGGAACCACCTACGCGAAGATCGCGATCCTCAAAGCGAACGGCTCGTCGAACGGAACCCAGCTGGTGACATTCGACCAGCTCGTGCTGCAAGACGGAGTCCAGGTCTACCCCATCTACCGAAGCACCGACGACGGCACATCGTGGGCTCACCTGACCGACATCGTTCCGAGCGATGACTTCCCGAACTTCACGCGGACAGCACAGCCGACGCTCTTCGAGGTTCCCGAGAACACCGGCGGCCTCGAGGCGGGCACCCTGCTGCTCGGCGGGATGATCATGCCCGAGGACCGATCGATCAGTCGGCTGGTCGTATACAGCAGCACCGACCAGGGCCAGAACTGGGATCTCCTGAGCGTCATCGACGAGGGCGGCCCTGCCATCTACGACCCCAGCTCGAGCTCCACGACCACTACAGTTTGGGAGCCCTCGTTCGCTGTCGATGCAGAGGGTGGGCTCGTCGCCTATTTCTCGGACGAGCGCCAGAAGGACGACGGCGTCCTTCAGGCCGTGTCATATCGCCGGTCCGTCGACGGCGGTCAGACCTGGGGCCCGCTGGTCAACGTCAGCGCTCCCGTCAATCAAGCCGACCGCCCCGGGATGATCACAGTCACGGAGCTCCCGGACGGGACATACCTCGCGACCTACGAGGTCGTCAATCTGCCGACGGCATCCGCCAACGCCGCGCCGGTGTATTTCAAGACCTCGCCTGATGGGCTCGACTGGGGCGACGAGACGAGCATCGGAACTCCGATCCAACTCGAGAACGGTCGCGGGCTCGGATCCTCGCCATACGTCACGTGGTCGCCGTCCGGAGGCCCGAACGGCACGGTGGTCGTAGCGTCGATGTGGTCGCTCGACGGGAACCAGGTGATCGACGGCGGCCAGAACTTCTATGTCAATCACAACCTCGGCCAGGGCACATGGGAGACATTGCCCATGCCTGTGACGTTCGACGCCACCGACACACAGGGCGGGAACTTCAGCGGTTTCGCGCAGGGCCTCGCGACGAGCGTCGACGGATCCACGCTCTATCAGGCCGTGAACGTCGAGAACCTCACGACCGAGCTGAACGACATCCGCGTGGGTTCGCTCGCGCTCGATGCCGACCAGTTCGAGGCCGAGGAGGCTGCGCTGAACGACGTAGCGCTTGTCTCACACGTGCAGGCGTCGAACGGCTCGAAGGTCGGCAACATCAATGACCCGTCGAGCTTCGTCGAGTTCGAAATCGACGTCGCGTCGGCTGGCACTCATACGGTGTACGCGCGATACGCGAACGGATATGGAACGACCGCGACACATCAAATCCAAGTGAACGGCGCGAGTGCGGGATCGATCTCCTACCCCGCGACCGCGGACTGGGGCAGATACCAGTGGTCCGAGATCGACGTCGACCTCGAAGCCGGTGCGAACACCATCCGATTCGGAAAGGGCGTCGACTTCGCTGAGCTCGACGCGATCCGCGTCTCCCCGGCGGCCGCCGACTGACACCCTGACAGGGCGGGGCCGAAGACAGCGGGCCGCTCCCATCGACGCGCCACTGGCCCGTGTCGAGGGGAGCGGCCCCGGTCGATGAAACCCCTATGACAGCTCGTCGACGGCCTTCTCGAGCCGCTCGAGCTTGCCGTCGATCTCGCCCTCGTAGCCCGGCCGGATGTCGGCCTTGAGCACGAGCGAGACGCGGGATCCGAACGGCATGACGGCCTCGGTCGCCGCCTTGACGACGCCCATCACGGTGTCCCAGTCGGGTCCCTCGATCTCGGTGAACATGCTCGTCGTGCGGTTGGGCAGGCCCGAGGCGCGGATCACGGCGACGGCCGCGGCGACGGCGTCGTGGACGGATCCGTCATCATTCCCGTTTCCGGAGGGGGCGACGGAGAAGGCGACGAGCATCAGGTTTCCTTTCGCAGGGGGACGCGGCACACGCGCACGACGGCCCAGACGCCGAGGACGACGAGCCCCACGTTTCGCAGGACGAGCACCGCGATGGCGAGCGTATCGCCCGCGAGCACGTGGTCGTAGGTGACGGGGTAGATGATCTGCGTCAGGTACGCGATCACGAGCGCCAGCCCGGCGAGCGGCCAGGCGCGTCGGCGGTCGCGCACCATCCACGCGACGAGCGGCGCGATGAGCCACGAGGAGAACTGCGGAGATCCGACCTTGTTCGTCGCGATGAGGGCGACGACGAGCGCGATCGCAAGGGGCGCGAGGATCCGCCACGGCTCGGCCCCCTGCCGCACGCGCCAGAACCCGAGGCCCGCGATCCCCGCGACGACGACGACCATGAGCGGCGTCAGGACGGCGGCCGTCGCCGCGACGCCGGGCCCCGTCACCTGATAGGTGAGGATGTCGGTGTCGTAGTAGGCCTGGTGCGTTCCGAGGGCCGTGCCGATCATGAACGGGGTCGCCGCGACGGCCTCGATCTGCAGGCCGCGGCCCGTCTGCGTCGTGATGAAGGCGAAGAGGTTCGACCAGCCCCCGGCGAGGATCACTCCCCCGGCGACGGCGAGCGACGCCCAGGCGGCGCCCGCGACGAGGCGCCAGCGGCGGCGCAGCGCCGCGACGCCCGCGAGGAGGATCGCGGCGGGCCAGATCTTCATCCATGTTCCGAGCGCGAGGATCACCCCCGCGGTGCGCGGCCGCGACCGGAGGAAGAGGATCCCCACGACGGCGAGCGGCACCGTCACGGCGTCGAGGCGGAAGATCCCGATCGGCCCGAGCAGGAGGACGAACGCCGCCCAGTACAGCCCGGCCCAGAGGCGCGCCTTCGAGCGGCCGCGGCGCACGAGGAACGCGAACGCGACGAGGTCCAGCACGCCGACGAGCACGGCCCACTGCAGCGCGTACGACGAGAACCAGACGAGGGCCTGGGCCGCGATCATGGGCGCGAGCGCGAGCGGCGGGTACACCCAGGGGCTGTCGACGCCGACGACGCCCTGGCCGTCGATCGCCCCGTCGCTCCACGGTTCGTAGACGAGGTATGTGTCGCCCATCGGCTGGTTGGGCCAGAGCCACCCGAGGGTGATCGCGACGAGGTGCGCGACGACGAAAGCGCCCCAGACGAACGACAGCCGCTCGACGCGCCCGAGCCTCACGCGTGGGCCTCGAGGAACGCGTCCGGCAGCGCGTGCGCGACGTCGAGAGCCGTGATGGGTCGCCCCGGCCCCGCCGCGATCCGCCCCGCGGTGCCGTGCAGCCAGGCGCCTGTCGCCGCGATGGGGCCGAGTTCCTCGACGTCGAGCCCGTCGCGATTCCGGGCCGCGGCCGTCGCCAGGACGGATCCGATCACGCCGGCGAGGACGTCGCCGGTGCCGGCGGCGGCGAGCCACGGCGTGCCGGCGTCGACGACCGTGTACCAGCCTCCCGGCGTCGCGACGATGGTCTCCGCGCCCTTCAGGAGGACGACGCTCCCGAGCGCGACGGCGGTCTCGCGCACCACGAGGATCCGCTCCCGCAGCCCGCCGTGCAGTCGCGGTTCGAGGGGGTCGACCGTGATGTCGTCGACGCCGAGGCCGAGCGGGATGCGCACCTCGGCGAGCTCGCCGTCATGCGGCGTGACGATCGCGGGCGCCTTGGCGCGGGGCGCGAGGTCGAGCGCCCCCGCGTCGATCACGGCGGGGAAGCGCAGGGCGTTCTCGAGACGGGCCGTCAGCTCGCCGCCGCGCGTGCGGCCGTCGATCCCGGATCCCACGACGACGGCGTCGGTGCGCCCCGGGCCGAGCACCGTCTCGGGCCGCGACTGCAGCACGAGGCGGCCGACGCCGGGCTCGCCGACCCAGCGGACCATGCCGATGCCCGCGCGCCAGGCGCCCTCGACCGCGAGCACCGCCGCGCCGGGGTACGCGGGTGAACCCGTCAGGAGCGTGACGACCCCGCGGGAATACTTGTGATCGTCGCGTGTTGGGATTCGAAGTACCGACGCGGCGTCGGCTGCCGTCCAGCGGCCGTCGTGCCATGCGTGTCCACCGGGCATGCGGATCACACTACCGACGGCGCGCACGCTCCCCCCTGAAAGGTGCTCGATGAGCCTGCTGTTCTCGCCCCTGACGATCCGCGACACGACCTTCCCCAACCGGCTGTGGGTCGCGGCCATGTGCCAATACAGCGCCGTCGACGGCGTCGTGAACGACTGGCACCACGTCCACCTGGCGCAGTTCGCGTCGGGAGGCGCCGGCGCGATCATCTCCGAGGCGACGGCCGTCGTGCCCGAAGGGCGGATCTCGCCCGAGGACGCGGGGCTGTGGAACGACGATCAGGTCGCCGCGTGGGCGCCGATCACCCGGTCGATCCGCGAGCGCGGCTCGGTCCCCGGTGTGCAGCTCGCACATGCGGGGCGCAAGGCGTCGACGTATCGCCCGTGGGCCGACGCGCAGGGATCCGTGCCGCTCACCGACGGCGGGTGGCGGGCCGAGGCGCCGTCGGCCGTCGCATACGAGGGCTTCGCCGAGCCCGTCGCGATGACCCGCGAGCGGGTCGCCGAGGTCGTCTCCGCCTTCGCCGCGGCCGCGCGGCGCGCCGTCGCCGCCGGCTTCGAGGTGCTCGAGATCCACGCGGCCCACGGCTACCTGATCCACGAGTTCCTCTCGCCGCTGTCGAACGAGCGCACCGACGAGTACGGCGGATCCCTCGAGAACCGCGCCCGCCTCGTGCTCGACATCGTGCGCGCGATCCGCGCCGAGGTCGGCGGGTCGGTCCCCGTCTTCGTGCGCTTCTCGGCGACCGACTCGGCGCCGGGCGGCCTCGTGGCCGACGACGTCGCGCAGGTCGCGGCGTGGGCCGAGGAGGCGGGCGCCGACCTCTTCGACGTCTCGACGTCCGGCCTCGTCGCCCATCAGAGCATCGACGTCTTCCCGGGCTACCAGGTGCCGCATGCCGCCGTCGTGAAGAAGGCCGTCGCGGCGCCCGTCGGCGCGGTCGGGATCATCACGTCGGGAGAGCAGGGCGAGCAGATCCTCCAGGCGGGCGGCGCCGACGTGATCCTCGCGGCCCGCGAGTGGCTGCGCGATCCGCACTTCGGCCTGCGCGCCGCCACCGAGCTCGGCGAGAGCGCGTCGGTCTGGCCCGAGCAGTACGTGCGCGCCCGCCGCACCCCCGCGAGCTGACCCCGCGAGCGGCCGTTTCCGCACACCACGTCCCGAGCGGGTCTCGTGGTGCGCAAAAACGACCCCTCCCGCCCCGCCGAACGGCCCTTCCGCACACCACGCCCCGCACCACTCGCGTGGTGCGCAGAAACGACCCCTCCCGCCCCGCCGAACGGCCGTTACCGCGCACCACGTCCGGCGCCCCGCGAGTAGCGTGCCGCGTATGACCGACTTCCCCGCATGGGTCGTGCGCGACGGCGCCGCGGCGTTCGAGACCGTCGACGAGAGCTTCCTCGACGACCTCGACACGACGATCCGGGTCCGCTTCTCGAGCATCAACTACAAGGACGCGCTCGCGCTGCACGGCCGGCCGGGCGTGATCCGCCGCACGCCCCTGATCCCCGGGATCGATGCGACGGGCGAGGTCGTCGCGTCCCGCCACCCGCGCTGGAAGGCGGGCGACGTCGTGACGCTCGACGGTGCGGGGCTCGGCGAGCAGCTGCACGGCGGCCTCGCGGGCCTCGCCCGTGTGTCGGGCGACGACCTCGTCGCGGTGCCGCGCGAGTTCTCGCCGCTCCAGGCCGCCGCGATCGGCACGGCGGGCTTCACGGCGGCGCTCGCGATCCTCGCGCTCGAGCGACACGGGATCGCCGACGGGCCCATCCTCGTCACGGGCGCGTCGGGCGGATCCGGATCCGTCGCGATCGCGATGCTCGCGGCCGCGGGATACGAGGTCACGGCCGCGACGGGCCGGCCCGACGCGATGCGCGAGCGCCTCACAGCCATCGGTGCGGCCGAGATCGTCGACCGCGCCGAGCTCGCCGAGCAGAGGCGACCGCTCGCGAAGCAGCGCTGGGCCGGCGTCGTCGACGGCGCGGGCGGATCCGTCCTGGCGGGCGCGCTCGCGCAGATCCGCGAGGGAGGCGCTGCGGCGGCCTACGGGCTCGCGGGCGGATCCGATCTCCCGACGACCGTGATGCCGTTCATCCTCCGCGGCGTCTCGCTGCTGGGCATCGACTCCGTGCGGGCTGCGCCCGAGGCGCGGGCGGCAGCGTGGGAGCGCCTGGCACGCGACCTCGACCCGGCGGTCCTCGACGCGGTCACGCGCATCGTCCCCCTCGCCGAGGCCCGCACGGCGGCCGGCCCCCTGCTGGAGGGCAGGGGCACGGGCCGCACGGTCATCGCGGTCGACTGACGCCGAAAGGACATCTTCCCGCCGGATGGACATCGAATCGGATGTCCGAGAGGCGGGAAGATGTCCTTCAGCCGATGTCAGCGCCGGCGGGCGCGATCGGTCGCGTCATGGACCTCGCCGATCAGCTCCTCGATGATGTCCTCGAGGAACAGCACCGACACCGTCCGGCCGCCCTCGTCGCGCACGCGCGCGAGGTGGCGCCCCTGGCTGCGCATGAGCGTCAGGGCGTCCTCGAGGTCGGTCGTCGCACTCACGGGCACCATATGGTGGATCCGCTTCGCGGGAATCGGCTCGTGCGCCTTGTCGACGTCGTCCGCGGCGCGCAGGACGTCCTTGAGGTGCACATAGCCGACGGGGTCGCCCTCGTCGTCGACGATCACGTAGCGCGAGTACCCGTGGGTCGCCACGGCGCGCTCGATCTCGGCGGGCGTCACGGCCTCGGGGAGCGTGACGATCCGCTCGAGCGGGACCGCGACGTCGCCGGCGTCCTTGTCGGTGAACTCGACGACCGCCGCGACGGTTCCCGCCGAGTCGTCGAGGACGCCCTCGCGGCGCGACTCGCTGACGATCGTCGCGACCTCGTCGAGCGTGAACGTCGACGCCGCCTCGTCGACCGGCTCGACCTTGAACAGGCGCAGTGCCAGGTTCGCGAGCCAGTTGAGGAAGACGACGACCGGGTGCACGGCCTTCGACACCCACACGAGCGGGGTCGCGAGGATCATGACCGCGCGGTCGGGCATGCTGAACGCGAGGTTCTTCGCGACCATCTCGCCGAACACGACGTGCAGGTACGAGACGAGGAGGAGCGCGATCACGAACGCGACGGTGTCGATCGCCGCCTCGCCCATTCCCGTGAGGCCGAGGGGCTCGGTCAGCAGATGATGGAGCGCCGGCTCCGACACGTTGAGGATCAGGAGCGAGCACACCGTGATGCCGAGCTGACTCGTGGCGAGCATCTGCGTCGCGTGCTCCATCGCGAACAGCGCGGTCTTCGCGGCGCGGGATCCCTTCTCAGCCTTCGGCTCGATCTGCGAGCGCTTCGCCGAGATCACCGCGAACTCGGCCGCGACGAAGAACGCGTTGCCGAGGAGCAGCACGACGAGCCACGCGAGTCCTGCCCAGTCGCTCATCGGGCCACCTCCTGGTCGTCGGCTTCTGCGGGCACGGGGTCGGGCACGAAGCGCACGCGATCCACGCGGCGCCCGTCCATGCGCAGGATCTCGAGGGTCCCGTCGTCGACGCGCACGGTGTCGCCGACGTCGGGCACGCGCTCGAGCTCGGACATGATGTACCCGCCGACGGTGTCGTAGTCATCGGACTCGGGGACCGTGACGGCCGCGCGCTCGCGCAGCTCGTCGGGGCGCAGCTGGCCGGGGAAGGTCACGGAGTCGCGGTGGCGGACGACGCCCGCGCGGCGGCGGTCGTGCTCGTCCGACACCTCTCCGACGATCTCCTCGACGAGGTCCTCGAGCGTCACGACGCCCGCGGTCCCGCCGTACTCGTCGACGACGAGCGCCATCTGGTAGCCGCGGCTGCGCAGCTCGGCGAGCATCTGATCCAGGTGCACCGTCTCGGGAACGCGGAGCGCCTCGGTCTGCAGGGCGCCGACGGGCACCTCCGCCCGGCGCTCGCGCGGAACGCTGACGGCGGCCTTGAGGTGCACGACGCCGACGATGTCGTCGATGTCGTCGTCGGAGACGGGGAAGCGGCTGTGACCCGTCTCGCGGGCGAGGCGGATCACGTCCTCCGCTGTATCACCGACCGCGAGCGAGTGCATGCGCGGCCGCGGGGTCATGACGTCGGCGGCCGTGAGTCGCGAGAAGGTGAGCGAGCGGTCGAGCAGCGTCGCGGTGTCCTTCTCGAGCACGCCGGCCATCGCCGAACGGCGGACGAGGCTCGAGAGCTCCTCCGCCGTGCGGGCGCCCGACAGCTCCTCCTGCGGCTCGACGCCCATCGCCCGCAGGATCCCGTTGGCGGATCCGTTGAGCACGGCGATCGCGGGGCGGAAGACCGTCGTGAACGCGACCTGCACGGGCGCGACGAGGCGGGCGGTCGCGACGGGGAGGGCGAGCGCGAAGTTCTTCGGGATCAGCTCGCCGAGGATCATCGAGAGGAAGGTCGCGACGACCATGCCGACGACCGTCGAGACGGGCCCCGCGATCGCCTCGGGGAGCGAGATCGCGGTGAAGACGGGGGCGAGCAGCCGCGACAGCGCGGGCTCGAACGTGTACCCCGTGAGGAGGGTCGTGAGGGTGATGCCGAGCTGGGCGCTCGACAGGTGCGTCGAGGTGTGCCTCAGGGCGGAGATCGTCATCGCGAGGCGCGTCTCGCCCCGCGCCTGCCTCGCCTCGAGATCGGCGCGGTCGACGTTGATGAGGGCGAACTCGCTGGCGACGAAGATGCCGGTGCCGAGGGTCAGGACGAGGCCCACGCCCAGCAGGATCCAGTCGATCACGAGCGGGTCTCACCACCCCTCGTCGGGTGGGTGGCTCGTGCGCGACGGTCGGAGGGCGTGGGAGTGATACTCGGAGGGTCGTCCATGATCAGGCGATTCTATCGAAGCCCGATGACCCGGATCGCATCGGAACGCGGATCTCACAGAGATGTCATACGCGCGTCACGCACGCGAGGGGCCCCGCGCATGTGGGCTAGCCTGGGTGCGTTACGCGTGTGCGATCCGCGCGCGGGCGAGCATTTCATCGACGAAAGTGGGCGATCTGACCGTGTCGAGTCAGGTGACGGGTACGAACACGTCAGCCGAGGGGGAATTCGGGGCCAACCAGTGGCTCGTCGAGGAACTCTACGAGCAGTACAAGGTTGATCCGAACACAGTCGACAAGGCCTGGTGGCCCGTCATGGAGCAGATCGCCGGGGGCACCGCCGCCCCCGTGACGGCCGCCGAGACGCCCGCCCCGACGGCCCCCGCCCCCGCGGCGCCTGCCCCCGCGACCCCGCCCGTCGCCCGCACGACGGCGAAGCCCGCCGCCCCCGCGCCGATCCCCGCGCAGGCCGACGCGAAGAAGGCCGCCGCCCCCGAGGCCGAGCCCGGGGAGGACGTCGTCACCCCGCTGCGCGGCATGAGCAAGACGCTGGCCAAGAACATGGACCAGTCGCTCACGATCCCCACCGCGACGTCGGTGCGCACGATCCCGGCGAAGCTCATGATCGACAACCGCATCGTGATCAACAACCACATGTCGCGCACCCGCGGCGGCAAGGTGTCGTTCACCCACATCATCGGGTGGGCCCTGATCCAGGCGCTGAAGTCGT
Organism: Microbacterium indicum DSM 19969; assembly: GCF_000422385.1. GTDB lineage: Bacteria > Actinomycetota > Actinomycetes > Actinomycetales > Microbacteriaceae > Microbacterium > Microbacterium indicum. The sequence goes on from NZ_AULR01000001.1 coordinate 515,072, forward strand.
TCCCGAGCCAGAACGTGTACTACGCCGAGATCGACGGCAAGCCCTCCGTCGTCGCTCCCGCGCACATCAACCTCGGCATCGCGATCGACCTGCCCCGCCCCGACGGCACGCGCGCGCTCATGGTCCCGAACATCAAGAAGGCCGAGACGCTGACCTTCGGCGAATACCTCGCCGCGTACGAGGACGTCGTCAAGCGCGCCCGCGCGAACAAGCTCACGGCCGACGACTTCGCCGGCACGACGATCTCGCTCACGAACCCGGGCGGCATCGGCACGGTGCACTCGGTCCCGCGCCTCACGCAGGGCCAGGGCAGCATCATCGGCGCCGGCGCGCTCGAGTACCCCGCCGAGTTCGCGGGTTCGAGCCCCCGCACGCTCGACGAGCTCGCGATCGGCAAGACGATCACGCTCACGAGCACCTACGACCACCGCGTGATCCAGGGCGCCGGGTCCGGCGAGTTCCTGAAGATCGTGCACCAGATGCTCATCGGCGGCGAGGGCTTCTACGACGACGTCTTCGCGGCGCTGCGGATCCCCCACGCCCCCATCCGCTGGAACCCCGACGTCACGGTCGACGTCGCCGAGCGCGTCAACAAGACCGCCCGCGTCCAGGAGCTCATCAACGCCTACCGCGTGCGCGGCCACCTCATGGCCGACATCGACCCGCTCGCCTACACGCAGCGCTCGCACTACGACCTCGAGATCGAGTCGCACGGCCTGACGTTCTGGGACCTCGAGCGCGAGTTCACGACGGGCGGCTTCGGGGGCAAGCGCAAGGCCAAGCTCCGCGAGACGCTGGGCCTTCTGCGCGACACCTACTGCCGCACGACGAGCATCGAGTACATGCACATCCCGGATCACACGCAGCGCGAGTGGTTCCAGCAGAAGCTCGAGCGCCCCTACGAGAAGCCCGACCACGACGAGCAGCTGCGGATCCTCGGCAAGCTCAACCAGGCCGAGGCGTTCGAGACCTTCCTGCAGACGAAGTACGTCGGCCAGAAGCGGTTCTCGCTCGAGGGCGGCGAGTCGCTCATCCCGCTCGTCGACCGCATCATCGACGGCGCGGCGACCGCGGGCCTCCAGGGCGCCGCGATCGCGATGGCCCACCGCGGCCGCCTCAACGTGCTCTCGAATATCGCGGGCAAGACCTACGCCGACGTGTTCAGCGAGTTCGAGGGCGCGCAGCCCGGCAACAAGCGCGGATCCGGCGACGTCAAGTACCACGTGGGCACCGAGGGAACCTTCACGGCGCACGACGGATCCGAGATCGACGTCTACGTCGCGGCGAACCCGTCGCACCTCGAGACGGTCGACGGGGTGCTCGAGGGCATCGTCCGCGCCAAGCAGGACCGCTCCGGGCCCGGCACCTTCCCGTGGCTGCCGATCATGGTCCACGGCGACGCGGCCTTCGCCGGCCAGGGCGTCGTCGTCGAGACGCTGCAGATGTCCCAGCTGCGCGCGTACCGCACGGGCGGGACGATCCACGTCGTCGTCAACAACCAGGTCGGCTTCACCACGCTGCCGAAGGACGGGCGCACCTCGCGCTACGCGACCGACGTCGCCAAGACGATCGCGGCGCCGATCCTGCACGTGAACGGCGACGACCCCGAGGCCGTCGTCCGCGCAGCCGAGCTCGCGTTCGCGTACCGCCAGGAGTTCAACCGCGACATCGTCATCGACCTCGTCTGCTACCGCCGCCGCGGGCACAACGAGGGCGACGACCCGTCGATGACGCAGCCGCTCATGTACGGCCTCATCGAGGCCAAGCGCTCGGTTCGCCGCCTCTACACCGAGTCGCTCGTCGGCCGCGGCGACATCACGGAAGAGGAGTACGACGCCGCGAAGGCCGACTTCCAGGCGCGCCTCGAATCGGCGTTCGCCGAGACGCACGCGGTCGAGACCGGCGCGATCCCCGTGATCACCGACGAGGCGCTCTCGACGCCCGTCGAGGGCGCCCCCGAGTCGACCGGCGTCGGAACCGAAGTCGTGCACCAGATCGGCGACGCGCACGCGAACAAGCCCGAGGGCTTCACGGTGCACCCCAAGCTGCAGCAGCTGCTCGACAAGCGCCAGCAGATGAGCCGCGAGGGTTCGGTCGACTGGGGCTTCGGCGAGCTGCTGGCTTTCGGATCCCTCCTCCTCGAGGGAACGCCCGTGCGCCTCGTCGGTCAGGACGCGCGCCGCGGCACCTTCGTGCAGCGCCACGCCGTCCTGCACGACCGCGTCAACGGCCAGGAGTGGCTGCCCCTCGCGAATCTCTCCGAGGATCAGGCCCGGTTCCAGGTCTACGACTCCCTGCTGAGCGAGTACGCGGCCCTCGCGTTCGAGTACGGATACTCGGTCGAGGACGAGAAGGCGCTCGTGCTGTGGGAGGCGCAGTTCGGCGACTTCGTCAACGGCGCGCAGTCGGTGATCGACGAGTTCATCTCGGCGGCCGACCAGAAGTGGGGCCAGAAGTCCGGCGTCGTCATGCTCCTCCCGCACGGCTACGAGGGCCAGGGGCCCGACCACTCGTCGGCGCGCATCGAGCGCTTCCTGCAGCTGTGCGCGCAGAACAACATGACGGTCGCGCGCCCCTCGACCCCCGCGTCGTACTTCCACCTGCTGCGCCGCCAGGCGTACGCCCGCCCGCGCACGCCGCTCGTCGTGTTCACGCCTAAGTCGATGCTGCGCCTGCGCGGCGCCACGAGCGAGGTCGCCGACTTCGCGACGGGTCGCTTCGAGCCGGTCCTCGACGACGAGCGCAGCATCGAGCGCGGCCAGGTGACGCGGGTGCTCCTGCACTCGGGCAAGATCCACTGGGATCTGCGCGCCGAGCTCGCGAAGAACCCGGATCCGACGATCGCCCTCGTGCGCGTCGAGCAGTTCTACCCGCTGCCCGTCGAGGAGCTGCGCACCGTCCTGTCGCAGTACCCCGACGCCGAGTTCGTGTGGGTGCAGGACGAGCCCGAGAACCAGGGCGCGTGGCCGTTCATCCAGCAGTGGCTGGCGAACAAGACCTCGCCCCGCGCCTTCTCGGTCGTGGCCCGCGCCGCGTCGGCGGCCCCCTCGACGGGATCGTCGAAGGTGCACGCCGTCGAGCAGGCCGAGCTCCTGGCACGAGCCCTCAAGCACTGACGCACACCGCCGATTGGCCGCGCGAGGATCGCCCTCGCGCGGCCATTCGCCGTTCCAGCGGCCATTCGGCAGGGATCCGGCCGCGCGAACGCCGATCCCCGCGGGTAGTGCACCCTTCGCGCGGTGTTCTGGCGAAGGAAGAGGCCCCGACTGGCGGCCGCGCAGCCTTCGGCGGCGGGCGCCGCACCGCGCGAATGGCCGCGCTGGGATCCCCCACACGCGGCCGATCGCCCCTCCTGCGGCAGAATCACCTGGATCCACCCGCAGGAACGCCGACCCCCGCGCGAACGGCGCCCTTCGCGCGGTGTTTCAGCAAAGAATGAGACCCAAGCTGGCGGCCGCCCAGCCCTCGGCGGCAGGCGCCGCACCGCGCGAATGGCCGCGCTGGGATCCCCCACACGCGGCCGATCGCCCTTCGCGCGGCCTGTTCAGCCAGGCTCGGCCGCGCGAAGGGCGATCGGCCGCGGGAACGGCGCCCCCGCGCGGGGCCCGTGATCAGTCGGACGCCCGGCCCGGGCCGGCGAACGCCTCCACGACGGTCGGGGCGTCGGCGGCGGGGTCGACGATCTCGATCGGCTGGCCCGCCTCGATCCGCCCCGTCTCGACGACCCGGAAGTAGGTGCCGAGACGGCGCTCGGCGGCGAAGCGCCTGACCCATCCGTCGTTCTCGAGCCCCATGCGGCGGGCGAAGGTCATGCAGGGGTTGCGCGGCTTCGTCGCCTCGAGCAGAACGGATCCGATGCGCCACCGCTCCCCCACGCGCGCGCCCGACACGTCGATGCCCGCGGTGCGGAGGTTCTCGCCGAAGAGCGTGCCGAGCGGGATCTCCCGGCCGAGCTCCTGCGCCCACCAGTCGGCGTCCTCCTGCGCGTACGCGTAGACCGCCTGCAGCTCGCCGCCGTGATGCGCGCGGTCTGCCTGCACGTCGGCGTACACCCCGAGGCGACCGACTTTGACGGGCCCGTCGACCGGTCGCTTGTCGATCGCCGTCGTGCCGACGGTGCCGGCGTCGGGGATCAGCTGGTGGACCGAGCAGACGGCGAGGAGCGTACCCATGGCCCCAGCGTATTCCCGGTCCGCGCCACGCGCGACGACGAAGGCGCCGGCCGCACCCGCAGCAGGCGCATCGATGCGTGCACGAGCGGACCGATCAGGAGCGCGAACGCGAGCGTCCCCCACCCCGCCGTGCCGCCGAGCAGGAGGCCGGCGGCGAGGACCGTCACCTCGACCGTCGCGCGGGAGCGCCAGATCGGCCAGCCGAAGCGGGCGCTCAGCCCGGTCATGAGGCCGTCGCGCGGCCCCGCGCCGAGGCGCGCGCCGATGTAGATCGCCGAGGCGAGCGCGACGAGCAGGATCCCGCCAGCGAGCGGCGCGACGCGCCATCCCCCGGTCGCGGGCGCGGGCACGAGGTCGATCACGATCTGCATGCTCGTGCCGACGACGAGCACGTTGAGCACCGTCCCGACGCCGAGTCGCTGGCGCAGCGGGATCCACGCGAGGAGCACGATCGCGCCGACGATGTTCGTCACCCACCCGACGCCGATCCCCGTGCGGTGCGCGATGCCCTCGGCGAGGACCGTCCAGGGGTCGACGCCGAGCCCCGCCTCGACCGTGAGGGCGCATCCGGCGCCGTAGAGCACGAGCCCGCCGACGAGCCGGGCGAGTCGCAGCGCGAGCGCGCCCAGCGACGCGATGCGGATCCCCCGAATCAGTCCACTCATGCCCGCCCGGACCGCACGCCGCGACGGACCCCGGCCCCGCGACGCACCGTCGCGATCCCGCGGGATGCGCCCCGCGTCGACCGGGATCGCGCGGTAGCCGTCACGCCGCACGGCGACGACGACCCAGATCGCGCCGGCGACCGCGAGCGCGAGGATGACGGCGAGGAGGACGAGGGCGGGAGACATACGTCGATCCCACGCGAGGATTGGAATTCTTACAAGGTGCCAATCGAGGTACTCTGGCCGCATGCCCGACTCCCGCCTCACGGCGCGCGCCCTCGACGCCATGCTCGGCGGCTGGCGCGTGCGCGAGCCCGCCTACGAGGCGCTCGCCGACGCGATCCGACTCCTGTGCCTCGACAACCGCATCGCGCCCGGAACCGCCCTGCCCGCCGAGCGCGCGCTCGCGCAGCGCCTCGCCCTCAGCCGCACGACCGTCGCGTCGGCGTATCGCAGCCTGCGCGCCAGCGGCCACATCGAGAGCGCGCGCGGATCCGGCAGCGTCACGCTCCCCCTCGGCCACCGCGACCTCGGCCGCATCTCGGCGCCCGGAGGGGCGATCGACCTGCAGCAGGCGAGCCCCGCCGCGTGGCCGGGGCTCGCCGCGCTCTTCGCCGAGGTCGCCGAGACCGCCCCGTCGCTCGTCGCGCGCTCGGGCTACGACGTCGTCGGCCGCCCGGGCCTGCGCGAGGCGATCGCGGCGCGCTACACCGCACGCGGGCTCCCGACCGAGCCGGATCAGATCATGGTGACGACGGGCGCGCAGAGCGCCATCGCGCTCGTCGCCTCACAGCTCGTGTCGCGCGGAGATCGCGCGCTCATCGAGACGCCCACCTACCCGCACGCGGCCGACGCGTTCTCGCGCGCCGGGGCACGGCTCGTCGGCGTGCCCGTCGCGGTCGGCGCGGGCTGGGATCTCGAGCGCGCCGCCCAGGTCCTGAACCGCGCCGCGCCCTCGGCGGGCTACCTCATGCCCGACTTCCACAACCCCACGGGCGAGTCGATGGACGGCGAGACGCGGATCCGCCTGGCCGAGCTCGCGCGCGCGGCCGGGACCGTGATCGTCGCCGACGAGACGACCGCCGAGCTCGCGATCGACGGCGCCCCCGGCTCCGTCCCCTTCGCCGCCGTCGCGCCCGAGGACGACGACGCCGTCATCACCCTCGGCTCCCTCGGCAAGACGGTGTGGGGCGGGCTGCGCATCGGCTGGATCCGCGCGAGCGTCGACATGATCCGCCGCCTCGCCGCGCTGCGGCCCGCGGGCGACCTCGGAACGCCCGAGTTCGAGCAGTCCGTCGCCGAGCGTGCGATGGCGCACATGCCCGAGATCCTGGCGCAGCGCTCACGCGTGCTCGCGGCCGGCCGCGACGCCCTCACGGCGCGGATCCGCGACCTCATCCCCGAGTGGTCGGTCCCCGTCGCGCCGGGCGGCGTCGCGCTGTGGATCGGGCTCGGATCCCCGCGCAGCTCGGCGCTCGTCCTGGCCGCACGCCGACGCGGGCTGCTGCTCTCGGCGGGGCCGCGGTTCGCGATCGACGGCGGCAGCGAGCGGCACCTCCGGGTCCCGATCACGGCGCCGGCGGCAGACCTCGTGCGCGCGGCCGAGATCCTCGCCGACGCGTGGGCCGAGGTCGCCGCGGCGGGAGCCGCTCGGCCCGCCGAGCAGCCGGTCGACGCCGTCGTCTGAGACCCCTCAGTAGCCGATCGACAGGAGCGGAGCCGTCGCGAGGCGGAGGGCCGCGGAGAGCTCGCCGATCTTCGCCGCATCGCCCGTCACGCGGCCCGCGCCAGCGAGCGTCTCGAGCGTCACGCCGCCGAGGATCGCCGCCGAGAAGGCGCCGATGTCCATCGTCACGTCGACCGCCGCCGCGTCGTCGAGCTCGTCGATGCGCAGGCCCGTGAGGTGCGACACGACCCACGACCCGCCCGCGAGGCCGAGGTCGTCCGTCACGCGCAGGCGCACGCCGAAGCCCGCCGAGAGGGCGCGCCCGCGGAGCATGGCCGGGACGTCGAGGACGCGCAGCCAGCCGTGGTCGTGCGCCGCGACCTTCACGGCTCGGTGATCGCGCACGAGCCAGGGCAGGGGCGTGTCGAGCGGCTGCGTGTGCGCCGAGATCTTCGCGACGAGGTCGTAGCTCAGGGCGAAGCGCCAGAGCGCCGCGCGCGCGTCGGCGGTGGATCCGATGAGGTGGATCACCTCGAACGTCGCGTCGTCCCAGTCGCCCGCGATGCGGAAGGTCATCGCGCCGACGAGCTCGCCCGCCGCGTCGGTCGCCCGCACGGCGCGGATCTTCTTCGCGTCGGTCACGCCGGCGGCCGTGCCGGCCTTCTGCTCCCAGCGGCGGCGCCACGCGGCGATGTCGCCGACGCGGTCGAGCCGGGTGCGCTCATGGAGCTCCTCGAGGTCGTCGACCGCCTGCTCGCGCGTCGTGAAGTCGATGCGGGCCTGGGGCTCGGCGGATCCCCACCCGGCGCGCTTCGCGTCGATCGTGAGCCGCGCGGCGGGGAGCGCCGGCGCGAAGCCGAAGCGGCCGTAGATCGTCGCCTCGCTCGCGGTGAGGCCCGCGACGGGGACCCCGGCGGCGTGGGCGGCGCGCAGCTCGCCCTCGAGCATCGCGCGGGCGATGCCTCGGCGGCGGTGGGTCCCCGCGACCGTCACGCCGCTGATCGCCCACATGGGCAGCTCGCCGCCCGGCACCGTCAGCCGCGCGACCCAGGCGTCCTCGGTCGCGACCGGGAACGCCTGCGGAGACGACGGGTCGTGCACCTCGATGACGCGGCGCCCCGCGAGCACGGATGCCTCGCCCTCGAGCTCGGCGGGCTCGGGCTCGCCCGCGAGGAAGCCGCGCTCGGCTGCCTCGACGTGAAGGAGCAGGGCATCGGATCCGCTGGCCACGCGATAGTCGAGGCCCTGCGCGGCGAGGCGCTCGGTCGAGGTCGGGTCGGCAGGCACGTTCCGGGCGTCGATGAAGCTCACCCGGTCAGCCTATCCGCGGCGGCTCAGCGCGGCTCGCGCACCTGCGAGTGGAGCGCGGCGATCACCTGGGCGCGCAGGTCGACGGGCGCCGATTCGTCGGAGCACGCGCGCGAGATCGCGACCGTCAGGGCGCGCTCGACGTCGACCTCCCCGCGGCAGCTGTCGCAGGTCTCGATGTGCGCGCGCAGCTCCGACGCCGCGGTCGCGCAGCAGTCGAGCTCGCCCCGCGCGAACGCCTCGAGGTCGGTACGGGCGCTCTCGCATCCGCAGTCGTTCATTTCTTCGCTCCCTGCTCGGCGGCGGCGATCCCTCGCTCAGCCGCGTATCCCCTCAGCTTGTCGCGCAGCAGCCGCCTGCCACGATGCAGACGGCTCATCACGGTGCCGATCGGGGTCTTCATGATGTCGGCGATCTCCTGGTAGGCGAACCCCTCGACGTCGGCCAGGTACACGGCCATGCGGAAGTCGTCGGGGATCTCCTGCAGCGCGTCCTTGACCGCCGACGCCGGCATGCGGTCGATCGCCTCGACCTCGGCCGAGCGGCTCGACGTCGCGGTGGTCGACTCGGCGCCGCCGAGCTGCCAGTCCTCGAGGTCGTCGATCGCGCTGTGGAACGGCTCGCGCTGCTTCTTGCGGTAGCCGTTGATGTACGTGTTCGTGAGGATCCGGTAGAGCCACGCCTTGAGGTTGGTGCCCTGCCGGAAGGTGTGCCACGAGGCGAACGCCTTCACGAACGTGTCCTGCACGAGATCGGCGGCGTCCTGCGGGTTGCGCGCCATGCGCATGGCGGCGCCGTAGAGCTGATCCATGAACGGGAGGGCCTGCTGTTCGAACTGCGCGCGGGGATCCGTGGGCACGTCGTCCAGGGGCGCATCGTCCATAAGGTCCCAGCCTACGCTCGGGAGCAGATCCTCTAGCCGGGAATCCACCTCGACACACGCCGTCTGCGTCATCCGTCACCTCTTCTCGAGTGTCACTAGGGTGGAACGCGATGAGCATGCGCGGGTATTCCCCCACATCCACCGTTCCGACGGAGGCCCCCCGAGGGCCGTACGAGGCGCCGACGGCAGCGAAGCCGCTCAGCGCCTCCGTCGCCGTGCCCGGATCGAAGTCGCTCACCAACCGCGAGCTCGTCCTCGCGGCCCTGGCCGACGGATCCAGCCGGGTCTCCTCCCCGCTCCACTCCGACGACTCGCGCGCGATGGGCCGCGCCCTGCGCGCCCTCGGCGTCGGGATCGAGCAGGTCCCCGGCGAGAGCCCGTTCGGGCCCGACGTCGTCGTCACGCCTCCCAAGCACCTGACCGGCGGGACCGAGATCGACACCGGCCAGGCCGGAACCGTCATGCGCTTCGTCGCGCCGCTCCTCGGCCTCGTCGACGGCGAGGTCCACATGACGGCGCACGCGTCGGCGCTGCACCGCCCGATGGGCGCCATGATCCGCGCCCTACGCGACCTCGGCATCGACATCGACGACGGCGGATCCTGGAGCCTCCCGTTCACGGTGCGCGGCCACGGCCAGGTGCGCGGCGGGGAGCTCGAGATCGATGCCTCCGGGTCGAGCCAGTTCGTCTCGGGCCTGCTGCTCGCGGCGCCGCGCTTCGACGTCGGCCTGCACCTCAAGCACGTCGGCCAGACGCTTCCGAGCCTCCCGCACATCGAGATGACGCTCGAGACGCTCGCGCGCCGCGGCGTGCACGTCGAGCAGCCGTCCGAGTCCGAGTGGATCGTGCCCGCGGCCGTCCCACGCGCCAAGGCCATCGCGATCGAGCCCGACCTGTCGAACGCGGCGCCGTTCCTCGCCGCCGCGATGGTCGCCTGCGGAACCGTGACGATCCCCGCCTGGCCCGCGCACTCGACGCAGCCGGGCGGCCGCCTCACCGAGATCCTCGGCCTGCTCGGGGCTCGCGTCTCGCGGCGCGGCGGCGCCGTCACGGTCTCGGCGGGACAGACGATCCACGGCGTCGACCTCGACCTGTCGGCGGTCAGCGAGCTGACCCCCACGCTCGTCGGCATCGCGGCGTTCGCCGATTCGCCGTCGTCGTTCACGGGGATCGGCCACATCCGGCGCCACGAGACCGACCGCATCGCGGCGCTCGTGAGCGGGATCCGCGCGCTCGGCGGCGAGGCCGAGGAGCTGCCCGACGGCCTGCGCATCGTCCCCGCCCCGCTGCACGGCGGCGAGTGGAAGGCGCACCACGACCACCGCATGGCGACGACGGGCGCGCTCATCGGCCTGCGCGTTCCCGGCGTCGTGATCGACGAGATCGGCACGACGGGCAAGACGATGCCGCAGTTCACCTGGCTGTGGGAGCAGATGCTCGCGGGAGACGCCGCCGCGTGAGCTGGCTGGGGGACTTCGACGACGAGGACGAGCTCTACGACGAGTCCGATGTCCGCGTGCGCCCGAACCCCAAGGCGAACCGGCCCCGAACGAAGCGCCGGCCGGCCCACGACGACGCCGTGATCGGGCGCGTCCTCGGCGTCGACCGGGGGCGCTATCGCGTGCTGCTCGACGAGGGCGACGAGGGAGAGCACGAGATCACGGCCTCGCGCGCCCGCGAGCTGCGCAAGACGCCGATCGTGACGGGCGATCGGGCCCGCGTCGTGGGCGACACCTCGGGCGACGAGGGCACGCTCGGCCGCATCGTCGGCATCGAGGAGCGCACCTCGCTCCTGCGCCGCAGCGCCGACGACACCGACGTCGTCGAGCGCGTGATCGTCGCGAACGCCGACCAGATGCTCATCGTCGTCGCGGCGGCCGACCCGCCGCCGCGGCCCCGCCTCGTCGACCGCTACCTCGTCGCGGCGCTCGACGCGGGGATCCGCCCGCTCATGGTCGTGACGAAGACGGATCTCGCGGATCCCTCCGAGTTCCTCGCGCACTTCGCGGGGATCGACGACCTGCGGGTGTTCCTCTCGGCGCCCGGGAAGTGGCCCATCGCCGAGATCGGCGACGCCCTCGTCGGCAGCTCGACGGTCTTCGTCGGCCACTCGGGCGTCGGCAAGTCGACCCTCGTGAACGCCCTCGTGCCCGACGCCGACCGCGCGACGGGGCACGTCAACGAGGTCACGGGGCGCGGCCGCCACACGTCGTCGTCGACCGAGTCGCTGCGCTTCCGCTCCGACGCGGGATCCGGGTGGGTCATCGACACCCCCGGCGTCCGCTCCTTCGGGCTCGGGCACGTGGATCCCGACAACATCCTGCGCGCGTACCCCGACCTCGACGCCGTCGCGGGAGACTGCCCGCGCGGGTGCACGCACCTGCCCGACGCCCCCGACTGCGCGCTCAACGAGGCCGTGGCGGCGGGATCCCTGCCGAGCGACCGCGTCCAGTCGCTGCAGATGCTCCTCGAGACGTTCGCATCGCGCGACGACCCCTGGGACCGCTGAGCCTCCCGAGACTCTGGCGATGCGCCGAGCCTCTGACGATCCGGGCGGCGGCGCACGGAGTCGGCTCATCGTCAGAATCTCGGCGGGCCCGGCGCCGCCCTCCCGGTAAAATCGACGGATGACGACCACGCGCCTCGAGACCGGATCCACAGCCCCCGACTTCGCCCTCCGGAACCAGGACGGCGACGAGGTCACGCTCGCAAGCCTCCGCGGCCGCAAGGTCGTCCTGTACTTCTACCCGGCCGCGATGACGCCGGGCTGCACGACCGAGGCGTGCGACTTCCGCGACTCGATCGCGTCGTTGCAGGGCGCGGGCTACGACGTCGTCGGCGTCTCGCGCGACGAGCCCGAGAAGCTCGCCCGCTTCGCCGAGCGCGACGGCCTGACCTTCCCACTGCTGAGCGACCCCGACGCCGCCGTGCACCGCGCGTATGGCGTGTGGGGCGAGAAGAACAACTACGGCCGGATCATCGAGGGCGTGATCCGGTCGACCTTCGTGATCGACGAGGAGGGCGTCGTCGCGCTCGCGAAGTACAACGTCAAGGCCACGGGCCACGTCGCCCGCCTGCGCCGCGAGCTCGGCATCGACTGATCGGCTACAGCGCGTAGCGGTGCTCGGGGCGGCCCGTCGCCCCGTACCGCAGCGACACCCGGATCCGGCCCGCCGCGGCGAGCGCCGCGAGGTGCCGCTGCGCCGTCGCCCGCGAGATCCCCGTCACCGCCGCGACGTCGCTCGCCGACGCCTCGCCGGATCCCAGGGCCGCGAAGACGAGCTGGCGGGTGTCGCCCGACGCCGTGACGGGCGCGGCGCCCCCGCGCACGGCCGCGAGCGCGCGGTCGATGTCGTCCTGCTGCAGCGCGTCGGCCGCGACGATGTTCCGGAAGCGGGCGTAGCCGCTCAGGCGATCGTGCAGCTCGCGAGGGGCGAAGGGCTTCGCGAGGAACTGGAGCGCGCCGGATCCGAGCGCCCGGCGCACCGTCGCGCCGTCGTTCGCGGCGCTGAGGATGAAGCGGTCGACGCCCGCCTCCTGCCCCACCGCGATGCCGTCGCCGTCGGGCAGGAACACGTCGAGCAGCAGCAGGTCGGGGGCCATCTCGGCGATCGCGCGGCGGGCCGACGCGGCGTCGCGCACGGGCGGCAGCGCCGCGAAGCGCGGGTGGTCGTCGACGAGGTCGCGGTGGATCCCGCTGACCCGGAAGTCGTCGTCGACGATGAGGACGCGCAGCTCGTCGGTCATGGGGTGTCCTCTCGCATCGTTCCGGGAAGCCGCGCCGCGAACACGGCGCCGTGCCCCTCGCCGCGGGCGGCGACGAGCTGGAGGGATCCCCCGCGCCGGCGCGCGAAGCGGCGAGCGAGCGGAAGCCCGATGCCCCTCCCGTGCACGGCGTCGCCCTCCTCGTCCTCGCGAGCCCGCGCGTTCTCGAAGACGTTCTCGGGATCCGCGACGCCCGCGCCCGAGTCGGTCACGGTGAGGGCGAGCGTGTCGCCGTCGTCGAGCAGGGCGACCTCGACCCACCGGGGCTCCTCCCCCGCGACCGCCGCGACGACGGCGTTGTCGACGAGGTTGCCGATCACGGCGGCGACGTCCTCGGGCTCGACGACCGAGCCGCGCACGAAGGTGTCGTCCGACATCCTCAGCGAGACGCCGCGCTCCGCCGCCTCGCTGGCCTTCGACACGAGGAACGACTGGAGGAACGGATCCCCGACGGCGAACGCCGCCTCCTCGGGAACCGCGCCGCGCTCGACGAACTCGGCGATGAGCTCCTCGGCGTCCGAGACGCGCCCCGCCGCGAGGAGGCCCTGCGCCGCGTGCATGCGGTTGGCGAACTCGTGCCGCTGCACCCGCAGCGCGCCCGTCGCGGCCCGCACGGACTCGAGGCGCTGCGCGAGGGCGACGACGTCGGTGCGGTCGCGCAGCACCGCGACGGCGCCCCGGCCCGCCGTTCCGCGCACCTCGACGTAGGCGACGCGCTCGTCGAGCACGAGCTCCCCCTCGGCGAGCGCATCGCCCGCGAGCGCGCCCTCGATCTGCCGCACGAGGCGCTGCGGCAGGCCCGCGCTGCGATAGCGCCGTCCCGTCGGGTCGCCGGCGAGCTCGAGGATCGCTGTCGCCTGGTCGTTGCATGCGCGGATCACGCCGTCGGGCGCGACCTGCACGACGCCGTCGCGCACCCCGCCGAGCACCGCCGCGCGGCTCTGCAGCAGTGCGTCGATCTCGTCCGGCTGCACGCCGCGGGTGAGGCGCTCGAGACGACGGCGGATCAGCACGGCCACGATCGCGCCCACCGCGAGGGCGACGGCCGCGATCCCGGCGACGAGCGCGCCGATCGCCGGCAGGCCGCCGTAGACGCGGGCGGGCGCGAAGCCGACGCTGACCTCCCCGATCACGGATCCCGTCGCCTCGTCGACGATCGGCACCTTCGCCCGGGCCGACAGCCCGAGGGTCCCCGTCTCCCAGTCGACGACCTCCTCGCCCGCGAGGACGTCGCCGTACGGGGTGCTGAGCTCCCCGCCGAGCTCGTCGGCGTCGGGGTGCGCGAGCCGGCGGCCGCGGTCGTTCGCGATGACGACGAAGAGCGCGCCCGTGCGGTCGGCGACGTCCTGGGCCTGGGCCTGCAGGATCCCGTCGCGCAGCTCGGCGGGGTCGGGATCCGTCTGCCCCGCGTACTCGGCGGCGACGCTCTGCACGTCGGGGTCGCTCGCGACCGAGCGCGCGATCGCGAGGCCCATCGCCGACGCCTCCTGGCGCAGCTGGAACACGCCGAACCCGAAGAACGCCGCGAGGCAGATCGCGACGATCGCGGCGGCGGCCAGGATCTGGGTCACGAGGATCCGCGTCGCGAAGCGCATCGCCCCAGTATGGGCGCGTGAGCAGAACGCGCACAAGTCGCGCAATGCGCGATACCCGCGGCCGCGGGCGGCGGATCCCTAGCGTCGTCCTGGGCGTGGATCGACCGCGCCGGAACGAACGCAGACAAGGACGTCTCATGCTCGTCATCCTCGGCTTCACCATGATCCTCGCGTTCATGGCGCTCATCATGACCAAGCGGCTCACGCCGATGGTCGCCCTGATCCTCGTGCCCACGATCTTCGGGCTCTTCGCGGGGGCCGGTCTCGGCCTCGGCGACATGGTCATGGGCGCGATCTCCGACATGGCGCCGACGGCGGCGCTGCTCATGTTCGCGATCATGTTCTTCGGGCTCATGATCGATGTGGGGCTCTTCGACCCGCTCATCCGCCTCGTGACGCGCGTCGTCGGCAACGACCCCGCGAAGGTCGTGCTCGGCACGGCGCTGCTCGCGGGAGCCGTCTCGCTCGACGGCGACGGATCCACGACCTTCATCATCACGACGTCGGCGCTCCTGCCCGTCTACCTGCGGCTCGGCATGAGCCCCGTCGTCCTGACCTGCGTCGCGGGTCTCGTCAACGGCACGCTCAACATCGTGCCGTGGGGCGGGCCCACGGTGCGCGCCGCGACGGCTCTCGGCGTCGAGCCCTCGGCCGTCTTCGTGCCGATGCTCCCGTCGCTCGCGGGCGGCCTCGTCGTCGCCTTCGGCCTCGCCTGGTTCCTCGGCCTCGCCGAGCGCCGCCGCATCGGCCGCATCGAGCTGCCCACCGCCGACCGCCCGGGCGGAACGACGCGCGCCGGCAAGCTGGGCCTGCGCGTCCCCGCGCTCGTGAGCGGATCGGGATCCCGTCCCGGGGCCCGCGCCTCGCTCGCGACCCGCGGGATCGTCACGGTGAAGGGCGCGGGCGCGACGGCCCCCGTGCGCATCGCGGAGGACGAGCGCGACACCGCGATGGCCGACACGATGCTCAACCCGGGCCGCGACACCCTGCGCCCGCGCCTCATCTGGGTCAACCTCGTCCTCACCGTCGCGGTCATGGTGCTGCTCGTGATCGACATCCTCCCCCTGCCGTTCGTGTTCATGATCGGCACGGGCGTCGCCCTCGTCATCAACTTCCCGCGGCTCAAGGACCAGTCGAAGGAGATCGTCGCGCACGCGCCGAGCATCGTCGGCGTCGTGTCGATGGTCCTCGCAGCGGGCGTCCTCGTCGGCGTCCTCGACGGCACGGGCATGGTGACCGCGATGGCCGACTGGGTCGTCACGGTCGTCCCCGACGCGCTCGGCCCGTTCTTCGCCGTGATCGCGGGGCTGCTGTCGATCCCCATGACCTTCTTCATGTCGAACGACGCGTTCTACTACGGGATCCTCCCCGTGCTCGCCGAGAGCGCCTCGGCCTACGGCATCGACCCCGTCGAGATGGCGCGCGCGTCGATCATCGGCCAGCCCGTGCACATGCAGTCGCCGCTCGTCCCGGCGATCCTGCTTCTCGTGTCGCTCTCGAGCGTCAACCTCGGCGACCACCACAAGAAGGTGCTGTGGCGCGCCCTCATCGTGTCGCTCGTGATGCTCGTGATCGGCGTCGTCGTCGGAGCCGTTCCCCTCGGCTGATCAGGCCGCGAGGAACGCGACGCCCGCCTCGCGGAAGGGGCGGGCGCCCGGCGCGTTGAAGTGATGGCGCTTCGGGATCTCGAGGAAGCCCGCGCCGGGCGTGCGGTCGGCGATGCCGCGCGCGTCCTCGAGGATCCGGTCCTCCGAGCCCGCGGCGATGAGCAGCGGCTGGTGGGGCGGCGCCCCCAGGTCGGGGTCGGCGTGGTCGAAGCGCATGCCCTCGGCGAGGGCGACGAGCGCGCGGATCTCGTTGCCGGGCACGCGATCGGCGAGCGTGACGTAGTTGCGGGTGACGGGATCCGTGACCTCGACGCCGTGGTCGGCGTAGGCGCGCGCCTGGTCGAGGTCGAGGCGTCCGAGGGGCTTGCCGTCGGGGATCCCGCCGAGGACCGCCCGCTCGACCTCGTCCTCGCGCAGCGTCTTGAGGACGTGCCAGCCGACGCGCGCGCCGAGCGAGTACCCGAGGTAGCGGACCTGCTCGAGCGTGTAGGTGTCGATGACGGTGGCGACGTCGGCGACGAGCGCGCCCATGCGATAGGCGGTCGCCTCCGTGGGCTTCTCGCTCGCCCCGTGGCCGCGCTGGTCGATCGCGATGACGCGCAGGCCGGCGCTCTGCAGATCGCGCACCCACCCCGTCGCGGCCCAGTTGTCCTTGGCGCTCGACGCGAAGCCGTGAACCGCGATGACCGTCGGCTGATCCTCGTCGCCCCACGAGTACGTCGCGATCCGGATCCCGTCGGGCGACATCACGTACTGCGGTTCGGGCATCTCGGTCACGAGAGGAAGCGGCATTCCTCTATTCTCCCGCATGGATGGCGCTCACGCCCGCAGGATGCGGGCGCGGCGGTCCTCCACGTCGGCGATGGCCTTCGCGACGTCGAGCGCCTGCTCGGCGAGGCGCGCGGAGATCGCCGCGACCGCCTGCCGCGCCTCGCCGACCCGGGCCTGGGCGTCCGTGATCCGGCCGTGCACCGCCCACGACGAGAAGATGTCGTCGAACCACAGGTCGAACGCGCTCACGATGTCGCCGTCTCCGAGGTCGGAGGCCGCGCCGGAGCCGAGATCGGCGAGCTCGGCGGACAGCGCCCGCAGCGCGACGTCGGCCGCGCGGAGGCTGTCGGCGGCGCCGTCCATCTCGGACCGCTTCACGAGGTCGGCGATGAAGCCGCCGCCGACGATGTCGTAAGCCGACCAGCCTCCCGCGCGCGCGAGCGCAGCCGCCGCGGCGTCGAGCGGGCCGCGCGCTGCCCGGGCCGCGGCGATCGCCTCGCCGACCTCGTCCCGCTCGACCTCGAGGAGCGCCGCCCTGCGGAGGAGGCCCTCGAGCTCCTCGGCGCCCGCGGCGCCGTGGCGCAGGATCAGCTCCTGCGTCGCGCGCCGCGCCTCGTCGAGCGCGGCATCGACGTCGCCGAGATCGGCGCGCCGGCGCAGCGTCTCGGCGCGGCGAGAGGCGAGCTCGGCCTCGAGGCCGGACGCGGCCTCGAGGCGGAACCGCGCGGCATCGCGCTCGGCCTTCTCCCGCGCGAGGCGATCGTCGCGATCGCCGCGCAGCGCGGCGAGGACGGAGGCGAAGGACATCCGCTCCAGGCGGTCGACGTCGCTCGCCTCCGCGTCGAGCTCCCGGCGCGCGTCCGCGACGCTCCGCGCCGCGGCGTCGACCTGCTTCTGCTGCGCCGCGGCGAGCGCGTCCAGTCGATGGGCCTGCGCGACGGCCGTCTCGGCCTCGGCGAGGGCTGTACGCGGATCGATCATGGTCACCCGAACGATCCTGCCGGATCCGGAGCCGCCGGGCACGCCGCCCCGCCCGCGCCCATCAGCGCGCGCCCGAGAGCGCGAGGTGCTCCTTGAGTGCCTCGACGACGAGCGCGTGCTCGACCTCGTCGTCCACTCCCGAGGCGACGACGACGCCGACCTGGGTCGCGCCGATGCGGATCGGCACGGCGCCTCCGCTCAGCGTGTAGACGAGCGGGTCGAGGCCGAGGGCCTCGCTGGCGGTCGTCACCCCGGCAGTCGCCCAGCGCCGGCGCACGAGCTGCGAGCTCGCGTCATAGCGCCGGACCGTCGCGACCTTCCGGATCATCCAGCCGTCGTTGTCTGCCGAGGTGCCGGCGAGCGCGCCGTGGAACACGAGCTGCTGGCCGAGCCAGACCGACGCGGCGATCGTCAGGCCCCGCTCGCGGGCGAGCGCGATGATCCGCTGCCCGACCGCCAGGGCGTCGTCGTGCTCGAACCGCGCGAATCGCACACGCGCGTCTTCGCCGGCGAGCGCCTCGATCTCGCGCTTCTCGTCTTCTGTCATGGTGTCTTCCTCTCGGATGGCGACGGTGTGATCAGGCCCGGGCGGGTCCCGTCGAGGATCGCGTCGTGAGCGACGCGGCCGTCGCGCGGTCCTGCGGCGCGGCGTCGGGATCCGCGAGGCGCCCGAGGATCGCGGCGAGCGCGGCATCGACCGTGAGGTCGACGTCCTGCCGCACCGACGTGATGTCGAGGTACGAGAGCGCCGCGACGTCGCTGTCGTCGTAGCCCGTGATCGAGACGTCGTCGGGGATGCGCACGCCCGCGCGCACGAGGGTGCCCATGAGGCCGGCCGCGCAGTGGTCGCTGCACCCGATGACCGCCGTCGGTAGCTCGTCGCGCGCGAGGAGGTCCCGCGCGGCGCGCGCGCCGTCCTCCTCGCCGAAGCCCACGTCGATCTCGTCGGTCGGGAGGCCCCGTGCCGCCATCGCGGCGCGGTACGCCCGCGCTCGATCGGCGCCCACGATCCCGACGGACCCTCCCGCGTACGCGATCCGCGTGTGTCCGCGCTCGACGAGGTGCTCGACGAGCAGCTCGAGGCCGCGATCGTCGTCGGTGCGCACGGCGTCGACGCGCGGGTCGCCGGCGTGCTCGCCCATCCACACGACGGGCATCGACGCGATCGCGCTGCGCAACGCGGGCGAGGCGGGATCCGGGTTGTAGCAGGCGAGCGCCTCGACGCGCTGCTCGAGGAACTGCGAGACGACGACCTCGGTCGTGCGCACGCCCGTGACGGGGCCGAGAACGACGTCGAACCCCGCCTCGGCGGCGCGCTCCATGAGGCGTTCGACGACCCGCAGTTCGAAGGTGTTCCCCGCGGCGTACAGCATGCCGATGAGGCGCGAGCGCCGCCGCCGCAGCAGGCGCGCCGACACGTTCGCGCGGTACCCGATCTCCTCGGCCGCGCGCCGCACCCGCTCGCGCGACGCGGTGCTCGGGCCGGGCTCGCCGCGGAGCACGAGCGAGACCGTCTGCTGCGAGACGCCGGCCGCGGCGGCGACGTCGCGCATCGTCGGGCGGCGGCCCTCCGCGCTCCGCGCCGAACTCGTCATCAGGCCCGCACGAAGTCGGGCTCTTCGAAGGCCTCGACCTCGGTAACTCAGCGGTCCCGCACGAACGCGACGTGCGCGGGGTGCTCGTCATAGGCGGCGTATGCGGCCTCGTCGGCGAAGCGCATCGTGAACTGCCACGCGAACGCGCTCTTCGCGCTCACCTGCCGGTTGATCGCGAAGTCGGCGGTCCCGGGGATCGCCGAGAGCGTCGCGCGGGCGTCGGCGAGGAACGCCTCCTCCTCGGGGGAACCCGGCGCGTGGACGAGCCGGAAGGCGACGGTGTGCTGGATGTCTGGCATCGTGCTTCTCCTGTGCGAGCCGGGGTCAGGCTGCGGGTCAGGACGCCGCGGCGATCTGGGGGAGCACCTCGTCGATCGTCACCATGACGGAGACGACCTCGTCGTGCGGGTGGACCGGCGACTCGAGGAGGCCCCGGCCGACGTACGAGGCGAACGCCGTCGCCTGACAGCCGAGGCCGTCGTGGATCGCCTCGAAGGTCTCGTCGCGCCAGACGGCGGTCGCCTCGGATCCGAGCGCCCCGAGGACGAGCCGGATCCCCGACGGTCCGAAGAAGGGGCTCAGGACCTCGAGCCGCCCGAGCGATCCGTGGATCGACGCCTCGACCGGCAGTGACGCGACAAGCGACGTCGAGAGAACGGCCTCGGCGCCCGACGGGGTCGCGAGGAGGACGTTCGCGCTCGCGTCGACGCCGGTCTCGGCGACCGTGCCGATCGCGCGGACGACCGATGGCGCGCCGAGCACCGAGGAAGCGAACGAGACGGGGTACACGCCGGCGTCGAGCATCGCGCCGCCGCCGAGCTCGGGGTTCCAGAGGCGGTGCTCCGGCAGCTCGGGCGCGACGAAGCCGAAGTCGGCGCGGACGAGCGAGACCTCACCGAGGACTCCGCTCTCGAGCACCTGCCGGATGACGTCGGCCTGCGGGAGGCGGCGGGTCCACATCGCCTCGGCGACGAGCACCCCGGTGGCACGGCCCGCTGCGAGGATCTCACGCGCCTCGTCGGCCGACATCGCGATGGGCTTCTCGATGAGGACATGCTTGCCCGCCGCGATCGCCTGGAGCGCCTGCTCGCGGTGCAGGGGGTGCGGCGTCGCGACGTAGACGACGTCGACGTCCGGGTCGGCGAGGAGCGCCGGGACGGAGTCGTGCACGCGCGCGATGCCGTGCTCGTCGGCGAAAGCCCGGGTCTTCGCCGCGTCGCGGGCCGTCACGGCGACGGCGCGCTGCGCGGTGTGGGCGTGGATCGCGTGCACGAAGCGGCCTGCGATGCCGGTCCCGATCACGCCCCAGCGGAGCGCCGGCACGGACGCCGGATCGATGAGGCGGGGCTGGGGGATCTGGACGGACATGCGGCGACCTTTCGCCGACACGTTGGGGGGGGTGACTCGCTTGGATCGCTCCAAACGCGCGGCGAGACGCGACCCGTCCCCGGCGGAGATCCGCCGCAGACGGGCTCAGGCGCGCTGGTCGGGGGCCTGCTCAGCCGCGAGCGGCGCGGCGGCGCTCTGCTCGGGCGCGGCGGCGGTGGTCGCGGCGGCCGCGGCCTGCTCGTCGGCTCCGGCCCGCAGCTCGCTTCGGAAGACGCGCATCGACTGGCCGACGCCCTTCGCAAGGGCGGGAAGGCGCGACGCACCGAAGATCAGCAGGACGATCGCCAGGATCAGCAGCAGCTGCATGGGGTGCTCGAACAGAGCGGGCATGGGGTCCTCGATTCGGAGAAGTGCACCCCGAGCGTAACCCTCCCCGCGCAGGAACGGGCTGTGGACCCGTCAGGCGCGCGCTGTGACGAGATCGACGAGATGCCGCGCGACGTCGCCCTCGGCTTCGAGCACGACCCGGGTGCGCACGCCGTCGTGGTCGCGCGGCGCGACGCGCTGGCCCCGCAGGTCGGCGATCGTCTGCCCGCGGCCGGGCCCGTCGGTCGCGTCGACCGAGACGGGGACCCGGGGCGCGAGCGACGGGATCACGCCGCCCGTGCTGATCGCGGCGGCCAGCGGATCGTGAAGCGCGCTCATGCGGCGGCCGTACTCGGGGACGTAGAAGTCGAAGTAGAAGTCGAGCGCCTCGCCGACGGCACGCGCGATGGGGCTGTCGCTCGCGAGCAGCTCGGCGCGGTGCGACTCCTCGAACGGGTTCGCCATCGTGACGTCGAGCGGCACGAGGGTCACGTCCCAGTCGGCCGCGATGACCCGGGCCGCGGCCTCGGGGTCGTTGCCGATGTTCGCCTCGGCGACCGGGCTGATGTTGCCGGGGACGAGCGCGGCGCCGCCCATGATGGTGATGTCGGCGACGCGCTCCGGGAGCGTGGGATCCGCCTCGAGCGCGACCGCGAGGTTCGTGAGCGGGCCGATCGCGACGATCCGCAGCTCCCCCGCGTGCTCGCGCGAGAGGTCGATGAGCAGCTGGGCCGCCGAGCGCGCGTCGACCGGACCCTCCGACCGCGGCAGCTCGACGTCCCCGATGCCGTTCGCGCCGTGGACGTGAGGCGCTCCCCCGTCGTAGGGGCGCGCGAGGAAGTCGGTGCGCCCGATCGCGACGGGGATGTCGTCGCGCCCCGCGAGCCCGCACAGGTCGAGCGTGTTGCGCGCCGCCTGCGTCGCGTCGGTGTTGCCGCTCACGGTGCCGATCCCGACGAGGCGCGCGGCCGGCGTCGCCAGCAGGTAGGCGAGTGCGAGGGAATCGTCGATTCCGGTGTCGCAGTCGAGGTAGGTGGGGCGCGCGGGCAGGCTCATGCGGATCCTTGTCGGGTAGCTTCGGAACTCAGATCCTATGGCCACGCGCGTAAGAGGCTTCTCGTGAACCACTCCCCCATGCCCCTCACCGTCGTCGGCAGCATCAACGTCGACGTCACGGCCCGCGTCGAGCGTCTTCCCGCGGCGGGCGAGACCGTCGGCGGGGGCGAGCTCACCCGGTCGCCGGGCGGCAAGGGCGCGAACCAGGCCGTCGCGGCGGCACGGCTCGGCGCCGCGGTGCGGATGATCGGCGCCGTGGGCGACGACGCCGACGGATCCCGGTCGCTCGCCGATCTCGAGGCGTCCGGCGTCGACGCCGACGCCGTGCGGACGGTCGGTGCGCCCACGGGCACGGCGCTCATCGGCGTCGACGCCGCGGGTGAGAACCAGATCATCGTGGCGCCCGGGGCCAATGCGCGCGTCACGCCGGATCACCTCTCGATCGGGCCCGACGACGTCGTCCTGACGCAGCTCGAGATCCCCCTCGACACCGTGGCTGCGATCGCCGACGCACGGCCCGCGTTCTTCGTCGTGAACGCGGCCCCGGCGCAGCACCTGCCCGCGGGCGTCGTCGACCGCGTCGACCTGTTCATCGTGAACGAGACCGAGTACGAGCTCCTGCCCGAGCTCGCGCGGGCTGCCCGCGTGGCCGTCACCTACGGCGAGGCGGGCGCCGCGATGTTCGAGCACGGCCGCGAGGTCGCCCGTGTGCCCGCGCTGCCGGCGCTCCCCGTCAACACCGTGGGCGCCGGCGACGCCTTCTGCGCCGCCCTCACGATCGCGCTTCGCCGCGGGCTGTCCGACGAGGCGGCCCTGTCCGCCGCGTGCGCCGTCGGCGCCACCGCGGTCGAGGATCCGTCGAGCCAGCCCGCGCTCAAGGCGCTCGACCACTACGTCGCGGGCTGACCCCCGTCACCGCGCCCAGGGGCGTGCCCCGTCCGCGTCGAGCATCACCCTGAGGGCTCCGGGGAGCACCTCGGCGCGGAAGAAGGCGGACTCTCCCTCGTAGTCGCCGTCGAGCTGGCACGCGACGGGCTGGTCGCCGACGATCTCGACGGTGCGGGCCTGCCCGTAGGTGAGCGGATCGACGTGCGCTCCCCACGCGATGCCGCTCGCGATCTGGACGAGCTGGCGGAGCCCCGAGGGGGCGGCGACCATGACGTCGAGCGCGACACCGAGGTTCCGCGCGAGGAGGTTTCCCGTCCCCGCCGGGATCAGCGCGACCGGCACGCCCGTCCCCGCGAGCTCCTGGCAGACCACCCGCACCGTGCCGTCGCCGCCCGCGACCATGACGACGTCGACGTCCGCAGCCACGGCGTCCCGCGCCATGCGGACACCCGAGTCGTCGTGCTCGGTCTCGAGCCGGAGGGGGGTCCACCCCGCGCGCGCTGCAGCTCCGACTCGACGCGGCGGCCGAACAGCGCGAAGTCGAGGACCTTGGTGGGGTTGCAGACGATCGCCGCGCGCTTGTTGCTGTCCTGGGCCGGCAGGCCGAGCACGGCCCAGCCCTGGAGGATCCGGTCGACGCCCGTGAGCGCGAGCCATTTCCGCGCATCGGTCTTCGTCACGAACGTAAGCGCCCTGTCGTCCTCGGTTCGCGCTGGATTCATCTCGCCATCTGGCGCGGGATAGCGGGCCTGCCAACGACCCGACGGGAGCTTACGCAAGAGCCCCCGGCCTCGCGGTTCACCGTGCTCATGATGGCCTCCCGTGGGCTCGAACAGCCGCTCGCGGACCGTCGTGCCCCTCCGTGCACCTCACGTTACGCAGGCCCAGAGATCCGCAGTATTCCGCGGAGGTTGAGTCACTGCGTTCACTTCGAAGGGCACGATGGGACACGGCGTCGGGTGTCGGCGGAACCCCGATGCGGTTCGGATCGCACCTCCTTGCCCACGTCGAAGGTGCACGCGTGCCCCCTGCGTGCCCCACTGAATGGATATTCCTGATCATTTCTGTTCTCCTCTGTCTTCGAACAGAGGGCACGAACAAGGCCCGAACCCGCGAGATTTCGCGAATCCGGGCCTCTGACCAGGCTTTTCAGCCGAAGTGCTTCAGAAAATTTCTAGAAGTCCCAGTCCTCGTCCTGCGTCGTCTCGGCCTTGCCGATGACGTACGACGAGCCCGACCCGCTGAAGAAGTCGTGGTTCTCGTCGGCGTTCGGCGAGAGGGCCGACAGGATCGCCGGGTTCACGTCGGTGACCGTCGCGGGGAACATCGCCTCGTAGCCCAGGTTCATGAGGGCCTTGTTGGCGTTGTAGTGCAGGAACTTCTTGACGTCCTCGGTCAGGCCGACGGTGTCGTAGAGGTCCTGCGTGTACTGCACCTCGTTGTCGTAGAGCTCGTAGAGCAGCGAGAACGTGTAGTCCTTGAGCTCGTCCCGCTTGGCCTGGTCGACCTTCTCGAGCCCCTTCTGGAACTTGTAGCCGATGTAGTAGCCGTGCACGGCCTCGTCGCGGATGATGAGGCGGATGAGGTCGGCGGTGTTGGTCAGCTTGGCGTGGCTCGACCAGTACATCGGCAGGTAGAAGCCCGAGTAGAAGAGGAAGCTCTCGAGCAGGGTCGAGGCGACCTTGCGCTTGAGCGGCTCATCGCCCCGGTAGTAGTCCATGACGATCTGAGCCTTCTTCTGAAGGTTCGGGTTCTCGACCGACCAGCGGAAAGCCGCATCGATGTCGGGGGTGTTCGAGAGCGTCGAGAAGATCGACGAGTAGCTCTTCGCGTGCACCGACTCCATGAACGCGATGTTCGTGTAGACGGCCTCCTCGTGCGGGGTGAGCGCATCGGGGATCAGCGAGACGGCGCCGACGGTGCCCTGGATCGTGTCGAGCAGGGTCAGGCCCGTGAACACGCGCATCGTGAGCTTCTGCTCGGCCTCCGTGAGCGTGTTCCACGACTGCACGTCGTTCGACAGCGGCACCTTCTCGGGCAGCCAGAAGTTGCTCGTGAGGCGGTTCCACACCTCGACGTCCTTATCGTCCTCGATGCGGTTCCAGTTGATGGCCTGGACCGTGTCGAGCAGCTGGAGTTTCTCAACCATGTTGTTCCTGTCAGTTCCCGGTCGGCGCGGTCAGAGCGTGCAGCTGACGCAGCCCTCGACCTCGGTGCCCTCGAGTGCCATCTGGCGCAGACGCACGTAGTAGATCGTCTTGATGCCCTTGCGCCAGGCGTAGATCTGGGCCTTGTTGATGTCGCGCGTCGTCGCCGTGTCGGGGAAGAACAGCGTGAGCGAGAGGCCCTGGTCGACGTGCCGGGTCGCGGCGGCGTAGGTGTCGACGACCTTCTGGTAGCCGATCTCGTACGCGTCCTGGTAGTACTCCAGGTTGTCGTTCGTCATGAACGGCGCCGGGTAGTACACGCGACCGAGCTTGCCTTCCTTGCGGATCTCGATCTTCGAGGCGATCGGGTGGATCGACGCCGTCGAGTTGTTGATGTACGAGATCGAGCCGGTCGGCGGGACGGCCTGCAGGTTCTGGTTGTACATGCCGTGCTTCTGGACCTGGGCCCTGAGCTCGCGCCAGTCGTCCTGCGTCGGGATGTGGTGCTGCGCGAACAGCTCGGCGACGCGGGCCGTCGCGGGCGCCCACTCCTGCTCGGTGTACTTGTCGAAGAACTCGCCCGACGCGTACTTCGAGTCGGCGAAGCCCTCGAACGAGACGCCGCGCTCGCGCGCGATCTCCATCGACGCCGTGATGGCGTGGAAGAGCACCGTGTAGAAGTAGATGTTCGTGAAGTCGACGCCCTCTTCGGATCCGTAGAAGATCCGCTCGCGCGACAGGTAGCCGTGGAGGTTCATCTGGCCGAGGCCGATCGCGTGCGAGCGGTCGTTGCCGTCGGCGATCGAGCGCACCGACTCGATGTCGGACTGGTCGCTCACGGCGGTGAGGCCGCGGACGGCCGTGTTGACGGTGCGGCCGAGGCTCTCGGCGTCCATCGTCAGCGCGATATTCAGCGAACCGAGATTGCAGCTGATGTCCTTGCCGATCTGGTCGTACGACAGGTCGACGTTCAGGGTCGTGGGCGTGTTCACCTGCAGGATCTCGCTGCAGAGGTTCGACATGTTGATGCGGCCCTTGATGGGGTTGGCCGCGTTCACCGTGTCCTCGAACATGACGTACGGGTAGCCCGACTCGAACTGCACCTCGGCGAGGGTCTGGAAGAACTGACGCGCGTTGATCTTCGTCTTCTTGATGCGCGGGTCGTCGACCATCTCGCGGTACTTCTCGGTCACCGAGATGTCGCCGAAGGGCACGCCGTAGACGCGCTCGACGTCGTAGGGCGAGAAGAGGTACATGTCCTCGTCGTTCTTCGCGAGCTCGAACGTGATGTCGGGCACCACGACGCCCAGCGAGAGCGTCTTGATGCGGATCTTCTCGTCGGCGTTCTCGCGCTTGGTGTCGAGGAACTTCATGATGTCGGGGTGGTGCGCGTTGAGGTACACCGCGCCCGCGCCCTGACGCGCGCCGAGCTGGTTCGCGTAGCTGAACGAGTCCTCGAGCAGCTTCATGACGGGGAGGATGCCGCTCGACTGGTTCTCGATCTGCTTGATCGGGGCGCCGGCCTCGCGGATGTTCGAGAGGAGGAGCGCCACGCCGCCGCCGCGCTTCGAGAGCTGCAGCGCCGAGTTGATCGAGCGGGCGATCGACTCCATGTTGTCCTCGATGCGCAGGAGGAAGCAGCTGACGAGCTCGCCGCGCTGCGCCTTGCCGGCGTTGAGGAAGGTCGGGGTCGCGGGCTGGAAGCGGCCCGAGAGGATCTCGTCGACGAGGTTCCAGGCGAGCTTCTCGTCGCCGTCGGCGAGCGCGAGGCTCGTCATGACGACGCGGTCCTCGAAGCGCTCGAGGTAGCGCTTGCCGTCGAACGTCTTGAGCGTGTAGCTCGTGTAGTACTTGAACGCGCCGAGGAAGGTCTCGAAGCGGAACTTCTGCGCGTAGGCGTGCTCGTTGAGCTTCTCGATGAACGAGAACTCGTACTTGTCGATGACGGCGCCCTCGTAGTACTCCTTCTCGACGAGGTAGTCGAGGCGCTCGCGCAGCGAGTGGAAGAACACCGTGTTCTGGTTGACGTGCTGCAGGAAGTACTCGCGCGTCGCTCGCTTGTCGGCGTCGAACTGGATCTGCCCGTTCGCGTCGTACAGGTTCAGCATCGCATTGAGGGAGTGGTAGTCCATCCCATCGAACGCGGGGTTGCTCTTGAAGTCGAACCGCTCCGCGGTCAGAGTTCCTTCCACCATGTGTCCAATCCTTCGCTCACGCGATCTACGTCTTCTGGGGTGCCGAAGAGCTCGACTCTGTCCAGGAGCGGAACCTGGCACTTTCGGCTGATGATGTCGCCGGCGATGCAGTACGCCTCGCCGAAGTTGGTGTTGCCCGTGGAGATGACACCGCGGATCCAGCGGCGATTGCTCTCGTCGTTGAGGAAGCGGATCACCTGCTTCGGGACCGCGCCCTCGCCGTTTCCTCCGCCGTACGTCGGGAGGACGAGCACGAACGGCTCCGATACCCGGAGCGGGTCGTCCCCCCGATGCAGCGGGATGCGCTCGGCCGGGAAGCCGAGCTTCTCGACGAATCGGGCGGTGTTGCCCGAGACGCTCGAGAAGTAGACCAGATGCGGGGCCTCCGCCTCTGTCGCCGTCGCGGTCATGATCGTTTCCTCTCTCGCCGCGTCAGCGCCTGTTACGCGAGACGAGCCGCGAGCTCGTCGATCTTGTCGGGGCGGAAGCCCGACCAGTGCTCCTCGTCGGCGATGACGACGGGAGCCTGCAGGTAGCCGAGGGCCTTGACCTGCTCGAGCGCGTCAGCGTTCTCGGTGACGTCGGTGACCTCGTACTCGATGCCCTTCGCGTCGAGCGCACGGTAGGTCGCGTTGCACTGCACGCAGGCAGGCTTGCTGTAGACGGTGATCGCCATGATTTCCCCTCCGGATCGATGTCTGTGCCAGCGGAGCGCCGCCGGGACTTCAATACTACATATGGGGGCGCACCTACGGGGGCACCACTAGGTGTAGTAGTTACATCTCTGTCATTCTCCACAGTTCTCCACGCCCTGTCCACACCCTTCTGCACGGGTCCGTCCACAGCACAGAGCCCTCGAGAACCGCGAGATCGCGCGCTTCTCGGGCCCCGCGGAGTCGTTCTCCACACCCCCGACGGTACGCACGACCACCGACATCCGAACGCCTGAGGATGCGCCGGTCGGCGTGTCGCGCCGCGCCCCTCTCGCGTCCCTAGGCTGGGCTCATGTCGCCCCCCTTCGACCCCCGTGACCACCTGCCCGACGACCTCCTCGAGCGGATCCGCTCCCGCGCCGACCAGGTCGATCGCGACAATGCCTTCCCCGACGAGGACCTCGCGGAGCTCCGCGATGCCGGATACCTGCGGATCCTCGTCAACGGATCCGCCGGCGGCGCGGGCCTGAGCCTCGAGCAGGCGTCCGTCCTGCAGCAGCGCCTCGCGACGGCGGCGCCTGCGACGGCTCTCGCGATCAACATGCACCTCGTGTGGACCGCGGCCGCGAAGATCCTCCGCGAGCGCGGCGACCACAGCCTGCGTTTCGTGGAGGAGGAGGCCGCGTCCGGCGAGGTGTTCGCCTTCGGCATCAGCGAGCCGGGTAACGAGCTCATGCTCTTCGCGAGCGGCACCGACGCCGTTCGCCTGCCGGGCGGCGGGTACGCGTTCACGGGCACGAAGATCTTCATGTCGCTCGCGCCCATCTGGACGCGGCTGGGCGTGCACGGGCTCGACGCCGCGGGCGGGGACCCCGAGCTCGTCTTCGCCTTCCTCGAGCGCTCCGACGACGTCGTCACCCACGACGACTGGGACACCCTGGGTATGCGCGGCACGCAGAGCCGCACGACCGAGCTCCGCGGGGCCGAGGCGGCCGCCGACCGCATCGTGCGACGCGTCGCGCCCGGACCCGGCTCAGACCTGCTGCAGTACGCGATCTTCGCCGCCTTCTCGCTGCTCGTGGCGTCGGTCTACACCGGCGTCGCGCAGCGCGCGCTCGAGCTCGCGGCGGAGGCGGCGCGCTCGCGCGCCTCGAAGCGCACGGGGCTCGCGAAGAGCGAGGATCCCGTCGTGCGCGACCGCGTCGGCGAGGCGGCGATCGCCCACGACGCGCTCGTGCTCGAGCTCTCCGCGCTCATGCGCGGGCTCGACGAGCACGCCGCATGGGGATCGCGCGCCTTCGCCCTCTTCTCGGGCATGAAGGTGCGCGCCGTCACGACGGCGGCCCGCATCGTCGACGCGGCGCTGCTCGTCGCCGGCGGGGCATCGTTCCGCAACGGGAACGAGCTCGCGCGCCTCTCGCGCGACGTCCGCGCGGGCGGGTTCCACCCGTCGTCGACCGACGCGGCACGCCAGACGGCGGCAGCGGTCTGGCTCGACTGAGCGCGCGCCGCGGGCGCGATTTCGGGGGAGAAGCGTCTCTGCGCGGAAGCGCGGAGTCGGTTCTCCCCCGAAACGCAGAAAAGGCCACCCGTCATCGGGTGGCCTTTTCCTCAAGTTAAGTCCGGCGGTGTCCTACTCTCCCACAAGGTCCCCCTTGCAGTACCATCGGCGCTGAGAGGCTTAGCTTCCGGGTTCGGAATGTGACCGGGCGTTTCCCTCTCGCTATAACCACCGAAACACTCATCACCACACCACAAAAGCAGTGGGAAAACCGTGTTCCAACAGGCATAAGCACTATTAGAATTATCAGACTCTCACGAGCACAACGATCGTACCCTGAGAACCACAAAGTGGACGCGAACAAACAAAAACGAAGTGTTATCAAGTCATCGGCTTATTAGTACCAGTCAGCTGCACACGTTACCGTGCTTCCACATCTGGCCTATCAACCCAGTAGTCTGCTGGGAGCCTCACAGCCCGAAGGCCATGGAAGTCTCATCTTGAGGCCGGCTTCCCGCTTAGATGCTTTCAGCGGTTATCCATCCCGAACGTAGCCAACCAGCCATGC
>NZ_AULR01000002.1 GCF_000422385.1 Microbacterium indicum DSM 19969
CCCGCCGATCAGCAAGGACGCCGCAAACGGCGCGGCTCACGCGGCGGCCGCCCCGTCGGCCTCGATACCGCCGACTACAAGAACCGGAACGTCATCGAGCGCCGCTACTGCCACATCAAGCAATGGCGAGGACTCGCCACCCGCTACGACAAGCACGCGATCATCTACCGCGCCGCCGTGATCCTCAACGCCGTCATCGCCTGGACCAAACAATTGTCAGACACACCCTAGGGCGTGTCTCCTAATTCGAGCGGGTGCCTCGCGGGATGATTCTTGGGTGAGTCGTGATGCGGTCCTAACGGATGCCCAGTGGGAACGGATCAGTCCTTTGTTGCCGTCGTCGGCCGGGCGGCGGGGGCGTCCGTTCCGGGACGATCGCCGGGTTGTCGAGGGGATCGTCTGGCGGTATCGCGTGGGGACGCCGTGGCGTGACGTTCCGCCCTCGTTCGGCCCTTGGCAAACACTGTGGAAGCGGCACCGCCGCTATTCCGGCGACGGGACATGGGACCGGATCCACGCCGAGTTGCTTTCCGACGCCGACGCAATCGGTGACGTGGACTGGTCTGTGAGCGTGGACTCCACGATCAACCGCGCTCACCAGCACGCGACGAACCTCTCTCGGGACACAGGGGGCTCTGTCGAATAACACGAACCTGCGCGAGGAGTCGCCTGATCACGCGATCGGGCGGTCGCGTGGCGGGTTGAGCACGAAGATCCATCAGCTCGTCGACGGGCGAGGGCTACCGCTGGTGGTCTTGAT
Source organism: Microbacterium indicum DSM 19969 (assembly GCF_000422385.1). Lineage (GTDB taxonomy): Bacteria > Actinomycetota > Actinomycetes > Actinomycetales > Microbacteriaceae > Microbacterium > Microbacterium indicum. Next base: position 761 of record NZ_AULR01000002.1, read on the forward strand.
CGGCCCCGGCCAGGCGGGCGACTCTCCGATGTTTCCTGTCCTGATGAACCACCTGCGGGTCGGGCGTCGCGGCCCAGGCCGTCCCCGTTCACGCCCTGACCGGGTGCGCGGTGACAAGGCATACTCGTCGCGCGTGATACGGCAGCACCTGCGTTCGCGCGGGATCGTCGCGGTCATTCCGGAGCCAGCCGATCAGCAAGGGCATCGAAAACGTCGCGGTGCCCGCGGCGGTCGCCCCGTCGGCTACGACCACGACGACTACAAGGGGCGGAACGTCGTCGAGCGCGGGTTCAACGAGACGAAACAATGGCGTGGTCTCGCAACTCGGTACGACAATCTCGCCCTGACCTATCGCGGCGGTGTCGTCCTCCGCGCGATCACGCTCTGGCTGAAGGCCACAACATAGGCTGCCTCGTCGTCACGAGTCGTCCGCCACGACCTCTGCTTTGAAACCGGCGGAGTTCTGCAACCAGCCCGCGTAGTGATCCGGGCCCCCCGCATGCGGGTAGCGATCCTGATACAGCGGCTCCCACCCATGCTCGCCAGCGGCAGACATGATGGCGTCCACCAGGTCGAGTGGGCCAGCCTTGAACGCGAGATGGTTCACGCCGGGCGCTCGGCGATCATGCTCCGCCCCGCTCAGATTCGGTGACGTCGTCAACGTGAGATACGCACCGCCAGCAGCCCAGGATTCGCCTTCGGACCACTCGCTCTCACGCTCGAAGCCGAGCTCGCGAAGTAGCCAGCCCCATTCGCGCCGAGCCTCCGCGAGATCCGCGACCCAAACCTCCACATGATGAAACCCCGCCACGTCCTACAGTCTTTCAGCCCCTCCGAAACGGGTTTGGGAGACACGTCCTAGACGACCGAGGTGATCGCGGCGTTGAACGCCTCGAGGTCCTCGGGCGAGCGAGACGTGATCAGGCGGTAGCCGCCCGCCGAGTCGTCGACGAGCTCGCGGTTGACCCACGTGCCGCCCGCGTTGCGCACGTCGGTCGACACGCTGCTCCACGACGTCAGGGTCTTGCCCTGGGCGATGCCCGCCTCGACGAGCAGCCACGGCGCGTGGCAGATCGCGGCGATCGTCTTGCCCGCGGCGGCGAACGCCTTCGTGAGGGCCACGGCGTGCTCGTCGAGCCGCAGCGCGTCGGCGTTGATCGTGCCGCCCGGGACGACGAGCATGTCGTAGCTCAGAACCGACGCCTCGGCGACGGTCGTGTCGGGTTCGACGACCTCCCCGGGATCCTTGTCGCCGACGAGGGTCTGGATCGGCTCGTTCGCGAGGGCGGCGATCGTGACGTCGGCGCCGGCGTCGCGCAGCGCGGCCACGGGCGAGAGGAGCTCGACCTGTTCGATTCCGTAGTTGGTCGAGATTACAAGTGCGCGCATGCGGCGCTCCCTTCGCGTCATTGCAGGTGCCTCCAGCATGCCGCGCCCCGCCGTGTCGGGGAAGTCCGCAGCCTGTGGATTCACGATGACGGGGCGGGATCCTCCGTCGTCCGCCAGATGCGCACGGTGCCGTCGGATACCGCGACGATCGCGCCGTTCGCGGTGCGGAGGGCGGATCCGTGCAGCTCGGCGCTGAGAGGCGTTCCGCCGCGGTCGGTCGCGACGAAGGTGCCGTCGGCGTGCTCGGCCCAGAGATACCCGCCGCCGCCCGACACGTACGTAGTCTCGGGGGAGGCGGGATCCGGTGCGCGGACCGCCGACTCGCCCGGGGTGACGCTCACGAGGTCCGCCTCGGCGGCGCCGAGCGCCGCCACGTCCTCCGACCACGTTGCGACGTCGCCCGTCAGGACCGGCTGGCGCTCGAGGCCCGTGACGACGGATCCGTCGCCTCCCTCCACGACGGCGTAGCCCGCGTCGAGGAAGCGCGCCGCCCCGAGCGAGCTGTCGGCGTCGCGCCCGAGCCAGATCGCGGGCCCCTCGTCGTCGAGGCCCCACCGCTCCTCGCCCGTCGCGATCTCGAGCCCCACGAGCACGCCGGCGTCGTCCGCGAGCCCGAGGGGCTCGGGCGGCGGGCGGTACCCGAGCACCGTCGCACCCGCGATCCGGTCGGCGTGCACCCCGTCCGCGGTCCAGAGGCTGCGGCCGGTGCGGGGATCGAGCGCGACCGTCCGCATGAGGTCGCCCTCCTCGTCGCGGTCGAAGCCCGCGGGCCCTCCGTCGACGTTCACGATGATCGCCTGGCTCGACACGGCGACGATCCGCACGGCCGCATCGGCGACGCGATCGGCCTCCTCGTCGTCGCCCGCGACGCTCTCGATCACCGGCTCCGCCCAGAGCGCGTCGTCGCCAGTCCTGCCGTCGAGCGCGACGACGCCGACCTCGCGGGTGCCGTCGGGATCCGCGACACGGCACCAGTCCTCGGGCTCGTCGCACGGGTTCGCGAGGTAGAGCTCGAGCTGCAGCGGCCCGAGATCGGCGCCGTCGACGAGCCAGCCGTCCTGCGAGAAGAGACTCACGATCGTGTCGTCGGGCGCCTCGATCGGGTCGAACGAGGTCTCGCGGCGCCACAGCTCCTCGCCCGTGGAGAGGTCGAGGGCATCGACCTGCGCGTAGCCCGACGCGTCGGAGCCCGCGACGACGAGGACGTCGCCTGAGGCCGTCGCGCGCGTGACGTCGACGACGCCGAGGGGATCCTCGGGAACCACCTCCGTGAGCGGGATCTCGGGCAGCGGGGACCCCTCGAACAGCGGGTACCCCGCGAGGGTCGGCCCGTCGTCGGACGCGTCGGTCGGCGACGGCTGCAGGATCGAGGGATCATCGTCGGCGGCCGTCGCCGCGCATGCCGTCAGCGTGATGATCGCGGCCGCCGTCACGACGGCGAGAGCCCCCCGGCGTTCCCCCATGCCTCGGAGGATAGGGGGATCCGGAGGGCTCGCGCCAGGGGACGTCGACTTATCGCGTCGCGAACTGCGCGCGCACGAGGGCCTCCGCGGCGGGCGCGTCGGCGGCCGCGATGGCGTCGCGCAGCGCCGTGAGGTCGTCGGCGGAGACGGTGATCTCGACGCCGTGCAGGTTGCGCGTTATGGCGAGGTCGGCGTCGCCCGCGAGGGTCTTCACGAACTCATTGCCGCAGGCCTCGATGAACGCGGCGTGCAGGGTCGCGAGGACCTCGCTGACGTCGGCGCCGCGGGCCGCGCGCGCGATCGCGTCCTCGACGTGCGAGGTCGCGAGGCCGCGCTGCCCGGCCGTCATGCGCGCGACGGCCAAGGCGGCCGCCATCGCGCGGTAGTGGGCGGCGAACTCGAGGGTGCTCGCGACGAGCTCGGGCGTGACCTCGGTCACGCGGGTGTAGCGGCTCGGCGACATCTCGACGAGGCCGATGCGCTCGAGGCGCTGCAGGGCTTCGCGAACGGGCATGCGCGACACGCCCATCGTGCGGGCGAGTTCGGCGTCGCGCAGGCGCTCGCCGGGTTCGAGCGTGCCGTCGATGATCGCATCGGACATGCGATCGAACACGGCGTCCGCGAGCCGGATCGGATTGGCGGAAACGGGCTGGAGCATGAGAAGCGGGTACCTCCTTCGCGCGACACCGCGCGGTCTCGACAGGGGAGCGAGCGCGTTTCGGGTTCGCGCTCGTGGTCTCACACTAGGCGCGATGCCGGCATCCGAGGATCGACCGGGATCCGTCATGCCGGGTGTCCCAGCGGATTCGTAACCTCGCTCAGCCGCGCCAGGTGACGACGCCCAGCGACGCCTTCGTGTCGGCGAGCTTGACCCAGCCGTCTCCGAACTCGTAGGTCATGCCGTAGCCGTCGTCGTCCTGGTACATCGCGTACTCGGGGTCCTCGGTCACGTACACGACGCCGTCGCCCTCCTCGACCGTCCATCCCTGGCCGGCGAGGTACTGCTCCATCTCGGTCGCGGCGTCGGCGTCGATCTCCGCCCACCCGTAGATCTGCGCGACCTCGGCGCCGTTGGCCGGGTCGCCCCAGGTGCACTGGATCCCGCCGTCGATCTCGTGCTCGCCGATCCGGAAGACGTCCTCGCGGGCCGTCCAGCCGAGGTCGGCCAGCTGATCGGCGAAGTCGGACGACACCATCGACTCGCAGGTGAGTTCCTCGGGCGTCGCGCTCGCCGTCGGAGCGGGCGTCGCCTCCTGCGCGTCGCCGGACGCGCCGCACCCCGCGAGCAGCAGCGCGGCGGCGAAGACCGCGACGGCGGCGGACCGGCGGATCATGCGCTCGCGCCGTGGAGCACCGCGAGGGCGGCGTCGTGGACGAGGCCGTTCGACGCGAGGGCCGAGAGCGTGTCGATGCGGTCGGCGCCCTCGAAGGAGGTGAAGCGCCCGCCGGCCTCGCGCACGATCGCCACGGCCGCCGCGATGTCGTACTCCTTGACGTCGAACTCGCCGACGATGTCGACTCGGCCCTCGGCGAGGAGCATGTACGACCAGATGTCACCGTAGGCGCGGTCGCGCCAGACGCGCTCCTGGAGGGCGAGCAGCTCGTCGAGGTGGCCCGCCCGGCGCCACTGGTCGATCGACTGGAAGCTCAGCGAGGCCTCGTCGAGCGAGGCGACGTCGGAGACCGAGACGCGCCGGTCGCCGTCAGTCCACGCGCCGAGGCCCGTCGCCGCCCACCAGCGCCGGCCGAGAGCGGGCATGCTCACGACGCCGACGCTCACGGCGCCGTCGATCTCGAGCGCGATCATCGTCCCCCATGCCGGCACGCCGCGCAGGTAGTTGGCGGTGCCGTCGATCGGGTCGATGATCCAGCGGCGCGACGTGGGCGCGCTGGCGCCGAACTCCTCGCCGAACACGCCGTCCCCGGGGCGCTCGGCGGCGATGAGCTCGCGGATCGCCCGCTCGGCGGCGAGGTCGGCCTCCGTGACGTGCGTGCGGTCGGCCTTGAGCGAGACCTCGAGGTCGGCGGCGTCGAACCGCGGCAGCGTCTGCGCGTCGGCCGCGTCGGCGAGCCGGAGGGCGAGGGCGAGGTCGTCGGCGAGCGCGGGAGAGGCCATTGCCCCAGGGTACAGAGAAGGCCCTATCTGCTCTCACAGACAGGGCCTTCGGTTGTGCGCCCCCAGGGACTTGAACCCTGAACCCATTGATTAAGAGTCAATTGCTCTGCCGATTGAGCTAGAGGCGCATGGTGTCGGGCCGATCGAAACCGTGGCGCGAACCGAGGAATTACTTTACCCAGACCCCGGCCCCGGCGCCAATCGGGCCCGTTCTCCGGCGTGTCTGAGCGGGTGCTGAGGGTTCGAGGATGGCTACGATCGGCGGCATGCCCGCAGGTCGCCGCCCGTCCATGGCCGATGTCGCCGACGCCGCCGGCGTCTCGCACCAGACCGTCTCGCGCGTCCTCAACGGGCACGCCTACGTGCGGGAGGAGACCCGCGACAGGGTCAACGCGGCGATCGAACGGCTCGGCTACCGGCGCAACCAGGCGGCGCGCGCCCTCGCGACGGCGCGCAGCGGCGTCATCGGCGTCGTGACGACGGGGACGGCGGACCACGGGCCCGCGAGCACGGTGCTCGCGATCGAGCGGGCGGCGCGCGGTGCGGGGCGCTTCGTGTCGCTCGCGGCGCTGCCCGAGGCGGACGCCGACTCCGCGCGGGCCACGCTGGGCGCGATGCAGGAGCAGGGCGTCGACGGGATCGCGATCGTCGCGCCCGTCGTCGACGTCGCCCGCCTCGTCGACGACGTGTCGCTCCCGATCCCCGTCGTGGTCGTCGCGGCCCGCGGCGATGCCCCGGAGGGATCCTCGGTCCGCTACGTCGCGGTCGACCAGCGCGGGGGAGCGGCGCAGGCCACCCGTCACCTCGTCGGCCTCGGCCACACCGGGATCGCGCACGTCCGCGGCGCGGAGGGGTGGTTCGACGCGATCGAGCGCGCGAGCGGGTACGCGCTGGCGATGGAGGAGGCCGGCCTCGAGCCCCGCGTCGTCGACGCCGGCGGATGGAGCGCCCGAGACGGCCTCGCCGCCGCGGCCGCGCTCGCCGACGACGTGCGGGCCGGGCGGATCACGGCGATCGCGGCGGCGAACGACCACCTCGCGCTCGGCGTCATCCGTGCGCTCGCGGATCGGGGCCTCCGCGTGCCGGACGACGCGTCGGTCGTCGGGTTCGACGACATCGACGCGGGCGACGTGCTGATCCCGTCGCTCACGACGGTCCGCCAGCCGTTCGAGGAGCTGGGATCGCGCGTCGTCGACGCCCTCCTGGGAGGCGACGCGCGGGGCGTCGTCGAGGCGGAGCTCATCGTGCGCGAGAGCGCGACACGCCGTGCTTCCGCACCGCATGTGTGAGCGCTAACATATGACGGTGCCGGGACGATCCGGCGCCACCTCTCACGGAAAGCGGTTGCGATGGAGCAGCAGACGGCGGCCGACCTCATCGGATCGGGCGGGGCATCGCTCGGCATCGAGCTCGGATCGACGCGCATCAAGGCGTGTCTGATCGACTCGGCGGGCACGGTCCTCGCAACGGGATCCCACGACTGGGAGAACGCGCTCGAGGACGGCCTGTGGACCTACGCCCTCGGCGACGTCCACGACGGGCTGCGCGCCGCCTACGCCGACCTCGCCGGCGCGGTGCGCGCCGAGCACGGCGTCGAGCTCACGGGCCTCGCCGGCATCGGCGTCTCGGCGATGATGCACGGCTACCTCGCGTTCGACGAGGCGGGCGAGCTCCTCGTCCCGTTCCGGACCTGGCGCAACGTCAGCACGGCCCGCGCGGCCGCCGAGCTCTCGGCCGCGCTCGACGTCAATATCCCGCTGCGCTGGTCGATCGCGCACCTCTACGAGGCGGTGCTGGCGGGGGAGGACCACGTCTCCCGCGTCGCGCACGTCACGACGCTCGCCGGCTACGTCCACGAGCTCCTCACGGGCGAGCGCGTCCTCGGCGTCGGCGACGCCTCGGGCATGTTCCCGATCGACCCCGCGACGCGCGACTACGACGCGCCGCGGGCCGCGATCGCCGACCGCCTCCTCGCCGAGGCGGGGGCAGCGCACCTCACGATCTCGGGCGCGTTCCCGGCCGTCCGCACCGCGGGGGAGGGCGCCGGATCCCTCACCGCCGACGGCGCGGCGTTCCTCGACCCCACGGGTTCCCTGCGCCCCGGAGCCGTCGCCGCGGCTCCCGAGGGCGACGCCGGGACGGGCATGGTCGCGACGAACGCCGTGGCCCCGCGTACGGGGAACGTGAGCGCCGGAACGAGCATCTTCGCGATGGTCGTCCTCGAGCGTCCGCTCGTCGAGCGCCACGAGGAGATCGACGTCGTGACGACGCCGACGGGCGACCTCGTCGGCATGGTGCACTGCAACAACGGCGCGAGCGAGATCGGCGAGTGGGCCGGCGTCTTCCGCGAGTTCGCCGCCGCGATCGGATCCCCCGTCTCGGCCGACGCGGCCTTCGCGGCGCTCCTGGGCGGGGCGACGGCGGCGGGCGCCGACGACGGCGTCTACGCCTACAACCATCTCTCGGGCGAGCCGATCGCGGGCATCGACGACGGGCGCCCGCTCGTCGTCCGCACCCCCGGATCCTCGCTCTCGCTCGCGGGGCTCATGCGCGCGCAGCTGCGCGGGTCGTTCGCGACCCTCGCACTCGGGATGCGGATCCTCACGGCCGAGGGCGTCGCGGTCGACGACATGTATGCCCACGGAGGAATCTTCCGCACGGAGGGCGTCGCGCAGCGCCTCCTCGCCGAGGCGCTCGGCGCGCCCGTCACGGTCAGCGAGACCGCGAGTGAGGGCGGTGCGTGGGGCATGGCGCTCCTCGCCGCTCACGCGCATTCCGCAGACGGCATGCCCCTCGACGCCTGGCTCTCCGACCGGATCTTCTCGGGATCGGACGCCTCGCGCGTCGAGCCCGACGCCGACGCGGTCGCCGACCACGCCTCCTTCCTCGACCGTTGGTCGGCCGGGCTCGCCGCCGAGCGCGCCGCCGCCGACTCGATCACCCGCTGACCGAAAGGATCGCCATGCCCGCCGTCTCCGAAGTCCCCGCCTCGATGCGCGAGGCGGTCGACGCCGCCAAGCAGAAGGTCGCCGACCTGCACGCCGAGCTGCCCCGCTGGGGCCTCGTCGTCTGGACCGCCGGCAACGTGTCCGAGCGGGTGAAGGGCGTCGACGGCGCCCCCGACCTGCTCGTGATCAAGCCGTCCGGGGTCTCCTACGACGAGCTCGACGCCGACGCGATGGTCGTCACCGACCTGAAGGGCGAGCTCGTCGAGGGCACCCGCAGCCCCTCGTCGGACACCGCGGCGCACGCGTACGTGTACGAGCACATGCCCGAGGTCGGCGGCGTCGTGCACACCCACTCGACCTACGCGACGGCCTGGGCCGCGCGCGGCGAGGAGATCCCCTGCGTCCTCACGATGATGGGCGACGAGTTCGGCGGGCCCATCCCCGTCGGTCCGTTCGCGATCATCGGCGACGACTCGATCGGCCGCGGCATCGTCGAGACGCTCTCCGGCCACCGCTCCAAGGCCGTGCTCATGCAGAACCACGGCCCCTTCACGATCGGCGGCGACGCGAAGGCCGCCGTCAAGGCGGCCGTGCTGCTCGAGGAGGTCGCGAAGACCGTGCACGTCTCGCGCCAGCTCGGGGATCCGCTTCCCATCGAGCAGCGTCACATCGACTCGCTCTTCGACCGCTACCAGAACGTCTACGGCCAGCACTGACGCGGCCGCGAAAGGAACACCATGACCAAGGTCTACGAGAATAAGCAGGTCTGGTTCCTCACGGGGAGCCAGGACCTCTACGGCGAGGAGACCCTCGCCCAGGTCGCCGAGCAGTCGCAGCACGTCGCCGCTCTGCTCGACGGCGCCGAAGCGATCCCCGCCGACGTCGTGTGGAAGCCGGTCCTCAAGGACCCGGCGTCGATCCGCCGCGCGATGCTCGACGCGAACAGCGACGACGGCGTGCTCGGTGTCATCACGTGGATGCACACCTTCAGCCCCGCCAAGATGTGGATCGCGGGCCTCGAGGCGCTGCAGAAGCCGCTGCTGCACTTCCACACGCAGGCGAACGTCGAGCTGCCCTGGGGCGAGATCGACTTCGACTTCATGAACCTCAACCAGGCCGCGCACGGCGACCGCGAGTACGGCTACATCCTCAGCCGCCTCCAGGTGCCCCGCAAGACGGTCGTGGGGCACGCGAGCGACCCGCGCGTCGTCGGCGAGATCGCGACCTGGATCCGCGCCGCGGCCGGGCTCGACGCCGCGCGCACCATGAAGGTCGCCCGCTTCGGCGACAACATGCGGAACGTCGCCGTGACCGAGGGCGACAAGACCGAGGCCGCCGTGCGCCTCGGCGTGCAGGTCAACACGTGGGGCGTCAACGAGCTCATCGAGAAGGTCGACGCCGCGACCGATGCCGAGATCGACGCCCTCGTGGCCGAGTACGAGGCGACCTACGACGTCGCAGACGAACTCAAGGCGGGCGCCGCGCGTCACCAGTCGCTGCGCGACGCGGCGGCGATCGAGGTCGGCCTGCGCGCGTTCCTCGAGGAGGGCGGCTTCGGCGCCTTCACCGACAACTTCGAGGACCTCGGGACCCTCAAGCAGCTCCCGGGCATCGCGGCGCAGCGCCTCATGGCCGACGGCTACGGGTTCGGCGCCGAGGGCGACTGGAAGACCGCGGTCCTCGTGCGGATCGCCAACGTCATGGGCAAGGGCCTCCCGGGCGGCGCGAGCCTCATGGAGGACTACACCTACGAGCTCACCCCGGGCAGCGAGCTGATCCTCGGTGCGCACATGCTCGAGGTCTCGCCGTCGCTCACGACGAAGAAGGTCCGCGCCGAGATCCACGAGCTGGGCATCGGCGGCAAGGACGACCCCGTGCGGCTCGTCTTCACGGCCGACCCGGGCCCCGCCGTCGTCGTCGCGCTGAGCGACATGCGCACGCGCTTCCGCCTCACGGCGAACGTCGTCGAGAACGTCGACGCCCCCGAGCTGCCGAAGCTCCCGGTCGGCCGCGCCGTGTGGCGCCCGGCTCCCGACATGCCGACGAGCGCGGCGTGCTGGCTCGCGGCGGGCGCCGCTCACCACACGGTCATGACGAACGCCGTCGGGATCGACGCCTGGCGCGACTTCGCCGAGATGGCGCAGGTCGAGCTCGCCGTGATCGACGAGCAGACCACGACGCAGGGCTTCCGCAACGAGCTCAAGTGGAACCAGGTGTTCCACCACATCGCCGACGGCATGTGATCCGAGGTGCCACGGGGCGGATCGCGGTCCGCCCCGTGGCATTATGTTGTTGATCAAAACATTTCCGCGACGGAGCGGTGGAAGGTGCAGGCGATGACAACTGTGGGGACGAACTGGGCGGGCAACCTCGCCTACGCGGCGGAGCGGATCACGACGCCGGAATCGGTCGACGAGCTGCGGGGGATCCTGGCCGCGGGCGGCCCCGTGAGCGTCATCGGGACGCGGCACTGCTTCAACGACATCGCCGACACGACCGGCACGCTCATCTCGCTCGAGCGCATGCCCCGCGACATCGAGATCCTCGACGACTCCGTCCGCGTCGCCGCGGGCCTGCGCTACGGCGACGTCGCGCCGGTGCTCGAGGAGAACGGCCGGGCGCTCGCGAACCTCGCCTCGCTGCCGCACATCTCGGTCGCGGGCGCCGTGATCACGGGCACGCACGGCTCGGGGCGCGAGATCCCCAACCTCTCGGCCGCGGTGCGGTCGATCGAGATCGTCACGGCGTCGGGCGAGCTCGTCGTTCTGCGGCGCGGCGACGCCGACTTCGGGGGAGCGGTCGTGAGCCTCGGCGCCCTCGGCGTCGTCACCCACCTCGAGCTGGACACCGAGCCGACGTACGCGGTCGCGCAGACGGTCTACGACGCCCCGCTGTGGGACGAGCTCCTCGACCGGCTCGACGAGGTCGAGGCCCTCGGGTCGAGCGTCAGCGTCTTCACGACGCTCGAGGATCCCGATCGCGCCAGCACGCTCTGGGTCAAGCGCCGCACCGACCGCGCCTGGCCCGACGCATCCGCTGTCGTCGCGGCGATCGGATCGACCGAGGCCGACGGCCCGCGTCACCCGATCCCCGGGGTCGACACCGCGGCGACGAGCGTGCAGGGCGGCGTGGCCGGCGAGTGGTTCGAGCGCCTGCCGCACTTCCGCCTCGCTCACACGCCGTCGGTCGGCGAGGAGATCCAGAGCGAGTTCATCCTGCCGTTCGAGCACGCGCGCGCCGCGATCCAGGCGCTCCGCGGGCTCCGCGAGACGATCGCGCCGCATCTCTTCGTGTGCGAGATCCGCACGATGGCGGCCGACGACCTCTGGCTGAGCCCGTCGTCGGGGTATGAGTCGCTCGCGCTGCACTTCACGTGGCACCGCGACGAGCCCGCCGTGCGCGCCGTGCTGCCCGCGCTCGAGGCCGCCCTCGCGCCGTTCGGCGCCCGTCCCCACTGGGGCAAGGTGTTCGAGATGTCGGGCGACGCGATCGCGGCGCTCTACCCGCGCTGGGACGACTTCCGCGCACTGCGCGCGCGCCTCGACCCCGAGGGCGCCTTCCGCAATGCCTACGCCGAGCGCCTCGGCCTGTAGGCGGACGAAGGCGGCCCGGCTCCGAAGGGGAGCCGGGCCGCCTCGCCGATCACTTCCTGCCGCGCCCGCGCTTCTTCGCGGTCTCAGGGGCGGCGGCCTTCGAGTACTTGGCCTCCTTGCCCGCGATGGGCGAGTCGGCCGAGACCCTGCCGCCCTTCGTCGCGGTGCGGATGTCGAGGATCATGCCGATCGACAGGGCCGCCGTGATGCCCCAGCTGAGCCACGCGAGCGCCACGCGCCAGGTGAACGGCTGGGCGTTCGACCCCCGCAGCAGCGAGTAGCCGCTGGTGATCGCGCCGATGAGTCCGGTGCCGAGCAGGTACTTGCGCATGGATCCACGGTAGCGCCCCGGCGCGTCGCGTCGGACCTCAGTATGGTGAGAGCAGGATTACGGAGGAGCCATGCCCCAAGCTGACCTGGTCGTCGTCGCGAACCGCCTGCCCGTGGACCGAATCGAGGGGCCGGACGGCGAGCCGCAGTGGCGCCGGTCGCCCGGAGGCCTCGTCACCGCCCTCGAGCAGGTGATGCAGAACATCGACGGTGCGTGGGTCGGATGGGGTGGGAAGCCCGATCTCGACGTCGAGCCGTTCGACCTCGACGGCACGCTCCTCGTCCCCGTCCCGCTCAGCCGCAGCGACCTGCGCGACTACTACGAGGGCTTCTCGAACGGCACGATCTGGCCGCTCTACCACGACGTCATCGCGACGCCCGAGTTCAAGCGCTCCTGGTGGGACGCGTACGTGCGGGTCAACAGGCGCTTCGCTGAGGCCGCGGCCGAGCACGTCGCCGAGGGCGGATTCGTGTGGGTGCAGGACTACCAGCTGCAGCTCGTGCCGCAGATGCTCCGCGAGCTGCGCCCCGACGTGATCATCGGGTACTTCCATCACATTCCGTTCCCCGCATACGCACTGTTCCAGCAGCTGCCGTGGCGGCGCCAGGTGCTCGAGGGCCTGCTCGGGGCCGACGTCGTCGGCTTCCAGCGCGTCGCCGACGCCGGCAACTTCCAGCGCTCGATCCGCCGACTCCTCAGCTACCCGACCAAGGGCGACACCATCCGGGTCCCCACCGCCGACGACAGCCACCGCCTCGTGGTATCGAAGGCGTACCCGATCTCGATCGACGCGAAGCAGTTCATCGAGCTCGCGCAGGATCCGCAGGTCCTGGCCCGGGCGAAGGAGCTGCGAGAGCAGGTCGGATCCGACAAGGTCCTCCTCGGGGTCGACAGGCTCGACTACACGAAGGGCATCCGCCACCGCCTCAAGGCGTACGGCGAGCTGCTCCACGACGGGCGGATCAAGGGGCACGACGCGACGCTCGTCAACGTCGCGAGCCCCAGTCGTCCGGGCGTCGAGGCGTATCAGGACCTGCGCGACGAGATCGAGATGACGGTCGCGCGCATCAACGGCGACTACTCGACCGTCGAGAACACCGCGATCCGCTACCTCCACCAGGGCTTCCCGCGCGAGGAGATGGTCGCCCTCTACCTCGCGGCCGACGTCATGCTCATCACGGCGCTGCGCGACGGCATGAACCTCGTCGCGAAGGAGTACGTCGCGGTGCGCGGCGACAACACGGGCGTCCTCGTCCTGAGCGAGTTCGCGGGGGCGGCCGACGAGCTCGGCAGCGCCCTCCTCATCAACCCGCACGACATCGACGGCATGAAGGACGCCATCATGCGCGCGCTCGAGATGCCGCCGGCAGAGCAGGCCCGCCGCATGCGCACGATGCGGCGCAAGGTCCTCGAGAACGACGTCGAGAAGTGGGGCGCGCTCTTCCTCGCCGACGTGGAGCGCATCCGCGCGTTCCGCGCGGGGGAGGAGCAGGCCTCGTGACCTCCCTCGACGAGGCGCTCGAGGTGCTCGCCTCGGCCCCGCGGATCCTCGTGGCGCTCGACTTCGACGGAACGCTCTCCCCGCTCGTCGACGATCCGATGGCGGCGCGGGCGACGCCCGAGGCGAAGGCCGCCGTCGAGCGTCTCGTCGCCTGCGAGGGCGTCACGGTCGCCTACGTCTCGGGCCGCACGCTCGCCGCCCTCCGCGTGATCTCCGAGCACGACGACGCGTCGCGGGTGTGGCTCGCGGGGTCGCACGGAGCCGAGCACCTGCGCCCCGCGGGTGCGCCGCCGCGCATGCGGCCGACGGCCCAGCGCGACGACCGCCTGCGCGGGCAGGCCGAGGGGATCCGGTCCGATGCGCACGCCGCCGTCGCCGATCTCGAGGGCGCGTGGATCGAGGACAAGGAGTTCGGACTCGCGGTGCACACGCGCCTCGCGGCGGCCGACGCCGCGGCCGAGGCCCAGCGCCGCATCGACGAGCTGATGGCCGAGCGGGCGCCGTCCTGGCGCCGCCGCGAGGGCAAGAACGTCGTCGAGTTCTCGTGGCGCCACGAGGGCAAGGACACCGCGATCGCCGAGCTGCGCGAGGCGGTCGCCGCCGACGCCGTGCTCTTCGCGGGCGACGACGTGACCGACGAGGACGCGCTGCGCTCGCTCGTCGAGGGCGATCTGGGGATCCGCGTCGGCGCGGGGGAGACGTCGGCGCGCTTCACGGTCGACGGCATCGCCGACCTCGCAGCGGTGCTCAATCGGCTCGCGTCATATCGAGCATCGTGAGCCCCCGACTCGCCGCGTGATTTCGCACTTCGGCGGTGCGTCCGGAAGCCGTCGGCGCGGGCAATAGACTTCCCTCGTGAGTGACGAAGCAGTTTCCGGAATCGACATCAAGCCCCGCAGTCGCGTGGTGACCGACGGCATCGAAGCGACCACGTCGCGCGGCATGCTCCGAGCGGTCGGCATGGGCGACGACGACTGGGAGAAGCCCCAGATCGGCATCGCTTCGAGCTGGAACGAGATCACTCCCTGCAACCTCTCGCTCGACCGCCTCGCGCAGGGCTCCAAGGAGGGCGTCCACGCCGGCGGCGGGTACCCGCTGCAGTTCGGCACCGTCAGCGTGTCGGACGGCATCTCGATGGGTCACGAGGGCATGCACTTCTCGCTCGTGAGCCGCGAGGTCATCGCCGACAGCGTCGAGACCGTCGTCATGGGCGAGCGCCTCGACGGCACCGTCCTGCTGGCGGGCTGCGACAAGTCGCTGCCCGGCATGCTCATGGCCGCCGCGCGCCTCGACCTCGCGAGCGTCTTCCTCTACGCGGGGTCCATCGCCCCGGGCTTCGCGCGGATGTCCGACGGCACCGAGCGCACCATCACGATCATCGACTCGTTCGAGGCCGTGGGCGCGTACAAGGCCGGCCAGATGTGCGAGAGCGACCTCAAGGCAATCGAGTGCGGCTTCGCGCCGGGCGAGGGCGCCTGCGGCGGCATGTACACCGCCAACACGATGGCGTGCATCGCCGAGGCGCTCGGCATGAGTCTCCCCGGCTCGTCGACCCCGCTGTCTGCCGACCGCCGCCGCGACATGTACGCCCACCGCTCGGGCGAGGCCGTCGTGAACCTGCTCCGCAAGGGCATCACGACGCGCGACATCCTCACGAAGAAGGCGTTCGAGAACGCGATCACGGTCGCGATGGTGCTCGGCGGATCCACGAACTCGGTCCTCCACCTCCTCGCGATCGCCCGCGAGGCCCGCGTCGACCTGACGCTCGACGACTTCACCCGCATCGGGCAGAACTCGCCGCACCTCGCCGACGTGAAGCCGTTCGGACGCTTCGTCGCGCAGGACTTCGATCGCGTCGGCGGCATGCCCGTCGTCATGAAGGCCCTCCTCGAGGCCGGCCTGCTGCACGGCGACGCCATGACCGTCACGGGCAAGACGCTCGCCGAGAACCTCGAGGATCTCGACGTGACGCAGCCGCTCGACGGCGAGGTCGTCCGCACCCTCGACAACCCGATCCACGCGACCGGCGGCCTCACGATCCTCGACGGATCGCTCGCCCCCGACGGAGCCGTCGTCAAGACCGCCGGCTTCGACGCCGAGGTCTTCGAGGGCCCGGCCCGCGTGTTCGAGCGCGAGCGCGCCGCCATGGACGCCCTGACGAACGGCGAGATCCAGAAGGGCGACGTCGTCGTCATCCGCTACGAGGGCCCCAAGGGCGGCCCCGGCATGCGCGAGATGCTCGCGATCACGGCGGCCATCAAGGGCGCTGGCCTCGGCAAGGATGTACTACTCTTGACGGACGGACGATTCTCAGGCGGCACAACCGGCCTGTGCATCGGCCACATTGCACCCGAGGCGGTGGACGCAGGTCCCATCGCATTCGTGCGCGATGGAGATCTGATCCGGGTCGATGTCGCAGCTCGCACTCTCGACGTACTCGTCGACGACGCTGAGCTCGCCTCCCGCCGCGAAGGCTGGGAGCCTCTTCCCCCGCGCTACACCCGCGGCGTTCTCGCCAAGTACTCGAAGCTCGTCCACTCGGCTGCCGAAGGCGCCGTCACGGGCTGACGCGAGTCCGCGCACTCCGCTCCGAACAGATCAAGGGAATCCTCCGTGCCCGCAGATCAGACAGCTGCCGTTCCCCGTCCGCCGGCCCGCCCCGGCAGCGCCCCCGTCATCCGGGGCGCCGAGGCGGTCGTCCGCTCGCTCGAGGCTCTGGGCGTCACCGACGTCTTCGGCCTCCCGGGCGGCGCCATCATCGAGACCTACGACGCCCTGACCGTCGAGAACTCGATCAACCACGTCCTCGTGCGCCACGAGCAGGGCGCCGGCCACGCGGCCGAGGGCTACGCCGCGGCGTCGGGCCGCGTCGGCGTCGCCATCGCGACGTCCGGCCCCGGCGCGACGAACCTCGTGACCGCGATCGCCGACGCCTACATGGACTCCGTGCCCATGGTCGCGATCACCGGCCAGGTCTTCTCGACCCTCATGGGAACCGACGCGTTCCAGGAGGCCGACATCGTGGGCATCACGATGCCGATCACCAAGCACTCGTTCCTCGTCACCAAGGCCGAGGACATCCCGCGCGCCATCGCGCAGGCCTTCGAGATCGCCAGCACGGGCCGCCCGGGCCCCGTGCTCGTCGACATCACGAAGGACGCGCAGCAGGCCGAGGTGCCCTTCGTGTGGCCGCCGCGCTTCGACCTGCCGGGCTACCGGCCGGTGACGAAGGCGCACGGCAAGCAGATCCAGGCCGCGGCCGCGCTGCTCGCCGAGGCGAAGCACCCGGTCCTGTACGTCGGCGGCGGCGTGATCCGCGCCGGCGCGTCGCGCGAGCTGCTCGCGTTCGCCGAGTCGTCGCACACGCCCGTCGTGACGACGCTCATGGCGCGCGGCGCGTTCCCCGACTCGCACCCGCAGCACCTCGGCATGCCGGGCATGCACGGCGCGGTCCCTGCCGTGCTCGCGCTGCAGGAGGCCGACCTCATCATCGCGCTCGGCGCGCGCTTCGACGACCGCGTCACGGGCAAGGCCGCGCTCTTCGCCCCGAACGCGAAGGTCGTGCACGTCGACATCGACCCCGCCGAGATCGGCAAGATCCGCGTGGCCGACGTGCCGATCGTGGGCGACGTCAAGGACGTCCTCGTCGACCTCGAGACCGCGTACGGCTCGGCCGTCGCGGCACGCGCCCCGAAGTTCGAGGAGTGGTGGGCGTACCTCGACGGGCTGCGCGAGCAGTACCCGCTCGGCTACACCGAGCCGTCCGACGGGCGCCTCGCCCCGCAGGGCATCATCCAGCGCATCGGCGAGCTCACGGGCCCCGAGGGCGTGTTCGTCGCGGGCGTCGGCCAGCACCAGATGTGGGCGTCGCAGTTCATCCGCTACGAGCGTCCCAACTCGTGGCTCAACTCGGGCGGCGCGGGCACGATGGGCTACGCGGTTCCCGCGGCGATGGGTGCGAAGGTCGCCCAGCCCGACCGCCCCGTGTGGGCGATCGACGGCGACGGCTGCTTCCAGATGACGAACCAGGAGCTCGCGACCTGCGCGCTCAACGACATCCCGATCAAGGTCGCGATCATCAACAACTCGTCGCTCGGCATGGTGCGCCAGTGGCAGACGCTGTTCTACGACGGCCGCTATTCGCACACCGAGCTCAACACGGGTCACGACTCGAAGCGGATCCCCGACTTCGTGAAGCTCGCCGAGGCATACGGCTGCCTCGCGATCCGCGTCGAGAGCGAAGACCAGATCGACGCGGCCATCACGCTCGCGCTCGAGACGAACGACCGCCCCGTCGTGATCGACTTCGTCGTGTCGAGCGACGCGATGGTGTGGCCGATGGTGCCGCAGGGCGTCAGCAACAGCGAGATCCAGTACGCCCGCGAGAACTCGCCGGCCTTCGATGAGGAGATCTGACATGTCGACGCACGTCCTCAGCCTCCTCGTCGAAGACACCCCCGGCCTGCTCACGCGCGTCGCGGGCCTGTTCGCCCGCCGCGGCTTCAACATCCACTCGCTCGCGGTCGGCGTGACCGAGGTGCGCGGCCTCTCGCGCATCACGGTCGTCGTCGACGTCGAGGGCCAGCCGCTCGAGCAGGTCACGAAGCAGCTCAACAAGCTCGTGAACGTCGTGAAGATCGTCGAGCTCGACCCCGCCGCGTCGGTCCAGCGCCAGCACATGCTCGTGAAGGTGCGCGCCGACAACGCGAGCCGCGCGAACGTCCTCGAGGTCGTGAACCTCTTCCGCGCGAGCGTAGTCGACTACGCGCCCGACTCGGTCGTGGTCGAGATCACGGGCGACCAGGGCAAGGTCGACGCGTTCCAGCGCGCGATCGAGCCGTTCGGCATCAAGGAGATCGTCCAGTCGGGCCTGCTCGCGCTGGGCCGCGGACCCAAGTCGATCTCCGAGCGCGTCCTGCGCTGACCCCCGCTTTTCCCCATTCCACCGCAATCAACAGGAGCATCACCATGGCAGCAGAGATCCTCTACGACGCAGACGCCGATCTGTCGATCATCCAGGGCAAGAAGACCGCGATCGTCGGCTACGGCTCGCAGGGTCACGCCCACGCGCAGAACCTGCGCGACTCGGGCGTCGAGGTCAAGATCGCGCTGCGCGAGGGATCCAAGTCGGCGCAGAAGGCCGCCGACGAGGGCTTCGAGGTGCTGTCGGTCGCCGACGCGACCGCCTGGGCCGACGTCATCATGATCCTCGCGCCCGACCAGCACCAGCGCGGCATCTACTCCGAGAGCATCCTGCCGAACCTCGCGCCGGGCAAGGCGATCGCGTTCGCGCACGGCTTCAACATCCGCTTCGGCCTCATCGAGGCGCCCGAGGGCGTCGACGTGATCCTCATCGCGCCCAAGGCGCCGGGCCACACGGTGCGCCGCGAGTTCGTCGCGGGCCGCGGCATCCCCGACGTCATCGGCGTCGAGAAGGACGCGTCGGGATCCGCGTGGGCGCTCGCGCTCTCGTACGCGGCCGGCATCGGCGGCGCCCGCGCCGGCGTGATCAAGACGACCTTCACCGAGGAGACCGAGACCGACCTCTTCGGCGAGCAGGCCGTGCTCTGCGGCGGCATGAGCCACCTCGTGCAGGCGGGCTTCGAGACGCTGACCGAGGCCGGCTACCAGCCTGAGATCGCGTACTTCGAGGTCCTCCACGAGATGAAGCTCATCGTCGACCTCATGTGGGAGGGCGGCATCTCGAAGCAGCGCTGGTCGATCTCCGACACCGCCGAGTTCGGCGACTACGTCTCGGGCCCCCGCGTGATCGACGCGCACGTCAAGGAGAACATGAAGGCCGTTCTCGCCGACATCCAGTCGGGCGCGTTCGCCGAGCGCTTCATCGCAGACCAGGACGCGGGCGCCCCCGAGTTCAAGAAGCTGCGCGCCGCCGAGGAGACGCATCCCATCGAGCAGACGGGCCGCCAGCTGCGCTCGCTGTTCTCGTGGTCGAAGTCGTCGGACGACGACTACACGGAGGGCACCGCCGCGCGGTGACCTGCGTTCCGGAAGGGCCTCACGGCGACGCGCCGTGGGGCCCTTCCGCGTCACATCGACAGGCGTAGCATTGAGTCATCTCATCCATTCAGGTGAAAGGAAAGATGATGACCACCGATGTTCGCGCCGCCGTCCTCCACGGAGTCGACGAGCCTTTCCGCTTCGAGACCCTCACGCTCGACGACATCCGCCCCGACGAGCTGCTCGTGAAGATCGTCGCGACGGGGCTGTGCCACACCGACCTCGCGATCCAGCACGGGCACATGCCGGGCGCGTTCCCCTTCGTCCTCGGGCACGAGGGAGCCGGAATCGTCGAGGAGGTCGGATCCGCGGTCACGGGCTTCGAGGTCGGCGACAAGGTCGCGATCTCGTACGCCGCCTGCGGCCACTGCTCGAACTGCCTCGCCGGTCGAGAGGCGTACTGCCTGAGCTTCTTCCCCCTGAACTTCGGCGGCATCCGCGAAGACGGATCGACGACCTTCACCGACGCCGACGGCGGCGTCGTGCACGGCAGCTTCTTCGGCCAGTCGTCGTTCGCGGACCACGCGATCGCCTCCGCGAAGAACGTCGTCAAGCTCGACGCCGACGCCCCCGTCGAGATCGCGGGCCCGCTCGGCTGCGGCATCCAGACCGGCGCCGGCACGGTCCTCAACTCGCTCGCCGTCCCCGCGGGCGCGAGCATCGTCGTCGCCGGCACGGGCGCCGTGGGCCTCTCGGCCATCATGGGCGCGAAGGTCGCGGGCGCGACGACGATCATCGCCGTCGACGTCATCCCCGAGCGCCTCGAGTTCGCGAAGAAGCTCGGTGCGACGCACACGATCAACGGCAAGGAAGAGGACACCGTCGCGCGGATCCGCGAGATCACGGGCGACGGCGCGAGCTACGCGGTCGACACGACCGGCGCGGCGCCCGTTCTCGACCAGCTGATCGACGCGACCGCCATGGGCGCCAAGCTCGCCTTCATCGCCGTGTCCAAGCCCGGCACCACGATCGACGCGACCAAGGTCGGCGGCAAGACGATCGTCGGCGCGATCGAGGGTGACTCGATCCCGCAGAACTTCATCCCCGAGCTCATCGCGCTCAACAAGGCCGGGCGCTTCCCGTTCGAAGAGCTCGTCACGACCTACGCGTTCGACGAGATCGAGCAGGCGATCGCCGACACGCAGTCGGGCAAGACGGTCAAGG
The DNA here is from genome assembly GCF_000422385.1 of Microbacterium indicum DSM 19969. Classification (GTDB taxonomy): domain Bacteria; phylum Actinomycetota; class Actinomycetes; order Actinomycetales; family Microbacteriaceae; genus Microbacterium; species Microbacterium indicum. The sequence continues at coordinate 21,287 of NZ_AULR01000002.1, forward strand.
CCGTCCTCACGATGGCGTGATCTGACGCGTGTCGGCATCGCCGACGCATCGCGGGCCCATGGGAATGCACACCTGTGGGCCCGCGTTGTCTCTGATAGTCTGAGGTGTCACCCACAGGCGGCGCGTTCGTCGTGCCCCGCGGGTCACGCAGCACAACCCCATCCAGCCGCTCGCCGGCGCACTGTCTTCGCGTCGGTCGGGCCCGAGAAGACAACCCTTAAGGCAAACCACCTAAATGACTAACGTGACGGCCACCCCGGCCACCAAGCAGGTCGCGATCAACGACATCGGATCTGCTGACGACTTCCTCGCTGCTGTCGAGAAGACGCTCAAGTTCTTCAACGACGGCGACATCATCGAAGGCGAGATCGTCAAGATCGACCGCGACGAGGTCCTCCTCGACGTCGGTTACAAGACCGAGGGCGTCATCCCCTCGCGCGAGCTCTCCATCAAGCACGACGTCAACCCTGACGACGTCGTCAAGGTCGGCGACCAGATCGAGGCCCTCGTCCTCCAGAAGGAGGACAAGGAAGGCCGTCTGATTCTGTCGAAGAAGCGTGCTCAGTACGAGCGCGCCTGGGGCGACGTGGAGCAGATCAAGGAGAACGACGGTGTCGTCAAGGGCACGGTCATCGAGGTCGTCAAGGGCGGTCTCATCCTCGACATCGGCCTCCGCGGCTTCCTCCCCGCTTCGCTCATCGAGCTGCGCCGCGTGCGCGACCTGACGCCGTACCTCGGCCAGGAGCTCGAGGCGAAGATCCTCGAGCTCGACAAGAACCGCAACAACGTCGTGCTGTCGCGCCGCGCCCTCCTCGAGGAGACGCAGTCGGCCACGCGCACGCAGTTCCTCAACGGCCTGCACAAGGGTCAGGTCCGCAAGGGCCAGGTCTCGTCGATCGTCAACTTCGGTGCGTTCGTCGACCTCGGCGGCGTCGACGGTCTCGTCCACGTCTCCGAGCTGTCGTGGAAGCACATCGACCACGCCAGCGAGGTCGTCGAGGTGGGCCAGGAGGTCACCGTCGAGGTTCTCGAGGTCGACCTCGACCGCGAGCGCGTGTCGCTGTCGCTCAAGGCGACGCAGGAGGACCCCTGGCAGGTCTTCGCCCGCACGCACCAGATCGGTCAGATCACGCCCGGCAAGGTCACGAAGCTCGTTCCCTTCGGTGCGTTCGTCCGCGTCGCCGACGGCATCGAGGGCCTCGTGCACATCTCCGAGCTGTCGCACAAGCACGTCGAGATGGCCGAGCAGGTCGTGTCGGTGGGCGAGGAGCTCTTCGTCCGCGTCATCGACATCGACCTCGACCGTCGTCGCATCTCGCTGTCGCTCAAGCAGGCCAACGACATGGTCGACCCGAACGGCACCGAGTTCGACCCGTCGCTCTACGGCATGACGACCGAGTACGACGAGAACGGCGAGTACAAGTACCCCGAGGGCTTCGACGCCGAGTCGGGCCAGTGGCTCGAGGGCTACGACGAGGCTCGCGAGAAGTGGGAGTCCGAGTACGCGGCCGCCGAGGCCCGCTGGACCCAGCACAAGGAGCAGGTCGCCAAGGCCATCGAGGCCGAGGCGAACGTCGAGGAGACGGGCGCCGCCAGCGGCACCTCGTTCTCGACCGAGAGCAACGGCGCCGGCGCCCTCGCCGACGACGAGGCCCTCGCGGCGCTCCGCGAGCAGCTCGCGGGCAACTGACCCGCGGCGCAACGCTGAACTGACAGGGGTCGGATCCTTCGGGGTCCGACCCCTTTCGCGTGCCTGTGGATAACTTTCGAGGCCGATCTCGGAATTCCTCTACGGTGATCCGCATGCGTCGCGTCGCCGTGTTTCTCGCCCTGCCCCTCCTTCTCGTCGGGTGCGCCGCGGAGGCCGAGCCCGAGCCCGCGTGGACCGAGGAGGAGGCGTACGCGGCGGCCGAGGAGGTGTTTCGGGAGTTCCACGATGCCTGGCTGTCCGAAGAAGACGGATACGGCTCGGATGGCGCCTACCTCGAATACCTGACCGGAGAGCTCCGCGCCGCTGAGGAGGAATCGCTCGCAAGCGGAGCCCCGGAGATCCGCGGTCAGTCCGTCATCACAGACCTCACCACAGCTGACTTCGACCTCGTCGGGGAGACCGCGACGGTGAACGTCACGGCATGCCAGGACGATTCTGATGTGCGGGTGGTCGATGACGAAGGCGCGGAAGAGCCTGTTCGGGCTGACCCGGTCTATGAGATCGATGCGGTCGTCACGTCGGTCGATGGCCAGATGCTGATCGCCGAGCTCACCGAGAACGCGGGCACCGGATGCTGATGCTGTTTGCGATGCTCGTGATGGTCACGGGCACCGAGTTCGAAGCCCAGGCCGTGTATTGCACGCCGTTGCAGATCTTTCAGCAGACCTGCAATGCGGGCGGCGACGACGGGATCGACGTCGGGGGAGAGGTCACCTGGCCCGGCGAGGAACCTGCGGCGCCCGACCCTGGGCATCCGGCTCCGAATCCCGTCGGCGAGGTGCCTGGTGCGCCCGAGAACCCGGCCCCGCCGCCGACCACCGTCGACGACTGCACGCGCGGTCAGGACGATCTGAGCGGCAACTGCGTCATCGACTTCCCCGAGGCCCCGGAGGACCCGGAAGAGCCGTTCGTGCCGACGATCCCGGCGATCACCGTCACCGACGTCGCGTCCTTCGCGCCCGCCCCGACATCGCCGACGATCGAGCCCTTCGGCATCGCGATCCTCGGCGCGCCGATGAACGTCGCGATGGGCGCCGAGACGCAGACGGTCGGCGGCGCCCTCTTCGGGCTGCCGATGGCGGTGACGTTCGTTCCCGAGCTCTACACGGTCGACTACGGCGACGGCACCGTGATCGAGACGACGACCGGATCCGGCACGTGGGGTGAGCTGGGCCAGGCTCAGCTCACTGCGACGCCGACGAGCCACGCCTATCAGGCGCGCGGCACCTACGCGGTGTCGATCGACGTGTCGTACTCCGCGACGGTCGACTTCGGCGTCTGGGGCACGTACCCCGTCGACGGCTTCGTCGTCACGGGAGGCCCGGGCGTCGACGTCCGGGTGTTCGAGCACACGTCGGCCCTCGTCGACAGGACGTGCATCGAGGATCCGCTCGGCCCCGGATGCGCGGCGGTCTGAGCGGGACGGATAGCGTGGAGGGATGCCACTCATCGCGCTGACCGGCGGCATCGCGTCGGGCAAGTCGACCATCGGACATCGCCTCGCCGAGCACGGAGCGATCGTCATCGACGCCGATCAGACCGTGCGCGAGCTCCAGCAGCCCGGGCAGCCCGTCTTCGCGGCGATGGTCGAGGCCTTCGGCGCCGGAATCGTCGCGGGCGACGGAACCCTCGACCGCAGGGCGGTCGGCGCGATCGTCTTCGCAGACCCGCAGAAGCTCGCCCAGCTCAACGGCATCGTGCACCCTGCCGTGAAGGAGCACACGCAGCGGCGGTTCCGCGAGGCGTTCGAGCGCGACCCGCGTGCCGTCGTCGTCTACGACGTGCCGCTGCTCGCCGAGGCCCGCGGAACGGGGGAGTGGGACGCGGTCGTCGTGGCGCACGCGCCCGCCGAGGTGCGCACGCGGCGCATGGTCGAGAACCGCGGCATGACGCGGGCCGAGGCCGAGGCGCGCATCGCCAGCCAGGCCACCGACGACGAGCTGCTCGCCGTCGCCGACGTCGTCATCGACACGTCGGGATCCCTCGACGAGACGATCGCGCAGGCCGACGCGCTCTGGGAGAGGATCAGCCCCGACGCTGGCGCGTGAACGCGCCGAGCACCGTCTGCTCCGACTCGACGAGGTAGTCGGTGAGCTCGCGCGACGCGACCTCGCCGCCCTCGGCAAGGAACAGTTCGAGGAGCGCGCGGTTGCGCGGGACGTAGGGCGCGTGAAGCGCCTCGGGGGTGTCGATCGCGAGGAACGCAAGGCGCAGCTCGGCCGCGACGTCGCGATACAGCCGCGCGAGCCGCGGGCTGTCGGCGAGGTCGACGATCGCGGCGTGGAACTCCATGTTCCCGGTGCCGACGACGCCCCACTCCTGGGCGGCGAGGGCGGCCTCGCTCGATTCGACCGCCGCGCGCATCGCCGCGACAGCGGGGTGCAGGGGGGATCCCGTGCGCAGCGCAGCGGGTTCGACGTACCGACGCGCGCGGTAGATGTCGACGACGTCGGCCACGGCCGGTGAGGCGACCGACGCTCCCCGGTGGGGGATGTGCTCGATGAGGCCCTGCTCGGCCAGCACCCGGAAGGCCTCGCGCAGGGTGTTGCGCGAGACGCCGAGCGACTCGGCGACCGCGAGCTCCGAGAGGCGCTCCCCGGGGGCGAAATCGCCCGCGATGATGCGCCGCCGCAGGGCGTCGGCCAGCGTCTCATCGTGTTCGGGCATGCCCGAATCATATTGCCGAGGTCGCAACACGGGCGAAACACATCGGGTCTACATTGTTCAACAATCGCTGTGAGTTTGTCTTACAGTTGCTCCACTTCCTCTTTCCGTCTGCACCACTCGTCTCACGAGGAGCACACATGTCCACGCCCACGACCTCCGAGCGCGCGAGCTCGTTCGTCCGCTCGCGCCGCGGCCCCATCCTCGGCGCGATCTTCCTCATGGCCACGTCGGCCATCGGCCCGGGCTTCATCACGCAGACCGCGACCTTCACGGCGCAGATGGGCGCCTCGTTCGCCTTCGCGATCCTCGTGTCGGTCCTCGTCGACTTCGCGCTGCAGATGAACGTGTGGCGCATCATCACCGTCGCGGGCAAGCGCGCGGGCGACCTCGCGAACGCCGCGATCCCGTTCTCGGGCCACCTGCTGGCGGTGCTGATCGTGATCGGCGGCCTCGCGTTCAACATCGGCAACATCGCGGGCGCGGGGCTCGGCCTCAACGCCCTGCTCGGCATCGACGCGAAGATCGGCGGCCTGCTGTCGGGCCTGCTCGCGATCGGGATCTTCCTCTTCAAGCGCGCGGGACGCGTCGTCGACGTCCTCGTCATCGTCCTGGGCGTCGTGATGATCGGTCTCACGGTCGTCGTCGCGATCATGTCGCACCCGCCGATCGGCGATGCGCTGCGCCAGACGGTGGTCCCCGACGAGCTGAACTTCGCCACGATCACGACGATCGTCGGCGGGACGGTCGGCGGATACATCACCTACGCGGGCGCGCACCGCTACCTCGACTCGGGGCAGACCGGCCCCGCGCACGCGAAGTCGGTGCACCGGGCGGCCGTGAGCGGCATCCTCGTGACGGGCATCATGCGCTACGTCCTCTTCCTCGCGATCTTCGGCGTCGTCGCGTCGGGCGTCGTCCTCGACGTCACGAGCGCGAGCGCGAACCCCGCGGCCCAGGCGTTCGGCTCGGTCCTCGGAGACGCGGGGATCCGGATCTTCGGCTTCATCTTCTGGGCCGCGGCGATCTCATCGGTCATCGGAGCCGCCTACACGTCGGCGACCTTCGTCTCGACCTTCTCGAAGAAGCTCGCGAACGGCTGGCCGCTGCAGCTCACGACGGTCGCGTTCATCGTCGTCTCGCTCGTGCTGTACCTCGTGATCGGCGCGGCTCCCGCCGCGATCCTCGTCTTCGTCGGCGGGTTCAACGGCCTCATCCTCCCCATCGGCATGACGATCTTCATGTACATCGGGTGGTTCCGCCAGCGCGACCTGCTGCACGGCTACCGCTACCCGGTCTGGCTTCTCGTCGTGGGCACGCTCGCGACGGCGCTGAGCTGGTACATGGGCGTCGTGTCGGTCGGCCCCATCTTCGCGTTCATCGGCATCGGAGGCTGACGCATGGCGACGATCGATCTCAACTCAGACCTCGGAGAGAACACCCCCGATCGCGTGGTGGCCGACGACGCGGCGATGCTGCGGATCGTCACGAGCGCCAACGTCGCGTGCGGGTTCCACGCGGGGAGCCCCGAGGGGATCCGCGAGACGCTCGACGCGGCCGTCGCGAACGGCGTGACGATCGGGGCGCACCCCGGCTACCGCGACTATGAGAACTTCGGCCGCACGGCCGTCGAGATCGACTCCGCGACGCTCCAGGCGCACGTCGAGTACCAGCTCGGCGCGCTGCTGGGGCTCGCGTCGTCGGTCGGCGGCGCCGTGCGGTACGTCAAGCCGCACGGCGCGCTGTACAACACGATCGCCCGCGACGAGCGCCAGGCGCGCGACGTCGTCGCGGCGATCCGCGCGATCGATCCGTCGCTCGTCATGCTCGGCCTCGCGGGCGGCGCGGCGATCGGCGTCGCGGAGGCGGCCGGTCTCGCGACGGCGGCCGAGGCCTTCGCCGACCGCGCCTACACGCCGGCGGGTGAGCTCGTCTCGCGCACCGAGCCGGGCTCGGTCCTGCACGACGCCGGATCGGTCGCCGCGCGGATGCTGCGCCTCGCGCGCGAGGGCGTCGTCGAGGCGATCGACGGATCCGACGTCGCCGTCCGCGCCGACTCGATCTGCGTGCACGGAGACAGCGCGGGAGCCATCGCGATGGCGGCCGCGACGCGCGAGCTGCTCGAGAGCGAGGGCATCGAGATCGCGCCGTTCGCGGGAGCGGCGCTGTGACCGCCGTCGACGACGCGCGGGCGGCGCGGGCCGCCTACCGCGCGGGCCGCGTCGAGCCCACGAGCGGCGTCGCGCACGGTCTCGTGCAGGCGAACCTCATCTCGGTGCCGGCCGACTGGGCCTACGACGTGCTGCTGTTCGCGCAGCGCAACCCGAAGCCGTGCCCCGTCCTCGAAGTCCTCGACGCGGGCGCAGTGGAGTCGCGGCTCGCGCCGGGATCCGACCTGCGCACCGACATCCCCTCCTACCGGATCTGGCGCGACGGCGAGCTCGCGGAGGAGACCGTCGACGCGTCGTCGGCCTGGGAGGAGCACCCGGATCTCGTGTCGTTCCTCATCGGCTGCAGCTTCACGTTCGAGGCCGGCCTCGTCGACGCGGGGGTCCCGATCCGGCACCGCGAGCTCGGCCGCAACGTCCCCATGTACCGCACCTCCCGGGCATGCGAAGCGGCCGGGCGGCTGCGCGGCGAGACCGTCGTCTCGATGCGCCCCATCGCGGGCGACCGCGTCGCCGACGCCGTGCGGATCACGGGCCGCTACCCGGCCGTGCACGGCGCGCCGATCCACGTCGGCGACCCCGCGGCCCTCGGGATCGCCGACCTCGGGGCTCCCGACTTCGGCGACGCCCCCGAGATCCGCGACGGCGAGATCCCCGTGTTCTGGGCCTGCGGCGTCACCCCGCAGGCGGCGATCATGGCGTCGCGCCCGCCCTTCGCCCTGACGCACGCGCCGGGCCACATGTTCGTCACCGACGTTCCGGACGCGGAGTACGCCGCGTGAGGCGGATCCTCCCCGCGTCCGACACGGCGCTCCTCGTCGAGGAAGCCGATCTCGAGGGCGCGATGCGGCTGCACGCGGCTCTCGAGGCGGCCGCTCTGCCGGGGGTCGCGGAGCTCGTGCCCGCCGCGCGCACGGTCCTCGTGCGCTTCGACCCGCGCGCCGTGTCGGCGGGAGTCCTGACGGAGCGGATCGCCGTCCTCGCATCCGCCGACGCCGCGTCGGGCGCCGCGGGCTCGGTCGTGATCCCCGTCTCGTACGACGGCGAGGACCTGGGCGAGGTCGCGGGGATCCTGGGCGTCACGCCCGACGAGCTCGTCGCGCGGCACCTCGCCGCGACCTGGCGTGTCGCCTTCACGGGCTTCGCGCCCGGCTTCGGATACCTCGCGGGCGACGACGCCCTGTTCGACGTGCCGCGGCGGCCGTCGCCGCGCCCGCGGATCCCGGCCGGGTCCGTGGCGCTCGCCGGCGCCTTCTCCGGCGTGTACCCCCGCGAGAGCCCGGGCGGCTGGCAGCTCATCGGGCGCACCGACGCCGTGATGTGGGACCTCGCACGGCCCGAGCCCGCGCTCCTCGCGCCCGGCACGACGGTGCGCTTCGAGCGCTCGCCGCGCGAGCGGATCCCGCTGAGCGATGCCGCCGCGACGACGGCTCCGGCGTCCGACTCCGCGAGTGATCCGCCCCGCCACGCCGTCGAGGTCGTGCGCCCCGGTCTGCAGCTCGTCATCGAGGACGGGGGGAGGCCGGGCCACGCCGCGCTCGGCGTCTCGGCGTCGGGCATCGCCGACCGCGGGGCCCTCCGCGACGCGAACCGCGCGGTCGGCAACGACGCGGGCGCCGCGGCGTTCGAGCTCGCGGGCGGCGGGGCCGTCCTGCGCTTCCGCGGGGACGGCGTGATCGCGCTCGCGGGTGCGCCGGCCCCCGCGTCGCTCGTCCGCGCGGACGGCGCCGCATACTCCGTGGGCGGCGGCGAACCCTCCGCCGTCGAGGACGGCGACGAGCTGACGATCGGCCCCGCGACGAGCGGGCTGCGGGTCGTCGTCGCCGTACGCGGCGGGATCGACCTCGCCCCGGGCCTCGGCAGCCTCTCGAGCGACACCCTCGCGGGCCTCGGCGCGCTGGAGACGGGCGGGGATCCGCTGGCCGCCGGCGCCGTGATCCCGCTCCGCGGCCCGTCCGCGGCGCCCCGAGCCGTCGACCGCGTCGCGCCCCGCCCCGTCCCCGCGAGCGGGGACCTCGTCGAGCTGCGCGTCGTCCTCGGCCCGCGCGACGACTGGTTCACGCCGGCGGGCGTGAGGACCCTCCTGGAGCAGGAGTGGACCGTGACGCCGCGGTCGGACCGCGTCGGGATCCGCCTCGCGGGGGAGACGCCGCTCGAGCGCGCGACGCCGGGCGAGCTCCCGAGCGAGGGCGCCGTCACGGGCGCGATCCAGGTGCCGCCCGACGGGCAGCCCGTCCTGTTCCTTCCCGACCACCCGCTCACCGGCGGATACCCCATTATCGGCGCCGTCGTGGACGCCGATCTCGACATCGCCGGGCAGCTGCCGCCCGGCGCGCGGATCCGGTTCCGCGCGACGACAGGAGACTGACATGGACAAGGTGCTCATCGCGAACCGCGGGGAGATCGCGGTGCGGGTCGCGCGCGCTCTCGCGGAGGCCGGGATCGCGTCGGTCGCGGTCTACGCCGACCAGGACGCCGACGCGATGCACGTGCGCCTCGCCGACGAGGCGTACGCGCTCGGCGGGCGGACGCCGGCCGACACCTACCTGTCGATCGACAGCATCCTCGCCGCCGCCCGCGCCTCGGAGGCCGACGCCGTGCACCCCGGCTACGGCTTCCTCTCCGAGAGCGCCGACTTCGCCCGCGCCGTCGAGTCGGCTGGGCTCGTCTGGATCGGCCCCACACCCGCGACGATCGAGGCGCTCGGCGACAAGATCACGGCACGGCGGATCGCGGCCCGCGTGGGCGCGCCGCTCGTCGCCGGCACGGCCGAGCCCCTGCAGGAGGCGGACGAGGCCGTCGCGTTCGCGCGCGAGCACGGGCTCCCGATCGTCATCAAGGCGGCGTTCGGGGGAGGAGGCCGCGGGCTCAAGGTCGCCCGCACGATCGAGGAGGTCCCCGGGGCCTTCGAATCGGCGGCGAGCGAGGCGATCGCGGCGTTCGGCCGCGGCGAGTGCTTCGTCGAGCGCTTCCTCGACCGGCCGCGCCACATCGAGGCGCAGGTGCTCGGCGACGGGCGCGGCGGGGTCGTCGTGGTCGGCGACCGCGACTGCACGCTGCAGCGCCGCAACCAGAAGCTCGTCGAGGAGGCGCCGGCGCCGGGCCTCACGGACGAGCAGCGCGAACGGATCCACGCGGCGGCGCGCGACGTCTGCGCCGCCGTCGACTACCGCGGGGCGGGCACGGTCGAGTTCCTCATGGGCGAGGACGGTTCGATCTCCTTCCTCGAGGTCAACACGCGCCTGCAGGTCGAGCACCCCGTCACCGAGGCGGTGACGGGCGTCGACCTCGTACGCGAGCAGCTGCGGATCGCCGCCGGCGACGGGCCGTCGTTCACGGAGACGCCCGCGCCGCAGGGACACGCGATCGAGATGCGTATCAACGCCGAGGACCCGGGGCGCGGATTCCTCCCGAGCCCCGGAGTCGTCTCGGGGCTGCGGATCCCCGCGGGCGCCGGGGTGCGCTGGGACGCCGGGATCGAGCAGGGCGACGCCGTCCAGGCCGCTTTCGACTCGATGATCGCGAAGCTCATCGTCAGCGCGCCGAGCCGCGACGCCGCGCTCGTCCGCGCCGGCCGCGCCCTGCGCGAGCTCGCGGTCGAGGGCGTCGCGACCGTCGCGCCGTTCGCGCGCGAGCTCATCGCCGATCCCGCGTTCTCGACCGCGGGCTTCGCGGTCCACACGCAGTGGATCGAGTCCGACCTCATGCCGCGGCTCGAGCCGCAGCGCCGGGCGGATCCCGCGCCCGACGCCGAGCTGCGGCGGTTCGCGATCGAGGTCGACGGGCGGCGCGTCGAGGTCGGGGTGCCCGCGGCGATCCTCGCGGGCCTCGCGACGGCGCCCGTTCCTGCAGACGCGCCCGACGCCCCGGCCCCCGACGCGCTGGAGGCGCCCGTTCCGGGTGCGCTCGTGCGCTGGCTCGTCGACGACGGCGCCTCCGTCGACGCGGGCGAGGACGTCGCGGTGATCGACGCGATGAAGATGGAGACGCGCGTCGCCGCCCACCGAGCGGGCACGCTGCGCCGCGGGGTCGAGGTCGGGCAGGACGTCGCGATCGGATCCGAGATCGCGAGGATCACGGATCCGGCGTGATCGCCTCGTGTGTCGGAGATCTGTTCTAACGTTGGAGTATGCAAGCGACGCGCAGCGTGAGGCCCTTCGAGGTCATCAGCGAGTACACCCCGTCGGGTGATCAGCCGAAGGCGATCGCCGAGCTCGCCCAGCGCATCAACGCGGGCGAGACCGACGTCGTCCTGCTGGGCGCGACCGGAACCGGCAAATCGGCGACGACGGCCTGGCTCATCGAGCAGATCCAGCGGCCGACGCTCGTCCTCGCGCACAACAAGACGCTCGCGGCGCAGCTCGCGAACGAGTTCCGCGACCTCATGCCGAACAACGCCGTCGAGTACTTCGTCTCCTACTACGACTACTACCAGCCCGAGGCGTACGTACCGCAGACCGATACCTTCATCGAGAAGGACTCGTCGATCAACGCCGAGGTCGAGCGCCTGCGTCACTCGACGACGAACTCGCTCCTCAGCCGGCGCGACGTCGTCGTGGTGAGCACCGTGTCGTGCATCTACGGCCTCGGCTCGCCCGAGGAGTACCTGCGCTCGCTCGTCGCGCTGCAGGTGGGGGAGCGCTACGACCGCGACGCGCTGATCCGTCAGTTCATCGCCATGCAGTACAACCGCAACGACGTCGACTTCTCGCGCGGCAACTTCCGGGTCCGCGGCGACACGATCGAGATCATCCCCGTCTACGAGGAGAACGCGATCCGCATCGAGCTGTTCGGCGACGAGATCGAGGCGATCAAGAAGCTGCACCCGCTCACGGGCGACGTCATCGAGAACATGGACGCCGTCGCGGTCTTCCCGGCGACGCACTACGCCGCGGGCACCGACACCGTGGCTCGGGCGATCAAGACGATCGAGGTCGAGCTCGCGCAGCGGCTCGAGGAGCTCGAGTCGCAGGGCAAGCTCCTCGAGGCCCAGCGCCTGCGCATGCGCACGACCTTCGACCTCGAGATGCTGCAGCAGATCGGGTTCTGCTCGGGCATCGAGAACTACTCACGCCACCTCGACGGCCGCGAGGCGGGCGAGCCCCCGCACACGCTGCTCGACTTCTTCCCCGACGACTTCGTCATCGTGATCGACGAATCGCACGTGACGGTTCCGCAGATCGGCGCGATGTACGAGGGCGACGCGTCGCGCAAGCGCACGCTCGTCGACCACGGCTTCCGGCTGCCGAGCGCCCTCGACAACAGGCCGCTGCGCTTCGACGAGTTCAAGGAGCGCATCGGCCAGGCGGTGTACCTCTCGGCGACGCCGGGCAAGTACGAGATGGGCATCGCCGACGGCGTCGTCGAGCAGATCATCCGCCCGACGGGCCTCGTCGACCCGCAGATCGTCGTCAAGCCGTCGAAGGGCCAGATCGACGACCTGCTCGAGCAGATCCGCATCCGCGCCGAGAAGGACGAGCGCGTGCTCGTCACGACGCTCACGAAGAAGATGGCTGAGGAGCTGACCGACTTCTTCGAGGAGAACGGCGTGCGCGTGCGCTACCTGCACAGCGACGTCGACACCCTGCGCCGCGTCGAGCTCCTCACCGAGCTGCGTCAGGGCGTCTACGACGTGCTCGTCGGCATCAACCTCCTGCGCGAGGGCCTCGACCTTCCCGAGGTGTCGCTCGTCGCGATCCTCGACGCCGACAAGGAGGGCTTCCTCCGCAGCGAGACCTCGCTGATCCAGACGATCGGCCGCGCCGCCCGCAACGTGTCGGGCGAGGTGCACATGTACGCCGACGTCATGACCGACTCGATGAAGCGCGCCCTCAGCGAGACCGACAGGCGCCGCGAGATCCAAATGGCGTACAACCGCGAGCACGGGATCGACCCGCAGCCGCTGCGCAAGCGCATCGCCGACATCACCGACTCGATCGTGCGCGAGGAGGCCGACACGGCCGAGCTGCTCGGCAAGCGCAAGAAGGATCCGCGCGTCAAGGACGGCGGACGCGGGCGCGGCGTGCCGGCCATCCGGCCGCGCGAGGGCATCGCGGCCGAGGGAGCCGAGCAGCTCGAGGCGACGATCGCCGACCTCTCGCAGCAGATGCTGCAGGCGGCGGAGGAGCTGAAGTTCGAGCTCGCGGCCCGCCTCCGCGACGAGGTCTCCGATCTCAAATACGAGCTGCGCCAGATGGAGAAGGCGGGCCACGCCTGACCGACGGGCGGTGAGTGCGGGGCGACGCGGCGAGAAAACCTATCGAACAAAGGTCCACATGTCGGCGATCCCGCCTAGACTTGTGACGTGCCGATCAGCCCCGTAGAGACCTCGCAGAAGATCACCGTCCGCGGTGCCCGCGTCCACAATCTGAAGAACGTCGACCTCGAGATCCCGCGCGACAAGATGATCGTCTTCACGGGCCTCTCGGGTTCGGGCAAGTCGAGCCTCGCGTTCGACACGATCTTCGCAGAGGGCCAGCGCCGCTACGTCGAATCGCTGAGCGCCTACGCGCGCCAGTTCCTCGGCCAGGTCGACCGGCCCGACGTCGACGCGATCGAGGGGCTGAGCCCCGCGGTGTCGATCGACCAGAAGTCGACCAACCGCAACCCGCGTTCGACCGTCGGCACGATCACCGAGATCTACGACTACCTGCGCCTCCTCTGGGCGCGCATCGGCGTCGCGCACTGCCCCGTCTGCGACGCGCGGATCGAGCGGCAGACGGTCCAGCAGATCGCCGACCAGCTCGTCGAGCTGCCCGAGGGCACGCGCTACCAGGTCGTCGCGCCCGTCGTGAACCAGAAGAAGGGCGAGTTCGTCGACCTCTTCCAGGAGCTCGGGGCGAAGGGCTTCTCGCGGGCGATCGTCGACGGCGAGCTGATCCAGCTGGCCGAGCCGCCGAAGCTCAAGAAGTCGTACAAGCACGACATCGCGGTCGTCGTCGACCGCCTCGTCGCGCGCGGAGCCGACATGCTCGGCCGCGTGACCGACTCGGTCGAGACGGCGCTGGGCCTCGCCGACGGCGTGGTCCAGGTCAACTTCGTCGACGGCGAGGGCGACGGGGCGTGGGAGTCGTTCAGCGAGAAGCTGGCCTGCCCCAACGGGCACACGATCCAGCTCACCGAGATCGAGCCGCGCACGTTCTCCTTCAACGCGCCCTTCGGCGCCTGCCCCGCCTGCTCGGGCCTCGGCACGAAGATGTCGGTCGACGTCGACCTGCTGCTCGGCGACGACGAGCTGTCGATCGCCGAGGGCGTGATCCTTCCCTGGACCTCGCAGGGCAAGGGGCTCTACCAGTACTTCGAGCGCCTGCTCGAGGCGCTCGCCGACGACCTCGGGTTCTCGCTCGACACCCCGTGGCGCGCGCTCCCCGAGGCGGTCCGCGAGGCCGTGCTCTACGGGCAGGACTACCGCGTCAACGTGCAGTACAAGAACCGCTGGGGACGCCAGGTCCGCTACGCGAGCGGCTTCGAGGGCGTCGTCCCGCACATCGAGCGCCAGTACGAACAGGCCGAGAGCGACACGCAGCGGGCCCGCTGGGGCGAGTACCTGCGCGAGATCCCCTGCGCGGTCTGCGGGGGCGCGCGCCTCAAGCCCGAGGTGCTCGCGGTCAAGGTCGTCGGCCGCTCGATCGCCGAGGTCGCCGACCTCAGCCTCGAAGACGCGATGACGTTCATGGACACCGTCGACCTGACCGAGCGCGAGGCGGCGATCGCGGCCCAGGTGCTGCGCGAGATCCGCGTGCGCCTCGAGTTCCTGCTGCGCGTCGGCCTCAACTACCTGACGATGAGCCGCGCGGCGGGGTCGCTCTCGGGCGGCGAGGCGCAGCGCATCCGGCTCGCGACGCAGATCGGCACGGGCCTCACGGGCGTGCTCTACGTCCTCGACGAGCCCTCGATCGGACTGCACCAGCGCGACAACCGCCGCCTCATCGAGACGCTCGAGGCGCTGCGCGACCTCGGCAACACGCTCGTCGTCGTCGAGCACGACGAGGAGACGATCGAAGCGAGCGACTGGATCGTCGACGTCGGCCCCGGCGCCGGCGAGGGCGGAGGAAACGTGATCCACTCGGGCACGTTCGCCGAGCTCCTCGGCGACGAGAAGTCGATCACCGGCGACTACCTGGCGGGGCGCCGCGCGATCCCCGTGCCGAAGAAGAGGCGCCGGATCGACCGATCGCGCATGCTCAAGGTGGTCGGGGCGCGGGCGAACAACCTGCACGACGTCGACGCCGAGTTCCCCCTCGGGGTCCTGACGGCCGTCACCGGCGTCTCGGGATCGGGCAAGTCGAGCCTCGTGAACGACATCCTCTATCAGGTGCTCGCGCAGAAGCTCAACGGCGCCCGCAACGTCCCGGGCAAGCACAAGCGCGTCACGGGGCTCGAGCACCTCGACAAGGTCGTGCACGTCGACCAGGCGCCGATCGGCCGCACGCCGCGCTCGAACCCGGCGACCTACACGGGCGTCTTCGACCGCATCCGAACGCTGTTCTCGGAGACCCCCGAGGCGAAGGTGCGCGGGTACCAGGCCGGGCGCTTCAGCTTCAACGTCAAGGGCGGCCGCTGCGAGGCCTGCTCGGGCGACGGCACGCTGAAGATCGAGATGAACTTCCTGCCCGACGTGTACGTCGACTGCGAGGTCTGCCACGGCCAGCGCTACAACCGCGACACCCTGCAGGTGCACTACAAGGGCAAGAACATCGCCGAGGTCCTCGAGATGTCGATCGCCGAGGCGGCCGAGTTCTTCGAGCCGATCCAGGCGATCCACCGCTACATGAAGACGCTCGTCGACGTCGGCCTCGGGTACGTGCGCCTGGGCCAGGCCGCGACGACGCTCTCGGGCGGCGAGGCGCAGCGCGTCAAGCTCGCGACCGAGCTGCAGAAGCGCAGCCGCGGCCGCAGCATCTACGTGCTCGACGAGCCGACGACCGGGCTCCACTTCGAAGACGTCCGCAAGCTCCTCGAGGTGCTCGGCGGGCTCGTCGAGAAGGGCAACACCGTCATCGTCATCGAGCACAACCTCGACGTCATCAAGTCGGCCGACTGGATCGTCGACCTCGGTCCCGAGGGCGGATCCGGCGGCGGCACGATCGTGGCGACGGGCACCCCCGAGAAGGTCGCGAAGAACCCCGACAGCTTCACGGGCCGGTTCCTCGCCGAGACGCTTGGCCTCGTCGAGCGCGCCACGCGCGCGAAGGCGGTGGCGTCCCGATAGCCATGGCCGACGTCCTGCCCTACAAGCCGAAGCCCGGCGAGATCCCCACCGACCCCGGCGTCTACCGATTCCGCGACGCCGAGGGGCGGATCCTCTACGTCGGCAAGGCGAAGAACCTGCGCCAGCGGCTCTCGAACTACTTCGCGCCGCTGCACACGCTGCACGAGCGCACGCGCCGCATGGTGACGACGGCGGCGAGCGTCGAGTGGACGGTCGTCCCGACCGACGTCGACTCGCTGCAGCTCGAGTATCAGTGGATCAAGCAGTTCAGCCCGCCCTTCAACGTGCGGCTCAAGGACGACAAGTCGTACCCGTTCATGGCGATCACGCTCGCCGACGAGGCGCCGCGGGTGATCGTGACGCGCAACGCGAAGATCCGCGGCGCGAAGTACTTCGGCCCGTACCCCAAGGTCTGGGCGGTGCGCGACACGATCGAGCTCATGATCAAGGTGTTCCCGATCCGCACCTGCAGCGACGCCTCGTACAAGCGAGCGATGGCGACGGGCAAGCCCTGCTTCCCGAGCCAGATCGGCCGGTGCGGCGGTCCGTGCTCGCACCGGGTCACGATTGCCGAGCACCGCGCCGTCGTCGACGACTTCATCGCGTTCATGCAGGGCGGCGACGAGCGCTTCACGCGTGAGCTCACCCGCCGCATGAAGGCGGCCGCGGCCGCGATGGACTACGAGCTCGCGGCGCAGCTGCGCGACAAGCTCGAGTCGCTCGACGCGGTGCTCAACAAGAGCGCCCTCGTCCTCCCGAACGACGTCGACGCCGATCTGTTCGGCATCGCCGACGACGAGCTCGCCGCCGCCGTGCACCACTTCGTGATCCGCGGAGGGCGCGTGCGCGGAGTCCAGTCGACGACGGTCGACAAGGAGCTCGACATGACCCGCGGCGAGCTCGTCGACCAGGTGCTCCAGCGGGCCTACGCCGACGCTCCCGACGACGATCTCCCGCGCCGGATCCTCGTGAGCGAGCTGCCCGCCTCGCACGACGAGTTCGAGCAGCTTCTCGGGGAGCGGCGCGGCACCCGGGTCGAGATCCAGGTGGCGCAGCGTGGCCAGCGCGCCGAGCTCATGCGCAACGCCGAGCTCAACGCGATGCAGGCGCTCGTCCGGTACAAGACCCGTCGCACGGCCGACTTCGCGTCGCGGTCCGAGGCTCTCGCCGACCTGCAGAACGCCCTCGGCATGGACGAGGCGCCCCTGCGCATCGAGTGCTACGACATCTCGCACCTGCAGGGCACCAACGTCGTCGGCTCGATGGTCGTGTTCGAGGACGGGCTGCCGCGCAAAGACCAGTACCGCTCGTTCTCGATCGCGCAGACGACCGACGACACCGACAGCATGAACCAGGTCCTCATGCGGCGCCTCGCGCGGCTCGACGACCCCTCCGAGCAGGTGCCCGACGCGGCCGAGATCGCCACGGGCGACGGTGAGGCCGTCGTGACCTCGGGGCCCACGAAGAGGCGCTTCTCGTACCCGCCCCAGCTCCTCCTCGTCGACGGCGGACTGCCGCAGGTCAACGCGGCGCAGCGGGCGCTCGAGGCGGCAGGCCACACCGAGATCGCGCTCGCGGGCATCGCGAAGCGCCTCGAGGAGCTGTGGCTGCCGGGGGAGGACTTCCCCGTGATCCTGCCGCGCACGTCCGAGGCCCTCTACCTCGTGCAGCGCCTGCGCGACGAGGCGCACCGCTTCGCGATCACGCACCAGCGCAAGCGCCGCCGTCGCGACATCCACACGGTCCTGAGCGAGGTCCCGGGGCTCGGCGCGGCGCGGATCAAGGCGCTCCTGCGCCACTTCGGATCCGTCGCGGCCCTGCGCGACGCGACGGCCGAGCAGATCGAGGAGCTGCCGGGCATCGGCCCGAAGCTGGCCGCGTCGGTCGTGGCCTTCCTCGCGGCAGACGCGGGCAATGAGCCGGAAACGACCAACGGATAGGCTGGAATCGGTGAGCGAGCAACGCGGAGAGGTCCTGATCGTCACCGGCATGTCGGGTGCCGGTCGGTCGACGGTCGGCAACGCTCTCGAGGATCACGGGTGGTACGTCGTCGACAACCTCCCGCCGCAGATGCTCGTGCCCCTCCTCGACCTCGCGGGGCGCGTCGACCAGCAGCTGCCGCGCGTGGCAGCCGTCGTCGACGTCCGCGGCGGCGACCGCTTCGCCGAGCTGCCTGCCACGGCGCAGCAGCTGCGCGACGCGAACAACCTGCGGATCCTCTTCCTCGACGCGAGCGACGCCGCGCTCGTGCGCCGCTACGAGCAGGTCCGCCGCCCGCACCCGCTGCAGGGCGACGGCACGCTGCTCGACGGGATCCGCGAGGAGCGCCGGCAGACCGAGTCGATCCGCGAGCGGGCCGACGTCGTCGTCGACACGACGAACCTCAACATCCACCAGCTCGCGAGCCGCGTCGCCGACCTCTTCGCCGACGACGGCGCGCCCCGGCACCGCGCCACCATCATGAGCTTCGGCTTCAAGTACGGGCTTCCGGCCGACGCCGATCTCGTCGCCGACATGCGCTTCCTGCCGAACCCGTTCTGGAACGACGACCTGCGGAACCTCACGGGAGAGGACGAGGCCGTCAGCGCGTTCGTCCTCGAGCAGGAGGGCGCGACCGAGTTCCTCGACGCGTACGCGGCGGCGCTGCGCCCTGTCATCGAGGGCTACCAGCGCGAGAACAAGAGCCACTCGACGATCGCGATCGGGTGCACGGGCGGCAAGCACCGTTCGGTCGCGATGTCGATCGCGCTGGCCCGTCTGCTGGACGGGACGCCGGGCGTGCAGGTGCGCGTGCGGCACCGCGATCTCGGGCGCGAATAAGGCATCAAGCTGGGAGCGATCGCGCCCGATCCGGTTATATCCCGGGGCGCTGGGAGTTCCACCATGCCACCGCGACACGCCGGACGATAGGCTGGATCCCCCGCTCCCGAGGGGAGCGTTTCCGACGTTCCCGAGTGAGGAGACCCGTGGCACTGACCGCCGATGTGAAGGCTGAACTGATCGCTGTGCGCGACCCGCGACCGACGGTCCGCGTGGCTGAGACGACCGCTCTTCTGCGGTTCGCCGGCGGGCTGCATTCGATCGCCGGACACGTGGCGGTGGAGGCCGAGGTCGACGACCGCAGCCTCGCGATCCGCACCGCGCGCGACATCGCCGAGATCTACGGCGTGCGCCCCGAGCTCGCCCACATCCAGGCGTCGGGCGCCCGCGAGGGCGAGCGCTTCGCCGTGCGCGTCGTCAAGGGCGGCGAGACCCTCGCTCGCCAGACGGGTCTCCTCGACATGCGCCGCCGCCCCGTGCGGGGCCTCCCGAACCGCCTGACGACGGGCAACAGCGACGACCTCGCCGCCATCTGGCGCGGCGCGTTCCTCGCCGCGGGCACGCTGTCCGAGCCGGGCCGCTCCGCGTCGCTCGAGGTCGCCTGCCCGTCGGGCGAGGCCGGCATGGCGCTCGTCGGCGCCGCGGGCCGCATCGGCATCGCCGCGAAGTCGCGCGAGGTGCGCGGCGTCCCGCGCGTCGTGATCCGCGACTCCGACGCGATCCGCGCCATGCTCCAGGCGATGGGCGCCCAGAAGACCGCCGAGGCGTGGGACGCGATGCGCCAGCGCCGGGAGGTCCGCGCCGGCGTCAACCGCCTCGTGAACTTCGACGACGCGAACCTCCGCCGCTCCGCGCAGGCGGCCGTCGCGGCCTGCGCCCGCGTCGAGCGCGCGCTCGAGATCCTGGGCGACGGCGTGCCCGCCCACCTCAAGCAGGCGGGCGACCTGCGCCTCGCGCACCGCGACGCGAGCCTCGACGAGCTCGGCCACCACGCCGACCCGCCGCTCACGAAGGACGCCGTCGCGGGCCGGATCCGTCGTCTCCTCGCGATGGCCGACAAGAAGGCCGCGACCGACGGGATCCCGGGCACCGAGGCGGCCGTCCCCGCCACCGAGAACGCCTGACTCCGACGGCACGTGCCGCGGGGCCCTCGCTCATCACTAGGATGAGGGGTGGCGGGCTCACGGTGTGCGGATCCGGGGCTCGGCATACATCTCCATCACCACCCGCGCTCCGGCGCATGACAATCAGGAGACTCAGTGTCCGTCAGGATCGGAATCAACGGCTTCGGCCGCATCGGCCGCAACTTCGTCCGCGCCGCGTTCTCGCAGGGCGCCGACGTCGAGTTCGTGGGGGTCAACGACCTCACCGACAACAAGACGCTCGCGCAGCTTCTCAAGTTCGACTCTGTCGGCGGCCCCCTCGGCAAGGAGGTGTCGTACGACGATGAGTCGATCACCGTCGACGGCGTCACCATCAAGACCTTCGCCGAGCGCGACCCCGCCGCCCTCAAGTGGGGCGACCTCGGCGTCGACGTCGTCATCGAGTCGACCGGCCGCTTCACGAAGCCCGAGGACGCGCAGAAGCACATCCAGGGCGGCGCCAAGAAGGTCATCATCTCGGCCCCGGCCAGCGGCCCGGCCCCCACGTTCGTCATGGGCGTGAACGAGGACTCGTACGACCCCGAGACCGACCACGTGATCTCGAACGCGTCGTGCACCACGAACGCCCTCGCGCCCCTCGCGAAGGTCTTCAACGACGCCTTCGGCATCGAGCGCGGCTTCATGATGACGGCGCACGCCTACACGGCCGACCAGATGCTGCAGGACGGCCCCCACAAGGACCTCCGCCGCGCCCGCGCCGCCGCGATCAACATCGTCCCCACCTCGACGGGTGCGGCGAAGGCGATCGGCCTCGTCATCCCCGAGCTCAACGGCAAGCTGTCGGGCACGAGCTACCGCGTTCCGGTCCCCACGGGCTCGATCGTCGACCTGACGCTCGTCACCAAGGACGGCCTGACGCCCGAGGAGATCAACCAGGCCTACGCCGCCGCCGCCGCGGACGGCCGCCTGAACGGCATCCTCCAGTACTCGGAGGACCCGCTGGTCTCGAGCGACATCCAGCAGAACCCGTTCTCGTCGATCTTCGACTCGGGCCTCACGATGGTCACCGACAACCTCGCCAAGGTCTCGTCCTGGTACGACAACGAGTGGGGCTACTCGAACCGCCTCGTCGACCTCGCCGAGTACGTCGGCGAGCGTCTCTGAACTCGATCGACATGAGCCGAACGCCCGCCGGGTCGCGCACTGCGCGTGTCCCGGCGGGCGTTCGCTGTAAGTTGGGGAACTGATGACTCTTCGCACCCTCGAATCCCTGGGCGACCTCGCTGGAAAGCGCGTCTTCGTCCGCTGTGACTTCAACGTGCCGCTCTCTGACGGCGCCATCACCGACGACGGCCGGATCCGCGCCGCCCTCCCGACGCTCCAGGCGCTCCTCGCCGCGGGCGCGACGGTGATCACCTCCTCGCACCTCGGCCGCCCCAAGGGCGAGCCGAACCCCGAGTTCTCCCTCCGCCCCGTCGCCGACCGGCTCGCCGAGCTGCTCGGACAGCCCGTCGCCTTCGCGACCGACACCGTCGGCGAGTCGGCGCAGTCGGTCGTCTCGTCGCTCGAGGCGGGCCGGATCGCCGTCCTCGAGAACCTGCGCTTCAACGCGGGCGAGACGTCGAAGGACGACGCCGAGCGCGAGGCGTTCGCGGCCCGGATCGCCGACTTCGCCGACGTCATGGTCTCCGACGGCTTCGGCGTCGTGCACCGCAAGCAGGCGTCGGTGTACGAGCTCGCGAAGCTGCTCCCGTCGGCGGCCGGCCTGCTCGTCGCCCACGAGGTGTCGGTCCTCGATCGCCTTCTCACGGCGCCCGAGCAGCCCTACACCGTCGTCCTCGGCGGCTCGAAGGTCTCCGACAAGCTCGGCGTCATCGACAGCCTCCTGCCGCGCGTCCAGAAGCTCCTCATCGGCGGCGGCATGGCGTACACCTTCCTCGCCGCGCAGGGCCACGCCATCGGCAAGAGCCTCGTCGAGCAGGACCAGATCCCCACGGCCCTGAAGTACCTCGAGCAGGCGAAGGAGGCGGGCGTCGAGCTCATCGTCCCCGTCGACAGCGAGATGGCCGCCGGCTTCTCGGCCGACGCCGGCCACGCGGTCGCGCCCTCGGAGGACCTCGAGGGAACCGAGTTCGGCGCCGACGCGCTCGGCCTCGACATCGGCCCGGCCACGGCCGAGCAGTTCGCCGCGGCGATCGCCGGGTCGAAGACCGTGTTCTGGAACGGTCCCATGGGCGTCTTCGAGTTCCCGGCCTTCGCGGCCGGAACGAAGGCCGTCGCACAGGCTCTCGTCGACGCCGACGCGTTCACGGTCGTGGGCGGCGGCGACTCGGCCGCCGCGGCCCGCCAGCTCGGCTTCGCCGACGACCAGTTCGGCCACGTGTCGACGGGCGGCGGCGCGAGCCTCGAGTTCCTCGAAGGCAAGAAGCTCCCCGGACTGGAGGTCCTCGGATGGTGACGACGCGCACCCCGCTCATCGCGGGCAACTGGAAGATGAACCTCGACCACCTGCAGGCGGTCGCGCTCGTCCAGAAGCTGTTCTGGGCCCTCCGCGACGCGCAGCACGAGTTCGAGTCGGTCGACGTCACGGTCTTCCCGCCGTTCACCGACCTGCGCAGCGTGCAGACGCTCGTCGACGCCGACAAGATCCCCTTCGGCCTCGGCGCGCAGGACCTGTCGGTGCACGCGTCCGGCGCGCACACGGGGGACGTCTCGGGCGCGATGCTCGCGAAGCTCGCGTGCAGCCAGGTCATCATCGGCCACTCGGAGCGTCGCCAGGACCACGGCGAGACCGACGCGGTCGTCGCCGCGAAGGTCCAGGCCGCGCTCGCGAACGGCCTCGTCCCGGTGATCTGCGTGGGCGAGACGAGCGAGGACCTCGAGAAGTTCGGCGCCAGCGCCGTCCCCGTCGCCCAGCTCGAGCAGGCGCTCGAGGGAGTCGCGGCTGGCACCGAGATCGTCGTCGCCTACGAGCCCGTGTGGGCGATCGGATCCGGTCAGGCGGCGACGCCCGAGCAGGCGCAGCAGGTGTGCGCCGCGCTGCGCGCCGTCATCGCCGAGAAGATCGGCGACGACGCGGCTGCCGCGACCCGCGTGCTGTACGGCGGTTCGGTCAAGTCGACGAACATCGCGGCGTTCATGCGCGAGCCCGACATCGACGGCGCCCTCGTGGGCGGCGGCAGCCTCAAGGTCGACGAGTTCGCGTCGATCATCCGCTTCCAGAAGCACGTCGGCGTCTAGACGGTCCGGGTCCCGCCCGGGGGATCCGCTGCGTGAGCGGCGGCGATTCCCGGCGGGACCACCCCGTCGCGCCCTGGTAATCTGAGGGTTCGTGCGGCCTGACCGGTCGCACGCATCGAAAGGCCATTCCGTGGAGATTCTCCAGTTCATCCTGCAGGTGCTGCTCGGCATCACGAGCGTCCTGCTCGCGCTGTTCATCCTCATGCACAAGGGCCGCGGCGGCGGCCTGTCCGACATGTTCGGCGGCGGCATGGCGCAGGCCGTCAGCTCGTCCGGTTCGGCGGAGCGCGTGCTGAACTACATCACGATCGTGCTGGCGCTCGTCTGGTTCCTCGCGATCGTGGGGCTCGGCCTCATCACGAAGTTCCAGGCCATCTGATGGCCGCGGGATCGAGCGCGATCCGCGGCACGCGGGTCGGATCCGGCCCGATGGGCGAGATGGATCACGGGCACCAGGCCGAGCGCGTCTCGGTCAGCTACTGGGACGCCAAGGGCAACGAGGTCGTCAAGCACTACGCGGCCGACATCCCCGAGGAGGAGATCCCGGAGATCGTCGACCACCCCAAGTCGGGCCTTCCGGCCGGGCGCGACAAGGAGAACCCGCCGTCGCCCGAGAAGAACGAGCCCTACAAGACGCACCTCGCCTATGTGAAGGAGCGCCGCAGCGACGACGAGGCGCAGGAGCTCCTCGACGAGGCCCTGCAGAAGCTGCGCGAGAAGCGCGGCGAGTGATCGCATGAAGAAGGACCCCCGGCCGATCGGCCGGGGGTCCTTCTTCATGCGCGCCCTCAGGCGGGCTGCTTCAGGGCGTCCCAGCCCTCGGTGATGACGCGGCCGTAGAGCGCGTCGGCGTCGAGCCGGCGCAGCTCCTCGGCGAGGCACTCCCGCAGCGAGCGGCGGGGGAGCAGGAGCTCGTGGTCGGGCTGGCCCGGCTGCGTGAGCTTCGCGTGCGTCTGCGACTGGCGTTCGAGCAGGATGTCGCCCGAGGCGCGCGTGAGCCGCACCGAGTGGATCCCGTGGTCCCAGTCGCTCGCGTCCTCGTAGGTCCAGTCGACCGTGACGTCGAGCGCCATGCCCAGCCACGCGGCCAGGAGCGCCGTGGACGGCGAGGTCGACGCACCGCGCACCTCGACGGCCGTGACGGGCTCGTACGGGGGCTGGTCGAGCACGGCGGCGAGCTGCTCGCGCCAGCGCGTCAGGCGCGTCCACGCGAGGTCGGTGTCGCCGGGCACGTACACCTCGTCGAGCGCCTGCAGGCGGTCGGCGGCGCCGGCGCCCTGCTTCGACGAGTCGGTGATCCGGCGCTGCGCGATGCGGCCGAGCGGGTCGGCCGACGGCGAGTCGGGGACCGAGTCGGGCCACCACACGACGACGGGCGCGTCGGGCAGCAGGAGGCCCGTGACGAGCGCCTCGGGGTTCGACCCGGCCTCGCCGTAGGCGCTCAGCACGATGACCTCGCTCGCGCCGGCGTCGCCGCCCACGCGGATCTGCGCGTCGAGCTTCGCCTCGTCGCCCGGGTGGGTCACGAGGACGATGACGCGCATGGGGTGCTCGCGCGACGCGTCGTTGGCGGCCTCGATGGCCTCCTCGGACGGGCGGTGGTCGCTCTTGATGATGAGGGTCAGCACGCGGCCGAGGGCGACGGCGCCGCCCTCCTCGCGCACGCTGACGAGCTTCTTGGCGACGGTCGAGACCGTCGTCTGTTCCAGGTCGATGATCACGGCCGCCTCCAGACGCGGCCATCCTGCGCGAGCAGGGCATCAGCGGACGACGGGCCCCACGAGCCCGACTCGTACTGTTCGAGCGGCTCGTCGAGCGAGGCCCAGTACTCCTCGACCGGGTCGAGGATCCGCCAGGACTGCTCGACCTCCTCGTGCCGGGGGAAGAGGGGCGGGTCGCCGAGGAGGACGTCGAGGATCAGGCGCTCGTAGGCCTCGGGGCTCGCCTCGGTGAAGGCGTGGCCGTATCCGAAGTCCATCGTGACGTCGCGCACGTGCGTGCCGTTGCCGGGGACCTTCGACCCGAAGCGGATCGTGACGCCCTCGTCGGGCTGCACCCGGATCACGAGGGCGTTCTGCCCGAGCTCGGTCTCGTCGTCGCCGAACAGGTGGCCCGGGGCCTTCTTGAACACGACCGCGATCTCGGTGACGCGGCGGCCCAGGCGCTTGCCCGTGCGCAGGTAGAACGGCACGCCCGCCCAGCGGCGCGTGTCGACCTCGAGCTTGATCGCGGCGTAGGTCTCGGTCGTCGAGTGCGGGTCCATGCCGTCCTCGTCGAGGAAGCCCGTGACCTCCTCGCCGCCCTGCCAGCCGCCCGCGTACTGGCCGCGGGCCGTCGCCGTCGAGAGGTCGTCCGGCAGCGAGACCGCGGCGAGGACCTTCTCCTTCTCGGCGCGCAGGTGCTCGGCGGAGAGGCTGATCGGCTCCTCCATCGCCGTGAGGGCGAAGAGCTGCAGCAGGTGGTTCTGGATCACGTCGCGGGCGGCGCCGACGCCGTCGTAGTAGCCCGCGCGGCCGCCCACGCCGATGTCCTCGGCCATCGTGATCTGCACGTGGTCGATGTGGTTGCGATTCCAGATCGGCTCGTACAGCTCGTTGGCGAAGCGCAGCGCGAGGATGTTCTGCACCGTCTCCTTGCCGAGGTAGTGGTCGATGCGGAAGATCGAGTCGCTCGGGAACGCGGCCTCGAGCGAGTCGTTCAGCTCGCGGGCCGACGCGAGGTCATGGCCGAACGGCTTCTCGATGACGACGCGCTGCCAGGCGCTGTCGCCGTCCTTCGTGCCGTCGACGAGGCCCGACTCGAGCAGGCGCGTCGTGACCATCGAGAACGCCTTGGGCGGGATCGACAGGTAGAACGCGTGGTTGCTCATCGTGCCGCGCTCGGTGTCGAGTGCCTCGAGCGTCGAGCGCAGGCGCGCGAAGGCCTCGGCGTCGTCGAACTCACCCTGCACGAAGCGGATCCCGCGCGAGAGCTGCTGCCAGGTCTCCTCGCGGAACTCGGTGCGGGCGTGGTCCTTGACGGCGTCGTGGACGACCTGCGCGAAGTCCTCGTCCTCCCAGTCGCGGCGGGCGAAGCCCACGAGCGCGAATCCGGGGGGCAGGAGGCCGCGGTTGGCGAGGTCGTACACGGCGGGCATGAGCTTCTTGCGCGAGAGGTCGCCGGTCACGCCGAAGATCACGAGGGCGCTGGGCCCCGCGATCCGGTTGAGGCGGCGATCGTGGGGGTCGCGCAGCGGGTTGACGCCGCGCTGGATCGGAGCAGGCATGGATTCCCTTGGGGACGATGGGCGGTCAGAGACCGCGAGGGGGTACGCGTACGGCCGCCGCGACGAACACGGGGTTCTGCGCGGCGGCCGTACGGGGCGTCACTTACTTGGCGGCGTCGAGGGCCGTCTTGACGGTGTCCTGGAGCTCGTGCCAGGAGCCGATGAACTTCTCGACTCCCTCATCCTCGAGCACCTGGGTGACGTCGGCGAAGTCGACGCCGACGGCGGCGAGCTGCTCGAACACGCTGTGCGCGTCGGCGTAGTTCGCCGTGATGGTGTCGCCCGTGACGACGCCGTGGTCGAAGGTCGCCTCGAGCGTCTTCTCGGGCATCGTGTTGACGGTGCCGGCCGCGGCGAGCTCGGTCACGTAGAGCGTGTCGGGCAGCGACGGGTCCTTGACGCCCGTCGAGGCCCACAGCGGACGCTGCACGTTGGCGCCGCCGGCGACGAGCGCCTGGGCGCCCTCCTCGGCGAACTTCTGCTCGAAGAGCTCGTAGGCGAGGCGGGCGTTCGCGACGCCGGCCTTCGACTTGAGCGCGAGCGCCTCGTCCGAGCCGATCGCCGTCAGGCGCTTGTCGACCTCGGTGTCGACGCGCGACACGAAGAACGAGGCGACCGAGTGGATCTTCGAGAGGTCGAGGCCGGCGGCCTTCGCCTTCTCGAGGCCCGCGACGTACGCGTCGATGACCTCGGCGTAGCGCTCGAGCGAGAAGATCAGCGTGACGTTGACGCTGATGCCCGCGCCGATGACCTCGGTGATGGCGGGGAGGCCGGCCTTGGTCGCGGGGATCTTGATGAGGACGTTCTCGCGGTCGACGCGGCCGAAGAGGTCCTTCGCCTGCGCGACGGTGCCCTCGGTGTCGTGAGCGAGGTCGGGGGAGACCTCGATCGAGACGCGGCCGTCGACGCCGTTCGTGGCGTCGTAGACGGGGCGGAAGATGTCGCACGCGTCGCGCACGTCGGTCGAGGTGATCGTGAAGATCGCCTCGTCGACGCCCGTGCCGGCCTTCGCGAGCTCGGCGACGGCGGGAGCGTAGGACTCGCCGTTCGAGAGCGCACCGGCGAAGATCGTCGGGTTGGTCGTGACGCCGGTCACGCTGCGCGACGAGATGAGCTGCTCGAGGTTGCCGGTCGAGATGCGCGAGCGCGAGAGGTCGTCGAGCCAGATGCTGACGCCGGCGGCGGCGAGCTGGGCGGTGGGGGAGGTCATGCGTTCTCCTTGATGGTTTCGCGAGCGGCCTCGACGACCGCGTCAGTGGTGATTCCGAATTTCTCGAAGAGGACGTTCGCGTCGGCCGATGCACCGAAGTGCTCGAGCGAGACCGAACGGCCCGTGCTGCCGACGATCGGGGCCCAGGGCATCGCGATGCCGGCCTCGACCGAGACGCGCGCCTTGACGCTCGAGGGGAGGACGCTCTCGCGGTACTCCTCGGGCTGCTCGGCGAACCACTCGAGCGACGGGGCCGACACGACGCGGGCGTTCACGCCCTCGGCCTTCAGCGCCTCGCGCGCCTCGACGGCGAGCTGCACCTCCGAGCCCGTGCCGATCAGGATGACGTCGGGGGTGCCGTTCGGCGCCTCGGCGAGGACGTACGCGCCCTTGCCGGTGAGCGACGCCGAAGCGAACGTGTCGCCCGAGGCCTCGCCCTCGCCGCGCGCGTAGGTCGGGACGCCCTGGCGCGTGAGCGCGATGCCGGCGGGGCCCTCCTGGCGCTTGAGCATCTCGAACCAGGCGTACGCCGTCTCGTTGGCGTCGGCCGGGCGGACGAACGCGAGGTTCGGGATCGCGCGGAGCGCGGCGTAGTGCTCGACCGGCTGGTGGGTCGGGCCGTCCTCGCCGAGGCCGATCGAGTCGTGCGTCCACACGAAGAGGCTCGGGATGTTCATGAGCGCCGCGATACGGACCGCGGGGCGCATGTAGTCGGCGAACTGCAGGAACGTGCCGCCGTAGGCGCGCGTCTTGCCGTGCAGCGTGATGCCGTTGAGGATCGCGCCCATGCCGTGCTCGCGGATGCCGAAGTGGAGGACGCGGCCGTAGGGGCTGCCCGTCCACTTGGCGGTCGAGTGCTCGGGGGGCAGGAACGACTTCGCGCCCTCGATCGTCGTGTTGTTCGAGCCCGCGAGGTCGGCCGAACCGCCCCACAGCTCGGGCATCACGGCGGCGATCGCGTTCAGGACCTTGCCCGACGCGGCGCGCGTGGCGACGGCCTTGCCGGCCTCGAACGCGGGGAGAGCGGCCTCGAGGCCCTCGGGCAGCTCGCCCGCCTCGAGGCGGTCGAACAGCGCCTTGCGCTCGGGGTTCGCGGCGGCCCAGGCGTCGAACTTCGTCTGCCACTCGGCGTGGGCGGCGGCGCCGCGCTCGGCGAGCGAGCGGGTGTGCTCGATGACGTCGGCGGCGACGTCGAAGCTCTTCTCGGGGTCGAAGCCCATGACCGTCTTGGTCGCCGCGAGCTCCTCGCCGCCGAGCTTCGAGCCGTGGATGCCGCCCGTGTTCTGCTTGCCGGGGGCCGGCCAGCCGATGACGGTCTTGAGGACGATGAGCGACGGCTTGTCGGTCTCGGCCTTCGCGGCCTCGATCGCGTCGAAGAGCTCCTGGACGTCCTCGACGTACTCGCCCGACTTCTTCCAGTCGACCGTGATGACCTGCCAGCCGTAGGCCTCGTAGCGGGCCGCGACGTCCTCGGTGAACGCCACGTCGGTGTCGTCCTCGATGGAGATCTGGTTGGCGTCGTACACGACGACGAGGTTGCCGAGCTTCTGGTGGCCCGCGAGCGACGAGGTCTCGCTCGTGACGCCCTCCTGCAGGTCGCCGTCCGAGGCGATGACGTAGATGTTGTGGTCGAAGGGGCTCTCGCCGGCCGGGGTCTCGGGGTCGAAGAGGCCGCGCTCGTAGCGGGCCGCGTACGCGAAGCCCACCGACGAGGCCAGGCCCTGGCCGAGAGGACCGGTCGTGATCTCGACGCCGTCGGTCTCGCGGTACTCCGGGTGACCCGGGGTCTTCGAGCCCCACGTGCGGAGCGACTCGAGGTCCTCGAGCTCGAGGCCGAAGCCGCCGAGGTACAGCTGAACGTACTGGGTGAGCGAGGAGTGCCCCGCCGAGAGGATGAAGCGGTCGCGACCGACCCAGTGGGTGTCGGCCGGGTCGTGGTTCATGACCCGCTGGTAGAGCAGGTAGGCGGCCGGCGCGAGGCTCATCGCCGTGCCGGGGTGCCCGTTGCCCACCTTCTCAACCGCGTCTGCCGCAAGCACGCGTGCGGTGTTGACCGCGCGCTCATCGATCTCGTCCCAACGCAGATCCGCCACGGGACCGCCTTTCGTGTGTGGGTGAAAGCGCCGTGGTCCTGATCGACCGTTCCGCGCCCACGGGAGATGCCCGCTTGGCGTCGCCGGCGCACGTCCGTCTCCCAGCATAGTGTCGCGGGAGGGTCCGTGCACGCCCGCGACGCCGCCCGCGCGCGGCGCATCGACCTCTCTTCGCCTGCCCCCAGTTTGTGAGCGGGCTGAGCGGATCCGCTGCGCACGCTGGCCTACACTTGGAGGGTTGCACAGCACTCGAGAAGCCGGGAGGCACGCGCGTGTCGATCACCAGTCGCCCTGACGGGGCGTTCGCGCCGGAGACGGCGGACGGGGCCCCGGCGAAGCGCGACTGGCGGCGCACGATCATGGCGTACGTGCAGCTCACCAAGCCGCGCGTCCTCGAGCTGCTGCTCGTCTCGACGATCCCCGTCATGTTCCTCGCCCAGGGCGGCATGCCGAACCTCTGGCTCGTTCTCGCGACCGTCATCGGCGGCGCGATGAGCGCGGGATCCGCGGCGTCGTTCAACATGTACATCGACCGCGGCATGGACGCGCACATGCGGCGCACCAAGGACCGGCCGCTCGTGACGGGCGAGGTCACGCCGCGCGCGGCGCTGATCTTCTCGTGGTCGCTCGCCGTGATCCAGGCGGTCTGGTTCCTCGCGTTCACGAACGTGCTGACGGCAGTGCTCTCGTCGGTCGCGATCTTCTTCTACGTCGTCATCTACACGATCCTGCTCAAGCGCCACACCGAGCAGAACATCGTGTGGGGCGGCATCGCCGGCTGCTTCCCCGTCCTCATCGGCTGGGCGGCCGTCACGAACTCGCTCGACTGGCCCGCCTGGGTGCTGTTCGCCCTGATCTTCCTGTGGACGCCGCCGCACTACTGGCCGCTCTCGATCAAGTACGCGGCCGACTACGACGCGGCCGACGTGCCGATGCTCGGCGTCACCCGCTCGAACGCGCAGGTCGGCCTGCAGGTCGTGCTCTACGCGTGGGCGACGGTCGCCTGCTCGCTGATCCTCATCCCGGTCGGCCACATGGGCATCGTCTACATCGCGAGCGCGATCGTGTTCGGCGGCTGGTTCATCTACGAGTCGCACCGCATGTACGCGATGTCGGTCCGCGCGGCGGCGGGTCAGGAAGAGGGATCCGAGGCACGCCCCATGCGCGTGTTCCACGCCTCGATCTCGTACCTGACGTTCCTCTTCATCGCGGTCGCGGTCGACCCGCTCCTGCCGTTCTGACGCACAGCGCGTCGACCGCCGTCCACCATGCGGCACTAAGCTCGTCCGGTGATGACAGAAGCTGACCCGCACCAGACGAGATCCATCACGATCGACCGCGGTGCGCGCTGGCGCGCGTTCTGGGTCTGCGTGTCCGTCTCGGCCCTGACGATCCTCGACATCTCGAAGGTCAACGTCGGGCTCCACTCGATCGAGCAGGCGCTCGGGGGCGGATCCACCGAGCTGCAGCTCGTCGTCTCGGGCTACATCCTCGCCTTCGGCCTCACGCTCGTGCCGTTCGGGCGGATCGGAGACCAGCGCTCGCGCCGCCGCCTCATGATCGGCGGCCTCATCGGCTTCCTCGTCACGAGCGCCCTGTGCGCGCTCTCGCCCAACGTGTACTTCCTCATCGTCGCGCGCTTCCTCCAGGGCGTCGCCGCCGGCGTGCAGATGCCGCAGGTGATGGGGACGATCCAGCAGCTGTTCACGGGCAGGGAGCGCGCGACGGCCTTCGGCCTCTTCGGCGCGACGATCGGCCTCGCGACGGCGTTCGGGCCCACGATCGGAGGGCTCCTCATCGCGGTCGGCGGGCCGACCGACGGGTGGCGCTGGATCTTCTGGATGAACGTCCCCCTGAGCCTCGTCGTCGTGATCCTCGCGATCACGGTCCTGCCCGAGGTGCGCAGGCCGAGCACGGCGAAGCTCTCGCTCGATCCCGTCGGCCTCGTGCTCTTCGCGCTGTCGGTGGTCTCGCTCATGCTGCCGTTCCTCTTCACGACGGGCGAGCCGACCGACAGCCCGCTGCGCTGGTGGCTGCTCGTGCCCTTCGTGCTCTTCATCGGCGGGTTCATCGCCTGGGAGCGCCGGTACGCCGCGCGCGGCGGATCGCCCCTCGTGCCCCTGCGCCTGTTCGGCATCAGCTCGTGGCGCAACGGCACGCTGCTGCAGACCCTGTACTTCGCCGCGCTCCCGTCCGTGTTCCTCCTCACCGCGCTCTTCCTCCAGACCGGCGTCGGCCTGCAGGCGGTCTTCGCCGGGATGGTGACGATCGGCTTCGCGCTCGCGAGCGCCTACTCGTCGTATCTCGGCGGCCGCCTCGTGCAGCGCTACGGCCGCACGCTCGTGATCTGGGGGCTCGGCCTCGTCCTCGTCACGATCGTCGGGCTCGTCGTCATCGCCCACACCGCGAGCGACGCCGCGACGCCGTGGCTCATGGCGGGGATCATGGTCGTGGGCGGCGTCGGCGGCGGATTCGTGATCTCGCCGAACCAGACGCTCACGCTCGCCGAGATCCCGCCGAGCGAGGGCGGCCTCGCGGGTTCGGTGGGCCAGCTCGGGCAGCGCATCGGCAACGCCATCGGGGCGGCGATCGCGCTCTCGCTCTTCTACTCGACGATCTACGCGTCGGATCCGTCGGGGAACGTCGACAGCGCGACCTTCCACGACGCCTACGGCAACGGGATCATCGCGGCCGGCGTGCTCGTCGCGCTCGCGCTGGCGGTCGCGCTCGTCGACCAGTCGAGCCGCCGCCGCGCCGAGCGGGCGGGCGCGCGCGAGGCGTGACCGGATCGCACCGGCGCCGTCGCGGCGCCCTCCTCGGGGTCATCGCGGCGGCCGGCGCCGTCGCGGTGGTCGTCGGCGGGTTCTCCGCGGTCCAGGCGATCCGCCTCGTCGTCGCCGAGGGCGCGTACTCGTCGGCGGTCGACGACTACGACGCGGCCGCGGCGTCCTACGCCGCAGCGTACGACGCGCTCGCGGCGGGGCCGCAGGGCGACGACGCGCAGGCCTCGTCCGAGCCGGCCGTCCTCCTGGGCGTCGCCGACGCCGCCCGGCCCTTCGCCGGATCCGCGGTCTTCGACGACGCGCTCCTGCAGCGGGTCGCCGACGCCGCGGCCCCCGTCGCGGCGCTCGCGGACGGCGAGGAGCGCACCGACCCGGCCGACGTCGCGGGGGCCGGGCCGTGCGCGTGCGAGACGATCGCCGAGTATCGGGCGGGCGCCGCGGACGTCGCCACCGCGACGGAGGATCTCGACGCGCAGACGGCATCGCTGACCGATGCCCTCGACGGGCTCTCGGACGCGGTCCCGCCGCTCGACGCCGCGGTCGCGGCCCTCGTCGCCGACCTGCCCGCCGCCGCCGACCGCGTCGAGCGCGGCAGCATCTCGTCTCGCGCACCGACGCGCATCGCGATGCAGGACGCCGCCGCGGGAGCCGCGGAGGCCGACGCGGCGTCGCTGGCTGGCGCCGTCGCGCAGTACGCCGCCGCGGCGCAGGACGTCGTCGAGTCGCAGGCAGCCGAGCTCGCCGAGAAGCAGAGGGGCGACGGGCTGTACGAGGCGCGCCTCGCGGTTGAGGAGTTCGTGCGGGGCATCGTCGGCGCGACCCGCGTCGACTTCGACTGGTCGCCCCTCGTCAACGGCCTCGGGGAGGGCGTCTCGGCGGGCGGCTACACGACCTGGTGGTACGACGACGGCGGCTACTCGACGATGGAGCTGTCCGACAGCGTCGCGGCGTACTGGCCCGACGAGCGGTTCCAGGGCCTCGTGGTGCACGAGTCGGGGCACGCGATCACGTCGCAGTGCCGCTCGCTCCTCGACGACGCCTTCGACGGCGACGTCGAGCTCATGGCGACCGCCTGGGCGATCGGGATGGGCTACACGAACCCCTGGGGCAACGGCGTCGACTACTACTACGGCGGCCGGGCCCCGGATCAGGACCTCGTCGACGCGACGCTCAGCTGCCGCTGACCGGCCGCTTGAGCCGCAGGATCACGACGACGTACGCGGCCGATAGCAGTGCAGCGATGACCATGTGCGTGCCGACGAGCAGGGGCGGCAGGGCCGAGTTCGCCTGCCAGACGCCCACGCCGATCTGGGCGAGCAGCGCGACGACGAAGGCGACGAGCCAGCCGCGCGTCGGCAGGCGCAGCGTCCACGCCGCGGCGACGAGCACGATCGTGAGCACCGCGAGCGTGTAGCCCGGGATCGAGTGGACGTGGGCCATGATCGTCGCGTCGAAGCCGTTGCGGACGATCGCGTCGTCGCCCGAGTGCGGGCCGTTGGCCGTCGTGAGGACGCCGAAGACGACCGTGACCGCGAGGACGAGCGAGGTCACGTGAGCGAGGACGAGGTACCAGAGCGGAACGGCGCGCTCGCGCGGGCCGGGCACGGCTCGGAGGCGCACGAGGAACGCGGCCGTCACGCAGACGAGCAGCAGCGATACGACGTAGTGGAAGCCGACGAGGAACGCGTTGAGTTCGGTCAGCACCGCGAATCCGCCGACGACGGCCTGCGACATGACGCCGGCGAGGACGACCCAGGCGAGCGTCGACAGATCGCGGCGCACGGGAACGGTGCGCAGCGAGTAGACGGCGGCGACGATGACCGTCACGAGCAGAACGGCCGAGGGGATCCATGCGGGCAGCTGGATCGCGAAGCCGATGACGGCGAGGACGAGGCCCCCGGCGGCGAACCACACGGCCGCGAGGGCGTCGCGGCGGCGGCCCAGCGCGCCGAGCGTCAGGAGCAGCACGACGATCGCGAGGATCCCCACGGCGCCCGTCATCGTGCGGTTGCCGAACTCGATGAGCCCGTGGATCCCGAGCTCCTGCGTCGGCACGAGCGAACCGGGCGTGCACAGGGGCCAGTCGGAGCAGCCGAGGCCCGAGCTCGTGAGCCGGACGGTGCCTCCCGTGGCGACGATGAGCACCTCGGAGAGGAACGACAGCCACGCGAAGACCGTGAGCGTGGGGGAGAAACGGGTGCGGACGGGGGCGTCGGCGGTCATGCGGCGGGGCTCCTGGCGGACGGAATGCGGTGCGCCGCGACGGGGCCGGGCGGCATGCAGACCTGTAGAATCGGGTGCAACGCGGATGCGAGCCCGAGGCTCGGAGCATCCGCAGACAGTCTAGGCGCCGCAACCTGCGCCGAACCGCAGGGTTCCCATCGCCGTCCGCGCTCCGGGCGGCGGGGCAGATGACACTGTTTGAGACCCGGAGAAGAGAGTGTGAGCAGCCATGTCTGACGTGCTGATCGACCGACCCGAGCTCGAGGGCCTGGGGGTGTATGAGTTCGGCTGGCACGATTCCGATGTCGCCGGCGCCAGCGCCCAGCGCGGGCTCTCCGAAGCCGTCGTGCGCGACATCTCGCGCCTGAAGAACGAGCCCGAGTCGATGCTGAAGAACCGCCTCAAGGCGCTTCAGCTCTTCGAGAAGAAGCCCATGCCGACCTGGGGCGCCGACCTCAGCGACATCGACTTCGACAACATCAAGTACTTCGTCCGCACGACGGAGAAGCAGGCCCAGACCTGGGACGACCTGCCCGACGACATCAAGAACACGTACGAGCGCCTCGGCATCCCCGAGGCCGAGCGCCAGCGCCTCGTCGCGGGCGTCGCCGCGCAGTACGAGTCCGAGGTCGTCTACCACCAGATCCGCGAGGACCTGGAGGAGCAGGGCGTCATCTTCATGGACACCGACACGGCGCTCCGCGAGCACCCCGAGTTCTTCGACGAGTACTTCGGCACCGTGATCCCCTCGGGCGACAACAAGTTCGCGGCGCTCAACACGGCGGTGTGGTCGGGCGGCTCGTTCGTCTACGTCCCGAAGGGCGTCCACGTCGAGATCCCGCTCCAGGCCTACTTCCGGATCAACACCGAGAACATGGGCCAGTTCGAGCGCACGCTGATCATCGCCGACGAGGGCAGCTACGTGCACTACATCGAGGGCTGCACGGCGCCGATCTACAAGTCCGACTCGCTGCACTCTGCCGTCGTCGAGATCATCGTGAAGAAAAACGCCCGCGTGCGCTACACGACGATCCAGAACTGGTCGAACAACGTCTACAACCTCGTCACGAAGCGCGCGATCGCCGAAGAGGGCGCGACGATGGAGTGGATCGACGGCAACATCGGGTCGAAGGTCACGATGAAGTACCCGTCGATCTACCTCATGGGCGAGCACGCCAAGGGCGAGACCCTCTCGGTCGCGTTCGCGGGCCCGGGCCAGCACCAGGACGCCGGCGCGAAGATGATCCACATGGCGCCGTACACGCAGTCGTCGATCGTCTCGAAGTCGATCGCGCGCGGCGGCGGCCGCGCCGGCTACCGCGGCGAGGTCCGCGTCGACGAGAAGGCGCACCACTCGGCGAACACGGTCCGCTGCGACGCGCTGCTGGTCGACACGCAGTCGCGCAGCGACACGTACCCGGCGATCGACATCCGCGTCGACGACGTCGAGCTCGGCCACGAGGCCACGGTCTCGAAGGTCTCCGAGGAGCAGCTGTTCTACCTCATGAGCCGCGGCATGCCCGAGGACGAGGCGATGGCGATGATCGTGCGCGGCTTCATCGAGCCGATCGCGCGCGAGCTGCCCATGGAGTACGCGCTGGAACTCAACAAGCTCATCGAGATGGGCATGGAAGGATCGGTCGGCTGAGCATGACGACCCCGACGAGCGCGCCCGCGAGCGCGCAGGACACGCACGCCCACGTCGACCCGGGTGCCCAGCTCGCGAAGGCGCTGCGCGAGGACGAGGACTTCGTGCCCGTCCAGACCCGCTCCGAGCGACCGCGTTCGTTCGATCCCGCCGACTTCGGCGCCCCGACGGGCCGCGAGGTCAACTGGAAGCACACCCCGCTGCGCCGCTTCGCGCCGCTGTTCGAGGCCGCGACGGGATCCGTCTCGGTCACGGTGTCGGCCGGATCCGAGTACGTCGCGGCCCCGCTGAAGGCCGGCGACGCCCCGCGCGGCGAGTTCTTCGAGCCCGAGGACCTCCCGGCCGCCCTCGCGTGGCAGGGATCCGCCGAGGCCCTGCACATCGAGCTGCCCCGCGAGGCCGAGATCGCCGAGCCGATCGTCGTCGACGTCGCGGGCTCGGGCGAGCGCGCCGACCAGCACATCGTGATCGAGGCGCAGCCGATGTCGAAGGGCATCGTGATCCTGCGCCACACGGGATCGGCGCAGCTCGCCGAGAACGTCGAGGTGCTCGTGCGCGACGGCGCCGACCTCACCGTCATCACGCTGCAGGACTGGGACGACGAGGCGATCCACGCCTCGGCGCACCAGGTGCGCGTCGACCGCGACGCCCAGCTCAAGCACTTCGTCGTGAGCTTCGGCGGCGGCGTCGTCCGTGTCAACCCCAACGTCGAGCTCGCGGGCCGCGGATCGCACGGCGAGCTCTTCGGCCTCTCGTTCAGCGACGCCGGCCAGCACCTCGAGAGCCAGGTGTACCTCTTCCACAAGGGCGCCGACACGTTCGGCAACGTGCTCTACAAGACGGCGCTGCAGGGCGAGACCGCCCGCGCCGTGTGGATCGGCGACGTGCTCATCGGCCCCGACGCCACGGGCACCGACTCGTACGAGCGGAACCGCAACCTCGTCCTCACGACGGGCGCGCGCGCCGACTCGATCCCGAACCTCGAGATCGAGACGGGCGACATCCAGGGCGCCGGACACGCGTCGGCGACCGGTCGCTTCGACGACGAGCAGCTCTTCTACCTGCAGGCGCGCGGCATCTCCGAGGAGGAGGCCCGCCGCCTCGTCGTCCTCGGGTTCCTCGCCGAGATCGCCCAGAAGATCGAGGTCCCCGAGCTGCGCGAGCAGCTCCTCGCCGCGATCGAGCGCGAGATCGCCGAGGGAGTGGCCGCGTGACCGCGACCCGCGTGTGCGCGTTCAGCGACCTCGAGCAGGACACCGCGATGCGGGTCGAGGTCAACGGCGTGCCGATCGCGGTCGTGCGCGACTCCAACGACGAGGTGCACGCCATCGGCGACACCTGCACCCACGGAGACATCTCGCTCAGCGAGGGCTTCGTCGAGGGCGACACCCTCGAGTGCTGGGCGCACGGGTCGGCGTTCTCGCTGACGACCGGCAAGCCCCTCACCCTCCCCGCTTTCGAGCCCGTCCCGGTCTACGCCGTCGAGATCGACGGCGACGACGTGCTCATCGACATCAACGTGAAGAAGGAAAACTGACATGGCTGTCCTCGAGATCCGCGACCTGCACGTCACGGTCGACACCGACGAGGGAACGCTCCCCATCCTCAACGGCGTCAACCTCACCATCCGGAGCGGCGAGACGCACGCGATCATGGGCCCCAACGGCTCGGGCAAGTCGACGCTCGCGTCGACGATCGCCGGTCACCCCAAGTACACCGTCACGGGCGGCACCATCACGCTCGACGGCGCGGACGTCCTCGCGATGACGGTCGACGAGCGCGCCCGCGCGGGCCTGTTCCTCGCGATGCAGTACCCCGTCGAGATCCCCGGCGTCACGGTCACGAACTTCCTCCGCACGGCCAAGACCGCGGTCGACGGCGAGGCGCCGGCGATCCGCACCTGGGCCAAGGAGGTCAAGGAGGGCATGGCGAACCTGCGCATGGACCCGCGGTTCGCACAGCGCAACGTCAACGAGGGCTTCTCGGGCGGCGAGAAGAAGCGCCACGAGATCCTGCAGCTCGAGCTGCTCAAGCCGCACTTCGCGATCCTCGACGAGACCGACTCGGGCCTCGACGTCGACGCGCTCAAGATCGTCTCGGAGGGCGTCAACCGCGCCAAGGAGTCGACCGGCCTCGGCGTCCTGCTGATCACGCACTACACGCGCATCCTCCGCTACATCAAGCCCGAGTTCGTGCACCTCATCGTCAAGGGCAAGGTCGTCGAGGAGGGCGGTCCCGAGCTCGCCGAGCGCCTCGAGGAGGAGGGCTACGCCGCGTACCTCCCCGCCGACGCCCCCATCGAGGCGTAGGGTCGCTGACATGACCGGCACGCTGACTCCCCAGAAGTGGGACGAGGTCACCGAGGCGCTCAAGGACGTCATGGACCCCGAGCTCGGGGTCAACGTCGTGGATCTCGGCCTGATCTACGACCTCGCGTGGGACGACGAGAACGACGCCCTCGTGATCCACATGACGCTCACGAGCGCCGGCTGCCCTCTCACCGACGTCCTCGAGGAGCAGACCGCGCAGGCGCTCGACGGCGTCGTGGAGCGGTTCCGCATCAACTGGGTCTGGATGCCGCCGTGGGGCCCCGAGCGCATCACCGAGGACGGGCGCGACCAGATGCGCGCGCTCGGCTTCGCGATCTGAGCCGCTGAGAGAGATCCTCCGGCCGGGACGAACCCGGCCGGAGGATCTCTCTGCGTATCCGGGATCCGGCGCGGAGCCGTGATCGGGAGCATCGCGGTGCGCGAGACTGGCCACATGGACGGGAAGATGCGCGGCGCGCTGTGGTGGATCACCGCTGTCACCGCCGCCGCGTCGATCTGGGTGATCTTCCGCGTGCTCCTCGGATTCGGCGACGGGCGGTACGAGGGCGGCGAGCTGTCGCTGCTGACCGTCGCCGTGCCGCTCGGATCCGCCGCCCTGCTGCGGCGGGACAGCGCTCGGCGCTCGGCGCCGCCCGCTTTCCTCGACGACGCCTCGCCGTACGTGCGCCAGGTGGCGGCCGAGGGGGACGCCTTCGAGGTCGCCCTCCTGCCGCTCGTGTGGGGATTCGCGGCGGGGGCGGCGATCACCGTCCTGACGGCGACGCCCGACATGCGGCTCGTCGCCGCGACGGTCGCCGTCATCGTCGGGCTCATCGCCGCGTTCATCACGGCGGACGGGCGGAGGGACCGTGCGGAGTCGGAGCGGCTCCGCCGGTACGTCACGCGCGTGCGCGGCCACGGCGAGCGGTCCGTCGGCGAGGTCGTCGGCGTCGACTTCACGGGTGAGTGGAACTACGGGTACCCGCGACTCCGCGTCACGGCGCGGTTCGCCGCGCCCTCCGGCGCCCGCACCGTGACCGGCGATCTGCGCACGGAGCCCGCCGCCGCGCCCATCCTCGAGGGGACGGTGCTCGTCTGGCACCTCGGCGACGGCGACCGGTCGGAGATCCTCCTCGAGCCCGATCCCGACAGCATCCGCGATCCCGGGGCGGCCGCGCGCTACGCCCCGCCCAGCGGAAGCTGAGCCCGGCGGCGGCTCGGCGACGCCCCTCATGACGCCGCGTTCCGCCGCGGCCCGATCGCCCCTCCGCGCGCCGCCGGTCGTGGCATACGCTGGGTTGCGTGACCGCTCCGCTTGACGCCCTGCCCCTCGAGACCCTGCGACAGCGGACGAGCACGAAGTGGTCGACGTTCGGCGACGACGTGCTGCCGCTCTTCGTCGCCGAGACCGACTTCCCGCTCGCGGAGCCGATCCGCGCGGCGCTCGCCGACGCCGTCGCGCTCGGCGACACGGGCTACGTGCCGCCGCGCACGGGGTACCCCGCGGCGTTCGCGTCCTTCGCCGCGCGGCGCTGGGGCTGGGCGGTCGAGGAGCGGCGGATCCGCACGACGTGCGACGTCATGATGGGCGTCGCCGAGCTGCTTCGCGCCGTCGCGGAGCCGGGGGAGAAGGTCGTGCTGACCTCGCCCGTGTACCCGCCGTTCTTCGATGTGCACGCCGAGTCGCACACCGAGTACGTCGACGTTCCGCTCGTGGACGACCGGCTCGACCTCGCCGGGATTGAGCGTGCCTTCGCCGACGGCGCCGTCGCGATGCTCCTGTGCAACCCCCACAACCCGACCGGCACGGTGCACACGGCGGAGGAGCTCGCGGAGCTCGCCCGCCTCGCCGCGCTCCACGACGTCGCGATCGTGAGCGACGAGATCCACGCCCCCCTGGCGCTTCCCGGGAAGACGGCCTTCGTGCCGTTCCTCACCGTGTCGGACGACGCCAGCCGCGTCGGCTACGCGCTGCACAGCGCGAGCAAGGCGTTCAACCTCGCGGGCCTGAAGTGCGCGCACATCGTGACGGCGGCCGACGAGACGACGGCGGTCGTCGACGCGATGCCCGACGAGGTCGAGTGGCGCACGGGCATCTTCGGCATCACGGCGGGGATCGCCGCGTACTCCGAGGGCGACGCGTGGCTCGACGCCCTCCGCGAGCGGCTCGTGCGCAACCAGGCGCTCCTCGTCGATCTGCTCGCCGAGCACCTCCCGGGCGCGGTGTACGAGCCGGGCGACGCGGGCTTCCTCGCGTGGGTCGACGTGCGCGGAACGGGCCTCGGAGAGCGCCCGCGCGACCGGATCCTCGCCGAGGCGCGCGTCGCGCTGAACCCCGGCGAGGCGTTCGGGGCCCCGGGCTTCGTGCGCATCAACATCGGGACGGGCCCCGAGATCCTGACCGAGGCCGTGCGCCGCATCGGCGCGCTCGTCCGTCGGTGAGCCACTCAGCGGATCCGTCGAGCTTCTCGGGCCCGCTTCCGCTGCAGCCCGACGAGCCCGGCGCGAGCATCTGGAGCCGCCGCTTCGTCTGGACGACCCTCGGCGCCGTCGCCCTGATCTTCCTCGCGGCGATCCAGTCGCTCGCCGTCACGACCGTCATGCCCGTCGTCGCGGCCGACCTCGACGGGGGCTCGCTGTACGCGCTCGCGTTCTCGGGGACCTTCGCGACGAGCGTCATCGGCATGGTCGCCGCCGGTTCGCTGAGCGACAGGCGCGGCCCGGGCATCCCGATCACGGCGGCCGTCGCGCTCTTCCTCGCGGGCGTCGTGATCGACGCTGCGGCGCCGACGATGGAGATCCTCGTGGTGGGCCGCCTCGTGATGGGCCTCGGATCGGGCGGCCTCGTGGTGTCGCTCTACGTGATCGTCGCGCGGGTCTATCCCGCGAACCTGCACGGGAGGGTGCTCGCGCTCTTCGCCGCCGCGTGGGTCGTCCCCTCGCTCATCGGCCCGGCGCTCGCGGGGGCCGTGACGGAGTACCTGCACTGGCGCTGGGTCTTCGGCGGCGTCGCGATCCTCGCGGTCGCGTCGTTCGCGATGCTCGCACCGCGCCTGCGGTCGATCCCGCACGCCGACGAGAAGCCCGAGGACGACCGCTTCGGCAGGCGCATCGCTCTCTCGGTCGTCGTCGCGGTCGGGGCGCTGCTCCTGAATCTCGCGGGCGAGCTCCCGACGACCGCGGCGCGGGCGATCGTCGCGGTCGCCGCGCTCGCCGTGGTGCTCATCGCGATGCGCCCCCTGCTGCCGCGCGGCACCTTCACGGCTGCGCGGGGTCTGCCGAGCGTCGTCCTCCTGCGCGGCGTCATCGCGGGCGCGCTCTTCGGCGCCGAGATCTACGTCCCCTACCTGTTCCAGGCCGAGTACGGCTTCTCACCGACGTTCGCGGGGCTCGCGCTCACCGCCGCGGCGATCACCTGGGCGGTCGGGTCGGAGGTCTCAGGCAGGCGCGGTGATCGCATGGGCAACCGCCGGGTCGCACTCACGGGGATCGCCCTCCTCGCGTCGGCCCTCGTGGTCATGCTCCTCTCGGCGCTGCTCGGGCTCGCGCCCTGGATCCCCATCGCGTTCTGGGGGCTCGCGGGGCTCGGCATGGGCTTCATGCACCCGCGCACGACGGTTCTCGCGCTCGCGTACTCGTCGCGCACGACGCAGGGCTTCAACTCGTCGGCGATCCAGATCTCCGACGCCGTCGGAACCGCGGCGTCGATGGCGATCATGGGCCTGATCTTCACGGCGGTGCCCGACGGGTTCCCCCTCGTCTTCGGCCTCGCGCTGCTGATCGCGCTCGCGGCCCTCGTCCCGGGGCTGCGGCTCGGGCACGCGCGCGAGCTCAGGCGATGAGGCGGGCGATGCCGGCGTCGAACTCGGCGAGCGTCTCGGCGGCGACGGCGGCGGGGTCGGCCTCGTAGATCCCGAGCTCGGCCGCCTGCATGCGCTGCTGCACGAGCGACGCGTGGCCCAGGAGGAACTGCAGGGTGACGGTCGCGGCGCGCTCGTCGCGGCCCTCGGCCCGGAACGCGGCGGCGAGCCGCTCGCGCGCCGCGTCGCCGCCGAGCGCGAGCGCGGCCGAGCTGAGCACGACCTCGGCGCCGTCGCGGTGCGCGAGGATCGCGCCGCGCAGAGCCCGGGCCGTCGCGGCGACGCCCTCGGCCGGGGGAGCCTCGTCGAGGATCCGGTCGGCGAGCGCTGCGAGCATCGCCTGCTTGCTGTCGACGTGCCAGTAGAGGGCGCTGGGCTGCACGCCGAGTCGCCCGGCGAGGCGGCGCATCGAGAGGTCGGGAAGCCCCATCTCGTCGAGGAGCGCGAGGGCCTCGTCGACGATGCCGTCGAGTCCGGGCCGGGCGCTGCGCATGGTTCGAGTATAGTGAACACCGTTCAGTGAACAGTGTTCAGGAGGATCCCGTGGCCGCATC
This sequence comes from Microbacterium indicum DSM 19969, assembly GCF_000422385.1. GTDB lineage: Bacteria > Actinomycetota > Actinomycetes > Actinomycetales > Microbacteriaceae > Microbacterium > Microbacterium indicum. The sequence goes on from NZ_AULR01000002.1 coordinate 64,149, forward strand.
GCCCGACCGCTTCGACGCGCGCGACATCGCGCGCATCGCCGTCTTCGCCGGAATCATCGTCGTGCTGGGGGTCGTCGGGCCGATCCCCGTACCCGGCCTCGTCCCGATCACGGCGCAGACGCTCGGCGTCATGCTCGCCGGGACCGTCCTCGGGTGGAAGCGCGGGGGAGCGGCGGTGCTCGTCGTGTTCCTCCTCGTCGCCGTGGGGCTGCCCGTGCTCTCGGGTGGCCGCGGGGGCCTCGGCGCCTTCGTCGGCCCGACGGCGGGCTACCTCGTCGGGTGGCTTCCCGGCGTGATCGTCATCGGCCTCATCGCCCACGCCGGGGGACGCCCGCGCGTCTGGCGGACGATCGTGGGCGCGGTCGTCGGCGGCATCGCGGTGATCTACGCCGTGGGCGTGCCGGTGCAGGCCGCCGTGACGGGGATCTCGGTCGGCGAGGCCGGGCTCTTCTCGCTCGCGTTCCTGCCGGGCGACGCGATCAAGGCCGCCGTCGCCGTCGTGCTCACGATGGCGCTCGCGCGCGCCTACCCGCCGGCCTTCCCCGCCGTCGCCCGCCGGCGCGCGGTCGCGGTGTGATCCGCGCGGAGGGCGTCGGCGTCGAGATCGACGGCGCGCGGATCCTCGCGGGCGTGACGCTCGAGCTCGACGCGCCGCGCGTCGCGGTGATCGGGGCCAACGGATCGGGGAAGTCGACGTTCGCCCGGACCCTCAACGGGCTCGTCACGCCCTCCGAGGGTTCGCTCGAGGTCGCGGGCGTCGACGTCGTCCGCTCGCCGAAGCGCGCGCGGGACGCCGTCGGGTTCCTCTTCTCGAACCCCGACGCGCAGATCCTCCTGCCGACGCCCGCCGAGGACGTCGGCCTCTCGCTCCGCGCGGCGGGGATCCCCCGCGCGGAGATCCCGGGACGCGCCGCTGAGGCGCTCGCCCGGTTCGGGCTCGCGGAGCACGCAGACCAGCCCGCCTACAGCCTGTCGGGGGGTCAGAAGCAGCTCCTCGCCCTCGCCGCCGTCATCGCGCGCGGACCGCGGGTGCTCGTCGCCGACGAGCCCACGACGCTCCTCGACCTCGGCAACGCGCGCCGGATCGGGGATCTGCTGGCGGGGTCCGGAACCGGCGCCGAACAGGTCGTGATCGTCACGCACGACCTCGAGCTCGCGGCGCGGTGCGACGTCGCGCTGCGGTTCGCGGGAGGGCGCCTCGTCGACAGGGGCGATCCCGGCGAGGTCATCGCCCGGTACCGCGCGGACGTCGCGTGATCGCGCTCCATCGCCCCGGCACGAGCCCCCTGCACCGGCTGCCGGCCGGGGCCAAGCTCGCGGGGCTCGCGGTCCTCGCGCTCGCGGTGTCGCTCTGGCCGCACACGGCGTGGACGGCGGCGGGATCGCTCGCCGCGACCGTCGCGCTGTTCGGGCTCGGGGGCTTCGCGCCTGTGGTCTGGGCGCGGCAGGTGTGGTCGATGAAGTGGCTCGTCGCGATCCTGGTCGCCTCGCAGCTCCTGTTCCTCGGCGCCGTGCCCGCCCTCATCGGGACGACGCGGGTCGTCGCGGTGATCCTGCTCGCGGCCCTCGTGACGCTCACGACGCCCGTCGGCGCGATGATCGACGCGATCGAGGCGCTCCTGCGCCGGGTCCCGGGGATCGACGCGTGGCGGGTGTCGTTCACCGTCTCGCTGACGATCGCGGCGATCCCCGTCGTCGCGGGCCTCGCGGCGCAGATCCGCGAGGCGAGCCGCGCGCGCGGCGTGCGACTCGGGGTGCGGTCCGTCGTCACGCTCCTCGTCCTCGCGCTGCGCCACGCAGACGAGGTGGGCGACGCGCTCACGGCGCGCGGGGTCCTGTAACGGATCCCGTCCGCACCGGCGTGCACGGCCCGTTCACCCGGGGCGACTTAGGATGGGAGGCTGGCGCGGCCGCGCCGTCTCCCGACAGATCGGAACCCTCCCTCGTGCTCGCCGTCAGCAATCTCGAGATCCGCGTGGGCGCTCGCACGCTCATGAGCGATGTGTCGTTCCGCGTCGCCGACGGCGACAAGGTCGGCCTCGTCGGGCGCAACGGCGCGGGCAAGACGACGCTCACGAAGGTCCTGGCGGGCGACCTGCTGCCGTCCGACGGCACCGTCACCCTCTCGGGCGAGCTCGGCTACCTGCCGCAGGACCCGCGCACGGGCGACCCCGAGGAACTCGCGCGCACGCGCATCCTCAACGCGCGCGGCCTCGGAGACCTCCAGGCCGGCATCGCGCGCGCGACCGAGGAGATGGCGTCCGAGGATCCGGCCGTCGCCGAGAAGGCGATGCGCCGCTTCGGCCGCCTGACCGAGCAGTTCGAGGCGATCGGCGGGTACTCGGCCGAGTCCGAGGCCGCGGTGATCTGCAACAACCTCGCGCTCCCGGATCGGATCCTCGACCAGCCGCTCAAGACCCTGTCGGGCGGTCAGCGCCGCCGCATCGAGCTCGCGCGGATCCTCTTCTCCGACGCCGACACGATGATCCTCGACGAGCCGACGAACCACCTCGACGCCGACAGCGTCGTGTGGCTGCGGCAGTTCCTGCAGGGCTACCGCGGCGGGCTCATCGTGATCAGCCACGACGTCGAGCTCGTCGGCGAGACCGTCAACCGCGTGTTCTACCTCGACGCGAACCGCCAGCTGATCGACGTCTACAACATGGGCTGGAAGAACTACCAGCGCCAGCGCGTCGCCGACGAGGAGCGCCGCAAGAAGGAGCGCGCCAACGCCGAGAAGAAGGCGTCGGCGCTGCAGCAGCAGGCCGCGAAGTTCGGGGCGAAGGCGACGAAGGCGGCCGCCGCGCACCAGATGCAGGCGCGCGCCGAGAAGCTCCTCTCGGGTCTCGAGGAGGTCCGCCAGGTCGATCGCGTCGCGAACATCCGCTTCCCGAAGCCGGCGCCGTGCGGCAAGACGCCGCTCATGGCGACGAGCCTGTCGAAGTCGTACGGCGCGCTCGAGATCTTCGCGGGCGTCGACCTGGCGATCGACCGCGGCTCGAAGGTCGTCGTGCTCGGCTTCAACGGAGCGGGCAAGACGACGCTGCTGCGGATCCTCGCGGGCGTCTCCGAGAGCGACACGGGCTCGGTCGACCCGGGCCACGGCCTGAAGATCGGGTACTACGCGCAGGAACACGAGAACCTCGACGTCACGCGGTCGGTGCTGCAGAACATGATGTCGTCGGCGCCCGATCTCAACGAGACCGAGGCCCGCAAGGTGCTGGGGTCGTTCCTCTTCACGGGCGACGACGTGCACAAGCCCGCCGGCGTGTTGTCGGGCGGCGAGAAGACGCGCCTCTCCCTCGCGACGCTCGTCGTCTCGAGCGCGAACGTGCTGCTGCTCGATGAGCCGACGAACAACCTCGACCCGGCGTCGCGCGATGAGATCCTCGGCGCGCTCGCGCACTACGAGGGCGCGGTCGTGCTCGTGTCGCACGACGAGGGGGCCGTCGAGGCGCTCAACCCCGAGCGCGTCCTCCTCCTGCCCGACGGCACCGAGGACATCTGGAACAAGTCATACGCCGACCTCATCGCGCTCGACTGACCCGCCCCGGCCGCCCCGCCCACCTGCCTGCCCGCCGTAAGTCTCCTTTTCTCCGTGTTTTCCCCATTCATCGAATGGGGAAAACACGGAGAAAAGGAGACTTAGGCGTCGAGGAGGGCGTCTTCGATGTCCTCGTCGGAGGGTCGGGGGGCGCGGCGCTTCGGGCGCGGCGGGGGGAGCGGGTCGTCGTCATCGTCGTCGTCGGGATCGGGCTCCGGGGCGCGGGCCGCGACGATCTCGGTGCGGATCATGTAGCCGATGAACCCGAAGCCCATGACGGCGAAGAGGATCCACTGCACGGCGTACGAGAGGAACGGCCCCGGATCCTGCTCGGGCCGATCGATCTGGTTCGGCGCCGCCGCCGGCGCCGGGTCCTCCGACGCCATGAGCGCGTAGGCGTCGTCGACGACCTCGCCCGCGACGCCGTCGTCGGCGAGGTCCGACGCGATGCCCGGCAGCCAGATCGTCGCGACCTGGCCCTCGGGGGCGCCCCGGCCGTTGCGCGGCTCGGCCTCGCTCGGGCGCAGACGCGCGACGACCGTCACCTCGCCCTCCGGCGGATCGGGGACCTCGGACGCCTCGACGCCCGAGACGGGCTCGACCCATCCGCGGTCGACCACGATGACGCGCCCGTCGTCGAGCCGGAACGGCACGAGCGCCTCATACGCGCTCGTGTTGCCGCGCGGCCTGTTGCGCGCGAGGACCTGCTTGTCGGCGAGGTACTCACCCGTCAGGACGACCTGGCGCCACTCGTCGCCCGGATCGAAGTCGGATCCCTCGGGGAGCAGCTCGTCCACGGCGACGGGCGTCGCGTCGTAGTTGTCCGCGATGAGCGCGTTCGCGGCCTCCCGGCCCGCGTTGCGGCTGAACTGCCAGTGCGACAGGAAGCCGCACGCGACCGCGAACAGGATCGCGATCGCGACGTACATCGCCCACCGTCCGGCGCGGGGCCAGGCCTTCATGCGGCCGCCTCCGGGAGCTCGACGCCCGATCCGTCGACGACGCCGGCCGCCACGACGACGGGGAATCCGCGCGAGGCGAGGAAGCCCTCGAGGTACGAGACGTGATCGGGGCACGCGAGCCACACCTTGCGCCGGTCGGGCGTGTGGATCCGGGGGTTCCGCCAGACGACGCTCGCCGTCGCGGTCTCGCGGCAGCCCGCGCGGGCGCACTGCGCGGCGTCGGGCTCGAAGCCGAACATCATGTCGCGGCCTCGCCCGGCCGCGGCGACTCCTCGAGGCGGATGACTCGGTCGTCGCCGGTCGCGGGCGCCGCGCCCGAGGCCGTCGGGGCGATCTGGATCTCGGGCCGCTCGGCCCGCGAGACGCGCCCCGCCATCGACTGGTTCGCGATCACCACGGCGAAGTAGGGCAGGAAGACGCCGCCGACGGCGAGGATCGCGGTGTGCCACCCGAACGGCTGCCACGCGAACATCGCGACGACGCAGGCCGTGCGGATCGCCATCGAGATGAGGTACTGCCGCATGCGCGACGTCTCGTCGTCCTGCGGCGACTTCTCGAGCGACGTGGCGGTGTGCGCCGGGTTCCTGCGGTTCTTCACGGTGCCGCTCAGTCTACGCGGCGCGACCCGAAGGGTCGCGGGTCAGGCCATGCCGCCCGACGTCGTCGAGAGGACGGCGGCGAGGCCGCCGAAGAGCGCCACCGCGATCAGGATGAGCAGCAGCGTGAAGCCGATGCTGATGTAGCCGAGCACGAGCCCGGTGACGGCCATGCCCTTGCCGCTCTGGCCGGAGCGCTTGATCTGCGAGAGCGCGATGTGTCCGAAGACGACGGCGAGGATCGCGGAGATCCCGCCCGCCGTGACGAGGATCGTCCCGACGATCGGGATCCAGAACAGCACGAGCGCGGCGAAGGGGACGATCCCGAGGATGAGCGCCGTGAGCGCCATGGGGTTCGCGGGGCCCGTCGGCGGAAGCGGCGTGTATCCGGTCGGCGGCTGGTACTGCGGCGCGGGCGGGTAGTACTGCGACTGATACTGCTGATCGGACATGGCGGATCCTTCCCCGGGATGGCGACATACCCACCCTATGGGCGGCGCGCACCGCCGCACCAGGGGCGCTTCGTTAGCCTGGGACGCGACGTCCCTCGATCCTCTGGAGCATCACATGAGCGCACCCGCCCCGTCCGACCGCGTCGCCCTCGTCACAGGAGGCAACCGCGGCATCGGCTACGCGATCGCCGAGCGCCTCGTCGCCGACGGCTACCGCGTCGCGGTCACGGCGCGCAGCGGCCAGGGCCCGGAGGGATCCCTCACGGTCACGGCCGACGTCAACGACGGCGCCTCGCTCGACGCGGCCCTGAAGCAGATCGAGGCCGAGCTCGGCCCCGTCACGACGGTCGTCGCGAACGCCGGCATCACGAAGGACACCCTGCTGATGCGCATGAGCGACGACGACTTCGACGCCGTCGTCGGCACGAACCTCGGCGGCGCGTTCCGCGTCGTCAAGCGCGCGATCACGAGCATGATCCGCGCCCGCCGCGGTCGCGTGATCCTCATCTCGAGCGTCTCGGGCCTCTTCGGGGTCGCGGGCCAGGCGAACTACTCGTCGTCGAAGGCGGGCCTCGTGGGCTTCGCCCGCTCGATCACGCGCGAGCTCGGCGGCCGCGGCATCACGGCGAACGTCGTGGCCCCCGGCTTCATCGAGAGCGACATGACCGCCGAGCTCGGCGACGACCTGCAGGCCCAGTACAAGAAGCAGGTCCCGGCCGGCCGCTACGGCACGCCGGCGGAGGTCGCGGGCGTCGTCTCGTGGCTCGCGTCCGACGACGCCTCGTACATCTCGGGCGCCGTGATCCCGGTCGACGGCGGCCTCGGGATGGGCCACTAGGGCAGGAGCGGGATCACCTGCGCGAGGTCGACGGTGCCGACGACGAGCGGCGCCTCGGCGCGCACGCGCGGCTTCGCGTTGAACGCGAGCCCGAGCCCCGCGGCCGCGATCATCCTCAGGTCGTTCGCGCCGTCGCCGATCGCGATCGTGCGGTGCGGTGCGACGCCGTGCTCGGCGGCCCACGCCGCGAGCTGATCGGCCTTCGCCTGCGCGTCGACGATCGCGCCCGCGACCTCGCCCGTCACGGATCCGTCGGCGACCGCGAGGCGGTTCGCCCGCCACACGTCGACGCCGAGGGCCGGCGCGAGCTCGTCGAGGATCTCGTGGAACCCGCCGGAGACGACGCCGACGATTCCGCCTCGCGCGTGAACGGCCGCGGTCAGGTCGCGCACGCCGGGCGTCGGCTCGATCCGCGCGAGCACCCGCTCGAACGCGGCGACGGGAACGCCGGCGAGGGCCGAGACGCGCGAGCGGAGGCTCGTCGCGAAGTCGGTCTCGCCGCGCATCGCCGCCTCGGTCGCGGCGGCCACCTCGGCCCCGCGCCCCGCCTCGTCGGCGATGAGCTCGATCACTTCGTTGCGGATCAGGGTGGAGTCGGCGTCGAGGACGACGAGAAAACGCGCGGTCACGATGACCGAGCGTAGCGGGCGCCCTCACTAGGCTGGGACCCATGAGCACCGCAGTCCTCGAGATGAACGACGTCGTCGTGCGTCGCACCGGCCGCCACATCGTCGACGGGGTCTCGTGGACCGTGCGCGAGGGCGAGCGGTGGGTCGTGCTCGGCGCCAACGGCGCGGGCAAGACGACGCTGCTCCAGCTCGCCGACACCCTTCTCTTCCCGACGACCGGAACGGTCGACGTCCTGGGGGAGCGGCTCGGCCGCACCAACGTCTTCGAGGTCCGCACGATGATCGGCCTCGCCTCCTCGGCGATGGCGAGGCGGATCCCCGCCGACGAGACGGTGCTCGACGTCGTCCTGACCGCCGCGTACGCGGTCACGGGGCGCTGGCGCGAGGAGTACGAGGGCGTCGACGAGGACCGCGCCCGCGAGGTGCTCGTCGACTGGCAGCTCGACCACCTCGCGGATCGCCTCTTCGGCACGCTCAGCGACGGCGAGCAGAAGCGCGTGCAGATCGCCCGCGCCGTCATGACCGACCCCGAGCTGCTGCTGCTCGACGAGCCGACCGCGAGCCTCGACCTCGGCGCCCGCGAGGTGCTCCTCCAGCTCCTGACCGACTACTCGCGCGAGCCGAACACCCCCGCGATCGTCATGGTCACGCACCACGTCGAGGAGATCCCCGTCGGCTTCACGCACGTGCTTCTGCTGCGCGACGGCCAGGCGGTCGCGCAGGGCCCGCTCCGCGAGACGCTGACGCGCGAGAACCTGCAGGCGACCTTCGGCCTCCCGATCGCGATCGCCGAGATCGGCGGGCGCTGGGTCGCACGCGCCGAGGCTCCCACCGCGTCCTGAGGTCCGGGGATCCCGTCTGGTAGAATCGTTCGCTGGCGCTCGAGGTGCGCCTGCACGGGCGCGGGCCCGTGCGCTTCCCTCCTCATCCCGATTTTCCTGCAAGGACAGCCATGAAGACTGAGATCCACCCCACGTACCAGCCGGTCGTCTTCCGCGACCTCGGCTCGGGCGAGACCTTCCTCACCCGTTCGACCGCGACGAGCGACAAGACGATCGAGCTCGATGGCGTCGAGTACCCCGTCATCGACGTCGAGATCTCGTCGGCGTCGCACCCGTTCTACACGGGCAAGCAGCGCATCATGGACTCGGCCGGCCGCGTCGAGAAGTTCAACCAGCGCTTCAAGGGCTTCGGCAAGTAAGCCCGAGCCGATACGACGAAGCCCCCGCCTCGGCGGGGGCTTCGTCGCGTCCGGGCCGCTACCGGATCGGCCAGGTGCCCGAGACGCTCTCGTGCGGCTGCATGCGCCCGACCTTGTGGAAGTACTCGGTGAGGCTCGCGGCCTGCTCGGCCGCCCACCCGACCTGCTGGTCGTGGAGCTCGGCCGCCGACCCCGGGAGATCGGCCTCGTAGCGGTCGGCCTGCGCGAGGGCGACGCGGCCCGCCGCGATGGCGTCGGCCGAGGCCTCATGCGCGTCGTCGAGGGCGACGCCGTAGTGCGCCGCGACGATGTCGAGCGTGCGCTTCCCGCGACGGTACCGGTCGTGCTGCTTGTCGATGACGAGCGGGTCGACGACGGGGGACGGATCGGCGATCGGGTCGAGGCCGTGGCGGATCGCCTCGTTCTTCAGCACCGAGAAGTCGAAGGGCGCGTTGTAGGCGACGACGGGGATCCCCGCCGCGAAGATCTCGCGCAGCCGGGCGACGATCTCGCCCACGACCTCGACGGCGGGGCGGCCCTCGGCGCGCGCCCGCTCGGTCGTGAAGCCGTGCACGGCCGCGGCGCCCGCGGGGATCTCGACCCCGGGGTCGGCGATCCAGGACGCCTCATCGGAGACGTTCCCCTGGGCGTCGAGGACGCCCACGTAGGCCGTCACGATGCGCACCGTCGAGGTGTCGACGCCCGTCGTCTCGAGGTCGAAGACCGCGATGCGGGGGAAGAGACGGCCGGGCGTCGGGGCGAACGCCATCGTGACGTCGTCGAAGGTCATGAGGGAGTCCTCGTCGTGGGGGGTCGTGTCGATGAAGAGCGTGCCGTCGATGTCGACGAGGGCCGGCTGCGCGTGGCCGCGGCCGTCGGCGGATCGGCGCGGAGCGCGGACGCGCGGCTCGCGGGGCACCCACGTGCAGTGCTCGCCCGGGTCGATGTCGCTGAGCCCGAAGAGCGGCGGCGGATCGGGCCACGTCGTCTTCATAGTCCCGACGCTAGGCGTCGCGCGGCGGAACGCGGGGCGCCACGCCCGTAGAATCGCGGGGTGCCCGTGCCCTCTCCCTACGCCGAACTGCTCAGCCGGATCCCCGCGCGGCGCCGCGCGGTCCGGGCCGGGGGCACCGAGACCGCGTACTGGGTCTACGGACCCGACGACGCCGAGACGACGATCCTCGCGGTGCACGGGTTCCGCGGCGACCACCACGGCCTCGAGCCGATCGTCGCCCAGCTGCGCGACGTGCGCTGGATCATGCCCGACCTGCCGGGGTTCGGCGAGACGGATCCGGCGCCGGGGAGCGCGCTCGACCTCGACGCATACGTCGACTGGCTTCGCGACTTCGCGGGACGGGTCGCGCCCGGCGCCGTGGTCCTCGGCCACTCGTTCGGCTCGATCGTGTCGGCTGAGGCGGTCGCCCGCGGGCTCGACACCCCGCGCCTCATCCTCGTGAACCCCATCGGGGCCCCCGCGCTCGAGGGACCGCGCGGCGTCATGACGCGCCTCGCGGTCTTCTACTACCGCGCGGGCGCGTGGCTTCCGGAGCGTCTCGGATCCTGGCTGCTGCGCTCGCGGGTCATCGTGCGCGTCGCGAGCATCGCGATGGCGAAGACGCGCGACGCGGGGCTGCGCCGCTGGATCCACGACCAGCACCGCCGCTACTTCTCGGGCTTCTTCTCGCGCGACTCGTTGCGCGACGGCTTCGTGACGAGCGTCTCGCACGACGTGCGCGCCTCTGCCCCGCGGATCGCGCGGCCGACGCTCCTCATCGCCGCCGTCCAGGACGACATCACGCCGATCGCCGCCGAGCGCGAGCTCGTCGGCATGTTCCCCGACGCGCGCCTCGTCGAGATCGACGGCGTCGGACACCTGATCCACTACGAGAAGCCCGCCGAGGCGGCCGCCGCGATCCGCGCCTTCCTCGCATAGCGCGGATCGCGGGCCCCGCTAACGCGCGGAGCGGCGGCGCCGGCGGACGATCAGGGCGATCACGACCGCCGCGACGACGAGGACGGCTGCGAGGATCACCCACCAGCCCGGGGCGATCGCGACGGCCTCGAGGTCGACCTGCTGCTGCGCGATCGTCGGGACGTCGCCCGTCGCGGTCGTGAGCACCTGCGGGGCGACCGAGACCGTCGCCGAGAAGAACGGCGACCAGGCGGCGAGGCCGTCGAGGCGCGCGTCGACGTCGACCGACGCGCCCGGCAGGAGCTCGGCGAGGTCGGCGAGGCCCGAGGACCCGTCGGGGGACGAGAAGAGCTGTCGGCCCTGCGCCTCGAGGAGCTGCGGCGCCGTGAGCCGCGTGTTCCCCGTGTTCGACGCCGAGTACGACGCGGCGGCGGTCGCGGCCTCCCAGGGCCAGAAGCCCGTCGCGACGTCGAGGGATCCGTCGGCGAGCGCGAGCCCGGCCGTGAGCTCGCCCGAGACGGTGACGGTGACGCGGGTCGCGTAGCGCATGTCGACCGCGACGGTCTCGCCGTCGCGCGGCAGGACCGTCAGGAGGGCGGCGGCGTGCTCGCCGGGGACCGCGTCGTCCGGCACCTCGACCGTGAAGGGGATCCGCGCGAGCTCGCCTGGGGCGACCTCGATCGCGTCGACGCCTGGTCGGATCCACGTGCCGGCGTCGGCGGATCCCGCCTCCTCGGTCGCGATGTCGAGCTGGCCCGCGGCGTCGGTCACGGCGTCGGCGCCCGAGACCTCGAGGACGAGCGCGTCGGATCCCGAGTTGCGCACGAGCGCCGCGTCGCTGAGCGTCTGGCCCGGGTCTGCGGCGAGCTGGAAGTTCGCGCGCTCCGCCCCGACGTTCGTGATCACGGGGGTGACGCTCCAGGCGATCGACCCGTCGCCCGCCGCGAGCGCGGGGGTCGAGCCTGCGGCGAGGGCGGCGGTGAGGGCGAGGGCTGCGGCGATGCGGGCGATGCGCATGAGGATCCTTCGGGGAAGAGAGGGAGGGGAGGGGCCGGGCGGCCCCTCCCCAGGGGGTGCTACTGGATGGCGGTGACGGAGAGGGTCGACGTGTAGTCGCCCGCCTCCTGGCCGAGGGGGAGGCGCAGCGAGAGGCCGGCGCCGACGACGGCCGTGCCGGCGCCCTTGTACTCGTCGCTCGCGGCCGAGGCGAGGACCGAGGCCTCGGCGAGGCCGCCCGATCCCGCGACGGCCGGCTCGCCGGCGGCGGCCCCTGCGCCCTCGGCGCGGACCTCGGGGGTCCAGCCGAGCGCGCTCGCGTCGAACTCGTCGTCGCCCGCCCGGAACGGCGACGCCTGGCCCGTGAGGGTCCACGTGCCGGCGGGGTTCGCGCGGGTGTCGGTGATCTCGATGTCGTTCAGCACGCCGGACGCGACGTAGCTGTCGCCGAGCGCCGTCGCGGTGCCGAGTGAGACGACGTCCTGCGAGCGGAGGCGCCAGGTGAACTCGCCGCTCGGCTGGACCGCGTCGGGGATCGTCACGGCGATGGGCTGCTCGCCGGGCTCGGGCTGCTCGGGCTCCTCGGGGGCGCCGCCGCCCTGGTTGTAGCGCAGGTTCCAGCCGACGAGCTGGTCGGGACGGTTCGTGATGATGCCGTCGACGCCCATGGCCGTGAGCTGCTGCCACTCGCCCGCGGTGTCCTTCGTCCACGTGAACACGCCGAGGCCCGCGGCGTGGGCGGCCGCGACGGTCTCGGCCGTCGGGCCCGACGGGTTGACGGCGTCGGCGCCGAGCTCGACGGTGCGGTCGATCGTCGCCTGGTCGAGTCCGCCGACGAGCCACCCGAGGGTGAGGTCGGGGGCGACCTGCGCGAGGTTCGCGACGGTCGTCTGGCTGAAGCTCTGCGCGAAGACCTTCTGCGCGACCCCGTGCTCCTCGATCATGTCGAGCGTCACCTGCGCCTCGTCGGTCGTCCAGTCGCCCTTGTACTCGAGCAGCAGGTCGGCCCCGCCGTTCTCGACGTAGGTGAGCACCTCCTCGAGCGAGGGGATCTGCGTCCCCGCGTAGGCCGGCGAGAACCACGAGCCGGCGTCGAGCGAGCGGATCTCGTCGTAGGTCAGGTCGCGCACGCGCCCGGTGCCGTCGGTCGTGCGGTCGACGGTGTCGTCGTGGATCACGACGGGCACGCCGTCGCTCGTCATGTCGATGTCGATCTCGAAGTAGTCGGATCCGGCGCGCGTCGCGGCGACGAACGCCGGCATCGTGTTCTCCGGCGCCATCGACGAGTTCCCGCGGTGGGCGGCGACGATGCCCGTCTCGCCCGGGTTCTTGAGCGCGATCGGGGGGAGCGGGTCGATCTCGCGCACCTCGACGTTGTCGTACCGCACCGTCGAGCTGTTCGCGATGAGGCCCTGGACGCCGTCTGCGGTGCGGGCGAGCTGGCGCGTCGACATGATCTCCTGGCCGTCGACGTACCAGGTGCCCTGGTTGCCGTGCACCTCGACGCGGAGGTGCGCCGTGTTCCCGATCCCGACGGGGTCGGCGGTCGAGCCCGTGTCGGTGACGTTCCAGGTGCTCTGCGCCGTGCGCTGGGCGAACTCGACGCCGTTCGCGGCGTTCGATCCGTTGCGCAGCGCGGCATGCTGCCACGGGACCGATCCGTCGGCGCGGGCGTCGAGCACGAGCGCGAGCCAGCGCGCGCTGTCGGAAGCCTTCTCGAAGGTGACGTCGACGTCGAAGGAGAAGTTCTCGGCGGAGCGGCCGAAGAGGATCTTGGCGTCCTCGGATCCGCTCGTGCCGACGAGCGCGCCGTCCTCGACGGACCAGGATCCGCCGGCGACGGTCCAGCCGTCGGGGATCTCGCCCGAGTCGAACGACTCGGAGACGAGGACGTCGCCCGCCTCGTCCGCGGCGGCGGGGGCGTCGCCCGTCTGGGCGAGGGCGGGAGGTGCTGCGAGGCAGCCGGCGAGGATCGCCGCGGCGGCGATTCCTGCCGCGCCGAGCCGCACCATGCGCGGGGAGCGCTGGGACATGGGGGTGTCCTTCCATGGGGGTGGAGGCCGCGCGGAATGCGCGGCTCGTCCATCCCAGGAAGCGCGGGCGACGGCGGGGTGCACGGGCGGGATCCCCGGCCCGGCCCGGGGGAGAAGGATCCGTGACGCCGCGTGACGGTTGCGGCGAACCGTCAGCGGGATTCCGCCGAGCTCGCGAACCGCAGGGTCGTCGCGGTCGCGACGTAGCGGTCGTCGCTGTACTCGAACGGCCGGCCGTCGCGGGTGCGCGCGGCCCGCTGCACCCGCAGGAGGGGTGCTGACCGGGCGATGCCGAGCAGGCGCGCGTCCTCGGCGTCGGGGAGCATCGCCGAGACCCGCAGCTCTCCGTGGGCGAGCTGGTGCGGCCCGTGCCGCCTCTCGACGACCTCCATGATGGAGCGGGCGTCGTCCGGGAGGCGCGCGATCGTGGGGATGAGCCACTCGGGGAAGGTCGTGCGCTTGACCATGACGGGGTCGCCGTCGAGCGAGCGCAGGCGCACGATCCGCAGCACGGGCGACTTCTCGCCGACGCCCAGCTCGCGCGCCTCGACCGCCGTCGCGCGGCCCTCGTTGCTCGACACCGTGCGGCCGCCGGGGGTGTGGCCGATCGCCTGCGCCCACTGCCCGAAGGAGCGCAGCCGCGAGATGTCCTGGTCGAGCGGGCGGGGGTGCGCGGCCCAGCGCGTGCCCTGGTGCGAGACCACGCCCGCGGTCTGCTCGAGGTGCTCGAGCGCGCGGCGGACGGTGCCGCGTGCGACCCCGAAGCGTGCCGCGAGCGCCGACTCGCTCGGGAGGGCGCCGTCGGCGAAGCGCCCCGCCGCGATGTCGGCCTCGATGTCGGCGGCGACGGCCGTGTGCTTGTGGGTCCTGCGGGCGATGCGGTGCCGGGGCGCGACGGTGCGCGGTGCCGGTGCGGGGGAGGTTCCGGACATGCCGCCCATCCTGTGGGCGGCGTATGAACCGGCGGTTACCGGCGGCTCTCGCGGCGGGCGAGCTCCATGAGCCCCGATACCCGGTAGGGGATCGCGTCGCTCATCACGAGCTGCGTCTCGGTGCGCTCGACGCCGGGAACTGCGAGGATCCGCGCGTCGACGTCGAAGAGGTGGCGCGCGTCGCGGCAGGCGACGAGCGCGATGAGGTCGATCTGCCCCGAGACGCCGTGCACCTCGACGACCTCGGGGATGCGGCGGAGGTCCTCGGTGATCGCGGGGAGCGACAGCTGGGTCGCGCCGATCGAGATGAACGCCTGCAGCGGGAACCCGAGGGCGGCCGGCGAGATCGACCGCTCGTACGACTGGAAGACGCCCGACTTCTCGAGGCGGGCCATGCGGGCCTGCACGGTGTTGCGCGAGAGGTGCAGCTGCTCGGCGAGGGCCACGACGGTCGCGCGGGGGTCGCGCGAGAGGGCGGCGATCAGCTCGAGGTCGACGTGATCCAGGGAGGGCATGATGTCGACGTTATCAGCGTCGGCCGCGTGCTCATGATCGTTGTGCACGGTCGTTATCGGATCGAGTGCGCGATCCGCAACGCCCGGCTCAGATCGGGACGCCGATGTAGGAGAGCACGCGCATGCCGTCGGGCGTGACGTCGAGGATCTGCTGGCTCGCGTTGCCGATCCGCTCGCCGCGCAGCGGGTACTGCTCGTCCGAGACGGCCCGCAGCAGCGAGCTGATCACGGCGCCGTGCGCGACGGCGATGACGGGGCGCTCGCCCGCGCGCTCGGCGATCTCGTGGAGCGCCCGTGCCGAGCGGGCGACGACATCCTCGCGCGGCTCGATGCCGGGCACGGCGCCGCCGGGCCAGAGCGCGGTCCACTCGCCGACCGCCATGCCCTCGGCGTCTCCGTAGCCGCGCTCGCGCAGGTCGGGGACGAGCTCGGGCGCGCCGAGCCCGAGGGCGGATCCGATGATCTCGGCGGTCTCGCGGGCGCGCGAGAGCGGGCTCGCGACGAGCAGCTCGTATTCGCCGCCCCGGAGAGCGGCCGCGGCGCCCGCGGCCTGGGCGCGGCCCGTGTCGTTGAGGGGGATGTCGCTCGATCCCTGCACCTTGCCGAGCCTGTTCCACTCGGTCTCACCATGACGGACGAGGGCGATGACGGTCACGGGTCGACCCTATCGGGCCTGCGGCAGCGCCTCGGCGAAGCGCGCCAGGGCCTCGCTCGTGCCGCCGTCGACCTTCACGGTCGCGCGGCCGTCGCCCTTCGTCGTTCCGCGGTTGACGACGACGATCGGCAGGCGCCGC
Organism: Microbacterium indicum DSM 19969; assembly: GCF_000422385.1. Lineage (GTDB taxonomy): Bacteria > Actinomycetota > Actinomycetes > Actinomycetales > Microbacteriaceae > Microbacterium > Microbacterium indicum. Next base: position 79,553 of record NZ_AULR01000002.1, read on the forward strand.
CGGCGCGCCCGCTCGACGAGCCGGATCCCGCTGTTGACGACGAGCGACGATCCCGCGACGAGCAGCGCGTCGGCCGCGTTCACGAGCTGCTCGGCGGCGCGGAACCGCTCGGCGGGGATGAACTCTCCGAAGAACACGACGTCGGGCTTGAGCCGGCCGCCGCACACCGTGCAGTCGGGGATCGCGAACGGCAGGTCGGCGCCGGGGTCGACGTCGCCGTCGGGGCCCAGCGGCACGCTGTCGGGCACCGAGATCCACGGGTTGTCGCGCTCGATGCGCTCGCCGATGTCGCGCCTGTCGAAGACCTGGCCGCAGTCGAGGCAGTACACGCGCCGCATGGTGCCGTGCAGCTCGACGACCCGCGTCGACCCCGCGCGCAGGTGCAGGCCGTCGACGTTCTGCGTCACGATCCCGTTCACGATCCCGTCGCGCTCGAGCGAGGCGAGCGCCGCGTGGCCTGCGTTCGGGACGGGCGCGGTGAACGCCTTCCACCCGAGATGGGATCCGATCCAGTACCGCCGGCGCGCCGCGTCGCTCGAGGAGTAGTCGTGCCACGTCATGGGGGTGCGCGGCGGGGCGCCCTCGCCGCGGTAGTCGGGGATCCCCGAGTCGGTCGAGACCCCGGCCCCCGTGAGGACGGCGAGCCGTCGCCCCGACAGCGCGTCGATCGCGCGATCCACCTGCTCGGCGAAGAGGCTCTCGGTGGTCGTCACGTCTCCGATCCTAGGGGCGCGCACGGGCGGGTCGGCGAAGATGGGCACATGCAGATCGTGCGCATCGACGACGCCGCAGACGAGCGGCTCTCCGACTACCGGGGGCTCACCGACGTGGCCCTCCGGCGCCTCCTCGAGACCGAGAACGGGCTCTACATGGCCGAGTCGGCCAAGGTGCTCGGGCGGGCGCTCGCCGCGGGGCACCGGCCGCGCTCGGTCCTGACGGCCGAGAAGTGGCTCGGCGACGTCGAGGCGCTCGTCGGCGCGCTCGACGTGCCGGTCTACGTCGTCCCCGACGGCGTCGCCGAGGGGGTCACGGGCTTCCAGGTGCACCGCGGGATGCTCGCGGCGATGCACCGGCCCGCCCTGCCGCCCGTCGCCGAGGTGCTGCGCGGGGCGCGGACGGTCCTCGTGCTCGAGGACGTCGTCGACCACACGAACGTCGGAGCGGCGTTCCGCGGCGCGGCGGGGCTCGGGGCCGAGGCCGTGCTCGTGACGCCCCGCTGCGCCGACCCGCTCTACCGGCGCAGCGTCCGCGTGTCGATGGGGACCGTGTTCCAGGTGCCGTGGACGCGCCTGCCCGAGTGGCGCTCGCGCGACGGCGAGGGCGCGCGCGACATGCTGCACGCCGCGGGCTTCCACATCGCCGCGATGGCGCTCGCCGACGACGCCGTCCCGCTCGACCGCTTCGCGGCGGAGCGGCCCGAGCGCGTGGCGTTCGCGATGGGATCCGAGGGGCCCGGCCTCACGGCCTGGGCGCTCGAGGCCGCCGACACGAAGGTGGTCATCCCGATGGCGGGCGGCGTCGACTCGCTCAACGTGTCGGCGGCCGCGTCGGTCGCGCTCTGGGCGCTCCAGCACCCGCCCCGGATCTGAGAGCGCGTCAGGCGACGGGGCCGGCCTCGGGGCGCTTCGCCGAGCGGCCGTCGCCCGAGGACTGGTGGCGCAGGCGCCGCAGCACCCAGGGCACGAAGTACTCGCGCGCCCACACGAGGTCGTTGCCGCGGGCCGCGCGCCACGTGCGCGCGGGCACGGGATCCGGCTGCATCGGCTGCAGGTCGTTCGCGACGTTGAGCGTGCGGAGCACCATGCGGGCGACCTCGTGGTGCCCGAGCGGGTTCAGGTGGAGACGGTCGGTCGCCCAGAACCGCGCGTCCTGGATCTCGAGCAGCGCCCACAGGTCGGCCACGATCGCGTCGTGCTTCTCGGCGACGGCGCGCACGTTCTCGTTGTAGATCGCGATCCGCCCGCGCATGGGGCGGAAGACCGGGTTCCACGCGACGTCGAAGCCCGTGAACACGACGACCGCCGCGCCCGTCGTCGACAGCTTCGCGACGCACTCGTCGAGGATCGTCGCGATCTCGTCGGGGTCGCTTCCCGGGCGGAGGACGTCGTTGCCGCCGGCGCACAGCGTGATGAGGTCGGGCTGCAGTGCAAGCGCCGCGTCGAGCTGGTCGTCGCGGATCTGGCGGATGAGCTTCCCCCGCACGGCGAGGTTCGCGTACGAGAAGTCGTCCTCGCGCTGGGCGAGGACCTCGGCGGTGCGGTCGGCCCAGCCCCGGAAGCCGCCGGGAACCGAGGGCTCGGGGTCGCCGATCCCCTCGGTGAACGAGTCGCCCACGGCGACGTAGCGGTGCCAGGGATGCGCGCCCTCGTTGGGCACGAAAGGTGAACGGGGCATAAGGGAAACCTATCGGAGAGCGGGCTTATCCTGGATCCCCCATGGTTCTGAGCCCGTCATTCCCCCTGCGCGCGCCACGCGGAACGGCGGACAACCTGCGCGCCTGGCAGCGCGAGGCGCTCGACCTGTTCTTCGAGGCCGACAGGCGCGACTTCCTCGTCGCCGCGACCCCCGGCGCCGGGAAGACGACCTTCGCCCTCACGGTCGCGCGCGAGCTGCGCCAGCGCGGCGAGATCGACCGCATCGTCGTCGTGTGCCCGACCGAGCACCTCAAGACGCAGTGGGCCGACGCGGCGGCGCGGGTGGGGATCCGCCTCGACCCCGACTTCTCGAACGGATCGCCGTACCTCTCGCGCCAGTACCATGGCGCCGTCGTCACGTACGCGCAGGTCGCCGTGAAGGCGACGGTGCACCGCGACCTGACGAAGGGCGCGCGCACCCTCGTGGTCCTCGACGAGGTGCACCACGGCGGCGACGCGCTGAGCTGGGGAGACGCGATCCGCGACGCGTACGGCCCCGCGAAGCGCCGGCTGCTGCTCAGCGGGACCCCCTTCCGCAGCGACGACGCGCCGATCCCGTTCGTCGAGTACGCGCCCGACGCGCAGGGCCTGCGCACCTCGATCACCGACTACAGCTACGGGTACGGGCGTGCCCTCGCCGACGGCGTCGTCCGTCCCGTCCTCTTCCACGTCTACTCCGGGCACATGAAGTGGCGCACCCGCATGGGCGACGAGCTCGAAGCGCACCTCGGGCAGGACAACACGAAGGACATCACGAGCCAGGCGTGGCGCACGGCGCTCGACCCTGCCGGCGAGTGGATGCCGGCCGTCCTGCGCAGCGCCGACCAGCGGCTCACGGAGATCCGCCACCACGTCCCCGACGCGGGCGGCCTCGTGATCGCGAGCGACCAGGCGAACGCGCGCGCCTACGCCGAGATCCTCCGTGGCCTCACCGGGCAGCCGCCCACGATCGTGCTGAGCGACGAGGCCGAGGCGTCGAGCCGCATCGAGCAGTTCGCCGCGAACTCGTCGCGCTGGATGGTCGCCGTGCGCATGGTGTCGGAGGGCGTCGACGTCCCGCGCCTCGCCGTCGGGGTCTACGCCACGAGCTCGTCGACCCCGCTCTTCTTCGCGCAGGCGATCGGGCGCTTTGTGCGCGCTCGCCGCAGGGGAGAGGCCGCGAGCGTCTTCCTGCCCCAGGTGCCGGCGCTCATGGAGCTCGCGCACGAGATGGAGAAGCAGCGCGATCACGTCCTCGATCGCGGCGAGAAGGACTCCGACGGTCTCGACGACTCGCTGCTCGACTCGGCGCAGCGCGAGGAGAAGGCGAGCGACGAGCTCGCGGGCGACGAGGAGGAGTTCGCATTCCAGTCGCTCGAGTCGACGGCGCACTTCGACTCGGTCGTCTTCGACGGACAGCAGTTCGGGCAGCTCGCCGTGCCGGGAACCGAGGAGGAGCTCGAGTTCATCGGCCTGCCGGGGCTCCTCGAGCCCGAGCACGTGCACGACCTCCTCATGCAGCGCCAGGCCCGCCAGTCGCGCCATCGGCAGGTGCGCGAGACGCGCGAGCAGCAGACGGGGCGGGCCGAGACCGACCTCCCCGCGCCGCTGCACCGCACGCTCAAGGAGCAGCGGCAGCTGCTCAACAGCCTGGTCGGCGTCTACGCGCGCCAGACCGGCCAACCGCACGGGCAGATCCACGCGTGGCTCCGCAGCACCTGCGGGGGTCCCGCCGTCGCGCAGGCGACCGTCACGCAGCTGCAGTCGCGCATCGACACCCTCCGCAAGCGCGTCCGCAGCTGATCCGCCGCTTTGGCGGCCCGAAATGCTTCGAAAGCCGCGGATCCGCGCGGTTCCGGGGCGCCTCCGGCCCTAACCTCGTTGAGGCCCCGCGGCACGCCGCGCGGGGCGAATCGATCCCGGAGCACCCCATGAACGCCGCTATCGACCTCGATCCCTCGTCCGCGTCGCCCGCCCAGCGGCGCCGGTGGGCACAGTACCTCGCCGACGAACGCGCCGAGGCCGCCGTCTACCGCCGCCTCGCGCGTCGCCGCGAGGGCGAGGAGCGCGAGATCCTGCTCGAGCTCGAGCAAGCCGAGAAGCGCCACGAGCAGCACTGGCTCGACCTCCTCGGCGAGGAGCCCGAACGGGTGCCGCGGGCGAGCTTCACGACCCGCCTCACGGCGTTCTTCGCGGCGCGCTTCGGGTCGGTCTTCACGCTCGCGCTCGCGCAGCGAGCCGAGGCCCGCTCGCCGTACGACGACGACCCGCACGCGACCCCGGCGATGCGCGCCGACGAGAAGATCCACCACGAGGTCGTGCGTGGGCTCGCCGCCCGCAGCCGCCGCAGCTTCTCGGGAACCTTCCGAGCCGCGATCTTCGGCGCGAACGACGGCCTCGTGTCGAACCTCGCGCTCGTCCTCGGCATCGGCGCGACGGGCGCCGCGCCGCAGTTCGTGCTGTTCAGCGGCATCGCGGGGCTCCTCGCCGGCGCGCTCTCGATGGCCGCGGGGGAGTACGTGTCGATCCGTTCGCAGCGCGAGCTCCTCGACTCGACGAAGGAGAGCGGCTTCGCCGACTCGGGGCTGCCCGACCTCGACATCGACGCGAATGAGCTCGCCCTCGTCTACCGCACGCGCGGCATGTCCGAGGAGGACGCCGAGCGCAAGGCGCGCGCGACGATCGAGGCGGCCCACGCGGGGCGCATGCCGAGCCGGGCGAAGCACGACGACGCGTACGAGGAGATCGGCGGCGCCTGGCGCGCCGCGGGGTCGAGCTTCGCGTTCTTCGGCACGGGAGCGCTGCTTCCCGTCCTGCCGTGGATCTTCGGGATGTCGGGCATCGGCGCGATCCTCGTGGCGCTCGTGATCGTCGGGCTCGCGCTCATGCTCACGGGATCCGCCGTCGGGATCCTGTCGGGCTCGTCGCCCCTCCCGCGCGCGCTCCGGCAGCTGTGCATCGGCCTCGGCGCCGCCGGCGTGACCTACGTCCTGGGCCTGCTCTTCGGGGTCGGCGCGGTCTGACACGCCCGGAGGGCGGCGCGGTTCGTGCGCCTCCACCGCGCGTGGTAATGTTGTTCTTCGTTGCCGCGAGAGAGAATCTCGCAGCAACGACACCCAGATGCGCGGGTGGCGGAATAGGTAGACGCGCTAGCTTGAGGTGCTAGTGCCCGTATTAGGGCGTGGGGGTTCAAGTCCCCCCTCGCGCACAGAAACGAAGGCCCCGGAGAGATCCGGGGCCTTCGTCGTACCCGGGGGCGGGGAGCCGCGCGTGCGCTCCGCCGCGCCGCGCCCCGGCCTCCCATACGATGAGGTGCAGATCCCCGGATCCGCCCCCATCAGCCACACGACCAGGAGAGCAGCATGTACTCGATCACCGACTCGGCAGGTCTCGGCGCGCTCTGGGGCGCAGGCGGCGTCTTCGGCGTCATCTGGTACGTCGTCGTCGCGATCGCGCTCTGGCGCGTCTTCGCGAAGGCGGGGATCCCCGGATTCCTCGCCGTCATCCCCATCGTCAACGTGTTCTTCCTCACGAAGGTCGCGGGCCTGTCGATGTGGTGGACGCTCCTGTACATCGTCCCCGTCGTCAACATCGTCTTCTCGATCGTCGTCGCCGTGCGGGTCGGCGGCCGCTTCGGCAAGGGCGGCGCCTTCTCGTTCTTCCTGCTCTGGCTGCTCCAGGTCATTGGCTACCTGATCCTCGGCTTCGGCGGGGCGCGCTACTCCGACCGCTGAGCTCCGCGAAGGACGCTCCGATCGCGCCCGGGTAGCGTGGAGCGCATGCCTGACGCCCAGCTGCCCGAGGTCGTGCGGATCGCGCGCGATCTGATCCGCTTCGACACCTCGAACTACGGCGGGGGCGACGCGAAGGGCGAGCGCGAGGCCGCACAGTACGTCGGCGCGTTCCTCGAGTCGCTCGGGCTCGAGCCCGAGTACTACGAACCGGTCGACCGCCGCACGAGCGTCATGGCGCGCGTGGCGGGCCGCGACCGCGACAAGCCGGCCCTCGTGCTGCACGGCCACCTCGACGTCGTGCCGGCCGTCGCCGCCGACTGGTCGGTCGACCCGTTCGCGGGCGAGATCCGCGACGGCATGCTCTGGGGTCGCGGCGCCGTCGACATGAAGAACATGGACGCCATGATCCTCACGGCCGTCGCCGACCTGCTGCGCGCGGGGGAGAAGCCCGCGCGCGACCTCGTGCTCGTGTTCTTCTCCGACGAGGAGAACGGCGGGATCGAGGGGTCGATGCGCGTCGTCGAGGACCGCCCCGAGTGGTTCGCGGGGGCGACCGAGGCGATCAGCGAGGTCGGCGGGTACTCGATCCCCGTCGGCGACGACTCGGCCTACCTCCTGCAGGTCGGCGAGAAGGCCCTCCTGTGGATCACTCTCACGGCCCGCGGCCGCGCGGGGCACGGGTCGCGCGTGCACCCCGACAACGCGATCACGACCCTCGCCCGCGCGATCGAGGCGATCGGGACGAAGAGCTGGCCCGTCGAGCTCACCGACACGACGCGACAGCTGATCGCGGGCATGAGCGAGATCTGCGGCGTCGACCCGGCCGACCCCGACGCCGTCGCGCGGCAGGCGGGCCCCGCCGAGGCCTTCCTCGCCTCGACCTGGCGCACGACCGCGAACCCCACCGGGCTCACGGCCGGCTACAAGCACAACGTCATCCCCGACGCGGCGACCGCCACGGTCGACGTGCGCGTCCTGCCGGGTCAGGAGGACCGCGTCCTCGCCGAGCTGCAGGAGCTCGTCGGACCCGACATCGAGATCGGCATGTTCCACCGCGACATCGGCCTCGAGACGACGTTCGACGGCGAGCTCGTCGAGGCGATGATCGCCGCGCTCGGCGCGCACGATCCCGGCGTCCCGGTCCTGCCGTACCTCCTCGGTGCGGGGACCGACAACAAGGCGCTCGCCGAGCTCGGGATCCGCGGATTCGGATTCGCTCCGCTGAAGCTCCCCCGTGAACTCGATTTCACCGGCATGTTCCATGGCGTGGACGAGCGCGTTCCGATGGATGCTCTGGTGTTCGGACAGAACGTCCTGACAGACCTCATCCGCTCCTACTGACGCCAGAGGGCACGCATGCACATCATCGAGGCGATCATCCTCGGCCTTGTCCAGGGCCTCACCGAGTTCCTCCCGGTCTCGTCGAGCGCGCACATCCGCATCGTCGGCGAGTTCCTGCCCTCGCAGGCCGACCCGGGCGCGACGTTCACCGCGATCACGCAGATCGGCACCGAGCTCGCGGTCGTCGTCTACTTCCTGCCGAAGATCGGGCGCATCATCTCGCGGTGGGCGCAGTCGCTCGCCGGGCGCGTGCCGCGAAACGACCCCGACGCGCGCATGGGCTGGATCGTGATCCTCGGATCGATCCCCATCGGCGTGCTCGGCTTCGTGCTCCAGGACGTCATCCGCAACACCTTCCGCAACCTGTGGCTCGTCGCCGTCGTGCTCATCGTCTTCGGCATCCTGCTCGGCGTCGTCGACCGCGTCGCGTCGCGCCGCAAGGAGATGGACGAGGTCAGCTACCCCCAGGGCCTCACGATCGGCATCGCCCAGGCGCTCGCCCTCATCCCGGGCGTCTCGCGCTCGGGCGCCACGACGACGGCCGCGCGCTGGCTCGGCTTCAGCCGCACGGCCGCGTCCGAGTTCGCGTTCCTGCTCGCGGTCCCCGCTGTCTTCGGATCGGGCCTGTTTGAGCTGCGCGACGGCCTGCAGACGGGCGATCCCGGCCCCTACGGGTGGGCGGGCGTCATCGTCGCGACGATCATCGCGGGCGTCGTGGGCTGGCTCGTCATCGCCTACCTGATGCGGTATCTCAAGACGGGCAGCTTCCTGCCGTTCGTCGTCTACCGCATCGTGCTCGGAGTCGCCGTCATGATCCTGCTCGCAGCGGGCGTCCTCACGCCCTACGGCGGGGCGTGATCTAGCGGCGCGGCCCCTTGCCGTTGCCGTCGCCGCGCAGGTAGCGCTCGAACGCCTGCGCGATGGCGTCGCCCGAGGCCTCGGGCGAGTCCCACGCGTCGCGGGTCTCCTCGAGCTGGTGGATGTACTCCGTCATCTCCTCGTCGTCGGCGGCGGCCGCGTCGACCGTCGCCTCCCACGTGGCGGCCTCGGTCGGGAGCGACCCCATCGAGATCTCCCGCCCCGAGACCTCGCCGAGCTTCTCGAGGAGCGCGAGCGTCGCCTTGGGGGAGGGCGTCGCCCCCGCGACGTAGTGCGGAACGCTCGCCCACAGCGAGAGCGTCGGGATCCCGGCGCTCTCGGCGGCGTCGGTGAGGACACCGAGGATCCCCGTCGGGCCGTCGTAGCGCGAGCGGTCGATCTCGAGCTGGTTGCGCAGCAGCTCGTTGTCGCTCGACGCGTGCACCGAGATGGGGCGGGTGTGCGGGACGTCGCTCATCATCGCGCCGATCGTCACGAACCCCGTGACGTCCTCGGCGAGCATCGCGTCGATGATCTCACCCGTGAAGCCCTTCCACGCGCGGGCCGGCTCGGCGCCGCGCAGCGTCCAGAAGCCGTCGGGCCCGATCGGGCGGTGCAGCGCCGCCTCGGGCCAGTCGATGACGCGGCTGCCGTCCGCGGCCGTCCGGACGAACGGGCGCGTGTACTGGTAGTCGAAATAGGCCTCGGGATCGACGGACGCGATCTCGACCGAGGGGTACTCGTCGCGCAGGGCCTGCACCGCCTGCGAGGCGGCCTCTCCTGCGTCGTTCCAGCCGTCGAATGCGGCGACGGCGATCCTCGGTCCGAGTGCCTGCTGCGTGCGTGAGCTCACCGGGCTCCCTCCTGCTCTCGCGTTCCCCCAGGGTAGACCCGCTTCCGGGCCCCTAGGCTTGTCCGGTGACTGCTTCGACCGACCTCGCGTATCCGAAGGCCGTGCTCTGGGATATGGACGGCACCCTCGTCGACTCCGAGCCCTATTGGATGGCGGCCGAGACCCCGCTCGTGGAGAGCTTCGGCGGCTCCTGGACCCACGAGGACGCGCTGCAGCTCGTCGGCAGCTCGCTCGAGGGCTCCGCCGAGATCCTCCAGCGCGCGGGCGTCCGGATGGGCGCGAACGAGATCGTCGAGCACCTCACCGACGGCGTGCTGCGCCAGATGGCCGAGAAGGGCGTTCCCTTCCGCCCCGGCGCCGAGCAGCTGCTGCGCGACCTGCGCGCCGCCGGCGTCCGGACGGCGATCGTGACGATGTCGCGCCGCCGCATGGCGCGCCGGATCGCCGACCTGTTCGGCTTCGACGCGTTCGACGCGGTCCTCGGCGGCGACGACGTCGCGCGCCCCAAGCCGTTCCCGGATCCGTACCTCGCGGGCGCCGAGGCGCTCGGCGTCGACATCCGCGACTGCGTCGCGATCGAGGACTCCCCGACGGGCCTGACCTCGGCGGTCGCCTCGGGCGCCGCGGCGATCGGCGTGCCGCACTTCGTGCCGCTCGAGGTGCCGGGCGCCGCCGCGATCTGGGACACGCTCGAGGGCCGCACCGCCGCCGACGTCGCGGGCGTGTGGCGCGCGAGCGCGGCGGAGGGCCGCGCGTGACCGGCGCGCCCCGCGGGCCGTTCCGCTACGGCGACCGCGTGCAGCTGACGGGTCCCAAGGGCAAGCTCCACACGATGACGATCCGCGAGGGCGGGGAGTGGCACACGCACCAGGGCGTCCTGCGCCACGAGGTGCTAGTCGGCCGGCCCGACGGATCCGTCGTGCAGAACGACATGGGTCACGAGTACCTCGCGCTGCGCCCTCTTCTGCGGGACTTCGTCATGTCGATGCCGCGCGGCGCGGCGATCGTCTACCCCAAGGACGCGGGCCAGATCGTCGTCCAGGCCGACGTGTTCCCCGGCGCGGTCGTCGTCGAGGCGGGCGTCGGGTCCGGGGCGCTCTCGCTCTCGCTCCTCCGCGCCGTGGGCGAGACGGGGCGGCTCCTCTCGTTCGAGCGCCGCATGGAGTTCGCCGAGGTCGCCCGCGCGAACGTCGAGACGTTCTTCGGCGAGGAGCCCGCGTGGTGGGAGATCCACGAGGGAGATCTCGCCGAGGCGCTGCCTCGCGACGTCGAGAACGGCACGGTCGACCGGGTCGTGCTCGACATGCTCGCGCCGTGGGAGGTGCTCCCCGCCGTCTCCGACGCGCTCACGCCCGGCGGCGTCGTGCTCTGCTATGTCGCGACCGCGACCCAGCTGAGCCGCGTCGCCGAGTTCCTCCGCGACTACGGCAGCTTCACGGAGCCGGAGGCGAGCGAGACGATGGTGCGCGGCTGGAACGTCGACGGCCTCTCGGTGCGCCCCGACCACCGCATGGTCGGCCACACGGGGTTCCTCATCACGGCGCGCCGCCTCGCCGACGGATCGGTCCCGCCGGAGGTCAAGCGCCGCGCCTCGAAGCGCAGCTACACCGATGAGGACCAGGAGGTCTGGACGCCGGGGGCCGTCGGGGATCGGGAGATCACCGACAAGAACCTGCGCAAGCGGATCCGCGACGCCGAGAAGGCGGCGGAGGGCGTGCGCCGGGCCGTGAACGGATCCACTGAAGAAGCCTGATTAGACTGCGGGGGTGCGCAAGACCCTCGCTGCTGCTTCGATCCTCGGCCTCGCGGCCATCGCCCTCGTCGGCTGCTCGTCGCAGCCGGAGACCCCGGAGGCCTGCGGCCGCGTCGCCGACACCGACGCGAGCCTCATGGGCGACATCGCCGTCGACGGCGACGCGGGCTCGACCCTGACGGTCGACGCCCCCGAGCCCTTCGTCTCGAAGTCGGCGGAGCACCTCGACCTCACGACGGGTGACGGCCCCGTGATCACCTCGACGTCGCAGGCGATCGTCGCAGACGTCACGCTCGTCGACGGCGAGACGGGCGCGCAGCTCACGGCGGCGGCTCCGGCCGGCGACCTCACGCAGGTGCTGCCGATCCAGACCTTCCTCACCGCGATGCCCGGCCTCGAGGACGCGCTCATGTGCGCGTCGGAGGGATCGCGCGTCGTCGCGGCGCTCGGCGCCGGCGGCATCGAGGATTCGTACGGCCAGCAGCTGACCTCGGCGTCGCAGCAGAACGCGATGATCGACCAGGTGCAGGGCACCGACACGTGGCCCGGCGGCTTCGACACGGTCGACGGTTCGCGCACCCTCGTCGTCGTCGACATCGAGCGCGTCCTGCCCGCCTCGGCCGACGGCTCGCCCGTCTACAACTCGGGCCACGGCATGCCGAGCGTCGTCCGCACGCCCGAGGGCGTGCCCGGCGTCATCGTGCCCGACGGCGACGCCCCGACCGAGCAGAAGACGCAGACGCTCCTCGCGGGCGACGGTGCGGAGGTCGCCGACCGCGACGTCGTGACGATCCAGTACCTCTCGGTCAACTGGAACACGAAGGCGCAGACCACCTCGACGTGGGAGAGCGGATCGCCCGCGACCACGACGCTCGACCAGCTGCCGGCGGGATTCGCCGACGCGATCACGGGCGCGACGGTCGGATCGCAGATCCTCACGGTCGTCCCCGGCGACGACGGCAACGCGACCGTCTCGGTGATCGACGTCCTCGGCTCCGTCGCTGCGTCCTGACCCGCCCTCCCGCCGATAGGATCGGCGGGTGGCGCGGATCCCGGCCGAAGAGCGGCTTCTCAATCTGACGGTCGCCCTTCTGGGCACCGACGTGGGGCTGAGCCGCGCGCAGATCTTCCAGAGCGTCTCGGGCTACGCCGAGCACGCGGGGACCGAGGCGCGCGAGCGCATGTTCGAGCGCGACAAGGAGACCCTCGTCGGCCTCGGCACGCGGATCGAGGTGATCGGCGATCCCGAGAATCCGCAGAACCAGCGCGACGCGCGGTACCGGATCCCGCGCGACGACAACGCCCTGCCCGTCGACCTCGAGTTCACACCAGCCGAGCTCGCGCTCCTGAGCCTCGCGGCCGACGCCTGGGGCGAGGCGACGATGTCGCGCGAGGCGCGCGCGGGGGTGCGCAAGATCCGCGCCCTCGGCCTCGACGTCGACGAGCCCGTCCTCGGGTTCACGCCGCGGCTCACGGCCCGCGAGCCGGCGTTCGCGCCCCTCGAGGCCGCGATCGACCGCGCCGCCGTCGTGCGCTTCGACTACCTGCGGCCCGGATCGGCGAACGTCCGGGCCCGCACCGTGCGCCCCCTCGCCCTCGTGCAGTTCGAGGGGCGCTGGCACCTGCACGCACACGACACGCACTTCGACGAGGCGCGCACCTTCCTCCTCGTCCGCATCGTCTCGCCCGTCGTCGAGACGGGGGAGCGCTTCGACCCGGCTCTGCGCGTGGGCGCCGGCGAGCGCGCGATCGCGGGGCTCCGCGACGTCGCGTCCCGGAACCGCGCGCTCATCGAGGCGACGCCGGGATCCGAGGCCGCCCTGCGGCTCGCGCGACGGGCCGTGCCGGGGGCCGAGGGCCGCGGCACGGCTGTCGCGTATATCGACCAGCACGTCCTCGCCGACGAGATCGCGTCGTACGGCCCCGACGCGCGCGTCGTGGAGCCCGAGAGCCTGCGCGAGCTCGTCGTCCTGCGCCTCGCCGAGGCGGAGCGCGTGCACACGGGGGCTCCCGACCCGGCGCCGGCCGACGCGCCCGAGCCGCGCCGTCGCCGGCGATCGCCCGTCGCGGCGGCCGAGCGCGTGCGAACCTATCTGACGCTCGTGCCGTGGCTCCTCGAACGCGGCGAGGCGACCGTCGCGGAGGCCGCGGCCGAGTTCGAGGTCGCGCCGTCCGACATGCGCCGCATGGTCGAGACGCTCACGCTCGTGGGCGCGCCCGACCTCGACGCCTACACGGGCGACATGTTCGACATCGACTGGGACGCGCTCGACGCCGACGGCGTGATCCGGCTCACGCGCTCGGTGGGGATCGAGCGCGTGCAGCGCTTCACGTCGCGGGAGGCCGCGGCCCTCGCGGCGGGTCTCCAGCTCATCGCCGCCGCTCCGGGCGTCGCCGACGACTCGCTCGTCCGCGGCCTGCGCGACAAGCTCGCCCGCGGGAGCGGATCCGAGCCCGCGGAGGTCGTCGTCGCCGACGGTCCCGCCGACCCGACGCGCTCCGCCCTCGCGCGGGCGGTCCGCGACGGCCGCGCGGTGCGCTTCTCGTACACGCGCCCCGGCGGCGAGGCGACGGCGCGCACCGTGGATCCGTGGGGCCTGCTGTTCGCGGGAGGCGAGTGGTACCTCCAGGGGTGGTGCCACCTGCGCCGCGCACCCCGCACGTTCCTCATCGAGCGTATGAGCGCCCTATCCGTCACCGATGAGGTCGTCCAGCATTCCGGACGCGCGGCCGCGGGCCTCTTCGCGACGGGAACGGGCGACGTGACGGTCGAGCTGCGGTTCCCCGCCGTCATGCTCCCCGTCATCGCCGGGTACCTCGAACACGCCGAGATCCGCGAGATCCCGGGCTTCGTGCTCGCGCGGATCGCGGTAGGAGACGTCGGCGTCGTCAAGTCGCTCGCCGCTCGCGGCGGCGGCCGCGTCGAGGTGCTCGGCCCTCCCGCGGCGCGAGACGCGGCGCGGGCGTGGGCGCGTGCCGGTCGCGATCTGTATCCCCAGGGTTAGACTGAGCCGGACCTTCCCCTCAACGACGGAGTCGTCATGTTCGCCAATATGGGTATCTGGCAGATCCTGCTGATCCTCGTCATCGTCCTGCTGATCTTCGGCGCCTCGCGCCTCCCCGCTCTCGCGAAGAGCATGGGCCAGTCGGCCCGCGCCTTCAAGGGCGAGATGAAGCAGATGAAGGAGGAGGACGCCGCCTCCGCCGGAACCGCGACCTCCGAGGCCGTCGACCAGGAGAAGCCGGGCGACGACGCCTCCGCGTCTCCCGACACCACGAAGTAAGCGACCGTGTCCGGCACCCTCCCGAGCGAGGGGCCTGCCGCACCGGCCCAGCCGCCGAACGATCGGCGCATGACGCTGTCGCAGCACCTCAGGGAGCTGCGCAAGCGGCTCACGATCGCGGCCATCGGGCTCGTGGTCGGCATGGTCATCTCGTGGTTCCTCACCGAGGGGATCATCACGTGGCTCACGTACCCCATCGATGAGGTGGCCGATCGCCTCGGCGACGAGAACTTCACGCGGCTCACCTACACGACCGTGACGGGCGCGTTCGACATGCGCCTGCGGATCTCGTTCGTCGCGGGCCTCGTGATCTCATCCCCCGTGTGGCTGTGGCAGATCTGGCGCTTCGTGACGCCGGGCCTCACCCGCAAGGAGTTCTGGTACGCCTTCGGGTTCATGGCGGCCGCGATCCCGCTGTTCCTCGGCGGCGTCGTGCTCGCGATCTTCCTGCTGCCGAACATGATCGTCCTCATGACGTCGTTCGTCCCCGACGACATCGACGGCGTCGCGCAGATGTTCACGGCGCCCGAGTACTACAACTTCGTCTTCCGCGTCCTGACGCTCATCGGCGTCGGCTTCGTCTCGCCCGTCTTCCTCGTCGCGCTGAACCTCGCCGACATCGTGCGGGCCAAGGCGATCCTCAAGGCGTGGCGCTGGGTGCTCGTCGTGTGCCTCGTCTTCGGCATGCTCGCGTCGCCGCCCGCCGACATGGTGACGATGTTCGTCGTCGCCGGCATCATGTACGTGCTCTACTTCCTCGCGACGGGCGTGGCGCTGTTCTTCGACTGGCGCAAGAAGAAGCGCAACCCCGACCTCTTCATCGAATACGCCTGAACCGTCCGGGGAGTGGTGGGATGGGAGCATGACCTCCGTGACGCCCGCCGAAAGCTACGCGGAAGATCGCGAGCGACGCACCCACCCCGTGACGGAGGAGTTCGCGGGGGCCCAGCGCTTCGACCTCGACCCGTTCCAGATCGCCGGGTGCCGGGCGCTCGAGGGGGGATCCTCGGTCCTCGTCGCCGCGCCGACGGGCGCGGGAAAGACGATCGTCGGCGAGTTCGCGATCCACCTCGCGATGCGCACCCCGGGCGAGAAGGCGTTCTACACGACGCCCATGAAGGCGCTCTCGAACCAGAAGTTCCGCGAGCTGCAGGAGGTGTACGGCGCCGACGAGGTGGGCCTCCTGACGGGCGACACCAACGTCAACGCCCACGCCCGCGTCGTCGTGATGACGACCGAGGTCCTGCGCAACATGATCTACGCGGGGTCGAGCGCGCTCGACGGCCTGCGCTACGTCGTGATGGACGAGGTGCATTACCTCGCCGACCGCTTCCGCGGGGCGGTGTGGGAGGAGGTCATCATCCACCTGCCGCAGAGCGTGCGCCTCGTGTCGCTCTCGGCGACGGTGTCGAACGCCGAGGAGTTCGGCGACTGGCTGGGCACCGTCCGGGGCGACACCGAGGTCATCGTCTCCGAGACGCGGCCCGTCCCGCTCGAGCAGCACGTCCTGGCGCGCGGCGACCTCCTTCCCCTTTTCGACGAGACGGGCGGCACGGGATCCGAGGTGAACCGCGACCTGCTGCGGATCGGGCGCGCGCTTCCATCGTCGAACCGGCCCCACCGCGGGCGCCGCAGCCCGCACGCGCAGGGGCGCCCGCCGCGCGCGGGGGCCCGCCTCGACCGGGGCCAGGCGATCGAGCTGCTCGAGGGGCAGAATCTTCTGCCGGCGATCTTCTTCATCTTCAGCCGCGTCGGCTGCGACCAGGCCGTCCAGCAGGTGCGGCGGGCGGGGACCCGCCTCACCGACCGCGACGAGCGCCTGGAGATCCGCGAGATCGTGCGCCAGCGCACAACCTCGCTGCAGGATGAGGACCTCGGCGTGCTCGGCTACTACGAGTGGGCCGAGGATCTCGAGCGCGGGATCGCGTCGCACCACGCGGGGCTCCTGCCCGCGTTCAAGGAGGTCGTCGAGGAGCTCTTCCAGCGCAAGCTCGTGAAGGTCGTCTTCGCGACCGAGACCCTCGCGCTCGGGATCAACATGCCCGCCCGCACCGTCGTGCTCGAGAAGCTCGAGAAGTTCAACGGCGAGGCGCGGGTTCCCATCACGTCGGGGGAGTACACGCAGCTGACGGGGCGCGCGGGCCGCCGGGGGATCGACGTCGAGGGGCACTCGGTCGTGCACTGGACCGACGGGCTCGACCCGCATGCCGTCGCGTCGCTCGCGTCGCGCCGCACGTACCCGCTCAACTCGTCGTTCCGGCCGACCTACAACATGGCCGTGAACCTCATCGACCAGTTCGGCCGCGCCGAGGCGCGCGAGATCCTCGAGTCATCGTTCGCGCAGTTCCAGGCCGACCGCGCCGTCGTGGGCCTCGCCCGCGAGGTGCGCGCCGCCGAGGAGTCGCTCGGCGGCTACCTCGAGGCGATGACGTGCGACAAGGGCGACTTCTCGGAGTACGCCGCCCTCCGGCGCGAGCTCAACGATCTCGAGAAGAAGAGCCGCAAGGACGTCACGGCGTCGAAGGCGCGGCAGGAGCAGCGCCGGCAGCAGATGGCCCAGCTGCGCAAGCGCATGCAGCGCCACCCCTGCCACCAGTGCAACGACCGCGAGCAGCACGCGCGCTGGGGCGAGCGCTACTACAAGCTCAAGCGGCAGACCGATAAGCTGCGCCGCCAGATCGAGGGCCGCACGGGAACCGTCGCGCGCCAGTTCGACCGGATCGTCGAGGTGCTCGAGACCCTTGACTACGTCCGCACCGACGGCGACGCCGCGGAGCTCACCGACGAGGGCCGCACGATGAAGCGGATCTACGGCGAGCGCGATCTGCTCGTCGCCGAGGCGCTGCGGCTCGGCCTGTGGCAGAAGCTCGATGCGCCGTCGCTCGCGGCGCTCGCCTGCTCGCTCGTGTACGAGCCGCGCCGCGGGGCCGACCAGGGCGGCGACTACGCGCTGCCGCGGGGCGCGTTCCGCGAGGCGCTCGACCAGACGGAGCGGTTGTGGGCCGAGCTCGACGACCTCGAGCAGGATCACCGCCTGCCCGGGACGGCGCCGCTCGCGCCCGGCCTCTCTGCCGCGATGCACATGTGGGCGCGCGGCCAGCTGCTCGATCGGGTCCTCGGATCCGCCGACATGGCGGCGGGCGACTTCGTGCGCTGGGCGAAGCAGACGATCGACCTGCTCGACCAGATCTCGCTCGTCGCGTCGGGCGACCTCGCCCGCACGGCGCGCCGCGCGCTCGACGCCGTGCGGCGCGGGATCGTCGCGTACTCCGGCGTCTGACGACACCGTCCGTTCACCGTCCGGAGGGGCGGCCGTTCACCGGGCGTCCCTAGATTTCGGGAGGCCCGTTCCCCTGGCGGGCCGTCTCGTGCGATGCCCGGCCGTGCCGCGGCGTCGCCCCTTCGGAAGGACCCGAATGCTCCGCCGTGCCCTGCTTCCCGCCTCCCTCCTCGCCGTGTCGGCGCTCGTCCTCGCGGGCTGCTCCTCGGACCCGTCGACCGACGCCGCGTCGAGCGACGCCGCGTCCGCGACCTCCCTGTCGGACTTCGGCTCGTTCTCCGACCTCGAGGAGGCCGCGAAGGCCGAGGGCGCGCTCAACGTCATCGCGCTGCCGCGCGACTGGGCGAACTACGGCGCGATCCTCGACCTGTTCGCCGAGAAGTACCCCGAGATCGAGATCACCGAGCAGTCGCCCGACGTGTCGAGCGCCGAGGAGATCCAGGCCGCCGAGACCAACGCGGGCCTCGACACCGCTCCCGACGTGTTCGACCTCGGTCTCGCGGTCGCGCTCGAGAGCACCGACCAGTTCGCGCCGTACCAGGTGCAGACCTGGGACGAGATCCCCGACGCCCTCAAGGAGTCGACCGGCCTGTTCGTCGGCGACTACGGCGGATACATGTCGATCGGCTACGACTCGTCGAAGTTCCCCGAGATCACGTCGCTCGACGACCTGCTCGGCTCGGACTTCTCGGGATCCGTCGCGCTCAACGGCGACCCGACCCAGGCGGGCGCGGCGTTCGCGGGCGTGGGCCTCGCGACCCTCCAGTCGGGCGGGGACCTCGACGACTTCCAGCCCGGGATCGACTTCTTCCAGGAGCTCAACGCGGCGGGCAACTTCCTCAAGGTCGACGTGACGCCCGCGACGATCGAGAGCGGCGAGACCCCCGTCGTCTTCGACTGGGACTACCTCAACGCGACGCACACGGCTGACAACGACGACTGGAAGGTCGTCGTGTTCGACGACCTCGGCTACGCCGGCTACTACAACCAGGCGATCAACAAGGACGCGGCGCACCCCGCGGCGGCGCGCCTCTGGCAGGAGTTCCTGTACAGCGACAAGGTGCAGAACCTGTGGCTCGCGGGCGGCGCCCGCCCCGTGCGCATGGACGCGATGACCGAGGCCGGCACGATCGACGCCGACCTGGCGTCGGCGCTCCCCGCGACCCCGGCCGAGACCCTCGTCCCGACCGAGGAGCAGAGCTCCGCGGCCGGCGAGCTGCTCGGCTCCGAGTGGGCCGCGGCCATCCAGTGACGTCCGCCGCTCTTCCGGTCGCGGCCCCCGCGCGCTCGGGGGCCGCGACCGGCGGGGCGCCCGCCCCGAGGCGACGGCTCTCGGCGCTGTTCTCCTGGCTCGGCCTCGCCCCGTTCGCCGCGTACATCCTGCTGTTCCTCGTCGTCCCGACGGTGCTCGCCCTCGTCTCGGGGCTGTTCGACGCCGACGGGGCGCTGACCGTCGACAATCTCACGGCGCTCGCCGACCCCGTCATCGTGCAGGCCTTCGCGAGCACGATCGGGGTCTCGGCCCTCACAGCCGTCATCGGAGCGATCGTCGGCGCGCTCGTCTGCTACGCCCTCCTCGGGCTCTCCGAGAGCAGCGCGGTGCGCCGCGCCGTCGACGCCGCCTCGGGCGTGCTCGCGCAGTTCGGCGGCGTCATGCTCGCGTTCATCTTCATCGCGACGATCGGCCAGCAGGGGATCCTCCGGGTCGTCCTGCAGGACGCGTTCGGCCTCGACATCTACGCGGGCGGCATGTGGCTGTACGACCTGCCCGGCCTCGTCGCCCCGTACCTCTACTTCCAGATCCCGCTCATGGTCATCACGTTCATGCCCGCCCTCTCGGCCCTGAGGCCGCAGTGGGCCGAGGCGAACCTGACGCTGGGCGGCACGCGCGCGAGCTTCTGGGCCCACGTCGGGATCCCCGTTCTCGCGCCGTCGTTCCTCGCGAGCCTCCTGCTCCTGTTCGCCAACGCGTTCTCGTCGTACGCGACCGCCGCGGCGCTCGTGAGCCAGGGCGCGCCGATCGTGCCCCTGCAGATCCGGGCGGCCCTCACGAGCGAGACCGTGCTCGGCCGGGAGAACCTCGCGGGCGCCCTCGCCGTCGGCATGATCCTCGTCGTCGCCCTCGTCATGTGGGGCTACTCGGCGATCCAGCGCCGCGCGGCGCGGTGGCAGCGATGAGCGCCGGCCCCCTCGCCCCCTCGCGCGCCGTGCGCTGGGTCATCGGCGTCGTCGTCGGCCTGTTCTTCCTCGTGCCGCTCGTCGCGACGCTGCTCTACACGCTGCGCGACGGCGACGGCTATTCGGGTGCGAACTGGGCGCGGCTCCTCGACCCCGCGTCCGCGAGCACGCTCAAGCCGCTGTGGACGGGCCTCGGCAACTCGCTCGTCCTGGTGCTCGTCACCGTGATCATCGTCCTCGTGCTGTTCGCGCCCACGATCATCCTCGTGAACCTCCGGTTCCCGCGCCTCAAGCGCGCGTTCGAGTTCGTGGCGCTTCTGCCCATCTCGATCCCCGCGATCGTGCTGGTCGTCGGGCTCGCTCCCGTCTACCTCCAGGTGTCGCGCACGCTCGGGACGGGCGCGTGGACGCTCGCGTTCGCCTACGGGGTCACGGTGCTCCCCTTCGCGTATCGCGCGATCCAGGCGTCGGTCGACGCGATCGACCTGCGCACCCTCACGGAGGCGGCGCGCTCCCTCGGCGCCGGGTGGATCACGGTCGTCCTGCGCGTTCTCGCCCCGAACCTCCGGCAGGGCCTGCTGGCCGCCGCGCTCATCTCGGTCGCCGTCGTGCTCGGCGAGTTCACGATCGCGTCGCTCCTCAACAGGCAGGTCCTCCAGACGGCGATGATCGTCGTCAGCAAACAGGACGTCTACGCGCCCGCGATCTTCACCCTGCTCGCGCTCGCGCTCGCGTTCGTGTTCGTCCTGCTCCTCATCATCGGCGGGGCGGGCGGCGGCACGGCCGCGCGGCGCCCCCTCAGGAAGGCCAGGAAACGATGACTTCGGTCGACACCACCACGCCGCGCGCGTCGGCGGCCCCGGGGACGCGCGTGGAGTTCCGCGGCGTCGTCAAGGACTACGGTGCGACGCGGGTCCTGCACGGCATCGATCTCGACATCCGGCCCGGCGAGTTCGTGTCGCTGCTCGGCCCGTCGGGCTGCGGCAAGACGACCGCGCTGCGCGTCCTCGCGGGCCTCGAGCAGTCGAGCGGCGGACCCGTCATGCTCGGCGGCCGCGACGTGTCGGGCACGCCCACGAACAAGCGGGACATCGGCATGGTGTTCCAGGCCTACTCGCTCTTCCCGCACCTGCGGGTCGGCGACAACACGGCCTTCGGGCTGCGGCGTCGCGGCGTCGCCCGCGCCGAGGCCGCCCGGCGCGCCGGCGACGCGCTCGAGCTCGTGGGGCTCGGGCACCTCGCCGACCGCTTCCCGCACGAGCTCTCGGGCGGCCAGCAGCAGCGCGTCGCGCTCGCGCGGGCGCTCGTGACGGAGCCGAGCGTCCTGCTGCTCGACGAGCCGCTCTCGGCGCTCGACGCGAAGGTGCGCGTCCAGCTGCGCGACGAGATCCGCCGCATCCAGCTGCGCCTCGGCATCACGACGGTGTTCGTGACGCACGACCAGGAGGAGGCGCTCGCGGTCTCCGACCGCGTCGCGGTCATGGACGCGGGCCGCATCGAGCAGATCGGCACGCCCGAGGAGCTGTACCGGCGCCCCGCCACGGCGAACGTCGCGGCGTTCGTCGGCCTGTCCTCTCTCGTCCCCGTCACGGTCTCGTCCGGCGCGGCGGAGGTGCTCGGCACGCGCGTCCCCGTCGTGGGCGACGAGCCCGACGGCCCCGCCGAGGCGTTCGTCCGCCCCGAGAACCTGCGGCTCGGGGGCCCCGTGCCCGCCGTCGTGCGCGAGTCGACGTTCCTCGGATCGCTCCGGCGCACGCGCCTCGAGGCCGAGGGCGGAGTCGAGCTCACGGTGCAGCACGCGGCCGCCGACGCCGTCGCCCCGGGCGACCGCGTGACGGTCGGGGTCGAACCGGTTCCCGTCGTCGTGCGCCGCTGATCCGGGGCGGGGAACCCCCGCCCCGGATCAGGCCGGCGTCACCGTCACGACGGCGTTCTTGAACTCGGGCATCGACGAGTGCGGGTCGGTCCTCGCACTCGTCAGGATGTTGGCGCTCTCCGAGCCCGCGTAGTGGAACGGCAGGAAGACGGTGTCGGCGCGGATGTCGGGAGAGAGCTCGACGTCGGCCTCGACGGACCCGCGGGCGTTCGCGAGGCGGATCCGCGATCCCGCCGCGATGCCCCTGTCGCCCGCCGTCGCAGGGTGGATCTGCGCCACGAGGCGCGGGGCGAGGTCGTTGAGCTCGCCGACGCGACGGGTCTGCGCGCCCGACTGGTAGTGGCCGAGGAGCCGCCCCGTGATGAGGCTCATCTCGGATCCGCGGGGCGTCTCGGGGCGCCGCGCGCGCACGGCGACGAGGCGCGCGCGCCCGTCGTCGTGCGCGAAGCGCTCGCGGAACAGGTGCGGCGTTCCGGCCGAGCCCGCGGGATACGGCCAGTGCGCCGCGACGCCCGTGTCGAGCAGTGCGTGCGAGAGGCCCGAGTAGTCGCTGAGGCCGCCCGCCGAGGCCCGCGCGAGCTCGTCGAAGACCTCGGACGGGTCGGTCGACCAGGTGCCGGGCGCCCCGAGACGGCGCGTGAGCTCGGCGAGGATCCACAGCTCGCTGCGCGCGCCCGCGGGAGGCTCGGCGGCGCGGCGGCGGCGGATCACGCGCCCCTCGAGGTTCGTCATGGTGCCCTCTTCCTCGGCCCACTGCAGGACCGGGAGCACGATGTCGGCGAGCTCGGCCGTCTCGGAGAGGAAGAAGTCGCTCACCACGAGCAGGTCGAGCCGGCCGAGGGCCGAGCGCACGCGCGAGACGTCGGGCGCCGAGACGACGACGTTCGAGCCGTGCACGAACAGGGCGCGGACGCCGCCGTCCGCGCCGCACCGCTCGAGCAGCTGCACGGCGGGGAGGCCGGGCCCCGGGATCGACGCGGGGTCGACGCCCCACACACGGGCGACGTGCGCGCGGGCGGCGGGGTCGGTGATCTTGCGGTAGCCGGGGAGCTGGTCGCTCTTCTGCCCGTGCTCGCGCCCGCCCTGGCCGTTGCCCTGGCCCGTGAGGGTTCCGTATCCCGAGCCCTCGCGGCCGACGAGGCCGAGGAGGAGAGCGACGTTGATCGCGGCGGTCGCGGTGTCGGTGCCGTCGGCGTGCTGCTCGACGCCGCGCCCCGTGAGCACGTACGCGCTGCGCGCGCCCGCGAGCAGGTGCGCGACCGCCCGGATCTGCTCGGCGGGCACGCCCGTCACCTCGGCCGTGCGCGCGGGCCACCACGGCGAGACCGAGCGCTTGAGGGCCGCGAGCCCCACCGTCCGATCGGCGACG
This sequence comes from Microbacterium indicum DSM 19969, assembly GCF_000422385.1. Classification (GTDB taxonomy): domain Bacteria; phylum Actinomycetota; class Actinomycetes; order Actinomycetales; family Microbacteriaceae; genus Microbacterium; species Microbacterium indicum. Next base: position 102,472 of record NZ_AULR01000002.1, read on the forward strand.
TAGCTCTCGTCGACGAGGCCCTCGGCGACGATGACGTGCGCGATGCCGAGGAGCAGCGCGAGGTCGGTCCCGGGGACGGGCTGCACGTGGATCCCCGCGCCGTCCTCCGTGAGCCGTGCGGTCGTCGAGCGCCGCGGGTCGACGACGACGAGCCCGCCGCGGCCGCGCGCGCCCTGCAGATGCTGCACGAACGGCGGCATCGTGTCGCCCATGTTCGACCCGAGCACGAGGATCGCCTCGGCGGTGTCGAGGTCGGCGAGGGGGAAGGGGAGTCCGCGGTCGAGCCCGAACGCGCGGTTCGCGGCCGCCGCGGCCGACGACATGCAGAAGCGCCCGTTGTAGTCGATGAGCCGCGTGCCGAAGCCGATGCGCGCGAACTTCCCGAGCTGGTACGCCTTCTCGTTCGTGAGCCCGCCGCCGCCGAACACGCCGATCGCGTCGGGCCCGCTCTCGGCCCGGAGCCGGACGACCTCGGCCGCGATCCGGTCGAGCGCCTCCTCCCACGAGGCCTCGCCGAGGGATCCGTCGGGGCGCCGCATGAGCGGGGTCGTGAGGCGATCGCCGCGCCCGAGGAGCTCTGCCGAGGTCCACCCCTTGCGACAGAGGCCGCCGCGGTTCGTGGGGAAGTCGCGGCCCGCGACCGAGACCGGCAGGCGCTCTCCCGGCGTCGGCTCGAGCGTCATGGCACACTGCAGCGCGCAGTACGGGCAGTGGGTCGCCGCGCTCACGCCGCGACCTCGAGCTGCTGGAGCATCTCGCCGATGCGAGCGCGGCACCCGCCGCATCCCGTGCCGGCGCGGGTGCAGCGGCCGACGTCCTCGACCGTCGTGCACTCGTGCTCCGCGACGGCGTCCTCGATCGCGCCCGCCGTGACGGCGTTGCACATGCAGACCATGGCGTCGCGACCCTCGGCGCGGGGGGCGCTCGCCTCGGCGGCGTCGAGGCGGAGGAGCAGCGACCGGTCGCTCGGCAGCTCCCCGCGGCGCTGATAGAGGACGGACAGCTCGGCGGCGGCGCGCGGCATCCCGACGGCGACGAAGCCGTCGAGCACCCCTCCCGTCGTCTGCATCTTCACGTAGGTGCCGTGCTGCGGGTCGGCCCACATCGCGATCTCCGCGGGTTCCTCGCCGTGCGCGGCGGGGGCGAACGGATCGCCCTGCACGTCGCCGGCCGACACGAGGTCGACTTGGCTCGCCTTCACGAGGACGACGCCCGGGGCCTCTTCGCGGAACGGCTCGGTGTCGGCCCCGTCGAGCTCGGCCGTGATCGCGGCGGCGAGCCACTCCGCCTGGCGCCACCCGGGTCCGATGAGGCCCGACGGGCCGCCGGGCACGCGCTTCTCCTCGCCGTGCACGGCGGGGTCGGCGATGTGGGCGACGTCGCCGATCGCGTGGATGCGCGGGTCGGTCCACGAGCGCAGCCGCTCGTCGACGAGCACGCCGCGGCCCGTGCGCAGCCCGGCCCCCTCGGCGAGCTCGGCGCGCGGCTGCACCCCGCACGAGAGGACGAGGAGATCCCCGTCGATGCGCTTGCCGTCGCCCGAGACGAGCGCCTCGAAGCGGCGGACCCCGCCCTGTTCGCGGGCGACGATCGCCTCGGCGCGCGTGTGGGGGACGACCGTGACGCCCGACGCGGCGAGGGCGCCGGCGAGCACGTGCGCCGCCCCGCGGTCGAGCTGTCGCGGCATGGGGATGGGGCCGAAGTGCGCGATATGGGGGATCGCTCCCGCCTGCGCGAGGATCAGGGCGAGCTCGATCCCGAGGACCCCCGCCCCGAGGACGACGACGCGCCCTCCGGCCTCGACGACGCGGGCGACCCGCTCGGCGTCGTCGATCGAGCGCAGCACGACGACGCCCTCGGTGAGGGTCTCGTCGTGTCCCGACGCGTCGCGCCCCGTGAGCTCCAGCCCGTCGAGCCGCGGGACGTTCGCGCGGGCTCCCGTCGCGATGACGACCCGGTCGAAGGGGACCCGGGATCCGTCGTCGAGCTCCACGGCGGATCCCTCCCGGTCGATGCGCACGGCGCGGCGGCCCATCACGATGCGGACGCCCGCGGCGCGCAGCTCGTCGGGATCGGCGATCACGAGGTCGTCGCGCACCGCCTCGCCCGCCGCGTACTCGGCGATGAGGATCCGGTTGTACGGGGCATGCGTCTCGGCGCCGACGATCGTCAGCTCGACGCGGCCCGCGTCGACCTCGGGCAGGATCTCCTCGGCGAAGCGCACGGCCGTGGGGCCGAAGCCGATGACGGCGATGCGCATGGCGGGGCGGTTCTCCATCGGTCAGACGATACGGCGGTCGAGCGAGGCGCGCGGCACGAGGTAGACGACGGCGGTGAGGACCGCCATCCCGGCGTAGAGCGCGACGAAGGCCCAGAACGCGGCCGTGTACGCGCCCGTCGCCGACTGCGACGCGTTGAGCACCTGCGGGATGAGGAAGCCGCCGTACGCCCCGATCGCCGCGATGATGCCGGTCGCGGCGGCGGCCTGGCGCTGCGTCGAGACGCCGTGCTCCTCGCCTGCCTTCGCCGCGCCGCGCGCCGCGAAGATCGACGGGATCATGCGGTAGGTCGCCCCGTTGCCGATGCCCGTCGCGCAGAACAGGACGAGGAACAGGCCGAGGAAGAGCCAGAAGCTGCCGAGGGGCAGGGTCGCGACCACCGCGATCGTCGCGGCGATCATGACGGCGAACGAGACGATCGTCATGCGGGCGCCGCCGATCCGGTCGGCGAGCCTGCCGCCGTAGGGACGGGCGAGCGAGCCGACGAGGGCGCCGAGGAAGGCGAGCGAGAGCGCCGCGGTGCCGATGTGGAACTCCGAGAAGTCGGGGAACTGGTCGCGGATCAGCTTGGGGAAGACGCCCGCGAAGCCGATGAAGGAGCCGAAGGTGCCGATGTAGAGGACGGCCATGATCCAGAGGTGCGGCTCGCGGAGCGCCGCGGCGACGCCCGCGAAGTCGCTGCGCGCCGTCGAGATGTTGTCCATCGCCATCCACGCCCCGACGATCGCGACGACGATCAGCGGGATCCACACGAAGCCCGCGAGGCCGAGGTTCAGGGTCCCCGCTGCGCCGAGCGTCACGACGATGGGGACGAGGAGCTGCGCGACGGCGGCGCCGAGGTTGCCGCCCGCGGCGTTGAGCCCGAGCGCCCAGCCCTTCTCCTTCTGCGGGAAGAAGTAGGTGATGTTCGCCATCGAGCTCGCGAAGTTGCCGCCGCCGACGCCGCTCAGGGCCGCGATCACGAGGAGCAGCCAGAACGTCGCCTCGGGGTGCTGGACGACGATGCCGAGGAGGATCGCCGGGACGAGGAGGAGGCAGGCCGAGACGATCGTCCAGTTGCGGCCGCCGAAGCGGGCGACCGCGAAGGTGTAGGGGAAGCGCAGCGTCGCGCCCACGAGGGTCGGAACCGAGATGAGCCAGAACTGCTCGCTCGCCGAGATCGCGAAGCCCGCGTCGGGGAGCATCACGACGACGATGCTCCAGAGCTGCCAGACGACGAAGCCGAGGAACTCGGCGAAGATCGACCAGCCGAGGTTGCGCTTCGCGATCCGCCGCCCGTCCGCCGCCCACTGCGCGGGATCCTCGGCGTTCCAGCCGTCGATCCAGCGGCCGGGCCGCGTCGTGAGCGCGGTGCTCGCGGGGGTGGTGCTCGTGGTGCTCACAGTCGAGGCCATGGGCCTGCCCTTCGAGAGGTGTCGTCACGGATACCGGCGACGGTACGGGCGGGGTGTTTCCGGGGGCGCGGCCCCGCGGTTGCCGCCCCGTCACCGTCCGATCACGCGCCGCACGATCGGCGGGGGAGGGCCGCGTAACACGGCGGAAACAGGCGCCGGATCCGTAGACTCGAGGAATGCGCCTCGACATCGTCACGATCTTCCCGACGTTCTTCGACGTGCTCGATGTCTCGCTGATCGGCAAGGCGCGCGAGAAGGGCCTCCTCAACCTGCGCGTCCACGACCTGCGCGACTGGACGCACGACCGACACCGCACCGTCGACGACACCCCGTACGGGGGAGGCGCGGGCATGGTCATGAAGCCCGAGCCCTGGGGCGAGGCGCTCGACGCCGTCTTCGGCGCGGCCGACCCGGATCCCTTCGAGGGCGTCCTCATCGTGCCGACCCCGTCGGGCGAGGTCTTCACGCAGCGCACCGCGCGGGAGCTCGCGCAGGAGGACCACCTGGCGTTCGCGTGCGGCCGCTACGAGGGCATCGACCAGCGCGTGCTCGACCACTACGCGTCGCGCGGCCGCGTGCGCTTCGTCTCGATCGGCGACTACGTGCTGAACGGCGGTGAGGTCGCGACGATGGCGATGATCGAGGCGATCGGCCGCCTCATCCCCGGCGTCGTCGGCAACCCCGAGAGCCTCGTCGAGGAGTCGCACGAGCTCGGCATGCTCGAGTACCCGATCTACACCAAACCGGCCGCCTGGCGCGGCCTCGAGGTCCCGCCCGTCCTCCTCAGCGGCGACCACGGCAGGGTCGACGCGTGGCGCCGCGACCAGGCGCTCGAGCGCACCCGCGAGCGCCGCCCCGATCTCCTGGACGAGGCATGATCCGCGCCGCGGTCATCACGGTCAGCGACCGCTCCGCCGCGGGCGAGCGCGAGGATCGCGGCGGCCCCGTCGCGGTCGAGGCGCTGCGCGGCGCGGGTTACGCGTGCGACGACGCCGTCGTCGTGCCGGACGGCGCGTGGTCGGTCGAGGCGGCCCTGCGCGACGCGCTCGCCGCGGGGGCGCGCATCGTCGTGACGACGGGCGGCACGGGCGTGGGCCCGCGCGACCTCACGCCCGAGGGCACCGAGCCCGTCCTCGACCGGCACCTGCGGGGGATCCCGGAGGAGCTCCGGCGCATCGGGGCGGGCGTCGCGCCGGGAGGGCTCCTCTCCCGTGGGCTCGCGGGCGTCGCGGGCCGCGGCTTCGTCGTGAACCTCCCGGGATCGCCCGGGGCCGTGCGCGACGGCGTCGGCCTCGTCCTGCGCCTCGCGCCGCACGTGCTCTCGCAGCTCGACGGGGGCGACCATGGGTGAGGTGCGACTCGCGCGGATCAGCGCCGAGCCGATCGGCCTCGCCGATCACGCGGCCGCGGTCGACGACCCGCGCATGGGCGCCGAGACGAGCTTCGTCGGGCGCGTGCGCGACCACGACCCCGACGCGGCGGGCGCCGTGGCGGCGCTCGAGTACACGGCGCACCCCGACGCCGAGCGGATCCTCGGCGAGCTCGCGCGGCGCGCGGCCGAGGAGACGGGATCCCTCGTCGCCGTGAGCCACAGGATCGGGCGCCTCGCCGTGGGCGACGCAGCCGTCGTGATCGCCGTCGCCTCGGCTCACCGCGCCGAGGCCTTCGACGCGTGCCGGCGGATCATCGAGGACATCAAGCGCGAGCTGCCCGTCTGGAAGCGCCAGATCGAGGCCGACGGCCAGACGGCGTGGAAGGGCCTCGGCGGCTGACTCAGCCGCCCGCGAACGGCGGGAGCACGTCGACCGTCGCGCCCTCGGGGATCGCCACGTCGTCGTCGCGGCGCGTGCCGTCGACGAGCACGGCGCACCGGGGGAGGATCGGCGCGAGCAGCGGATGATCCGCGACGAGACCCGCGCGCAGCGCGTCGAGGCTCGCCTCGGTGCGCTGCTCCTCGGCCGTGCCCGCGGCCTCCTCCGCGGCGGCGAAGAACCGGACGACGCTCATGCGCGCCAGCCCTGCGCGAGCGCCGCGAGCTTCGCGACCGCCTCGGGATCGCCTCCCGCGAGGCCCGCGATGTAGGCCGTGACGGGGGCCGCGGGACGCGCGACGCCGTGCGCGACCTCGCGCGTCATGTCGAGGATCGCCGCGATGTCGACGCGCGCGGGGTCGACGCCGACCTCCGCGGCCGCTGCCGCGGCCCAGCTCTCGAGGTCCTCGGGTGTGTTCTCTGCCATGGTCGCGCGTCCTTTCGCCCGCTCGAGATCCTCCCACGTGTCGACGTCCTCCGTCGCGCGCGCGGGCGCGGGGATCCGCTCGAGCCGCAGGCGCGCGGCGACGGCCCGCATCGACGGCTCCGTGACCTCGTCGAGGGCGCGCTCGAGCGCCGCACGGCGATAGCGTGCCGTGAGCCACTGCGCGCGGCCGCCCGGATCCTCGAGCACCGCCCCGTCGCCCGCGAGCGGCACGCGGAGCAGCGCGGCGGCGGCGGACGCGCCGGGGAGATCCGCGGGAAGGACGAGGAGGTCGTCGGCCGTCGTCGTGGCGAGGGCGGCGCGGAGGGCGGGGACGGGGCCGCCGAAGGGCGGATCCTCGCGCACCCAGCGCACGCCAGCGGCGCCCCCGCGCTCGGGGCCGACCGCGATGACCTCGTCGCACGACGCGAGCGCCGCCGCGGCCGCCGCGAGGAGGGTGCGGCCGGCGACGACGAAGAGCGCCTTGTCGGCGCCCCCGACGCGCGACGCGCGCCCGCCCGCGAGGATGACGCCCGCGACCCGCGTCATCCGCCCGGCCGCTCCCACGAGCCGCTGCGGCCGCCGTGCTTCGCGACGACGCGGGCGTTCTCGATGAGCGCCGAGCGGTCGGATCCCTTGACCATGTCGAGGATCGTGAGCGCCGCGACGGTCGCCGCCGTGACGGCCTCCATCTCGACGCCCGTCCGGTCCGCCGTGCGGACGGTCGCCTCGATCTCTACGCCCGCGTCGACGATCTCGAGGTCGACGGTCGCGCCGTGCACGCCGATCACGTGGGCGAGCGGCAGCAGCTCGGGGGTCCGCTTGGCGGCCTGGATCCCCGCGATCCGGGCGACCGCGAGGACATCGCCCTTCGGGACCGTGCCGTCGCGCAGCGCCGCGACGGTCTCGGCGGCGCACCGCACGAACGCGCGCGCCGTCGCCGAACGGACCGTGGGGCGCTTCTCGGTGACGTCGACCATCCGCGCGTTGCCCGCGGCGTCGAGGTGCGTGAAATCGCTCATGGGATCAGCATGACATCGACGAGGTCGCCCGCCGCGACGGCGTCGACCTCGGCCGGCACGACGGCGTATCCCTCGGCGAGGCCCAGCCCGGCGGGCAGGTGGGAGCCGGACCCGCCCGTCGTCGCCGGCCCGACCGTCCAGCACCCCGGGTCCGCACGGTTGACGGCGATCGGGATGTGCTGGCGGCGGCCCGGGGGCGTGCGCCATCCCACGGCGGCCGGGAGCCGGAGGAGGGGACGGGCGATCTCGCGCCGCCGCTGCATCGCGAGGAGCGCCGGGCGGACGAACACCTCGAACGAGACCGCGACGCTCACGGGGTTGCCGGGGAGGCCGAAGAAGAGCGCGCCGTCCAGGACGCCGAACGCCTGCGGCTTGCCGGGCTGCATCGCGACCTTCTCGAAGGCGACGCGGCCCGCGAGCGCGAGCTTCACGGGCTCGAACGCGCCCGCGCTCACCCCGCCCGACGTCACGACGACGTCGGCGTCGAGGCCCGCGAGCAGGCTCGTCAGCTCGGCGGGGTCGTCGCCGACGCGCCCGCGGGCGACGACCTCGGCCCCCGCCTCGGCGACGAGCCCCGCGAGCAGCGCGCCGTTGGAGTCGGGGATCCGTCCGGGACCCGGGTCGACGCCGGGGGCGACGAGCTCGGCGCCCGTCGAGACGACCGCGACGCGGGGGCGGCGCGCGACCGCGACCTCGGCGACGCCCGTCGAGATCAGCGCCGCGACCTGGCGGGGCCCGACGAGGATCCCGGCGGGCAGAGCCTCGTCGCCCGCCGCGACGTCCTCGGCGCGCCCGCGGACGTTGGCGCCGCGCGCGGCCGGACGGGCGACGACGACGGCGGTCTCGAGCGAGTCGTCGAGGCCGCCCGCGGTCTGCTCGAACGGCACGACGGCGTCGGCGTCGGACGGCAGCGGCGCGCCGGTCATGATCCGCGCGCACTCGCCGGGGCCGAGCCGGGGATCCTCCGCGGATCCCGCCGGGACGTCGGCGACGACGCGGAGCGTCGCGGGGATCGAGGAGAGGTCGTCGAAGCGCACCGCGAACCCGTCCATCGCCGAGTTCGCGAAGGCGGGGACGTCGAGCCGCGAGAACGCGGGGGCCGCGAGCGTGCGGCCCGTCGCCGTCTCGACCGGGACCGTCTCCGGGGGAAGGGGGCGGGCGGCCGCGAGCACGCGCCCGAGGTGCTCCTCGACCGTGATCACGCGCGCACCTCCACGTCGCCCGTCCACGCCGCCATGCCGCCGTCGAGGCTCGTCGCGTCGACCCCGCGATCGCGCAGGACGCGCGCGGCGTGCAGCGAGCGGACGCCCGAGGCGCAGACGGCGACGACCGGTCCGTCGAAGCGCGCCGCGGCGCCCGCCAGCAGCGCGTCGAGGGGCAGGAGCACGGCGCCCGGGATCACCCCCGTCGCCCACTCGTCGGGGTTCCGCACGTCGAGGTACGTCACGGGGGCGTCGGGCCGCGACGCGGGCTCGGGGGCGGGGGAGGTCCCGCGCGGCGCGGCGGCGCGGAGCGCGACCTCGCGCATCGTGCCGCGCAGCCCGTCGATGAGTGCGAGACGCCCGAGGAGGGGCTCGCCGATCCCGGCGATGAGGAGGATCGCCTGCGTCGCGAGCAGCGAGCCCACCTGCATCGTGAGCGCCCCGAGGACGCCGACCTCGGAGCAGCTCGGCGGCTCGCCCGCCGAGCCCTCGGGATACAGATCCGCGAGCCGCACGGGGGCCGCGCCTTCCGGCGGGCGCGACCAGAACACCGTGACCTGCGCCGCGAACTCCTGCACGACGCCCCAGACGAGCGGCACCCCGAGCGCCTCGCACGCCGCAGCGACGTCGACGCGCGTCGCGAACCCGTCGCTCCCGTCGATCACGACGTCGGCGCCCGCGAGGAGCCGCGCGGCGTCGGCGCCGGTCAGGCGCTCGGCGATCGGCGTCACGACGCACTCGGGCGCGAGGTCGCGCGCGGCGCGCACCGCGCTCTCGACCTTGGGCTCGCCGACGTCGGTCGCGCGGTGGATCACCTGCCGCTGGAGGTTCGACGCCTCGACGCGGTCGTCGTCGATCACCGTGAGCCGCCCGACGCCCGCGGCCGCGAGCGCCAGGACAGCGGGGGAGCCGAGCCCGCCCGCGCCGACGATCGCGACGTGGGCCGCCGCGAGCCGCCTCTGCCCCGCCTCGCCCAGGGGGTAGAGCGCGGCGTGGCGTGCTGTGCGGGCGGACTCGGCCGGCGAGAGCGCCGCGACGGGCTCGACGAGAGGGGGGAGGGGCATGCCACGAGCCTAGGACGGCCGCGGTTTCCCGGGCCTCACGAGCGCGCTCGGCCCGCGGTGAGGCCGCGGCAACAGATCCGGTCGTAGGCTCGGAGGATGCCAGCCGTGAACGTCGCGATCGCCCCCGCGCCGCACCGTTCCGCGCCCGACATGCCCGCCTCGGGCCCCATCGCCGACCGCTTCGGGCGCGTGCACCGCGACATGCGGATCTCGCTCACCGACCGCTGTTCGCTGCGCTGCACGTACTGCATGCCCGAGCAGGGCAGCGAGTGGCTCGCGCGCCAGTCGATCCTCACGACCGACGAGATCGAGCGCATCGCCCGGATCGCGGCGACGCACGGGATCACGACTTTCCGACTCACGGGCGGAGAGCCGCTCCTCCGGCGCGACCTCGAGGACGTCGTCGCCCGGCTCGCGCGGATTCCCGGCGCCGAGATCGCCATGACGACGAACGCGATCGGGCTCGACAGGCGGCTCCCCGCTCTCGTCGACGCGGGGCTCGGACGCCTCAACATCTCGATCGACACGCTCGACCGCGACCGCTTCCGCGAGCTGACCCGCCGCGACCGCCTGGACGACGTCCTCCGCGGGATCCGCGCCGCGTCGGAGGCGGGCATCGGGCCGCTCAAGCTCAACGCCGTCGCGATGCGGGGCGTCAACGACACCGAGATCGCGGACCTCGTGCAGTTCGCGATCGATCACGGGGCGCAGATGCGCTTCATCGAGCAGATGCCGCTCGACGCGGGGCACACGTGGTCGCGGTCCGAGATGGTGACGCGCGAGGAGATCCTCGGGCGGCTCCGCGAGCGGTGGGCGATCGAGCCGGTCCCCGGCCGCGGCGGCGCGCCCGCCGAGTCGTGGCGCCTCGACGGCTCGGAGCGCACCGTCGGCGTCATCGCGTCGGTGACGGCGCCGTTCTGCGGCGCGTGCGATCGCATGCGCCTGACGGCCGACGGGCAGATCCGCAACTGCCTGTTCTCGAACAGCGAGTTCGACCTCGTGCCGCTGCTGCGCGGCGGATCCGACGACGCCGCGATCGAGGGCATGCTGCGGCGGGCGATCTGGGGCAAGCTGCCGGGCCACGCCGTCGGCGATGAGTCGTTCCTGCAGCCGGCGCGCGGGATGAACGCGATCGGCGGCTAGAGCGCCGCGCGGTAGCGCTCGGCGACGATCTCGGCGACGCGCGGGTCGTCGCCGATCGGATCGGTCGTGACGTCGGCGCCCGCGGCGCGGACGAGGCCCGAGAAGTGTCCGGGCGCGAGGACGTAGCTCGCCGCGATGACCCGCGTCGCCCCGGCCGCGCGCGCCGCCGCGACGGCCTCGGCGACCTTCGGCGTCGCGCCGTACGCGTAGCCGACCGTGAGGGGCGCGGAGATCCGCTCGGCGAGGTCGTCGCGGACCCGTCGCACGCGCTCGGCCGCCTCGGTGCGCGACGACCCCGACGCGGCGAGCACGACGTGATCGCCCGGTCGGAGCCCCGCGGCCGCGACCCGCTCGGCGAGGATGTCGGCGAGGAGCGGATGGGGGCCGAGGGTGCCCGTCGCGACGACGCCGGGGCGCGAGGCGGCGGCGCGGCCGATGTCGACGGCGGTGTGGAAGCCGGGCGAGAGGAGGAGCGGCACGATCACGGCCGGCCCCGTCGACGACGCGACGACCTCGTCGACCTGGGGGTGCTGCACGTCGACGTACGTCTCGACGGCCGGGACCCCGAGAAGGCCCTGCGCGCGGGCGACCAGGCGGGTGATCGTCGCGCGCCCCTCCGGCGAGTCGGTGCCGTGCGAGCAGCAGATCAGGGTCGGATCCACGGAACCTCCACGTCGAGCCGGTAGCCGCGCTTGACCACGGTCTTCACAAGATCGGGGTGCCCGAGCCCGTCGCGCAGGCGCGCGATCGCCATCTCGACGGCGTGCGCCGACTGGCTCGAGCGGGGGAGGACGCCCTGCAGCTCGCGGCGCGGGATCACGGCCCCGCGCGCGTCGAACAGCGCGCCGAGGACGGCCGTCGACGTGGGTGAGAGCGGGAGGAACGATCCCGCGAGGACCGCGCCCGAGCTGCGCATCTCGAGGCGCCCGTGATCCGTGTCGACACCGGGCGCGTGCCCGCCGCCGAAGTGCGTGACGACGCCGCGCACGAGGGACCCGAGCCGCCCGCGCTCCGCGACGATGGCGGGGATCCCGTGCGCGACGAGCGGCTGCACCGTCACGGGGCCCACGGCCGCCATCACGAGCCGGCCGCGGTCGGCCAGCGAGCGGATCCGCTCGATCGCGTCGGCGCGCTCGGCTTCGGCGAGCCACTCGCTCGTGCCGGGCGCCGAGGTGAACAGCACGGCGTCGACGCCGCCCGACGCCGTCTGCAGAACCGACTGCCGCACGACCTCGGGATCGGCGGGCGGGCCCCACCGGTACACGGTGAGGCTCACGACCTCGGCGCCGTTCGCGCGGAACAGCTCGTCGAGGCCGTCCGCACCCGAGCCGTGGTGCTGCACGGCGATGCGGCGGCCCGCGATGCCCTCGGCGACGAGGTACTCGCCCAGCTCGTGCGAGGTCTCCGATTCGGCGACCCAGTCGGCCGTGAAGCCCGCCTGCTGGATCGCTCCGCGCGCCTTGGGGCCGCGCGCGATGATCTGGGCGCCCGCGAACGCGCGCTCCATCTCCTCGTCGAGGCCCGCCTCCACGGCGGCCTCCACCCAGCCCCGGAAGCCGACGCCCGTCGTCGCGACGACGATGTCGGGAGGGTCGGCGATGAGCTCGCGCGTCGCGGCGAGGAGCGCCTCGTCGTCGATGTGCGACAGGATCGTGAGCGCCGGGGCCTGGCGCACCGTCGCGCCGTGCCGCTCGAGGGCCGCGGTCAGCTCGCTCGAGCGCCTGTCGACCGCGATGACGATCGTGCAGCCGTCGAGGGCCGCGGAGAGATGGGGTCGGTCGGGGGCGTCCGTCATGCGGCCTCGCCCTCGCGCGGCGCATGCGTCGTGGAGGGCAGCGCGGGCAGCAGGAGGTCGGCCCGCGCGACGTCGCCGATCACGATGACGGCGGGGTTGCGCACGCCGGCGCGCGCCGCATCGACGCCGGCCCGGCCGAGCGTCGTGCGGGTCGTGCGCTGGTGCTCGGTGTGCCCGCTCTCGACGAAGGCGACGGGCCGATCCGCCGGGACGCCCTGCGAGAGCGCCTGTGCGGCGAGCGCGGGGAACGCGGCGACGCCCATGAGCAGGACCGTCGTGACGGTGTCGTCGGCGAGCGACGCGAGGGCTGAGGGGCGCAGGCCCATCTGCCCGTTCATGACGTGGACGCTCGAGGCGACGCCGCGGTGGGTCACGGGGATCCCCGCCGCCTGCGGCACCGAGACGGCGCTCGTCGTTCCGGGGACGACCTCGACGGGCACGCCGGCCTCGAGGCAGGCCGTGACCTCCTCGCCGCCGCGGCCGAAGACGAACGGATCGCCGCCCTTCAGCCGCACGACCCGCTTACCGGCGCGGGCGCGGGCGACGAGGATCGCGTTGATCTCGTCCTGCGGAACCGGGTGGTGCCCCGGCGCCTTGCCGACGTGGACGATCTCGACGTCGGGGTCGAGCTCGTCGAGCACGGCCGCCGCGCCGAGGCGGTCGGCGACGACGACGTCGGCCTCCGCGATGAGCCGACGCGCGCGCAGAGTCATGAGGTCGACGGGCCCCGGGCCGCCGCCGACGAGCGACACCTGGCCCGCGGCCGAGTCGCGCACACGGCGCAGGGGAGCGGATCCGGACTCGAGGAGCTCGCGGATCGACCGGTTCACGCGGGCGGTGCGCCGCGGGTCGACGCCCGCGTCGCTCGTCGTGCCGACGAGGACGTCGCCGGCGCGCGTCTCGGCCGTCATGCGCGCGGATCCGTGGGCGCCGTCGGACGCGTTGATGCAGAAGGTCCGCGCGGCGTCGCACCACGCGGCGACGGCGGCGTCGGTCTCGGCGTCGCCCGTCGCGGTGTGCACGAGCCACGCACCCGCCACGTCGCGCTCGGCGACGGGCTGCGCGCGCCAGGGGATGTCGTTGTCGGCGACGATCTGGGCCGTCTCGGGCGCGAGGACGGGCGAAACGATCTCGATCTCCGCCCCCTCGCGGAGGAACCGCGGAAGCCTCCGGGCCGTGACCGATCCGCCGCCCACGACGACGACCCGCCGACCGGCGAGCGAGACACCGAGCATCGTCGTCATGTCACGCGTCCTTCCACTTGATGAGGACCTGGCCCTCGTCCACCGCGACCGGGTACACGGGGATCGGGCGCTCGTCCTTGCCCTGCGTCTCGACGACGGCGCCGGTGCGCAGATCCCAAGCCTGCTTGTGCAGCGGAGACGCGATGGTCGGCACCTCGGATCCGTCGGCCAGCATCTTCGTGCCGACGATACCCCGGCTCAGCACGTTGGCATCGCCGTACGGGTCATAGTTCGACACGGCGCGCACCGTGCCGTCGGCGAGGCGGAAGAGCGCGACCTGCGTCGCGCCGAGGAGCGCCGCGCGGCCGCGCTCGACGAACAGGTCGTCGAGGGCGCACAGGCGCACCCACGTGCTCGTGACCGTGCCGCTCATCGGCGCACCTCCAGCGTCGTCCCCGCGATCATGACGGCGCCGTCGCGCTTCTCGTCGGCCGACGCGGGCCGCACCTGCCCGCGCTCCGCGACGTAGGCGAGCGAGGGATCCGCGGTGTCCGGGGCGTTGACGAACGACTCGAAGCGCTTGAGCTTCTCGGGGTCGGCGAGCGTCGCCGCCCACTCGTCCTCGTAGTTCTCGACGTGGCGGGCCATCGCGCGGTCGAGGTCATGGGCGATCCCGAGGGAGTCGTCGAAGATGACCTCGCGCAGCCCGTCGATGCCGCCCTCGAGCTCCGCGAACCAGGGCGCCGTGCGCTGCAGGCGGTCGGCCGTGCGGATGTAGTACATGAAGAAGCGGTCGATCGCCCGGATCAGCCCGTCGTCGTCGAGGCCCTCGGCGAGCAGCTCGGCGTGGCGGGGCGTGAAGCCGCCGTTGCCGCCGACGTAGAGGTTCCAGCCCTTCTCCGTCGCGATGATCCCGGCGTCCTTGCCGCGGGCCTCAGCGCACTCGCGGGCGCACCCCGAGACGCCGAGCTTGAGCTTGTGCGGCGAGCGGAGGCCCCGGTAGCGCAGCTCGAGACGGACGGCCATCCCGACGGCGTCGAGCACGCCGTAGCGGCACCAGGCGGATCCGACGCAGCTCTTCACGGTGCGCAGCGACTTGCCGTACGCCTGTCCCGACTCGAAGCCCGCGTCGACGAGCTCGCGCCAGATGTCGGGCAGCTGCTCGAGCCGCGCGCCGAACATGTCGATGCGCTGGCCGCCCGTCAGCTTCGTGTAGAGGCCGTACTTCCGCGCGACGCTCCCGATCACGATGAGCCCCTCCGGCGTCACCTCGCCGCCCGGCATGCGCGGGACGACCGAGTACGAGCCGTCCTTCTGCATGTTCGCCATGACGTGGTCGTTGGTGTCCTGCAGCGTCTGGGTCTCGCCGTCGAGGACGTGCTCGCCGACGAGGCCGGACAGGATGCTCGCGACGGTCGGCTTGCAGACGTCGCAGCCGCGGCCGTGGCCGAAGCGCTCGATGATCGCCGAGAAGGTCCGGAGCTCCGACACGAGGACGGCGTCGAAGAGCTGGCGGCGCGACATCGCGAAGTGCTCGCACATCGCGTTCGAGACCGTCTGGCCCATGTCGGTGAGCTGCTTCGCCGTGATCTTCTTGACCATCGTGAAGCAGGATCCGCAGGTCGCGCCCGCCTTCGTGCAGGCCTTGACCTCGGTCGCGTCGGCGCAGCCCTCGTCGCGGACGGCTTCGCGGATCCGTCCCGCCGTCACGCTCGAGCAGGAGCACACGACGGCCTCGTCGGGCAGGTCGCCCGTCGGCGCCTCGACGCCGTCGGCCGGCATGAGGTACGCGGCGGGGTCGGCGCCGAGCGCGCCGCCGACGAGCGGGCGCAGCGAGCCGTACGCCGCGGCGTCGCCGACGAGGATGCCGCCGAGGAGGGTCTTCGCGTCGTCCGAGAGGACGAGCTTCTTGTAGACGCCCGCGACGGGGTCGGTGTAGACGACGTCGAGCGCGCCCGGGGTCTCGGCCATCGCGTCGCCGAAGCTCGCGACGTCGACGCCCGAGAGCTTGAGCTTCGTCGACTCGTCGAAGCCGAGGAAGGTCGCGTCGCCGCCCAGGAGGCGATCCACCGCGACCTCGGCCATCGCGTACCCGGGGGCGACGAGGCCGACGCAGCGGCCGCCGAAGCTCGCGACCTCGCCGATGGCCGAGATCGCGGGATCGGAGGTTCGGCAGGCCTCGTCGATGATCACGCCCCCGCGGGGCGCGCTCTCGAGCTGCGCGCCGCGGGCGATCGTGTCGTTGGGGCGGACGCCGACCGTGAAGACGACGACGTCGGCGCTCTCGTACGATCCGTCGCGCAGCTCGAGGCCCGCGACGCAGCCGGAGCGGTCGGGGTCGATGCGCGTCGTGCGAGCCTCGGTGCGCACGCCGATCCCGCGCTGCGTGATCAGGCGGCCGAGCACCTCGCCGGCGGCGCGGTCGACCTGCGCCGACATGAGGTGGGTGCCCGACTGCAGCACTGTGCACTCGACGTCGAGGCCCTGCAGAGCGCCCGCCGCCTCGAGGCCGAGGAGCCCGCCGCCGACGACGCGGCCGACGAGCGGGCGGCCGAGCTCGGCGCGGCGCCGCGCGACGAACGCCGTGAGCGCGTCGAGGTCGTCGATCGTGCGGTAGACGAAGGTGCCGGGGAGGTCTGCGCCGTCGACGTCGGGGCGCGCGGCGAAGGATCCCGTCGCCAGGACGAGCGCGTCGTAGGCGTGCTTCGCGCCGCTCGCGGTCCGCACCGTGCGCCGCTCGCGGTCGATGACCTCGGCCGGGTCGCCTGGGACGAGCGTCACGCGCGGATCCTCGAACGGGTCGCGCGCGAGCGTCAGCTCGTCGGGCGTGCGCCCCGAGAAGAAGGACGTGAGGCCGACGCGGTCGTACGGGTGGCGCCCCTCGTCGCCGATCACGGTGACGCGCATGTCGGCGCCGCCGCGCGCGACGAGGCTCTCGACGAAGCGGTGCGCGACCATGCCGGCGCCGACGACGACGACGCGGCCGGGGGAGAGGGGTGTCACGGGTGGCATGCGGCCACGCTAGGAATCGGGTGTTACCCGGCGGATCCCCCGGCGATTACCCCGGACGAACGAAACCCTCACATCCGCCACTGCGGGATGTGAGGGTTCCGTGCGCGACGCGTCACGCGCGCGACAGGATGATGGGCCCCGTCTCGGTGATCGCGATCGTGTGCTCGCTGTGGGCTCCGCGCGATCCGTCGGCGCTGCGCAGCGTCCATCCGTCGCGCTCGTCGGTCACGAGCTCGTCGGTCGTCTGCAGGAACCACGGCTCGATCGCGATGACGAGACCCGGGCGCAGCGGGAAGCCGCGGCCCGCGCGGCCCTCGTTCGCGATGTGCGGGTCGCCGTGCATCGTGCGCCCGACGCCGTGGCCGCCGAAGTCGGTGTTGATCGTCAGGCCCTCGGCATGAGCGACCTCGGCGATCGCCGCCGAGATGTCGCCGACGCGGTTGCCCGGCTGCGCTGCCGCGATGCCGCGCTCGAGCGCGGTCTCGGTCGTCTCGATGAGGCGCAGGTCCTCGGGGCGGGGCGTTCCGACGACGAACGAGATCGCCGAGTCGGCGACCCACCCGTCGACCGAGACCGCGAAGTCGAGCGTCACGAGGTCGCCGTCGCGCAGGTCGTAGTCGTACGGCATGCCGTGGAGCACGGCGTCGTTGACCGAGGTGCAGATGACCTTGCCGAACGGGCCGCTGCCGAACGAGGGCGCGTAGTCGAGGTAGCAGGACTCGGCGCCCGCACGGCGGATCAGGTCGTGGGCGCGGTCGTCGATCGCCAGAAGGTTCGTGCCGACCTTCGTCTCCTCGCGCAGGGTCTGGAGCGTCTCGGCGACGAACCGGCCGGCCGGCTTCATCTGCTCGATCTCGGCGGGGGTGCGCAGTTCGATCATGGAGGTCCTCTCGTTCCCCGCCATTCTCCCGCACGGATCCGGTTGGCGGGTGTGCGTCGGGTGTGGCAGAATGGTCGATTGTGCCGTGACCGGCGCGCCCGTCGGTGCGCCTCGTTTCGACTCTGCCGCAGGGGGAGTCGAGGGTCCGGGCCTCCGCCCCTCCTCACCGCACGAACACACTCTTCCACTTCCGGATGCGACCGACCCGCGGCGGCCGCAGAAAGCGATTCAGCATGAACATCCTCGACGCCGTCGACGCAGCCTCGCTGCGCAGCGACATCCCCGAGTTCGGCCCCGGCGACACCGTCAAGGTGCACGTCAACATCATCGAGGGCAACCGCTCGCGCGTCCAGGTCTTCCAGGGCATCGTGATCGGCCGCCAGGGCGATGGCCTGCGCGAGACCTTCACCGTCCGCAAGATCAGCTTCCAGGTCGGCGTCGAGCGCATGTTCCCCGTGCACTCGCCGATCATCGAGAAGCTCGAGGTCGTCAGCCGCGGCGACGTGCGCCGCGCCAAGCTGTACTACCTCCGCGAGCTGCGCGGCAAGAAGGCGCGCATCCGCGAGAAGCGCGAGAACGGCTGATACCCAGCTTCTTCCGAGCACATCGCCCCGCGACGCCTGCGTCGCGGGGCGATGTGCATGTGGGAACCTGATCTGTGATGTCTTCCGAAGCACCTGCCGCGTCAGAGCGCCCGTCGCGTCGTCGCGGCGCGCTCATCTTCCTCCGCGACATCGTCGTGATCGTCGTGGTCGCCGTCGTCGTCTCGGTGCTCATCAAGGCCTTCGTCGTCCGCTCCTTCTACATCCCGTCCGCCTCCATGGAGGAGACGCTCATGACGGGCGATCGGATCCTCGTCGACGAGCTGACGCCCGACTGGACGGGCTACCACCGCGGCGACGTCGTCGTCTTCGCCGACCCGGGCGGGTGGCTCACGGACGTCCCCGCGACCGAGACGAACCCGATCGCGAGCGGGCTCGACTGGGTCCTCACCTCCGTCGGGCTGTCGGCGAGCGACTCGAACGACCACCTCGTGAAGCGGATCATCGGCATGCCGGGCGATCACGTCACGTGCTGCAACGCGCTCGGTCAGGTCGAGGTCAACGGGGTGGGGATCGACGAGCTCGACTACCTGAACCTGCCCGACGGATCCACGCTCGCGTCGACGATCGACTTCGACGTCACGGTTCCCGAGGGATCCGTCTGGGTCATGGGCGACAACCGCAACCGCTCCGAGGACTCGCGCTACCACGAGGACCTGCCGGGCGGCGGGTTCGTGCCGATCGACGACATCGTCGGGCGCGTCTTCCTGCGCACCTGGCCGCTGGGCGACATCGGCGTCGTCGGCGGCGGGACCGACGCGTTCCTCGGCGTGCCCGACCGGTCGAAGGAGTGACGCCGGTCGTCGAGCCCTCGCTCGATCTCGAGAACCGGCTGCTCGAGAGCGCGCCCCTCGTGATCGGTCTCGACGAGGTCGGCCGGGGCGCGCTTGCGGGCCCCGTCACGGTGGGCGCAGCGGCGATCGACGCCGCGGCCGCAGCCGACGGCGTTCCGGACGGGCTGCGCGACTCGAAGCTCGTGACCGAGAAGCGGCGGCCCGCTGTGGCCGAGCGGACGGCTGCCTGGGTGCGCTCGTCGGCCCTCGGCTGGGCGACGCCCGGCGAGGTCGACGAGGTCGGGATCCTCGGCGCACTCGGGCTCGCGGCGGCGCGCGCCCTCGCGGGGCTCGCGGCTTCGGGGATCGACGTCGGATCCGCCGTGGTCCTCCTCGACGGGGATCGCGACTACGTGTCGAGCGTCGCGCGGGCCGAGCTCGGGCGCCTCGACGTCCGCACGGTCGTCAAGGGCGACCGCGACAGGGCGTCGATCTCGGCCGCCTCCATCGCGGCGAAGGTCGAACGGGACGCGCTGATGGCCGCGCTCGCGCCCGGCTTCGAGCCGTACGCGTGGGAACGCAACAAGGGCTACGCGAGCCCCGCGCACCGGGCCGCGATCGCCGACCACGGCCTGACGATCCACCACCGCCGCTCGTGGGCGATCGCGCCCGCCGACGGCCTGTTCTGAACCTCGTAGGATTGACGCACCATGGATGACGACGTCTTCGACGACTTCGACCGAGAGCTCGAGCTGGCCCTGTATCGCGAGTACCGCGACGTCGTGGGGCAGTTCCAGTACGTGATCGAGACCGAGCGGCGGTTCTACCTCGCCAACGAGGTCGGCGTCGTGCGCCACGACACCGAGAACGACTTCTACTTCGAGCTGACGATGCGCGACGTGTGGGTGTGGGACATCTACCGCGCCGACCGATTCGTCACGTCGGTGCGCGTCCTGACCTTCAAGGACGTCAACATCGAGGAGCTCTCGCGCCGCGACTTCGAGCTGCCCGACGATCTGTCCCTCGGCGGCAAGAGCAGCTGACCCGCCCCGCCCGGCGCCCGGCCCGGCGCAGGAGTACGGCGGATCTGTCCGTCGCGGCGTCTCGCCCGGCGTGTTGCGACCCCTCGGGGGTGTTTCTGCCGTAGTCGTGCGCCGGCGTCGGGCGGCCGCGTCCGGGTCGACTCGGGTGGTGCGCAGCTCGCGATGTTGCCCTGGCCCGGTGCAGGAGTACGGCGGATCTCTCCGTCGCGGCGTCTCGCCCGGCGTGTTGCGGCCCCTCGGGGTGTTTTCGCCGTAGTCGTGCGCCGGCGTCGCGGAGGGACAGGGCGGCCGGGCGGTTGGCGTCCGCGCGGGAGCCGCGGGCGCAGGGGGCGAGGCGATGCCGATCCCCGTCCCCGCCGTGCAGGAGCACGGCAGAAACTGTCGCGGCGGCGCCGTGTCCAGGCGAGTCGGGGAGTTCCTGCCGTCGTCCTGCACGGGCGCGGGGCGGCGCGGCTGGGGGCTGGCGGTCGACCGGCCGACCGGCCGAGCAGCATGGGGCGGGCATCGGGTGGCGGGCGCCCGGTGCCCTCCGGCACCGGAGCAGGAATACGGCAGAAACTGTCGCGGCGGCGCCCCGGGCGGCGTGTCGAGGCGCGTCGGCGGGCTCCTGCCGTCGTCGTGCGCGGCGCAGGGGATCGAAGCCTGGCGGGGAGGCGCCGGGTCAGACGAGAGGGATCCACCCCTCGGCCGCCGCGGCGGCGCGGCCCGCGAGCGACAGGAGGCCGAGGCACGCCTCGACGTCGGACCGCGACAGCCCGCTGCGGACCGCGATCTCGTCGACCGTGCGGGGGCGACCGCGCGTGAGGGCGTCGACGACGCGCGTCGTCTCGGCCGAGTCGCCCGAGCGCGGATCGACGGGGCGCAGCTCGCCGAGCAGCTCGCGGACGTCGGCGGTGCCGGTGATGCACTGCGCGGCGTACTCGCGCAGCAGCCGGTGGCAGCCTGCCGACGTCGAGCTCGTGATCGGGCCCGGGACGGCGCCGAGCGGGCGGCCGAGGCTCGCGGCCGCCCCGGCGGTGTTGATGGTGCCGCTGCGCGCCCCGGCTTCGACGACGACCGTCGCATCGGCGAGAGCTGCGATGAGTCTGTTCCGCGCGAGGAATCTCCAGCGCGTGGGCGTCGTGCCCGGGGCGCACTCGGCCGCGACGGCTCCCGTCTCGACGATCTGGGCGAGCAGCGCCGCGTGGCCCGCGGGATACACGCGGTCGGCCCCGCCGGCGACGAACGCGATCGTCGTGCCGCCCGCGCGCAGGGCGGCGCGGTGCGCGGCGCCGTCGACCCCGTACGCCGCGCCCGAGACGATCGCGACGCCCGACGCCGCGAGCTCGGCGGCGAGATCGGTCGCGACCTGGGATCCGTACGCGGTGGCGG
This sequence comes from Microbacterium indicum DSM 19969, assembly GCF_000422385.1. Lineage (GTDB taxonomy): Bacteria > Actinomycetota > Actinomycetes > Actinomycetales > Microbacteriaceae > Microbacterium > Microbacterium indicum. Next base: position 123,470 of record NZ_AULR01000002.1, read on the forward strand.
CCCGCGCGCCCACGAGGGCGACGCTCGGCGCGCGGACGAGCGCCCCGGGATCACCGCGGACCCACAGCGCGAGCGGGGCATGGGCGCCGAGGTCGTCGAGGGATCCGGGCCAGGCCTCGTCGAGCGGCGTGACGAAGCGCATGCCGCGATGCGCGCCCTCCTCGATCGCCCCCAGCAGGATGTCGGGCCTCCAGCGCGGGCGCCATCGCGCGCGGCCGTCGGCGAGCGCCCGCGATCCGTCGGCGTCGCGCGATGCCGCGACCCGGAGCGCGCGACGAGCGCCCGAGGCCGCCACGAGCTCTCCCGCGGTCCCGTCGCCCGGCTCGACGACCACGCTCCATGCGAGCCGTGCCAGCCGCTCGTCGAAGAGGTCGTCGGAGGGCAGCAGGCGCTCGGCCGCGCGTCGCACGTCGGCGGTGAGGAGCGCGTCGGGCGCGGGGAGGGTCGTCATGCCGAGATGCCTTTCTTGAGGAAGAGCGCGCGACCGACGTCGGCCGCGGTCGGGCGCGCGCGGCCCGCGAGATCGGCGACCGACCAGGCGACCCGCACGATGCGGTCATATGCGCGCAGGGTGATGTGGCCCCGATCGAGCGCGCCGTCGAGCACCGAACGCGCGCCCGCGTCGAGCGGGTGCGGCCCCGAGCGGAGCCACGTGCCCGCGACCTCGCCGTTGGTCCGCCACGGGGTCTCGGCCAGCCGTCGGGCCGCGCGCTCGCGCGCCTCCCTGACCCGATCGCGCGCCGCGGCCGTCGTCACGAGCGCGCGATCCCCGTCGATCCGCGAGACGCGCTGCATGCGCATGTCGATGTCGACGCGGTCGAGGAGCGGGCCGGAGATCTTGCCCGCGTAGCGGCGCACCTCGGCGGGCGAGCAGGTGCACGCGCCTCCCGCGACGCCGAACTCCCCGCAGGGGCAGGGATTCATGGCCAGGACGAGCTGGAAGCGCGCGGGGAAGCTCGCCGTGAACCCCGAACGATGGATCTCGATCGCCCCGAGCTCGAGCGGCTGGCGGAGCGCGTCGAGCACGGAGCGCGGCGCCTCGGCGACCTCGTCGATGAACAGGACGCCGCGGGATGCGCGGGCGATCGCGCCGGGGCTCGCGCGGCGGGATCCGCCGCCCACGAGCGCGGCGAGGGTCGCCGAGTGATGCGGCGCCTCGAACGGCGGGGTGCGCGACAGCGACGCGACGCGCTCGCCCGTGAGGGACCGGATCGACGCGACCTCGAGCGCCGCGTCGTCGCCGAGCGGCGGGAGGATCCCCGGCAGCCGCCGCGCGAGCATCGTCTTGCCGGCGCCGGGCGGGCCGGACATCAGCATGTGGTGACCGCCCGCCGCGGCGACGAGGAGCGTGTCGACGGCCTGCGGCTGACCCACGACGTCGGCCAGGTCGAGCACCTCCGCCGGGGCGCCGGCGGGCGGCGGCGCTGCGGGGGCGTCGATCGGCTCGACCATCGGCTCGTCGACGTCGGCGCCGTGCAGCAGAGCGACCTGCGCGAGCGTGCGCACCCCCGTGATCTCGGCTCCCGTGACGAGCTCGGCCTCGGCCCGGTTCTCCTCGGGGACGACGATCCGCGGGCGCCCCGCGCGGACGGCCGCGACGACCGACGGCAGCACGCCGGGGACCGCGCGGACGCGCCCGTCGAGGCCGAGCTCGCCGATGTGCACCGTGCGGGCGAGCGACTCGGGGTCGAGCCGGCCGTCGGTCGCGAGCGCCGCGACGGCGATCGCGAGGTCGAATGCCGATCCCTGCTTGGGCAGGCTCGCGGGGGACAGGTTGACGGTCAGCCGCCGGTCGGGCAGTCGGAGACCGCTGTTCTCGCTCGCGTTCATGACGCGGCGCACGGCCTCGCCGAGCGACTTGTCGGGCATGCCGATGAGCCGGAAGTCGGGCTTGTGCTGCGTGATGTCGGCCTCGACCTCGATGAGGGATCCCGCGAGCCCCGTGAGCGCGACGGCCCAGGTGCGGGCGACGATCATCGGAGCCCCTCGAGGTGCTCGATCCGCGCGCTCTCGGGTTCGCGCCCCGTGATCGCGATCGCGTCGACCCGCATCACGAGGCCCCGCGCCCGCTCGGGGTGGGCTCGCACCCACGCGTGCCCGAGCCGCCACAGCCGGCGCACCTTCTCGTCGTCGAGCGCCTCGAGGGGGTGCCCGTAGCGCGTGCTCGTGCGGGTCTTGACCTCGACGATCGCGAGGACCCGTCCGCGCGCCGCGACGATGTCGAGCTCGCCCTCGGCGCAGCGCCAGTTGCGGTCGAGCACCTCGTACCCGGCGAGGGCGAGGTGCCGGGCGGCGCGTTCCTCGCCGGCCGCTCCGAGTGTCGTGTTGTGGGTCATGACCGACACGGTGCCGTGCGGGGGCGACGTCGTGCGGCGCGCGAAGCGCCGAAAGGGGCCGTTCCGTGGATCGACGCCGGGATCCGCGTCCTGTGGACGCGCTGACCCGGCCCCCGACACGCCCGAGGCAGACTGGGGGCATGAGGATCTCGGAGGCGGCGGAGGCGTTCGCGGCGCACCTCGCGGACGTGCGCCGTCTCTCGCCCGCGACGGCGCGCGCCTATCGCGCCGACCTCGCGGATCTCGCGCGGGCCGCGGGCGACCTCGAGGTGTCGGAGGTCGACCTCGAGCATCTGCGCGACTGGCTCTGGCGCGCGGCGCAGCGCGGGGACGCACGCTCGACCCTCGCGCGGCGCACCTCCTCGGCGCGCGGCTTCTTCGCCTGGGCTCTCGAGTCGGGGCTCGCGGGCTCCGACCCGAGCCTGCGCCTCGTGACGCCGAAGAAGGGGCGCACGCTCCCGCGCGTGGCGACGGCGGACGGCCTCGCGGAGATGCTCGACGCCGCGCGATCGGCCGCGGAGGAGGGCGATTCGATCGCGCTGCGCGACCACGCGATCCTCGAGCTGCTCTACGGGTCGGGCATGCGCGTCGCCGAGCTCTGCGGGCTGGATCTCGCGGACCTCGATCTCGACCGGGCGACCGCGCGCGTCCTGGGCAAGGGATCCAAGGAGCGCGTCGTGCCCTTCGGCGCACCGGCGCGGCGCGCGGCCGAGGCGTATCTCGTGCGCGCGCGGCCCGTGCTCGCGGCGCGCGCCGACGACGAGTCGCGGGCGCTGCTCCTCGGCGCGCGGGGTCGCCGGATCGGCCCACGCGCGGTGTACGACCTCGTCGCCCGCACCGTCGGCCCCCTCGTCGGCTCGAGCGCCGTCGGGCCGCACGCTCTGCGCCACTCGGCGGCGACCCATCTGCTCGACGGGGGCGCGGACCTGCGCGCGGTGCAGGAGATCCTCGGCCACGCGAGCCTCGGCACCACCCAGATCTATACGCACGTGTCGAGCGAGCGGCTCGCGGCGGCGTACCGGCTCGCGCACCCGCGGGCGTAGGCCTCAGACCGGCAGGAGCACGGGCCGCTCCCGCGCGCCCAGCAGCGCGAGGGGATCGATGTACTCGCCGTCGCGGCGGACCCCGAGGTGCAGCGCGCCCGGCGCGGTGTGCCCGCCGGACGCGAGCGCTCCGACGACGCCGCCGCGCGCGACACGGTCGCCGGGGGAGAGGTCGCTCGCGACGGGCTCGATCGTCGACACGAGGCCGCCGCCGTGGTCGATCGTGACGAGCGGCCTGTCGACGACCGTCCCGACGAAAGCCACGACGCCGTCGTCGGGCGCGACGACGCTCGACGGGTCGGCGACCGCGACGTCGACGCCGCGGTGGCCGGGGCCGTAGTCGTGGGCGGGTGCCTCCCACGGGCGGACGACCGCGGCGACGCCGCCCGGCCAGACCCAGGATCCGGCGTGAGCGGACCCCGAAGGGGCGGGATCGGCGCCGGCGGGAGACGCGGGGACGAGGACGAGGAGCGCGGCGACGGCGGAGGCGGCCACGGCGCGTGCGGGGATGCTCATGCGCCCACCCTCCGCGCATTCCGCGCCGTGCGCGCCGAACTGTGGACAAGTCGCGCAGATCCCGCCTGTGGACGCGCGTACGGGACGGGCCGCGGCGCTGATACACTGGAGGTCGCACCCCGCATGTCGGGGTGACTTCGCGTGCTCACAGCGGCTTAGGCCGCGTCGCCGCTTCCCCCGGTCCCTCCTCGGAGGGCGGAAGCGCGTCGGGCACCAGGATCGCCGGCACCCGCCGGACATCAACCGAATCGGTGCGCTCAGCGCGCCCCTACGCAAGGAGAACGGCCATGGCCGTCGTCACTATCCGCCAGCTGCTCGACAGCGGCGTCCACTTCGGACACCAGACCCGCCGGTGGAACCCGAAGGTGAAGCGCTTCATCCTCACGGAGCGCAGCGGTATCCACATCATCGACCTCCAGCAGTCGCTGACGTACATCGACCAGGCGTACGACTTTGTCAAGGAGACGGTCGCGCACGGCGGCACGATCCTCTTCGTCGGCACGAAGAAGCAGGCCCAGGAGGTGCTCGCCGAGCAGGCGACCCGCGTCGGCCAGCCCTACGTCAACGAGCGCTGGCTCGGCGGCCTCCTCACCAACTTCCAGACGGTGTCGAAGCGCCTCGCGCGCATGAAGGAGCTCGAGGAGCTCGACTTCGACGACCCCGCCGGCACGGGCTTCACGAAGAAGGAGCTCCTCCTCAAGAAGCGCGAGCTCGACAAGCTCCACAAGTCGCTCGGCGGCATCCGCAACCTCACGAAGACGCCGTCGGCCCTGTGGGTCGTCGACGCCAAGCGCGAGCACCTCGCGATCGACGAGGCGCGCAAGCTGGGCATCCCCGTCATCGGCATCCTCGACACGAACGTCGACCCCGACGACCTCGCGTACCCGATCCCGGGCAACGACGACGCCATCCGCTCGGTGGGCCTGCTCACCCGCGTGATCGCCGACGCCGCGGCCGAGGGCCTGCAGCAGAAGCACAACCCCGAGGGCGACGAGGCGGCCGAGCCGCTCGCCGAGTGGGAGCAGGAGCTGCTCCAGGGCGGCGAGGCCGAGGCCGCTGAGGCCCCCGCCGAGGCGCCCGAGGCCGAGGCCCCCGCGGCCGAGGCGACTCCCGCCGCGGAGTGATCGCCACGAGGGCGGGTGCCGACTGCGGCGCCCGCCCTCGTTCGTGCGACCTCGCACCCTAGACTTGAACTGACTCCGGTCCACCTCCGAAACCAAGGGGAAAAGCCACTCATGGCAAACTTCACGATCGCCGACATCAAGGCTCTCCGCGAGCAGCTCGGCACCGGCATGGTCGACACCAAGAAGGCCCTCGAAGAGGCCGACGGCGACCTGGACAAGGCCGTCGAGATCCTGCGCCTCAAGGGCGCCAAGGGCAACGCCAAGCGCGCCGACCGCGACGCGTCCGAGGGCCTCGTCGCCGCCGTCGACAACGGAACGTCGGCGACGATGATCCAGCTCGGCTGCGAGACCGACTTCGTCGCGAAGAACGACAAGTTCATCGCGCTGGCCGACAAGGTCCTCGCCGCCGTCGCCGCCGCGGGCGCCGACTCGGTCGAGGCCGCTCTCGCCGCCCCGGTCGACGGCACGACCGTCGCCCAGCTCATCGAGGACGACGCCGCCGTCATCGGCGAGAAGCTCGAGCTCAAGGGCGCCTCGACGCTCTCGGGCGACGCCTTCCAGATCTACCTCCACAAGACGAGCAAGGACCTGCCCCCGCAGGTCGGCGTCGTCGTCGCCTACTCGGGTGACGACGCCGAGACCGCCCGTTCGATCGCCCAGCACATCTCGTTCGCCGCGCCCGAGTACCTCACGCGCGACGAGGTTCCCGCCGAGGTCGTCGACAAGGAGCGCGAGATCGTCACCGAGATCTCGAAGAACGAGGGCAAGCCCGAGGCTGCTCTGCCCAAGATCGTCGAGGGCCGCGTGAACGCGTTCTTCAAGCAGGTCGTCCTGCTCGACCAGGCGTACGCGAAGGACAACAAGCTCTCGATCGCGAAGGTCGCCGCCGACGCGGGCCTCGCCATCTCGGGCTTCAGCCGCTTCAAGGTCGGCGCGTAAGCACCGTCCGACGGCCAGGAGGGCCCGGATCCGCATCACGCGGGTCCGGGCCCTCCTGCCGTTCGGGGCGTGTCCACAGCCGCGGCGCGGAAAGATGGGACGGATGCCCCTGCGCTAGCGTGGGCATCGCGACCTGCACCCCCGCCGAGAGGAACCCACGATCGTGTCCAGCGCCACCCGCCGCGTCCTGCTGAAGCTCTCGGGAGAAGCGTTCGGGGGTGGACAGCTCGGCGTCGCCCCGTCGGTGGTCGGCGAGATCGCCGCGCAGATCGCCGAGGCCGCGAAGCAGGTCGAGATCGCGATCGTCGTCGGCGGCGGCAACTTCTTCCGCGGAGCCGAGCTCTCGAAGAGCGGCATGGATCGCTCGCGCGCCGACTACATGGGCATGCTCGGGACCGTCATGAACGCCCTCGCGCTGCAGGACTTCCTCGAGCAGGCCGGCGCCGAGACCCGCGTCCAGTCGGCCATCGAGATGCGCCAGGTCGCCGAGCCCTACGTGCCGCGCCGCGCGGAGCGCCACCTCGAGAAGGGCCGCATCGTCATCTTCGGCGCCGGCGCGGGCCTGCCCTACTTCTCGACCGACACCGTCGCGGCGCAGCGCGCGCTCGAGATCCGCGCCCAGGAGGTCCTCGTCGCGAAGAACGGCGTCGACGGCGTCTACACCGCCGACCCGCGCGTCGTCGAGACGGCGACCCGCCTCGACCACGTGACGTACGGCGACGCCCTCGTCAAGGGCCTCAAGGTCGTCGACTCGACGGCGTTCAGCCTGTGCATGGACAACGGCATGAACATGCGCGTGTTCGGCATGGAGCCGGCCGGCAACGTCACGCGGGCGCTCCTCGGCGAGCAGATCGGCACGCTGGTCACGCGCTGACACTGCGCGGCGCGGCGGTCGCGAGCGCGGGCCCCGCTAGAATTCTCTGAGCTACACCGACGAATGGAGTCACCGTGATCGCCGACGTTCTGGCCGATGCCACGAGCCGCATGGACCGAGCCGTGGAGGCCGCGAAGGAGGACTTCGCGACCGTGCGCACGGGCCGCGCCAACCCGCAGATGTTCCAGCGCATCATGGTCGACTACTACGGCACGCCCACGCCGCTGCAGCAGCTCGCCTCGATGCAGAACCCCGAGGCCCGCACGATCGTCGTGACGCCCTACGACAAGTCGGCTCTCAAGGCGATCGAGGACGCGATCCGCGACATGCCGAACCTCGGGGCGAACCCGACGAACGACGGCACGGTCGTGCGGATCACGATGCCCGAGCTCACCGAGGAGCGCCGCAAGGAGTACGTCAAGATCGTGCGCGCGAAGGGCGAGGACGGCAAGGTCCGCGTCCGCGGGATCCGCCGTCAGTCGAAGGACGACCTCGACGCGCTGAAGGACGAGATCGGCGAGGACGAGATCGCCCGCGGCGAGAAGGACCTCGACGCCCTGACGAAGAAGCACGTCGACGCGATCGACGACGCGCTGAAGGTCAAGGAAGCCGAGCTCCTCGAGGTCTGATGATGACCGCCGAGTCCGCAGAGGGTCCGGTGCCGGAGGATCCGGCCGCCGATCCGGCGCGCCCGGCTCACGTGTCGCTGCACGACCGCGTGAGCGGCGCCCGCGGCGACCTCGAGCAGCGCGCGCAGCAGGCGCGCGACCAGCTCGAGCAGAAGGTCGAGCACGCGCGCGACCAGTTCGAGGCGACCAACGAGCGCATCAAGAAGCGCACGGGTCGCGATCTCTTCGCCGCGATCGGCGTCGGCGTCGTCGCGGGCCTCGGCCTGCTCGCCGCGCTGCTGTTCGCGAAGGTCGTCTTCGTCATCGCCGCCGTGATCATCGCGGGCGCGGCCGTCGTCGAGCTCTCGGCGGCGCTGCGCGCGCGTGGGCGCCGGATCGACCTCGCGCCCCAGCTCATCGGCACGGCCGCGATCATGATCGCGGCCTACTGGTTCGCGATGCCCGTCGTGTGGACGGCGCTGTTCTTCGCCCTCGCCCTCATCATCGTGTGGCGGGTGCTGAGCCAGATGATGGCGCGCGACGGCCGCGTCTACGCGTCGATCTTCAGCGACATCGTCGTCGGCTGCTTCGTTCCGATCTACATCCCGCTGCTCGCGAGCGCGGCGCTCATGCTGGCGCGCGGCGACGGCGGCGAGTGGTGGGTGCTCGGCTTCCTCATCGTCGTGGTCGTCTCCGACACGAGCGCCTACGCCTCGGGCCTCCTCTTCGGCCGCGGCGGGCGCCACAAGCTCGCGCCGTCGATCAGCCCCGGGAAGACGTGGGAGGGCTTCTACGGGGCCCTCGCGATGGGCGCCGTCGCCGGTGTCCTCGTGGCGATCTTCCTCCTCGGCCTGCCGTGGTGGTCCGGGATCGTCTTCGGCGTCGTCCTCGTCGGCGCCGCGACCCTCGGCGACCTCGGCGAGTCGATGATCAAGCGCGACCTCGGCGTCAAGGACATGAGCTCGATCCTTCCGGGCCACGGCGGGATCCTCGACCGGCTCGACAGCATCCTCCCGTCCGCCGCCGTGGCGCTCGTCCTGTTCTTCTTCCTGGGGCCCCTCGCATCATGACCGACACCCGAACCGCTCCCGCCGAGACCCCCTTCGTCCGCCTCACCGGCGGAAAGCGGGGATACGATCCCGAGGCGGTGGACGCCTTCCTCGCCTCGGCGCGGGAGACGTTCCAGAGCCGCTCGGCCGAGGTGACGAGCGCCGACGTCCGCACCGCCTCGTTCCCGCTCGTCCGCGGCGGGTACGAGATCGCGGTCGTCGATCAGGCGCTGGCCCGGCTCGAGGACGCCTTCGCGCGGCGCGAGCGCGACGCGGCGATCGACAGCGCCGGCGCGTCGGCCTGGGTCGACGGCGCCCGCGACGACGCGCAGGTGCTGCTCGCGCGCATGAGCCGCCCCGAGCGCCAGCGATTCGCGCGCGTCGGCCCGTTCTCGTCGGGCTACTCGGTGGCCGAGGTCGACGCCGTCGCGGCGCGCATCGCGCGCTACTTCGCGACGGGGGATCCGATCACGGTCGACCAGGTCCGCCGCGCCGCCTTCCGGCCGCAGCGCGGGGGCTATCGCGAGGAGCAGGTGGACGCGGCGCTCGACGCCGTCGTCCAGGTGATCCTCGCCGTCCGGTGACCCAGGGCGCGTATCTCGCGGACACGCCCGCGGGGGGATTGTCACGGTCGGGTAACACTCGGGTAGAGTGGGCCGCACTGTGACTCCCGAATCCCCCGAGAACCGGCCCATGACCCGTCGCGAGGCGCGCGCGATCGAGCGCTCCGTCGTCGCATCGGTCCGCCGCACGACCCGTGCCGATGTCGCGAAGCGCCGCCAGGCGTCCGCGCCGCACGGGCACAGTGCGACGAAGCGCGTGGTCGCCGCCGTCGTCGGGGGAGCCGCCGTGCTCGGCATCGTCGCGGCCTCGGTCCTCCCGGTTCTCGGATCCCAGGAACCGGCTCAGGCGAGCCAGGATCAGGCGCTCTCGGCCTACGCCTCGGCGTCCGACGAGGCCCAGGTCTTCGCGGCGACCGAGAAGGGCGGCACGCTCGGCGCGCTCGCGACCGTCACGTACTCGGCCGAGCTGCGCACCCCGACCCCGACCCCGACTCCCACGCAGGAGGCGGAGGTCGCCGCCGTGTCCGGCGAGACGACCGACGACGCGACGGCGACGGACGACTCGTCGTCCGACGCGCTCCCCGCCCCCTACGCCCCCGTGCAGTACACGGGCGGCGGGGCGCCGTCCGACTGGATGGCCGCCGCGGGCATCGCTGAGTCCGACTGGGGCTACGTCGACTACATCGTGAGCCAGGAGAGCGGCTGGAACCCCAACGCGACGAACGCGTCGTCCGGCGCGTGCGGCCTCGTGCAGGCGCTTCCGTGCAGCAAGGTCGCGGGCGGCGGATACGACCCGGTCGCGAACCTGCAGTGGGGCAACGGCTACGCCGTGGGCCGCTACGGCAGCTGGGCCGCGGCGTACGCGTTCTGGACCTCCAACCACTGGTGGTGACCCGCGACTCGCATGGCGAGATCGCGTAGGAGGCGGCCCGAGCCGCGCCGATCCGACGAGTCCTTCGAGCGGCTGCTCTCCGGCTTCCGCCGCACCGAGACGCGCCGCGGCGGGGAGTGGACGGTGCAGCCCATCGGGCCCGGCCGATCCGAGAAGACCTATTCGTGCCCCGGGTGCGGGCGCGCGATCGAGCCCGGCGTCGCACACGTCGTGACATGGCGCGAGGACGGCGTCATGGGCGCCCGCGCCGACCTCGACGCGCGCCGCCACTGGCACACGCACTGCTGGCAGATCGCCTGAGGGAGGCCGTCATGGAGATCCGCGGAGCCGCCGTGCTGCCCGCGCGGCGCGAGGACATCGAGCTCACGACCGACGACGGGCTGACGCTCGTGGGGGAGCTCGCCCTCCCCGAGGGTCGCGAGCCCGTCGCGACGCTCGTGACGCTGCACCCCCTGCCGACGGCGGGCGGCTTCATGGACTCGCACGTGATCCGGAAGGCCGCCGCGCGCCTTCCCGCGCTCGCCGACGTCGCGGTGCTGCGGTTCAACACGCGCGGCACCTCGTCGCCGCGCGGCACGAGCGACGGCGCGTTCGAGGAGGGCGTCGGCGAGCGCGCCGACGTCGAGGCCGCGATGCGCTTCGTCGCGGAGCGGGGACTGCCGGATCCGTGGATCCTCGGCTGGTCCTTCGGGACGGAGCTCGCCCTGAAGTACGGTCGCGGCTTCGACACGCGCGGCACGATCCTGCTCTCGCCGCCCCTGCATCGCACGACCGCCGAGGAGCTCGCGGCCTGGGCGGGTGACCCCCGGCCGATGCTCGTCCTCGTCCCCGAGTTCGACGACTACCTCCGTCCCGCCGAGGCCGCCGAGCGCTTCGCCGTCGTCCCGCAGGCGGAGCTCGTCGCCGTCTCGGGCGCGAAGCACCTCTGGGTCGGCGAGAAGCAGGCGCTCCGCGCGCTCACCGAGATCGTGCGCGCCGTGAACCCGTCGGCGCTTCCTCTGCCCGGGGAATGGCCCGACGCCTGACGGCCGTCAGCGCGCGTTCATGCGCGGGATGAGCACCTGGCGGTAGATGATCAGGACGCTCGCGGCGACGGGGATCGCGATGAGCGCGCCCAGGAGCCCGAGGAGCGCGCCGCCCGACAGTGCCGCGACGACGACGACGCCGCCCGGCACCGAGACGGCCCGGCTCATGATGCGCGGGTTGAGCACGTACGCCTCGATCTGCATGTACACGAGGTACCAGGCCGCGGCGATGATCGCGGTCGTCGTCGATCCCACGTCGGGCAGCAGGCACAGGAGGACGATGATCGCGGATCCCGTGATCGTGCCGACGAGGGGGATCATCGATCCGATGAAGGCGACGACGGCGAGCACCATCGGGAACGGCGCCCCGATGATCGTGAGGAACACCGCGCTGAGGATGCCGTTGATCGCGGCGAGCGTCACCTGGCCCATGACGTAGTAGCCGACGGAGTCGGTGATCTGCTCGGCGATGTTCACGAAGCCGTCGCGCTTGGACGCGGGGACGACCTGGTAGATCGCCGACTTCAGCGCGGGCGTCGACGCCGTGAGGTAGATCGTGAGGATCAGGATGATGAGGCCGCCGAACAGCCCGTTCGCGACGCTCACGGTGATGTTCACGACGCTCTCGGAGATCGAGAAGATGTTGCTCGTCAGCCAGTCGTTGATCGCCTGGATCACGACGGGGAAGTCGAGGTTCGGGAAGGTCTGCTCGACCCACGCCTCGATGTCGTTCTGCCAGGACGAGCGGTTGAGGAGGTAGGTGATGCGCCGGACGAGCTGCGAGATCTGGTCGATCACGGTCGGCAGGACGATCACGAGGATCGCGGCGAAGGCGCCGAGCACGCCGACGATCGAGATCAGGACGGCCGCCCAGCGGGGGAGGCCCCGGCGCTCGAACCACGACACGACGGGATCGAGGCCCAGCGAGATGAACAGCGCCGTTCCGACGTAGAGGAGCACGCTCGAGAGCGTCTGCACGCCCTGCAGGAGCATGATCGCGAGCCCGACGCCGAGCGCGGCGATGAAGCCGAGGCGGAACGGGTTGTGGATCTTCATGCGTCTCCTGGGGCTCGAACGGGTCTCAGCCGAGCGTACCGGCCGGAGCCGCTTCTCCCAGGTCACGCCGCTAGGGTGGAGCGTCCGTGGCGCCGGGCTGTTCCGTTCCGGCGCGTGAACGAGGAGAGTTGTTTCGTGCGATTCGTATGGGCGGTCGTGTCGTTCCTGGCGGCCGTGGTTCTGATCGGGGCGGGCGTTGCGCAGCTGACGGTGCTCAAGGGCCCCGAGACGCTGACGAGCGAGATCGCCCCCGCCGACGCGTCTCTTCCGTACACCGTGATCGACGCCGACGTCTTCTCGGAGAACCCGGGCCAGCAGCAGTTCTCCGCGTCGGGCGCCGACGGCGAGATCGTCGCGGCGGTCGGGCGCACCTCCGACATCGAGGCATGGCTCTCGGACGTCTCGTACAACCACGCGACCGCGGGCGGATCCGAAGACGGTCAGCCGAGCGTCGACGTGGAGGTCGTCGATCCGACGGGCGACTTCGAGGGCGACCGCGCGACGAACGACCCGCGCGGATCCGATCTCTGGGTCAGCGAGGACACGGGCGACGGCTCCCTCGAGCAGAACTTCTCGCTTCCCGACGGCATGAGCGTCCTCCTCGCGACCGACGGCAGTGCCGCGGCTCCCGCGGATCTGAGCCTCACCTGGGACGTCGACGTCACGACGCCGTGGGCGGGCCCCCTCATCGCGCTCGGCGCGCTCGCGCTCCTCGTCGGCCTCGTCTTCTGGATCGCGGGCTTCATCGGCCTGCGCCGGCGCCGCGGCCCGCGCCGCAAGGGGCCGAAGCTGCCTCCGACCGCCCCGATCTCGAAGAAGGAGATCGCCGCGGCCGAGGGCGACGCCGAGCCGACCGCGAAGCGCATCGCCGTGCCCGCGCGCCGTCGCGCGCTCGCGGGGATCCCCGCGCTCCTCGCGACGGGCGCGCTGCTCGCGGGCTGCTCGCCGAGCGCGTGGCCCGACTTCTCGAGCACCCCCTCGCCGACCCCCACCCCGACGAGCGATGCGCAGGCCGATCAGGAGACCCCCGCGATCACCGACGCGCAGGCCGCGCGGATCGTCGCGAGCATGGCCGACACGATCGCGCAGGCCGACCAGGACAACGACGCCGACCTCGCCTCGCAGCGCATGGACGGCGCCGCCCTCGCGCTGCGCACCGCGACCTACGGGATCCGGGCCGACGTCACCGACTACGCCGCCCCGACGACGTTCCCCGACGGCCCCGTCAGCGTCCTGCTCCCGCAGGCGAACGACGGCTGGCCCCGCACCGCGCTCGTCGTCGTCGGCGACTCCGACGGCGACCAGAGCCCCACGATCCTCACGATGCAGCAGGCCGACCCGTGGGCCGAGTACAAGGCGACCTACGTCGCGAACATCGGCGCGAACGTCGAGCTCCCCGAGCTCGCACCGGCCTGGCTCGGCGCCGCGCTCGTGACCCCCGACTCGTCGTTCCTGCAGATCGCCCCGCAGGACCTCGCGGCGGCATACGCCGACATCATCGCCAACGGCGAGGACAGCAGCTACGCGCCGCTCTTCGACCTCGACGACGACACGTTCCGCACGGCGCTCCAGGACAAGCGCGACACGACCCTCGCGAACTTCAACGAGACGGGCGAGGGCACGGCCGAGATGACCTTCGACCAAGGCCCGGGCGACAGCGACCCCGTGTCGCTCGCGACCTTCGACAGCGGCGCGATCGTCGCGGTATCGCTGACCGACTCCGAGACGGCGCGTCCCACCAACGAGGACGCGTTCATCCTCATCCCCGACGCTCCGCAGATCCAGCACTTCGTCGACGAGACCGAGACCGCGACGGGGCTCACGACGAGCTACGAGAGCGAGCTCTTCTTCTACGTCCCGGCGAAGTCGTCCGACGAGCCGATCCGGATCCTCGGCTATCAGTACGCCCTCACGGGTTCGGAGCTGCTGCCCGAGGCTGAGGGAGAATAGAGGGCGGCAACGCCCCTTCCCGACAGAACCGAAAGGTGATCGATGTCCGATCCCTCGCTGGGCGCCGCGCTGCGCGGTGCCGTCGACCTCTCCTCCCTGCGCAACCGCCCCGCCGCGGCGCAGCAGCCGGCCGCGGGCGGCGACGCGCCCGCCGGCGCGCCCGACCTCGTCACGACGGTGTCCGACGCGACGTTCCCGCAGATCATGCAGCTCTCGCAGCAGATCCCCGTCGTGATGGACCTGTGGTCCCCGCGCAGCGGCGTCGCGGCCGAGCTGAGCCCCCTCATCGAGAAGGTCGTGCGCTCGTACGAGGGCCGCATCGTCCTGGCCCGCGTCGACGTCGACGAGAACCCGCAGATCGCGCAGGCCTTCCAGCTGCAGTCGATCCCCATGATCGTCGCCCTCATCGGAGGGCGCCCCGTGCCGATGTTCAACGAGGTCGTCCCCGAGGAGCAGATCCGCGAGGTCTTCGACCAGCTGCTGCAGATCGCGCAGCAGCAGGGGATCACGGGATCCGTCACGCCGCCCTCCGGGAGCGCGCAGGAGGAGCCGGCCGAGCCGCCGCTTCCGCCGCTGCACCAGGAGGCCTACGACGCGATCCAGCGCGGCGACTACGCGGCCGCCGTCGCGGCGTACGAGAAGGCGCTCAAGGAGAACCCCCGCGACGCAGACGCGGAGGCGGGCCTCGGGCAGGTGCGGCTCCTCCAGCGCACGGCGGGCGCCGACCTGCAGCAGGCGCGCCGCGCGGCCGCCGAGGCGCCGCAGGGCGTCGCCGAGCAGCTCGCCGTCGCCGACCTCGACGTCGTGGGCGGGCACGTCGACGACGCGTTCTCGCGCCTCCTCGACCTGTTCGCGGCGCTGCCCTCCGACGAGCGCGGCCCCGTGCGGGATCGCCTCGTCGAGCTCTTCGGGGTCGTGGGCGCGGGCGACGCGCGGGTGATCGCGGCCCGGGGACGCCTCACGAGCCTTCTGTTCTGACGTGATCTACCTCGACCACGCCGCGACGACGCCCTTGCGCGACGAGGTGCGCGACGCGTGGCTCGAGGCGCAGGCGACGGGGAACGCCTCGTCGGTGCACGCGGCGGGTCAGCGGGCGAGGCGCGCCCTCGAGGACGCCCGCGAGCGGGCCGCGGCCGTGCTCGACTGCGATCCCCTCGAGGTCGTCTTCACCTCGGGCGGCACCGAGTCGGCCAACCTCGCCCTCAAGGGGCTCTGGTGGGCGCGTGGCGCCGGCCGCACGACGATCGTGCTGCCGGACGGCGAGCACCACGCGACCCTCGACGCGGTCGAGTGGCTGCGGTCGGCCGAGGGCGCCGAGGTGCGCCCCGTCGCGATCACGGGCACGGCCCACATCGAGCCCGCGGCGTTCGCGGCGGCGCTCGGACCCGACGTCGCGGTCGCGACGGCCATCGCGGCGAACAACGAGGTCGGCACGGTGCAGGACGTCGCGGCGCTCGCGGGTGCGGCCGCGTCGGCGGGCGTCCCGATGCACGTCGACGCCGTCGCGGCCCTCGGACACGAGCCCGTGCGCTTCCGCGCCTGGCGCGGCGGGGCCGCGGGATCCGCGGGGCTCGTCGCGCTCAGCGTCTCGGGTCACAAGGTCGGGGCGCCCGTCGGGACCGGGGCGCTCGTCGTGTCCCGGCACGCCGCGCTCGCGCCCCTCCTGCACGGGGGAGGGCAGCAGCGCTCGCTGCGCTCGGGAACGCAGGACGTCGCGGGCGCCGCGGCCCTCGCGACGGCGCTCGAGCTCGCCGAGCGCGAGCGCGAGGCCGAGAACGCGCGGCTCGGCGCCCTGCGCGCGCGGCTCCTCGCGGCGCTGGCGGCCGAGCCGCGGATCCGGGCGCTCGGCGACGCCGAGCACCGGCTCGCGGGGACCGCGCATCTCCTCCTGCCCGGCGCCGCGGGGGAGTCGGTCCTCTACCTCCTCGACATGGCGGGCGTCGCGGCGTCGACGGGGTCGGCGTGCCAGGCCGGGATCACCGAGGCGTCGCACGTCGTCCGGGCCATGGGGCTCGGCGAGGCCGCGGCGCGGCAGGTGCTCCGGGTGTCGCTCGGGCGCACGACGACGGCGGGCGACGTCGACGCCGCGGCCGCCGCGATCCTGGACGCGTACCGCCGCCTCACCAGCTGACCCGCATACCCTGGGATCATGCGAGTTCTGGCGGCGATGAGCGGCGGTGTCGATTCCGCCGTGGCGGCGGCCCGCGCCGTCGAAGCGGGTCACGAGGTCGTGGGCGTCCACCTGGCGCTCTCGCGGGCGGGCGGCACGCTCCGCACGGGCAGCCGCGGCTGCTGCACGATCGAGGACGCGATGGACGCGCGCCGCGTCGCGGACCGGCTCGGGATCCCGTTCTACGTGTGGGACTTCTCGGAGCGCTTCCGCGACGACGTGATCGACGACTTCGTGAGCGAGTACCGCGCGGGTCGCACCCCCAACCCCTGCATGCGGTGCAACGAGCGGATCAAGTTCGCGGCTCTCCTCGAGCGCGCGATCGAGCTCGGCTTCGACGCCGTCGCGACGGGCCACTACGCCTCGCTCGTCGACGGTCCGGGCGGGCTCGAGCTCCACCGCGCGAGCGAGGAGGCGAAGGACCAGTCGTACGTGCTCGGCGTGCTCACGGCCGAGCAGCTCGCGCACACCTACTTCCCGCTCGGCGACACGCCGTCGAAGGACCTCGTGCGCGCCGAGGCGGCCGAGCGCGGGTTCACGGTCGCGCAGAAGCCCGACAGCTACGACATCTGCTTCATCCCCGACGGCGACACGCGCGGCTACCTCGCCGAGAAGGTCGGCGCCGAGCCCGGCGACATCGTCGACCGCGGGGGCGCCGTGATCGGATCGCACGACGGGGCGCACGCGTTCACGGTCGGCCAGCGCAAGGGCCTGCGGCTCGGCGTGCCTGCGCCCGACGGCAAGCCCCGCTTCGTCCTCGAGGTGCGGCCCGTGTCGAACACCGTCGTCGTCGGGCCGAAGGAGGCCCTCGCGGTGCGGGAGCTGGCGGGATCCCGCTACTCCTGGGCGGGAGCCGCGCCCGAGGACCCCGCGACGCCGTTCGCGTGCGAGGTGCAGATCCGCGCCCACGGCGAGCCCGTGCCGGCGATCGCGCACGTCGAGGACGGCGAGCTCGTCGTCGTGCCGGACGAGCCGATCGTCGGGGTCGCGACGGGGCAGACCGCCGTCGTGTACGTCGGCACGCGCGTGCTCGGGCAGTGCACGATCGACCGGGCCGAGAGCGCCGTCCCCGTCGCTGCCTGACCTTCGCGTGTCGGGGGTCGAAATCTAGAATCGACCTGTGACCGACGCACCCTCTTCCCTCGACGACGCCCGCACCGAGGCGCAGGATCTCGTCTCGCGCATCGAATCCGCGCGCGACGCCTACTACGGCGGCGACGCGTCGCTCGTCGACGACGAGACGTACGACGGGTGGATGCATCGCCTCGAGGCGCTCGAGGCGGCGTTCCCCGTCCTCCGCGGGCAGGACTCGCCGACCCAGACGGTCGGGGCCGCGGCGTCGACGGGGCTCGACACGATCGAGCACGCCGAGCGCATGCTGAGCCTCGACAACGTGTTCTCTCCGGACGAGCTCCGCGCGTGGTGCGTCCGCGCCGCGGAGGCGGCGGGGCGGCCCGTCCGCTGGCTCACCGAGCTCAAGATCGACGGTCTCGCGATCAATCTGCGCTACGAGGACGGGGTCCTGACGTCGGCCGCGACGCGCGGCGACGGACGGGTCGGCGAGATCGTCACGGGCAACGCGCTGCGCGTCGCGGGGATCCCCGAGAAGCTGGGCGGCGAGGGGCACCCCGCGATCGTCGAGGTACGGGGCGAGGTGTTCATCCCCGTGCGCGAGTTCGAGGAGCTCAACGCCCTGCAGGCGTCGCTGCGCGAGCGCGCGTACGCCGAGTCGCGTGCGAAGCACGACGCCGTGCGCAGCGCGACGAAGCGCGCCTTCGACGAGGAGCGGGCGCGTTCCGCCGCCGAGCGCCGGTTCCCGGCGTTCGCGAACCCCCGCAACGCGGCGTCGGGCGGCCTGCGCCAGCAGCTCGACAAAAAGGACGGCCTCGAGCTCGAGGCCGGGGTCGCGCGGCTCGCGTCGTTGCGGCTCTACGTGCACGGCATCGGCGCGTGGCCCGATCCGCCCGTCGCGGCGCAGAGCGACGTGTACGCGCTGCTGAAGGGCTGGGGCCTGCCGACGAGCCCGCACTTCGCGGTGTTCGACGGCATCGACGACGTGCTCGGCTACGTCGAGCGCTACGGCGAGAACCGCCACTCGGTCGAGCACGAGCTCGACGGCATCGTCGTGAAGGTCGACGAGCTCGCGCTCCACGACGAGCTCGGCGCGACGAGCCGGGCCCCGCGGTGGGCGATCGCCTACAAGTACCCGCCTGAGGAGGTGCAGACGCGGCTCCTCGACATCCAGGTCGGCGTCGGCCGCACGGGCCGCGCGACCCCGTACGCCGTCATGGAGCCCAAGCTCGTCGCGGGAAGCGTCGTCTCGCGGGCGACGCTGCACAACCGCGAGGTCGTCGAGCAGAAGAGCGTCCTGATCGGCGACATGGTCGTGCTGCGCAAGGCGGGAGACGTGATCCCCGAGGTGCTCGGGCCCGTCGTCGAGCTGCGCGACGGCACCGAGCGCGCGTTCGTGATGCCCGAGGCGTGCCCCGAGTGCGGCACGCCCCTGCGGGCGATGAAGGAGGGCGACATCGACCTCCGCTGCCCCAACGGCGAGGACTGCCCCGCGCAGGTCCGCGGCCGCGTCGAGCACATCGGCTCGCGCGGAGCTCTCGACGTCGAGGCGCTCGGAGAGGTGACGGCGGCGGCGCTCACGCAGCCCGACGTCCCGTCGGAGCCGCCGCTCCGCACCGAGGCCGGCCTGTTCGACCTCACGCTCCGCGACCTCTTCCCGATCGACGTCGTCGTGAAGGATCCCGAGACGGGGCAGCCCCGCGAGAACGCCGACGGCGTCGTGTCGGTGCGCCGCCCGTTCCGCCGCAGGCGCCGTCTCACGGGGCGCGACGCCGACCCCGCGTTCGATCCCGACGGACCCTTCGACGGCGACGCCCTCGAGATCGTGTCGTCGCAGGCGCGCACGCTCCTCGACGAGCTCGAGAAGGCGAAGACGAAGGACCTCTGGAGGCAGATCGTCTCGCTCAACGTCCGCCACGTCGGCCCCGTCGCCGCGCGCGCCCTCGCGCAGCACTTCGGCGCGCTCGCCGCGATCCGCGAGGCCTCGGTCGACGACCTCGCGGCCGTCGACGGCGTCGGCCCCATCATCGCCGAGTCGCTCCTCGCGTGGTTCGAGGTCGACTGGCATCGCGCGATCGTCGAGAGCTGGGCGGCCGCGGGCGTGTCGTTCGCGATCCCCGGGCACCCTGGCCCCGGCGCCGCCGTCTCGGGCGGCGGAGTCCTCGAGGGCCTGACGGTCGTCGCGACGGGCACGCTCGACGGATACACGCGCGACGGCGCCAAGGAGGCGATTATCCAGGCGGGAGGCAAGGCCGCGGGCAGCGTCTCGAAGAAGACCGACTACGTCGCCGCGGGGCCAGGGGCTGGCTCGAAGCTCGCGAAGGCCGAAGAGCTCGGCATCCGCGTCCTCGACGCCGCGCTGTTCCGGATCCTGGTCGAGCAGGGGCCGGCCGCGCTCCCCGATCCGGAGCCCGAAGGCTGATCGGGGGCGAAACCGGATCTGTGCGTTTCCCACGTGTCGCCTGGAATCCCGCTGAACGGGTCCGTATCGTGAGCCGCTGAATTCCCGGAAGAGGAGGCTCCACCATGCCCGCCACGACGGTTTACCTGATCGCCCTCGGCGTCTATCTGGTCGCGATGATCGCGATCGGGTACTACGGGTTCCGCAGGACGAAGAACCACGACGACTACATGCTGGGCGGCCGCGACCTGCCGCCAGCCGTGGCCGCGCTCAGCGCGGGCGCCTCCGACATGTCGGGGTGGCTCATGATGGGCCTGCCCGGCGCGATCTACCTCTCGGGCCTCATCGAGGCGTGGATGGCGATCGGGCTGACGATCGGCGCCTACCTCAACTGGCGGCTCGTCGCCCCGCGCCTGCGCGCCTACACCGAGGTCGCGAACGACTCGGTCACGGTCCCGATCTTCCTCGAGAACCGCACGCACGACCGCACGCACCTCCTGCGCATCGTCGCGGGCGTCGTGATCCTCGTGTTCTTCACCCTGTACGTGTCGAGCGGCATGGTCGCCGGCGGCAAGTTCTTCGTCAGCTCCTTCGGCGGCGACTACCTCACCGGCATGCTCGTGATCGGCGGCGTCACGGTGCTCTACTCGCTGTTCGGCGGGTTCCTCGGCGCCTCGTACACCGACTTCGTGCAGGGCGTCCTCATGATGCTCGCCCTCATCGGCGTGCCGATCCTGGCTTTCATCGCGGTCCTCAACGCGGGCGACTCCGCGACGGCGGCGTTCGAGTCGCACATGACGCCGGGGCAGCTCTCGTTCTTCGGCGACGACTTCTCGTTCTCGACCGTGATCGTGATCGTCTCGGCGCTCGCGTGGGGCCTCGGCTACTTCGGCCAGCCGCACATCATCGTGCGCTTCATGGCGCTGCGCAACGCGCGCGAGGCGAAGACGGCCCGCCGCATCGGCATGGGCTGGATGGTCCTGTCGCTCCTCGGCACGATCGTGTCCGGATTCCTCGGTATTGCGTACCTGAGCCTCAACGGCATCGAGCTCGACGACGTGACGGCCGAGACTGTCGTGCTCGAGATGGCGCAGTTGCTGTTCCACCCGTTCATCGCGGGTCTCGTGCTCGCGGCGGTCGTCGCGGCGATCATGTCGACGATCTCGAGCCAGCTCATCGTGTCGTCGTCCGCCCTCATCGACGACATCGGGATCGTGATCTTCAAGAAGAAGCCGTCGCCGAAGGCCGGCGTCTGGCTCGGCCGCCTCGGCGTGCTCGTGATCTCGGTCGTCGCGATCCTGCTGTCCCTCGATCAGAACAGCTCGATCCTCGAGCTCGTGAGCTTCGCCTGGGCCGGCTTCGGCGCCGGGTTCGGGCCCCTGATCCTGCTCTCGCTGTTCTGGCGACGTCTCACGAACTGGGGCGCGATCGCGGGCATGGTGCTCGGATCCGCGACGGTCTTCATCTGGCCGATCTTCGGCACGGGGCTCTACGAGCTGCTGCCGGGCTTCGTGATCGGCCTCGTGGCCGCGGTCGTCGTGAGCCTCGCGACGCACCGGCCCGACACGGTCGACGACCGCGAGATCCAGGACGAGTTCACCCGCACGGGCGCGATCGTCCTCGAGGGGATCCACGGCGAAGACGCCTCGGCGTCGTAGGATCGGCGCGTGAGCACCGCGTTCGATCCGCCGCGCCCCTGGACCGCCTCCTACGCACAGGGCGTCCCGGTCGACCTCGAACCGCAGACGGGATCCCTCATGGATCTCGTGGCGCGCTCGGCCGCCGACTTCCCCGACGCGACCGCGCTGCAGTTCTTCGGCCGCGAGACGAGCTACCGCAAGCTGGCCGACGCGATCGAGCGGGCTGCGAACGGCCTGCGCCGGCTCGGTGTGCGCGAGGGCGATCCGGTCGCGCTGATCCTCCCCAACAGCTCGCAGCACATCGTGGCCTTCTACGCCGTGCTGCGGCTCGGGGCGATCGTCGTCGAGCACAACCCGCTCTACACGCCGCGCGAGCTGCGCAAGCAGTTCGAGGACCACGGGGCGAAGCACGCGATCGTCTGGAGCAAGGTCGCGAAGACGGTGCAGGAGTTCCCCGCCGACCTCGCCGTGTCGACGCTCGTCTCGGTCGACGTGACGACGGGCATGCCCGGGTACATGCGCGCCGCGCTGCGGCTCCCGATCCCCGCGCTCCGGCGCCAGCGCGCGCAGCTCACCGAGCGCGTGCGCGGCGCCGTGAGCTGGGAGGAGGTCGTCGGATCCGCTCCGCTCGACCGCGACGTCCCCGGGCCCGCGACCGATGACATCGCGATCATCCAGTACACGAGCGGCACGACGGGCGATCCCAAGGGGGCGGCGCTGACGCATCGCAACCTGCTCGCGAACGCGGCGCAGGCGCGCTCCTGGCTGCCCGACATCCAGCGCGGCCCCGGCAACGTCGTCTACGCGGTGCTCCCGATGTTCCACGCCTACGGGCTCACGCTGTGCCTGACGTTCGCGATGTCGCAGGGCGCCCGGCTCGTCCTCTTCCCGAAGTTCGACCCCGACATGGTCCTCGCGGTCACGAAGAAGCGCCCCGCGACGGTGCTCCCCGCCGTCCCGCCGATCGCCCAGCGCCTGCTGGCGCGCGCGCAGGAGAAGGGCGTCTCCCTCGCCGGCACGCAGGTCGGGGTCTCGGGCGCCATGGCGCTCGATGCCGAGGCCCTCGTCGGACCGTGGGAGGCCGAGACGGGCGGCTATCTCGTCGAGGGCTACGGCCTCAGCGAGTGCTCGCCCGTCTTGATCGTGAACCCCGTGGCGCCCAACCGCAAGGCGGGCTCGATCGGGCTGCCGCTGCCCGGAACCGAGTGCCGCGTCGTCGACCCCGAGACGGGTTCCGACGTTGCGCAGGGCGCGCCGGGCGAGCTGTGGGTGCGCGGTCCGCAGGTCTTCGGCGGCTACTACGGCAAGCCCGAGGAGACCGAGGCGGTGTTCTCGGGCGACTGGTTCCGCACGGGCGACGTCGTCGAGATGGACGAGAACGGATTCTTCACGGTCGTCGACCGCATCAAGGAGCTCATCATCACGGGCGGCTTCAACGTCGCCCCGACCGAGGTCGAGATCGCGCTGCGCCAGCACCCCGCGATCGAGGACGCCGCGGTCGTCGGCCTGCCGGGGGAGAAGGGCGAGGAGGTCGTCGCGGCGGTCGTGCTCGACGGCACGCCCGAATTCGATCCCGAGGAGGTGCGCGCCTTCGTCAAGCGCGTCCTGACGCCCTACAAGGCGCCGCGCCGCCTCGTCGTCGTCGACGAGCTGCCGAAGTCGATGATCGGCAAGGTCATGCGCCGGCAGGTCAAGCAGCTGCTGCTCGAGCGGGTCGGCTGATCAAGCCCCGCCGGCGAACGCCGCGAGGGAGTCGCGCACGCGGGCGATCTCGTCGGGGGCGAGCCCCGTCCTCTCCATGACCTGGCCGGGCACGTCGAGGGCGCGCTCGCGTAGCGCCGCGCCCTCGTCGGTGAGCGAGATGTCGAGGCGGCGCTCGTCGCCTGCACGGCGAGCGCGGGTCACGAGCCCCTGCGCCTCGAGCCGCTTGATGAGAGGCGACGCAGTCGCGGGCTCGAGCGCGAGCGCGTCGGCGAGCTCGCGGAGCGAGCGGGGCGAATCCTCCCAGAGCGCGAGCATGACGAGGTACTGCGGGTGCGTCAGACCGAGCGGTTCGAGGACCGGCCGGTAGATCGAGACGACGTTGCGCGCGGCCGTGACGATCGCGAAGCAGAGCTGGTTGTCGAGCCGCAGAAGGTCATCACGGGGATCTGTCATGGATCCATTCTGTCACCACGAATAGTGAGTACACTAATTGTTATGGCACAGAAGAAGCCCCTGAGCGAACGGATCCGCGAGGCCGGCGGCCTCTATCAGTACGTCAACTCCCGGCTGATCCGCTACGCGGGCCCGCCGACCGTCGGGCCGTACGCGCCCGTCGACGGCCCGCCCTGCTCGCGGTGCGGCCACGTCAAGCGCGAGCACGTCGAGGTCGACGGGGTCCTGCACTGCCCTGAGTCGCAGCCCGCCTAGACTGGGGAGGTGTCTGAAATCACCCCCGATCTCGTGCGTCATCTCGGTGTGCTCGCTCGGATCCAGCTCTCGGACGACGAGGTGACCAGCCTCACCGGCGAGCTCGACGCGATCGTGTCGAACATCGCCAAGGTGAGCGAGGTCGCGACGTCCGATGTCGCTGCGACGAGCCACCCGATCCCCCTGCAGAACGTCTTCCGGCCCGACGAGCCGGGGCAGATGCTCACGCTCGAGCAGGCTCTGCAGAACGCGCCCGACGCTGACAGCGACCGGTTCCGCGTGACGGCGATCCTGGGGGAGGAGCAGTGATGGGCGACATCATCCGCCTGACAGCGGCCGAGCTGGCCGAGAAGCTGCGCTCCGGCGACGTCTCGAGTGCCGAGGCGACGCAGGCGCACCTCGACCGCATCGCGCAGGTCGACGGCGACGTCCACGCGTTCCTGCACGTGAGCGACCACGCCGTCGAGACCGCGCGCGACATCGACGCGCGTCGCCTCGCGGGCGAGGACCTCCCCGAGCTCGCGGGCGTCCCGCTCGCGGTCAAGGACGTCCTCGTGACGACCGACATGCCGTCGACGTCGGCGTCGAAGATCCTCGAGGGCTACATGTCGCCGTACGACGCGACGGTCGTCGCGCGTGCTCGCGCCGCGGGCCTCGTGCCGCTCGGCAAGACCAACATGGACGAGTTCGCGATGGGCTCGTCGACCGAGCACTCGGCGTACGGCCCCACCCACAACCCCTGGGATCTCGACCGGATCCCCGGCGGATCGGGCGGCGGCTCGGCCGCGGCGGTCGCGGCCTTCGAGGCTCCCCTCGCGCTGGGCTCCGACACGGGCGGTTCGATCCGCCAGCCCGCGCACGTCACGGGAACCGTCGGCGTGAAGCCGACCTACGGCGGGGTGAGCCGCTACGGCGCGATCGCCCTGGCGTCGAGCCTCGACCAGGTCGGCCCCGTCACGCGCACGGTCCTCGACGCGGGGCTCCTCCACGACGTCATCGGCGGGCACGACCCGCACGACGCGACGAGCCTCACGACCGAGTGGCCCTCGTTCGCGGCCGCGGCGCGCGAGGGGGCGTCGGGCGAGGTCCTGCGCGGCCTCCGCGTCGGAGTCGTGAAGGAGCTCCCCGACGACGGCTTCCAGCCCGGCGTCGCCCGCTCGTTCCGCGACGCTCTCGCGACCCTCGAGGCCGCGGGCGCGGAGATCGTCGAGATCAGCGCGCCGAACTTCGAGTACGCCGTCGCCGCGTACTACCTGATCCTCCCCGCCGAGGCGTCGAGCAACCTCGCCAAGTTCGACTCCGTGCGCTTCGGCCTGCGGTCGGAGGTCGCGGGCGGAACGGTCGAGGACGTCATGTCGGTCACGCGCGACGCGGGCTTCGGCCCCGAGGTCAAGCGCCGCATCATCCTCGGCACCTATGCGCTCTCGGCGGGCTACTACGACGCCTACTACGGCTCGGCCCAGAAGGTGCGCACGCTGATCCAGCAGGACTTCGCCCGCGCCTTCGCCGGCGTCGACGTCATCGCGACGCCCTCGGCGCCGACGACGGCGTTCCGCCTCGGCGAGAAGATCGACGACCCGCTGTCGATGTACCTCAACGACCTGACGACGATCCCGGCGAACCTCGCCGGCGTCCCCGGCATCTCGATCCCGTCGGGCCTCGCGCACGACGACGGGCTCCCGGTGGGGATCCAGTTCCTCGCGCCCGCCCACGAGGACGCGCGCCTGTACCGCGTCGGCGCCGCGCTCGAGGCGCTGCTCGTCGACGCATGGGGAGGTCCGCTCCTCGACCGGGCCCCCGCACTCGAGGGAGGTGCGCGCTGATGGCCGCGCTCATGGACTACGACAAGGCGCTCGAGATCTTCGAGCCTGTCATCGGGCTCGAGGTGCACGTCGAGCTCAACACGCGCACGAAGATGTTCTCGGCGTCGGGCAACCCGGCCAACGACGAGTTCCAGGGCGCGGGCCCCAACACGCTCGTCTCGCCCGTCGACCTGGGCCTCCCGGGCTCGATGCCGACCGTCAACGCCGAGGCCGTGCGCAAGTCGATCAGCCTGGGCCTCGCGCTCGGCTGCTCGATCGCGCCGTCGAGTCGCTTCGCGCGGAAGAACTACTTCTATCCCGACCTCGGCAAGAACTACCAGATCAGCCAGTACGACGAGCCGATCGCGTTCGAGGGATCCGTCGAGGTCGAGCTCGAGGACGGCACGATCTTCACGGTGCCGATCGAGCGCGCGCACATGGAGGAGGACGCGGGCAAGCTGACGCACGTCGGCGGATCCACGGGCCGCATCCAGGGCGCCGACCACTCGCTCGTGGACTACAACCGCGCCGGAGTCCCGCTCGTCGAGATCGTCACGCACCCGATCTTCGGCGCCGAGCACCGCGCGCCCGAGCTCGCGAAGGCGTACCTCGGCACGATCCGCGACATCGCGCGATCGCTCGGCATCAGCGAGGCGCGCATGGAGCGCGGCAACGTCCGATGCGACGCCAACGTCTCGCTGCGCCCGCGCGGCGCCGAGAAGCTCGGCACCCGCACCGAGACGAAGAACGTCAACTCGATGCGCTCGGTCGAGCGCGCCGTGCGGTACGAGATCCGTCGCCAGGCCGCGATCCTCGCCGACGGCGGCACGATCACGCAGGAGACGCGCCACTGGCACGAGGACACCGGCGAGACGTCGCCCGGCCGCCCGAAGAGCGACGCCGACGACTACCGCTACTTCCCCGAGCCCGACCTGCTCCCGGTCGCGCCGAGCGAGGAGCTCATCGAGGAGCTGCGTGCGCAGCTGCCCGAGGCGCCCGCGGTGAAGCGCCGGCGCCTCAAGGCCGAGTGGGGCTTCACCGACCTCGAGTTCCAGGACGTCGCGAACGGCGGCTTGACCGACGTCGTCGAGCAGACGATCGCGGCCGGCGCGGCGCCGCAGTCGGCGCGCAAGTGGTGGACGGGCGAGATCACGCGCCTCGCGAACGCCGCCGACCGCGAGCCCGCCGACATGGTGAGCCCGGCGCACGTCGCGCAGCTCCAGCAGCTCGTCGACGCGGGCACGCTGACCGACAAGCTCGCGCGCCAGGTCCTCGAGGGCGTCATCGCCGGGGAGGGCGACCCGCAGCAGGTCGTCGACGCCCGCGGGCTCGCGGTCGTCTCGGACGACGGCGCGCTCATCGCGGCGATCGACGACGCGCTCGCGGCGCAGCCCGACGTCATGGAGAAGATCAAGGGCGGCAAGGTGCAGGCCGCCGGCGCGATCATCGGCGCGGTCATGAAGGCCATGAAGGGCCAGGCCGACGCCGCGCGCGTGCGCGAGCTGATCCTCGAGCGCGCCCAGGCCTGACGCGTCGCTCACGCGAAGAGGCGGCCGCCACCCGAGGGTGACGGCCGCCTCTTCGCGTGTCGCTACGCCCGGTTCCGGCGGCGCGTCACGAACCGGATCGCGAGGGCCGTGAGGCCCGCGATGATCGCCGTCGCGGGGATCGCGACGAGCCGGCCGTCGACGTCTCCGCCCGCGGCGGTGAGCTTCTCGGCGTCCGCGTCCGCGGCCGGGGTCGCGTCGGCGGTCGCTGCGGGCGTCGCCGTCGTCGCGGGGGCGGCGGTCGCCGACTCGGTCGGCTCGGCCGTCGGCGAGGCGGTGGGCTCCGCGGTGGCGGCGGGCTCCTCGGCGGCCGCGCCGGCGTACAGCACGCCGTCGGCGACGTGCGTCTCGATCGGCTGCCCGTCGACCGTCACGGCGTCGAAGGCCCCGGAGATCGAGGCTGCGCTCACGAGGGCCGTCCCGTCGGCCGGCACGGCGTCGAGCTCGAGGCCGCCCGCGAGGGCCGCGGCGCCCGCGACCGTGACCGTCGCGTCGGCTGCGAGGTGCAGCTCGGCGCCGCCGCCCTGGCTGAAGTATCCGGCGACCGTGATCGCCTGTGGCGCCGTGAGGGTTCCGGCGTCGTTCGCGACCGACCCGGTTCCGAGCGCGCCTGCCGCGGCGGCGACGATCTCGCCGCCCGCGAGCGTCGTGCCGCCCGAGTAGGTGTTGTCGCCCGAGAGCGTGAGCGATCCCGTGCCCGAGAGCGTCAGGGATCCCGCGCCCGCGATGTCGTTCTTCCACTCGTCGGCGGCGTCGAAGCCGCCGTCCGCGGCGTCCATCGCGACGGCGACGTCGGTGTCGAACGAGCCGTAGCCGTTCGCGGCGGCGAGCAGGTTGATGCGGCCCCAGCCCTCGGCGTCGTCGTTCAGCGGGTAGCCCGACTCGAGGCCCGTCGAGAAGATCACCCAGCGGCGCTGCTCGTCGGAGAGGTAGGGGTAGCGGGTCTCGATGAGGGTCTCGGCGCCCTTGGGGACGCGCATCGCCTCACCGGCGTCGCCCGTCTGCTCGAAGCCCATCGTGAGGTACTGCTCGTACTCGGCGAGCTCGGCGTCGTAGTCGACGGCGTCGGGCTCGACGTCCTGCTCGGCGAGCCAGGCCGCCGCGTCGGCGCGAGCGGCGTCCTTGACGTCGTCGAGGTCGGCGTCGCTCAGGGCGCCGGCCGTGATGGCGGTCGAGAGGATGCGGCCGCCCATGACGTCGAGCGGCGAGTGCATACCGAGCTCGATGCGCGAGGTGCCGATCTCGGCCGCCTTCATCATGAGCTCGTCGTACTGCTCGGGGAAGGCGTAGGCGAGGCCGCTCGCCGCCATGGATCCCGCGCTCGTGTGGCCCGAGGGGAAGCCGCCGTCGCTCGCGGCCTCCGACACGTCCTTCTTGAGCGGGAGCGCGTAGCTGGGCATGTCGACGTCGTCGGTCCAGCGGAAGGGGCGGGGGTACTGGAACGCGTTCTTCGACGGGTTCGAGCTCGCGGCGTGGCCGCGGATCGCCTCGACGAGCGCGACGGTCGAGCCGAGCTCGCCGTCCTGGTCGGCCCAGGCGCCGTTCTCGTTCCCCTCGTCCTCGAACTTCGTCGTGGAGGCCTCGGCCGGAACCTCGTCGGGGATCGTCGTCCCGAGATCCACCGCCTCGGCGTAGGCGTCGTAGTACGCGCCGAGACCCTCCGACGCGGTGTAGTTCTGGTTGCGGCGGTCGATGACGTACGCGCGCTCCTGCGTCTCGTCGGACGCGCCCGTCGTGATGTCGACCACCTTCTGGATGTTCTCGTCGAGGAGCGACGGCGCCTTCTTCGTGCCGTTGTCCCAGTCGCTGCCGGGGGTCCAGAGGTCGTACATCTCGCTGAGCACGCCGACCGCGGCGTTCTCCGCGGGGTCGACGCTCGAGTCGTTCGTGGCCCACGCGTCGACGAAGAAGCCGTTGCGGCCCTCGTGCGGCGCGATCGCGCTGTCGTCGAGGAGGCCGTCGTCGGTCGCGGCCACGGCGGCGGGCGCGGCGAACGTCAGGGAGGCGAGCGCCGCGGCGCACACGGCGGCGGGGATCGCGCGGCGGCGGAAGGGTGCCAGGGACATCGGGGTCCTTTCGGGGGTGGGGGATCCGGTGCCTCTCGGGCACCGCCCGCGAACCTAGGAAAGCGGAATGAACACGTGTTGAACAGGCGGTGTCGGGGGCGCGCCCGGGTGTCGGAGGTCTCGGCGAGAATGGAGGGGTGGGCAGGCAGGACGGATCAGGGCGGCTCGTGTCGCCCGAGGGCGCCGACGACACGGGGGCGGTCGTGCTGCACGTCGACATGGACGCCTTCTACGCGTCGGTCGAGGTGCTCGACGACCCCTCCCTCGCGGGCAGGCCCGTCATCATCGCGCATCCCGACGGCCGGTCGGTCGTCTCGAGCGCGTCGTACGAGGCGCGGCGCTTCGGCGTGCGCTCGGCGATGCCGATCGCACAGGCGATCCGGCGCTGCCCCCAGGGCGTCATCGTGCCGCCGCATTTCGACCGCTACCGCGCCGTCTCCGAGCAGGTGATGGAGATCTTCCGCAGCATCACGCCCCTCGTCGAGCAGCTCTCGATTGACGAGGCCTTCCTCGACGTGTCGGGCGCCCGTCGCCTCTGGGGAGGCCCGGGCGAGATCGCGCGCATGCTCCGGCGCCGCGTGCGCGCGGAGGCGGGGATCGTGTGCAGCGTCGGCGCCGCCGCGACGAAGCACGTCGCGAAGATGGCGTCGACGATCTCGAAGCCCGACGGCCTGGTGATCGTGCCCGAGTCGCGCACGCAGGAGTTCCTCGATCCGCGCCCCGTGGGCGCCATGTGGGGCGTCGGCCCCAAAGCGGCCGAGGCGCTCGGGAACCGCGGGATCCGGACCATCGCCGACGTCCGTGAGACGCCGGTCGACGCCCTGGCGCGGATCGTCGGCCCGGCCCAGGGGCGGCGGATCCACGACCTCGCCCACGGGCGCGACGCGCGCGGCGTCGAGACCGAACGGGTCGAGAAGAGCGTCTCGCACGAGGAGACCTTCCCCCGAGACGTGACCGATCCCGAACTGCTGCGCGCCGAGCTCCTGCGCCTGGCCGACCGCGTCGCGGTGCGCCTCCGGCGCTCGGGCGTCGAGGCATCCGGCGTCGCGATCAAGCTGCGTTTCAGCGACTTCGCGACGATCACCCGGTCCCAGGCGCTGGCCGAGCCGACCGCGCTCGGCCAGCGGATCGGGCAGGAGGCGCGCACCCTGTTCGACGGGGTCGCGCTGCGGGCGCCCGTGCGCCTCATCGGGGTGCGCGCCGAGCGCCTCGTCCCCGCGGGGTCGGCCGCGCTGGCTCTCTGGGACGAGGACGGAGAGTGGAAGAAGGCCGAGAACGCCCTCGACCGCGCGGCGGCGAAGTTCGGCGCCGGCGCCCTGACGCGCGCGGCGTTCCTTCCGACCGAGACGCGCGGCGCCCACCTCCCGTCGTCCGATCGCCCCGCTGAGGACAGCGACTGAGCGGTTAGCATGGACCCATGCCCAACATCGCGATCGAACTCGGCAAGATCAGTGCGAACCTCGGCGTCACGGCCGCCTACGGCGAGCAGCAGGACCTCGACGGCGTGAAGGTGCTGCCCGTCGCGGCGACCTGGAGCGGCTTCGGCGGGGGCTCCGACGAGGCGGGCACGGGCGGCGGTGGCGGCGGCGGGTTCTCGCTGCCCGTCGGCGCCTACGTGCGCCGCGGATCCGAGTTCCGCTTCGCGCCGAACATCGTGACGCTCCTCGCGGTCCTCACGCCCTTCGTGTGGGTCTCGGGGCGCGCCCTCGGGTTCGTGCTCAAGACCGCGAAGAAGAAGCGCTGACGGCTCCGACCCGCACGGTCGCGGCGGCCGACGCGGCGGCCGCGACCGTCCGCCGCGTCCGGGAGACGTGGGCTCGCCGCGTCGTGATCGACGGGCGCAGCGGCGCGGGGAAGACCACGGCGGCCCGCGCCCTCGTCGACGCGTGGCCGCTCCCGGGCGGCGCGCGCCTCGTGTCGCTCGATG
This sequence comes from Microbacterium indicum DSM 19969, assembly GCF_000422385.1. Taxonomy (GTDB): domain Bacteria; phylum Actinomycetota; class Actinomycetes; order Actinomycetales; family Microbacteriaceae; genus Microbacterium; species Microbacterium indicum. The sequence continues at coordinate 154,481 of NZ_AULR01000002.1, forward strand.
AGCTCTACCCGGGGTGGGGCGGGCTGCGGGCCGCGTCGCCGATCGCGGCCGGACTGCTGCGGGCCCACGCGGAGGGGCTGGCGGGGGAGTACCGCCGCTGGGACTGGGAGCGCGAGGAGTGGACCCCCGAGGCGCATGTCGTGGATCCCGGGACGGCGCTCGTCGTCGAGGGGTGCGGTGCGCTCACCGCCGACGCCGCGGCCTTCGCCGACCTCGCGGTGTGGATGGACGGCGACGCCGCTGAGCGCCGGCGGCGCGCGCTCGACCGCGACGGCGAGCTCTTCGAGCCCTACTGGGACATGTGGGCCGAGCAGGAGCGAGAGCACATCGCGGCCGAGGACCCCGCGTCGCTCGCCGACATCGTCAGCTCTCTGCCGCCTCGATGAGGCCCTCGAGGCGGTATCCCAGCCACTCGTAGAGGCCGAACCGCGGATCCGCGTCGTCGTGCTCGGCGCCCGCGTCGATCCCGAGACGGCTCGCGAGCACGAGCCGGACGGCGGCGAGCGTGCGCAGCCATGCCTCGAGCTTCTCCTCGCCCTCGATCGAGACGTCGACGGGCGAGAGCGCCTCGTCGAGCTCGGCGTGATCGATGCGCTGGAGGTCCTGCTGCACGATCGCGGCGTCGTGGGCGCGCCGGCCGAGGAGCTCGCCGCGCGTCACCTGCTGGAACTCCCGCGCCGCATCGGGGTCGTCGGTGTACGCCGGGGGCGTGAGCCGCTCGACGGCGGGATCGTCGTGCTGCGGGTCCTCGCCGACGAGCTCGGCGAACTGCGTCACGAGATCGAGCAGGTGCGTCGCCTCGATGCGGGTGAGGGTGAGGATGACGAGGCGGTCGGTCACTGCGGTGCCCTTCGTACGGTGGCCCAGAGGCCGTAGTCGTGCATCGCCTGCGCGTGCAGCTCCATCTGCTCGCGTGCGCCCTCGGCGACGACCGCGAGGCCGTCGTTGTGCACGGCGAGCATGCGCTCGGTCGCCTTCTCCTGCGTGAAGCCGAAGTACTCGCGGAAGACGCGCACGACGTAGCTCATGAGGTTGACGGGATCGTCCCACACGACGGTCTGCCACGGGGTCTGCGGGTCGAGAGCGGCCTCCTCGGCGACGCGCTCGCCGGTCTCCGGCATCGCGATCGACATCACGCCCACCCCAACTCGTGCAGCCGTTCGTCGTCGATCCCGTAGAAGTGCCCGATCTCGTGCACGAGCGTCGTGTGGACCTCGTCGCGCAGCTCGTCCAGGGTCTCGCAGGCGGCGAGGTGGGGCTCGCGGTACACGATGATCCGATCCGGCAGCTCGCCCATGCCGTAGCGGTCGCGCTCGGTCAGGGCGAGGCCGTCGTACAGACCGAGGAGGTCGAGGGATCCGTCCTCAGGGCGATCCTCGACGACGAACACGACGTTGTCGAGGCCGTCGATCATCTCGTCGGGGAGGGCGTCGAGCTCTGCGACGACGAGTGCCTCGAAGGCGTCGGAGTCAAGACTCAACATGATTGGGGTGGCTAACCGGGCTTGAACCGGCGACCTCCTGGACCACAACCAGGCGCTCTACCAACTGAGCTATAGCCACCGTAGCCTCGCAGTGCGGGGCAACCTGACTATTCTTGCACGCGCTGTGAGCGCGGCGCACATCGGGCACCCAGCGTGTCGCGCCGGGAGGCGGATCAGAGGTGCTGGGCGAAGTCCGCGACGACCTCGGCGGCGATCGCCTGCGCCTCGTCCGAGGTCGGGCCGGGCTCGGCGAAGGCGGTCCTGCGGTAGTAGCGCAGCTCGCGGATCGACTCGAGGATGTCGGCGAGCGCGCGGTGGCCGCCGTTCTTCTCGGGCGACTGGAAGTACACGCGGGGCATCCACCGGCGCGCGAGCTCCTTGATGCTCGACACGTCGACGTTGCGGTAGTGCAGGTAGGTGTCGAGGTCGGGCATGTACTTCGCGAGGAACATGCGGTCGGTGCCGATCGTGTTGCCCGCGAGGGGCGCCTTGCCCTCCTGCGGCACGAAGCGCCGGACGTACTCGATGACCTGGCGTTCGGCTTCGGCGAGGTCGAGGCCGTTCGGGATCTCGAGGTCGAGGCCGCTCGTCTCGTGCATCTTCGTCACGAAGTCGTTCATGTGGTCGAGCGCCGCCTGCGAGGGCTTGATGACGAGGTCGAGACCGGGGTCCAGGATCTTCAGGTCGAAGTCGGTCACCACGACCGCCACCTCGACGAGCTCGTCGATCGCGGGGTCGAGACCCGTCATCTCGCAGTCGATCCACACGAGCCGGTCGTTCTCTGCTGCGCTCACAGCGCGCCTCGATTCTCTTCGTCTGACATGCGTCGTCCCCCAGACAGGATTCGAACCTGCGACAACGACGCTTAGAAGGCGTGTGCTCTTCCGCTGAGCTACTAGGGGGTGTGCCGTATCAGGTTACCGGCGCCTCCTCCGCGGGCGCCGCGTACCGTGGGAGGCATGAGCAAGAACCTCCAGACCTTCGTCCTCGCGGGTGGGTGCTTCTGGTGCCTCGACGCCGCGTATCGCGCGCTCGACGGCGTCGAGAGCGTCGTCTCCGGATACACAGGCGGCTCGGTCGACGCCCCGTCGTACGAGCTCGTCTGCACGGGCCGCACGGGCCATGCCGAGGCCGTGAAGGTGACCTTCGACGCCGACGTGATCCCCGCCGACACGATCCTCGACGCCTACTTCACGATGCACGACCCCCGCCAGCTCGACCACCAGGGCGCCGACACGGGCACCCAGTACCGTTCGGCGATGTTCTTCGCGGACGACGCGCAGAAGGCGCTGTTCGAGGCCGCGCGCGATCGCGCGGCCGACACGTGGGACGCCCCGATCGGGCGGGTCGAGGGCACCGTGGTCACGACGATCGAGCCCGCGGGGACGTGGTGGGACGCCGAGGACTACCACCAGGACTTCTTCACGAAGAACCCGGGCCAGGGGTACTGCCTCGCGGTCGCGGTGCCCAAGGTGAACAAGGTCCGCGCGGCCTTCTCGCAGTACGTCAAGGTCGCGTGACGGCCGATCTCGCGGGCGACGCGGCGCGGACCCTCGTCGGCTGGGAGCCGCGGAACGACGACGAGCGACGCACGCTCGCGTCGTTCCGCGGCTTCTTCGAGGCGGGCGACGGGCCGATGGGGCGGGGCGCGGGCCGCGACCACGCGACGGCCTCGTGCGTCGTGCTCTCATCGGATCTCGCGCGCACGCTCCTGGTGTTCCACGGCAAGGGCCGCTTCTGGGTGCAGCCGGGCGGCCACATCGAGGAGGGCGATGCGTCGATCGTCGAGGCCGGGCTCCGCGAGCTGCGCGAGGAGACGGGCGTGAGCCTCGGCGCCGACAGCGTCCGCGGGCTCGACCTCGACCACCACGCGCTTGACGCGGCCTTCGGGGCGTGCGCGTCGCACCTCGACTTCGGCGTCATAGCGATCGCGGATCCGCACACCGAGCTCGTCGTGAGCGACGAATCGGAGGACGTCAGGTGGTTCGACGTCGACGCTCTTCCCGAGGTGGTGGCGGGGAGCCTGCCGCGCCGCGTCGCGGCGGCCGTCGTCCGCCTCGGCGGCTGACGGGTCCGGCCGCCGGGCGTGTCGGGGCCCGGGTCAGCGCGTCCACAGCCGCGGATCCCGGGGAGTTGTGCGACATCCTCGACAGCTGTCCGAGTGACCGGGGTGCCTCGCGGTCGAGCGTGATCCCAGCGGCCGATCGGCGGCCGCCCGACGAAGGGATCACACCGTGTCCGACCACATCTCGATCTGCGGCAACATCGGCTCCGACGCCGCGCGCATCCCCAGCCCTGACGGGCGCACCGTCGTGAAGTTCACGGTCGCGAGCTCCGCGCGCATGCGCGACAGGGAGACGGGCGAGTGGGTCGACGGGCCCGCGAGCTGGTTCGACGTCCTCGTGCGCGGCGCGCTCGGCGAGAACGCCGAGGCGTCTCTCGTGCGGGGGCAGCGCGTCGTCGTCGCCGGGCAGCTGCGCGTGAAGCGGTGGCACCGCGACGAGCGCTCGGGGATCGCGGTCGAGATCCAGGCCGACGCGATCGGGCCCGATCTGCGCTTCGGCCGCGCGACCTTCCAGCGCACGGCGTCGTCGCGGCAGCCGGAGGAGGCGTCGACGCAGTCCGTCGAGCGCGCGCCCGCGGGCGATGGCGAGGCGTGGGCGACGCCGGGGGAGCCCCCGCAGCGCACGGCCCCGCCCGAGGAGCCCCCGCCCGCGTCGGCCCCGGGCGAGTGGGACGCCATCGCGGTCCCGGAGGGCGGCATCGAGCTCGCGGAGACGCCCTTCTGACACCGGCGGAACGGCTCGTGCCGCGGTGCGTCTCCCCGTAGACTGGGCGCAACTATGGCTGAGTACATTTTCCAGATGGTCCGCGCCCGCAAGACGGTGGGCGACAAGGTGATCCTCGACGACGTCTCGATGTCGTTCTTCCCGGGCGCCAAGATCGGCATGGTCGGTCCGAACGGCGCGGGGAAGTCGACGATCCTCAAGATCATGGCCGGGCTCGACCAGCCCTCGAACGGCGACGCGACGCTGACGCCCGGGTTCTCGGTCGGCATCCTCATGCAGGAGCCCGAGCTCGACGAAACGAAGTCGGTGCTCGAGAACGTGCAGGACGGCGTCCGCGAGATCAAGGACAAGGTGGACCGCTTCAACCAGATCTCCGCCGAGATGGCCGAGCCCGACGCCGACTTCGACGCGCTGCTCGAGGAGATGGGCAAGCTCCAGGAGGCCATCGACGCGGCCGACGCGTGGGACCTCGACGCGCAGCTCGAACAGGCGATGGACGCCCTGCGCACGCCCCCGGGCGACGCGCAGATCGCGAACCTCTCGGGCGGCGAGAAGCGCCGCGTCGCGCTCTGCAAGCTGCTCCTCGAGAAGCCCGACCTGCTGCTCCTCGACGAGCCCACCAACCACCTCGACGCCGAGAGCGTGCTCTGGCTCGAGCAGCACCTCCAGCAGTACCCCGGCGCCGTCATCGCCGTCACGCACGACAGGTACTTCCTCGACCACGTCGCGCAGTGGATCGCCGAGGTCGACCGCGGCCGCCTCTACCCCTACGAGGGCAACTACTCGACCTATCTCGAGAAGAAGGCCGAGCGTCTCGAGGTCCAGGGCAAGAAGGACGCGAAGCTCCAGAAGCGCCTCAAGGACGAGCTCGAGTGGGTCAAGTCCAACGCGAAGGGCCGCCAGGCGAAGTCGAAGGCGCGCCTCGCTCGATACGAGGAGATGGCGGCCGAGGCCGAGCGCACGAAGAAGCTCGACTTCGAGGAGATCCAGATCCCAGCGGGCCCGCGCCTCGGATCCCTCGTGATCGAGGCGAAGGACCTCGTCAAGGGCTTCGACGACCGCACGCTCATCCAGGACCTGAGCTTCAGCCTCCCGCCGAACGGCATCGTCGGCGTGATCGGCCCGAACGGCGTCGGCAAGACGACCCTGTTCAAGACGATCGTCGGCCTCGAGCCGCTCGACGGCGGCGAGCTGCGCATCGGCGAGACCGTCAAGCTCAGCTACGTCGACCAGACGCGCGGCGGCATCGACCCCGAGAAGACGCTCTGGGAGGTCGTGTCCGACGGGCTCGACATCATGATGGTCGGCAAGACCGAGGTGCCCTCGCGCGCCTATGTGTCGAAGTTCGGGTTCAAGGGCCCCGACCAGCAGAAGAAGGCCGGCGTCCTCTCGGGCGGCGAGCGCAACCGCCTGAACCTCGCGCTCACGCTCAAGCAGGGCGGCAACGTGCTGCTCCTCGACGAGCCGACCAACGACCTCGACGTCGAGACGCTGGCTTCGCTCGAGAACGCGCTCCTCGAGTTCCCGGGCTGCGCTGTGGTGGTGACGCACGACCGGTGGTTCCTCGACCGGATCGCGACCCACATCCTCGCCTACGAGGGCACGGAGGAGAACCCCGCGAACTGGTACTGGTTCGAGGGCAACTTCGAGGCCTACGAGGCGAACAAGGTCGAGCGTCTCGGCCCCGACGCCGCGCGCCCGCACCGCACGACGCACCGCAAGCTCACGCGCGACTGACGCGCAGACGACGGATGGCCCGCACCGAACCCGGTGCGGGCCATCCGTCGTCCGGGGGGGCTACGCCGTCAGGCCGTCGACGTAGTCGCGGTTGTCGGCGATCCAGTCGGCGACGACGGGGCCGTAGTCGTCGACCTGCTCCCCGCTCGCGAACATCGCGGCCTCGAGCGACTGCAGGTGGTCGAGGTCCATCGTGAAGCCCTCGAGCCACCCCGCGACCTCGGGTTCGTCCTCCCGGAAGCCCGTGCGCGCCGTGATCTGCATGGTCTCGGCGTCGCCGTAGGTGTTCTCGGGGTCCTCGAGGTTCTTGAGGTCGTACTGGTCGTAAGCCCAGTGCGGCTCCCAGAGCGTGACGACGATGTTCTCGCCCGACGACATCGCGGCGTCGAGCTCGGACAGCATCGCGGCGCTCGAGGAGGTCGTGAAGTCCATCCCCTCGAGGCCGTAGGTCGGGATGACGACGTCGGCCGTCGTGGTCGTGAGGCCGGCGCCGGGGTCGGTCCCCACGATCGTCCCGTCGAACTCGGCGGCGTGGTCGGCGAGCTCCGCGATCGAGTCGATCGGGGCGTCGGCGTTGACCGCGAGGTGGTTCTGCGCGTCCTCGTTCCAGGTGCCGAGGACGTCGAGCTGGTCGCCCAGCTCGTCGAAGTACGACGCGTGCGTGACGGGCAGCCACGTGTCGGTGAAGAAGTCGTAGTCGCCGGCCGCGAGGCCCGCGTAGACCGCGGCCGCGTCGGCGTACTCGATGTCGACGGAGTAGCCCTGCTCCTCGAGCACGGCCTTCCAGAGCTCGGAGCTCGCGATCCCTTCGTCCCAACCGGCGATGGCGGGGATCGTCAGGGATCCCTTCGCGTCGGATCCTCCGGATGAGGCGACGTCCTCCGTCGAGGCGACGCAGCCCGTCAGGGCGAGCGCGGCCGCGCCCGCGAGGGCTCCGGCCGTCGCGATCCTTCGGGTGATCATGTGCTTCCTTCCTGGGCGGCGGGACGCTCCCGCCGTCCGCACGCGACGAGGGGGCCGCCGCAGGGCACAGGGCCGCTGCTGTGACCCCCTCGTCGCACGATGGGCGGGTCGATCAGGCGGTGAGCCCGTCGACGTAGTCCTGGTTGTCGGCGATCCAGTCGGAGACGACGGGACCGAAGTCGTCGATCTCCTCGTCGTCCGAGAACATGACGGCCTCGAGCGACTGGAGCTGGTCGAGGCTCATCGTGAAGTTCGACAGCCAGTCGGCGAGCTCGGGGTAGTCGTCGGCGAAGTCGGACCGCGCCGTGACCTGCATCGTCTCGGCGTCGCCGAGCGTGTTCTCCGGGTCCTCGAGGTTCTTGAGGTCGAACTTCGAGTAGGCCCAGTGGGGCTGCCAGAGCGTCACGACGACGTTCTCGCCCGCGTCCTCCGATGCCTGCAGCTCGGTGAGCATCGCGGCGGTCGACGAGGTCTGGTAGTCCATGCCCTCGAGGCCGTACGTCGGGATCACCCTGTCCTGCGTGGCCTCCGTGAGGCCGGCGCCGGGTTCGATGCCCACGAGTGTGTCGCCGAACTCGTCGGCGTGGTCGGCGAGCTCGGTGAGCGAGTCGATGGGCGCGTCGGCGTTGACCGCGATGGTGTTCTGCGCGTCCTCATTCCACGTGCCGAGGGTCGCGATGTCGTCGCCGTACTCGTCCATGTAGGTCTTGTGCGTCAGCGGCATCCACGTGTCGGTGTAGAAGTCGTAGTCGCCGGCAGCGAGGCCCGCGTAGACGGTCGCGGCGTCGGCGTACTCGATGTCGACGGAGTAGCCCTGCTCCTCGAGCACGGCCTTCCAGAGCTCGGAGCTCGCGACGCCCTCGTCCCAGCCGGCGATGGCGGGGATCGTCAGGGACCCCTTCGAATCGCCGCCCGAGGATGACCCTCCGGATGCGACGTCGTCGGCCGACGCGACGCATCCCGCGAGGGCGAGCGTGACGGCGCCGAGCGCGGCACCGGAGAAGAGGAGCTTGCGGTTTCGGTTTCGGGTGAGCATGTCTTCGTCCTTCCTGGCGTGCGAGAACCTCTCGCCGCCGGTGTACGACGAAGGGACCGCCACCTGGCCGGTGACGGCCCCTTCCTCACACGTATCTCGTGTCGGTCAGGCCGTGAGCCCGTCGACGTAGTCCTGGTTGTCGGCGACCCAGTCGCGCACGATGGGCTCCCAGTCCTCGGCGTCCGCGTTCTGGTTGAACATCAGATCCTCGAGGTCGGCGAGGAGGTCGGTGTCCATCGTGAAGCCGGCGAGCCAGCCCTCGACCTCGGGGAAGTCGTCGGCGAAGCCCTCGCGGCTGTACACGTTGAGCGACTCGGCGTCGCCGAGCGCGCCCTTCGGGTCGTCGAGGTTCTTGATGTCGAACGCCGAGTAGGCCCAGTGGGGCTCCCACAGCGTCACGACGACGTTCTCGCCCGCATTCAGCGACGCCTGCAGCTCGGCGAGCATCGCGGGGGTCGACGAGGTCTGGAAGTCCATGCCCTCGAGGCCGTACTCCGGGATCACCGAGTCGGTCATCGCGCTCGTCAGGCCCGCGCCGGGCTCGATGCCGACGATCGTGTTCCCGAACTCGTCGGCGTTCGCCGCGAGGTCCTCGAGCGAGTCGATCGGGGCGTCGGCGTTGACCGCGACGGTCAGCTTGGAGTCCTCGTTCCAGGTGCCGACCTTCTCGATGCGGTCGCCATAGGTCTCGAGGTACTCGGCGTGGGTCGTAGGCTCCCAGACGTCGGTCGTGATGTCGTAGTCGCCGTCGCTCAGGCCCTGGAACACCGTTCCGGCGTCCACGGGGTCGATCTCGACGTCGTAGCCGGCGTCCTCGAGGATGACGCGCCACAGCTCGCTGGTGGCGATGCCCTCCTCCCAGCCGCTGAACTCGGCGATCCGGATGGTGCCCTTCGAGTCGCCGGAGTCCGACGAGCCGCCGGACACGTCCTCTGCAGAGGCGACGCAGCCCGTGAGGGAGAGCGCTCCGGCCGCGATGAGGGCCGTGGCGGAGAAGATCCGCTTCTTCATGCTGTGTGTTTCCTTTCGTGCAGGCCTGTCAGGGAGGTCAAGCTGCGGCTTCCTGCTTGGCCGAACGGCGCTTCGCGACGAAGGCGCGGATCTGCGCGAGCAGGCCCATCTTCTTGCCGAAGGCGCCCGTGAGGCGGTCGAGGATGATCGCGATGACGACCACCGAGAGCCCTGCCTCGACGCCGAGCGCGGTGTCGAGACGGCCGAGGCTCGCGTAGACGTCGCCTCCGAGGCCGCCGGCCCCGACCATGCCCGCGATGACGACCATCGAGAGCGAGAGCATGATGACCTGGTTCACGCCCGCCATGATCGACGGGAGCGCGAGGGGGAGCTGGATCTGGCGCAGGATGCGGCTCGGGGCCGCGCCGAACGCCTGTCCGGCCTCGACGACCTCGCTGTCGACTCCGCGGATGCCCAGCTCGGTGAGGCGGACCCCCGGCGCGAGCGAGAAGAGGATCGTCGCGACGATGCCGGGGGCGACGCCGACGCGCAGCAGGAGCAGCGCGGGGACGAGGTACACGAACGCCGGCATGGTCTGCAGCAGGTCGAGGACGGGGCGGATGATCGCCGAGAAGCGGTTGCTCTTGGCGGCCGCGATGCCGAGGGGGATCGCGATGACGAGCGACCAGAAGGTCGCGACGATCACGAGCGACAGCGTCGCCATCGCGTTGTCCCACTGCGCGACCGAGGCGATGAAGAGCATGCCGATGAGCGTTCCGGCGCCGAACACCCAGCCGCGCGCCAGGAGGGCGATCGCGACGATGACGACGATGACGAGCGACATGCCGGTGACGGCGAGCTGGCCGGGGACGATCCAGAAGTAGTCGGCGCCGAGCAGGGTGTACAGCGCGTTGTACATGCTCGTGAAGATCGTGCGGAGCACGTCGAACAGCCCGTGGGCGTTGGCGACGAGCCAGTCGACGACGTCGGCGGCCCAGGATCCGAGGGGAAGACGGGGGAAGTCCATCAGTTCGCCTCCTTCGTGTCGGCGGGCTGGGCATCGGGGTCGGAGTCGGCGAGCACCTGGTCGATGACGCTCGTGGGCACGGGCTCCTGCGGCAGGGTGATCTCGCCCGTCGCGTCGGGGCCGGGGCCGAGGGCGGCCAGCAGCGTGACGCGGGGGATGACCCCGACCAGGCGCTCGCGCTCGTCGACGACCGCGAGCGGCAGCGGCGACTCGACCGCGGGGACGAAGACGTCCACCAGCACATCGGTCGCGTGGACGACGGCGGGAGCCGGCTTCATGATGTTCGCGAGCGAGCGGTCGCCGCGGCGCACGGCCTTGACGGCGTCGCGGTCCGAGACCATGCCGACGAGCTTGCGGTTGCGGTCGACGACGTACGCGGCGGCGAGGAACGGGTCGCGCATGGCGCGTAGGGCCGTGCGGGGGCCGGCCGTCTCGGAGACGACGGGTCGCGGGCGCTCCATGACGTTGCCGGCCGTGAGCACACGCGCGCGGTCGACGTCCTGGACGAACTGCTCGACGTAGTCGTTCGCGGGGTCGGTGAGGATGTCCTCGGGCGAGCCGATCTGCACGATGCGGCCGTCGCGCATGACCGCGATCCTGTCGCCGAGGAACATCGCCTCGTTGAGGTCGTGCGTGATGAAGATGATCGTCTTGCCGAGCGTCTCCTGCAGCTCGAGCAGCTGCTCCTGCATCTCGCGGCGGATCAGGGGGTCGAGGGCGCTGAACGCCTCATCCATCAGGAGGATGTCGGTGTCGGCAGCGAGGGCGCGGGCGATGCCGACGCGCTGCTGCATGCCTCCCGAGAGCTCGCTCGGGAGCTTGTCGCCCCACGAGCCGAGGTCGACGAGGTCGAGGATCTCCTGCGCGCGAGCCAGGCGCTTGGCCTTCGCGACGCCTTGGATCTCGAGCGGGTACGCCACGTTGTCGATGACGGTGCGGTGCGGAAGCAGCGCGAAGTGCTGGAAGACCATCGAGATGTGGTCGCGGCGGATGCCGCGCAGCTTCGCGTCCGAGGTCTGGGTGATGTCCTGGCCGAGGATCTCGACCGAGCCCGCGGTCGCGGGGTGCAGCCCGTTGAGGGTGCGGATGAGCGTCGACTTGCCGGAGCCCGAGAGCCCCATGACGACGAAGATCTCGCCGCGCTTCACCTCGAAGGAGGCGTCGATCACGGCGGCGGTGGACCCGTCGAGCTCGGTGCGCGGGGTTCCCGCGCGCAGCTTCTCGACGGCTTCGTGCTGGCGGCGTCCGAAGACCTTGTAGAGGCCCTCGACGCGCACGAGCACGTCTGAATTGTTCTCTGTCACGTTCCTCTGCGACGAGCGCGTCCATGACGCAACATGCACGCTCGAAGCCCTGGTTGACGGATCTGGATAGTGCGTCGCCCTGGCCGTGTCTGACGCGTCACCGAGGGCGGAAATCATCGGGCGCCGGGTTGCGCGGCGGCGCCTCGTGCTCATCAAGCATAGCCGGGGGTCTCAGACGAAAGGGCTCGGGACCGGCCATAATCCGTTTTCCGATCGGAGTATCGCGCCCGCGCGCGCACGCGTATAAGAGAAGTGTCGGGCGTCGCGGCTAGGGTCGAAGGGGCCGCCCGGACCGTCACACGATCTTCACCTGGCGGTCAGAACGGAGCATCCGCGTGACGCACACGATCGACGTCCCGATCCACCTGCGCTGGGGCGATCAGGACGCCTTCGGCCACATCAACAACGTGCAGGCGATGCGCATTCTCGAGGAGGCGCGCCTCCGGGCGTTCTGGGTCCACGAGGATCCCGCCCGCTCCTACGACGCCGCCGTGATCCGCCCCGATCTGCGGGTCGGCGACGAGGGGCCGTATTTCGTCGTCATCGCTCGCCACGAGGTCGAGTACACGGTGCAGATGCCGTACGCGCACGAGCCCGTGACCGTGCGCATGTGGTTCGCGAAGCTCGGCGGTTCGTCGGCCGAGCTGCAGTACGAGATCGTGCGCGGCGACGCGGTGCACGTGCGCGCGGCGTCGACGATCGTCCTCATCGACCAGGCGTCGGGCCGCCCCGTGCGCCTTCCGCGGGCGATGCGCGACGCGTGGACGCCGTACATCGGCGAGCCGCTCGCGTTCCACCGCAGGTGACGGCCCCCGATCCGGCGCCCGGTGCGCCCCGATGCGAGAGGATGGAAGGCATGCCGACGACTCCTGGCGCGGTTGCACGCGCCGACTTCCCCTACTTCGCCGCGCACCCGCGTTCGGTGTATCTCGACACCGGCGCGACGGCGCAGCGCCCGTCCGCCGTCATCGACGCCGAGGCGGCCTTCGTGCGGAGCGACTACGCGGCCGTCCACCGCGGATCCAGCATGGCGACGGGCGAGGCGACCGGCGCCTACGAGGCGGCGCGCGAGCGGATCGCGGGCTTCGTCGGCGCCGGGGAACGCGAGATCGCGTTCAGCGAGAACGCGACCGACGCGCTCAATATGATCGCCCTCGGCATGGCCGACGCCTCGGCCGGCCTCGGGGGCGAGCGCTTCGCCCTCGCGCCCGGCGACGAGATCGTCGTCACGGGGGCCGAGCACCACGCGAACCTCATCCCGTGGCAGCGGCTCGCCGCCAAGACGGGCGCTGCGCTGCGCTGGGCGCCGGTCGACGAGCGCGGCCTCTGGACGATCGACGGCCTCCGCGCGGCGACGAGCCCGCGCACCCGCGTGATCGCGGTCGCCCACGTCTCGAACGTCACGGGTCAGATCGCGCCCGTCGAGGACGTCGTGCAGCTCTCGCGCGAGGTCGGCGCTCTCACGGTGCTCGACGCGTGCCAGTCGGCGCCGCACATGCCGCTCGACCTCGGCACCCTCGGCGTCGACTTCGCGGCGTTCTCGGCGCACAAGATGACGGGCCCGACGGGCATCGGCGCCCTGTACGGACGCGCCGAGCTGCTCGACGAGCTTCCCCCCGCCCGCACGGGCGGGTCGATGATCACGGTCGTGACGATGGAGGAGGCCGAGTTCCTCCCGGCCCCGCAGCGCTTCGAGGCGGGGACGCAGCCGGTCAGCCAGGCCGTCGGCTTCGGCGCGGCTGTCGACTACCTCTCGGCGATCGGCATGGACGCGATCGCACGCCACGAGGCTGAGATCGCGCAGTCGCTGCTCGCCGCCGTCGAGCGCGTCCCCGGTGTGCGGGCCGTGGGGCCGCAGGCCGGCGAGGAGCGCGGATCGCTCGTGAGCTTCATCGTCGACGGCGTCCACGCCCACGACGTCGGGCAGTTCCTCGACGACCGCGGCATCACCGTCCGCACGGGGCACCACTGCGCGCAGCCCCTGCACCGGGCGCTCGGCACCCCGTCGACGACCCGCGCGTCGGCCGGCGTCTACTCGACCGAAGACGACGTCGACGCGCTCGAATCCGCGCTCCGCGAGGTGCGCCCGTTCTTCGGAGCAGACAGGTGAACGATCTCGAGGCCATGTACCAGGAGCTGATCCTGGACCACGCGCGCACGCCCGAGGGCACGGGGGATCCGGCCGCGCACCCCTTCACGCATCACGAGCTGAACCCGTCGTGCGGCGACGAGATCACGATGGGGATCACGGTCGACGACGGCGTCATCTCGGGGCTCGCCTGGGAGGGCCAGGGCTGCAGCATCTCGATGTCGTCGGCGTCGATCATGAGCGGACTCCTGACGGGAGCCCCCGTCGCCGACGCGCAGGCGCGCATCGACGAGTTCCGCGAGATGATGCGCTCGCGGGGCGCCGTCGAGCCCAGCGAGGAGCTCGGCGACGCGGCCGCGTTCCAGAACACGGCGAAGTACGTCATGCGCGTCAAGTGCGCGATGCTCGCGTGGGTCGCGCTCGAGGCCGACCTCAAGGCGGCCGCGGCCTGATCGGGCCCCGCCCGCGCCCCCGCCGGGGGCACGCGGGCGGGGACGCCGGTCACACGGCGTCGGCCGTGACGGCGAAGTAGCGGTCGCGCCGCAGCAGGCGCTGGCGTGCCGTCCAGTGCGACATGCGCGCGGCCGAGGCCCAGGAGAGGTCGACGGGCTCCGCGGTCGCGGCCCCCGCCTGCTTCCAGAACCGCGCCGCGGCCTCGGCGCTCGTGATGTCCGAGAACGGCGTCGGGACGGGCGAGCCGGGCGCGACGCCCTCCGGGTGCTTCTGCATGCCCAGCGCCTTCTGCGCGCGGGCTCACCGACGTGCACGGGACGACGGTCGTCGCGGTGCTCCACGATCTCAACCACGCGGCCAGGTACGCCGACCACGTCATCGCGATCCGCGACGGCGACGTCGTCGCGGACGGGCCGCCCGAGAGCGTCATCACGGCCGAGACCGTCGAGGACGTCTTCGGCGTCGCGTGCCGCGTCATCGACGATCCCGAGACGGGGACCCCGCTCGTCGTCCCGGGCGCCGGGTCCCACGCGCGCCGAAGAGGCGCAGCGCGGCACCGCTCCTAGGCGGCCGAACCCGTCGCGCGCACGGCGGTCAGGCCCACGGCGGCCGGGCCGCGCGACAGGATGTGCCCGCGCGTGAGCGTGACGCGGTTCCACCGGCCCGACGTCGTGACGCGGGCGGGCTCCTCGCCCGAGATGAAGCCGAACGAGAACGCCGCGAACGCGACGCCGAGCGGCAGGCCCCCGAGGTCGTCGTCGGGCGCGCCCCACACCGACCCGCGGACGGCGCGGACCGCGTCCTCGCCGGCGTCGGTCGGCACCTGGTGCGCTACGGCCGCGATGCCCCACTGCGCACGGGTCGCGAGGGTCGACGCCGCGATCTCGCCCGCCGCCGTCCACCCGGCGCGCGGGGGAGCGACGCCCGCCCACGCCGGGGCGAGCGAGGTATCGGGGAGCTCGAGGGCGGTCGGCTCATCGCTCTCGCGGAGCTCCGAGACGACGAGGTCGCACTCGAGCTCGGGGTCGGAGGCGAGGATCCGCATCGCGAGCACCGTCGGCGTGCGGTCGAGGAGGCCCTGCGGCGCGAGCGCGGCCGACGTCATCGCGAGGACTCCGCCCGCGGCCTGCAGGCGGACGCCGTCGGCGCCGATCATCGCCGCGCGCCCCGCGAACGTCAGGGCGTCTCGCGCCGAAGGGGGATCCGCCAGAACCAGTCGCGCGCTCATCCTCTCTAGGATATTCAGGTGGCCGAGTTCGTTCCTCCGAAGTTCCCCGTCGACACCCTCACGGCGGTGCTGAACCTCGAGCACCAGACGGCGCGCACGAGCGAGGACATCTTCGTCGGGCGCTCGCACCCCATGCCGAACCACCGCGTGTTCGGCGGCCAGGTGGTCGCCCAGTGCGTCACGGCCGCGGCTCGGACGCTGCCGGGCGACCGCGCGCCGCACTCGATGCACGGCTACTTCCTCCGCCCCGGAGCGACGGACGAGCCCATCACCTTCGGCGTCGACCGGATCCACGACGGCCGCTCGTTCGCGCAGCGGCGCGTGCAGGCGTATCAGCAGGGCGTCCCGATCTTCAGCGGCATCGTGTCGTTCCAGGACGCTGATCCCGGGATCTCGTTCCAGCGTGCGATGCCTGACGTCCCGGGCCCCGACGAGGTGCGGGCGATCGATCTCGACGCCGCGGGCGCGCCGAGCCTCCTCCGCCACAGCCCCATCGAGGTCCGATACATCGACGGCGACGTGTTCGCGCGCGTCGACGAGACAGAGCCGCGCCAGCGCGTCTGGATGCGCACGCGCGGATCGCTCGGCGACGACCCGCTGCTGCACCGCGCCGCGATCGCCTACATGAGCGACTGGACGATCCAGGACCCCACGCTCCGCGGCGCGGGGGTGCCGTGGGCCACGCCGGGCATCCGCCAGGCGAGCCTGGACCACGCCATCTGGTGGCACCGCGACGCGCGCGCCGACGAGTGGCTCCTCTACGCGACCGAGGCGCCGAGCGCCCAGGGCGGGCGCGGGCTCAACCTCGGGACGATCCACACGCTGTCCGGCGAGGTGGTCGCGACGACGGCGCAGGAGACGATGCTCCGCGTCCCCGGGGCCTGATCCCTACTGCTCGAAGGTGTTGACCATCGCGTGCGCGGCGCGCTCGAGATAGTCCCAGAGCGTCGCCTCGTGCACGGGGGAGAGGCCCGCCTCTTCGACCGCGGTGCGCATGCACCGGAGCCAGCGGTCGCGGGCGTCGGGATTCACCCGGAACGGCATGTGCCGCATGCGCAGGCGCGGGTGCCCGCGCTCCTCGCCGTACGTCGTGGGGCCGCCCCAGTACTGCTCGAGGAACATCAGCATGCGCCGCTCGGCGGGCGCGAGATCCTCCTCGGGGTACATCGGCCGCAGCACGGGGTCGAGCGCGACCTCGCGGTAGAACACGCTCGCGATGCGCTCGAACGTCGCGCGGCCGCCCACCTGCTCGTAGAACGTGGAGGTGGGCAGGCCGCCCGTCGGCTGGATCTCGACCATCAGACCTGCTCGTCGGCTTCGGCGTCGCGCTCCTGCGCCGAGAGGGCGCGCTCGACGCCCGAGAGGTTCTCGCTCACGAGGCGGCGCAGCGCCGCGGGGGCGTCGGCGTTCTCGGCGAGCCACGCGCGCGTCGCGTCGCGGAGCGCGGCGTCGGCGAGCGGGGCCGGGTAGATGAGCTCGATGAGGTAGCTCGCGATCTGGAACGTGCGCCCCTGCCACACCGGCAGCAGCATGTCGAAGTACTTCGGCACATAGGCCGCGAGGTCGTCGCGGGTCGCGGGATGCACGAAGCCCAGAGCGGCCGCGCGCACGACGGTGTTGGGCAGCTCGTCGCTCTCGATGAGCGACGCCCAGGCGGCCGCCTTCGCCTCGGCGCCGGGCAGAGCGGCGCGGGCCTGCGCGGCGAACTCGCCGCCCTTCGCGGTGTTGTCCGACGCGAGCGCCGCGTCGATGTCGGCGCCCGTGACGGCGCCGCCCGCGGCGAGCGAGATGAGCAGCTGCCACGAGAGGTCGTCGTCGATCGCGAGGCCGTCGAGCGCGACGGACCCGTCGCGCAGCGCGGCGACCTGCTCCCACTGCTCGGCGGTCGACGCGGCCTGGGCGAACGCCGTCGCGAGCTGCAGCTGGAGGTCGCTCCCGGCCGCGGCCTCGCCGAGCAGGCGCCAGAGGCCCCGGGCGAGCTTCGAACGCTCCGCGCCGCGCGTGGAGGGCTCGGTGTAGCTGTTCGCCGCGAGGCGTGCCTGCGCGAGCACCGTGCGGATGGTCGTCGACGCGGTCTCGGATCCGATGCCCTGCAGCACGAGGTCGACGTAGTCGCGCGCGGCCATCTCGCCGTCTCGCGTCATGTCCCACGCGGCGCTCCACACGAGGCCGCGGGCGAGCGGGTCGGCGATGTCGGCGACGTGCGCGATCGCGGTGGCGAGGCTCGCCTCGTCGAGGCGGATCTTCGCGTAGGCGAGGTCGCCGTCGTTGAGGAGGACGAGGTCGGGGCGGCGGCGGCCCTTGAGCTCGGTGATCTCGGTCACGTCGCCGTCGACGTCGACGTCGACGCGGTGCGTGCGCTCGAGGCGGCCGCCGCGCAGCTCGTAGAAGCCGATGCCCATGCGGTGCGGACGGATCGTCGGGTAGTCGGACGGCGCGGTCTGAAGGACGGCGAAGCGCGTGATCGTCCCGTCGACGTCGTCGTCGATCGCCGGCGTCAGGGTGTTGACGCCCGCGGTCTCGAGCCACTTCGTCGACCAGGTCGCGAGGTCGCGGCCGCTCGTGCGCTCGAGCTCCACGAGGAGGTCGCGCAGCGTCGTGTTGCCGTAGGAGTGCGCGCGGAAGTAGGCGCCGACGCCCTGGAAGAACGCGTCGATGCCCACGTACGCCGCGAGCTGCTTGAGCACCGAGGCGCCCTTCGCGTACGTGATGCCGTCGAAGTTGACCTGCACGTCCTCGAGATCCGAGATCTCGGCGGCGATGGGGTGGGTCGAGGGCAGCTGGTCCTGGTTGTACGCCCAGCTCTTCTCGGACGCCGTGAACGTCACCCAGGCGTCGGTCCACTCGGTGGCCTCGGCGGTCGCCATGGTCGACGCCCACTCGGCGAACGACTCGTTGAGCCACAGGTCGTTCCACCACTGCATCGTGACGAGGTCGCCGAACCACATGTGGGCGAGCTCGTGGAGGATCGTGACGACGCGGCGCTCGCGCACGGCGTCGGTGACGGCGCTGCGGAACACGTAGGTCTCGGTGAAGGTGACGGCTCCGGCGTTCTCCATCGCGCCCGCGTTGAACTCGGGGACGAAGAGCTGGTCGTACTTTGCGAAGGGGTAGGGGACCCCGAACTTGTCCTCGTAGTAGGCGAAGCCCTGCTTCGTCTTCTCGAAGACGTACTCGGCGTCCATGAAGGGCCAGAGGCTCCGGCGCGCGAACACGCCGAGCGGCACCGTGCGGCCCTCGCTGTTCACGAGCTCGTCCCGCACCTCCTCGTAGGGGCCCGCGACGAGCGCCGTGATGTACGACGAGATCCGCGGCGTCGGCTCGAAGCCCCAGGTCGCGATGCCGCCGTCCTCGTGGGGGATCGGCTCGGGCGTCGGCTGGTTCGAGACGACCTTCCACGAGGCGGGGGCTGTGACGGTGAACTGGAACGTCGCCTTGAGGTCGGGCTGCTCGAAGACCGCGAAGACGCGGCGCGAGTCGGGCACCTCGAACTGCGTGTAGAGGTAGACCTCGCCGTCGACGGGGTCGACGAAGCGGTGCAGGCCCTCGCCCGTGTTCGTGTACTCGCAGTCGGCGTCGATCACAAGCTCGTTCTCGGCCTCGAGGGCCTCGAGGCGGATCCGGGAGTCGCCGAACGCTGCGGCGGGCTCGATCTCGCGGCCGTTGAGCGTGATCTCGCGCACGTCGCGCGCGATGAGGTCGATGAAGGTGTTCGAGCCGGGCGTGGCGGCGAACCGCACGACGCTGCGCGACCCGAACACCTCGGCTCCCTTCGTGAGGTCGAGGGTCACCGCGTAGCTCTGGGTGTCGACGACGGCGCGTCGCTCCTGCGCTTCCAGGCGGGTGAGGTTCTCTCCAGGCACTGTCCTGCTCCCATGTGGGGTTCGTCGGGGGGATGCGCCGGGGCATGGATCGGCCACGGGCAACCCGTACAGCCTACGGTGCCGAGCCCCGACCTGGATGAGACCTGAAACGCCGTCTTCTACAGAGGTGCGAAAATGGATTGCGTGAGCAACGCCGCACAGGAGACCGACACCGTCCTCTACGCATCCGCCGCCGCGTCGTCGGGAGCCCCCTACGTCGAGGAGCCGGTCGCCTACGACGCGATCCTGCTCTCGAGCTTCGGCGGCCCCGAGGGACAGGGTGACGTGATCCCGTTCCTCCGCAACGTGACGCGCGGCCGGGGGATCCCCGACGAGCGCCTCGAGGAGGTCGCGACCCACTACCGCCACTTCGGCGGCGTGAGCCCGATCAACGCCCAGAACCGGGAGCTGAAGGCGGCCATCGAGGCCGAGATCGCGCGCCGCGGGCTCGGGCTCCCCGTCTACTGGGGCAACCGCAACTGGCACCCGATGCTCGAGGACACGGTGCGCGAGGCGTACGCCGACGGGCACCGCACGGTCCTGGCCCTCGCGACGAGCGCGTACAGCTCCTACTCGAGTGACCGCCAGTACCGCGAGGACTTCGCCCTCGCCCTCGGGCCCGTCGAGGACGGCGGCACGGGGCTGGGCCTCGGCGACGACCCCATGACGATCGACAAGATCCGCCTCTTCTTCGATCACCCGGGCTTCGTCGAGCCCTTCTTCGAGGGGGTCCGCGACGCCGTCGCCGCGTGGCTGGCCGAGGGCCGCCCCGCGTCCGAGATCCGGATCCTGTTCTCGACGCACTCGATCCCCACGGGCGACGCCGAGCGCTCGGGCCCGCGCGACCGCGACTTCGGCGAGGGCGGCGCGTACGCGGCGCAGCACCGCGCGGTCGCCGAGCACATCATGAAGCGCCTCGTCGCCGAGAACCCGGCCGCGGAAGGCATCGACTGGACGCTCGTGTACCAGTCGCGCTCGGGCCCCGCATCGCAGCCGTGGCTCGAGCCCGACGTCAACGACGTGATCGCCGAGCTCCCCGCCCAGGGCGCGACGGCCGTCGCCGTCGTGCCGCTCGGGTTCGTGAGCGACCACATGGAGGTCCTCTGGGACCTCGACACCGAGGCGAAGGAGTCGGCCGAGGAAGCCGGGCTCGCGTTCGTCCGCACGCAGTCGCCCGGCGTGCACCCCGCCTACGTCGCGGGGCTCGTCGACCTCATCGAGGAGCGCCTGAACGGCACGCCCGCCGCCGAGCGCCCGCACGTGACCGACCTCGGGCCGTGGTTCGACGTGTCGCGGCCCGGCGACTGCGAGAACGCGCGCCTCGGCTTCCGCCCGGCGGCCGCGGGCATCGCGCCCTGAACCGCGCCGCTCCGCGACCGCTCATCGAATAGGGAAGAATCGGCTTCATGCGCATCCACATCGCCACCGACCACGCAGGGCTCGAGTTCTCGGGGGAGCTGCAGCAGCACCTCATCGACCAGGGCCACGAGGTCGTCGACTACGGGCCCGTCGAATACGATGCGCTCGACGACTACCCCGCGTTCTGCATCCGCGCCGCCGAGGCGGTCGTCGCCGACCAGCGCGCGGGCGCCGAGGCGCTCGGCGTCGTGTTCGGCGGATCGGGCAACGGCGAGCAGATCGCGGCGAACAAGGTCGAGGGCGTGCGCGCGGCGCTCGTCTGGAACGACTCGACGGCTGAGCTCGCGCGCGAGCACAACGACGCCAACGTGATCTCGATCGGCGCGCGCCAGCACACCGTGGAGGAGGTCTTCCGATTCGTGGACCTCTTCATCGCGACGCCGTTCACGGGCGAGGAGCGCCACGCGCGCCGCATCGCGCAGCTCGCCGACTACGAGCGCGACGGCTCGCTCGTCGACACGCCCGCACCCCGGGTCCGGAGCTGACGCGGTGCCCGAGGGGCACTCCGTCCATCGCATCGCGCGGCAGTTCGAGCGCAACTTCGCCGGCCGCGCCGTCGCGGTGTCGAGCCCGCAGGGGCGGTTCGCCGCCGACGCGGCGCTGATCGACGGCCGCGAGATGCTCCGCGCATCGGCCGTCGGGAAGCAGATGTTCCTCGAGTTCGCGGGCGACCTCTGGCTGCGCGTGCACCTCGGCCTCTACGGGGCCTGGGACTTCGCGGGCGAGATCCTCGTCGACCCGACGATCGCGTCGGCGAACGGCCGCATGGGCCAGACGAACCAGCGTGGCACGGTGCTCGACGACGCCGGCGAGAACTCCCTCGCCTCGATCGGCGCGCCGCGCGTGGCCCGCGGCCGCGTGCGGATGTCCGAGCAGACGCGCGACTTCGACGAATCGGCGACCGAGTGGCCGCCGCCCGTCGTCGGCCAGGTGCGCGCCCGGCTCATGACCGACGTGACCTGCGCCGACCTGCGCGGGCCGACGGCGTGCGCCGTCGAGACGCCCGACCGGATCCAGGCGGTCATCGACCGGCTCGGACCCGATCCGCTCGTCGGCGACCCCGCCGAGAACGAGGAGCGCTTCGTCGCCGCCGTGCGCCGGAGGAACGTCGCGATCGGCCAGCTGCTCATGGACCAGGCCGTCGTCAGCGGGATCGGCAACGTGTATCGCGCCGAGATGCTCTTCCGCGCAGGCCTCGACCCGCACACGCCGGGCAGGAACGTGCCTGAGGACGTCGTGCGCGCCCTCTGGCACGACTGGGAGAAACTGCTCCGCATCGGCGTCGAGACGGGCCAGATGATGACGATGGACGGGCTCGCGGGCGAGGCGTGGCGGAAGGCCATGGCGAGCCGAGACGACCGCCACTGGGTGTACCACCGCGCCGGTCTGCCGTGCCGCGTGTGCGGCACCGAGATCGTCCTCGAGGAGATGCAGGCGCGCAAGCTCTACTGGTGCCCGACGTGCCAGAGCTGACCGCCGGATCCTCCGTCGACGTCGTCGCGAACGCGCGCGTCGCGGGGGAGGGGCGCGAGCTCCTTCCGCTGCACCTCGTGGAGCCCGACGCGCTCTACGACGTCTTCCTCGCGGGCGGCCGCATCGTCGACGTCGCCCCCGCCGGCTTCGCGAAGCGCCGCGGGTCCGTGCTCGACGCAGAGGGATCCTGGCTGATCCCGGGCCTCTGGGATCACCACGTGCACTTCCTGCAGTGGTCGCTCGCCCGGACCCGCCCCTCGATCGCCGACGCGACGGGGCCCGCCGACGCCGCGCGGCGGCTGGCGCTCATCGAGCCGCAGGCCGACGGGCGACGGGTCGCCTCGCACTGGGGAGACGGCCTCTGGGATGCGCCCGCGACGCTCGCGGAGCTCGACGCGGCGACGGGCGACGTGCCGACCTACGCGCTCTCGACCGACGTGCACGCCGTGTGGATCAACTCGGCCGCCGCGCGCCGGGAGGGGATCGCCGTCGACGCATCGGGCGTCGTCCGCGAGCTCGCGGCGTTCGCGCTCATCGACGAGCTCGACGACGTCGCGCCCGCGGTCGCCGATGCGGCCCACGACCACGCGGCGCGCGCCGCGGCCGGGCGCGGTGTGGTCGGGATCTGGGACCTCGAGTTCGGCGAGAACCACGGGCCGTGGATCCGGCGCTCCGCCTCGTGGAGCCTCCTGCGCGTCTTCAGCGACATCTACCCCGAGCACCTCGAGGCCGCGATCGCCGCGGGGCTCGAGACGGGGGATCCCCTCGCAGGCAACCCGCTCGTCCGCGCGGGCATGCTCAAGATCTTCGGCGACGGCGCGCTCGGCTCGCGCACGGCGGCGACGAGCGAGCCGTACGCCGGCACGCGCGACCGGGGCGCGCTCACCACGGCGCCCGAGCGCATGGTCGAGCTCGTCGCCCGCGCGGCGTCGGCGGGCATCGCCTCGACGATCCACGCGATCGGCGACGTCGCGAACGCCGCCGCCCTCGATGCGTTCGCCCGCGCCGGCGTGCCCGGACGCATCGAGCACGCGCAGCTCGTGTCGGCGGCCGACGTGCCGCGTTTCGCCCGCCTCGGCGTCGAGGCCTGCGTGCAGCCCCAGCACCTCGTCGACGACCGCGATCTCGCCGACCGGCACTGGGCGGGCCAGACGGCGACGCCCTACCCGCTCAGGTCCCTCGCCGACGCGGGAGCGAGCCTGCTGCTGGGATCGGACGGCCCCGTGTCGCCCCTCGACCCCTGGGTCCAGATGGCCGCCGCGGTGTTCCGCAGCGACGACGATCGCGCCCCGTGGCGGCCCGAGCAGGTGCTCTCGGCCCGCACCGCCCTCGCGGCGTCGACGCTCGGCGGATCGGGCGATCCCCACGCCATCGCGCCGGGCGAGCCCGCCGATCTGGTTCTCGTCGGATCCGACCCCCTCCGGGCCGACCGCGACGCGCTGCGCGCGATGTCCGTCGGGGCGACGTTCCTCGAGGGCCGGGTCACGCACCTGGCGTGAGCGCGCGAAGAAGGGCGGGCCCCCGGAGGAGCCCGCCCTTCTCGACGTGCGGCTTACTCGGCGACGTGCGCCGCGAGGAACCAGCGGTCCTTGTCGAGGCCGCGCTTGATCTCGATCGCGACGTCCTGGCTCGAGAGGTCGATCTCGTCGAGGCCGTCGACGGCGGCCTGCACGTCGGCGAGGATCGCGTCGATATCGGCGACGATGCCCGCGATGACCTCGTCGTACTGCGCGAAGCCGGCGGGGGCGCCCGTGGCGGGGACCTTCGCGGCGACCTTGTCGGCGCGCGCGTCGATCGGGAGGCCCAGGGCGACGATGCGCTCGGCGGCGAGGTCGGCCCACTCGCCGGCGTGCGCGACGAGGGTGTCGAGGAACTCGTGGATGCCGATGAAGTTGGCGCCGCGCACGTGCCAGTGCGCCTGCTTGCCGTTGACGGTGAGGGCCTGGAGGCCGAGGACGATCGGCGAGAGGAACTGCGACGTCCCGGCGGCGACGGTCGGGTCTGCGGCGGTGGAGGTGACGGTCTTGGTCATGATGTTTCCCCTTCGTTCGGCTGGCGGCGAGTCGCGCTCGCTTCGAGATCAAAGGTACTCGGATCCGGCGCCTTCGCAACGAAGGGAAGGCTGATCTGAATTCGCCCGCGACCGGGGGTAAAGAGAGCCTCTCCTCAACCGGCGGATCCGCTTCCGCGGCGCGCGCCTGGACGGGGGTGCGCGGAAGATCCGGTACAGTTGTCCGAGTGCCCCAGCGGGCGCAGCGGGGATGTAGCTCAATGGTAGAGCCCCAGTCTTCCAAACTGGTCACGCGGGTTCGATTCCCGTCATCCCCTCCACATCCTCTTCATCGCAGGCGACATGAAGGATCCGCTCCTCGCGTCGGATAGACTCGACGAGGCCGTTTCGTGTTCCCGAACATGCGGAATCCGCGGGGCGTAGCTCAGCTTGGTAGAGCGCCCGCTTTGGGAGCGGGAGGCCGCAGGTTCAAATCCTGTCGCCCCGACATCGGCCCACACAGGACTCAGCCCGCGATGCGTCGTGCATCGCGGGTCCGCAACAAGGAGAAGCGAACCAGCATGGTGAACAGCACCGTCGAGAAGCTCAGCCCCACGCGGGTCAAGCTGCACATCACGGTCACCCCCGAAGAACTCAAGTCCAGCGTCGACCACGCGTACGAGCACATCGCTCAGGACGTGCAGATCCCCGGCTTCCGCAAGGGCAAGGTTCCGGCTCCGATCATCAACCAGCGCGTCGGTCGCGCCGCGGTGCTCGAGCACGCCGTGAACGAGGGTCTCGACCGCTTCTTCCGCGAGGCGTCGGCCGAGCACGACGTGCAGCCCCTGGGCCGCCCGAGCGCCGACATCACGCAGTGGCCCGAGGAGAAGGACTTCTCCGGCGACCTCGTGGTCGACGTCGAGGTCGACGTCATCCCCGAGTTCGAGCTGCCTGACCTCGAGAACATCAAGGTCGAGGTCGACGCGATCGAGGTCGACGAGGCCGCGATCGACGCCGAGCTCGAGAACCTCCGCGCGCGCTTCGGCACGCTCGTCCCCGTCGACCGTCCCGCCGCGAAGGGCGACTTCGTCGAGCTCGACCTCGTCGCCGCGATCGGCGACGAGGAGATCGACCGCGCCGAGGGCGTGTCGTACGAGGTCGGATCGGGCGAGCTGCTCGAGGGCACCGACGAGGCGATCGACTCGCTCACCGCGGGCGAGTCGACGACGTTCCGTTCGACGCTCGTCGGCGGAGAGCGCGCCGGCGAGGAGGCCGAGGTCTCGGTCACGGTCAAGTCGGTCAAGGAGCGCGAGCTCCCCGAGGTCGACGACGACTTCGCGCAGATGGCGAGCGAGTTCGACACCGTGGCCGAGCTGCGAGAGTCGCTCGCCGAGACGGCCGGATCGCGCAGCGCGTTCGAGCAGGGCGCCGCGGCGCGCGACAAGCTCGTCGAGCAGCTCATCGAGGCGACCGAGCTCCCCGTTCCCCAGTCGATCATCGACGACGAGGTGCAGCGCCACCTCGAGCAGGAGAACCGCGCGGGCGACGAGGAGCACGGCAAGGAGGTCGCCGAGGCGACCGAGCGCCAGTACCAGACGCAGTTCCTCTTCGACCGCATCGCGCGCGACCTCGACGTGCAGGTCTCGCAGGACGAGTTCACGCAGTACCTCATGCAGGTCTCGAGCCAGTACGGCATGAGCCCGCAGGACTTCATCCAGGCGATCTCGCAGGGCAACCAGCTGCAGTCGCTCATGGGCGACGTCGCGCGCAACAAGGCGATCGCGATCATCCTCGGCCGCGCCGAGGTCGTCGACACCAACGGCAAGCCGGTCGACCTCGAGGGCTTCGCGGCCGTCGACGAGGACGACGAGGCCGAGGCCGAGTCGTCGGACGACGCCGAGGACACGGCCGAGAAGGCCGAGTGAGCTGACCTCGCACGAAGCGCCGGGCCGGGAGCGCATGCTCCCGGCCCGCCGTCGTCTGCGGGTGCGGGGTCAGCCGATGCGCACGAGGCGGACGTCGTCGACCGTCCCCCAGGCCTCGGCCGACAGGTCCCACGCGATCTCGACGGTGACGGCCGCGCCGCGCCGAACCGCGACGGGCGCGGTCTCGGCGCTCGCGTACGCCCGCCACCCGTCGAAGGGCAGGTCGACGCCCTCGGTGCGCGTCTGCGCGGCGCGCGCCCGATCGGACGCCTGCGGCGGCAGGTGCGTGGGCGCGGCCGTGACGGTCAGGGTCACGGCGTCGCCCTCGGCGACGGCGCCCTGGCTCGTCGCGATCGCGACGTAGCGGCCGGGCTCGAGGCCGATGACGGTCTGCGCGGCGGATCCCGTGAAGTCGGCGTCGCTCCACACGTGCAGCGCGTTCTCGCCCTCCGAGGCGTCTGCCTGCCACCCGATCGACCCTCCCGTGCCCGTGAGGGTCCACAGCTCGGCGCCGTCGCTCTCGAAGCCGCCGCCGGGGAGGAACGACGGGGCCCGCACGGTGATCTCGGCCGTGACGGCGACGCCCGTCTCGGTCACGCCCGCGACCGTGATCCGGCCGATCTCCGAGGCGTCGAAGGCGTCCCAGGTGACGGCCTCGTCCGCCGTCGCGCCGTCGCTGTACGACACGGCGACCGAGGCCGGGAGCTCGACCGCATCGCCCTGATCGACCGTCAGCGCGACGCGCTCGACGCCCGTGACGACGACGGGGCCGACGGCGCCCGTGCGGACGTACTCGAAGACGCGCAGCGACGGCAGAGGCGTGCCGTCCGCCGCGAAGAGCGCCTCGTTGTCGACGGCGGATCCGCCGTACCAGCGCCCCGCGTCGTCGGGGTCGTACTCGCCCGCGAAGCTCGTGGCCCAGCCCGACCCGTAGGCCTCCCACTTCTCGCGGTTCGCCTCGACGTCGGCGGCGGGCCCGACCGGGAGCCACGCGGGCTCCCACGAGAAGACGCCGATGCCCGCGTCCCCGACGTCGGCGACCGCCTGGACGACGGAGCGGAACGCCGTGGCCTGACCCTGCGGGCTGATGGGGAAGGCCGTGGCCTCGGCCGCCTCCGTGATCGTGTTCTCGTGCCCGTCGGCGTCGTCGAGCGTGTGCACCCACGAGGTCTCGACGACCGCGACGCGCTTGTCGTACGTCGACGCGACGCCGCCGAGCACGCTCGTGAGGTTCTCGAGCGAGCCATGCCAGTACGGGTAGTACGACGACGCGAAGACGTCGTAGTCGACCCCGCGCGCGTCGAGCGCGGCGGCGGCGTCGGCGTAGCGGCCCGGCGTCTCGGGGTTCGTGAAGTGGAGGGCCACGAGCGCGTCGGGCGCCGACTCCCGCACGGCCGCGGATCCCGCCGAGAAGACGGCGGACATGTCGTCCCACCCGGAGACGCCGGCGACGCCGTTGTTCGTCTCGTTGCCGACCTGCACCATCGCGACGTCGATGCCGGCGTCGACGAAGCGGGTGAGGGCATCCACCGTGAAGTCGTGGACGGCGTCCGCGGTCTCGGCAACCGAGAGACCCTCCCACGCCTTCGGGGCGTGCTGCTTGCCCGGGTCCGCCCAGAAGTCCGAGTAGTGGAAGTCGACGACGACGCCGAGCCCCGCGGCGTCGGCGCGCTCGCCGATCTCGAGGGCGCGGTCCACGTCGACGCTCCCGCCGCCGTACCCGTTCCCCTCGGCGTCGAACGGGTCGTTCCAGACCCGCACGCGCACGTCGGAGACGCCGTGCTCGGCGAGGACCGCGAAGAGGTCGGCCGGCTCTCCGGCGTCGTCGCGGAAGACGACGCCCGACGCCTCGAGCGCGATCGCCGACGACACGTCGACCCCGAGCATGAAGTCGTCGGCGAGGCCCGCGACGGCCGGAACCGTGAGGGGATCGGGCGCCGACGCCGCGGCGGGGCCCGGCGACGTGAGGGCCGCGACGAGGGCGACGCCTGCCGCCGAGGCCAGGAGGGGGCGGATGGTCATGGGCACTCCTTCGTGCGACGAGCGGGGCGGGATCCGGTCAGCCCTTGACGGATCCCGCCGTCAGGCCGCCGACGATGTAGCGCTGCAGCGACAGGAACAGGGCGAGCACGGGGATCGACGCGACGACGGCCCCCGCGGCGAAGAGGCCCCATCGGCTCGCCAGCTGGTTCGACACCCACTGGTACATGCCGACCGCGAGGGTCCAGTGGTCCTCGCCCGTGAGGACGATCTTCGCGAGGATGAAGTCGCCGAACGAGGCGATGAAGGCGAGCAGCCCCACGACCGCGAGGATCGGCGTGACGAGCGGCATGATGATGCGCCAGAAGATCTGGGCGTGCGTGGCGCCGTCGATCTTCGCCGACTCGTCGAGGTCGCGCGGGATCGAGTTGAAGAAGCCGTACATGAGGAAGGTGTTCGCCCCGAGCGCGCCGCCGAGGTAGATGCAGATGAGCGCGAAGCGCGAGTTGATCCCGAGCGCCGGCACGACCTCGCCCATCGCGAGCAGCATGAGGAAGACCGCGACGAACGCGATCGTCTGCGGGAACATCTGGATCACGAGCAGCGACGTCAGGCCGACGCGGCGCCCCGAGAACCGGTAGCGGCTGAAGGCGTATGCGGCGGCGGCGCCCATGAGGACGGTGCCGATCGCCGAGGCGATCCCGACGTAGAGGGTGTTGCCCATCCACGTCCAGAAGTGCGTGTCGCCGAGCGCCGCGTAGTTGTCGAGCGTGAAGGCGCTGAACAGCTGGGAGGACCCCGCGAGGCTCCCGCGCGCGTTGAGCGAGGCCGAGAGGACGTAGATGAGCGGGAAGGTGGCGTAGAAGAGCACGACGACGGCGACGGGGTACTTCCATCCCACCTCGCCCCACCAGCGCGCGCGTCGGGCCCCGGCGCGGGGATCACGCCCGCGGCCCCCTGTCGTGACGAGCTCGGTTGCGGTGGCCATCAGTTCATCTCCTCGAGTTTGCGCGTCTGACGCAGCGACACCGCCGAGACGATGCCGACCACGATGAAGACGATGATCGACAGGGCGCTCGCGAGCCCGTAGTCGGCGGATCCGCCCTGGACCCCCGAGATGCGGTAGATCGCCGAGATGAGGATGTCGGTGTGCCCCAGGTTCGTCGATCCGCCGAACGCCGGGCCGCCCTCGGTCAGCATGAAGATCAGGGTGAAGTTGTTGAAGTTGAACGCGAACGAGGCGATCGCGAGGGGCGCGGTCGACACGAGCAGCTGCGGCAGGATGACCGAGCTGAAGCGGCGCCAGCGCCCCGCGCCGTCGATCGTCGCGGCCTCGAGCGTGTCGCTCGGGATCGCCTGGAGCGCGCCGGTGCACACGAGGAACCAGTACGGATAGCTGAGCCAGAGGTTGACCCAGAGGATCGCGATCTTCGCGAGGAACGGGTCGCTCAGCCACCCGATGTCGGCCCCGAAGAAGAACAGGTCGTTGATGATGCCGAACTCGCTGTTGAGCATGCCGCGCCAGAGGAGCGCCGACATGAATGCGGGGAACGCGTACGGGAGGATGAAGAGCGTGCGGAGCACGGCGCGCCCGCGGATCCGCGGATCGTTGTAGATCAGCGCGAAGAGGAGGCCGAGGCCGAACGCCGTCGCGACCGAGAGGATCGCGAACGCGAAGGTCCACAGGGTCACCTGCGCGAGGGGCCCGCGCAGCTCGCCGTCGGTGACGGCGCGGACGAAGTTGTCGAAGCCGACGCCGACGTACCAGCCCGCCGCGAGCTCGGTCCCGTCGGCCGAGCGGAAGCGGCCGTCGTCGGTCGCCTCGTAGACGGTGCCCGTCGAGGTGTCGGTGAGGGTGCGCGCGGCCTCGTCCCACTGCAGGCTGGAGGTGTAGGTCGAGCCCGTCGAGCCCTCGCGGGTGCGGATCGACCCGTCCTCCGCGTCGTCCGAGACGGGGACGCGGAGCGAGATGACCTGCTCCTGGAGATCGGGATCCGAGAGCACGTCGGCGCGCGGGACGACCTCGTATCCCGGAACGGTCGCGGGCGCGCCGTTCTCGGCGAGGGTCGCGCCCGCGACCGTCTCGAGCGGCGACTCGGCGGTGCCGGCGCGGACCTCGTCGCCGTCGACGATCGCGAACCCGAGCTCGCCCGATCGTTCGACGACGGCGAGGGGGTAGCTCTCCGCCCCCTCGACGCGGCGCTCGTCCTGGATGAGCGCCGCGTCGACCGCCTGCTGCATCGACCCCGCGTGGCCCGTGCCGTAGTTCGTGAACGCGATGTACCCCGTGTAGCCGAACACGAAGATCTGGAACACGAGCAGGAACGTGAGCCCCGGGAAGAGGTACTTCAGCGGGAGGGCGCGCTTCGTGAAGTAGATGACGTCGGCGGCGACGGTGAGGACCACCGTCGCGCCGAGGATCAGCCACGACTCGGCGGCCCAGGCCGCGAGCACGACGGCAATGCCGAGCGCGTTCACGAGGGCCATGAGCACGAGCTTCACGAGGAAGCCCGCGCCGCGGCCGCTCCATGAGCGCGCGTGCGACGTGCCGCGCGGGGGAGAGGGGGCGGAGAGCTGGGCGGACATCAGCTGATGGCGGCCTCGAGCTCGGAGACCATGCCGTTCCAGGTCGAGGCCGGGTCGGCCCCGTTGATGATCTGCACCTCGGCGCCGTTCCAGAGATCCCACACGTCGCCCATCTCGGGGATCGAGGGCATCGGGACGCCGTTCTGGCTCGCCGCGAGGAAGCCCGCGACGATGGGGTCGGACGAGACCTCGTCGGCGATGGCCGTCAGCGCGGGGATGCGCGGGTCGGCCTCGTAGAGGGTCCGCTGCGCGTCCTCGGTCGAGAGGTAGTTCACGAGGAATTCCTGCGCCAGGAGCGCGTTGTCGCTCTGCGACGAGAGGTAGAAGCCCTGGACGCCGACGAGCGGAGCCGCGGCCTCGGAACCGGCCGAGGGGATCGGCCCGACGACGATGTTGTCGACGTCGGTGTAGGTCGGGAGCGCCCAGGGTCCCTGGATCGTGAACGGCGCCTCGCCCGAGTTGAAGAGCTCGTTGTTGATGTCGTAGTCGACGGTCGTCGAGAGGTAGCCCGTGCCCGAGGATCCGTTGTCCGAGAGCCACTGGGCGAAGGCCTCGCCGTTCGCGCCGCCCATCGTGACCTCGTTCGTGTAGGAGCCGGTGTCGTCCTGCGCGAAGACGGGGGCGCCGAACGACGACTGGAAACCGTACATCGTGTATCCGTCGCCTGTCTCGCCCGCCGTGTTGACGACGACGGGGCGGTCGGAGACCTCGAGGCCGCGCTGGATCATCTCGTCCCAGGTCGCGGGGATCTCCTCGCCGACCAGGTCGGCATTCTGCACGAGCGCGACGCTCTCGACCGAGTACGGCAGGGCGTAGAGCTGGCCGTCGTAGGTCATGGCCTCGAGCGCCACGTCCTCGAAGCCGTCGGCCGCGTCGCCGAGGTCGATCGTGTCGACGACGCCCGCCGTCACGAGGGCGCCGAGCCAGTCGTGCGCGCCGACCGTGATGTCGGGGCCCTCGCCCGTCGGGACCTGCGTGATGAAGTCGTTGCGCAGGTCCTCGAAGTTCTTCTGCACGAGGGTGACGGTCGTCCCCGTGTCGGCCTCGAACGCCTCGGCCGCCTCGCTCAGTGCGGCCTCGCGCTCGGCGTCGGTCCAGACGACGAGCTCGGCGCCGGAGCCGCCCGACTCCTCAGCGGTCGTCGAGGCGGTCTCGTCGGAGGCGGTGTCGGCACCGCATCCGGCGAGGACCAGGGCGCCGATCGCGACGCCCGCTGCGAGGAATGTCCTCTTCTTCATGGTGTTACTCCTTCCGCCGCTTCGTCGCGGCAGTGTGTGAGCTGCTGGTTCAGGTGAGGTCGTGCCGGATCACGCGGACGGAGCCCGCGGGAACCGCGAAGGAACCGGCGGTCTCCCCCGAGAGGAGGTCGGTGCCGGCGATCGCGATCTCGCGGTCGTGATCCGCGTGGTTGATCGCGAACGTGTAGGAGGCGGCGTCGGATCGGCGCCGCACGATCTCGAGGCCCTCGTCGCGGGGCCGCGGCGTGATCCCGGCGTCGGCGTACGCGCCGCGGAAGACGCCGGAGAGCGCGTCGGCCGACAGGCGCGTCGAGACGTACCAGCCGTGACCCGCCCCGTGTGATCCGCGCGTCACGGCCGGGAGGCCGGCCCCGCCGCCCGCGGCGTACGTCGCGCGGACCTCGGCGCCCGCGAGGCGGAGGTGCTCCTGCCAGTGGTCCGCCGGGGAGACGGATCCGTCCGACCAGACGATGTCGGCGGAGGTCCCGCGGGCGAGGGGCAGGTACTCCTCGACGTCGACGCCCAGGGCGTCGCGCAGGGGCGAGAGGAAGCCGCCCGGGTGGACGCCGTCGTTCTCGTCGACGACCGCCGAGAAGGAGGAGACGACGAGCGTGCCCCCGCCCGCGACGTAACGGGTCAGGTTCTCGGCGTCCCGGGCGCGGAGCATGTACTGCGCGGGCGCGACGACGAGCGGGTAGCGGGAGAGGTCGTGGCCGGGGAGCGCGAAGTCGACCGTGAGGCCGTCGGCGCGGAGCCGCTCGTAGAACGCGCGGACGCGCTCGCCGTGGTCGAGGTCGTCGACGGGGCGCCATTCGAGGTCCTGCGCCCAGAACGACTCGTAGTCCCAGAGCACGGCGACGTCGGCCTCGACGCGGGATCCCCTGACCTCCGCGAGAGCGGCGACGTCGGCGCCGAGCTGCACGACCTCCCGCCACACCCGCGAGTCGGTTCCTGCGTGGGGGAGCATCGCGGAGTGGAACTTCTCGGCGCCGCGGCGCGAGGCTCGCCACTGGAAGAACATCACGGCGTCGGCGCCGTGCGCCACGTGCGCGAGCGAGTTCCGCGCCATCTCGCCGGGGCGCTTGGCGACGCCCGTCGGCTGCCAGTTGATGCCGCTCGTCGAGTGCTCCATGAGCATCCACGGGGCGCCGCCGGCGACCGATCGCGTGAGGTCCGCGGCGATCGCGAGGCCGATCTCGGGGTGCGGGTCGGCCGCGACGAGGTAGTGGTCGTCGCTCACGACGTCGACGAGCTGCGCCCACTCCCAGAGGTCGCAGCCGCCGTGCTGGTTGGCCATGAAGTTCGTCGTCACGGGGAGGTCGGAGTGGCGGCGGATCCCGTCGCGCTCGGCGACGAAGCAGGCCCGCAGCTGGTGGTCGCTGAAGCGGTGGAAGTCGAGCTTCTGCGCGGGGTTCGCGATGGTCGGCGTCGCGGCGGGCGTCGAGATGTGCTCCCACTCCTCGTAGTGCTGGCCCCAGAAGGCGGTGCCCCAGGCGTCGTTGAGGGCGTCGAGGGATCCGTAGCGCTCGCGCAGCCACGCGCGGAAGGCGTCGTTCGAGGCGGGCGAGTGATCCTCGGAGACGGGGGCGCCGTATTCGTTGTGGACGTGCCACATGACGACCGCGGGGTGGTGCGCATAGCGCTCGGCGAGCGCCGTCGCGATGCGCACGATGGCCTCGCGGTACGCGGGCGACGACGGCGAGACCATGCCGCGCGAGCCGAAGCCGAGGCGCGTGCCCTCGGCGGTCTGGACCCGCGACTCGGGGTGGGCGGCGAAGAACCACGCGGGCGGCGACGCCGTGGGTGTGCCGAGGTCGACCGAGATGCCGCCGTCGTGGAGGAGGTCCAGGACCTCGTCGAGCCACCCGAAGTCGAACTCGCCCTCGCGGATCTCGATGAGGCCCCACGAGAAGATCCCGACGCTCACGAGCGTGACGCCCGCCTCCTGCATGAGGCGCACGTCCTCGCGCCACGTCTCGCGCGGCCACTGCTCGGGGTTGTAGTCGCCGCCGAAGGCCAGGCCGGGGACGTCGGGGAAGGTGGCGCGGGCGCGCCGTCCTGTGGCATCGGTCATGGGTGAGATCGCTCCATCGTGTCTCGCATGGCGGTCACATCTCTGTAACCGGTCACAGTCTGCGATCCCGCGAGGCGTTCTGGCCAGGCCGATCGCGATGTCGTTATCGAACTGTGATCGGTCACGGGTCGAGCGGCGGGGGGGATACCCTCGAATCCATGACGGGCGAAGTGCGCGCACGGAAGCCGACGATCCGCGACGTGGCGGCGATCGCCGGCGTCTCCTACGGCACGGTGTCGCGCGTCCTCAACGGCGGCAGATGGGTGTCGGACGACGCACGCCGCGCGGTCGAGGCCGCGATCGCGCAGTCGGGCTACACGGCCAACCATCACGCGCGCAGCCTCGCGACGGGGCGCTCCGAGTCGGTCGCGTTCCTCCTCACCGAGCCGCACCACCTGCTCTTCGAGGACCCGACCTACTCGCTGCTCCTGCGGCACTCGGCGGAGGCGCTCACGCGTCGCGGGCAGACGCTCGTGCTGCTCCTCGCGGGATCCGACGAGGAGAAGGAGGGCGTGCTGAGGTACGTCGAGGGCGGGCACGTCGACGGGGTCATGCTCGTGTCGCCCCACGCGCACGACGGCTTCGTCACGGGATTGCTCCGCGCGGGCGTGCCGACGGTGTGCGTCGGACTTCCCCTCGGCGCCGCCGAGGACCTCCCCTCGGTCTCGGTCAACGAGTACGAGTCGGCGCGGCAGATGACGCGGTTCCTCCGCCAGCGCGGGCACCGGCGGATCGCGCACATCGCGGGCCCGCAGGACACGCCGGGCGGCCGCTTCCGCCTCGAGGGCTTCCGCGACGAGATGGGGGACGCGCTCGACGAATCGCTCATCCGGATCGGCGACTTCGGCCGGGCGAGCGGCGCGGAGGCGATCGCGCGGCTCGAACCCGGTTCCTTCGACGCGGTGTTCGCGGCGTCGGACAGCATGGCCGTCGGCGCGATCCAGCGGCTCCACCGCGACGGCGTGCGGGTCCCGGAGGACGTCGCGGTGTCGGGCTTCGACGACTCGGGCCTCGCGGTCGACGTGGATCCCACCCTCACGACGATGCGGCAGCCGTGGGAGCGGCTCGGCGAGGAGATGGTCGCGATGCTGCTCGACATCGTCGCGGGCGGGTCCGGCGCGACGCTCACCCTCGACACGACGCTCGTCGTGCGCGAGAGCGCGCCCTGAGGCGCACGCGCGGAACGGCGGGCCGGGAGCTCGTCGCCCCCGGCCCGCCGTTCCGCCGCTCTCAGAGCGCGTTGCGCTTCGCGACCTCGCCGAGCCAGTGCGCGCTGGGCTTCGCGGTGCGCTCGAAGGTCTCGGGATCCCACGACACGAGCCCGAAGGTCGGACGGAAGCCGCTCGCCCACTCGTAGTTGTCGAGCAGGCTCCAGTGCTGGTATCCGCGCACGTCGATGCCGTCGGCGATCGCGCGGTGCACACCCTCGAGCGCGCCCTGCGTGTAGGCGATGCGACGGGCGTCGTCCTGGGTCGCGATCCCGTTCTCCGTGATCATGAGCGGCACGCCGCCCGACAGCTCCCACGCGCTGCGCAGGCCGAGCTCCGACGCGGGCGGGAAGAACTCCCAGCCCGTGAGGGTCGTCTCGACGCCCTCGGCGACGGGCCGCGGCCCCTCGGGGCCGATGAAGGTGCGGGTGTACGCCTGGACGCCGAGGAAGTCGTCGCCCGCGCTCTGCTCGAGGTACCAGAAGTCGCGCGGGTAGCCGTACTCCTGCAGCTTCTCGGCGGATCCCTCCTCCTCGGTCGCATGGAAGGCCTGCGTCGCGATCGACCAGCCCGAGAGGATCCCGGGGCGCTGGGCGAGCACCTCGCGGGCCCGCCTGTGCGACGCGAGCAGCTGGTCGGCGACGTGCAGGTCGGGGAAGGCGAGCCCGTGCGCGACGAGGTTCGCGGCGTCCTCCCCGCCCGCGAGCATCGCCGCGATGTTCGGCTCGTTGATCGTGCACACGTAGCGCACGCCGTCGAGGATCGGGAGGACGGTCTCGACATAGCGCGCGAACAGCTCGGGCGCGTCATCGGCGCGCCAGAAGCCGTCGCGCTCGAACCAGCGCGGCACCGTGAAGTGCATGAGCGTCACGATCGGCTCGACGCCGTTCGCGAGGCATGCGTCGATCATGCGGCGGTAGTGGGCGAGCTCGGCGCGCGACACGAAGCCGCGCTCGGGCTCGATGCGCGCCCACTCGATGCTGAAGCGGTACGAGTTCAGCCCCAGCGACGCGAGGAGGCGGATGTCCTCCTCGAAGCGGTGGTAGCTGTCGGCGGCGTCGCCGCTCGGCTCGACGATCGTCGTGCCGGTCTCGTGCTCGTGCACCCACCAGTTCGAGTTGACGTTGTTGCCCTCGATCTGGTGGGCGGCGGTGGAGGCTCCCCAGAGGAAGCCGTCGGGGAAGGAAAGCACTGTTCTCCGTTTCGGGATGGGTCGGGCGCCGCCTACGCGGCCTGCGCGCGGGCGGGGTCGGGGATCGCGTCGAGCAGGTCCACCGTGTAGGGATCCCGCGGGCTGCGCATGACGTCGGCCGTGCGCCCGCTCTCGACGACGCGGCCGTCGTGCAGCACGAGGATGTCGTCGGTGATGAGTCGGGCGCTCAGCAGGTCGTGCGTGATGTAGAGCAGAGAGACGCCGCGCTCCTCGCGGAGGTCGCGCAGCAGGCGCAGGACGCCGGCCCGCAGCGACACGTCGAGCATCGAGACGGGCTCGTCGGCGACGATCACCTGCGGGTCGCATGCGAGGGCGCGGGCGATCACGACGCGCTGCCGCTGGCCGCCCGAGAGCTGGTGCGGCAGCTTCGCGGCGAACTCCTCCGCGGGGGTGAGGCCGACGGTCTCGAGGAGCTCGATGACGCGCCGGCGCACGTCGGCGCCCGAGAGGTCCGTGAGGTTCGCGACGGGGCGCTCGAGGTGGTAGCCCACGGTGTGCAGCGGGTTGAGCGCGGCGTACGGGTCCTGGAAGACCATCTGCACGTCGGACCAGAAGCCGCGCATCTCGCGCCGCTTCAGCTGATCGACCCGCTGGTCGCCGAAGAGGATCGACCCGGACGTCGGCCGCTCGACGCCCGTGAGCATCTTCGCGATCGTGCTCTTCCCGCTGCCGCTCTGGCCCACGAGGGCGAGGGCGCCGCCGGGTTCGAGGCGGAACGAGACGTCGTCGACCGCCTGGACCGTGCGGCCGCGGCGGCCCCGGTACGTCTTCGTGAGCCCCTCGACGACGAGGGCGCGCGTGTCGGATCCCTCGGCGGGGACGACGGGACGCTCCTCGAGCCCGGGAAGGCTCACGACCTCGGCGCGCGGGTTCGCGTAGTGGCTCAGCAGCATCTTCGTGTACTCGTGCTGCGGATCGGAGAGGATCCGCGCGCTGGGGGAGTCCTCGACGATCCGCCCGTCGTGCATCACGAGCACGCGCTCCGTCGCCTCGAGCACTGTCCCGAGGTCGTGGCTGATGAGGATCGCCGTGAAGCCCTCGGAGCGCTGCAGGTCGCGGATCGTGCCCATGACGGCGTGCTGCACGAGCATGTCGAGGGCCGTCGTCGGCTCGTCGAACACCATGAGGCTCGGCTCGAGGCTGAGCGCGAGGGCGATCGAGACGCGCTGACGCATGCCGCCCGACAGCTCGGACGGGAAGCGGTCGAGCACCTCCGGGTCGAGCTCGACCTTCGAGAGCAGGTCGCGGGCCCTCGCGAGCCGCTCGGTCGCGGCGACGTGGCCGTGCGCGCGGAAGATGTCGAGGAAGTGGTTCCGGATCGACCGAACCGGGTTGAGCGCGTTCATGCCCGACTGCAGGACCATCGCGAACCCGCCCTGGCGCTGCGACCGCAGCTCCTCGGGGCCGAGCGGCGCGATGTCGCGCCCTTCGAACACGATGCGGCCGTGCTCGATGCGCGCGGGCGCCTTGGCGAGCTTCGTGATGGCGAAGCCGAGGGTCGACTTGCCCGATCCCGACTCGCCGACGAGGCCGACGAACTCGCCGCGGCGGATCTCGAGGGACACGTCGTCGACCGCGCGCGTGACGGGGGCCCCGATGGGCTCGTACACGACCGTGAGGTCCTCGACCCGGAGGATCGGCTCGGAGTTCTGCGTGGTCATCGTCCCGTGCTCCCTTCGCGCAGGCGCGGATTGCTGATGCCGTCGATGCCGAAGTTGATGAGCATGAGGCTCGTCGCGAGGAGCGCGATGCAGAGACCGGGCGCGAACAGCAGCGCCCACTGCCCCGTGAGCATCGCGTTCGAGTTCTGCGACCAGTAGAGCATCGTGCCCCACGTCACGGCGGTGCTGTCGCCGAGCCCGAGGAACTCGAGGCCGGCCTCGGCGAGGATCGCCGACACCGCGGCGCCGAAGAATCCGCCGATGATGATCGACGTCATGTTCGGGAGGATCTCGCGGAAGACGATGCGCGGCGAGCGCTCGCCCGCGAAGCGCGCCGCCTGCACGAAGTCGCGCCCGCGGAGCGACTGGGTCTGCGCCCGGAGGACGCGCGCCGCCCAGGCCCAGCCCGTGATCGCGATGACGGCGATGATCACCGAGACGCCGCCGTTCTGGAGGTACGCGGCGATCACGATCATGAGGGGGAGGCTCGGGATCACGAGGAAGAGGTTCACGAAGAATCCGACGACCTCGGCGCCGAACCCGCGCATGTACCCCCAGGAGAGGCCGATGAGCATCGCGATGATCGTCGAGATGCCGCCCGCGCCGAAGCCCACGAGGGCGCTGATCCGCGCGCCGTAGATGAGCTGGCTCAGGACGTCCTCGCCGGCCGCCGTCGTGCCGAGCCAGTGGGCGCCCGAGGCGTCGGCGCTGCGGTCGAACGAGTTGTCGGTCGGCGAGTACGGCGCGATCAGCGGCGCGAAGATCGCGAGGATCAGGAAGGCACCGAGGATGATCAGGCCGACGCGCGACTTCCTGTTGCTCCACAGGAGCCGGAGGTTGTCGAGCGCGGGGCGGGTGGGCCGCCTGCGGGCGGCCTTCTTCTGTGTCTGCACGTTGAGCGTGCGCTGCGAGGTCATCATCGCCTGGTCCTGGGGTCGAGAACGCCGTACAGCAGGTCGACGAGGAGGTTCGCGACGAGCACGCTGACGGTGATCATGAGGAAGAGAGCCTGCATGAGGGGGTAGTCCTGGCCGATCACGGCGTTGAACAGCAGGTAGCCGATGCCGGGGTAGCCGAAGACCTGCTCCACGAGGATGGATCCGCCGACGACGCCGCCGAGGGCCATGCCGAACCCCGTGAGGTTCGGGAGGATCGCGTTGCGCGCCGCATAGCGGAGGGCGACGGTGCGGCCGCGCAGGCCGTTGGCCTCCGCGAAAGTCACGTAGTCCTCGCCGAGCGTGTTGATCATGGAGTTGCGCATGCCGAGGATCCACCCGCCGAACGACGTGATGAACATCGTCAGCGCGGGGAGGGCCGCGTGATACAGCACGTCGCCGACGAACGACCACGAGAGGTTCGGGATCGCGGTCGCCGAGTAGGCGCCCGACGTCGGGAAGATGTGCCACAGGTACCCCGTGAGGAACAGCAGGAGGAGCGCCGACCAGAAGTACGGGAAGGTGTTCATGAAGCTGCCGGCGATCGTCGGGAGCCCGTCGAGCCACGAGCCGCGCTTCCACGCCGCGAGGACGCCGATGAGCGTTCCCGTGACGAAGGCGAGGATCGTGACGGCGCCCACGAGGATCACGGTGTACGGCAGCGCCTGGCCGACGAGCTCCGAGACCGGCTGCGGGTAGAACGCGTAGGAGGTGCCGAAGTCGAGGCGCACGACCTGTCCGAGGTACTGGACGTACTGCTCCCAGACGTTGCCGTCGGGGACGCCCAGCTGGGCCTCGATCGCGGCGCGGGTCGCCTCGGTCACGGGCCCGTTCTCCGAGAGGCGCGCGATCGCCGCGTCGGTCGGGTCGCCGGGCATCATGCGGGGCAGGAAGAAGTTCAGGGTGACGGCGGCCCAGAGCGTGAGGACGAAGAGCCCCGCCTTCTGCAGCACGTATCTCACTGGTCGGATCCCTTCGCCTGCTTGAGGTGCACGACGACGTTGAGCGCGCTCGCGTCCCACGTGTTGAGGGGCGCGTACGGGTCGTCGGCGTCGGGCCAGCCCGTGAAGCGGCCGTCGTTGTAGAGGCCCCAGAGGCCGCCGTAGTAGAGGGCGACGACGGGCACCTGGTCGTAGAAGACCTGCTCGAGCTGCTGCGTGACCGCCGTCTTCTCGTCGTCGGTCGTGGCGGCGCGCAGCTCGTCGAGGAGCGCGTCGGTGTCGGCGTCCTGATACCGGATCCGGTTGTTCTGCGTGTCGGTGCCGGTGGGCTGGTAGAAGTCGCTCGAGAGCAGGCTGTTGTACGCGTCGTACAGGCTTCCCGCGCCGTTCGACGAGTTCATCGCGACCTCGAAGTCGCCGCTGTTCATCGACGCCTCCAGCGACGCGGGCTGCGGGCTCTGGATCTTGACCTCGATCCCGATCGCGCCGAGCTCTCGCTGCACCTCCTGCGCCGCGCGCAGGTAGTCGGTGTAGCCGTTCGCGACGAGCATCGTGAAGGAGAAGGGGGATCCGTCGGGCTTCGTCATCGTCGTCCCGTCGTAGGAGAAGCCCGCGTCTTCGAAGGACGCGATCGCCGCGTCGGTGTCCTGGTCGATGACGCCCTCGTTCGGGATCGACGGGTCGAGCTCGTCCTCGAGGTTCGGGAGGAGGAGCCCGGTCTGGCTCGCAGGGTCCATGAGGCCCTCGACCGCGACGTCGGAGATCTTCTCCTTGTCGAGCGCGAGTGAGAGGCCGCGGCGCACGTCGACGTCGTCGAACGGGGCCTTCTCGAGGTTCATCTGGAGGCCGATGATGCCTCCCGGCGGGAACCAGTAGTGGTTGTCGGGGTTCGCGGCGCCCCAGGTGCCGTCGACGTCGCTCATGTAAGCGTACGCCCAGTCGAATCCGCGCGTCACGAGGTCGATCTGCGTGTTGGACGCGGGGAAGACGATGTGCTTGACCTCGATCTGGTCCGCCATCCAGTGGCCGCTCCACGCGTCCATCGAATACTGGAGCGGCGTGAAGTTGCCGAGCTCGTACGGACCGCTGCCGACCGGGTTCTCATCGCGCCAGGTGGCGGGGTCGTCGACGTCCTTCCAGATGTGCTCGGGGACGATGATCGTGCGTCCGACGACCCAGAGGGCGGGGGAGTCCTCGCCCGCCAGGTGGAAGGTGATGGAGTTCGCGTCGTCGTCGACGTCGAAGGAGTCGATCCGCGACCACGCTCCGTTGATGTCGGTCGCGGGGAACTCCTTCAGCATGTCGAAGGTGAATGCGACGTCCTCGACCGTGAGGGGCTCGCCGTCCTGCCAGGTGGCGTCGTCGCGGATCGTCATCTCGATCGTCTCCGGATCGGGCTGGCTGAAGTCCTCGGCGAGCCACGGCGTGAGGTCGCCGTCGATCGGGTTCGACATGAGCAGCGGCTCGTAGATGTAGTCGACGCCGGCGCGGGAGCTGCCGAGGTAGGGGTTGAAGTTGCGCTCGTAGTTCGGCGAGCCGGCGTCGCCCGCCACGAGCAGCGTGTCATCGCCGATCGTGGGGTCGGGCTGGCTCGTGATGGTCGCGCTGCACCCGGCGGTCGCGAGCGCCGCGACCGCGGCGATGGCCGCCGCGGCGAGGAGCCGGCGGGGGCGCCGCAGCTTTCTCAGTGGGATCA
Organism: Microbacterium indicum DSM 19969; assembly: GCF_000422385.1. GTDB lineage: Bacteria > Actinomycetota > Actinomycetes > Actinomycetales > Microbacteriaceae > Microbacterium > Microbacterium indicum. The sequence goes on from NZ_AULR01000002.1 coordinate 195,743, forward strand.
CGTGTGTCGTCCTTCACAACGTCGTTCGGACCTGCGCCGCGCGCGGACGCCGTGGTCCGGTGCGCGACGGGACCTACTGTAAGCGCATACATTCAGGAGCGCAAGGCGCTCCGCGGATCCCGCCGGATCAGGGGCAGGTCTCGCGCAGGAGGACCTGCACGGGGAGGAGCGTCGAGCGCGCGGCCGCCGAGCGGTCAGCGATGCGACTCAGGAGCATCTCGATCGCGGCGGGCCCGAGAGCCGACATTGGCTGCCTGATCGTCGTGAGCGCCGGCGAGGAGTACCTGCCGGCAGCGATGCCGTCGAACCCCGTGACGACGCACTCGTCCGGGACCCGGATCCCCGCCTCGCTGAGTGCCTCGAGCGCGCCGAGGGCGCTCTGGTCGTTCGCCGCGATGACGGCGCCCGGCCGAGCGTCGGCGAGGACCGCGCGCGTCGCGGCGTACCCGCCGTCGCTCGTGAAGTCGGCGCGCCGGACGATCAGGTCGGGGCGCGACCCCGCGGCCGCGAGGAAGCCCGAGCGGCGGTCCTCGGCATCGGGCGAGGCCTCGGGCCCGTCGAGGTAGAGGATCGGGCCCGCGCGGCGGGCGCCGATGACCCGGGCCGTGAGGGCCGCCATGCCCCCGGCGTTGTCGACGGCGACGCGATCGAGGTGCGGGGCGCGCGCGCCGCCCGCGAGGAGGACGACGGGCACGCGGCGCGCCGCGAACTCGATGAGCTCGTCGGGCACCGAGCTCGCGACGACCGCCAGGCCGTCGACGCGCCCCGTTAGGTCGCTCATCGCCGCCTCGCGCGTGCGACCTGATCCCGACGAGACGAGGAGCGCGCGGCCCGCGCGCGACGCGGCGGCTTCGAAGCCGTGCAGCAGCTCGTCGTAGTAGAGGCGGAAGAGCGAGCCGCGGCGGCCCTCCGCCATGCCGTCGACGAAGGCGATGCCCCCGGCGGCCGACGCCTCGTCGGCGTCGCGGTCGTCGCGTTCGTCGTGTTCGGGGAGCAGGAGGCCCACGACCCCCGTGCGGCTCCCCGCGAGACCGCGGGCGCTGGCGCTCGGCACGTATCCCAGCTCGCGCACCGACGACATCACGCGTTCGCGGGTCGACTCCCGGACGGAGCCGGGGTGCGAGAACACGCGGGAGACGGTGGCGATCGAGACTCCCGCGTGGTCTGCGACGTCATAGACCGTGGGCGACTTCTCTGCCACGTGGGATCCCTCCTGCGCGCCCGGATCGGGCATGCGGGAACGGTATCACCGGGCCGTTGTCGCGGCCCCCGGGCGGCCCTCGTCTGCCGACGGCGAACACGCGCTGAGGCGCCGAACCCCGCCGGTAATGTCGTAGCCAACGCCACACCGAATGGAGTGAAAATGCCGGAACCCGTGATGGCACAGAACGTCTTCGACCAGCTGCTCAAGGACCGCATCATCTGGCTCGGAGAGGACGTCCGCGACGACAACGCGAACGAGATCTGCGCGAAGATGCTCCTCCTCGCCGCCGAGGACCCGAAGAAGGACATCTACCTCTACATCAACTCGCCCGGCGGATCGGTCACGGCCGGCATGGCGATCTACGACACGATGCAGTTCATCCCGAACGACGTCGTGACGGTCGGCATCGGAATGGCCGCGTCGATGGGCCAGCTGCTCCTCACGAGCGGCACGAAGGGCAAGCGCTACATCACGCCCAACGCCCGCGTCCTCCTGCACCAGCCCTCGGGCGGCTTCGGCGGCACGGCCGCCGACATCCAGACCCAGGCGGAGCTCATCATCTCGATGAAGAACCGCCTCGCCGCGATCACGGCGTCGCAGACGGGCAAGACCGTCGAGCAGATCAACGAAGACGGCGACCGCGACCACTGGTTCACCGCCGAGGAGGCCCTCGAGTACGGCTTCGTCGACGCGATCCGCGAGAGCGCGACCGACGTGTCGGGCGGCGGCGGAACCGACCGCTCGGCCAACTGAGAGAACCCGGAGGACAACGATGCTCAGCCCCTATTCCGCCACCCCGCAGGGTCTCCAGGTTCCCTCGAGCCGCTACGTTCTGCCGCAGTTCGAGGAGCGCACGGCCTACGGCTTCAAGCGCCAGGACCCGTACAACAAGCTCTTCGAGGACCGCGTGATCTTCCTCGGCGTGCAGGTCGACGACGCGTCGGCCGACGACGTCATGGCGCAGCTCCTCGTGCTCGAGAGCCAGGATCCCGACCGCGACATCATCATGTACATCAACTCGCCCGGCGGCTCGTTCACGGCCATGACGGCGATCTACGACACGATGCAGTACATCTCGCCCGAGATCCAGACGGTCGTGCTCGGCCAGGCAGCCTCTGCCGCCTCGGTGCTCCTTGCGGCCGGCGCGCCCGGCAAGCGCCTCGCGCTGCCGAACGCCCGCGTGCTCATGCACCAGCCCGCCGTCGGCCAGGCCGGCCAGGGCCAGGCCTCCGACATCGAGATCCAGGCCGCCGAGATCCAGCGCATGCGCCTCTGGCTCGAGGAGACCATGTCGAAGCACACGGGCCGCTCGGTCGAGCAGGTCCACAAGGACATCGACCGCGACAACATCATCGGCGCGCAGCAGGCCGTCGAGTACGGCATCGTCGACCAGGTGCTGACGTCGCGCAAGCGCGGTTCCATCGCCGCGAGCTGACGCCCGACTCTGACGCGCCCCGACCGGAATCCTCGGTCGGGGCGCGTCAGTGCGTTCCGATGTCGCAGGATCGCATTAGCCTGGGACGACAGCGACCAGACCTTCGGATGGAGTGATCGCATGGCCCGAATCGGCGAGAGCGCCGACCTGTTCAAGTGCTCGTTCTGCGGCAAGAGCCAGAAGCAGGTGCAGCAGCTGATCGCAGGCCCCGGCGTGTACATCTGCGACGAGTGCGTCGAGCTGTGCAACGAGATCATCGAGGAGCGCATGGCCGAGTCCGGCGCGTCCGGCGAGGTCCGCGAGCTCGAGCTGCCCAAGCCGCGCGAGATCTCGGCCTTCCTCGACGAGTTCGTGATCGGCCAGGACGACGCGAAGCGCTCGCTCGCGGTCGCGGTCTACAACCACTACAAGCGCGTCCGCGCGAAGGGCGAGCTCAAGATCGCCGACGAGAAGGCCGACGAGGTCGAGATCGCCAAGAGCAACATCCTCATGCTCGGCCCGACGGGCTCGGGCAAGACCTACCTCGCCCAGACCCTCGCGAAGCGCCTCAACGTGCCGTTCGCCGTCGCCGACGCCACCGCTCTGACCGAGGCGGGCTACGTCGGAGAGGACGTCGAGAACATCCTCCTCAAGCTCCTCCAGGCGGCCGACTACGACGTCGCGCGCGCCGAGCAGGGCATCATCTACATCGACGAGGTCGACAAGATCGCGCGCAAGGCCGAGAACCCCTCGATCACGCGCGACGTGTCGGGCGAGGGCGTGCAGCAGGCGCTGCTCAAGATCCTCGAGGGCACGACGGCGCAGGTGCCGCCGCAGGGCGGCCGCAAGCACCCGCACCAGGAGTTCATCTCGATCGACACGACGAACGTCCTGTTCATCGTCGCGGGCGCGTTCGCCGGCCTCGAGGACATCGTTTCGTCGCGTGTGGGCCGCGCGGGGGTCGGCTTCGGCGCGCCTCTGCAGTCGAAGCGCGAGAACGAGAACTTCTTCAGCGAGGTCCTCCCGGAGGATCTGCACAAGTTCGGCCTGATCCCCGAGTTCATCGGCCGCCTCCCCGTCATCGCGGCGGTCGAGCCGCTCGACCAGGGCGCGCTGATCGACATCCTCACGGTGCCGCGCAACGCGCTCGTCAAGCAGTACCAGCGCATGTTCGAGATCGACGGCGTCGAGCTCGACTTCGACGACGAGGCCCTCGCGGCGATCGCCGACCTCGCCGTCGCCCGCAAGACGGGCGCGCGCGGGCTCCGGGCGATCCTCGAGGACGTGCTCGGGCCGATCATGTTCGAGATCCCCTCGAACGACGACGTCGCGAAGGTCGTCGTGACCCGCGCGGCCGTTGTCGACGGGGCCGCCCCCACGGTCCTGCTGCGCGAGCGCCGCAAGACCGCGTAGGGCGCTCTCCTACAACAGGCCGCGGCGCTCGAGCAGCGGCTCGATGACGGCATCGCGGCCGCGGAAGTCGCGGTAGGCCTCGAGAGGGTCCTTCGATCCGCCGACGCCCAGCAGGCGCTCGCGGAACCGGTCGCCGTTCGCCCGCGTGGGGCCGCCGTTCTCCGCGAACCACGCGACGGTGTCGGCGTCGAGCACCTCGCTCCAGATGTAGGCGTAGTACCCGGCCGAGTAGCCGCCGGCGAAGATGTGCTGGAAGTAGGTCGACGAATAGCGCGTCGGCACGGCGGGCTCGTCGAGGCCGATCTCGGCGAGCGCCGCGGCCTCGAAAGCCTCGACGTCGGTGACGGCCGCCGCCTGGTCGGCCGAGAGCGAGTGCCAGGCCTGGTCGAGCCAGGCCGCCGCGAGGTACTCGCTCGTGGCCTGCCCCTCGCCGAACGGCCCCATCCCGGTGAGGCGGGCGATGACCTCGGGCGACAGGGCCTCGCCCGTCTCGACGTGCCGCGCGTAGTTCGGCAGGACTTCGGGATGCATCGCCCACATCTCGTTGACCTGGCTCGGGAACTCGACGAAGTCGCGGCCGACGGCCGTGCCGGCGAAGAACGGGTAGGTCACGGTCGCGAAGAGCCCGTGCAGGGCGTGGCCGAACTCGTGGAAGAGCGTCTCGACCTCGTCGATCGTGAGGAGCGCCGGTTCGCCGCCCGTCGGCTTCGGGACGTTGAGGTTGTTGATCACGACGGGGCGCGTCCCGCGGATCGCCGACTGGGAGACGATCGAGTTCATCCACGCGCCGCCGCGCTTCGTGTCGCGGGTGAAGAGGTCGAGCACGTAGAGCCCCAGCGGGGATCCGTCCTCGTTCGTCACGTCGAAGAAGCGGACGTCGGGGTGGTAGCCCACGAGGTCGTCGCGCTCGGCGAAGCCGAGGCCGTAGACGAGGCCCGCGGCGAAGAAGACCCCGTCGCGCAGGACGCGCTGGGCTTCGAACCACGGGCGGAGGGCCGCCGCGTCGACGTCGAAGCGGTCGGCGCGGAGCTTCTCGGTGAAGTACGCCCAGTCGCTCGCCGTGACGGCGCGGCCCGCGAGGGCCTCGAGGTCGGCCTTCTCCGCTTGCGCGTTGCGGGCCGCGGGCGCGGCGAGGGTCCGTAGGCGCTCGTGGATCGCCGCCCGCGTCTTCGCGGTCTCGCCCGCCGCGATGAGGTCGGCGTGGGATCCGAAGCCCAGGAGGGCCGCGCGTTCGGCGCGCAGACGCACCATCTCGAGCAGGGTCTCGCGGTTGTCGGACGCGTTGCCGCGTGAGCCACGGGCGCGCGACGCGGCCATGATCCGGGCGCGCGCGTCGGCGTCCTCGATCGACGCGAGCAGCGGGTGCCCGGTGAAGAGCGGCAGCGTGATGAGATACCCGTCGGCGCCACGCGCCGAAGCGGCCTCCCGCGCCGCCGACAGCTCGCCCGAGGAGAGGCCGCGCAGCTCCTCCGCCGTGTCGAAGAGCACCGCGAGGTCGTTGGTGTCGGCGAGCAGGTTCTTCTGGAACCGGGTCGTGAGATCGGCGAGGCGTCCGTTGATCTCGGTGAGGCGCCGCTTCGCCTGGGGCTCGAGGGCCGCGCCCGCGCGGGTCATCTGCTCGTGCCAGCGCTCGACGAGGCGCCGCTGCTCGGGGGTCAGGTGGAGACCCGCGAGATCCCCGCGCACCGCGGAGATCCGGTCGAAGAGCGCGGAGTCCTGCAGCACGCGGTCCTCGTGCTCGGCGAGAAGCGGCGCGACCCGCTCCTCGATGTCCTGCACGGCGTCGGTCGCGTGCGCGGAGCTCACGGTGAAGAACGCGGCCGAGACGCGCTCGAGCAGCTCGCCGCAGCGCTCGAGTGCCTCGAGCGTGTTCTCGAAGGTCGCGGGGGCGGGGTTCGCGGCGATGGCGGCGATCTGGGCCTCGCGCTCCGCGATGCCGCGCTCGAACGCGGGCAGATAGTGCTCGTCGCGGATCGCGCCGTAGTCGGGAAGGGCGTAGGGCAGCTCGCTGGGCGCGAGCAGGGGGTTGGCGTCGCTCATCCGGCCAGCCTAGGGGCCGCCGATACGCTGGGTTGATGAGCGCAGCGCCCCGGATCCGCACCTTCCACGACGGCGACGAGGAAGCGGTCGTCGGGCTCTGGGAGCGCGCGGGGCTCACCCGCCCGTGGAACGATCCGCGCAAGGACATCGCCCGCTTCCGCGCGGTGTGGCCCGATCTGCTCCTCGTCGCAGATCTCGGCGGCGCCGTGGTCGGAGCGGTCATGGCCGGGTACGACGGACACCGCGGGTGGCTTAACTACCTGGCCGCCGACCCGGATCGGCAGGGCGAGGGGATCGGGTCGGCTCTCGTCAGGGAGGCCGAGCGCCGCCTCGAGGCGATCGGGTGCCCCAAGGTCCAGCTGCTCGTGCGCCCGGAGAACGCGGGCGTCTTCGCGTTCTACGACGCGATCGGGTACGAGCGCGCCGAGATCGGGTTCGCGGGCAGGCGGCTCATCGCCGACTGACGCGGCGGGAAGTGCATGCACGTCGCATCCCTGCCTTCACTTTGCGGAAGAAGTGTAAGTAAGATCGTCGCGTGCTGACAGATCCGGTGATCGCGATCCCGCCGCTGGCGACGGCGGCCCACGCGTGGCGCCCCCGCGTCCCCGAGATCTTCTCCGGCGCCGAGGTCCGCCGCCAGACGGGGGCATACGCGTCGGCCGTGCCGGCGCCGATCGCGGCCTGGTCCCCGGCGATCGCCGGGGCCGACCTCGCCGACGTCGAGGAGGCGGTCGTCGCCCTCGCCGAGTTCGACGCCCATGCCCTCCTCAGCCTCGGATCCGACAGCGTCGTGCTCGGCCCCATGGCGTCGGTCCTGCTGCGCACCGAGAGCGCATCGAGCAGCCAGATCGAGCAGCTGACGACGTCGGCCGGCCAGCTCGCCCTCGCCGAGATCGACGAGGGCGGAACCGCGAACGCCGCGACCGTGATCGGCAACGTCCGGGCCATGGAAGCGGCGCTCGCCCTCGCGGACCGGGTCGACGAGGGGGCGATCCTCGCGATGCACCGCGAGCTGCTGCGCGATCAGCCCGGCATGGAGGACGAGGCGGGGCGGTACCGCGGCGAGCTCGTGTGGATCGGCGGGCGCGACGGCGCCGGGCCGCGCGGCGCCGACTACATCGCTCCGCAGCCCGAGCTCGTCCCGGGCGCGGTCGCCGACCTCGTCGCCTTCGTGCGCCGCGACGACCTGCCGGTGCTCGTCCAGGCGGCCGTCGCACACGCGCAGTTCGAGACGATCCACCCGTTCGTCGATGGCAACGGCAGGACGGGACGCGCGCTCGTCCAGGCGATCCTCCGCGGCAAGGGGATCGTGCGGCACGCGACGGTCCCGATCTCGGCGGGGCTGCTCACGGACGTGGGCTCGTACTTCCGCGCCCTCGAGGCCTTCCGCCGCGGGGACGCGGGACCCGTGGTGCGGCGCTTCGCCGACGCCGCGCGCTACGCGTCGTTCACGGGCCGACGGCTTGTCGACGACCTCGCGGCCGAACTCGACGCGGCGCGCGAGAAGCTGCGCGGCGTGCGCCCGCAGGCGACGGCGTGGCGGATCCTGCCGCACCTCATCGCCCAGCCGGTCGTCAACACGCGGCACCTCGCGGGGGTGTTCGGGCTCCCCGACGTCACGGTGATCCGCGCGCTCGACGTGCTCGTGGACCGCGGCGTCCTGACGGAGCGCACGGGGCGGGCGCGGCACCGGGTCTGGCAGAACGCGGGCGTGCTCCGGGTGCTCGACGAGTACGCGAAGGAGATCCGCCGGCGCCCCGGCCGCTGAGCGCGGCTGCCGCCCCTCGCGAGTGCCCTACCGCCCCGCGAGTGCACTCGCAAGGCGGTGAGGCACTCGCGGACGTCAGAAGCGCTCGGTCGCGACCGATCCGTCGGCCTGGAGCGACAGCTCCCACCCGGCGTCGAGCTCGGCGATCGGGCGCCCCTCGAGCCACGTGAGGGTCCAGTGTCCCGCGGCGCCGCTCGCCTCGACTTCGGCGACGGCGGCGCGGAGCGCCTCGGGGACCGAGCGGGGCGGCTCGGATCCCGAGGCCCAGCGCGTGCCGAGCTGCATCAGGCCTCGTCCTCGGGGGCGAGCTCGATCGACGCGACCGCGAACTCGGGGCCCTCGGTGAGCACGAGCTCGTCGATGCGGCCGACGTCGGTGAGGTCGCTCTTCGCGAGAGCGATTAGCGCGATCTGGTCGGCGGGCGCCTGGATCTCGGCGCGCGCGACCTGCTTCTTCATCGACGCCTTCGCCTCGGTCTTCGCCCGGCGCACGCCGATCAGCGCGTCGCTCAGGGTGGCCAGGACGGCGGGGTCGCCGGCGGGCGCCGAGGCGACGGGCCATGCGGCCTGGTGGACGGAGCCCTCCTCGAACCAGCTCCACGCCTCCTCGGCCGCGAACGACACGACGGGGGCGAGGAGGCGGAGGAGCGTTGACAGCGCCGTCCGGAGGGCGACGGCAGCCGAGGCGCCGGCGGCGCCGCCGTTGTAGGCGCGCTCCTTGACGAGCTCGAGGTAGTCGTCGCAGAAGGTCCAGAAGAACGACTCCGACACCTCGAGCGCCTTGGCGTGGTCGAAGGCGTCGAGCGCCTCGGTCGCCTGGGCGACGACGCGGTCGAGCGCCGCGAGCATCGAGAGGTCGAGGGGCTCGGTGACCTCGGCGCCCTCCGGCGCCTCGAAGCCGAGCACGAACTTGGCGGCGTTGAGGACCTTGATCGCGAGGCGGCGGCCGATCTTGATCTGCGTCGGGTTCTGCGGGTCGAACGCGGCGTCGGTTCCGAGGCGGCTCGAGGCGGCCCAGTAGCGGACGGCGTCGGAGCCGTGCTTGTCGAGGATGTCGGCGGGCGTCACGACGTTGCCCTTCGACTTCGACATCTTCTTGCGGTCGGGGTCGACGATGAAGCCCGAGATCGAGGCGTGCCGCCATGCCGTGCGGTCGTCCTCGAGGGCGCTGCGCAGCAGCGTCGAGAACAGCCAGGTGCGGATGATGTCCTGGCCCTGGGGGCGCACGTCGAAGGGGGCCACGAGGTCCCACAGCTCCTCGTCGCGCTGCCAGCCGCCCGCGAGCTGCGGGGTCAGCGACGAGGTCGCCCACGTGTCGAACACGTCGGTCTCAGCCTCGAAGCCGCCGGCCTGACCGCGCTGCGACGCGTCGTATCCCGCGGGGACGTCGGTCAACGGGTCGATCGGGAGCGACGCGGCGTCGGGCGTCAGAACCGTCGCGTAGTCGCGCTCGCCGTTCTCGTCGAGGGCGTACCAGACGGGGATCGGCACGCCGAAGAAGCGCTGGCGCGAGACGAGCCAGTCGCCCGTGAGGCCGTTGACCCAGTTCTCGAAGCGCACGCGCATGAACTCGGGGTGCCACTCGATCTCGTTTCCGAGCGACAGCAGCTTGGCGCGGAGGTCCTCGCTGCGGGCGCCGTTGCGGAGGTACCACTGGCGCGTCGAGACGATCTCGAGCGGGCGATCGCCCTTCTCGAAGAACTTCACGGGGTGGTTGAACGGCTTGCCGACGTTCAGCAGCTCGCCCGTCTCCTCGAGCAGCTCGACGACGCGCTTCTGCGCGCTGAAGACCGTCTTGCCCGCGAGCTCGGCGTAGGCCGCGACGCCCGCCTCGGTCGTGATCGCCTCGGGAGCGTCGGGCAGGACGCGGCCGTCCTTGCCGATGATGGTGCGGTTCGGCAGATCGAGCTCGCGCCACCAGATCACGTCGGTCACGTCGCCGAAGGTGCAGATCATGGCGATGCCCGAGCCCTTGTCGGGCTGGGCGAGCTTGTGTGCGAGGACGGGCACCTCGGCGCCGAAGAGCGGCGTCGTCACGGTCGTGCCGAAGGACGGCTGGTAGCGCTCGTCGTCCGGGTGCGCGACGAGGGCGACGCAGGCCGCGAGAAGCTCGGGGCGGGTCGTCTCGATCTCGATGTCGCCGGATCCGTCGCTCTTGTGGAACGCGAGGCGGTGGTAGGCGCCGGGACGCTCGCGGTCCTCGAGCTCGGCCTGGGCGATCGCCGAGCGGAAGTCGATGTCCCACAGCGTCGGCGCGAGGTCCTGGTATGCCTCGCCGCGCTCGAGGTTGCGCAGGAACGCGAGCTGCGACGTGCGGATCGTGTCGTCGGAGATCGTGCGGTAGGTCTGGTTCCAGTCGACCGAGAGGCCCAGCTGGCGCCAGAGATCCTCGAAGGTCTTCTCGTCCTCGACCGTGAGCTTCTCGCAGAGCTCGATGAAGTTGCGGCGGCTGACGGGGATCTGGTCGGCGGCCTTGATGTTCTTGGTCGTGCCCTCGAATGGCGGCACGAATTCGGCGTCGTACGGAAGCGACGGGTCGCAGCGCACGCCGTAGTAGTTCTGCACGCGGCGCTCGGTCGGCAGGCCGTTGTCGTCCCACCCGATCGGGTAGAAGACCGTCTTGCCGCGCATGCGCTCGAAGCGCGCCTTCACGTCGGTGTGGGTGTAGCTGAACACGTGGCCGATGTGGAGGGATCCCGACGCGGTCGGCGGGGGAGTGTCGACCGAGTAGACGCCGGCGCGGCCGACCTCGGCGGCCTTCGCGCGGTCGAACAGGTAGGTGCCCTGCTGCTCCCAGCGCTCACCCCACTTCGCTTCGAGTCCCTCGAGCTTGGGCTTGTCGGGGATGGACGCCATGGCGGACTCCTTGCGATGTGAGCGGCACGGTGTGTGCGTGCCAGATGTGGTGGGTCCCGCCCATTCTACGGGGCGGGCGCCCGCGCGGACGACTCGCCTTCCCGCACACGGATCCCCGGCGTGCGTGTGCGGGAAGGCGAGATCTCCGAGGTTGTGCGGAGAGGGCGTAGGCCCGTCCACAGGCCGGATCCGGGGGAGTTGTCCACGGATCCGCCCGGCCGCGGATCCGGCGTGCCAGTGTGCCGCCATGGACCTGATCGGCCGCGTGGCGGCGAACGGCGGCGTGATGCGCACCGATGCGCTCCGATCCGCCGCGGGCGGGAGCCGGCACGCGATCGATCGGGCGGTGCGCGCGGGCGCGCTCGTGCGGCCGTCGCGCGGTTGGATCGCCGTGCCGTACGCGGATCCGATTCTGTTCGCGGCGGCGGAGGTGGGCGTCGTCGTCAGCTGCGTCACCCGCGCCGCGCGCCTCGGGCTCTGGGACGTGCACGACCCGCATCACCACGTGGCCGCCGACGCCGCCCGGGCGCTGCGCCGCCCCACCTCGGCGCGCGTCCACTGGGCGCGGCCGCTCGTGCCTCGACATCCGGGCAGCCTCGAGGACGGCATCGAGAACGTGCTCGCGCTCGTCGCGGACTGCCAGCCGTACGAACAGGCGATCGCGATCTGGGAGTCGGCGTTCCGGAAGGAGCTCGTGTCCCCGGATCAGCTCGCGCTCCTTCCCTTCGGGCCCAACGCGCGACGCATGCTCGCCGACGCGATGCCGTTCTCGGACTCCGGCCTCGAGAGCATCTGCTACCACCGGCTCCTCTGGCTCAACATCCCGATGGAGCGCCAGGTCTGGATCCTCGGGCGCCGCCGCGACCTCAAGATCGGCGCGCGCCTGATCGTCGAGATCGACGGCGGGCACCACGTCGACGCGCAGCGCCTCGCCGACAACGAGCACGACGCGCAGCTGCGCCTCGCGGGCTACCACGTGATCCGCGTCGGCTATCGGCAGATCTTCGACGACTGGCCGACCGTGCAGGCCTTGATCACCGGGGCGATCGCGCGCGGGCTGCACCTCGACAGGCGCCCATGACGCGCAGCCGCACAGATCTCGCCTTCCCGCACACGGTTCCGCGGCCTGCGTGTGCGGGAAGGCGAGATCTCCGAGCTCAGGCTCGGCGGGCGACGAGGGACGACTCGCGGCGCCGCGCGCGCCGCGTCGCGTAGTCGACGACCGCGAGCCCCCTGGCCCGGAGCTCGGCGGTCAGCCGCCCGAGACTGCGATGGATGCCCGTCGCCACGGCATGGTCGTAGGGCGCTCCGTCGTCGCCTTCGAACCAGCCCACGAGCATCGATCCGCCGGGCTCCAGCACCCGGGTGAGTTCGTCGAGAGCCGGGCCCGGATCGGGGGAATGGATGAGGGAGAACCACGCGAGGACCCCGCCGAACGACGAGTCCGGGAAGGGCATCCGCGCCATGTCGCCGGCGACGAACGCGGGGCGCGGGAACCGCGCGAGGGCCGACGCGACGAACTCCGCCGAGAGGTCGACGCCGACCACTTCGTGGCAGGATCCCATCTCCGCGGCCCAGTGCCCCGGGCCGCACCCCGCATCGAGGATCGGGCCGGAGGCTCTCGCGGACCATCCGAGGATCCGGTCGCGGTCGTCCTGCGGGAGGAGGTCGACGTCGCCGAGAAGCTCGATGTACTCCGCGGATCGCGCGTCGTACGCGGTTCCGACGTCTCCCATGCGCCGAGGCTATCGGCCTCCCGCACAGACCTCGCCTTCCCGCACACGGATCCCCCGCATGCGTGTGCGGGAAGGCGAGATCTCCGAGGTTGTGCGGCGGGACGAGGAGAGGGATCCCCGCGGCCGCGCGCGTCGCGTAGAATCGAGGCACACGCACCGATCCGGCCATCACCGGGGAGCTCGCGGAAGAACGGGGGTCCGCCCCTCAGTAGAACCGCGCGGGGCAGGCCCGTCACAGCCGCAGTGAGAGAGGCGCCGCCGAGGCGCACGCGGGGTGGTACCGCGGCCGGAGCTCGCACAGGCGAGAACGGGTCGTCCTCGCAGTCCGACACCACGGAACTGCTGGAGTGAGATGACCTACCCGAAGAGCTCGTTCGGCCCCGCCGCCGACGCCGTCACGCCCTCGCCGCGCTTCCCCGAGATCGAGCAGGAGATCCTCGACTTCTGGAAGCAGGACGACACCTTCCGCGCGTCGATCGAGCAGCGCGAGGGCGCCGACGAGTGGGTCTTCTACGACGGCCCTCCCTTCGCCAACGGCCTTCCGCACTACGGCCACCTCCTCACGGGCTACGCGAAGGACCTGTTCCCGCGCTTCCACACCATGAAGGGCCAGAAGGTCGACCGCGTCTTCGGCTGGGACACCCACGGGCTCCCCGCCGAGCTCGAGGCGATGAAGCAGCTCGGGATCACCGAGAAGAGCGAGATCCTCGACATGGGGATCGACACCTTCAACGCGAAGGCGCGCGAGTCCGTCCTGCGGTACACCGAGGAGTGGAAGAGCTACGTCACGCGCCAGGCGCGGTGGGTCGACTTCGACGGCGGCTACAAGACGCTCGACACCTCGTACATGGAGAGCGTGCTCTGGGCCTTCAAGACGCTCTACGACAAGGGACTCGCCTACGAGGGATACCGGGTGCTGCCGTACTGCTGGCGCGACCAGACCCCGCTGTCGAACCACGAGCTGCGGATGGACGACGACGTCTACCAGATGCGCCAGGATCCGTCGGTGACGGTGAGCTTCCCCTTCACGGGCGAAAAGGCCGAGCATCTCGGTCTCGCAGGCGTCGCGGCGCTCGCGTGGACGACGACCCCCTGGACCCTCCCCAGCAACTCGTCGCTCGCCGTCGGCCCCGACATCGTCTACGTCGTCCTCCCTGCTCCCGCCGCGAAGGAGGGCCTCGCGGCCCGTCGCGTCCTGCTCGCCGAGGCGCTGCTGCCCGGCTACGCGAAGGACCTCGGCTACGAGTCGCCGGAGGACGCGGCGGCGGCCGTCGAGAAGCGCCTCACGGGATCCGAGCTCGGCGGCGCGCGCTTCGAGCCGCTCTTCGACTACTTCGCCGACGTCGAGAAGTGGGGCATGGAGAACGCGTGGCAGGTCCTCGTCGACGACTACGTCACGACGAACGACGGCACGGGCCTCGTCCACCAGGCCCCCGCGTACGGCGAGGACGACAAGCGCCTGAACGACGCCGCGGGGATCCCGACGATCCTGTCGCTCGGCGACGACGGCCGCTACCTCTCGATCGTCCCCGACTTCGAGGGCGTGCTCTGGCAGGACGCCCAGATGGACATCGTCCGCAAGCTGCGCGGCGAGGGCCGGCTCCTGCGCCTGCAGTCGTACGAGCACAGCTACCCGCACTGCTGGCGGTGCCGGAACCCCCTGATCTACAAGGCCGTCTCGAGCTGGTTCGTCCGCGTCACCGACTTCAAGGACGACATGCTCGCGAACAACGAGCAGATCACCTGGGCGCCCGAGAACGTCAAGCACGGCCAGTTCGGCAAGTGGCTCGAGGGCGCGCGCGACTGGTCGATCAGCCGCAACCGCTTCTGGGGATCCCCGATCCCGATCTGGAAGTCGGACGACCCCAACCACCCGCGCATCGACGCGTACGGCTCGCTCGCCGACCTCGAGCGCGACTTCGGCGAGCTGCCGCGCAACGAGCAGGGCGAGGTCGACCTGCACCGTCCGTACATCGACGCCCTCACGCGCCCGAACCCCGACGACCCCACGGGAACGTCGACGATGCGCCGCATCGAGGACGTGTTCGACGTCTGGTTCGACTCGGGCTCGATGCCGTACGCCCAGTTCCACTACCCGTTCGAGAACAAGGAGTGGTTCGAGCAGCACTCGCCCGCCGACTTCATCGTCGAGTACATCGGGCAGACGCGCGGCTGGTTCTACCTCATGCACGTGCTGTCGACGGCCCTGTTCGACCGCCCGGCGTTCTCGAAGGTCGCGGCGCACGGCATCGTCCTCGGCAGCGACGGGCAGAAGATGTCGAAGTCGCTGCGCAACTATCCCGACGTGAGCGAGGTCTTCGACCGCGACGGATCCGACGCCATGCGCTGGTTCCTCATGTCGTCGAGCGTGCTGCGCGGCGGCAACCTCATCGTGACCGAGGAGGGGATCCGCTCGGGCGTGCGCGAGTTCCTGCTGCCCCTCTGGAACTCGTGGTACTTCTTCTCGACCTACGCCAACGCCTCGGGCGACGGCTACGAGGCCACCTGGCGCACCGACTCGACCGACGTCCTCGACCGGTACATCCTGACCCTGCTGGGCGACCTCGTCCGCGACGTCGACGCCGACCTCGAGGCGCTCGACTCGACGACCGCGACGGCGCGCCTCCGCGACTTCGCCGAGGTGCTCACGAACTGGTACATCCGCCGTTCGCGCGACCGGTTCTGGGCGGGCGTCGGGGACGACCCGACGAGCCGCGAGGCGTTCGACACGCTCTACACCGTCCTCGAGACCCTGACGCGGGTCGCGGCGCCGTTCCTCCCGCTCGTGTCCGAGCGCGTGTGGCAGGGGCTCACGGGCGGGCGCAGCGTGCACCTCACCGACTGGCCCGACGCCGCCGCCTTCCCGGCCGACGACGAGATCCGCGCCGCGATGGGCGCCGTCCGCGAGGCGTCGAGCGTCGCGAATGCCCTGCGCAAGAAGGAGGGGCTGCGCGTGCGTCTGCCCCTCGCCGGCCTGACCGTCGTGACAGCCGGATCCGCGGGCCTCGCGCAGTTCGAGGACATCCTGCGCGACGAGCTCAACGTCAAGAAGGTCACGCTCGACGAGCTGCACGGCGACACCGCCGAGGCGTACGGGATCTCGCAGCGCCTCACGGTCAACGCCCGCGCCGCCGGGCCTCGGCTCGGCAAGCAGGTGCAGGTCGCGATCAAGGCGTCGAAGACGGGCGACTGGTCGGAGGCAGCCGGAGTCGTCACCGCCGGCGGGCTCGAGCTGCAGGAGGGCGAGTACGAGCTCGCGCTCGACACCTCGTCGCGACCCGCGGGCGAGGCGATCGCGACCCTCCCGAACGGCGGCTTCGTGATCCTCGACACCGTCACGACCCCCGAGCTCGAGGCCGAGGGCCTCGCGCGCGACGTCATCCGCGCCGTGCAGGACACCCGCAAGAACGCCGGCTTCGACGTCAGCGACCGGATCCGCCTGCAGCTGACGTTCGCGTCGGCCGAGGACCAGGCCGCCGTCGAGACGGGCTGGGACGTCGCGGGCGTCGCGGAGGAGACTCTCGCGGCCGAGCACGCGGTGGGCCGGGGCACCGACGGCGCCGAGTACGTCGCGACCGTCGCGGCCGGGACCTACGCCAACGCGGGCGACGTCGAGATCGGCGTCACCCGGATCGGAGAGAGCAAGTGACCTCCGCCGACGCGCAGCGCGCCGACGCCGTCTATGCGAAGCTCCTCGCCCGCGTGGGCGAGGGCTGGGTCGAGCCCCGCCTCGACCGCACGGCGCGCCTCCTCGCCTACCTCGACGACCCGCAGAAGACGTACCGCGTGGTGCACATCACGGGCACGAACGGCAAGACGTCGACCGCCCGCATGATCGAGAGCCTGATCCGGGCCCACGGCCTGCGAACGGGCCTCTTCACGAGCCCGCACCTCGTCCGGTTCACGGAGCGGATCCTCATCGACGGCGAGCCGATCGCCGACGAGGCCGTCGCCGACGCGTGGGACGAGATCGAGCCCTTCCTCGCGCTCGTCGACGCGGAGCTCGAGGCCGACGGCCAGGAGCCGCTGACGTTCTTCGAGCTCATCACGGTCCTCGCGTTCGTCGCCTGCGCCGACGCGCCCGTCGACGTCCTCGTGCTCGAGGTCGGCATGGGCGGGTCCTGGGACGCGACCAACACGGCCGACGGCGACGTGGCGGTCTTCGCGCCGATCGACATCGACCACGCCGCGCGGCTCGGATCCACGAGGGCCGAGATCGCCGAGGTCAAGGCCGGGATCATCAAGCGCGGCGCGAACGTCGTGTCGGCGCACCAGGATCCGGAGGCGGCGTCGGTCCTGCGGCGCGTCGCCGCGGAGCAGGGCGCGAAGATCTCCTTCGAGGGCGACGAGTTCGCGCTCGAGAAGGACACCGTCGCCGTGGGCGGGCAGATGATCACGGTGCGCGGCCTCGCCGGCTCGTACGCCGAGCAGTACCTGCCGCTCTACGGCGCCCACCAGGGCCGCAACGCCGCCCTCGCGATCGCCGCCGTCGAGTCGCTGATCGGCGACGGCGGCCAGATGATCGTCGACGACGTGCTCGAGCAGGGCCTCGCGGAGGCGACCTCGCCGGGCCGCCTGCAGCTCGTCGGCACCGAGCCGACCGTCATCGTCGACGCCGCGCACAACCCGCACGGCGCGGCCGCGCTCGTGACGGCGCTCGAGGACTCGTTCGACTTCGAGGAGTGGGGCGTCGTCTTCGGGGCGATGGGCGACAAGGACATCGCGGGCACGATCGAGGCGCTCCTGCCCGTCACGGCGCACCTGTTCGCGACCGAGGCCGACAGCGAGCGCGCCGCCACGGCCGACGAGATCGCCGACGTCGCCGAGGAGCTCGGCCTGCGACCGACGGTGCATCCGAACATCGCCGACGCCGCCGACGCGGCGCGCGAGTGGGCGAACGAGGGCGAGAAGCGCGCCGTGATCATCGCGGGCTCGATCGTCCTCGGCGGCGAGGCGATCGCGCTCGCCCGCATCGAGGGGTGGAAGGCCGCCCGCATGGAGGACGACGCATGACCGCCGCCGCGGCCGCGCCCCGCCCCCGCCGCTACCGCTCCCTCCCGGAGAAGCTCGGATCCGTGATCCTCGGCTTCGAGTCGATCGTCGTGTTCCTCGTCGGCCTCGTCATCTACGGCCTCAAGGCGCTGCCCGAGCCCATCGCCCCGTGGTGGGGCATCGTCGCCGGCTCGGTGCTGTTCGTCGTGACGATCGCGCTGAGCGGCACGCTCCGGTGGGCGTGGGGCCGGGCCGCCGGGTGGGGGCTGCAGATCCTCATCGCCCTCGGCGCGTTCCTCGTGCCGGGGATCCTCATCGCCGCCCTCGTGTTCGGCGGCATGTACGCCTACGCGATGATCGGCGGTTCCCGCATCGAACGCCGCATGAGCGCCGAGGCCGCGGCGCGCGCGGCGGCCGGCGACCAGGCGCAGCCCTGACGCGCCGGGTAGCGTTACGACCGACCCTCTCCCCGAATCTGGAAGGCAGTTCCATGGCCACCGAAGAGACCCTCGTCCTCGTCAAGCCCGACGGCGTCGCACGCGGCCTGACCGGGCAGATCCTCGCCCGCATCGAGGCGAAGGGGTACGAGCTCGTCGACATCCGCAAGTTCACCCCCTCGCGCGAGCTGCTCGCCGAGCACTACGCCGAGCACGAGGGCAAGCCCTTCTTCGAGCCGCTCGTCGAGTTCATGATGTCGGGCGACGTCGTGGCCGTGAAGGTCGCGGGCAACCGCGTCATCGAGGGCTTCCGCTCGCTCGCGGGCGCGACCGAGCCCACGACGGCGGCCCCCGGCACGATCCGCGGCGACCTCGGGCGCGACTGGGGCCTCAAGGTCCAGCAGAACCTTGTGCACGGATCCGACAGCCCGGAGTCGGCGGCGCGCGAGCTCGGACTCTGGTTCTCCTGAGCCGCTGACATGCAGAAGGCGCCCCGTCGCATGACGGGGCGCCTTCTGCATGCGCTCAGCCGAAGATGTTGACGATCGCGTCGAGGCGCACCTGCGCGAGGATCACGATGACGACGTACGAGACGGTCGCGAGGAGCGGCAGCCACCCCATGAGCGTGTCGGCGAGCTTGCGCACGCGCTGGGGGAGCGGGATCGCCCCGATCCGCACGCTGTGGAGCAGGACCCCGTAGAACGACGGGATCGTCACGAGCCACGTCAGCATGCACCAGATGCAGAGCGTCCCGAGGACGAAGATGCTCTGGAAGATCAGCCAGCAGACGAGCCCGAACGCGAAGGTCATCCCGAGCGTGAACAGGGCCCAGAACCACTTTGCGAAGCGCGCGCCCGAGAGGATCGCGACGCCGACGACGAGCGGCGCCATCCATCCCACGAGGCCCATGAGCGGGTTGGGGAAGCCGAAGACCTCGCCCTGCCACGACTCGAGGTTCGCGGTGCACTGGACGAGGACCGACACGTCGCAGAAGGGCGTGGACGTCGGGTCCTCGAGCGAAGCGATTTTGTCGATCGTGAGCTCGAACGCGGCGGTGAGGCCGGCGAGCGCCGCGATCACGAGCCAGATGGCGAGAGCGGTGGGGCGCTTCTGCGTCTGCTGCATGGGGAGAGTTTCCCATCCGGCCGCGGGTCGCCAGCCGGAAGAAGCCTGAACGTGACGCGCTCGTGACGCGCGAGCCGCGGATCGGGGCGCGAAGTGGGATAATGACCTCAGACGCACCTCCGCGCAGGCGGGGGAGCGCCGAGGCAGAAGACTTCGGGGCAAGGGATGCCCCGCGCGGCCAGAGCCCCCGGGCCGGCCGCACACCGTTGAAGATCCTGTGCCGCGAGTCGCGCACAGCAGGCAAGACGCGGGCGGCGGGGCCGCCCGTGCAGGAAGTTCGCCGCAGATGGCTGAAGAAGCACCCACAACCGAGACCGAGGGCGTCGAGACCGTCGCCGAGGAGACCGAGGCGCAGGTCGACCAGACCGCTCCGGTCGACGAGCAGCCCGCCTTCCCCACGGCCGTGAGCCTCGGGCTGCTGCCCGAGACCTTCGTGTCGCAGGTGTCGACGGCGCTCGCGTTCCACGCGCCCGACCTCTCGATGTTCCCGACGCTGCCGGCGCTGCGGTTCGACGACGAGGACGACGCCGACGAGGGCGGCTCGAACCGCTCGCAGCGCCGTCGCCGGCGCCGCGGCGGATCCGGGTCGGGCGAGCGCGACGACGACCGTGCGGCCGACGCCCACGTCGAGGTCATCACTGAGCCGCAGCAGATCAAGGGATCCACCCGCCTCGCCGCCAAGAAGCAGCGTCGCCGCGACGGCCGCGACGCGGGTCGCCGCCGCTCCGTCGTGACCGAGGCCGAGTTCCTCGCGCGCCGCGAGTCGGTCGATCGCCAGATGATCGTGCGCACGCAGCGCCACGGCACGCAGATCGGAGTGCTCGAGGACGGCGTGCTCGTCGAGCACTACGTCGCGCGCTCGAGCGAGGCGTCGCTCATCGGCAACGTGTACCTGGGCCGCGTGCAGAACGTGCTGCCGAGCATGGAGGCCGCGTTCGTCGACATCGGGCGCGGCCGCAACGCCGTCCTGTACTCGGGCGAGGTCGACTGGGACGCCGTCGAGACCGGCAACCAGCCCCGCCGGATCGAGCTCGCGCTCAAGCAGGGCGATCGCGTCCTCGTGCAGGTCACGAAGGATCCGGTGGGCCACAAGGGCGCGCGCCTCACGAGCCAGATCTCGCTGCCGGGCCGCTACCTCGTGTACGTGCCGAACGGATCCATGAGCGGGATCTCGCGCAAGCTGCCCGACACCGAGCGCGCGCGCCTCAAGAAGATCCTCAAGAAGGTCCTGCCCGAATCCGCCGGCGTCATCGTGCGCACGGCCGCCGAGGGTGCGACGGAGGAGCAGATCACGCGCGACGTCACCCGCCTGACGCAGCAGTGGGAGCACATTCAGACCAAGGTCGAGAAGGGCAGCGCCCCCGCGCTCCTGCACAGCGAGCCCGACCTGCTCGTGAAGATCGTCCGCGACGTCTTCAACGAGGACTTCACGAAGATGATCGTCCAGGGCGACGAGTCGCACGCGACGATCACGAACTACCTCGAGGCCGTCGCGCCCGACCTTCTCGAGCGCGTCGAGCCGTTCGACGGCGAGGGCGACCCCTTCGACGACATCCGCATCACCGAGCAGATCGAGAAGGCGCTCGATCGCAAGGTGTGGCTGCCCTCTGGTGGATCCCTCGTGATCGACCGCACCGAGGCCATGACGGTCATCGACGTCAACACGGGCAAGTTCGTCGGCTCGGGCGGCAACCTCGAGGAGACCGTCACGAAGAACAACCTCGAGGCGGCCGAGGAGATCGTGCGCCAGCTGCGCCTGCGCGACATCGGCGGCATCATCGTCGTCGACTTCATCGACATGGTGCTCGAGTCGAACCGCGACCTCGTGCTGCGCCGCCTCGTCGAGTGCCTGAGCCGCGACCGCACGAAGCACCAGGTCGCCGAGGTGACCTCGCTCGGCCTCGTGCAGATGACCCGCAAGAAGATCGGCCTGGGCCTGCTCGAGACGTTCAGCGAGCCGTGCGAGGTGTGCGCGGGCCGCGGCGTCATCGTCCACCACGACCCCGTCCTCAAGCACCGCTCGGTCGCCGCGGCCAACGGCAACAGCACGAGCGCCGGCCGCCGTTCGCGCGGCGGCAAGGGCCGCGGCTCCGCGAACCCGCAGCCGCAGCCGGCTCCCGAAGCCGAGGAGAAGCCCTCGGCCCACGTCAACACCGAGGGAGCGAAGTCGGCGCTCGCGAAGATCGCGGCCTCGACGAAGCCGAAGGGCGAGGCGCCCCACGAGGCGGCCGAGCCGTTCTCGCTCGACGCGCTCGCGACGGTGCTCCCCGAGGGCCCGCGTACGGCGGAGCGCGAGGGCGCGGGGGAGCAGCATCCCGCCCGCAAGCCGCGCCGCGCGAAGCGCGCAGGCGACCGGGCCGAGAAGCCCCAGGCCGCGCCCGAGACGCCGAAGTCGGCGAAGAATCCCGAGGCGTCGAACATGCTCGACGCCGTCCTCGGCGCGCTCCCCGAGCCGAAGGCGCCGGGTCAGGGCCGCGCGCGCCGTCGCGTGACGACGTCGGCGCTGCAGGGCACGGCCGCGCCGATCGCTCCCGTCACGCCCTCCTCGGAGGGCTGACCCGCGGCGGGGGACCGCTCAGGCCTTGGCCGGGCGGTCCTTCGCGCGCACCCGGAGACCCGAGCGGATGAGCCGGCGCGTGAGCTCGGCGGCCGTCACGCGGGTCGCGCCGGCGGCGACGAGCCGGTCGACGGCGCTGGCGGGGACGTCGTAGTGGTCGAGGTCGAACGACCGCGGCGGCAGCCCGTTGGCCCGGGCGAAGGCGTGGAGCTCGGCGAGATCCGCGTCGCTCACGAGGTGCGCCCACAGCCCGCCGTGGGCGGGCCACATGGGGGTGTCGACGAGAACGGCCATCCGGCAAGCGTACGGCGATCCTGTGGGTCCGCGCAGATTCGCGACGCGCGGGGCGGCTCGGTTACCCGGATCCGCGGGGAATCGGGTAAAGTATTCGTTTGGTGCTTCCCTGGTCGCGCGCTCTCCCACTGGCGGCGTGACGAAAGACTTGCTGAGGCGCCTCGCACATCCAGTGCGACGCAAGCAGCGCGCCGAACGCGGATTACGCCGCTCCGGCACAGACTTCCCGTGAGATTCGGGTGGCCGACAGGCCGCCCCCAAGGAAACAGGTATCAACGTGGTTTACGCAGTTGTTCGCGCCGGTGGCCGGCAGGAGAAGGTCGAGGTCGGCTCGGTCGTCGTTCTCGACCGTGTCCAGGCTGCCGAGGGTGAGACGATCGAGCTGCCCGCCGTCCTCTTCGTCGACGGCGACGCCGTCACGACCGACGCCGACGCTCTCGCCAAGGTGAAGGTCACGGCCGAGGTCCAGGGTGACCTCCGCGGCCCGAAGATCGTCATCCAGAAGTTCAAGAACAAGACCGGTTACAAGAAGCGCCAGGGCCACCGTCAGGACCTCACGCGCGTCAAGATCACCGGCATCAAGTAAGCGCGGAGGAAAGCGAAATGGCACATAAGAAGGGCGCGAGCTCCACTCGCAACGGTCGTGACTCGAACGCGCAGCGCCTCGGCGTGAAGCGCTTCGGCGGCCAGGACGTCAACGCCGGCGAGATCCTCGTCCGCCAGCGCGGTACGCACTTCCACCCCGGCGCCAACGTGGGCCGTGGCGGCGACGACACGCTGTTCGCTCTCGCGGCCGGCGCCGTCGAGTTCGGCAACAAGGGCGGCCGCAAGGTCGTCAACGTGGTGGCCGCCGCCGAGTAATCGGCACGCCAGCATCAGCTACCGGAACGGGGACGGGCACGAGCCCGCCCCCGTTCTGCGCATTTCCGCGACAGATCGCGATAGAAGAGGATCCATGGTCACGTTCGTCGACGAGGTCACGCTGCACCTGCAGGCCGGTGCCGGGGGCAACGGGTGCGTCTCGGTGCGCCGCGAGAAGTTCAAGCCGCTCGCCGGCCCCGACGGGGGCAACGGCGGGGACGGCGGCGACATCGTGCTCGTCGCCGATCCGCAGACGACCACGCTCCTGAGCTACCACCACTCGCCGCACCGCAAGTCGGAGCACGGCGGCTTCGGCATGGGCGACAACCGCTCGGGCGCCGAGGGCGAGCTCCTCGAGCTCCCCGTTCCCGTGGGCACGGTCGTCAAGGATCCGTCGGGCGAGGTGCTCGCCGACCTCGTCGAGCCGGGCATGCGCTTCGTCGCCGCCCCCGGCGGGCGCGGCGGCCTCGGCAACGCCGCCCTCTCGTCGGTCAAGCGCAAGGCTCCCGGCTTCGCGCTCCTCGGCACGCCCGGCTGGGCCGGCGACGTCGTGCTCGAGCTCAAGACCATGGCCGACGTCGCCCTGGTGGGCTACCCGTCGGCCGGCAAATCGAGCCTCGTCGCGGCGGTCTCGGCCGCGAAGCCGAAGATCGCCGACTACCCGTTCACGACGCTGCACCCCAACCTGGGCGTCGTGCAGGCGGGCGACGTCCGCTACACGATCGCCGACGTCCCCGGACTCATCGAGGGCGCGAGCGAGGGCAAGGGCCTCGGCCTCGAGTTCCTCCGCCACGTCGAGCGGTGCACGGTCCTCGTGCACGTGCTCGACTGCGCGACCCTCGACCCGGGCCGTGACCCGCTCACCGACCTCGACACGATCCTCGCCGAGCTCGGCAACTACCCGGTTCCCGAGGGGCAGACGCCCCTGCTCGAGCGCCCGCAGGTCGTCGTGCTGAACAAGATCGACGTTCCCGAGGCCGAGGAGCTCGCCGAGTTCGTCCGCGCCGACGTCGAGGCTCGCGGATACCGCGTCTTCGAGGTGTCGACGGTCGCGCGCCGCGGGTTGCGGGAGCTGACCTTCGCGCTCGCCGACATCATCGCCGAGCACCGCGCCGCGACGCCCGTCGAGGCCCCGCTCGAACGCGTCATCATCCGCCCCAAGGAGGCCGACGCCGCTATCCGCGTCGTGATCGAGGGCGGCTCGTACGGCACCCTCTACCGCGTCCTGGGCGAGAAGCCCGAGCGCTGGGTGCAGCAGACCGACTTCCAGAACGACGAGGCCGTGGGGTTCCTCGCCGACCGGCTCGAGAAGGTCGGCGTCGAGGACGCGCTCTTCCGCGCCGGCGCGACGCCCGGCGCCTCGGTCGTGATCGGCCGCGCCGACGACTCGGTCGTCTTCGACTGGGATCCGTCGCTCACCTCGGCCGCCGAGCTCACGCAGGCGCCGCGCGGCAGCGACCCGCGCCTCGAGGGCAACCGCCGCCGCACGACGCAGGAGCGCCGCGACGCCTACAAGGCGAGGCAGGACGCGCGCACGATCGAGCGCGCGCTCGAGGAGGAGCGGCGCCTCGCGGGCGCGAACGAGGAGATCGTCGTCCCCGTCGAGGAGCCGGCCGACGAGACGGACGAGCTCCGGTGACGGCATACGTCCGGGGAGACCTCGCCACCGCGAAGCGGATCGTCGTCAAGGTCGGATCCTCGTCGATCAGCGGCGACGCCGCCTGGCGGATCGAGTCGCTCGTCGACGCGATGATCGGCGCCCGCAGCCGCGGACAGGAGATCATCCTCGTCTCGTCTGGCGCGATCGCGACGGCCGTGTCGCTCATGGACCTGGGGGAGAAGCCCGCCGACCTCGCGACCCAGCAGGCGGCCGCGGCCGTCGGTCAGAACGTCCTCCTGTGGCGCTGGCAGTCGAGCCTCGATCGCTTCGGCGTCCTCGCGGGCCAGGTCCTCCTGACGCTCAGCGACATGCAGAACCCCACGCCGCGCAGCAACGCGCGCCGCGCGATCGACAAGCTCCTCGACCTCGGGGTGCTCCCGATCGTCAACGAGAACGACACCGTCGCGACGCACGAGATCCGGTTCGGCGACAACGACCGTCTCTCGGCGCTCGTCGCACAGCTGACGAAGGCCGACGCGCTCGTGCTGCTGAGCGACATCACGGCCCTGTACACCGCGCCGCCGGACAGGCCGGGCTCGCGTCCGATCGACGTCGTCGCGCCGGACGCCGACCTGACCGAGTTCGAGTTCGGCGGGAAGGTCGTCAACAGCGTCGGGACCGGGGGAGCGGCCACGAAGGCGTCGGCCGCGCGGCTCGCGCAGGACCACGGCATCGGCGTCCTCGTGACGAGCGCCGACAACGCCGCCGGGGCCCTGAACGGCGAACATGTGGGAACCTGGTTCGAACCTGCGCACGTCGAGTCGCCCCTGACCGACGCGCTGTCGGTGATCCTGCAGGACGCCCCGGAGGAATGATGCTGACGACCGCTCCCGAGACCCGCCTGTCGCTCGCGAAGGCCGCGGCCCGCGCGGTCGCCCGCCTCACGAGCACCGAGAAGTCCGACGCGCTGCACGCGATCGCCGACGCACTCGTCGTCCGCTCGGAGGAGGCCCTCGCCGCCAACGCCGAGGACGTCGCGCGGGGGCGCGATAACGGGATCGGGGAGTCGCTGATCGACCGCCTCACGCTGACGCCCGAGCGCGTCGGCGCCCTCGCGGCCGCGACGCGCGACGTCGCGGCGCTCCCGGATCCGGTCGGGGAGGTCGTCCGCGGCCAGCGGCTCGCGAACGGGATCCGGCTCGAGCAGATCCGCGTGCCGTTCGGCGTCGTCGGCGCGATCTACGAGGCGCGCCCGAACGTGACGGTCGACATCGCGGCGCTCGCGCTGCGCTCGGGCAACGCCGTCGTGCTGCGCGGCGGCAGCGCCGCGAAGTCGTCGAACATGGTGCTCGTCGACATCATGCGCGGGGCGCTCGAGGGCGTCGGCGTCACCCCCGAGGCGATCCAGACGGTCGACGACTTCGGGCGCGACGGCGCCCGCGCGCTCATGCACGGCCGCGGCCTCATCGACGTGCTCGTGCCCCGCGGATCCGCGAACCTCATCGAGACCGTCGTCACGGAGTCGACCGTCCCCGTGATCGAGACCGGCGCCGGCAACGTGCACGTCGTGCTCGACGTGACGGCGCCCGACGACTGGGCGGTCGACATCACCGTCAACTCGAAGACCCACCGCCCGAGCGTGTGCAACTCGGCCGAGAGCGTCCTCGTCGTGCGCGACGCGGCCGAGCGCCTCGTCCCGAAGGTCGCGCGCGCCCTGCAGGAGGCGGGGGTCACGATCCACGGCGACGACGAGGTGCAGCGCCTCGCGGCCGACGTCGTCCCGGCGACCGAGGACGACTGGGCGACCGAGTACCTGAGCCTCGACATCGCGATGAAGGTCGTCGACACGCTCGACGAAGCGATCGAGCACATCGACCGGTACAGCACGCACCACACCGAGACGATCGTCACGACCGACTCGCGCAGCGCCGACCGCTTCCTCGCCGAGGTCGACTCGGCCGCCGTCTACGTCAACACGTCGACGCGGTTCACCGACGGCGGCGAATACGGGTTCGGCGCAGAGGTGGGCATCTCGACGCAGAAGCTCCACGCGCGCGGCCCGATGGGCCTCCCCGAGCTCACGAGCACCAAGTGGATCGGCCGCGGCGCCGGCCAGATCCGACCCTGATCTGACATATGCCTCCCGCGGGATAAGCTGGGAGGCGACGTTCACACCCCCCCCACCCCGATCGGAGCCAGGATGCAGTTCGCCTCCGCACTCGTCACCGTGGCAGAAGGCCACGGCGCCGTGATGGCCGAAACCCTCGCATACCCCATCGTCGCCGTCGCGGTCTTCGCCGTCCTCGGCATCGTCGTCGCGTCGTACCGTCACGTGGCGAACCGCCACGCCGACCCGGCCGCCAACGACGCCCACAAGCACTAGGCACCCGCGTGACAGAGCCGTCACGGCCTCCTCGCATCGGTGTGATGGGCGGCACGTTCGACCCCATCCACCACGGCCACCTCGTGGCCGCGAGCGAGGCCGCGACGTCGTTCGATCTCGACGAGGTCGTCTTCGTCCCGACCGGCGCGCCGTGGCACAAGCAGCATGTGTCGAACCCCGAGGCCCGCTACGAGATGACCGTCATCGCGACGGCGTCGAATCCGCGCTTCACGGTGAGCCGCGTCGACATCGACCGCGAAGGGCCGACCTACACGGTCGACACGCTGCGCGATCTGCGCACCGAGCGCGCCGATGCCGAGCTCTTCTTCATCACGGGCGCCGACGCGGTGGCGCAGATTCTCAGCTGGCGAGATCATGATGAGCTGTGGGACCTCGCGCACTTCGTCGCGGTGTCCCGGCCCGGACATGTTCTCGACATCCACGACCTGCCCCCCGACAAGGTCTCCCGGCTCGAGATCCCGGCGCTTGCGATCTCGTCGACCGACTGCCGTGATCGCGCGGCGCACGGCATGCCCGTGTGGTACCTCGTTCCCGACGGGGTCGTGCAGTACATCTCGAAGCATCATCTCTACGAAGGCGGAGGACGGTCATGACGGGCGAACAGCCCACAGGGCATGTGCTCACGCGGCGTGAGCTGCGCGAGCTTCGCGCGAAGGGCGGAGAGGCCGCCGTCGCGGAGGCGATGAAGGCAGCCGAGCCCGTCGAGACTCCCGCGCCCGCCGCCCCCCGCGAGTCGCAGGTCGTCGCGTCGACGTCCGAGGCGCAGCGTGCCGAGGTGCACCCGCTCACGCGACGCGAGATGCGTCGCCTGCGCACCAACGAGGTCCCGGTCGTCACCGCCGACGACGCCGACGAGCAGACCAAGGCCGACGGCACAGATGAGACCCCGACCCGGGTCGTCAGCGTCGATGACGTCGCCCGGGCCGAGAAGGCCGACCAGAAGGCGCAGAAGGCCGAGAAGAAGGCTCAGAAGGCGGCGAAGCCGGCCGACGAGCCGAAGCCCGCGCCCGCCGAGAAGCCGAAGCCCGGCATCCGCCCGACGCCCCTCGTGGCGCAGCGCGATGCCGACTCCGACGACGAGTACGACCTGCCCGAGACCGTGGCGATCGACCAGCCCGTCGTCGACCGGCCCGCGGGGATCCCCGCGCCGTCGGAGAACCCTGCGAAGACGCCGTCCGGCCACCCGCAGTCGCTGACCCTCACCGGCCCGATCGACGGAGGGCCGACGCTCGACCCGTCGTTCGGCCGCGGTGTCGGATCGGGCGGTCCGCGGACGACCACGACGTCGTTCGACGCGCTGCTCGACCAGTACACGCCCACGTCGCCGAGCTCGATCCTCATGACGAGCTCGCACCGGCTGCCCGAGGGGATCGGATCCACCGGCGCGGCGAAGGGCGCCATCGACCCGCGCGAGGTCGACGCCGTCCTCGTCGACGGCGAGATCCCGGCGAGCTCGTCTCCTACGCCCATCGCGGCGTCGGCGGCGATCTCGACGCAGAAGCTGCCCAACGCGGGCATCCGTCCCCCCGCACCCGAGAAGGGTCGCGGCCTCGTCATGGCGCTCGGCATCACCGCCGGGGCGCTCGGAATCGTCGTCGTCGGCGGACTCGTCGCGGCGTATTACATGGGAGTCTTCGGTTGAACCAGTCGTCTGTCGACATGCTTCAGGTGGCCGCGGCGGCCGCCGACAAGATGGGCGGCGAGGATCTCGTCGCGCTCGACGTCAGCGAGCCGATGCCGCTCGCCGACATCTTCCTCATCGTCACGGGTCGCTCCGAGCGCAACGTCTCGGCGATCTCCGACGAGGTCGAGCAGAAGCTGCTCGAGGCGGGCCACAAGCTGCTGCGCCGCGAGGGCAAGGCCGGCGGCCGTTGGATCCTGTGCGACTTCGGCGACATCGTCGTGCACGTCTTCCACCAGGAGGAGCGCCAGTTCTACGGCATCGAGCGCCTGTGGAAGGACTGCCCCGCCGTGCCGTTCGAGCTCCCGACACGCCCGCGCGACGAGGCCGATTTCGCCTGAACCGCCCGCCGTTGTAGGCTTATCGAGTTGCCCGGAACGGGAAACACAACAGAATACGGGCCCATGGCGCAGCTGGTAGCGCACCTGCATGGCATGCAGGGGGTCGGGGGTTCGAGTCCCCCTGGGTCCACAGATGTGATGAGTCGCGACAGAGGCGACAGCAGAGAGGGAGCCCGGCCATCGGCCGGGCTCCCTCTCTGCGTTGCGCCACGACGTCTCGGCGGGACCGCCGCTCGTCCCGCCGCATGAGGGGTCCGATCAGAGCGTCCCTCGCGCGGGCGCAGGCTCGTAGCGTCGAATCGCGAGCGGCCTACCGCGTCACCGGGACGCGCCGTGAGATCCGCCTCCCGCCGTGATCGTCAGCGCCTCGTCCGCGGCGATGCCGCCCGCGGTCACGACCGAGGCGCCGGAGCGGCGGCGCGGTACGCGTCCTCGGAGACGCGATCGCCCCACTCGACTTCGCCGCCTTCGACGGACAGGGCGAGGTGCGACATGAACGAATCCGGGAGCGCGCCGTGCCAGTGCCAGACTCCTGGCGGCGTCTCCACGGTCTCGCCCGGGCGCATCACGACCGTCTGTCCGCCGCGGGCCTGCACGATGCCGACCCCTTCGGTCACGCGCAGGGTCTGACCGTTCTCGTGCGCGTGCCACGCTGTCCGCGCGCCGGGTGAGAACCGGACCGCGGCGAGCGTCGCCGTGCCGGGGACCGTGCCGCCCGTGATCCCGTCGACCCACACGTCGCCGGTGAACCGCTCCGCGGGAGCCTTCGCCGTTGACGGGGCAGGGATCGCGACCATCGGACGGGCCTGCTCACCGGGCATCGCGGACGTCCTTGAGGAGGGCGGCCGCGCCCATGCCCGCGGGACGGCCGGCGTAGAACGCCAGGTGCGTCGCGACCTCGGCCAGCTCCTCCTCGGTCGCGCCATTGTCCAGAGCGAGATTCAGATGCGAGCGGAGCTGCGCATCTCGTCCCAGCGCCGCCAGCGTCGCGACCGTGATCAGGCTCCGCTCCTGCGGAGACAGCACGGGTCGCTTCCACACATCGCCGAACAGCACCTCGTCGGTCAGCTCCGCCAGCTTCGGCGCGACGTCGCCCGCCAACTGCTGCGCGCGGGACTTCTGTGCCATGGCCTACCTCCTGGACCTCCCGGGAACGCGGGGCGCGTGCCGTGGCACCGACGCTAGAACCGCCCGATACGAGCAGGGAGGAACTGTCGTTACACCCATGAGGGCGGCTCGACGGGCCACGGTCGTGGCCGGATCCGTCAGCGAGGGGGCGTCATCGCCGTGCCGAACGAGCGGCGCCCGCCGGTCGTGCCCCGTTCATCGTGGGGTTCGCGATCATGGTCCCGCTCGGCTCGAGGCCCCCGTCGCCAGAAGGCGTGATCGTGGCGGGCCTCGCCTGGAACGCGAGGCCCGCCACGCACCGCTCACGCGATCGCGAGGCCGATCGCCAGGGCGATGACGCCGAGGAGCGGGAGGACGCCCTGCTTCGCGGCGGCGCCCGCCTTGTCGGGGCTCGAGATCGCGAGGACGAGGGAGGCCGCGACCATGGATCCCGCGCCCGCGAACATCAGGGCGGCTCCCGCGGCGACGCCGCCCGAGAAGTAGAAGACGATGCCGAGCGCGACGAGAACCGCGAGGAACAGGTTGTAGAAGCCCTGGTTGAAGGCGAGCTCCTTCGTGCCCTCCGCCTCCTCGGCGGTGCCCGTACCGAAGGTCTTCCGCGCCCTCTCGCTCGTCCACGCGATCGACTCGAGGTAGAAGATGAAGACGTGGATCAGGGCGGCGATGCCGACCAGGACGATGCCTGCGATGACCATGGGACGGGGCCTTTCGGGGAGGGGATATCAGCCTAGCGTCATCGCGCTCAGCGGAGGGCTCGGCGGTATGCGCCCGGGGCCCGGCCGCACGACCGGGTGAACTGCTCGTAGAAGGCGCTCTGGGATCCGAATCCCGCCGCGGCCGCGACGTCGGTCATCGAGAGATCCGTCGTGATGAGGAGGCGTTGCGCCTCGGCGACGCGGCACCGGATCAGGTACGCCCCGAGCGTCATGCCGACCGCGGCTCGGAAGGCCGTCATGGCGTAGTGCGTCGTGAGGCTCACGGAGCGGGCGATGTCGTCCATCGACAGGGGATCTCGGAAGTTCTCGAGCACGAATCGCGCCATCGCGAACACGGCGCCTCCCGTCTCGGCGCCTCCCGTGGGCTCGGACTGGGCGTGGTGGGCGAGCGCACGGCGGACGATCGCCTGCGTCTCGAGCATCGCGATGACTCTCGTGTCTTCGTCGGCGATCTCCTCGGCCCAGATCCGGAAGGCCGAGAGGATCGTCCGCCCGACGGCCGACGTCGGGACGGAGATCGGCGCGGGGGAGAGCAGCGCCCCGAGCTGGTGCTCCGGCAGCCGCCACCCGAGCACCGTCGTCAGCGGGATGTGGATCCAGCACACCTCGCTTTCGCGGTGGCTGTCGATGTCGAGAAGCCGGTGCGGCACGGCACCCCAGAAGACCGAGAACTCTCCGGCATCGAGGCGGATGTGCTCGCCGCCGTGGAGGTACTCGATGTGCCCCGAGATCACCACGTTGATCTCGAGGTCGTCGTGCCGGTGGGGTCGGGTCA
Organism: Microbacterium indicum DSM 19969; assembly: GCF_000422385.1. GTDB lineage: Bacteria > Actinomycetota > Actinomycetes > Actinomycetales > Microbacteriaceae > Microbacterium > Microbacterium indicum. The sequence continues at coordinate 227,084 of NZ_AULR01000002.1, forward strand.
TCACGGGCGGCGTGCCGTGGCGGATCCACAGCTCGGGGGCCATCGTCTCGACGTCGAGGGCGGGCGCGGGGGAGTCATGCACAACGCTGGGCATGGCCCCACTCTAGGGACGACGAGCCGATCGGAGGATCCCGGAAGAATCGGATCTCGAGCCGGAGGCGGTGCCGGGATCCGTCTTCCTACCGTGAGGACATGACAACTCGCGCACCCAAGGTGACCATCATCGGAGCCGGCGGCTTCGTCTTCCCGTTCCGCCTCCTCGGCGACATCCTCAGCTTCCCGGCGCTGCAGTCGGCGCAGCTCTGCCTCATGGATCTCGATGCCGACCGCCTGAACCGCACGGCCAGCGCGACGCGCGAGCTGATCGCCCATCACGGCCTGGGTGCGGAGGTCGTCGAGACGACGGACCAGCGCGAGGCGCTCGCGGGATCCGACGTCGTCATCATCACCTTCCAGGTGGGCGGCATCGAGTCGTACCGCCACGACGTCGAGATCCCGCGCCGCTACGGCGTCGACCAGACGGTCGGCGACACCGTCGGGCCCGGCGGCGTGTTCCGCTTCCTGCGGTCGGTGCGGGCGTACACGTCGATCGCCGAGGACGCGCTGGAGCTGTGCCCCGACGCGCAGTTCATCAACTACGCGAACCCGATGGCGATGGCCACGGCCTTCCTCAACGCGAAGGGCCTGCGCGCCGTGGGCCTCTGCCACAGCGTGCAGGGGACGACGCGCATGCTGGCGCGCACCCTCGACGTCCCGTACGACGAGGTCGACTTCCTCTCGGCCGGCATCAACCACCAGGCGTGGATCCTGCGCTTCCGCCGCGGCGACGAGGATCTGTATCCCCGGCTGCGTGCGGTCATGGCAGAGCGCCACGTGCGCGGCCGCGGGGCGGACGGACTCGTGGTCGACGACGGTGACCACAGCGAGGCGGCCGAGACTGCGAGCGACTACGAGGGCGGAAACGAGCAGGTCCGCACGGCGCTCATGAACACCTTCGGCTACTTCGAGACGGAGTCGAGCCACCATGCGTCGGAGTACGTGCCGTACTTCCGCAAGGATCCTCAGACGACGCAGTCGTACATCCCCAAGCGATGGGACTACTACGAGATCTGCGCAGCGCACGACGAGCAGGGCGACATCGACGAGCAGCTGGCGAGGCTCAAGGAGGAGCTCGCTCCATCGGTCGAGTACGGGGCGAGCATCGTCAACTCGATCGTCACCGGCACCCCGAGCGTGATCTACGGGAACGTGCCGAACGCGACGGGCCTCATCTCGAACCTGCCGGCAGACGCGTGCGTCGAGGTGCCGTGCGTGGTCGATCGCGGCGGCGTGCAGCCCACGGCGATCGGCGCACTTCCGCCGCAGCTCGCAGCGCTCAACAGGACGAACATCGGCGTCCAGACGCTCGCGGTCCAAGCCGCGCTCACGGGCGACCGCCAGCACGTGCACCACGCCGTGGCGCTCGACCCGCTCACGGCGTCGAAGATGACGCTCGACGACATCGCGAAGATGACCGACGAGCTCATCGAGGCGCATCGCGACCTGCTGCCCGAGAGCCTGCTCGCGCAGGCCTGAGCGGCGTCATCAGGACCTCAACGGAGAGGACGGACGATGACCGGACCGATCGATGCCATCAGCCGCGCGCAGATGCGGAGGCGCGGGTTCCTCGCGCTCGCGGGGATCTCCCTCGCGGGTGCGCTCGCGGCCTGCGCCGGCCAGCCCACCACGACGAAGCATCTCAGGCTGTCGTCCTGGAACATCCCGCTCGACCTCGACTCGTATCAGGAGATGGCCGACCGGTTCGTCGCCGATCATCCCGGGACGAGCGTCGCGGTGGAGGTGACGACCGGCGCATTCCACCAGTGGTTCATCAGCCGGCTCGCCGCCGACCTCGCGCCCGACATCATCCGGATCACGCCGCAGCAGATCGGCCGCTACGCCGCCAACGGCAGCCTGATCGACCTGAGCTCGGCGATCCCGGCCGACTACCGCGGCGACTACTCCGACGCGTTCTGGGCGATCGGGGCACGGGACGACGGGATCTACGGCATCTTCCAGCACACCGACAACTTCATCGCCTACTTCAACCGCGGGGTCATGGAGGAGATCGGCGTGACGCCGCCCGACGCGATCGACAGCGCCTGGCGCTGGGATGAGTTCCTCGAGATCGCGACGGAAGCGAAGAAGGTCACGGGCCGATACGGCTTCGGATACGGGTGGGGCGGGGCGGAGACGGCCTACCGGTGGCTGCCGATCGTCTACCAGAACGGCGGGGCGTTCCTCGGCGACGACGGGCTCACGCCGAGCATGGACTCGGAGGAGGCGATCGGCGCGCTGGAGTTCGGGCGCCGGTGGTACGCCGACGGCCTCGTCTCGCAGAGCAACATGACGAAGTCGGGCGGCGGCGACGTCGCGCGCAACATGTTCCTCACCGGGCAGATCGGCCTCATGCTCAACAACCCCGAGTCGATCGCGCAGCTCGACGAGGAGATGCCCGGCGAATGGGGAACGACGTACATGATCCGGAACGTCGGCGAGGCCTCCGACCTCGGCGGCAACGCGCTCGCCGTCACGAAGTCCAGCCGGAACCCCGAGCTCGCAGCGGAGCTCGTCGCCTATCTGACGAGCCGCGAGAGCGCCATCAAGTTCTGCCACGACGGCAACTGGCTGCCGGCCCGCTCGTCGCTCACCGCGGCCGACATCGGCTACGCCGCGAACGAGGACACGATGCAGCGCTTCATCGACCAGGGCGGGCGGATCCCCATCGAGCTCGTCCGTGCCGAGTCCGGGGAGTACTTCAGCTCCCTGAACCAGGTGTTCGCCGACTACGCCGACCTGTGCTTCCTCGGGCAGCTGAGCCCGTCGGAGGCCTCAGCCCAGATGATGGAGGCGATGACCAGTGTCGCGTCGTAGGGGATCCCGGGCCGCATACCTGTTCGTCGCGCCCGCGACGCTGCTGTTCCTCGGCTTCTCGCTCGTCCCGATCGTGACGGCGCTCCTCCTGAGCTTCCAGGAGACCGCGACGCTCGGGGACGGGCGGTGGGTCGGAGGGGCGAACTTCGCGCGTCTCGCGACGGACCCGCTGTTCTTCACCTCGCTGCGGAACACTGTCGTGTTCACGATCGGCACCGTGCCGACCGCCATGATCGTCGGCCTCGCGCTGGCGGTCGCCCTCAATCGCCCGATGCCGGGGCGATCGGTGCTCCGTGCGCTGTTCTTCGTGCCGATGGTCGCGGCCGGGGTCGTGGTCGGCGTCGTGATGTCGTGGATCTTCAACGCCGACTACGGCGTCGCGAACAACCTCCTCACGGCGCTCGGGCTCGACCGGATCCCGTGGCTCACCTCCCAGGGGTGGGCGATGTTCACTCTCGTGATCGTCGTCGTCTGGACCCGCATCGGGTTCTGCATGGTGATCTATCTGGGCGCGCTCCAGTCGGTTCCGCCCGAGCTGAAGGAGGCGGCGTCACTCGACGGCGCGAGCCGGTGGTCGCGGTTCTGGCACGTCACCTGGCCGCTCCTGCGACCGACGACGTCGATCCTGCTGATCCTCAACGTCGTGTTCTCGCTCCAGGCGTTCGACGTCATCTACGTGATGACGGGCGGAGGGCCGGGCTTCTCGACGACGGTCCTCATCCAGTACGTGTTCCGCGCCGCTTTCGTCGACGCGCGCATGGGCTACGCGGCCGCCCTCGGGCTCGTGCTCGTCGCGATCCTGCTGATCTTCACGCTGCTGCGGCAGCGAGCCACGAAACGGGCGGAGGAAGTCCTGTGACAACGCACACCGCGAATCTCGTCGTCCCCGGCGATCGCCGGTCGCGCCGGCGGGTCGACCGCGCGAACTACGGGCGCCGCACCTGGGTGCTGTTCGCGATCCTCACGGCGACCGCGATCCTCATGGTCTTCCCCGTGTACTGGATGTTCGTCTCAGCGCTCACACCGGGAGGCCAGTCGCAGAGCAGCGAGTTCTATCTCTTCCCGTCGAGCCCGACGTTCGACAACTTCACCGAGGTGTTCGCGTCGCAGCCGGTGTGGCGATGGCTCGGGAACTCGATCTTCATCTCGACCATCGGCACCGCTCTGAGCGTGGTCGTGTCGCTGCTCGCGGGATACGGCCTCGCGAAGTTCCGATTCCGGGGCCGTGGGGCGATCTACGCCGGCTTCCTCGTGACGATCATGATCCCGATCCAGGTCACGCTCGTGCCGTCGTTCCTCATCGTCGCGCGACTCGGCCTCGTCGACACCCCGTGGGCGGTGATCCTGCCGACGCTGTTCGACGTCGTCGGCATCTTCATCGCCCGTCAGTTCATGCTGAGCGTCCCCGATGCGCTGCTCGAAGCGGCTCGTCTCGACGGAGCGAGCGAGTTCCGCGTGTTCTTCAGCGTCGTCCTGCCGACGACGGGGCCGCTCGTCGGCGTCCTCGTGATCCTCGGGTTCATGAACAGGTGGAACGACTTCCTCTGGCCGCTCGTCGCGCTGCAGGGCACCGACGCCCTCACGATCCCCGTCGCGCTGTCGACGCTCACGAACAACCCGGCGTTCAGCTCGCCGTGGGGCGCCGTGATGGCGATCGCGACCGTGACGGTGCTGCCGCTCCTTCTGGTCTTCCTCGTGTTCCAGCGTCAGTTCGTGCAGGGCATCGCGAGCTCGGGTATCAAATGACCTGCTCCGCGCCGGCCGCGTCCACGATCATCCGTGCGGTGCGGTCGGCGCGGAAGTGGTCGTCGGCCGTGAGCGTCACGACGGCGTCGCCCGCGAAGATCACGAGCTGGCCGCCCGATCCGTGCAGCCGCCAGGCGTCGCCCGGACCCTTCCATCCGCCCATCGCGTACCCGTCGTAGGCGGGTTCGCCGTACGCGGGATCCCAGTCGCCGTGCATGCCGTCGATCCACGCCGCGTCGACGATCCGCTCGCCGTCGACCGTCCCGCGGTCGGCGATCAGCGCACCGACGCGCGCGAGCTCGTCGGTCGTGAGGAGGAGGCCCTCGCCCGCGAGGACGAACCCCCGGGGGCAGCGCTCCCACCGGGCGTCGGCGATGCCGAGGGGATCGAAGAGGCGCGGCTGGAGCCACGCGACGACGTCGCCGACCCGCGCCGCCAGCGCGCGCATCGCGACGTACGTGCTCGCGCTCGCGTACTGGAATCGCCGCCCCGGCGTCGGACGCGAGAGGAATTCGAACGCGACGTCGTCGTGATCCTGGAAGGTCGTGGGCGACCAGGGGAAGTCGACGCCGCTCGTCATGGTGAGGAGGTGGCGCAGCGTCACGCCGTCGGTGCCGTCTCCGAGCGCCGCGCCGGGGAACGCCGGCGCGACGGGCTCGTCGGCAGAGAGGATCCCCTCCCGCTCGGCGATGCCCATCGCGATGACGGCGACGCCCTTCGCCGCCGACTGGACGTCTTCGCGGACCTCGGGCGTCCAACGGTGCCGCGCAGTGTCGGAGCCGACGCGCACGTGGAGACCGTGCCCCGCGAAGCCGATCTCGGCGACCCCGTCGATGATGCGGTCGCGGAGGGCTTCGGCGCGGGACATCCCCCGATTATCGCCGATCCCGCTATTGCTCAGTTGTTATAACGCGAGTAGAATAAGAACATGCTCGTCCGCATCGATCCGACCCGCGCCGAGCCGGTCTTCGCCCAGATCGCGGGATCCGTGCGCGCCGACATCGCGGCGGGTCGCGTGCGGGCGGGGGAGCGGCTGCCCGCGGCGAAGGAGGTCGCCCAGGCGCTCGACATCAATCTCCACACGGTGCTGCACGCATACCGCGAGCTGCGCGACGAGGGGCTGATCTCGATGCGGCCGGGGCGGGGGGCCGTCGTCGCCGAGCTCGGGGCCGCCCTCGCCGAGATGCAGGGCGAGATCGACCGGCTCGTCGAGCGCGCCGCGGCGCTCGGCATCGACGGAGACACGCTCGCGTCGCTGGTCGCCGAGACGACGCACGATCGGAGAGGAACGACACGATGACCGACACCGTTCAGCGCGCTCGCAGAGCCCGGAGGCGATACCTCCGCGTCGCCGTCGTCGTGCCGCTCGTCTTCTACGCGCTGCTGATGATCGCCGGGGTCGCGGCGCTCCCGCTCCTTCCCGACCCCGTTGCGACGCACTGGGGGTTCTCCGGGCCGCCCAACGGGTTCAGCCCGCGGTGGACGCTGCCGCTCATCATGTCGGGGATCGGCATGATCGTCACGCTCATCGTCGCCGTGGTCCCGCTCGTCGCCGAGCGGATGCCGCCCGAAATGGTCCGCGGCGCCACCTCGTACCGGTGGCTCGCCGCCGTCGTGTGGGGCGAGACCGCCCTGATCGGCGTCCTCGCGGTCGTGACGACCGCGATCCAGGTCGGGGCCGACGACGCCCGAGGGGTCGAGCTGCCCGCGTGGTGGATCCTCGCTGCGATCGCGGGGGCCGCGTCGGCCGGAGTGTGCGGGTACCTCCTCACGATCGACGCGCCCCGCGGCGACGCGGAGCCGGTGCAGCCGGACGCGCTACGGCTCGGCGCCAGCGAGACGGCGGTCTGGATCCGCACCACCCGGATCGCGCGGACGGGCCTGATCGTCACGGTCTCGGCGCTCGCCTTCGCGGTCGTCGTCGGAGGCGGGGCGATCGTGCTCGACGTGACGGCGCATGGATCCGTCAGCGCGGGGTCGATCGTCGCGGCGACCGCCGTCGGGGTCGCGCTCCTCGCGGTCGTCGCGTGCACGTCGTTCCGGGTGCGCATCGACCGTTCGGGCCTCGAGGTCCGCAGCGTCGTGGGCTTCCCGCGCACGCGCATCGCGCGCGAGGACATCGCGTCGGTCGAGGTCGTCCAGGTGAACCCCATGGGCGAGTACGGCGGGTGGGGCTGGCGCTACGGAGCGGCGGGCACGGGGATCGTCACGCGGGCGGGGGAGGCGATCCGCGTCCGGCGCCGCAGCGGCAGGGCGTTCACGGTGACCGTCGACGACGCCGCGACGGGGGCGGCGCTCCTGCGCGCGGTCAGCCCTACGATCGAGGAATGACGACAGGGCGGATCGCGACGATCGCGGGGGCGAGCGGGTTCATCGGGACCGCTCTCCGGAAGGCACTCGAGACCGAGGGGTACGAGATCCGCACGATCGGGCGCTCCGGGCCGGTCCGGTGGGGCGACGCCGACGCGATCCGCGCCGCGGTCGACGGCGCCGACCTCCTCGTCGGCCTCGCCGGCAAGCCGATCGACAGCCGGTTCACCGACCGCAACCGCGACGAGATCCTCCGGTCGCGCGTCGAGACGACCCGCGAGCTGCACGCCGCGGTCGCCGACTCCGAGAACCCGCCGCGTGTCTGGATCAACGCGTCGACCGCCGCCATCCTGCGCACGGCGATGGACGGCCCGCAGGACGACGTGACCGGCGAGATTGGGTGGGGCTTCACCGCCGACGTCGCCCGGGCATGGGAGGACGCGTTCTTCGCGGGGGACCTGCCGCACACGCGCCGCGCGGCCTTCCGGATCTCGATCGCGATCGGCGACGGGCCCGCGACGAAGCTCTTCCTCACGCTCGGGCGGCTCGGCCTCGGCGGCCCGCAGCACGACGGCTGGTGGCCGCACCACGACCGCTACCGGGGCACGGGCCCGCATCCGTCGCGCGACAGCTTCGACACCCTCCGCACGAACGGCCACCAGCGCGTCAGCTGGGTCCACATCGACGACCTCGTCCGGGCGGTGCAGTTCGTGCGCGACCACGACGCCGTCGACGGCCCGATCGTCCTCGCGACGCCCGAGACGCCCGACAACCGCGAGTTCATGGCAGCCGTGCGCCGCGCCGTCGGGATGCCGGTGGGGCTGCCGTCGTGGCGCTTCATGGTCGAGCCCGCGATGTGGGTCATGCGGACGGAGTCGGAGCTCGTGTTCCAGAGCAGGTGGGTCACGCCGACGAAGCTCACGGACGCCGGGTTCGTGTTCGAGCACACCGACCTCGAACAGGCGCTCCGCGAGGTCGCCGCGCGCGGGAAGGCGAAGCGATGAGGGAGCCGCGCATCGAGATCGCGTTCTGCACGCAGTGCCGCTGGAACCTGCGCGCGCTCTGGTACGCGGGCGAGCTCATGCAGTCGTTCACGCACGAGGAGATCGGCGAGGTCGCGCTCGTACCGACGACGGGCGGGGTGTTCCGGATCAACGTGGGCGACGAGATGGTGTGGAACCGGTCGCGCGACGGCGGCTTCCCCGAGATCGCCGAGCTCAAGCGGCGCGTGCGCGACATCGTGGCGCCCGGGAAGCCGCTCGGCCACACCGACCGGGCCGGAGCGGCGTCAGCCGACTGAGAGCGGGCCCGTGTCGTCGCTGCGGTCGCGCGGCTCGGGCGCCTTCTCGCCCGCCGCGTCGATCCGGGTGCGGATCCGCGCGACGAGTCGCGCCGCAGCTGCCCACGCCCGTCGGGCGCCCGCCGCGATCGCCCGGCCCGCCCGCGGAAGATCACGGCGCCAGCCGCCGTCGACGAAGAACCGACGGAACCACGCCTTGCCGGGGCCCGTCCCTGCGTCGTGCACGAGGCGCACGACGAGCACCGCTCCGAAGAGCAGCGCGGCCGCCCCGACGATGGCGACCAGGAACACGAGCAGGAGCCCGACGAGCAGCAACGGCGTGACCTTTCGGCAAGGCGCGGATGAGGACGCTCCGATGGTAGGTCTCGCCCGAGATCGGCCCCGCTATTGGGATCGCGCGCCAGGCGTGTCTCGAGGTCACGTTTCGGACACGGCTGGCGCATCGGAATCGCATCGGCGGGATTCAGCGCGCGTTCACCCGGGAGACACCCGCCGCACGCCGGGGGTTCAACCTCCTGACGGATCCTGCTCCGACGGGCGCGTTCGCGCTCGGATCCGGAGAACCGTGCGGAGGGGTGCATGCCGAAGGCCGACGTTCCCGTCGCCTGGGTGGAGTCGCCCCTGCAGCTGATCGGCGCCGCAGAGTGGGCGCACGCCCACCGAAGCCGCGTCGACGTGGCGGGCCGGCTCGCGGTGCAGGTCGAGGAGACCGCCGCCGAACTCACGCGCCGCGGCGCGGGCTTCGCGGCGCAGGCCGGCTACTGGGGCATCCCGTGGCGCGCCCTCGCCGCGCACGACCACTGGCTCGTCGGCGACGGGTTCTCGGGTCAGTTCCGCCTCGCCGTCGCGGTGCTCAGGCCCCGGCGACTCACCTTCCTCGACGACGGGCTCCAGGCGATCGCGTTCGCCGACGCCCTCACCGGATCCCTTCCCTACTCGCGACCCGGCGTGGCAGAGCGGGGGCTCAGCCGCCGGGTCGCGCCCTTCGCGCTCGATCACATGCGCCTGCGCGCGGCGGCGGGGGCCGCCGACGTGTTCACGGCGTTCCCCCTCGGGGACGAGCGCGCGGGGAGGCTGGCCGACCTCGGGGTGAGCGTCGGCCGCCACGACTTCGAGTGGCTGCGCGCCTCGGCGCCCAGCCGCGACGTCCGGCGGGCGCTCGCCCACGACCGGATCGTGCTCGGATCGGCGAACGTCGAGGACGGCCTCGTCGACCGCGACCGATACCTCGCGTGGGTCGCGCAGCGCGTGCGCGGCGGCGCCGACTACCTCCCGCACCGCCGCGAGAGCGACGAGCTCCTCGCTGCGGTCCGCGCGTTGCCCGGCGCGCACATCGTCTCGCTCGGCCTTCCGGTCGAGCTGGTCCTCGCGGGCGACGACCGCCCGCGGGACATCGTGACCCTCGGGTCGAGCGCCGCGGTGACGCTGCGGCGCGTGCTGCAGGGATCCGGCGCCGTCGTGCGCGAGATCCCGTTCGGACAGAGAGAAGGACAGCGCTCATGAGCGTGACCATCGGATCGCACCAGGTCGGCGGCGGCGCCCCGGCGTTCGTCATCGCCGAGATCGGCCTCAACCACAACGGCTCGGTCGACATCGCCAAGCAGCTCATCGACGTCGCGACCGACGCGGGGGCCGACGCGGTCAAGTTCCAGAAGCGCACGCCCGAGATCTCGACGCCCGAGCACATGAAGGACACGCCCCGCGAGACGCCCTGGGGCACCATGACGTACCTCGAGTACCGCTACCGCGTCGAGTTCGACCGCGAGCAGTACATCGAGATCGGCGACTACGCGACGATGCGCGGCCTCGAGTGGTTCGCGTCGCCGTGGGACGTCCCCTCCGTCGCGTTCCTCGAGGACCTGAACGTCGCGGCCCACAAGGTCGCGTCGGCGAGCATCACCGACATCGAGCTGCTCGAGGCGCTGCGCGACACGGGCAAGCCGATCATCCTCTCGACGGGCATGTCGACGATGGACGAGATCGACCGCGCGATCGAGACGGTCGGCACGTCGAACCTCGTCGTCATGCACGCGACCTCGACGTACCCGATGGAGCCGAACGAGGCGAACCTGCGCATGATCCCCGTCCTGCGCGACCGCTTCCCCGGAGTTCCGGTGGGCTACTCGGGCCACGAGCGCGGCCTGCAGATCTCGCTCGCCGCCGTCGCGATGGGCGCGCAGTCGGTCGAGCGCCACATCACGCTCGACCGCACGATGTGGGGATCCGACCACGCCGCCTCGCTCGAGCCGAGCGGCCTCAAGACCCTCGTGCGCGACATCCGCATCATCGAGGAGGCGCGCGGCGACGGCGTCAAGAAGGTCTTCCCCGGCGAAGAGGCGCCCAAGGCCAAGCTGCGCCGCGTCGGCGCGTGACGCCTGCCCCCGAGGGCGGACGTCTCCGGGTCGTCGCGGTCGCCGACACCGACTCGTACGTGAAGTGGGCGGCGGCGCTCGTCGCCGACCCGCGGGTCGACGGATCGCTCGTCGTCGTCGACACCGAGCTCGTCGTCACGGACGCCCAGCTCGAGGCGGCGCTCGCGGGCACCGATCTCGATCCGTCGCGTGCGCGGCGGGCGGCCTTCGACGAGCTGCCCGCGCGGCTCGCGGGGGCCGACGTCGTGCTCGCGGCCGCCCCGGGCCCGCTCGTGAGGGTCGTCGCCCGCGAGGCCGCGAAGCTCTCGCCGCGGCCCGTCATCGCGACGGGGCTGCCGGGGATCTCGATCCCCGCGACGTGGAAGGCGCTCCACTTCCGGCGGCAGTGCGACATGTTCGTCCTGCACTCGCACCGCGAGATCCGGGCCTTCGGCGAGCTCGCGGCCGAGCGGGGGATCCCGCAGCGCTTCGCGCTCGCGAGGCTTCCGTTCGTGAAGCGGGCCGAAGGCATCGAGGCACGCGGAACCGACCTCGTGTTCGCCGCGCAGGCCCTCGTTCCGCGCGCCCGCGATGATCGTCTGCGCCTCGCAGCGCTGCTCATCGAGGCCGCGCGGGCCGAGCCCGCGAAGCGCGTCGTCGTGAAGCTGCGCGGCCGGCCGGGGGAGGCGCAGACGCACTTCGAACAGGATCCGTTCACCAAGCTCATCGACGAGATCGGCGGCGCGCCCGCGAACCTCGTCGTGTCGTACGCGCCGATGGGCGAGGCGCTCGCGACCGCCGAGGGCCTCATGACCGTGAGCTCGACGGCCGCGATCGAGGCGGCGGCCCAGGGCGTCCCCGTCATCGCGCTCGACTCGTTCGGGGTGACGGACAAGCTCATCAACGTCGTGTTCGAGGGCAGCGGGCTCCTCGCGGGGGACGAGGCGGTCGTCGGACGCGCCTTCCGGCTGCCGGATCCCGCCTGGGTCCGCGACAACTACTTCCACGACCCCGCCGACGACACCTGGATCCAGACGGCCGAACGTCTCGTCGCGCGGCGACGGCTCGGCGAGCTCCCGCCGAGCCGCGTGCCGTTCCGCCTCGGCGGAGAGCTGCGGGACGTGTGGGAGCGCCGGCTCGCGCTCGGCGACCGCGACCGCTCGCTCGCGGGCCGCGTCGCCTACCGGATCGGCGTGCCGCTGCGCGAGGTCGTGCGCGTCTACCGCCGCCTCGCGACGCGCATCCGGTCGCTGCGATACGCGAAGATGGAGGGGTGACCACCCCTCAGATCGGCCTGCTGCTCGACGTCGACGGACCCATCGCGAGCACCCGCACCCGCACCGTCCGCGTCCCTTCGATCGTTCCCGACCTCGTCGCGATCGCGCGGGCCGGGAACCCCGTGATCTTCAACACGGGCCGCTCGGCCGACTTCCTCGGGGAGCGCGTGATCCCGCTGCTCGTGGACGCGGGCCTGCCCGCCGACGCGCCCGTGTGGGGCGTCGGCGAGAAGGGCGGGACCTGGTTCGAGCTCGGCGGCGACGTGCACCAGGACGACGCCATGCGCCCGCCGCAGGAGCTCTTCGACGCCGTGCGGGCGATCGCCGGCCGCCACTCCGACGTCATGTTCTTCGACGAGACGAAGCGGACGATGATCTCGATCGAGCACCACGTCGACGTCGCGAACGAGGACTTCCTCGCGATCCGCGACGACATGGCCGCGGAGATCCAGGCTCACATCGAGCGGCTGGGGCTCGTCGGCACGATCGACGTGTACCCGACCGTGATCTCGATCGACGTCGAGCACCGCGACAGCGGCAAGGCGCTCGGCGCGCGCCGCGCCCTGCGGCTCATCGCCGACCGGGGCCTCGAGGCCCCGCGTCGCTGGTTCACCGCGGGCGACTCCGGTCAGGACTACGACATGTCGACGCAGCTCCACGAGCTGGGCTTCGAGACGACGCACCTCGACGTGCGGCCCACGGGCGACGCGCGCGACGAGCCGTACGCGGTCCTGCGCGAGGTCCCGCGCTTCGACGAAGGTGTCGCCGAGGACGACCTGACGGCGGCGCACCTCGCCCGCATCCGCGCCGACCTCGGGGCCTGAGGCGCGCCGCCGCCGAACGCGGCGGCGCGCCTCCTGCGCTCAGGGTCGGCCGCGGCGCCTCGCCTGTTCGACGGGGTCGGGGACGGGGAGCGAGGCGATGAGCCTGCGCGTGTAGTCGTCGCGCGGGTCGCCGAGCACGTCGGCCGTGCGGCCCTGCTCGACGATCGACCCGCGGTGCAGCACCGCGACGCGGTGCGCGAGCATGTCGACGACCGCGAGGTCGTGCGTGATGAACAGGCAGGCGAAACCGAATCGGCTCTGGAGCTCGGTGAACAGATCGAGCACCGTCGCCTGCACCGACACGTCGAGCGCGCTCGTGGGCTCGTCGGCGATCAGGAGCTTCGGGTCGAGCGCGAGACCGCGGGCGAGGGACGCGCGCTGGCGCTGCCCACCCGAGAGCTCATGCGGGAAGCGATCAGCGAAGTCGGCGGGCAGCTCGACGGCCTCGAGGAGCTCGACGACCCGGTCGCGCGCGCCCCCGACGTCGCGCGCGACGCCGTGCACGATGAGCGGCTCGGCGACCGCCGCGCCGATCGTGATGAGCGGATTGAAGCTCGACGCCGGATCCTGGAACACGAAGCCGAGGTCGCGCCGGCGCGGGCGCAGGTCTCGCTCGCGAGCCCCGTTCATCTCGACGCCCAGCACCTCGAGCGATCCGCCGGTGACGGGAGTGAGCCCCGCCATCGCACGGCCGATCGTCGACTTCCCGGAGCCCGACTCGCCGACGAGCCCCAGGACCTCCCCGGGCCGGATCTCGAAGTCGACCCCGTCGACCGCGAGGAAGCCCTCCCGGCCGAACCGGCCGGGGTAGCGGATCTCGAGGCCCCGCGCCGCGACGACGGGCGCCGCATCGGTGTCGCCGTCGAAGGCGCGGTCGGCGATCTCGAGCCGAGGGACGGCCGCGAGCAGCTTGCGCGTGTACTCAGCGCGCGGCGCCGCGAAGAGCTCGCCCACCGGCGCGGTCTCGACGATGTCGCCGCGGTACATGACCGTGACGCGGTCGGCGAGATCGGCGACGACGCCCATGTTGTGGGTGATGAGGACGATCGCGGTGCCGAACTCGTCGCGGACGCTGCGCAGCAGGTCGAGGATCTCGGCCTGCACCGTGACGTCGAGCGCGGTCGTCGGCTCGTCTGCGACGAGAACCCGCGGCCCCATCGCGAGCGCCTGGGCGATCACGATGCGCTGCTTCTGCCCGCCGGAGAACTGGTGCGGGTAGTCGTCGACGCGCGCGGCGGGCTCGGGGATCCCGACCTTGCCGAGGATCTCGATGGCCTCGGCGCGCGCCTGCTTCTTCGAGATCTTCCTGTGCGCCCGGAGGCCCTCGGCGATCTGCCACCCGATGGGATACACGGGGTTGAGCGCCGTCATCGGCTCCTGGAAGATCATCGCCGCCTCGGCGCCCCGCACCCCGCGCAGCTGAGCGGGGGAGAGCGACACGACGTCGGTGCCGTTGACGATAACGGCCCCGTGCTCGGTCGCGGTGTCGGGGAGGAGGCCCAGGAGCGCCCGCGCCGTGACGGTCTTCCCGGACCCCGACTCGCCGACGATCGCGAGGACCTCCCGGTCGCGGACGTCGAGCGAGATGCCGTGGACCGCGTGCACGTTGCCGCCGTCGGTCGCGAACGTGACGTCGAGCGATCGGATGTCGACCGCGAGCTGATCGGCGCTCACCGCGCGACCTCCTTCTTCTTCTCCGCGCGCCGGCGCGTGCGCAGGCGCGGGTCGGCGAGGTCGTTGAGGCTCTCGCCGACGAGCGTCATGCCGAGCACGACGAGGACGATGGCGAGGCCGGGGAAGACGGCGGTCCACCAGCGGCCGGCCGTCACGTCCTCGACCGCGCGGTTGAGGTCGTAGCCCCACTCGGCAGCGGCGCTCGGCTCGATGCCGAAGCCGAGGAAGCCGAGCCCCGCGATCGTGAGGATCGCCTCCGACGCGTTGAGCGTGAAGATCAGCGGGAGGCTGCGGGTCGCGTTGCGCAGCACGTGGCGGAGCATGATCCGCCAGGTGGAGGCGCCGATGACGCGCGCCGACTCGACGTAGGCCTCGGCCTTGATCCGCACCGTCTCGGCGCGCACGACGCGGAAGTACTGGGGGATGAACACGACCGTGATCGAGATCGCGGTCGCGAGGATCCCGCCCCAGAGATCCGATTGGCCCCCCGTGATGATGATCGAGGCGACGATCGCGAGCAGCAGCGACGGGAAGGCGTAGATCGCGTCGTAGATCACGACGAGCACGCGGTCGATCCATCCGCCGAGGTAGCCGGAGACGACGCCGATGAGGATGCCGAGGAACAGGCTCATCACGACCGACACGATGATCACAAGGACCGCGGTCCGCGCGCCCCAGACGACGCGCGAGAGCACGTCGTAGCCGGCGATCGTCGTGCCCCAGAGGTGCTCGGCGCTCGGCGCCTGGCGCGGCGCGAAGTTGCCGGCGTCGCCCGCGAGCTGCGCATAGCCGTAGGGGGCGACGAGGGGCGCGAAGAGGGCGACGAGGAGGAACACGGCGCAGATCACGAGGCCCGTGACGAGCATGCCCCGCTGCAGGCCGACGGCCTGGCGCAGCTGCTTCACGACGGGGAGGCGGGAGAAGAGGGACTCCTGTGCCATGTCAGTACCTCACCCTCGGGTCGATGAACGCCGCGATGATGTCCACGATGAAGTTCGTCAGCGCCACGATGACGGCGAGGAGGGCGACGATGCCCTGAACCGCGACGTAGTCGCGCGCCTTCAGGAACTCGCTCAGCTGGTAGCCGAGGCCCATCCACTCGAACGTCGTCTCCGTGAGCACGGCGCCGCCGAGGAGCATCGCGATCTGCAGGCCGATGACGGTGATGATCGGGATGAGCGCGGGCTTGTACGCGTGCTTCCGCACGAGACGGAACTCGCTCACGCCGCGCGAGCGGGCGGCGTCGACGTACGGCGTCGCGAGGGTCCCGATCACGTTGGTGCGCACGAGGCGCAGGAACACGCCCGCGGTCAGGAGACCGAGCGCGAGGCCCGGGAGGACCGCGTGGGCGAGGACGTCGCCGATCAGGGCGCCGTTGCCCGTGCGGATCGCGTCGATCGTGTAGATCCCTGTCGCGCCGTCGAGGCGCGAGAGCAGCAGCTCCATGCGCGGCGAGGCGCGACCCGATGTCGGCAGGACGCCGAGCCACGAGCCGAAGACGAGCTTGAGCATGAGGCCGGCGAAGAACACGGGCGTCGCGTAGCAGAGGATCGCGAAGACGCGCAGGACCGCGTCGCCCCAGCGGTCGCGGATCGCGGCCGCGAGCATGCCGAGCGGGATGCCGACGACGAACGCGACGATCAGGGCGTAGAACGCGAGCTCGAGGGTCGCGCCTCCGTACCGCAGGAGCACCGAGGTGACGGGCTGGCCGTCGAGGGTCGTGCCGAAGTCGCCGCGGACGATCTGGCCGAGGTACTCGAGGTACTGGACGATCAGCGGACGGTCGTATCCGGCCGCTTCGATGCGCTCGGCCAGCTGGGCCGAGGTGAGCTGGCCGCCGAGGGCCGCCGTGATCGGATCACCCGTCACCCGCATCATGAGGAACACGGTCGTGACGAGGATGAAGATCGTCGGGAAGATCAGGAGGAAGCGGACGAGGACGTAGCGCCAGAGGGTCGTGCCCCCACGCGCCTTCCGCGCCGCGGGCGCCGCCGCCGGGGTCACCGGCAGCGGCGCCTGTGCGATGTCGGCCACGGATCAGCGGGTGAGCGGGGCCATGCGCAGCTGGAACTTCGTGTCGAGCACGAGCCCCTGAATGTCGCTCGCCGCCACGGCGACCTGCGCGCCCTGGAGGTACGGCACCGTCGAGAGGTCCTGCGCGACGAGGTCCTGGATCTGGCCGATGAGCGCCTCGCGCTCGTCGGGGTCGACCGTGGCCGCCTGCTGCAGGATCAGGTCGTTGACCTGCTGGTTCTCGTAGTGGTTCGCGAGGAAGTTCTCCGTCAGGAAGAACGGCGTGAGGTAGTTGTCGGCGTCGGAGTAGTCGGGGAACCAGCCGAGCTGGTACGCCGGGTAGACGTCGTTCACACGGTCGTCGGAGTACTGCACCCACTCGGTTCCGGCGAGCGTCACGTCGAACAGGCCCGTCGACTCGAGCTGCTGCTCGATGAGCGCGTACTCGTCGGCCGAGTTGGGGCCGTAGTGGTCGGGGCTGTACTGCAGCGAGAGCGCGACGGGCGTCTCGACGCCCGCGTCGGAGAGGACCTGCGCGGCGGCGTCGGCGTCGGGGCCGCCGTCGCCGTCGCCGTAGAGGCCCTTGAGCGACTCGGTCGCCCCCGCGAAACCGTCGGGAACGTACGAGTACAGCGGGGTGTAGGTGCCGTCGTAGACCTGCTCGCTCAGCGCATCGCGGTCGATGAGGTCGGCGACCGCCTGCCGGACCGCGAGCGCCTTGTCGGAGTCGGCGTCGTCGGTCGACGCGCCGAAGGGCTGCGTGTCGAAGTTGAAGACGATGTAGCGGATCTCTCCGCCCGGCCCGTCGTGCACCGTGAGCCCGTCGTCGGACGACAGGTCGGTCACGTCGCTCGGCGACAGGCTGCGGTACGCGACGTCGACCTCGCCCTGCTGGACGGCCAGCTTGAGGTTCGACGACTCGGCGTAGTAGTTGATGAGCACGCCGTCGTTGGCCGCGGCGTCGACGAGACCGACGTAGTTCTCGTTGGGCGTGAGCTCGACGAGCTCGTTGAACGTGTAATCGGAGATCGAGTACGGGCCGCCGAACGCGTTCGCCGCGACGATGTCGTCGTCGCTCGTGACCGAGTCGGCCGAGAAGCTCTCCTCGTCAACGATCGCGCCGGGGAAGCTCGTGAGGACGAGCGGGAAGGTCTGGTCGTTCTCGCTCTTGAGATGGAACACGACGGTCGTGTCGTCGGGCGCCTCGACCGAGTCGAGGTTGAAGAGCAGCGACGAGGGGCCGTTGGGATCCGCGATCGCGAGCTGGCGGTCGAACGTGAACTTCACGTCGCTCGACGTCAGGTCGTTGCCGTTCGCCCACGTCAGGCCCTCGGGGAGCGTGACGGTGTACTCGGTCGGCGACGTGAACTCGGCCGACTCGGCGAGGTCGGGGACGACGTCGGTCGACTCGGGCGCCGTGTTGACGAGATACGGGAACACCTGCGTCTGCAGCATGAGCGACCCGTTGTCGTACGAGCCTGCCGGGTCGAGGTGCGTCACCGAGTCGGTCGTGCCGACGATGATCTCGTCGCCGGACGACGAGCTCTCGCTCGAGGCGCAGGAGGCGAGGGCGAGGGCCGCGACGGCCGGGACGGCGACGAACAGGGCGCGCTTGCGCACCCGGGACGAGAGGGGCATGGGTGAATCCTTCGGGAGAGACCGATCGGGAGCGGGTCGTTCCGCTCTCAGGTTTTGCCCCATGCTCACACAGCTCGCGCGCAGAATGGCGCGACTGGTGTCGAATTGTGATGAGTCCGCGGACTTTTTACGTCACGGAAATGCGCACATCGCTCACGCGGCGACGGGCTGCTTCCATGCGTCGAGAAGCGCGCGTCGCAGGGCGTTTCCGCGCTTCGCGAAGGCGCGCTGCCGGCGCACGTACTCGGCCTTCCCTTCGGCCGTCTCGATCGCGACGGGCGACACGCCGTAGGCCGAGAGGTCGTAGGGCGCCGCCTCCATGTCGAGCAGGCGGATGTCGCGCGCGAGCTCGAAGGCGTCGAGCAGCAGCTCGCCGGGGACGAGCGGGCCGAGTTTGATCGCCCACTTGTACACGTCCATGCCCGCGTGGAGGCACCCGGGCTGATCCAGGTCGGGCTGCGTCTCGCGCGTCGGCGCGAGACGGTTGAGCGGCATCGCCTCGTCGGTGAAGAACCGGTAGGCGTCGATGTGCGTGCAGCGGAGGTCGTGCGCGTCGACGACGGCGTCGGTGCCCGCCTGTCCGAGCCGCAGCGGCTGCGGATGGCGGTGCTCACCCTGCCGGTAGACCATCGCCCACTCGTGGAGGCCGAAGCAGTCGAAGCCGCCGGGGCGATCCGCGACCCGGCGCAGCATGATCTCGATGAGTCGGGCGAGGGGCGCCTTCTCGGCCTCGAACGCCGCGGCGTCGACCTCGAGGGATCCGGGGGCGTCCGACGCCCGGTACCAGCGCCACGCCGCGCGCGGCTCGGCCGCCGCGTCTTCGAGCACGACGCCCGCGCCGGGATGCCAGCGGCGGAGCACGGCCGGCTTGTACCCGTAGTAGGTGAAGAGGAAGTCCCACACGGGGTGCTTCTCGCCGCGCCGCGCCCTCTCGCGGTGCGCCGCCGTGAGCGCGTCGGCGCGCGCCTCGTGGGCGAGCTCGCGCTCGCGCCACTCGGCGCGCGACAGGACGATCACGGGGACCTCAGCGGGCGAGGACCGCGCTCATGGCGCGGGAGAGGTACCACGGATCGACGACCGCGGTCAGCTCGCGTGCCGAGTGCATCGACAGGATCGGCACTCCGACGTCGACGGTGCGGATCCCCAGCCGCGTCGCCGAGATCGGACCGATGGTCGATCCGCACGGCACCTGGTTGTTCGAGACGAACTCCTGGCTCGGCACCCCGGCGTCGGCGCAGGCGGAAGCCCAGGCCGCCGCCCCGTGGGCGTCGGTCGCGTAGCGCTGGGAGGCGTTGATCTTGAGGATCGGCCCGCCGCCCGCGACCGGCTGGTTCGCGGGGTCGTGGCGCTCGGGATAGTTGGGGTGCACGGCGTGGCCGACGTCGCTCGACACGTGCAGCGACGCGGCGAACGACCGCGCGCGGTCCTCGGCGCTCGCCCCGAAGGATCCGAGGATCCGGGTGAGGACCTCCTCATGGAACGGCCCGGCGGCGCCGGACCGGCTCGACGACCCGATCTCCTCGTGGTCGAAGGCCGCGAACATCGCGATCGACGACGCGGGGGCCGCGTGCTCGATCGCGGTGAGGCCCGCGTGCGTCGAGAGGAGGTTGTCGAGGCGGCCGCTCGCGAAGAGCTCGTCGCCCGCCCCGAAGGTGCGGGGCTCCTGTGCGTCGGCCGCGACGATGTCGAAGCCGCCGATCTCGTCGGGGGAGACCCCCGCCTCGGCCGCGAGCACGGCGAGGATGTCGGCCGACTCGGCGTCGCCGAGCCCCCATACCGGGGCCGTGTGCCGCTGCCTGTCGAGGGTCAGCCCGTCGTTGACGGAGCGGTCGAGGTGCACCGCGAGCTGCGGGATCCGCGCGATGGCGCCCGTCGAGACGAGGTGCTCGGATCCGTCGCGCGTCACGAGCCGGCCCGCGAGCCGCAGCTCGCGATCGAGCCAGGAGTTCAGCAGCGGGCCGCCGTAGACCTCCCAGCCGAGCTGACGCCAGCCGCCGGGGCCCATGGTCGTGGGCTTCGGCTTGAGCTTGAAGCTCGGCGAGTCGGTGTGCGCGCCCACGATCGCGAACGGCGTCGTGGCGCCGACCTCTGCGGGGAGGACGAACGCGATCACCGAACCGTCGCGGACGACGACGTTCTTCGAACCGGGCGCGAGATCCCAGGCCGCGCGTTCGTCGAGCTCGGCGAAGCCGGCGGCGACGAGGCGGTCGTCCGCGACGCGAGCCGCGTGGTACGACGAGGGCGACGCCTGGACGAAGGCGCCCAGGTCGGCGATGTGGGCGCGTGCGGCCTCGGGAACGGCCGTCACGAAGCCGCCGTGGTGCGCTTGCGCGACGCACGGCTCGTCTTGTCGCCGCTCGCCGCCTGGTCGGCGGCCTCCTGCGCGGCCTTCGCCGCGAGGAAGAGGCCCTCGCGGTTGAGGTGACGCGAGTAGCGGGCGTCGAGGTAGAGGACCGGCACGTCTCCCGCGGTCTTGATGAGCTCGGGGTAGAGCTCGTCCTTGATGGGGCCCGAGCCGCCGCCGTAGACGTAGACGACCTCGGTCGACTCGCCCGACTGGCTGAGCGTCTCGTCGAAGGCGCGGCGGATCTGCTCGACGAGGTGCTTGACGTCGGGCTCCACGAGGCGCTGCGCGCGCTGGTGGCGGCCGCGCTGCAGAGCCGTCGGGATCGTCTGGAGGAAGTCGGCGAGCTGCTTGCGGCTCGTGAAGCGCAGGTCGGCCTCGTCCTGGCGGTCGAGCGCGTTCTCGAGGATCGAGCCGTAGCCCATGTCGAGCGTCGACGCGGCCTCGGCGTTGAAGCGGCCGGCCGTGAAGACGGGGAAGTTCACGGTTCCCTCGCCCACGTCGATGCCGATCGTGTTCTGCGCGGCGACGAGGTCGGCGCCCGTGATGTCGGGCAGGAAGTTGAGCTCGCGCGAGCGGAGGTCGGTGAGCAGCGCCTTCGCGAGGGGCTCGCCCTTCTCGGTGATGGCGAACTGCGCCGAGGCGCCCTCGGCCTCGACCTGCACGTCGACGAACTCGAGGCGCACGCTGACCGGGGTGTTGAAGTTCTTGATCGTGACGAGGTGCACGGCGGTGCCCTGCGACCCGACGAACTCGCTCGCGTAGCCGTAGCGGCGCGTGACGAACTCGCTGATCGGGAGCGCGAGGCCCGCGCGGACCTCGACGCGCAGCTCGTGGTCGGGGAGCGCGCCGTTCTGGCGGACGTAGTCGCGCAGCGCCTTCGCGGCGAAGACGCCGAGCACGAGGATCTTGCTGAGCTGCTGGTCGGCCTTGCTCGCGTGGCCGTCGTGCACCTCGAACTCGTCGAACACCGATCCGCGCACGCTGAGCGCCGCGCGGCCGAAGATGCGGCGGTCGCTGTCGGACACGAGCGGCGACGAGAGCGACGCGTCGAGCCGGTTGTAGAAGTCCTGCTCGGCGTCCTCCATCACCTGCACGGCTTCGCTGTCGTCGATCGGCACCTTGGGCGACTGGCGCGGCGTCGCCACGATGGCGCTCGGCAGATCGATGCGATCGCGCGTCTCGGTGTCGGTGTTGAGGATCATGCCCTTGACGTAGCCGTTGCCGACATCGATGCCGCCGGTGAGGTGGATGGTGTCCGAGGAGGTCATGGGGGAGGTCCTTCTTTCCGAGGGGAGGGGGAGGGAGGGGTCAGAGGCCGAGGATGTCGTCGATCGCGGCGGCCGCGGCGCGGGCGTCGGCGCGCGACTGAGAGCCCTTCGGAGCGGCGCTCTTCTTCGGCGGGGCCGCCGGCGCCGTCTCCGGCTCGAGATCGAACGCGAGGTCGGGCTCGAGACGGGCCTCGACCTCGGGGGCAGGATCGGGGTCGACGACGTCGAACGGCTCGTCGGGGTCGCCGGGGAACGTCTCGGCGATGCGGACGGGGTTCTTCGGCGGGGTCACGGGCCTGTTGGCGACGTCGACGAAGCCCTCGCGGGCGACGGATTCGCGGATCAGGCGGCGGATCGACTCGGACGACGAGTACTGCGCATCGAGCCATTCGGAGACGGTCGTGTCGGCGGGCGGCACGGTGAGCTGCACCTTGCGTGGGGGCGCCGGGTTGGCCACGTGTTCGCTCCTTCGATCCAGGGGGCGCGACGGCTCGCCGTGGCGCACAGTGCCAAGCTACATCACGCCGTGAGGGGTTCGATCAGACGACTCCCGTTGTTGCGCACATTGCCCACGGCGCGGTCCACGGGATGCCACGCGAACGACTCCGCGACGCGCGGAGCGTCGTCGATCGCGGTGCCCAGGATGTCGAGCGGCTCGTCGACGTCGGTGTCGAGCCAGGTGTCGGCGTGATCGGCGTCGAGGAACACCGGCATGCGATCGTGGATCGACCCCAGGTCGCCGACCGACGAGCGGGTGAGGATCGTGAAGCTCAGGATCCACTCCTCCTCGGGCGACCGCCACCACTCGTACAGGCCGGCGAAGAACATCGGATCCCCCGACGCCGGGTGGATGAACATCGGCACCTTGCCGTTCTCATCGGTCTTCCACTCGTAGTAGCCCGTCGCGGGGATCACGGCGCGGCGCTTCGCGAGGGCCGGGGCGAACATGCGCTTCCGCGGCAGCTCGTCGGATCGGGCGTTGAAGGCGCGCTGGCCGATCGAGAGGTCCTTCGCCCAGCTCGGCACGAGCCCCCAGCGCGCGGCCTCCACGCGGCGGGTCGGGGGATCCGTCTTCGACGAGTCGAGGACGATCGCGGCCTGCTGGGTCGGCGCGATGTTGAAGCTCGGCTCCGGGAGGTCGTCGGCGATGAGATCGGCGCGCAGCTCGCCCACGAGCTCGCCTCCCACATTGGCCACGACGAATCGTCCGCACATGGGATTCACCTTAGAACCCCGATGGCGCCGGCTCACCGTGCCCTGCGATCCGGCTGAGAAGTGCATTCATTCGCATCGGATGGATACCCGGGAGGAAACACATGACAGCTCTGGACTACGCCCGCACGGCGTCGACCCAGGTGATCCGGAAGTCGCGCCGCATCGGACGGCGGGTCGCGGGAGCCATCGTCGGCGGTGCGGCGGCGCTGGGCCTCGGCTCGGCGATCGTGCTCTCGGCGCTCCACGTCTCGCCGCTCGTGATCATCTCGGGCTCCATGGAGCCCGGGTACCCCATCGGCACGATCGTGTACTCGCAGGAGGTCGACGCCTCGACCGTCGAGGTCGGTGACGTGGTCACGACCGACCGGTTCAACGGCCCGGGCACCGTGACGCATCGCGTGATCCGCATCGAGCAGAGCGAAGACGGACAGACGATCCTCACGCTCAAGGGCGACAACAACGACACGCCCGATCGAGAGACCTACACCGTGAGCGAGGTCGGCGTCACGCGGCTCGCGATCCCGTACATCGGTCTGCCGCAGCTGTGGGTCGAGAACGTGCTCGACATCGATCCGCTGACGGCCTGAGTCACTGGAAGTCGCGCGAGCGGTGCGGGGTGCCGACGCGCAGATCCTCGAACCCGTCGGCCAGCAGGTTGATCACGCCCTCCTCCGAACGCTCGAGCATGCCGCGCGCGATGAGGGCGGGGCTGTCGCGGACGACGTGGCGGAACCGCTTCCACACGCCCTCGGAGCAGATGACGTTCATGAGCCCGTGCTCGTCCTCGAGGTTCAGGAAGGTCACGCCGGACGCCGTCGCGGGGCGCTGCCGGTGCGTCACGAGGCCAGCGATCTCGACGCGCCTGCCCACCTCGTGGGTCAGGAGATCGCGCGAGGTGAGCACGCCGCGCGCGTCGAGCGGGCCGCGGAAGTGCGTGAGCGGATGGTCGTCGGTCGAGATGCCCGTGGCCCAGAGGTCGCCCGCGAGGCGCTCGTAGGCCGACGGATCGGCGAACAGGGGCGGCTGCACCGACTGGGCCGTTCCCGCGAGGTACTCGGGCCGGTCGTCGGCCGCCGCGCCCGCGAGCCACAGGGCCTCGCGGGTCTCGTGTCCGAGTGACGCGAACGCACCGGCCGTCGCGAGCGCCTCGAGGTGCGCCTCGGTCGCGCCCGTGCGGCGCACGAGGTCGTTGAGCGACGCGTAGGGCCCGTTCGCCGCGCGCTCGTCGGCGATGCGCCGCGCCATGCGCGCGCCGACGCCGGTGACGCTCGCGAGCCCCAGCCGCACCGCGAAGCCGCCGTCGCGGCGGTGCGCGGCCGAATCGTCGGGAAGGGAGCGGTCGAACGGGGGAGGGACGGCCGAGGAGTCGACGGGAGCGTGGTCGCGGAGGCACGCGTCGCGGCCCGTCGGCGCCGTGCGGCCCGGATCGATCGGCTCGAGCTCCTCCTCGGCGCCCGAGCGGTTGACGTCGGGGCGCAGCACCCGCACGCCGTGGCGGCGCGCGTCGGCCGTGAGCGTCGCGGGCGAGTAGAAGCCCATGGGCTGCGAGCGCAGGAGCCCCGCGAGGAACGCCGCCGGGTAGTGCAGCTTGATCCACGACGAGGCGTAGACGAGCAGCGCGAACGACAGCGAGTGCGACTCGGCGAAGCCGAAGTTCGCGAACGCCTGGATCTGGGCGTAGATCCCGTCGGCGACGTCGCGCGGGATCCCGTTGCGCTCCATGCCGGCGAAGAGCTTCTCGCGGAGGCTGTCGATCCGCTGTTGCCCGCGCTTGGATCCCATCGCGCGGCGCAGGAGGTCGGCGTCCTCTCCCGTGCAGTCGCCGACCGCCATCGCCATCTGCATGAGCTGCTCCTGGAAGACGGGGATCCCCAGGGTGCGCGCGAGCACGGGCTCGAGCTTCGGGTGCGCGTACGTGACGGGCTCCTGGCCGAGCTTGCGGCGGACGAACGGGTGCACGGCGCCGCCCTGGATGGGGCCGGGGCGGATGAGCGCGATCTGGATCACGAGGTCGTAGAAGCGGCGCGGCTGCAGGCGGGGGAGCAGCCCCATCTGCGCGCGTGACTCGACCTGGAACACCCCCACGGCGTCGGCGCGGCACAGCATGTCGTACACGGCGGGCTCCTCGCGCGGCAGGTCGCGCAGGCCGAAGCGCTCTCCCGTCGACGCCGCGATGAGGTCGAAGCAGTGCTGCAGCGCCGCGAGCATGCCGAGGCCCAGGAGGTCGAACTTCACGAGGCCCATCCAGGCCGCGTCGTCCTTGTCCCACTGGATCACGGTGCGGCCGGGCATGCGGGCGTGCTCGATCGGCACGACCTCGCCCACGGGGCGGTCGGTGAGCACCATGCCGCCCGAGTGGATCCCCAGGTGCCGCGGCGTCGTGAGCAGCTCGGCGGCCTGCTCGATGACCTCGGGCGGGATGTCGTGGTCGGGGCCCGACTCGAGTGTCGCGCCCCATCGCTCGACCTGCCGCGACCAGGCGTCCTGCTGTCCGGGCGAGTAGCCGAGGGCGCGCGCGACGTCGCGGATCGCGTTCTTCGGGCGGTACTGGATGACGTTCGCGACCTGCGCCGCGTTCTCGCGGCCGTACGTCTCGTAGACCCACTGGATGATCTCCTCGCGGCGGTCGCTGTCGAAGTCGACGTCGATGTCGGGTTCCTCGTCGCGCATGGCCGAGAGGAAGCGCTCGAAGGGCAGCCGGTAGTAGATCGCGTCGACCGCCGTGATGCCGAGCAGGTAGCAGACGGCGCTGTTCGCGGCGGAGCCCCGGCCCTGGCAGAGGATCCCGCGACGGCGCGCCTCTGTGACGATGCCGTGGACGATGAGGAAGTAGCCCGGGAAGTCCTTCCGTTCGATGACGTCGAGCTCGTGGGCGATGCGCCGCCTGTCGTCTTCGGCCAGGCGTGGGTAGCGCTCGGGGACGGCGCGCCAGACGAGGTCGCGCAGGTACGACATGGGGGTGTGCCCCGCGGGCACGCTCTGCTTCGGGAGCGCGGGGCGGGCCGCGCGGAGGGGGAACGAGAGATCGACCGCGAGGTCGGCGGAGCGCTCGACGGCTCCGGGGAAGCGCGCGAACAGGCGCGCCATCTCGTCGCCCGCGCGCAGGTGCGCCTGCTCGTGCGCCGGCAGCCAGCCGTCGAGGTCGTCGAGGCTGCGCGTCGCGTGGATCGCCGCGACCGTCTGCGCCATGCGGGCGCGCGACGGCGCCGCGTAGTGCACGCTGTTCGTCGCGACGGTCTCGAGCCCCGCGCGCCTCGCGAGAAGGGCGAGCGCGTCGTTCCGGTCGTCGTCGCGCGGATCGCCGTGGTGCGTGAGCTCGACGGTGACGCTGTCGCGGCCGAAGCGTCCGACGAGATCGCCGAGCGCCCGCTCCGCCGCGCTGAGGCGCGCCTCCCGCGGGCCGCCCGAGCGGAGCGCGCGCCCCACGGCTCCCTTGCGGCAGCCCGTGAGGATCTGCCAGTGCCCGCCCGCGAGACTCGCGAGCTCGTCGCGGTCGTAGAGCGGGCGCCCCTTGTCGCGGCCGCGCAGCTGCGCCGAGGTGATGGCGCGGGAGAGGCGGTGATAGCCCTCCTCTCCGCGCGCGAGCACGACGAGGTGCTCGCCGACGGGATCGGCCTCGCCCTTCTGCGGAGCGGGGAGGTCGAGCGAGAGCTCGCTGCCGAACACCGTCCTGAGGCGCGTGTGCTCGGCGGCCTCGGCGAGGCGCACGGCGCCGTAGAAGCCGTCGTGGTCGGTGAGGGCGAGGCCCTCGAGGCCCAGGCGCTCGGCCTCCTCGACGAGCTCCTCGGGGGAGGAAGCGCCGTCGAGGAACGAATACGTCGAGTGGGCGTGCAGCTCGGCGTAGCGGGTCGCCGACCTCCCTCGCTCGATCGCGGGAGGCTCGTAGGCGCCGCGCTTGCGGCTCCACGCGGGGCTGTCGCCGCCGTCGGCCGCGGCGGGACGGCTGTCGGGGTGCCTGCCGCTCAGAGCGCGTTCGAGCTCGTTCCAGGAGATCGGCGGGTTGCGGAACCCCATCAGGCGTACCTCCCTTCGAGCCACCAGCCGTCGCCCTCGCGCACCGCGAGCCACGCGGATCCCGCGTCGTCGACGAGCTGGAAGCGCCACGCGCGGCGTGCGTGCGCGGCGTCCCACCCGCGCTCGACGACGGGCCACGGGCCCGCCCACGCCGTGACGGCGCGGGATCCGATCGCGGCCGGCTCGGCCGTGACGAAGCCGCGGTCGTCGATCGCGACCTCGGCGCCTCCCTCTCCCGTGACGCGCGCGGGGCGCGGCGGGCGGAAGACCTCGGCGGGCAGCGGATCGGGGAGGGATCCGGGCCACGGCTCGTCGCGGCGCCGCTCGGCCGTGCGCGCGTCGCCCCACGGCACGTCGGTCTCGCGCTCGGCGAGCCACCGGCCGCCCCCGAGCACGGGCGTCACGACGCCCCGGTGGCCGAGCGCCGCCTGCACGCGCGTCATCGCGTGATGGGCGCGGTCGTCTGGGCCCTGGCCGACGAGCGCGGGCTGGTGCGCGGATCCGTCGTCGACCGCCTCGGGCTCGAGCCGCACGAGCGCGACCCCGCCGTCGCTCTCGTCGCGCTCGAGCTGCCACCGCACACGGTCGACGACGCTCGCAGCGTCGAAGGTCGCGGGATGCTGCCAGACCCGCTCGCT
This sequence comes from Microbacterium indicum DSM 19969, assembly GCF_000422385.1. Classification (GTDB taxonomy): domain Bacteria; phylum Actinomycetota; class Actinomycetes; order Actinomycetales; family Microbacteriaceae; genus Microbacterium; species Microbacterium indicum. The sequence goes on from NZ_AULR01000002.1 coordinate 254,612, forward strand.
GCGCCCGCCGAGGTCTCCCTCGATCGTGACGCGCACGGCCGTGATCACGAGGCCCTCGGCCGCGACGCCGTCGACGAACGCGTCGGCCGTCTGCCGCACGGCGAACGCCACCTGGTCGGCGATCTCGAGGGCCGGCTCGAACGCGATCTCGCGCGCGAGCTCGGGAGGAGGGATGCGCGGCACGACGGGGCGCGAGTCGAGGCCCGCCGCGAGCCGCTGCAGGCGCAGCCCGCGGAAGCCGAGGCGCTCGCGCACGCGCTCGGGATCGAGGCGCGCGACGTCGCCGAGCGTGCGCACGCCGAGCCGAACGAAGAGCGCCGCGACGTCGTCGTCGCCGAGCGCCTGGACGGGCAGGGGCGCGAGGAAGCGCCCGGCCTCTCCCGGAGGGACGACGCTGACCGGCGCGGAGGCCGCGCGCGCCGCCTGCTCGGCCGTGAACACTCCGTCGGCGACGCCCGCCCGCGCGCCCGTGACGCCCTCGGCCTCGAGGGCGTCGACGAGGGCTCGCGCCGCGGGCTCCTCTCCCCGGTAGAAGCGGGAGGGGCCGCGGGCGCGCAGGGCGGCGAGGCCGGGGCGCAGCGGCTCGATGCCGGGCGCGAGCTCTTCGAGGGCGGCGAGGACGCGATGGAACGCGCGGGCGTCGCGCTCGTCGTCGGCGCGCACGATGACGAGCCGCGCGCAGGCCGCCTGCGCGTCGCGCCGCCGCTGGCCGCGCCGCACGCCCTCGGCTCGCGCCGCGGCGCTGCACGCGACGACGCGGTTCGCGTGCATCACGGCGATCGGGGCGTCGGGGTCGGGGCGCTCGGCCCCGATCTCACGGGCGCGCGTGCGCAGGTGCGCCGTGACGGGCCAGTCGGGCAGCCACAGCACGATGACGCGCTCGGGAGCGCTCATGACGCCACCGCCTGCAGGCGCCGCCGCTCGGGCACGGCCTCGACGGATCCGGAGGGGCCGGGGAGCAGGACGCGCACCGTGCGGGGGTGCGGCATCTGCCGCCCGCGCGCCGCGATCGTCACGGAGCGCGAGGTGAGGAGCCCGCGCCCGCGGCCGAGGCCGCTCCACTCGGGCGTGTTCATCGCGAGCGATGCCTCGGCGCCCGGCCAGGGGCCCACGACGAGGAGCGCGCTGCCGCGGTCGCGCAGCCGCGCGTCGAGCCGCTGCACCTCGCCGGACGAGGCGCGGCGCGGCGGGCGCACGGCGACGAGGGGGAAGACCTCGGCCGCCGACGCCGTCGCCGAGATCCACCGGTCGCCCGGCCGCGGGATCAGCGCGATCCGCTGCGGATCCACGCCGTGCCCCGCGCCGGCCTCGGCCGACAGGTCAGGCAGGCCCACAGCCGCGCACCACGACCCCCGCCGGGACGTCTCGCCGAGGAGCGCGAGGACGAGGCTCGCCGAGTCGGGGAGCGCGTACGCCGCGCCCGGCCGGAGCCCGCCGCCGGGGAAGAGCGGCGCCAGCGCGCTCGGGACCGCGAGTCGGTCGGGCGTCGCCGTGCGACGCTGCATCTGGCCGATCTGCGTGCGCAGGCGGGTGAGCTGCGCGACCTGATCGGCCCGCAGCGCGCTCTCGCGAAGAGCCGCCATCCCCATGCCCCCAGTCTAGAAAGTATGTTCGATGATGCCAAGTGGCAGATCGATCATCTTTCGAACCTCCGACATGCGAAGCGTCGCCCCGCCGATCGCCCGTTCGCGAGTGCGAAACCGCTTCGCGAGTGCACTCGCGAGGCGGGAAGGCACTCGCGAACCGGGGCCTGTGGAGAACTTCCGACGGCGGCCCCGAGGCGGAGAGGGCCGACGCGTGGGTGCGGATCCGCGCGTATGCGCCCCTCATGCCGCCCGATGCGTTCTTCGTCGGTGCGACGGCCGCCCTGATCGGAGGGGCGCCCCTCCCGGGGGGCTCCATGCCGAGCTCGACGTCGCGCTCCGGTTCCCGCGCACGCCGCCGCGCAGATCCGGGATCCGCGGGCCTCGCGTCTCGGTGGACGGGCACGTGGCCGAGGTCGCGGGTCTGCGCACGTCCGATCCCGCGCTCACGTGGGCGAACCTCCGCCGCTCGCTGTCGCGTGCCAGGACCGGATCCTCGTCTCGCCCCGAGACGTGGACGCGCCTCATGCTCGTCGACGACGGGCTCCCCGAGCCCGAGATCGACTACGACATCGTCGACGAGAGCGGCCGCTTCGTCGCCTGCGCCGACCTCGCCTACCCCGAGCGCCGGGTCCTCATCGAGTACGAGGGCGAGGGGCACAGGGAGCGGGCGCAGTTCGAGCGCGACATCGACCGCTATGCACGGCTGCAGGCGCTCGGCTGGCGCGAGGTCCGGCTGACGGCGCGCCTCGTCTTCCACGACCGGCGTGAGGTGCTGCGGCGCGTCTGGGAGACGGTCGGGCGGTGACCCGTCCGTTCGCGAGTGCCGTTCCGCCTCGCGAGTGCACTCGCGAGGCGGAAGCGCACTCGCGAAGCCGGGATCAGTCCAGCAGGCCCACGTTCTCGAGGCGCTTCGCGATGCCCGCACCGTCGTCGTCCGTGACCCACGGCACGCCCGCGGCCGAGTGGTCGTCGACCGACGTGCGGCCGCCCGCGAGAACCGCCTCGGCCGGCGTCAGGCGGCGGATCGCGACGCCCGCGACGGAGGAGGGATGGTCGCGTGTGAACTCGGTGTAGATCTCGTCGTCGTGCTGGCCGTCGTCGCCGATCAGCAGCCACTCGACGTGCGGGAACTCCTCGGCGAGGCGGCGGAGGTTGCTCTCCTTGTGCTCCCGCCCGCTGCGGAACCACCTGTCGTGCGTCGGGCCCCAGTCGGTCAGCAGCATCGATCCACGGGGGAACAGGTTGCGGTGCAGGAAGCGGTTGAGCGTCGGCGCGACGTTCCACGCGCCGGTCGAGAGATAGACCATCGGCGCGCCGGGGTTCTGCCGCATGAGTCGCTCGAGCAGGACGGCCATGCCGGGGACGGGCTGGCGCGCGTGCTCGGTCACGACGAACGAGTTCCACGCCGCGAGCAGCGGGCGCGGGAGCGCCGTGACCATGACGGTGTCGTCGACGTCGCACACGACGCCGAAGCGCACGGCGGGATCCACGACGAAGACGCGCGCCTCGACGGGCTCGGATCCCGAGGTCGAGACCTCGTAGGTCTGCCAGCCCGGCTCGAGCGCGGCGGGCAGCACGACGTCGACGACGCCGCCGCGGTCGGCCACGACGTCGTGCGTCTGCCCCGAGACCGTCACCGTCACGGTCGTGTAGGCGACGGGGATCCCGAGGAACGCCCGGAAGCCGCGCACGCCCGCGCGCTTCTCCTTCGCCTTCGGCAGGATCAGCACGCGCCCGAGGACGCGGATCCACCCGTCGCCGCCGTAGGCCGGGAACGGCACGATCTGCGGCACGAGGCCCCGGCGACGGGCGCGGCGCTCGCGCCACGCGTGGAAGCGACGCTCGATACGGGCGACCCAGTGGATCCTCGGGGACTCGTCGCTGCGGACGGAACGGGAAGGCATCGCGCTCAGTCTTTCATGTGGCGCTTCTCGCGCCACTCGATGACCTTCTTTCCGAGGAAGATCGCCAGGAGGCCGATCGCGATGATCGCGATGAAGACGTATCCCGCGTAGTGCGCGCTGTCGGCGAGCTCGCGGTAGCTCTGGGCGGCGCCCGCCGCGATCGCGATGTAGATGCCCGACCAGAGGACGCATGCGGGCGCCGTCCAGGCGAGGAACCGCTTGAGCGAGTACCCCGACATCCCGACCGTGAGCGGGACGATCGAGTGCATGACGGGGAGGAAGCGCGAGAGGAAGATCGCGATCCCGCCGCGCCTGCGGAGATAGGTCTCGGCGCGATCCCAGTTGCGCGCCCCGATGCGCCGGCCGAGCCAGGAGGTGCGCAGGTGCGGGCCCGCCCATCGGCCGAGGAGGTATCCGAGGGTCTCGCCGGTCATCGCGCCGACGACGACGCACGCTCCGAGGACGATGCCGTCGGCGAGCCCCGTGACGCCCATCGCGCTCACGATGACGATCGTGTCCCCCGGAACGACGAGGCCGATGAGAACGCTGGTCTCCAGGAGGATCGCGACCCCCGCGATGAGATCGCGCAGCCACGGATCCACGCTCTGCACCACGTCGAGGATCGTGGTCAGAACATCGTTGATCATCGCGTCAGCCTACGCGGCGGTAATCTGGGATCTCCCGATCTTCCGCGCAGGCGCTTCGTCGTGCGCGCGCACCGCTGAATCGATAGGCACCCATCGACGTGACACAGAACATCGCCCCCGAGACCCCCGCGAACGACGCCGCCATCGACGTGCACGCCATCCAGGCGAAGTGGCAGTCCTACTGGGCCGAGAACGACACCTTCGTCGCCGGCGGCGAGAACGACACGCGCCCGCGCAAGTACGTCCTCGCGATGTTCCCGTACCCGTCGGGCGACATGCACATGGGTCACGCCGAGAACTACCTCTACAGCGACATCGTCGCGCGGTTCTGGCGCCACCGCGGCTATAACGTCCTGCACCCCGTCGGGTGGGACTCCTTCGGCCTGCCCGCCGAGAACGCGGCGATCCAGCGCGGTGCCGACCCCCGCGAGTGGACCTACGCGAACATCGACCAGCAGAAGGCGAGCCTTCACAACTACGGCGTCTCGTTCGACTGGTCGCGCGTCCTGCACACGTCCGACCCCGACTACTACGGCTGGAACCAGTGGCTGTTCCAGCAGATGTACGACAGGGGCCTCGCGTACCGCAAGGAGAGCCCCGTCAACTGGTGCCCCAACGACCTGACGGTGCTCGCCAACGAGCAGGTCGTCGACGGGCTGTGCGAGCGCTGCGGCGCCGTCGTCGAGAAGAAGAAGCTCACGCAGTGGTTCTTCAAGATCACCGAGTACGCCGACCGCCTCCTCGACGACCTCAACCAGCTCGAGGGCGAGTGGCCCACGAAGGTGCTGCAGATGCAGCGCAACTGGATCGGCCGCTCGGTCGGCGCCGACATCGACTTCGCGGTCGAGGGCCGCGAAGAGAAGGTCACGGTCTTCTCGACGCGCCCCGACACGCTGCACGGCGCGACCTTCATGGTCGTCGCTCCCGACAGCGACCTCGCCGCCGAGCTGGCAGTGGGATCCGACGCCGAGACGCGCATGCGCTTCCAGGACTACCTGGAGAAGACGCAGAAGCAGACCGACATCGAGCGCCAGTCGGCCGACCGCGAGAAGACCGGCGTCCCGCTCGGCCGCTTCGCGATCAACCCCGTCAACGGCGAGCGGCTGCCGATCTGGGCCGCCGACTACGTGCTCGCCGGCTACGGCCACGGCGCCGTCATGGCCGTGCCCGCCCACGACCAGCGCGACCTCGACTTCGCGCTGAAGTTCGACCTCCCCGTCAAGATCGTCGTCGACACGACGGCGCCCATCACGGGAGCGATCCCCGTGATCGAGTTCGACGAGGCCGGCGACCCGATCGACCCCACCCCGCTGCCCGCCCCCGTCGAGACGGGCGAGGCGCTCACGGGCGAGGGCCGTCTCGTGAACTCGGGCGAGCTCAACGGCATGTCGAAGCGCAACGCGATCTCGCGCATGATCGAGATCCTCGAGGCCTCGGGCACCGGGCGCCGAGCGAAGCAGTACCGCCTGCGCGACTGGCTGATCTCGCGACAGCGCTTCTGGGGCACCCCGATCCCCATGATCCACACGGAGGACGGCCGGATCGAGAAGGTCCCCGCCGACCAGCTCCCCGTGACGCTGCCGCAGGCGAAGGACCTCGACCTCAAGCCGAAGGGCAAGTCGCCCCTCGGCGCCGCCGCCGGATGGGTCGAGACGACCGATCCCGTGACGGGCGAGAAGGCGCTGCGCGACCCCGACACGATGGACACGTTCGTCGACTCGTCCTGGTACTACATGCGCTTCCTGTCGCCGGGGAGCACCGACGCGCCCTTCGACCCGAAGGACGCGCAGCGCTGGGCTCCGGTCGACACCTACATCGGCGGCGTCGAGCACGCGATCCTGCACCTGCTCTACGCGCGCTTCATCACGAAGGTCCTCTTCGACATGGGCCTCGTCGACTTCACCGAGCCCTTCTCGAGCCTCATCAACCAGGGCATGGTCCTGCTCGACGGCTCGAAGATGTCGAAGTCGAAGGGAAACCTCGTGCAGGTCACCGACGAGATCGCGGCGCACGGATCCGATGCGGTTCGCGTCGCCCTCGCGTTCGCGGGCCCCGTCGAGGACGACAAGGACTGGAAGGACGTCTCGACCGCGGGCGCGACGAAGTTCCTCGCCCGCGCCCTGCGTGCGGCCGGCGAGGTCACGAGCGAGACGGGCGTCAAGTGGGCCGACGGCGACACAGCCCTGCGCCGCGTGACGCACCGCCTCATCGCCGACGCCCCCGGCCTCGTCGAGCAGACGAAGTTCAACGTCGTGGTCGCGCGCCTCATGGAGCTCGTCAACGCGGTCCGCAAGACGATCGACCAGGGTCCCGGTGCGGGCGACCCGGCCGTGCGCGAGGCGCTCGAGGTCGCGGCGATGGTCCTCGACCTCTTCGCGCCGCACACTGCCGAGGAGATGTGGGCGGCGCTCGGGTACGAGCCGTCTATCAGCCAGGTCGCGTGGCGCGAGGCCGACCCGACCCTGCTGGTCGAGGAGGAGGTCACGGCCGTCGTGCAGGTCAACGGCAAGGTGCGCGCGCAGCTGCAGGTCTCGGCGAAGATCGGGGCCGACGAGCTCGAGCGCCTCGCGCGCGCCGACGAGAAGGTGCTGCGCGCCGTCGGCGACAAGGAGATCGTCAAGGCGATCGTCCGTGCGCCCAAGGTCGTGAGCCTCGTCGTGAAGTGACGCGGCGGCGGCGCGGGTCATCGTTCGCGCCAGATCGTGAGGTCCGGGCTCGTGCTGATCAGCACGAGCCCGTCTTCGTCTGAGCGGGCGACCGACGCGCCCGCCTGGGCGAGCACGGCGAGGGTGTCGGGGTTCGGGTGCCCGTAGTCGTTCTCGCCGACCCCGATGAGGGCGACCTCGGGCGCCACCTCGAGGTACAGCCGCGGAAGCTGGTCGCGGCTGCCGTGGTGCGAGACCTTCACGACGTCGTAGGCGCCGCCGAGCTCGGGCTCGAGAAAGCTCTGCGACGCCTCGGACAGATCGCCGAGCAGCAGGGTGCGCGGGATCCCTCCGCCCGCGACGTCGAGCACGAGGCTCGTGTCGTTCCCGGGTTCGAAGGCCCGGGATCCGGCTCGCGGCCACAGCAGGCGCCACGCGGCCGTTCCGAGCGCGCCCGACATTCCCGCCGATCCCTCGACGACGCGGTCGGCGCCGAGCCCCTCGAGCACCTCGGGGTCGTCGTCGGGGTCCGCCGGGCCGTGGATCACGGTGCCGACACGGCCCGCGAGCGCCTCGGCCCCGCCGACGTGATCGGCGTCGAAGTGGGTCACGAAGGCGATGTCGACGTGCGAGACGCCGAGCCGGTCGAGGCAGGCGGCGAGCGCTGCGGGCTCCGGCCCCGTGTCGACGAGGGCGGTCGCACCCGCTGAGCGCAGCAGGACGGCGTCGCCCTGGCCGACATCGCACAGCGCGATGGACCAGTCGCGCGGCGCGGTGAGGGGCCCCGCGACGCTCGTGACGGCGACGGATCCCGCGGCGACGCCGAGGACGAGCGCGAGGACCGCCGCCGAGGCCCGGCGCACGGCGCGGCCGGCGGAAGACGGCGGGACGCGCACGATCAGGGCGACGGCGCAGACCCCGAGCGCGGCGAGCGCGAGGAAGCCGAGTGCGCCGCCCGCCCACCCGAGGTCCGCCGCCGGCAGGCCCGCGAAGACCTGGGCGGTCTGCGCGACCCATGCCGACGGCAGCCAGGCGAGCGCCGCCGCCCCGAGTGCGAGGGGCGGGAAGGGCTGAGCGAGGCAGGCGACGAGGCCGAGGACTGTGGCGGCCGGGGCCGCGGGACCCGCGATCATGTTGGCGACGACGCCGTAGAGAGCGACCTGCGGCGCGAAGAGGACGATGATGGGCGCGCACACGACCTGGGCCGCGAGCGGCACCGCGATCCCGAGCGCGACGGCGCGCGGCATCCACCGCCCGAGCCCATCCGCGAGCGGCTGGGCGAGCAGCAGGAGCGCACCCGTCGCGGCGGCCGACAGCAGGAAGCCGTAGTCGGTCGCGAGCCAGGGATCGGCGACGACGAGCGACGCGACGGCGAGGCTCAGCACCGCGACCCCCGCGCCCTGGCGGCCGAGGAGCACGGCGAGCATCGCGACCGCCGCCATCGCGCCGGCCCGGATGACGCTCGCCTCGGGGGTCACGAGTACGACGAATCCGGCGAGAGCGGCGAGCGAGACGCCGAGCCGCACGCTGCGGCGCGCGCCGCACGCGGCGCAGGCCCCGAACGCGATGCCGACGACGAGCGCGCAGTTCGCTCCGGAGACCGCCGTCAGGTGCGAGAGCGACGACGCCTTCATCGCGGCGTCGAGGTCGAGCCCCACCCCGCTCGTCTCGCCGACCGAGAGGCCGGGGAGCAGACCCGCACCCGGGGCGGGGAGCCCGCGCACGACGTCGCCGACGAAGCCGCGTCGGAGGGTGCTCGCGGCGCCGTACACGTGAGGCGGCGGGTCGCGCACGCGCACGTCGTCGGCGAAGACGATCGCGACCGACGCGTCGCCGGGCCCCGTGGGGCGCGCGCCGCCGTCGACCTCGACCCGCGCCCCGAGGTCGAGCCCCGCGACGGGGCCGTCGGCAGGCCAGAGCACCGTGACCGTCGCTCCCGTGGCGACGGCGGTGCCGGTGAAGCGCAGCTGTCCGGACCCTGGTTCGACCTTCGTCGTGACGTCGACGACGAGGCCCGCGGCGACGCCGTCGAGCTCGTCGGCCGCGGCGTCTCGCGCGGGCTGCAGGATCGCGACGTGCCCCGTGACGAGCGCGGCCCCGGCGCAGGCGACGAGGACGAGGGCCGCGACGGGCGCGCGTCGAGCGGCCGCGAGGCACGAGACGGCCGCCGCCCACAGCCCCGCGGAGATGCCGCCGGCGGCGTGGGGGAGGAGGACCGCGGCGAGCGCCGCCGCCCACACCGCGAGCGCGACGGGCAGGAGGCGCAGATCGCGGGAGGTCATACCGTCACGAGCGGGCGCAGGGACTCGAGCACCTTGGGCCCGATGCCCGAGACCGACAGGAGGTCGTCGACCGTCGCGAAGGGGCCGGCCGTGGTGCGCTGGTCGATGATCCTCTGCGCAAGGGCGGGGCCGATCCCGGGGAGCTCCTCGAGCGCCGCGGCGTCGGCGGTGTTGATGCTGACGGGCGCGGCCGGCGCGGGATCCCCGCCCGAGGCGGCGGGCGCGGCGGGCGCCTCGCCCTCGGCCGGCACGACGAGCTGCTCGCCGTCGGTCACGAGACGGGCGAGGTTGACCGTGTCGGTCGCGGCGTCGTCGGCGAGCCCTCCCGCCGCCGAAACCGCGTCGACGACACGAGCCCCCGTGCCCAGCACGTAGAGCCCGGGAGACGCGACGGCTCCCGACACGTGGACGTAGAGCTCACCCGCGAGGTCGGCGGCGGGGGCGGAGGCCGCGGGGGAGTCCGCCCCCGCGATGACCTCGACGGGCGCCGTCGCGCCGCGCCAGATGCCGATCGCGACCGTGATCGCGAGCGCGAGGAGGCCGAGCGCGATCGCCGCTCCGACGCCGAGGCGGAACCGCGGCGACCGGCGTTCGTACTCCTCGAGCTCGGCCATGGCGCGACGCTACGGCCGTCCGGTCGTCGACCGCCCCGCGGCGGCGCGCGATCATCGGACAACCGGGCGGAATCGGGGCCTGTGGACGCGCTGACCCCGGCGCCGACACGCCCGACCGCGGCCCGTGTCAGTGGCGCTCACTACCCTGGAGACATGGCCTCTCCCCGTCGCACGAAGAGCGCGCCCGCGTCGGCGATCCCGCAGCTGTCGTGGCGATCGCCGCAGCCCGCGCCGATCGTCCTGATCTCGGGGCCCGAGGAGGTGTGCGCCGAGCGGGCGGGTGCCTCGGTGCGCGAGCAGCTCAAGGCGGCCGATCCGACGGTCGAGATCACCGACCTGCGTGCAGACGACTATGCGCCGGGCACCCTCCTGGCCGTGACGTCTCCGTCTCTCTTCGGCGAGCCGCGGCTCGTCCGCGTCGAGGCGGTCGAGAAGTGCTCCGACGCCTTCCTGCAGGAGGCCATCGCCTACCTCGAGGCGCCGCAGGACGGCGCGACCCTCGTGCTGCGGCACACGGGCGCGACGGTGCGGGGCAAGAAGCTGCTCGACGCGATCCGCTCCGGCTCAGGCGGCGGCGTCGAGATCGCCTGTCCCGCGATCAAGAACGACCGCGACAAGGCCGACTTCGCGGCGGCCGAGTTCCGCCAGGCCGATCGCCGCATCGATCCCGGGGCGCTGCGGGCGCTCGTGCAGGCGTTCTCGGGCGACGTCACCGAGCTCGCCTCCGCCTGCCAGCAGCTGCTGCAGGACGTCGAGGGCGAGATCACCGAGAAGATCGTCGAGCGCTACTACGGGGGCCGCGTCGAGACGACGGCGTTCGAGGTCGCCGACACGGCGATCGCCGGCGACTACGGGCGGGCGCTCGTCTCGTTGCGCCACGCGCTCGACTCGGGCGCCGACCCGGTTCCGCTCGTCGCCGCGTTCGCGATGAAGCTCCGCACGATGGCGCGCGTGGGCAGCAGGCGCGGCGGCACGCGGCAGGTGGCGCAGGAGCTGAAGATGCCCGACTGGCAGGTCGAGCGAGCGCGCCGCGATCTGCAGAACGGTTGGACCGAGCGCTCGCTCGGCCTCGCGATCCAGGCCGTCGCGCGGGCCGACGGCGAGGTCAAGGGCGCGTCGCGCGACCCCGTCTTCGCACTCGAGCGCATGGTCTCGGTCATCGCGACGCGCGCGCCCTTCGGGGCGTAGCGCCGGCGCATACGACGAAGGCCCCGCACCGTGAGGTGCGGGGCCTTCGAGCAGGAGATCAGCCGATCAGAGAGCGGCGATCTTCGCGGCCAGCGCCGACTTGCGGTTCGCGGCCTGGTTCTTGTGGATGACGCCCTTGCCGGCGGCCTTGTCGAGCTTCTTCGCGGCCTTGGCGAAGGCGGTCTCGGCGGCGGCCTTGTCGGCCGTCGCGATGGCCTCGCGCGTCTTGCGGACGAGCGTCTTCAGCTCGCTCTTGACAACGCGGTTGCGCTCGCGAGCCTTCTCGTTGGTCTTGATGCGCTTGATCTGCGACTTGATGTTTGCCACGTCGGTGAGACTTTCGTTCAGGTGTGCTTCGGATGTTGTCGGCGCACAGTAGAGGGGCTGTCGCTCGACGGTGTGCGGTGTGGGCCGCACGCAAGCCAAGGACCAATGCTACCAGGTCGCCCCCGCGCGAACCGTAGCGACGGCCAGGTCGATCACGGCGTTCGCGACGCGGGGCCGCATCGCCGTCACGAGGTGCGTCGCGCGGGGCACGACGACGAGCTCTGCGCGCGGCACCAGGCGCGTGAAGGCGCGCTCGTTGAGGCGCAGCTGGTCGAACTCGCCGTTCGCGAACCACACGGGCATCGCGCGCTTCTGGATCCGGGCGAGCGGCCGCACGAGGTCGAGGCCCGCGAGGCTCGCGAGCGCCTGGTCCTCGGCGGCGAGCGCATACCCGCCCGCGGCGAAGACGTCGCGCGACTCGACGGGCAGCTGGGCGGCGAGAGCGAGGCGCACGACCCCCATGCCCTGCCCGGGGAGGCGCTGCACGCCGCGGGAGAGGATCCGGTAGGCGGCGAGCCCCGGCCCGCGGGGGAACGCCGTACACGAGAACGCGACGAACGCCGCGACGGGGGGAGCACATCCGGCCCTCCCCACGTAGGCGGTCGTGAGGAGGCCGCCCATCGAGTGCCCGACGAGGACGACAGGCCCCGCGGAGGCCGCCGACGCGACGGCCCGGTCGATCGAGGCGAGCGCCTCGTCGAGCGCCCACTCCTCGTCGATGCGGGATCCGTGCCCCGGCAGGTCGATCGCGTGCACCGCGACCCCCGCGTCCTGCAGGTGCTCGACCTGCGGCCGCCACATCGTCGCCGACGTGCGGATCCCGTGCACGAGGACGACCTGGGGATCCATGCCGCGAGCGTACCGCGCACGGCGAAGCGGCCGGCCCCGTGAGGGGACCGACCGCTTCGGAGAGGCGTCAGTGAGACGTCACTCGGCCATCCAGCCGAAGTCCTCGACGGGGTGCACACCGAACATGTCGAGGCCCGTATAGACCTCGGGCGAGAGGTTCGCCAGGCCCGTCTTGACGGTCCAGATCTCGGGGCCCGCGTAGAGCGGGAGGATGCCCCAGGTCTCCGACATGATCTCGGACTCGAGCTCCATGCCCGCGGCGGTCTGCTCGTCCTCCGTGGGAAGGGCGGCGACCTCGCTGATCTTGTCGTCGATCTCCGCGGTACCGGTGCTCGAGAGGTTGAGGCTCGAGTCGCTGCCGTAGATCTGGTTCATGTAGGCCACGCCGTAGGGGTCACCCGACGTGAACGCCAGCATCACGACGTCCCAGTCCTTGGTGCTGAGGACGGTCGCGAAGTCGGCCGACGCGCGGGCGTCGATCTCGAGGTCGACGCCGATCGCCTTCATCTGCTGCTGGATCACGCGGGCGCGCGCCTCGACGATGGGGTCGTCGCCGAAGATCGGCATGCGGACCGAGAGCGCCTCGCCGTCCTTCTCACGGATGCCGCTGTCTTCGTTCAGGGTCCATCCGGCGCCATCGAGCAGCTCGTTCGCGGCGTCCGGGTCGTACTTCCAGCCCGAGGCCGAGAGCGCGTCGACGTAACCGTCCTGGAACGGGTACAGGTTGAACGAGCCCGCGGGCTCCTCCGTGTAGTTGAGCCCGTCCCACATCACCTCGGTGATCTGCTCGCGATCGATGCCCATCATCATGGCCTCGCGGACATCGAGGTCCGAGAGCTGCGGACGCTCGGCGTTGATCTCGAACAGGTTGTTCGCGGCGCGCTGCGAGCGGTAGGTCGTGACGTCGTCCATGTCGGCGACCTGCGCGAGACGGTCGGCGGAGGAAGTCCGGACCGCGTCGACCTCGCCGTTCAGGAAGGCGTTCATGGCCGCGACGTCGTCCATCTGTCGGAACGTCATGGAGTCGAGCAGGGGCTCGTCGCCCCACCAGTTCTCGTTCGGGACGAAGGTGATCACGCCCTTGTCGAAGTCGGCGGTCTCGACCGTGTAGGGCCCCGAGCCCCACTCGGGGTGCAGCTGCGAGACATACGCGTTGTTGAACGTGTCCGCGTCGGAGACAGCGGGGTTGAGGATGTTCCAGAAGAGGCCCTCGACCCACGGGTACTCGTCCTCGAAGGTGACGATCGCCGTCTTCTCGGTGTCGCCCATCTCGACCGACTCGATCTTCTCGTAGCCGTCGGTCGACGACGGGATGTAGTCGCCTTCGCCGCGCAGGGCCTCCCACGTCGTGCGGATCGACTCCCACGTGATCGGGGACCCGTCGTTCCAGATCGCGTCGTCGGTGAAGGTGAAGGTGAGGACGCGCTTTCCGTCGACGACCTCGTTCGACCACTCGTCGAGGTAGTCGTCGTTCTTGTACGCCTCGCCCTCGGGCGTCATGTAGACGAGGGTCGGGTTGTACCAGGCCCAGATCTTCGCCCCGTTGGCGGCGCCGTCGCCCTGCATCGGGTTCTCCTGGGCGGGGAAGTCGGTGAGCGGCCACACGACGTCGCCGCCCTGCTGGAGTGCGTCGCGGTCCTGCGGGTTGTAGTCGGCGCCCGTGACGGTCTGCGCCTCTCCGGCCTCGTCGGAGCTGCCTCCGCCTGCGCAGGCGGAGAGGATCATCGCCGCGCTGGCAACGAGTGCCGCGGCTCCGATCCAGCGTGTCTTCTTCAGCATGTGAGTGGGACTCCTTTCGCGCGGATGCGCATCTGGGTGAGGGGTGCTGTGAGGGGGAGCGTTCAGCGGTGGTGGCACGCGTTCTCGTGCGCACCGTTCTCCCCGCCGAGCCGGGGCGCCTGCTCCGTGCAGATCGCCTGCTTCTCGGCGGTGAGGGTCTGGAAGAGCGGGCAGCGGCTCACGAAGGCGCAGCCCGTGATCTCGTCGGTCGGGCTCGGCAGGTCACCCGTGAGGAGGATCCGCTCGCGCGAGCGCTCGATGCGCGGATCCGGGATCGGGATCGCCGACAGCAGCGCCTGCGTGTAGGGATGCTGCGGGTCGTCGAACACGTCGTCGGTGTCGCCGATCTCGACGAACTCGCCGAGGTACATGACGGCGACCCGGTCGGCGAGGTGCCTCACGACCGAGAGGTCGTGCGCCACGACGAGATAGGAGAGGCCGAGGGTCGCCTTGAGCTCGTCGAGCAGGTTGATGACGCCGGCCTGGATCGACACGTCGAGCGCCGAGACCGGCTCGTCGAGCACGAGCAGCTTGGGGTTGGTCGCGAGCGCGCGGGCGATCCCGATGCGCTGGCGCTGCCCGCCCGAGAACGCCTGCGGGAACCGGTCGCTGTGCGCGGGGTCGAGGCCGACGAGGCCCATGAGCTCGTCGACGCGCGCGTGCGTCGCGTCGCGCGAGGTCCCGATCGTCTGGAGGGGCTCGGCGATGATGTCGAACACCGTCATGCGCGGGTCGAGCGCGCCCATCGGATCCTGGAACACGATCTGGATGTCGCGGCGCAGCGCGCGCTCCTGGGCGCCCGTGCGGACGTCCGCGACGTCGGTGCCGCCGATGGTGATCCGCCCGTCGTCGTGGGCCGCGAGATCCATGATCTCGAGAAGCGTCGTCGTCTTGCCCGATCCCGACTCGCCGACGATCGCCATCGCCTCGCCCTCGCGGATGTCGAAGCTCAGGCCCTTGACGGCGTGCACGGTGCCGACGCGGCGCTTCACGAGCGCGCCCTTCATGAGGGGGAAGGACTTGCGGAGGTTCTCGACCTCGAGCGTCGGCTTCCGCTCGGAGCGCGGCACCTCGACGATGCGCGACTCCGGGATCTCGGGCGGCGCGAACACCGGGGCGCCGCGGAAGGAGCGGTCCGCGATCGCGTCGGCGTGGATGCACGCCGCGCTGTGGTCGGGCGCGACCTCGACGAGCTCGGGCTCCCGCACGCGGCAGGCCTCGCTCGCGAGCGGGCAGCGATCCGCGAACGCGCACGCGTCGGGCAGGCCGATGAGCATCGGCGGGTTGCCCGCGATCGGGACGAGCGGCTGCTTCTCCTTCTTGTCGACGCGAGGGATCGCCCCGAGGAGGCCGATCGAGTACGGCATGCGCGTGTCGTCGAAGAGCTGCTCGACGGGCGCCTGCTCGACGGGGCGGCCCGCGTACATCACGAGGACGTCGTCGGCGATGTTCGCGACCACGCCCATGTCGTGGGTGATCATGACGACGGCGGCGCCGGTATCGCGCTGGCCGCGGCGGATCACGTCGAGGATCTGCGCCTGGATCGTCACGTCGAGGGCCGTCGTCGGCTCGTCGGCGATGATGAGCTTCGGCTCGTTGGCGATCGCCATCGCGATGACGACGCGCTGGCGCATGCCGCCCGAGAACTCGTGCGGGAAGGCCCGCATGCGCGCTTCGGCGTTCGGGATCCCGACGGTCTTCAGCAGCTCGATGCCGCGTTCCCACGCCTTCTGCTTCGTGACGCGGCGGTGCTGCCGGATCGCCTCGACGATCTGGTCGCCGATCGTGAACACCGGCGTGAGGGAGGTCAGCGGGTCCTGGAAGATCATCGACAGCCCGTTGCCGCGGATCTGCGACATCTGCTTGTCGCTCTTGCCGATCAGCTCCTCGCCGTCGAAGACGATGGATCCGCCGACGCGCGCGTAGTCGTCGAGGAGGCCCATGATCGCGAGCGAGGTGACCGACTTGCCGGAGCCCGACTCGCCGACGATGCCGAGCGATCGCCCGGGCTGGAGATCGAAGCTGACGCCGCGCACCGCGTCGACGCGGCCGGCCTCGCTCGGGAAGGAGACCGTGAGGTCGCGGACGGAGAGGATCGGTTCGGTCATGCGCGGCCTCCAGCCGCCGAGTTCGGATCGAGGGCGTCGCGCAGGCCGTCGGCGATGAACGCCATCGACACCGTGAGCAGCGTCAGCGCGAGGCCGGGGAAGAGGAACACCCACGGCGCGCTCGTCACCTGCGCCGCGCCCGTCGAGATCAGGGAGCCGAGCGACACGTCGGGCAGCTTCACGCCGAAGCCGATGAACGAGAGGCTCGTCTCGGACTGCACGGCGCCGACGACGCCGAGGGTGAAGTTGATGACGAGCAGCGACCCCATGTTGGGCAGGATGTGGCGCAGCACGATCCGGTGCCCGGGGACGCCCATGTAGCGCGCCGCCTGGATGTACTCGCGCTCGCGGATCGACAGCGAGAGCGTCCACACCGTGCGGGCGAGGAGCATCCAGCCGATGAGGATCAGCATGGCGGCGAGGACGACCCAGCTGCCGCCCGAGCCGTTCGAGATCATGGCGACGATGAGGAAGCCCGGGATCGCCATCATGAAGTGGATGACGCCGAGGACGATCCGCTGCCAGGCGCCGCCGAAGTACGCGGCGGACGCTCCGAGCACGGCCGAGATGATCGTCGTGCCGACGGCGACCGTCACTGCGATGAGGAGCGAGCGGCGGAGGCCGACGACCGTCATCGCGTACAGGTCGTTGCCCGACGTCGTCGTGCCGAACCAGTGATCCGCGCTCGGCGGGTCGTTGAGCGCGAGGAAGTCGAGCTCGATGTGGTCCCACTTGCCGAAGAGCGACCCGAAGATCGCGAACAGGACGAGGAGCGCGAAGATCCCGAGGCCGACGCTGGCCGGGATGTTGCGGAAGAAGCGGCGGCCGTAGAGGCGCATCTTCGACAGCGGGCGGGAGCGCTCGGGCATCGGCGGCGCCGTCGCGCCCTGCTCGAGGGGATCGGTGAGATCCGAGGAGATGTCCGTCATGTCAGCTCACCCGCACCCTGGGATCGAGGACGACCACCGCGATGTCGGCGAGGATCGCGCCGATGGCCGTGAGGAAGGCGCCGAACGCGGCGATCGCGACGGTGCCGTGGATGTCGTTGTGCGTCAGCGTCTGCTGGAAGTACTCGCCGAGGCCGTGCCAGTTGAAGATCAGCTCGCTGAGGATCGCGCCGAGGAAGACCGACGGGATCGTGAAAGCGATCTGCGTCGCGACGGGGATCAGAGAGGTGCGCAGGGCGTGCCGGCGGATCGCCTGGCGCTTCGTGAGGCCCTTGGCCCGCGCGGTGCGCACGTAGTCGGCCTTGATGTTGTCGAGGAGGAGCGAGCGCTGCACGAAGTGCGTCGACGCGTAGCCCACGAGGGTCATCGCGAGCGTCGGCAGCACGAGTCGGTGCAGGACGTCGACCGTCGTCTCCCAGGCGCCCGAGATCCCGATCCCGGACGGGCCCGTGACGTAGAAGATGTCGATGCCCGTGCCGCGGTTGATCTGCACCGCGATGAGGACGAAGCCGAGGGCGGCGACGATCGGCGGGATGTTCATCGTGATGATCGAGGTGAACTGGCCGATGCGGTCGCCCGTGCGGTACTGCCGGTTCGCGGTGTACACGCCGAGCGCGATCCCGAGGACCGCCGAGATGATCGTCGCGCCCGTGACGAACTCGGCCGACACGAGGGCGCGGAACGCCATCTGGCCGTTGACGCTCTGTCCCTCGGGGCTCACGCCCCAGTTCCAGTGCAGGACGATGTCCGTGATCCAGGTCCACCACCGCTCCGCGAGAGGCACGGTGTCGCTGAGGTTGCGGGGGAGCAGGATCGCGGAGATCTCGTCGTGCGTGAGAGGAGGGCGCCGACCGACGTAGTTGCTGCGCGGATCGAGGAAGTTCCACGCGAGGAAGTACACGAGGTTGGTCGCCACCACGATGATGACGACCCAGGAGAGGACTCGTCGCGTGAGATAGCGGAACACGGAGGCGTTGCGTCTTTCTTGGATGGGGAAAGGTTGTGAGAAAACCTAACCCTTCCTGGACGCTTCGTCCGTCAATGGCGTGTCGATTGGACGCCCGAGTGATCAGCGACGGGCGTCCGAACCCAGCAGATCCGCGGATCTCGGGCCCCATGTTGCGGCGATGTGAAATCTCACGGCTCCCGTAGAATGGCCCGGATATGTCGCCCCGTGCCTCCTCGCCGCTCGCGCCCGCCGCAACGCCCCCCGAGCGCATCCGCAACTTCTGCATCATCGCCCACATCGACCACGGCAAGTCCACCCTGGCCGACCGCATGCTGCAGCTCACGGGCGTGGTCTCCGACCGCGACATGCGCGCGCAGTACCTCGACCGCATGGACATCGAGCGCGAGCGCGGCATCACGGTGAAGAGCCAGGCCGTGCGGATCCCGTGGCAGGCCGGCGGCGACACCTTCGCGCTCAACATGATCGACACGCCGGGCCACGTCGACTTCTCGTACGAGGTGTCGCGGTCGCTCGCCGCGTGCGAGGGCGCGATCCTGCTCGTCGACGCCGCCCAGGGCATCGAGGCGCAGACGCTCGCGAACCTGTACCTGGCGCTCGAGAACGACCTCGCGATCATCCCGGTCCTCAACAAGATCGACCTCCCCGCCGCCGACCCCGAGCGCTTCGCGAAGGAGCTCGCCGACCTCATCGGCGGGTCGCCCGAGGACGTCCTGCGCGTGTCGGGCAAGACGGGCGAGGGCGTCGAGGAGCTGCTCGACAGGATCGTCGCCGACATCCCCGCGCCCGTCGGCGAGGCCGACGCCCCCGCCCGCGCGATGATCTTCGACTCGGTGTACGACGCCTACCGCGGCGTCGTGACGTACGTGCGCATGATCGACGGCAAGCTCGAGCCGCGCCAGCGCGTCCAGATGATGTCGACGCGGGCGCAGCACGAGCTGCTCGAGATCGGCGTCTCGAACCCCGAGCCTCAGCCATCGCAGGGCCTCGGCGTCGGCGAGGTCGGCTACCTCATCACGGGCGTCAAGGATGTGCGCCAGTCGAAGGTCGGCGACACCGTGACCGACCATCGCAGGCCCGCGAGCGAGGCGCTTCCGGGCTACGTCGATCCCAAGCCCATGGTGTTCTCGGGCCTCTACCCGATCGATGCGAGCGACTACCCGGATCTGCGCGACGCGCTCGACAAGCTCAAGCTCTCGGACGCGGCCCTCGCGTACGAGCCCGAGACGTCGGTCGCGCTCGGCTTCGGCTTCCGCTGCGGATTCCTCGGGCTCCTGCACCTCGAGATCATCACCGAGCGCCTCGAGCGCGAGTTCGGGCTCGACCTCATCACGACCGCGCCGAGCGTGATCTACACCGTGACGAGCGAGACCGGAGACGAGATCGTCGTCACGAACCCCAGCGAGTACCCCGACGGAAAGATCGCCGCGGTGTCCGAGCCGGTCGTCAAGGCGTCGATCCTCGCGCCCAAGGACTACGTCGGAACCGTCATGGATCTCTGCCAGACGCGGCGCGGGTCGCTCCTCGGCATGGACTACCTCTCGGAGGAGCGGGTCGAGCTCAAGTACACGATGCCGCTCGGCGAGATCGTGTTCGATTTCTTCGACCAGCTCAAGAGCCGCACGCAGGGCTACGCGAGCCTCGACTACGAGCCCGCCGGCGTGCAGGAGGCCGACCTCGTGAAGGTCGACATCCTGCTGCAGGGCGAGAGGGTCGACGCGTTCAGCGCGATCGTGCACCGCGATGCCGCCTACGGCTACGGGACGAAGATGGCCGAGCGCCTGCGCAAGCTCATCCCGCGCCAGCAGTTCGAGGTGCCGATCCAGGCCGCCATCGGCGCCCGCGTGATCGCGCGCGAGACGATCCGGGCGATCCGCAAGGACGTGCTCGCGAAGTGCTACGGCGGCGACATCAGCCGCAAGCGCAAGCTGCTCGAGAAGCAGAAGGAGGGCAAGAAGCGCATGAAGATGGTCGGCCGCGTCGAGGTCCCCCAGAATGCGTTCATCGCGGCCCTGTCAGGCGACGTCGAGACCAAGGGCAAGTAGGGTCGAGGGCATGCGCAGGGCGACCTTCCGAGACCAGACGGTCGACTACGCGGCGGTCGGCGCCTCACAGGCCGCCGACCTGCTGCAGTACCCGCCCGAGAAGAGCATCCCCGCCGTCGATGCGTGGCGCATCGGCAGCGGCGAGGAGCGCTTCTCGACGGCCGCCGAGACCCTCCTGACGTGGCAGGTTCTGCGCGGGGCGGGCCTCGAGGTGAGCGACGTGCGGCCGTCCGCGGGCCCCAGCTACACGGGCGTGAGCTTCGACGGCGAGGGCAACGCGGTCGCGCCCTCACGCAGCGACGACGACCAGCGCTTCACCGAGGACGGGATCGCCTTCGTGAGCCCCGGATCCACGGCTCACGTGCACGGCCGGATCCCCGGCGCGTCGACCGACGGCGACTTCCGGGTGATCTTCGTCGCCGAGGAGAAGCGGCGCGTGGCGTTCGCCCTCGGCACCGTCGGGGCGACCCGCGTGAGCGGCGAGGTGCTCTTCGACGTCACCTGGCGCGACGACGACGAGGTGTGGTTCGAGGTCCGCGCGTTCGACATCCCGATCTCGCCCGGCTACCGCCTGCTGCGCAGCCGGGTCCGTCGCCGTCGCCGCGCGCTGAACGCGGCGTATCTGCGGTCGATCTCGCCGCTGTTCCGCTGATGGCGGGCGCCCTTCCCCTCGGAGATCCCGCCCCCGCCGACGGCCGCCTGCCGAGCGTCAGCAGCCCCGTCGCAGACACCGACTTCAGCGTCTACCTGCACGTGCCGTTCTGCCGCGTGCGCTGCGGGTACTGCGACTTCAACACCTACACCGCGACCGAGCTGCGCGGGGCGCGCCAGGATCAGTACGCCGACACCCTGCTCGGCGAGATCGCGCTGTCACGCGAGGTCCTGTCGGAGGCGGGGCCGCTGCGCCCGGCGCAGACCGTCTTCTTCGGCGGCGGCACCCCGACCCTCCTCCCGGCGGGCGACCTCGCGCGCATGCTCGGCGGCGTCCGCGACGCGTTCGGCCTCGCGCCGGGGGCCGAGGTCACGGTCGAGGCGAACCCCGACACCGTGACCGATGCCGTCGTCGACGAACTCGCCGCGGCGGGCGTCACGCGCCTGTCGATCGGCATGCAGTCGGCGGTGCCGAGCGTCCTCGCGACCCTCGACCGCACGCACACGCCCGCGAACGTCGGCACGGCGGTTGCCGCGGCCAAGCGCGCGGGCCTCGACGTGTCGGTCGACCTGATCTACGGCGCGCCGGGGGAGACGCTCGAGAACTGGCGGGCCTCGCTTGAGCAGGCGCTCGCATACGAGCCCGACCACATCTCGGCGTACGCGCTCATCGTCGAGGGGGGCACGAAGCTCGCGCGGCAGATCCGCAGCGGCGAGTACCCCGAGCCCGACGACGACCTCGAGGCCGACATGTACGAGCTCGCCGACGATCTTCTCGCGGCTGGGGGGTACGACTGGTATGAGGTGTCGAACTGGGCGCGCGGCGACGAGCACCGCTCGCGGCACAACCTGTCGTACTGGCGCGGGTACGACTGGTGGGGCTACGGTCCCGGGGCGCACAGCCACGTGAACGGTCTGCGCTGGTGGAACGTGAAGCACCCGGCGGCCTACGCCCAGCGCCTCTCGCTCGGCCAGTCGCCGGCGGCGGGCCGGGAGTCGCCCGACCGGGAGGCGCGCGACCTCGAGCGCGTGCTGCTCGAGACGCGGATCCGCGAGGGCATGGCGATCGCCGACCTCCCGACGGCCGGCGCCCGCACGGCGGTCGCGGGCCTCGTCGCCGGCGGCCTCATCGAGGGCCCCGCCGCGATCCGCGGTCGCGTCGTGCTGACGCGCACGGGCCGGCTGCTCGCCGACGCCGTCGTGCGCGCCCTCACGGCCTGATCGGCCGGGCCCGGGTAGAATTGGCACTCACGGATACGGAGTGCCAGTCGGGAGGTGCGCACATGGTCACGGAACGCGGTCTGCGGGTCCTGCAGGCGATCGTCCAGGACTACGTCGACACGCACGAGCCCGTCGGCAGCAAGGCGATCGTCGACCGCCACTCCTTCGGCGTCTCGGCGGCCACGATCCGCAACGACATGGCGCTCCTCGAGGACGAGGAGCTGATCGCCCAGCCGCACACCTCGTCGGGCCGCGTGCCGACCGACAAGGGGTACCGCGCCTTCGTCGACCACCTCGCCGACCTGCGCCCGCTCTCGGGGGCGCAGCGCTCGGCGATCGCGACGTTCCTCGCCGATCCGGCCGACCTCGACGACCTGCTCGGCCGCACGGTGCGGCTCCTGACGCAGCTGACGGGCCAGGTCGCGCTCGTCCAGTACCCGTCGTTCGCGCGAGCCGTGATCACGCACGTCCAGTTCGTGCCCCTCGACGCACGGCGCGTCCTCGCGATCATCGTGACCGATACGGGGCGCGTCTCGCAGCGGATCACGGCGGTGCCCGAGCCGATCGACGAGACCGATCTCGAGGCCGTGCGCCTGAGGCTTCTTCCGCTCCTCATCGGCAAGCCGGTCGGCGGGGCGGCAGAGCTCCTCGCGGCGGCCGGCGCGGCGGCGGCGGATCCGCTGACTGCGACGGAGCGGGCGACGCGGGAGATCGCGGGAGCGATCGCCGAGGAGCTCGAGGAGTTCCGGCAGAACCGCCTCGTCATGGCGGGGACCGCGACGCTCGCGCGACGCGAGGACGACTTCCGCGGCAGCATCCACCCGCTCCTCGAGGCGATCGAGGAGCAGGTCACGCTGCTGCAGCTGATGAGCGAGATGGCGGCCGACGACAACCGTCTCGCGACGAGCATCGGCCGGGAGAACGCGGCCTTCGGCCTCAGCGAGGCCTCGTTCGTCGCGAGCGAGTACGACGCCGCCGTCGGAACGGCGCGCATGGGCCTCATGGGCCCCACGCGCATGGACTACGCGCGCAACCTCTCGGCGGCGCGGGCCGTGGCCCGCTACCTCACGAGGATGCTCGACGAAGACGAGAACCGCTGACCCGAACCGGGGCCGGCGGAGGAGAACACGCAGAACACCTGCGGGAAGGCGAACGTGGCTGACCACTACGACGTTCTGGGCGTCTCGCGCGAGGCGAGCGCCGACGAGATCAAGAAGGCGTACCGCAAGCTCGCGCGCCAGCTGCACCCCGACGTGAACCCGAGCCCCGAGGCGGCCGAGAAGTTCAAGGACGTGACGCACGCGTACGAGGTGCTGAGCGATGCCGAGCAGCGCCGGCGCTACGACATGGGCGGCGACGAACAGGGCGCGGGCTTCGGCGGGTTCGGCGGATTCGGCGACGTGTTCGAGGCGTTCTTCGGCGCCGGGTCGGGAGGCGGCGGATCGCGCGGCGGCCGGCCGCGGTCGCGCCGAGAGCGCGGGCAGGACGCCCTCGTGCGCCTGACGCTCGAGCTCGGCGACGTCGTGTTCGGCACCCACCGCGACGTCGAGATCGACACCGCCGTGCTGTGCGAGACGTGCGGCGGATCCTGCTGCGCGCCCGGGACCCAGCCCGTCACCTGCGACATCTGCGGCGGGTCCGGCCACGTGCAGCGCCAGGTGCGCAGCCTCCTCGGCAACGTCGTCACGCAGCAGCCGTGCGGCGCGTGCCAGGGCTACGGGACGACGATCCCCAACCCCTGCGCCGCGTGCAACGGCCAGGGGCGCGTGCGCTCGCGTCGCACCGTCGGCCTCGACATCCCCGCTGGCGTCGAGAACGGCCTGCGCCTCCAGCTGCCCGGTTCGGGCGAGGTCGGTCCCGCGGGCGGCCCCAACGGCGACCTCTACGTCGAGGTGTCGGTCGAGCCGCACGCGGTCTTCAGCCGCGAGGGCGACGACCTGCTCGCGACGCTCGAGGTGTCGATGACCGACGCGATCCTCGGCACGTCGACGTCGATCGACGGCCTCGACGGCGCCGTCGACCTCGAGGTGCGCCCCGGCGTGCAGTCGGGCGACGTCCTGAAGATCGACGGCCGCGGCATCACGGGCCTGCGCTCGTCGAAGCGCGGCGACCTCCGCGTCGGCGTGCAGGTCGTGACGCCGACGAAGGTCGACCAGCGGACCCGGCAGCTCGTCGAGGAGCTCGCGAAGCGCACCAAGGCTCCCGAGCCGCGCCTCGCCGAGCACCACCAGGGCATGTTCTCGAAGCTCCGCGACCGCTTCTTCGGCTGATCGTGGCGCTCCATTTCGTCGACGCCTCGGCGGGCCCGGCCCAGCCGGGCGACGTCGTCGTCCTCACGGGATCCGAGGCGCATCACGCCGCCGCGGTCCGGCGCGTGCGCGTCGGCGAGGAGGTCACCCTGACCGACGGCCGCGGGGCGTGGCTCGCGGGGTCCATCGAGGCCGCCGAGAAGTCGCGGGTCGATATCCGCGTCTCGTCGCGCGAGGAGCGGGCCGCCGCGGCTCCGCGGGTCCTCCTCGCGCAGGCTCTCGCGAAGGGCGATCGCGACGAGCTCGCGGTCCAGGCCGCGACCGAGCTGGGTGTCGACGGCGTCGTGCCGTGGCAGGCCGCGCGGAGCGTCTCGCGCTGGCAGGGACCCAAGGCCGAGAAGGGCCGCGAGCGCTGGGCCTCGATCGTCCGCGAGGCCGCGAAGCAGGCGCTGCGCGCGTGGATCCCGGAGGTCGAGCAGGTGCACACGACGGCTCAGCTCGCTGGTCGTGCCGAACGGATCCTCCTGCTCGACCCGTGGACCGACTCCCCGCTGAGCGCGATCGCACCCGACGAACGCGACGTCCTGCTCGTGGTCGGCCCCGAGGGCGGCATCGCGCCGGAGGAGCTCGCGGCGCTCGAGGCGGCGGGCGCCGAGCGCGTACGCCTCGGCGACAGCGTGCTGCGCACCTCGACGGCGGGCCCCGCCGCGCTCGCGCTCGTCAACCGCGCGCTCGGCCGCTGGTGACGGGCCTCGCGAACATAGACTGGACCGCATGAGCGAGCCCTCCGTCTTCACGCGCATCCTGTCCGGCGAGATCCCGGGCGAGATCGTCGCGCAGACCGACCGCGTCTTCGCGATCGCCGACATCAGCCCGCAGGCCCCGCTGCACGTCCTCGTGATCCCGAAGACCGAGGAGTACGAGAACGTCGCGCAGCTCGCCGCGGGCGACCCTGCGCTGCTCGCCGAGGTGATCGGCCTCGCGCAGCGTGTCGCCGCCGAGCGGGCTCCCGAGGGCGCGACCCCCGGTGAGTTCCGCCTCATCTTCAACACCGGCCCGTCCGCGGGCCAGACCGTCTTCCACGTGCACGCCCACGTGCTCGCGGGATCCCTCGAGGAGAAGAGCCTCATTGGCTGAAGCCCAGAGTTCCCTCACCGTCCACGCCGACGGGGTCGCCATGGTGCGCCTCCTCGGGCCGCAGGACCGCCTGCTGCGCATGGTGGAGCGCCAGCACCCCGACGTCGACGTGCTCGTGCGCGGCAACGAGATCACCCTGACGGGCGACGAGCCGGCGCTCGGCGCCGCCAAGGCGCTCGTCGACGAGCTGCTCGAGATGACGCGCAACGGCGTCGAGCTCGGCGAAGCCGACGTGGCGCAGTCCGATCGCGTCCTCCAGACCTCGAACGAGCGCCCGAGCGCGGCGTTCGGCGAGCCCATCCTCCAGAGCCGCGGCAAGGTCATCCGCGCGAAGACGCTCGGGCAGCGCGACTACGTCGACGCGATCGACCTCAACACGATCGTGTTCGGCATCGGTCCCGCCGGAACCGGCAAGACCTACCTCGCGATGGCGAAGGCCGTGCAGGCGCTGCAGCGCCGCGAGGTCAACCGGATCATCCTGACGCGCCCCGCCGTGGAAGCGGGGGAGCGGCTCGGCTTCCTGCCCGGAACGCTGACCGACAAGATCGATCCCTATCTGCGCCCCCTCTACGACGCGCTGAACGAGATGATGGATCCCGAGCTCGTCCCGAAGCTCATGGCGTCGGGGACGATCGAGGTCGCCCCGCTCGCGTACATGCGCGGGCGCACGCTCAACGACTCGTTCGTCGTGCTCGACGAGGCGCAGAACACGACGCCCGAGCAGATGAAGATGTTCCTCACGCGCCTGGGCTTCGGCACGCGCATGGTCGTGACGGGCGACATCACACAGGTCGACCTGCCGGGCGGCACGAGCGGCCTGCGGGTCGTGAGCCGCATCCTCCAGAACGTCGACGACATCCACTTCGCGCAGCTGACGAGCGACGACGTGGTGCGCCACACCCTCGTGGGCCGCATCGTCGACGCGTACAGCGAGTACGACGAGCAGCGCACCGCCCGCCGCGCCGAGCTCGACGAGGCGCACGAGTTCGCGAACCGCGCAGAACGACGACGCGGCATGACGCCGCGCGACCGCCAACCCAAGCGAGGAGCCCGCTCGTGATCGACATCAACAACGAATCCGGCGTCGACGTCGACGAGGCCGCGATCCTGCGCCTCGTGCAGCACGACCTCGCCGAGCTGCACGTCTCGCCCGACGCCGACCTCGCGGTCCTTCTCGTCGACGAGGCTGCGATGAGCGAGCTGCACGTGCAGTGGATGGACGAGCCGGGCCCGACCGACGTCCTGAGCTTCCCGATGGACGAGCTGCGGCCCGGATCCGCCGAGGCTCCGACCCCCGCGGGCCTCCTCGGCGACATCGTCGTGTGCCCGCAGGTCGCCGAGCGCCAGGCCGAGACGGCCGGTCACGGCCTCATGGACGAGATGTTCCTCCTGACGACGCACGGCCTGCTCCACGTGCTCGGATACGACCACGCGCTTCCCGAGGAGGAGCGCCAGATGTTCGGCCTGCAGCGCGAGCTGCTGAGCGGCTTCGCGACGGCGGAGCGCCGGCGCCGACGCGCATGATCGAGGCCTTCCTCCTCGTCGCGGCCCTGCTCCTCATCGTCGCGGCCGGGCTCCTCTCGGCGATCGACGCGGCGCTCGCCGTGACCTCGACGGCGGAGCTCATCGACCTCGCGTCGGAGGGGCGCAGCGCGCGGGCGCTCGCGCAGATCGCCGACGACCGCGACGCGCACGACAACGCCACGACGCTGCTCCGGGTGATGTGCGAGGTCGCCGCGACGGTGTTCGCGGCGGTCGCCTTCGTGCTCCTGACCGACAGCCGCCTGTGGGGCGCGATCATCGCGATCGCCGTCATGGCGCTCGTCGTCTACACCGTCGTCGCCTCCGCGACGCTCGCGGTCGGCCGCCGGCACGCCGAGGGCCTCCTCGCCGCCGCAGCGCCCTCCGTGCACGCGGCGCGGGTCGTCCTCGGCCCCGTCGCGGGCGGGCTCACGCGGATCGGATCCGTCGTGATCCCCGGCGCCCGCAGGCGCGGTTTCGAGTCGGAGGATCAGCTGCTGTCGATCGTCGACGAGGCCGCGTCGAACGACCTCATCGAGGACGACGACCGCGAGCTCATCCACTCGGTGTTCGACTTCACCGACCAGGTGGTCCGCGGCGTCATGGTGCCGCGCACCGAGATGGTGACGGTCGAGGCGACGGCGACGCTCCCCGACGCGCTCGAGGAGCTGCTCTCGAGCGGGCTCTCGCGCGTCCCCGTGATCGACGGAGACGTCGACGACGTCGTCGGCGTGCTCTACCTGAAGGACATCGTTCAGCACACGTTCCGCGAGTCGCCCGGGTGGCGCGACGCCCCCGTCCGCGCCTACGCGCGGCCCGCGGTCTTCGTCCCCGAGCAGATGCGCGCCGAGACCCTGCTGCAGCAGATGAAGGCCGACCAGGTGCACGTGTGCCTCGTCGTCGACGAGTACGGCGGCATCGCGGGCCTCGTCACGATGGAGGATCTGCTCGAGGAGCTCGTGGGCGAGATCGCCGACGAGTACGACCCGCGTTCGACTGAGATCGTCGAGCTCGCCGACGGCAGCTACCGCGTCAGCGCGGGCCTCGCGCTCGACGAAGTCGGCGATCTCTTCGGCATCGACATCGAGGACGAGGACGTCGACTCGATCGGCGGCCTGCTCGCGAAGTTGCTGGGCCACGTCCCGCAGCCCGGCGAGAAGGTCGAGGCCGAGGGCCTCGTCCTCACGGGCGGCACGTCGCGCGGCCGCGGACGCGGGATCGCGACGGTGTTCGTCGATCGCGGCGCCGCGATGCGCGCCGTCGCCGAGGTGGAGCACGAGCGCCCCGCGACGGGCTCCCTGTCGACCGCGCCCCGCGTCGACGCCGTCCCGGATCCCGGCGCGGCGAAGAAGAAGAAAAAGAAGAGGAAGCCCCGAGCCGATGACTGACACCACCCGCAGCGGATTCGTGACCTTCGTCGGCCGCCCCAACGTCGGCAAGTCGACCCTCATGAACGCGCTGGTCGGCGAGAAGGTCGCGATCACGAGCGAGAAGCCGCAGACGACGCGCAAGGCGATCCGCGGCATCCTCAACCGCCCCGAGGGGCAGCTCATCGTCGTCGACACGCCGGGCGTGCACCGCCCGCGCACGCTCCTCGGCCAGCGCCTCAACGACCTCGTCGAGACGGTCCTCGGCGACGTCGACGTCATCGCCTTCTGCGCGCCGGCCGACGAGAAGGTCGGCCCGGGCGACCGCCGCATCGCCGCGTCGCTCGACGGGTACGCCCGCGCGAAGAAGGTGGCCCTCGTGACCAAGACCGACGCCGCGAGCCGCGACGAGGTCATGGAGCGCCTCATGGAGGTCGACAGCCTGCGCGACGACTGGGCGGCCGTCATCCCGCTCTCGAGCGAGACGGGGGAGCAGCTCGACGTGCTCGCGCACGAGCTGCTCGAGCTCATGCCCGAGGGTCCCGCGCTCTACCCCGAGGGGATCGTCACCGACGAGTCGCTCGAGGACCGGATCGCCGAGGCGATCCGCGAGGCCGCCCTCGAGGGCGTGCGCGACGAGCTGCCCCACTCGATCGCCGTCCAGGTGCAGGACGTCGCGGCCCGCGAGGAGGACCCCGAGCTGACCGACGTCTACGCCGACATCGTCGTGGAGCGCGACAGCCAGAAGGCGATCATCATCGGCCGCAAGGGATCGCGCCTCGCCGACGTCGGGAAGCGCGCGCGGCTCGAGATCGAGCCGCTCGTCGGCACCCGCGTCTTCCTGTCGCTGCACGTGCGCGTCGCCAAGGAGTGGCAGCGCGACCCGAAGCAGCTCGGCCGGCTCGGCTTCTGAGCGGCCTCGGGGCCCGGGCGCGTGTCCGGGCCCCGAGGCGTCAGGCCGCGGCCGGCTCGCGCGTGCGGATCGCGCGGTTGACCGCCGAGACGATCGCCTTGAGCGACGCCGTCGAGATGTCGCCGTCGATGCCGACGCCCCACAGGCGCTGACCGTCGACCTGGACCTCCACGTACGCGGCGGCCTCGGCGTCGCCCGAGGCGCTGAGCGTGTGCTCGCTGTAGTCGTAGAGGGTCACGTCCACGCCCCGCTCGCGCAGGACCTCGATGAACGCCGCGATCGGGCCGTTGCCCGAGCCCGAGGCCGCGACCTCCGAGGATCCGTCGCGCAGGACGACGTCGAGCGATCCGTCGCCGTCGGTGCGGTTGTGCGAGATCGTGCTCACGAGCTCGAACCGTCCCCAGGTCTCCTCGGGTGCGCCCGAGGGCAGGTACTCGTCCTGGAACACGTTCCAGATCTGCTCGCTCGTGACCTCGCCGCCCTCGCTGTCGGTCTTCGACTGCACGACGTTCGAGAACTCGATCTGCAGCTTGCGCGGCAGGTCGAGGGCGTGGTCGGCCTTCAGCAGGTAGGCGACGCCTCCCTTGCCCGACTGCGAGTTGACGCGGATGACCGCCTCGTAGGAGCGGCCCAGGTCCTTGGGGTCGACGGGCAGGTACGGGACGCCCCAGGTGATCTCGTCGACCGTGACCCCGGCGGCGCGGGCGCGGGCCTCCATCGACTCGAAGCCCTTCTTGATCGCGTCCTGGTGCGATCCGCTGAACGCCGTGAAGACGAGATCGCCGCCCCACGGGGTGCGCTCGTGCACGGGCAGCTGGTTGCAGTACTCGACGGTGCGCTTGACCTGGTCGATGTCGCTGAAGTCGATCATGGGATCCACGCCCTGCGTGAACATGTTGACGCCCAGGGCGACGAGGTCGACGTTGCCCGTGCGCTCGCCGTTGCCGAAGAGGCATCCCTCGATGCGGTCGGCGCCCGCCATGTAGCCGAGCTCGGCCGCGGCGATGCCGGTGCCGCGGTCGTTGTGCGGGTGCAGCGACAGGATGACGTTCTCGCGGTTGTCGAGGTGGCGGTTCATCCACTCGATCGAGTCGGCGTACACGTTGGGCGTCGCCATCTCGACCGTCGCGGGCAGGTTGAGGATGATCTTCTTCTCGGGCGTCGGCTCGAGCACCGTCATCACCTGGTTGCAGATCTCGGCCGCGAACTCGAGCTCCGTGCCGGTGTACGACTCGGGGGAGTACTCGTAGTAGACGGT
This sequence comes from Microbacterium indicum DSM 19969, assembly GCF_000422385.1. Lineage (GTDB taxonomy): Bacteria > Actinomycetota > Actinomycetes > Actinomycetales > Microbacteriaceae > Microbacterium > Microbacterium indicum. Next base: position 284,817 of record NZ_AULR01000002.1, read on the forward strand.
CGTCTCGGGGATCGTCGCCTCGTACTTCCGGCACAGGCGCGCGCCCTCGAGGGCGATGTCGATGATGCCCTGCTTGTCGGTGCGGAACACGACCTCCCGCTGCAGGATGCTCGTCGAGTTGTAGAGGTGCACGATCGCCTGCTTCGCACCTGCGATGGCCTCGTAGGTGCGGGCGATGAGGTGCTCGCGCGCCTGCGTCAGCACCTGGATCGTGACGTCGTCGGGGATCAGTCCCTCGTCGATGAGCTGGCGCACGAAGTCGAAGTCGGTCTGGCTCGCCGACGGGAAGCCGACCTCGATCTCCTTGTAGCCCATCTTCACGAGGAGCTCGAACATGACGCGCTTGCGGTCGGGCGTCATCGGGTCGATGAGCGCCTGGTTGCCGTCGCGCAGGTCGACGGCGCACCAGCGGGGCGCCTCGGTGATGCGCTTCGTCGGCCAGGTACGGTCGGGCAGGTCGACGGCGATCTGCTCGTGGAACGGCACGTACTTGTGGATCGGCATGCCGCTCGGCTGCTGGGTGTTCTTCATCGCTTCTTCTCGTCTCCGGTGTCGTGGGGGAGGGCCACGCGAAGCTCCGCGACGAGAAGGCCCTGAGATTACGAGGTCTCGTCGCGGCAGATAAGGAGAAGAAGGCTCCAGCGGCGCACGTAGCCAGGCTATCACGCAGGATGCACGGTCCGAGACGCCCGGGTGCGGCAGGGGTTGCGCACTCTGCTCAGCGAGGCGGAGCTTTCCTCATCCGGATGCGTGGTCGTTCGCGAGGCGCACGGCCTGGGCCCGGTCGCGCAGGTCGAGCTTCGCGAAGAGGTTGTTGATGTGGGTCTTGACCGTCGCGACGCTGACGAAGAGGCGCTCGGCGATCTCGCCGTTGTTGAGTCCCTCGCCGATGAGGCGGAGGACCTCGGCCTCGCGCGGCGTGAGCGAGCCGAGGCGCCCGTCCGGCGGCGAGGCCGGCGCGAGGCCTCCGATGACGCGCCGGGCGACCGTCGGGGCGAACGTCGCCTGTCCGCGCGAGACCGATCGGATCGCCGCGGCGATGTCCTCGCGCGACGCGTCCTTCGTGAGGTAGCCGCGGGCCCCGGCCCGCAGGGCCACGGCGATCGAGGCGTCGTCGTCGAACGTGGTGAGGACGAGGACCGCGACGTCGGGCGCGTCGCGGGCGATCTCGGCCGTCGCACCCGCGCCGTCGAGGACCGGCATGCGCAGGTCCATGAGCACGACGTCGGGGCGCTCGCGCACGGCGAGCGATGCGGCCTCGCGCCCGTCGCGCGCCGACCCGACGACAGCGACGCCGGGCATCCGGCCGAGGACCGTCACGAGGCCGTCGCGCACGATCTCCTGGTCGTCGGCGACCACGACCCGGATCGGCCGCTCCTCAGGATCCATGGACACCATCCTGCCCCGCTGGCCAGGCAGCCGAGACGACCCAGCGCCCGGCGTTGTCGGGCCCGAACGCGAGGGAGCCGCCGACCTCCGCCATGCGGGCGGCCATGCCCTGTGCGCCGAAGCCGGATCCCGACGCCGCGATCCCGGGCGCCGAGCGCGCCGCCGCGCTGATCACCTCGAGGCGGACCCGCCCCGGTTCGTACGCGAGCGTGGCCGCGCACCGTGCGCCCGCGGCGTGCTTGGCGATGTTCGTGACGGCCTCGCGCGCGACGGCGGCGAGCGCCCCCGCGACGGGGGCGGGAACGGCGCGGACCGCGCCCGCGACGTCGAAGTCGATGCCCGCCTCCGCCGCGACGGTCCCGCGCATGACGGCCCCGACCGCCGTCGCGGCGTCGGTCGAGGAGCCGTCGGCGCGGAGCTCGCGGACCGCCGCCCGCGCCTCCGCGAGGCCGTCCGCGGCGAGAGCTCGCGCCCCCGCGATGCGCCGCGCGACGTCGTCCCGCGGCGCCGCGCCCTCGATCTCGGCCTGGGCTGCGTCGAGCTGCACGACGAGGCCCCCGAGCGAATGGGCGAGGACGTCGTGCATGTCGCGGGCGATCCGGGCGCGCTCCTCGAGAGCGGAGCTGCGCGCGGTCTCCTCGACGAGCTCCCGGGTGCGCGCGACGAGCGCGCGATCCGCCTCGCGCTGGCTCCGCCGCGTGCGGCCCGCGTAGGCAGCGGTCGCGATCCCGGCCAGGACGAGCGCGCTGTACAGGGCGCCGAGCGCGACGGGCTCGGATCCCCACGGCGCCGCGATCGCGACGGCGGCGGGAGCCGCGACCGCGAGCGCGGCGGTCCGGAGGCGGATCCCGGGGCTCGCGACGAGGATCGCGATCGACGTGCCGACGAGCGCCCAGCCGGCCGATGGCGTGAGGTGGTTGAGCGCCGCTCCGCAGAGGCCCGCGGCGACGAGGAGCCCGACGTGGAGGCGGGGGCGCCTGACGGGGTCGGCGAAGCCGTCCGCGAGGAGCGCGGCGGAGCCCAGCGCGGCGAGCGTCGGGACGAGCGGCCCGCTCGACGCGATGCGGTCGCTGAGCACGGATGCGACGACGAGCACGGTCACGACGCGCACCGCGACCCGCGCGGCGGATGACCGGCGCGGGTCGCGGTGCGCGTTCGTCTCCACGGTCAGCGAGCGTACTGCGCGGCGGGCTCGGGCTCGGGCACGGCGCGGCGGACGCGGAGCGCGATGACGACGCCCTGCGTGCCCTTCGCGACGCCGAGCATGAGGAGGATCAGCGCGATCGATCCGGCGAGGTGCGCTCCGATGAGGTGCGCGACGCCGTCGAGGCCCAGCCGGATCGCGATCATCCCGAACCAGATCCCGAGGCCAGCGGGGCGCAGCCGGGTCGCGAGCGCGCCGTCGTGCGGGGCGATCTCGACGCAGCGCCCCATCCAGAGCCCCGCGCCGACCGCGAGCGCGAGCTGCACCACGATGAGGACGACGTCGAGCGCGCCGGCCGTCGACACGAGGGCCCCGGCGCCGGCCGCCGCGCCGAGGCACACGCCGCACACGAGGAGGAAGAGCGGGAGGATCACGAGCTTGCGGGGGACGAAGCGCCGCCAGGCGAGCTGTCGGAAGGAGATGACGAGGATGGCGACGACGCTGATGGCGACGGAGATGAGGGTCTGTGCGTTCATGTCTCCCAGTCTTCGGAGCGCCGGCCCGCGGGCCCACCACCCGCGGGTGGAGACGGGGTGGAGATCCGCCGACGCGCAGGAACGCGGCCTAATCTGGGGAGGTGCCCACCTATCGCGACGACGCCGTTGTGCTGCGCACGCAGAAGCTGGGCGAGGCCGACCGGATCCTCACGCTGCTGACCCGCCAGCACGGATCCGTCCGGGCCGTGGCGAAGGGCGTGCGCCGCACCTCGAGCAGGTTCGGCGCGCGCGTCGAGCCGTTCATGGCCGTCGACGCCCAGTTCTACATCGGCCGATCGCTCGACATCGTCCAGCAGGTCGACCAGGTCGGCACGTACGGCGCCGACATCGTGCGCGACTACGCGGCCTACTCGGCGGCGAGCGCGATGGCCGAGGCGGCCGAGAGGATCGTGGGCGAGGGCGACGCGCAGCCGCAGCAGTTCTTCCTGCTCGTCGGGGCGCTGCGCTCGCTCGCCCGCGGAGAGCACGCGCCGCAGGCGACCCGCGACTCGTACCTCCTCCGCGCGCTCGCGATCGCCGGCTGGTCGCTGCAGCTCGACGCCTGCGCGCGGTGCGGCGAGGCGGGTCCGCACGAGCGGTTCTCGGCGCAGCTCGGCGGCGTCGTGTGCGCGCACTGCGCGCCTGCGGGCACGCCGCGTGTCTCGGCCGACACGATCGAGCTCGTCGGATCCCTGCTCGCGGGCGAGTGGGCGGTCGTCGACGCGGCGACGGATCAGGACCTCGACCGCGCGGGCGCGCTCGTCGCCGCCTACGCGCAGTTCCACCTCGAGCGCACGTTCCGCTCGCTCGGCTCGAACGGAAGGCGACCATGAGCCCCAAGCCCTACACGCACCCCGACGCCGTGCCGTTCAAGCCGCTCGACTGGACGGGGCTCGAGCCGCCGCGCTTCGCCGGGCCCGTCCCGAACCACGTCGCGGTCGTGATGGACGGCAATGGCCGCTGGGCCAACAAGCAGGGCCTGCCGCGCACCGAGGGGCACCGGGTCGGCGTCGACGCGATGCTCGACGTGATCGCCGGGGCCGTGCAGGCGGGCGTCAAGCACCTCTCGGTCTACGCGTTCTCGACGGAGAACTGGAAGCGTTCGCCCGCCGAGGTGCGCTTCCTCATGGGGTTCAACCGCGAGGTCCTCCATCGGCACCGCGATCAGCTCAACGAGTGGGGGGTGCGCGTGCGCTGGGCTGGGCGACGCCCGAAGCTCTGGGGATCCGTCATCAAGGACCTCGAGGCGGCTGAGCGGCTGACGCGCGAGAACACGACGATGACGCTGCAGATGTGCATCAACTACGGCGGGCGCTGGGAGGTCGTCGATGCGATGCGCGAGATGGCCGAGGAGGTCGCGGCCGGTCGGCTCCGGCCGTCGGCGATCAGCGAGAAGACGATCGCCAGGCACCTCTACGTGCCGAACCTGCCGGACGTCGATCTCTTCATCCGATCGGGCGGGGAGCAGCGCACGAGCAACTTCATGCTGTGGGAGTCGGCGTACGCGGAGATGGTGTTCGACGACGCCCTGTGGCCCGAGTTCACGCGCGAGAACCTCTGGCGCGCGATCCAGCTGTTCCACGCGCGCGACCGCCGCTACGGCGGGGCGGTCGACAAGCCGACCGCCTGACGCTCAGCGGGGGAGGTTCGCCTCGATCGCGCCGACGATCGCCGCGTCATCGGGCTTCGTCGTGGGGCGGAAGCGCTGGACCTCGCCCGTCGGGAGGACGAGGAACTTCTCGAAGTTCCACGCGACGGGACCCGCGAGCCCCATCTGGTCCTTCGACTTCTTGAGCGCCTTGTAGAGCGGGGCGGCGTGCGCGCCGTTCACGCGGATCTTGTCCTGGATCGGGAAGCTCACGCCCCACGTCGTCGAGCAGTACTCGAGGATCTCGTCCATCGACCCCGGCTCCTGGCCCATGAACTGGTTGCACGGGAACCCGACGACCGTGAGGCCGCGATCGCCGTAGGTGCGCTGCAGCTCCTCGAGCTGCTCGTACTGCGGGGTGAGCCCGCACTTCGAGGCCACGTTCACGACGAGCACGACGCCGTCGCCGAACTCGGCGAGGGTCTTCTCGGCCCCGTCGGCCGCGGCGAAGGGGATGGATCGGATGTCGGCGTCAGCGCTCATATCCACAGGGTAGGGCCGCGCGGCGACCGCCCGGCTCGGATCTGGAAGAATGGGCGGGTGACGATCGCCCCTCCCGAGAACCCGACGCAGCTGCGCCCCGCGCCCCTGCGCATCGGAGGCATCGAGGTCGACGTCCCCGTGATCCTCGCCCCCATGGCCGGCGTCACCAACATGGCGTTCCGCCGCCTGTGCCGCGAGTACGGGGCCGGCCTCTACGTGACCGAGATGATCACGACGCGAGCGCTCGTCGAGCGCAACGCCGTGACGATGAAGCTCATCGAGCACCACCCGTCCGAGACGCCGCGCTCGATCCAGCTCTACGGCGTCGACCCGCACTACACGGCCGAGGCGGCCCGCATCATCGCGGGCGAGGGCCATGCCGACCACATCGACCTGAACTTCGGCTGCCCCGTCCCCAAGGTCACCCGCAAGGGCGGGGGATCCGCCCTGCCCTGGAAGCTCGACCTCTTTCGCGACATCGTGGGGGGCGCCGTCGACGCGGCGGGCGATGTGCCCGTCACGGTCAAGATGCGCAAGGGCATCGACGACGACCACCTCACCTACCTCGACGCGGGCCGCATCGCCGAGGAGGTCGGCGCAGCCGCCGTGACGCTCCACGCGCGCACGCTGCAGGAGTCGTACTCGGGCGTCGCCGACTGGTCGGCGATCGCCGCCCTCAAGGAGCACGTGACGTCGATCCCCGTGCTCGGCAACGGCGACATCTGGAGCGCGGACGACGCCGTGCGCATGATGACCGAGACGGGCGCCGACGGCGTCGTCGTGGGCCGCGGCTGCCTCGGGCGCCCGTGGCTCTTCGGCGAGCTGGCGCGTGCCTTCGGCGGCGAGGCCCCCGAGGTCGACGCGACGCTCGCCTTCGTCGCCGACGCGTTCCGGCGCCACGCCGAGCTGCTCGTCGAGTTCTACGACGACGAGGGCCGCGGCTGCCGCGACATCCGCAAGCACGCCGCGTGGTACTTCAAGGGGTACCCCGTCGGCGGCGAGATGCGCGGCGCGTTCGCGAAGGTCGATTCGCTCGCCGAGATCGACGACCTCATCGCGCAGCTCGACCTCGACGAGCCGTTCCCCGGCGACGCCGTCGGCGGGCCGCGGGGGCGCGCGGGCCACCCGCGGCGTCCCGTGCTGCCGCAGGGATGGCTCGCGTCGCGCGCGCTCGACGACGCGCAGACGGCCGACCTGCAGGAAGCGGAGCTGGACACCAGTGGGGGCTGAGCAGGAGAGCGCCTACACGGCGTTCGACCGTCAGCGCTTCGTCGTCGAGCGGCACCGCTCCGTGCGGGGCGACTTCGCGCGCGACCGCGCCCGCGTGCTGCACTCGGCCGCGCTGCGCCGCCTCGCCGCGAAGACCCAGGTCCTGAGCCCGGCGAGCGACGCCGACTTCGCGCGCAACCGCCTGACGCACTCGCTCGAGGTGGCCCAGATCGGCCGCGAGATCGCGACGGCCCTCGGCGTCGACGAGGACATCGTCGACACGGCCTGCCTGAGCCACGACCTCGGGCATCCTCCCTTCGGGCACAACGGCGAGCGCGCGCTCAACGAGTGGGCGTCCGACATCGGCGGCTTCGAGGGCAACGCCCAGTCGCTCCGGATCCTCACCCGCCTCGAGGCCAAGGTCCTCGCGGGCGACGGCACGTCGGTGGGCCTGAACCTCACCCGTGCGACGCTCGACGCGACGGCCAAGTACCCGTGGACGGCAGCCGATCCCGTGCCCGACCCGGGCGGGCGCCTGAAGTTCGGCGTCTACCCCGACGACGAGGACGTCTTCGCCTGGATGCGCGAGGGCGCCCCCGACCGCGTGCGCAGCATCGAGGCCGAGATCATGGATCTCTCCGACGACATCGCCTACTCGGTGCACGACTTCGAGGACGCCGTCGTGAACGGCTACGTCGACGTGGCGGAGCTCGCCGACCCCGTCCAGCACCACCCGCTCGTCGGCAAGATCCAGGCGTGGGTCGGCTACGACTACGCGCGCGACGAGCTCGCCGACGCGCTGTACCGGCTCACGCGCCAGCCCATGTGGCTCACGACGTTCGACCGCTCGCGCCGCGACCTCGCGCGCCTCAAGAACCTCACGAGCGACCTCATCGGGCGCTTCGCCAGCCGGGCCGTCGAGGCGACCCGCGCGGCGTATCCCGCGACGTCGATGGCGCGGTACGGCGCCCACGTCGTCGTGCCGCGCGAGATCGAGGTCGAGATCGCGGTCCTCAAGGGCATCATGGGCGCGACGATCGTGACGCTCGACACGCGCCGCTCGGTGTACGTCGAGCAGCGCGCCGTGCTCACCCGCATCGCCGACGCCCTCTGGACGGCCGACACGCTCTGGTCCTCCGGCGCGGATCAGCTCGACCCGGCGTTCGCCGCCGACTTCGTCGCGGCGCGCACCGAGGCGGATCGCAAGCGCGTCATCGTCGACCAGGTCGCGAGCCTCACGGATCAGACGGCGGTCGCGTGGCACGCCCGCCTCGTCGGAGACATCGATCCCGCGTCGGTCGGCATCTGGCTGCGCGCCGCCCAGCCGGTGGCGTCGTAATGCCGCGCATCCGCCAGGCCGACATCGAAGAGGTCAAGACCCGCATCAACATCGCCGACATTATCGGCGAGCGCGTCGCCCTCAAGTCGGCGGGCATCGGATCCCTCAAGGGGCTGTGCCCGTTCCACGACGAGAAGAGCCCGAGCTTCAACGTGCGCCCCGGCCAGGGGTTCTATCACTGCTTCGGGTGCGGCGAGTCGGGCGACGTCTTCACCTTCCTCCGCGAGATGGACCACCTGACCTTCGTCGAGGCGGTCGAGAAGGTCGCGGCCCGCATCGGCTTCCAGCTCACCTACGAGGAGGGCGGCGGCCCGGCCCCCGAGACGAGCGGGCGCACGCGCCTGTTCGCCGCCAACACCGCCGCGGCCGAGTTCTTCCGCCAGCAGCTGCTGACCCCCGAAGCCGCGCCCGCGCGCGCGTTCCTCGGCGGGCGCGGCTTCGACCCGGGCGCCGCCGCGCACTTCGGGGTCGGCTACGCGCCCCAGGGATGGGACGGCCTCCTCAAGCACCTCACGGCGCAGGGCTTCCAGCGCGACGAGCTCGTCACGGCGGGCCTCCTGTCGACCAACCAGCGCGGCGGCGCGTACGACCGCTTCCGCGGGCGGGTCGTCTGGCCGATCCGCGACGTCACGGGGCAGACGATCGGCTTCGGCGCGCGCAAGCTCTACGACGACGATCAGGGTCCCAAGTACCTCAACACCCCCGAGACGCCGATCTACAAGAAGAACCAGGTGCTCTACGGGCTCGACCTCGCGAAGCGCGACATCGCGCGCGGCGATCCCAAGCGCGTCGTGGTGGTCGAGGGCTACACCGACGTCATGGCGGCGCACCTCGCGGGCGTCACGACGGCCGTCGCGACGTGCGGCACGGCGTTCGGGTCCGAGCACATCACGCTCCTGCGCCGCGTCATGGGCGACGACGACGCCCAGGGCGAGGTCGTCTTCACCTTCGACGGCGACGAGGCGGGTCAGAAAGCCGCCCTGCGCGCCTTCAGCGAGGCCGACCGCTTCTCGGCGCAGACCTTCGTGGCCGTCGCGCCCGACGGGCTCGACCCCTGCGACCTCCGGCTGCAGCGGGGCGATGCGGCCGTGCGGGGGCTCCTCGACCACAAGCGTCCGATGTTCGAGTTCGTCATCGATCGCAAGCTCGCCGGTTTCCCGCTCTCGAGCGTCGAGGGGCGCGTGGGGGCCCTGCGCGCCGCCGCGCCGATCGTCGCCGAGATCCGCGACCGGCTCCTGCGGCCCGGGTACGAGCGCGTCCTCGCGCAGCGTCTCGGGATGGACCCGACCGACGTGCATCGCGAGGTCGAGCAGGCCGCCCGCGGCGGATCGCGCGCCGATCGCCGCCGCGAGGGCGCGCCCGAGTCGGTCGCCGCGCCCGCGACGACCCTCGCGACCCTGCCCCGCACGACCGACGTCGCGGTCGAGCGCGACGCGCTGACGGGGATCCTGCAGTACGGCCACCGCGTCGACCCCGCGCTGCTCCAGCGCGCGCTCTCGTCGACCTTTCGCACGCCGGCGCTCGACCAGGTGCGCCAGGCGGTCGCGGGCGTCGACCGCACGAAGCAGGGCTGGGGTCAGGCCTCGGTCGACGCGCTCCCGCAGGCGCTCCGGCAGCTCGGGGGAGAGGTGCTCATGCGCGACTTCCCCGCCCGCGACGAGGAGCACGCCGCGGTGTCGGCGAACGCGCTGTGCCGTCGCATCGTCGCCCGCTCGCTCCAGGACGAGCAGCGCGAGCTCGACGGCGCGATCCAGCGCTTCGCTCCCGGCTCCGACGAGTGGCGCGCCGCGAGCGTGCGGCGCCGCGACCTCGAGATCGAGCGACGCCGCCTCACGGAGGAGTGATTTCGGCGCGGCTCGGGGCAGGATGGAACCCATGCGCGTTCCCGAGCTGACCGAATGGGCCCTCCGCCTCGACGACGTGAGCGTGACCCGGGGGAAGGGATCCCGATCCGTCCGGGCCGTCGACGGCGTCACGGCCGAGGTCCCGTACTCCGGGGCGCTCTGCATCGCGGGCCCCACGGGCTCGGGCCGGTCCTCGCTCCTCGCCGCGCTGTCGGGCGAGAAGACCGACGCCCGCATCGTGGGCGGATCCGCGCGCGTGTGCGGCGTCGACGCGCGCACGCCGGGCCGCGCGTGCAGCGTCCTGACCTACCGCGTGGGCTACCTCTCGCAGCAGGCGGGCGTCTCGTTCGACCGCGACCTGACGATCGGCGAGATCATCGCGCTCCCTCTCGTTTCGCGCGGGGCCGAGATCGACGGGCGACGGCTCGAGGTGCGCGTGTCGAACCTGCTCGACGAGGTGCACCTGCCGCTCGGCGTCGCGAACCGCTTCCCGCACGAGCTCAGCGCCGGAATGCGTCAGCGCGTCGCGCTCGCGCGGGCCCTCGTCATGGACCCGAAGCTGCTCATCGCCGACGAGCCCCTCGCGGGGATCGACGTCGAGGTGCGGCACGTCGTGCGCGACGCGATCCTGCGCCGTCGCGACGAGTGGGACATGGCGGCTCTCGTCGCCACGAACGACGTCGTCTTCGCTCACGAGATCGGCGCCGACCGGATCGTGCTCCGCGAGGGCGCCGCCGTGGCGCGGGCCACGGCCGAGGGCGACGTGTGGGCGACGCCCGGCGAGGAGGAGGCTCTCGCCTTCCTCGCCGAGGAGGCGACGCGCCCGAACGTCGCCTGATTTTCTCGCCGGCCCGACGGTTTGCTAAGCTGTTCGGGTTGCGCACCGCGCAGCGAGATCATTCCCCTGTAGCTCAATTGGCAGAGCAGCCGGCTGTTAACCGGCAGGTTATTGGTTCGAGTCCAATCGGGGGAGCACGAATCGAAGGCCTCCACCAGCGTGGGGGCCTTCGTCGATTCCGGAGCGCGACGTTCCCCGATCAGGAGGCCCCGAATGAGCGACGACACCTACACCGTGGCGACCGACGGGGCGTGCCAGGGGAACCCGGGCCCGACGGGCTGGGCGTGGGTCGGGGAGGACGGCCGCTGGGCGGCCGGATCCATCGTGCAGGGCACGAACAACATCGGCGAGCTCACGGCGCTCCTGCGCGCGATCACGGATCACGCCGACGTCGCGCACCTCCGCGTGCAGGCCGACTCGAAGTACGCGATCGACACGTACTCGTCCTGGATGGACGCGCACCGGCGCCGCGGTTGGAAGACGGCGTCCAAGCAGCCCACGAAGAACCGGGACCTGCTCGAGAAGCTCATCGAGGCACGCGACGCCCGCCGGGAGGCCGGGCTGCCCGATGTCGAGCTCGAATGGGTGCGCGGACACAACGGCCATCTGCTCAACGGATGGGCCGACGAGCGTTGCGTCCGCGCCGCGACGCACGCCGCGAAGGGCCTCGCGCACGAGTGGTCGACCGACGCCGGCCAGGAACCCGTCGACGTCACGACGGCCGCGCCCTCGGCCGGCGAGGACAGGCCCCGCCGACGCTGATGGGAGCGGCCTCGCGCCTGCGAGGTTCCGATGACGCGGATCTGCGGATCCGAAGTCCCGCGTGTACGGCTTGGCGGCGCGGCGGGAACGCGGGAGAGTACCGGTTCGGCAGCGATTCGACCGAAGGGCTCCTCCCGTGGCACACACCGTCTTCCTGCACGTCGGCGCCCCCAAGACGGGCACGACGGCGTTCCAGGAGCGGCTCGCGCGCAACGCCGCGTCGCTCAGCCGTGCCGGCATCTCGGTGCCGGGCGCCGGGCGACGCGATCCCGCACCGCTCGGGCAGTTCCACGCGTGCCTCGACCTCGTGGGCGCCGACTGGGCGGGGCCGGGGTCGGGCGTCGACGGCGCGTGGCGGCGCCTCGTCGAGCAGGTGCACAGCACGCGCGGCACGGCGATCATCAGCCACGAGATCTTCGCCTCGGCGACGTCCGATCAGGCTGCGCGGGCTCGACGCGACCTGACGGCCCACGGAGCCGACCTGCACATCGTCTACTCGGCGCGCGACATGGGCCGACAGATCGCCGCCGGGTGGCAGGAGGAGGTCAAGCAGGGCAAGGAGTGGTCGTTCGCGGAGTACTCGGCGCGGCTGAGGGCGGGCCTCGGCTTCTTCGCGGTGCCGTTCGACCTCCCGCGTGTGCTCGGCACCTGGGGCTACGGCATCGCCCCCGACCGCATCCACCTCGTGACGGTGCCGCGGGAGCGCACCGCGGACGAGTTGTGGCTGCGGATGTGCCATGCCCTGCGCGTCGATCCTGACCGCGCGCCGCGCGAAGCCGGCGGATCGAACCCGTCGATGGGGGCCGCGCAGACGACGATGATGCGGCGCCTCAACCGCCGCCTGGAGCGCTCCGACCGGCCGGGGACCTACGACGGGCTCGTGCGGGTCCTCATCGCCGAGGAGACCCTCGCGGGTGCGGGCGACCCGATCGTGCCGTCGGAGGAGATGCTCGACTGGGCCGACGAGCGCTTCGCGGCGTGGGCCGCCTGGATCCGCGAGCGCGACATCGACGTCGTGGGCGACGTCGAGGATCTGCGCCCCGTGCGCGCGCCGCAGGTCGCCGACCCCGACCGCCCTGGACCCGACCCGCAGCTGAACGCCGCGCTCGACGCCCTCGCCTCCGTCGTGCGGGAGGCGGAGCAGCGAGCGCGGCGTCCGGGGCTGCGCGACGTCATCCGCCGCGCTGCGCGCAGGTGACCGGGGTCAGCGCGCGGCGCCGGCGAGCGAGCCGGTGACGGGGACGACCGTCTGGCCCATGTCGTCCGAGGCCTCGTAGATCAGGCACTGGATCTGGCGGTCGCCCGTCGACCAGGTCTGCTCGGTGGGGGAGTAGTACGTGTACCAGAGCGACGCCGACTCGTTGAAGTCGATGCCGGCGAAGTCGGCGAACGCGGCCTGGCACTTCGGGTCGGCGTCCTCCTGGATCGCCGTCTGGCCGGGGAAGTCGTCGCCGAGGTCAAGGTCGTACTCGTAGTAGTACTCGTAGTCGTGCTCGTCGGAGCAGGGGACGACCTCGATGTCGCTGACCTCGGTGCCGTCGGCGCCGGCCGCGTCGGGCTCCTGGAGGCAGTCGCCGACCTGGATGTCGAACACCGACTCGGTGCCCGACTCGGTGACCTCGCCCGAGTCCTCGTCGCGCTCGGCGCCGCCGATGAGGGACTGGATCGAGGCGCAGCCCGCCAGCGAGCCGCCGATGAGGAGGGCTCCGGCGACCACGGCGGTGGCGCGAGCGGCGCGGGAGCGAGTGAGGGTGATCATGAGTGACAGTCCGTTCTGGCGATGTGGATCAGGCAGGGGGACGCGCGCATCGCATCTCCCCGCTCAAGACATTAGGGGAACGGGGTGCCCTCCCGGTACCGGGCCGTCAGCCCTCGAGGTCGTCGACGCCGGGCATCCAGCTCACGCCGGGCTTGCCCCACCCGCGCTTCTTCGAGATCTTCTGCGCCGTCTTCCAGTCGCCGTCGGAGATCCGATCGATGTACACGATCCCGTCGAGGTGGTCGAATTCGTGCTGCATGATCCGCGCGCGCCACCCGTCGACCTCGATGCGCACGGGCTCACCCCGCAGGTCGATCCCCGTCACGATGACGCGGTCGCTGCGGCGCAGCGCGAACCGCTCGCCGGGGAACGAGAGGCAGCCCTCTGCCTCTTCGTCCTCGTCGGGGGCACCGGGCTCGGGGGGAGTCATCCACAGCTCGGGGTTGATGATCTCGCCCCGCCAGGGATTCCCCTCGTCGTCCTCGTACGTGTAGGTGTAGATCCGCAGGCCGACGCCCACCTGCGGGGCCGCGAGCCCCACGCCGGGAGCGGCGTCCATGGTCTCGTACATGTCGGCGACGAGCGTGCGGATCTCGTCGGTGATCTCGTCGACCGGAGCGGCGTGCGCGTGGAGGACCGGATCCCCCCAGACGCGGATCGGAAGAATGGCCATTCCGCAAGGCTACTGAACGCGGCCCGGCCGCTCCCACCCGCCGCGCGGAGGGCCGTGTCATAGGCTTGTCGGGTGACCTGGGGCCTGCACGCCGTCGCCTCCGCGGCGGTCGAGAGCACGAACGTCTTCGACAACCCGGGGCTGCTCCTCGGCATCCCCCTGGCCGTCGCGGGCGCCGTGTTCATGTCGCTCGGGGCGCAGTACCAGAGCCGCGGGGTCCGCAAGGTCGAGCGGCTCGCGGGCGGCTCGGGCGCCGGCGGGCTCGGGGTGTCGCACCTGGTGCGCCTGCTGCGCCGCCCGTCCTGGATCCTCGGGACCCTGCTCATGGGCGCCGCGATCGTGTGCCAGCTCTCGGCGCTCGCGATCGCTCCGCTCATCGTCGTGCAGCCGCTCGGCGCGATCTCCCTCGTGATCACGACGCTGCTCAACGCGCAGGCGACGGGACACACCCCGACGCGGCAGTCCGTCACGGCCATCGGCATGTGCGTCGGCGGGATCTTCGTCTTCGTGATCGTCGCGGCGTTCGTCGCGATCGAGAAGCCCCTCGATCAGGTGCAGATCCTCACCCTCCTCGTGATCCTCCTCGTGGTGCTCCTCGTCATGGGCGCCGTCTGGCTCTTCGTGCGCGCACGCGCCGGCGCGCTCTTCTACATCTCGTCCGCCGGGATCCTGTACGGCTTCGTCGCGACGCTCGCGAAGGTCGTGATCAAGCGGATCCAGCAGGGCGACTTCGGCGCCCTCACGATCGCGTCCGGCATCGCGCTGCTCGCGGCGGCGGCGGCGGGGGCCTACTTCGTGCAGACCGCGTACTCCTCGGGGCCGCCGGACCTCGTGATCGCGGGGCTCACGGTCATCGACCCGATCGTCGCCGTCCTCATCGGCGCCCTGCTTCTCGACGAGGCGGCGTCGGCGCCGGCCTGGGCGATCGTCGTGTGGATCCTCGTCGGCGCGGTGGCCGCCGTGGGCGTCGTGTGGCTCGCACGCAGCCACCCGCAGGTGATCCACGAGAGCCAGGAGCTGCCCATCACGCGGGGCGGCTCGGGGCCCGACTCGGGCCCGGCCGACGAGCCGCGATAGGCTCGACCGGTACGTATGGGGCGGTAGCCAAGCTGGTCAAGGCAGCGAGCTCATAACTCGACGATCCGCGGGTTCGAGTCCCGCCCGCCCTACGACGACGCGACACGCCGCATCGCGCGAAGAACACGCTTGTGATTCGGGCGTGTCTGCGACAGACTGAGCGTGAAAGCCGAATAGTTCTGCCGCCAGCAGATCACCCGTTCAGGCGCGGAGGGGAAGCCGCACCTGACGAAACGGAGAGATCATGGCGACACCCAGCGCGCGCGGAGTGGTCTTCATCCACTCGGCGCCGAAAGCATTGTGCCCCCACCTCGAGTGGGCAGTCGGGCGCTCGATCGGGCGTGCCGTCAACTTCGACTGGCAGAACCAGCCCGCGCTCCCGGGAGCGCGCCGCGCCGAGTTCTCGTGGGACGGCCCCGCCGGCACGGGCGCCGCGATCGCGACCGCCATCCGCGGCTGGGAGCACCTGCGCTTCGAGGTCACGGAGGATCCGACGCCCGGCAGCACGGGCGGTCGCTGGATGCACACGCCCGACCTCGGGATCCACTTCTCGCAGATCGACGCGGCGGGCAGCATCGTCGTCGGCGAGGAGCGCGTCCGCGCCGCGATCGCCCTCGCCGACCCGTTCGAGATGCGCCGTGAGCTCGACGTCGCCCTCGGCACGGCCTGGGACGACGAGCTCGAGATCTTCCGCACGGCGGGCGACGCGATCGCCTCTCCGGTCGTGTGGCTGCAGCACCGCGCCGGCTGACGCCGCCGCGCACACAGACGACCGCGCCCTCTCGGAGAAGACTCCGGGAGGGCGCGGTGACGTCCTCCGCGAGAGGATGGATCCATGCCCCGCCCCGACGAACTCGACGCGATCACCCTCGACGACCTGCGCGCGACCCGCGCCACCAAGTGGAACGACCCCGACGTCCCGATCGGGGCGTTCGTGGCCGAGATGGACTTCGGGATCGCCCCCGAGATCCGGGCGGCGCTGCACGAGGCGGTCGACGCGCCCGTACACGGCTACATGCCGCCGCACATCGACCGCGAGCTGCGCGAGGCGACGGCCGAGCACCTGAACGCGCGCGGCTGGGGAGCACAGCCCGAGGACGTCTTCCCGATGCCCGACGTGATCACGGCGTTCGAGCTCGCGATCGAGCTCTTCTCCCGTCCGGGTTCGAAGGTCATCGTCCCGACGCCGTCGTACATGCCGTTCCTGTTCGTCCCGCCCGAACTGGGACGCGAGGTGATCGAGGTCCCGCTCGTCGACGACGCGGGCGTCGCCCGCCTCGACCTCGACGCGATCCAGGCGGCGTTCGACGCCGGGGGACAGGTCCTCGTGCTCTGCAACCCCTTCAACCCCGTGGGCCGCGTCTTCACCCGCGACGAGCTCGTCGCGATCAGCGAGGTCGTCGCGAGGAACGACGGTCGGGTCTTCGCCGACGAGATCTGGGCGCCGCTCGTCTTCGAGGGCGAGATGGTGTCGTACGCGACGGTGTCGGATGCCGCGGCGTCGCACACCGTGACGGCGCTCTCGGCCTCGAAGGCCTGGAACCTGCCCGGCCTGAAGTGCGCCCAGCTGGTCGTCTCGAACCTCCACGACCGCGCCGTGATGGACGAGAAGGGCGGACTGGCCGGCCACGGCACCGCGAACCTCGGCGCCATCGCGAACGCCGTCGCGTACCGCGAGGGCGGTGCGTGGCTCGCCGACGTGCGCGCCTACCTCGACGGCAGCAGGACCGAGCTCGCGGCGCTCGTCGCCGACCGGCTGCCCGGCGTGCGGTTCACGGCTCCCCAGGGCACCTACGTCGGCTGGCTCGACTTCCGCGGCACGGGGATCGAGGATCCCGCGGCGTTCTTCCGCGAGAACGCGGGCGTCGGACTCACCGACGGTGCCGCGTGCGGGGCCGCGGGAAGCGGCTTCGTGCGACTCATCTTCGCGACGCCCCGCCCGGTGCTGCGCGAGATGGTGGACCGCATGGCGCGCGCGATGGCGTGACACGCAGAGGGGGCCGGGGAGCGATGCTCCCCGGCCCCCTCTGACTCGATCAGTCCTCGTAGGTGGCGAACGCCGCGACGGCGTTGTGGCCTCCGAAGCCGAACGAGTTGCTGATCGCGAGCTGCGGCCCCTCGGGCAGCGCCTGCGGCTGCTTCGACGCGAGGAACGGGGTCTCCGGGTCCTGGTTGTCGAGGTTGAGCGTCGGCGGCGCCTGGCGGTCGCGCATCGCGAGGATCGTGAACACCGACTCGAGCGCGCCGGTGCCGCCGAGCAGGTGGCCCGTCGCCGACTTCGTCGCGCTGGCCGGGATCTCGCGCACGCGGTCGCCGAAGACGGCCTCCAGAGCCGTGAACTCGGCGGGGTCGCCGACGGGGGTCGACGTCGCGTGGGCGTTGATGTGGGTGACCTCGTCGGGCGTGCGGCCCGCCTGGTCGAGCGCCTGGCGCACCGCGCGGGCGGCGCCCTGACCCGTCGGGTCGTTGGCCGTGATGTGGTGCGCGTCGGCCGTGACGCCGGCGCCGACGAACTCGGCGTAGATCTTCGCGCCGCGCGCCTTGGCGTGCTCCTCGGTCTCGAGGACGAGCACGGCGGCGCCCTCGCCCATGACGAAGCCGTCGCGGTCGACGTCCCACGGCCGCGAGGCGGATGCGGGGTCGTCGTTGCGGCGCGACAGGGCGTGCATCGAGGCGAAGGACGCGACGGTGATCGGGTGGATCGCCGACTCGGTGCCGCCGGCGATGACGATGTCGGCCTCGCCCTTCTGCAGGTGCTCGTACGCGCTCGCGAGCGACTCGACGCTCGAGGCGCAGGCCGAGGCGACGGTGCGGGCGAAGGCCCGGGCGTGGAAGTGCAGCGACAGGAAGCCAGCGGCCGAGTTCGGCATGAGCATCGGAACCGTCATCGGCATGACGCGCCGGGGCCCCTTCGCTCGGAGGGTGTCCCAGGCGTCGAGCAGCGTCCAGACGCCGCCGATGCCCGTCGCGAAGTCGACGCCGAGGCGCTCGGGGTCCACGTCGGGCGAGCCGGCGTCCTCCCACGCCTCCATGGCCGCGACGAGCGCGAACTGGGTCGAGATGTCGAGCCGCTTCGCCGTCGGGCGGTCGAGGATCGTGTCGGGGCGGACGATCGCCTCTCCGGCGAAGGTCACGGGGAGCGCGAGCTCCTCGACCCACTCGTGCTCGAGCGGGCGGATGCCCGAGACGCCTGCCATGAGGTTCGTCCAGTTGTCGGCGACGTTTCCGCCCAATGCGGAAGTCGCGCCCATACCTGTCACGACGATGCGTGTGGTCATGCGTGGTTTCCCTGTTCCCGTGATGATGTGTGGAGAGCGTCGTGGGCGCCGCGCCGTGAGGCTGCGGCGCCCACGCGACGATCAGGAGTTCGACGTGATGAAGTCGACGGCGTCCTTCACCGTCTTGAGGTTCTTGACCTCGTCGTCGGGGATCGTGACGCCGAACTTCTCCTCGGCGTTGACGACGATCGTCATCATCGAGATCGAGTCGATGTCGAGGTCGTCCGTGAAGGACTTCTCGAGGGCGACCTCGCCCGCGTCGATGCCGGTCTCGTCGGTGATGAGCTCGGCCAGGCCCGCGAGGACCTCATCGGTGTTGAGTGCCATGGAATCTTCTCCTTGTAGTGGCGTGGGGGTTCGGGAGGTCGGGAAACCGTCCCTCAGTCTAGGGGCGAAGCCCCCGGAATCACGGCAGGACGACGACCTGCGCGGCGTAGACGAGGCCTGCGCCGAATCCGATCTGCAGCGAGAGGCCGCCCGACAGCTCGGGGTGCTCCTCGAGCAGGCGGTGCGTCGCGAGCGGGATCGAGCCCGCCGACGTGTTGCCTGTCGTCTCGATGTCGCGCGCGATCACGACGGACTCGGGGAGGCCGAGCTGCTTCGCGAACTCGTCGATGATGCGGCCGTTGGCCTGGTGAGGGACGAAAGCGGCGAGGTCTGCGGGCTCGATACCCGCCTCCTCGAGGGTCTTCCGCGCGACCTTGACCATGTCGGTCACGGCCCAGCGGTACACGCTCGGGCCCTCCTGGCGCAGCGTCGGCCACTCGTGCTCGCCGTCGCGGAACTCCGTGAGGGTCGCGTTCATGCCGACGAGGGCGGCCTTCGACCCGTCGGATCCCCACTGGGTCGCCGACACGCCGGGGACGTCGCTCGGACCCACGACCGCGGCGCCCGCGCCGTCGGCGAGGAGGAACGAGATCGAGCGATCGGTCGGGTCGATGATGTCGCTGAGCTTCTCGGCGCCGACGACGACCGCGTACTTCGCGGCTCCCGCGCGGATGAGCGCGTCGGCCTGGGCGATGCCGTAGCAGTAGCCCGCGCACGCGGCGTTGAGGTCGTACGCCGCGGCGGGCGTCGCGCCGATCGCGTCGGCGACGATCGCGGCGGCCGACGGCGTCTGCTTCGGGTTGCTGATGGTCGCGATCAGGACCGCGCCGATCTCGGCCGGGTCGATGCCCGCCTTCGCGACGGCCTCGCGCGCAGCCTCGGTCGCGAGCGTGATCGCGGTGGTCTCCTTGTTCGCGCGGACGCGGGTGATCATGCCCGTGCGCTGGCGGATCCACTCGTCGCTCGAGTCGATGGGGCCGACGATGTCGTCGTTCGGGACGACGTTCTCGCCGCGCGCGGCGCCCATCGCGAGGATGCGCGTGTGTGCGACGGTGGGAGCTTCTCTCAGAGCAGCGGTCATTCTTCTCTCCTGCGGCGTTCCGATGTCAGTTCTGGGAACCGGCGAGGAGGTCGCGAGCAGCGGCCAGGTCGTCGGGGGTCTTGAGGGCGACGGCCGGCGTGCCGCGCATGCCGCGCTTGGCGAGGCCCGCGAGGGTGCCTCCCGGCAGGAACTCGACGAGGCCCGCGGCGCCGGCGCCGGCGAACGACTCCATCGACAGGTCCCAGCGCACGGGGTTCTGCACCTGGCGGACGATGAGCTCGAGGGCGAGGGCGCCCGTCGCGACCGTCTGACCGTCGCTGTTCGACCAGAGGGCGATCCGCGGGTCGCCGACGTCGGCGATCGCGTCGACGGCGGCCTGCAGCGCGCCGACGGCCGGTGCCATGTAGCTCGTGTGGAACGCGCCGGCGACCTGCAGCGGGATGACCCGCGCGCCGCGCGGGGCGTTCTCGCCGAGGGCCGCGAGCGCGTCGGTCGCGCCCGCGGCGACGATCTGGCCCTTCGAGTTGAAGTTCGCGGGCTCGAGGCCCGCGGCGGCGATCGCGTCGAGGACCTGCTCCTCGACGCCGCCCACGACGGCGCTCATGCCCGTCGGGGTGACGGCCGCCGCGTCGGCCATCGCGCGTCCGCGCGCTCCGACGAGGCGCATGCCGTCGATGTCCGAGATGACGCCCGCCGCGACGAGCGCCGCGACCTCGCCGACCGAGTGGCCCGCCGCGCCGCCGAACAGCGCGCGCTCGTCGTCGCTCAGCGCGAACCACGACACGAGGCTCGCGGCGACGATGAGGGGCTGGGCGACCCGGGTGTCGCGGATCGCGTCGGCGTCCCATGTCGTGCCGGCGGCGACCAGATCGACTTCAGCGGCGTCGGCGTAGCGCTCGAGGCGGTCGCGGGCCCCGTCGGTCTCGAGCCAGGGTGCGAGGAATCCGGGGGTCTGAGAACCCTGCCCGGGGAATGCGGCGACGATCACTCGATCCATTCTTCCCACCGTTCGCGCGACCGGGCTGGCACCGTGCTCACAAGATTGCCGGGATCGGTTGTCGGATCCCGCCAATCACCGCCCCCGATCGGCGCGTCGCGCGACGCCGCGTCGCCGTGAGACCTCGTTCGTGCCGATGGATCCGAGGATCAGCGCCGTCTGGAGGATCAGCGCCTCGCGCGGCCCCGTGGCGTCCCAGCCGATGACGTCGCTGACGCGCTTCAGGCGGTAGCGGACGGTGTTGGGATGCACGAACAGGTCGCGCGCCGTCGCCTCGAGGGAGCGGCCGTTGTCGAGGTAGCTCCACAGCGTCGTGATGAGGTCGGTCGAATGTCCCTCGAGCGGGCGGTAGATGCGCTCGACGAGGGTGCGCTTCGCGAAGGCGTCGCCCGCGAGAGCCCGCTCGGGCAGGAGGTCGTCGGCCTCGACGGGGCGCGGTGCCGCGCGCCACGCCGCCGCGACGGCGAAGCCCGCGAGGGCCGCACGCGCGCTGACGCTCGCGTCGACGAGCGCGGGGACCGTCGGGCCGAGGACGAGGTGCCCGTCGCCGAAGTGGGGCTCGAGCGCCTGCGCGATCTCGCGGAAGGTCAGGGACTCGGCGGGCTCGGCGCCGCGCTGATCGTCGGCGGCGACGGCGCGGCCGATCACGAGGACGAGCCGCGATCCCTGCACGCCGATGAGGACGTCGACGCCGAGCTTGCGCGCGCGGCGCCGCACCTGGTCGACGTCGAACGCCGGGGGCGTCGTGCCGACGAGTACGCTGACCTCGCCGTGGCCGTGCCAGCCGAGGGCCGCGATGCGGCTCGGAAGCTCGTCGTCGGTCTCGCCCGTGAGGATGGTGTCGACGACGAGCGCCTCGAGCCGCGCGTCCCAGAGACCGCGCGATTCGGCGGCGCGGGCGTAGACGTCGGCGGCCGTGAAGGCGACGTCGCGCGAGTAGAGGAGGATCGCCTCGCGCAGGTGCTCGCCGCGGTCGCGGACCTTCTCCTCGGTGACCTCGACCGTGACGCGGACGAGCTGCAGGGTCTGCTGCAGGCTCACGCTGCGCAGCAGCTCGCGGGGCGCCGCGGCGAAGATGTCGGCGGCGATGGTCGGCGGGGCCTCGGGGTGCTCGTACCAGTCGATGAACGAGCTGATGCCCGACTGGGCGACGAGCCCGACGGCCGAGCGCCGCGCGGGAGGCATCTCGGCGTACCAGGGGAGCGTCTCCTCGAGACGGTGCAGGGTCGCGGTCGCGATGTCGCCTGAGATGCGGCGCAGCCACGCGAGGGTCGACTGCTTGTCGAGCGCCGAGCGCGCGCCGGGGGCGGGGGAGGAGTCAGGTGTCATGTTCTCGTGGAGGTGCGCAAGAGGGCGGGATCCCCGTGGGGATCCCGCCCTGAGCGATGGGTCAGGCGTCGCCGCCCGCGTTGCCGGAGGTTCCGGCGTTGACGTCGTGCAGGCGGTACTTCTCGATCGCCTGCCCGACGACCTGGCGGTCGACCTTGCCCTGATCGGCGAGCATCTGCAGCGCCTTCACGACCATCGACGGGCCGTCGATGTGGAAGAAGCGGCGAGCCGCTGCGCGCGTGTCGCTGAAGCCGAACCCGTCGGCGCCGAGCGTGCCGTAGGGCCCGGGGACCCAGGCGCGGATCTGGTCCTGGACGGCCTCCATGTAGTCGCTCGTCGCGACGAAGGGCTGGCCCTCGGCGTGGCGGAGCTTCTCGGTCACATAAGCCGTGCGGGGCTCGTCGGCGGGGTGCAGGAAGTTGTGCTCGTCGGCGGCGAGGCCGTCGCGGCGCAGCTCGTTCCAGCTCGTGACCGACCAGACGTCGGCGACGACGCCCCAGTCGCTCTTCAGCAGCTCCTGGGCCTCGAGCGCCCACGGCACGCCGACGCCAGACGCGAGCAGCTGCACGCGGTGGCCGTCGCCCGATCCCTCGGAGACGCGGTGGATGCCCTTGACGATGCCCTCGACGTCGACGCCCTCGGGCTCGGCCGGCTGCTTCATCGGCTCGTTGTAGACCGTGAGGTAGTACATGACGTCGGGGTCGGGGTGCGATCCGCCGTACATGCGCTCGATGCCCGACTCGACGATGTGCGCGACCTCATAGCCGAACGCGGGGTCGTAGGTGACCGTCGCGGGGTTGGTCGACGACAGGATCGGCGAGTGGCCGTCCATGTGCTGCGTGCCCTCGCCCGTGAGCGTCGTGCGGCCGGCCGTGGCGCCGATGATGAAGCCCTTGGCCATCTGGTCGCCGGCGGCCCAGAACGCGTCGCCCGTGCGCTGGTACCCGAACATCGAGTAGAAGATGTAGACCGGGATCAGCGTCTGACCGTGCGTCGCGTACGAGGTGCCCGCCGCGGTGAAGGCCGCGGCCGCTCCGGCCTCGTTGATGCCGACGTGGATGATCTGGCCCGCGGGGCTCTCCTTGTAGGCGAGGAGCAGGTCGCGGTCGACCGAGAGATAGTTCTGGCCGTTGGGGTTGTAGATCTTCGCCGACGGGAAGTACGAGTCCATGCCGAAGGTGCGGGCCTCGTCCGGGATGATCGGGACGATCCGCTCTCCGAAGCCCTTGACGCGCATGATGTCCTTCAGCATGCGCACGAAGGCCATCGTCGTGGCGACCTCCTGGTTGCCCGACCCCTTCTTCGGCAGCGCGTAGGCCTTCGCGTCGGGCAGGGTGAGCTCGGCGCCGACGTTCGTGGTGCGGCGCTCGGGCAGGAATCCGCCCAGGGCGCGGCGGCGCTCGAGCATGTACTGGATCGTCTCGTCCTGCTCGCCGGGGTGGTAGTACGGCGGCTGGTACGGGTTCTCCTCGAGCTGCGCGTCGGTCACCGGGATGTCCATGGTGTCGCGGAACAGCTTGAGGTCGTCGAGGGTCATCTTCTTCATCTGGTGGGTCGCGTTGCGGCCCTCGAAGTGCGGCCCGAGGCCGTATCCCTTGATCGTGTGCGCGAGGATCACGGTGGGCTGCCCCTTGTGCTCCGTCGCCGCCTTGTACGCCGCGTAGACCTTGCGGTAGTCGTGGCCGCCGCGCTGCAGAGCCCAGACCTGGTCGTCGGTGTAGTCCTTGACGAGCTCGAGGGCGCGCGGGTCGCGGCCGAAGAAGTTCTCGCGGACGAAGGCGCCGTCCTCGGTCTTGAACGTCTGGAAGTCGCCGTCGGGCGTCGTGTTCATGAGGTCGAGCAGCGCGCCCTCGGTGTCGCGAGCGAGCAGGTCGTCCCAGCCGCGGCCCCAGATGAGCTTGATGACGTTCCATCCGGCACCGCGGAAGTAGCTCTCGAGCTCCTGGATGATCTTGCCGTTGCCGCGGACCGGCCCGTCGAGGCGCTGCAGGTTGCAGTTGATCACGAAGGTCAGGTTGTCGAGGCCCTCGTTGGCCGCGACCTGGAGCTGGCCGCGCGACTCGATCTCGTCCATCTCGCCGTCGCCCAGGAAGGCCCAGACGTGCGAGTCGGCGACCGGCTTGATGCCGCGCGCCTCGAGGTACTTGTTCGACATCGCCTGATAGATCGCGTTGATCGGGCCGAGGCCCATCGACACGGTCGGGAACTGCCAGAAGTCGGGCAGCATGCGGGGGTGCGGGTACGAGGGGAGGCCGTGCGGCGCGCCCGACTTCTCCTGGCGGAACGCGTCGAGCTGCTGCTCGGTCAGGCGCCCCTCGAGGTACGCGCGGGCGTACATGCCGGGGGAGGCGTGGCCCTGGTAGAAGATCTGGTCGCCGCCCGAGGCGTCGTCCTGTCCGCGGAAGAAGTGGTTGTGGCCGACCTCGTACAGCGACGCCGCCGAGGCGTAGGTCGAGATGTGGCCGCCGACGCCGATGCCGGGGCGCTGCGCGCGGTGCACCGTGATCGCGGCGTTCCACCGGATCCAGTGGCGGTAGCGGCGCTCGAGCTCCTCGTCGCCGGGGAAGCTCGGCTCGTCCTCCGCCGAGATCGTGTTGACGTAGTCGGTGGTCGGAACCATCGGAACGTTCAGACGGCGCTCCTTCGAGCGCTTCAGCAGGCTCAGCATCACCTCGCGGCTGCGCTGCGTGCCCTTCGCGTCGATCAGCTGATCGAGCGACTCCTGCCATTCCGCGGTCTCTGCGGGGTCGCTGTCGACGGCGCCCTGCGAGTACGGATCCTGATCGTGAACTGCCACCAGGTGACCTTTCGTCGTGCGGGCAGATCGTGCCCGGCTCGTGCGAGGGGGCGCGTGACGGAGCCTCGGGTCGTTCCTGGGCCGCGCGCGTCCGCTCCCCACCCTACCGACACTCGGGCGGGGACACGCGCCGCGTAGACTCGGGAGAACGGGCCTTTAGCTCAGCTGGCAGAGCGACTGGTTTACACCCAGTAGGTCGTCGGTTCGATCCCGGCAGGGCCCACGTGAAAGCCACTCCCGCCGATCAGCGCCTGCTTCTCGACCTCGCCGAGCTCGACGTGCGCACAGCGCGCGCCGATGCCGCCCGCCGCAACCCGCCGCAGATCGCGCGCGTCCGCGAGCTCGTCGCCCAGCGCGACACGCAGGGCAGGGAGCTCCTCGCCCGCTCGAACGCGCGCGACGACGTGAAGGCCGAGCTCGCACGCGTCGAGAGCGACATCGACATCGCGCGCAAGCGCAGCGCCCGCGACGCCGACCGGCTCTCGCAGACGGCCGTGGCGCGAGACGCGCGCGCGCTCGAGCAGGAGATCGAAGCGCTCGCGGTCCGCGTCGACGGGCTCGAGACCACGCAGCTCGAGCTCATGGAGCGCCTGCAGGACGCGGAGGAGGCCGTCGCCGAGCAGCAGCAGCTCGTCGCCCGCACATCGGACGAGGGGCAGCGGCTGAGCGCCGAGGGCAAGGACGCCGTCGCCCGGGCGACCGCCGAGCTCGACTCCGCGCAGCGCGACCGCGCGGCCGTCGCCGAGCGCGTGTCGGCGGGGCTCCTCGCCGAATACGAGCGGATCGGCGCGCGCACCACGGCGGCCGGCCTCCTCCAGCAGGCGACCTGCGGGGCGTGCCGCGTCATGCTCTCTCCGAGCGACATCGCCCGGATCCGCGAGGCCGCGTCCGACGACGTCGTCACCTGCCCCGAGTGCGGCGCGATCCTCATCCGCACCGAGGAGTCCGGGCTGTGACGCGGGCCGGTGCCGCCCGGCGCTGACGCTCCGGCGTCGCCCTGGTCCGACGTCGAGCGCATCGCGGTCGGCCGGTCGGCCGGCGGCGACATCGTCGTCATCGGGCTGGACCACGGATCTGAGGTCGCCCGCAGGCCGCTGACGGCGGCCGAGTTCCCCGCATGGGTCGCACAGCGCGAGCACGAGGCGGGTCCACGCGGCGTGCGCTGGGTGTGGCCCAGCACGGCGGCGTGGTATCCGCGCCTCCTCGACGCGGGCGTGCGCGTCACGAAGGCGCACGACCTGCGGCTGTGCCACGCGATCCTGCGCGACGCCGTACCCGCCGCGACGGCGCTCGTCGCGGCGACCGCGTGGGATGCCCCCGACGCCGAGGAGGGGTCCTCGCCCGGCGCGCTCTTCGACCTCGATCCCGGGCCCGCCGCGCATCGCGATGACCTCGACGGCGTCCTGGCGGAGATCGCCCGCCAGGACGACGCCGCCGCGCGCGCCGTCGACCCCGCGCGGATGCGGCTGCTGCTCGCGGCGGAGTCGGCCGGATCCCTCGTCGCCGCCGAGATGCGCGCCGCGGGTGTGCCCTGGAGCGCCGAGCGCCACGCTCGGATCCTCGAGGAGACGCTGGGCCGCCGCCGCGGAGACGGCACGCCCGAGCGCATGGCCGAGCTCGCGGCAGAGGTCCGGGTCCGGCTCGGGGATCCGTCGCTCGCGATCGACTCGCCCGCGCGCCTCCTCGCGGCGCTGCGCCGCGCCGGGATCCGCGTGACGTCGACGAGCCGCTGGGAGCTGCGCGACGTCGACCATCCCGCGATCGCGCCCCTCCTCGCGTACAAGAAGCTCGCGCGCCTCCTGACGGCGAACGGCTGGGCGTGGCTCGATGAGTGGGTGCACGACGGCCGGTTCCGCCCCCTCTACCTCCCGGGCGGCGTCGTGACGGGGCGCTGGGCGACCTCCGGCGGCGGCGCCCTGCAGCTTCCGCGGCGTCTCCGCGAGGCCCTCCGGGCCGACGACGGGTGGAGGATCGTGAGCGCCGACGTCGCGCAGCTCGAGCCGCGCGTCCTCGCCGCGATGGCGCGCGACACGCGGATGGCCGACGCGGCGCGCGGGCGCGATCTGTACGAGGGGATCGTCGCGACCGGCGCCGTCGCGCACCGATCCGAGGCGAAGGTCGCGATGCTCGGCGCGATGTACGGCGCGACGACGGGCGATGCGGGACGCCTCGTGCCGCGGCTGCGGCGGGCGTTCCCCGCGGCCATGGCCGCCGTCGACGGCGCCGCCGCGACGGGGGAGGCCGGAGGAGTCGTCTCGACCTGGCTCGGCAGAACCTCTCCGGGCGTGGACCCGGGGTGGGCGGCCGCCGCGCGCTCCGCGGGGGCGAGCGCGGAAGCCGAACGACGCGTCCGAGCGGCGCGGCGCGACCGCGGCCGGTTCACCCGGAACTTCATCGTGCAGGGGACCGCCGCCGAGTGGGCCCTCGCCTGGCTCGCCGACCTCCGGCTCCGCCTCGCGGCGCTTCCGCCGACCGAGGGACCCGCGGCCGCGGCGTCGGGCCCCGCGTTCGCGCGCCGGGCGCACATCGCCTACTTCCTGCACGACGAGGTCATCGTCCACGCCCCCGCCGACCGGGCGGACGAGGCGGCGCAGGCGATCCGCGACGCCTCGGCTTCGGCCGGGCGGCTGCTCTTCGGATCCTTCCCGCTCGACTTCCGACTCGACCTCGCGATCCGCGACGACGCGGCGAAGTGAACCGGGCTCCCAGGCCGCGACCGTAAGCTGAGGGTGCGAATGGGTCGGCCGGACGGCCGCGTCGCGCCTCGTGCGCGCCGAGGAACGTCCGGGCTCCGCAGGGCAGGGCGGTGGGTAACACCCACCCGGAGTGATCCGCGAGACAGTGCAACAGAGAGCAGACCGCCGGCGCGAGCCGGTAAGGGTGAAACGGTGGTGTAAGAGACCACCAGGGGCCGTGGCGACGCGGCCCGCTGGGTAAACCTCGCCCGGAGCAAGACCAACAGGGGATGATGACGCGGCCCGCCGAGTCCCCGGGTAGGTTGCTGGAGCGGCACGGCAACGTGTCGCCGAGAGAGATGGCCGTCGAAGGGGATCCGTCCCCGGAACAGAACCCGGCGTACAGGCCGGCCCATTCGCGCAGAACGAGCC
Organism: Microbacterium indicum DSM 19969; assembly: GCF_000422385.1. Lineage (GTDB taxonomy): Bacteria > Actinomycetota > Actinomycetes > Actinomycetales > Microbacteriaceae > Microbacterium > Microbacterium indicum. The sequence goes on from NZ_AULR01000002.1 coordinate 312,395, forward strand.
CCCGGAGATCCGGGGGCTCGTCGCGTCTGCGCTGTCGCGCGTCAGGCCATCGCGAGGCTCGCGGCGCCGATGATGCCCGCGTTGTTGCGGTGCTCCGCGATGCGAATCGGCGCGCGCGTCTCGAGCATGGGGAGGAACTTCTCGGGGTTCTTCGACACGCCGCCGCCCACGAGGATCAGGTCGGGGGAGAAGAGGAACTCGACGTGGTCGTAGAACTTCTGCAGGCGCCCCGCCCACTTCTTCCACGACAGGTCCTCGCGCTCGCGCGCCGTCGGCGCGGCGTAGCGCTCGATGCTGTCGCCCTTCCACTGCAGGTGGCCGAGCTCGGTGTTCGGCACGAGCTGGCCGTCGAACAGGAAGGCCGAGCCGATGCCCGTGCCGAGCGTCGTGAGGATCGTGAGGCCCTCCTGGCCCTTCGCGGCGCCGAAGCGCAGTTCGGCGAGCCCGCCGGCGTCGGCGTCGTTCACGAAGTGGATGTCGCGGCCGAGGGCGTCGGCGAAGAGGTTCTCAGCCTCGAGGCCGATCCACTCGTGCGAGACGTTGGCCGCCGAGAGGGTCCTGCCGCCCTTGACGATCGCGGGGAAGCACACGCCGATCGGCAGGTCCTTCGCGTCGTCGCCGAGCATCTCGATGAGCTCCTTCGCCGTCTGGAGGACGGCGGGCGGCTCGGCGCCCTCGGGGGTCGGGATGCGCACGCGTTCGCTGGACAGCGTTCCAGCCTGGAGATCGACGATGCCGGCCTTCATGCCGGTTCCGCCGATGTCGATTCCAATCGCATGCGTGGGAGCGTTCGTCATGAGCACCAGGTTATCGGCACGGAGCGAGCGGAAAGTGACCGAAGGCAGGCGAAAAGCGCCGAGGCCGGGCCCCTCCGTGAAGGAAGGCCCGGCCCCGGCGCGGATCTGCGGGTTTACGCCGTCTTCTGCGAGCGGCGCTCCTTGGTGGGGTCCTGGCCCTCACCGCGGCGCTCGCGGATGAACTCGAGCCGCTCGGCGAGCAGCTCCTCGAGCTCGGGGATCGAGCGTCGCTCGAGCAGCATGTCCCAGTGGGTGCGCGCGACCTTGTCGCCCGAGTGGTCGACCTCGGCCGCGCCCTTGTCGGTCTGCAGGATGGCCTCGGCGCCGCAGGTGCGGCACTCCCAGGCGGCGGGTGCTTCGGCGTCGGCCGCGAACATCAGGGTGGTTTCGCGACCGCACTCGGTGCAGAGGTAGGTGTGCTCCTTGCGCTCCATGAACACGACGCCCTCTTCGCTCTGAAGGCTCTGGGCGCCGAGTCGGATTCCGCGCAGGCTGCGATCTGCCATTGTGTGGTCCTCTCGTCGGCTAGTAGGTCTAACGTTCAGGGCTGGGCGGATCATCCGAACAGCGGCCGTCACGCAGGGTTTCCCAGCAGATCCCCAGTCCTCGGACCGTGCCTCCGCCGGCGGGGGAGAGGCACCCTGTACGGCGGACGCTAGCGGTCCCCGCGCGGCCGGTCAACGGGTCCCGCCGAAGCGCCTCTCAGGCGCCGAGGACGGCGAGCGCGAGGTCGGCCCTGTCGGTCACGATGCCGTCGACGCCGCGCCCGACGAGACGACGCATGTCGGCCTCCTCGTCGACCGTCCAGACGTGGATCTCGCACTCCGCCTCGTGCGCCGCGGCGATGAGCCGATCGGTCACGACGGGCACCCCCTTCTGGCGCTCGGGGATCTGCAGGGCGTCGACCTCGCGGAGGAGCCGCACGGCCCTGCGGCGCGCGCCGAGCTGCGCCGCGAGGAGCGCCCGCGCGACGACGCCCGTCCCGCCGGATGTGGCCGGGGATCCGCCCGCGCGCCGCGCCGCGGCGAGGGCCTCGAGCCGCCGGTCGTCGCTGAAGCTCGTGACGAGCACCCGGTCGGCGTGCGGGGCGATGATCCGGCCGGCGGGCTCCGCGGCGCCCTCCGCCTTGACGTCGATGTTGAAGCGCACCCCGGGGAAGTCGTCGAGCGCGCCCGCGAGGGTCGGGAGCCCGCCGATTCCGCTCATGATCTCCTCGAGCTCGTCGAGCCGCACGTCGGCGATGCGGCGCGGGTCGTCGGCGACGCGCGCGAGGTCGGAGTCGTGGAACAGCACGACCTCGCCGTCGGCCGTGAGGTGGCAGTCGGACTCGACGTAGACGGCGCCGGCCGCCTCCGCGGCCGCGATGGCCGCGACGCTGTTGTCGAGGATCCCGTCGGCGCGCATCTCGTCGGTGACGAGGCCGCGGTGAGCGAAGACGCGGGGTGCGTCGGTTCCGCGGAGGTAGGCGTGCATGCGGCGGATCCCTTCACCGGCGGTGCGCCCCCTGCGGCGCGGAACACCCCCAGGGTAGTGTCGTCGGGTAACCCCGCAGCACAACACCTGGAGTCACCCGTGTCGCAGCCCCTCCCCGCCGGATCCCTCGACGGCAGGACCGTCCTCGTCACCGGATCGTCGCGCGGAGTCGGAGCCGACACCGCGAAGTTCGCGGCCGCCGCGGGCGCGAACGTCGTCATCAACTTCCGCAACAAGGCCCCGCGCGCCGAGAAGCTCGCGCGCCAGCTGAACGAGGAATACGGCACGCAGACCCTCGTGGTCGGCGCCGACCTGACCGACCCCGACTCGCTCGCATCGATGATGGGCGCCGTCGAGGACGTGTTCGGCGGCCTCGACGTGCTCGTGCTCAACGCCTCGGGCGGCATGGAAGCCGACCTCGGCGAGAACTACGCGATGCGCCTCAACCGCGACGCGCAGCTCGCCGCGCTCGACGCCGCGCTCCCGATCCTCCGCGCCGGGTCCCGCGTCGTCTTCGTCACGAGCCACCAGGCGCACTTCATCCGCACGACGCCGACGATGCCGCAGTACGAGCCCGTCGCGCTCTCGAAGCGGGCCGGCGAGGACGCCCTGCGGGCGCGGATCCCCGAGCTCGCCGAGAAGGGCATCGAGTTCGTCGTCGTGTCGGGCGACATGATCGAGGGCACGATCACGGCGACGCTCCTCGAGCGCGCGAACCCCGGCGCGATCGCGCAGCGGCGCGAGGACGCGGGCTCGCTCCTCGACGTCGCGGGCTTCGCCGCCGAGATCACGAAGGCCATCACCGCTGAGATCCCGGACACGCACGAGTTCGTCCTCGGCGACGTGTCGAGCTTCAACGGCACCGACTGACGCGGATCCCTCCGCGGAGGGACGCGCGATCTCCGCGCGCGGTGCGACGATGACGCGATGACACGATCCCGCATCGCCCGCTGGGCGGCCGCGCATCCCGCGTACGCGTGGGGCATCCCGGCGTCGGTCGTCGCGATCGCGCTGTACTCGGTCGCGGTGCCGCTGGAGGCGCAGCTGTACGGCGTGCCGGTCGTCGGCGCGCTGTTCCTCACCCTCGTGCAGTACGGCGCCCTGCTCATCGCGCCCGCTCGGCCGCAGATCGCCGGGGCGGCGTTCGCCCTGGCGTCGGTCGCGCTCCGGATGTGGCGGCCCGCGGCCGACGTCGCCTGGCCCTGGTCGGTCACGATGATCATCGGGTTCGCTCTGCTCGTATGCGCCGCGTGGACGACGCGCGGAGTGCGCGGCGGCATCGTCGCGTACCTCGCGCCCGTCGTCGCGCTCTGGCTGCCCATCTCGGTGCACCGCGACGACGTCACGCCCGCCACCGTCATCGTGGCGATGTCGATCGGCGCGGCAGCCGCGATCTTCGGGGCGCTGCTGCACGAGCGCGTCCGCGTGCGCGGCGAGCTCGCGGCCGAGCGCGAGGTGAGCGCGGCCGAGACGGAGCGCCGGCTCGTCGTCGAGGAACGCCAGCGGATCGCCCGCGAGCTCCACGACGTCGTCGCCCACGGGCTGTCAGTGATCCAGGTCCAGGCGACGTCCGCCCGCTACCGGATCCCCGATCTTCCCGGCCCCGCGGCGGCCGAGTTCGACGACATCGCGCGTGCCGCGCGCTCGTCGCTCGCCGAGATGCGGCGCCTTCTCGGTGCGCTCCGAGGAGACGACGAGCCCGAGACGGCGCCGCAGCCGACGCTCGCGGACATCGCCCGGCTCGCGGATGAGACGCGGCGCGCGGGGGTCCTCATCACCGACGAGCTCGGTGATCTCTCGGCTGTGCCGGACGCGACGAGCGTCGCCGCCTACCGCATCGTGCAGGAGGCGGTGAGCAACGCGATCCGCCACGCGCCGGGCGCGCAGATCGCCGTCTCGGCGACGGCCGGCGGACCCCTCGTCGTCGAGGTCGTCAACGGTCCCGCGACCCGCGCGCGGGGCGACAGCGGGGGCGCCGGGCACGGCCTCGTGGGGATGCGGGAGCGCACCGCGATCCTCGGCGGCTCGCTCATCGCGGCGCCGACGGCGGACGGAGGCTTCCGCGTGCGCGCCGAGCTGCCGCTCGATCCGGAAGGATCAGACGCATGACGACGGAACGGATCCGGGTCGTGATCGTCGACGACCAGGCCATGGTGCGGGCGGGCTTCGCGGCGCTGCTCGACGCCCAGCCCGACATCCGGGTCGTCGGCCAGGCGAGCGACGGCGAGGACGGCGTGCGCGTCGTACGCGAGCTCAAGCCCGACGTGGTGCTGATGGACGTGCGCATGCCCGTCCTCGACGGCCTCGAGGCGACCCGCCGGATCCTCTCCCCGGACCGGCCCCTGCCGCACGTCCCGCGCGTGCTCATGCTCACGACGTTCGACATCGACGAGTACGTGCACGACGCGCTGCGCGCCGGTGCGAGCGGATTCCTCCTGAAGGACGCGCTGCCCGACGAGCTCGCCCACGCCGTCCGGGTGATCGCGGCCGGCGACGCCCTCCTCGCCCCGAGCGTGACGCGGCGCCTGCTCGCTCGCTTCGCGGCGGCCCGGCCCGCGGGGCCCTCGCGCGCGGCCCTGGCGCTGGCCGCCCTCACCGACCGCGAGCGCGAGGTGCTGGTCGAGATCGGCCGAGGGCTCTCCAACGCCGAGATCGCGGCCGAGCTGTTCATCGGAGAGCAGACGGTCAAGACCCACGTCGGCCGCCTGCTGCAGAAGCTGCCGGCGCGCGACCGCGTGCAGCTCGTCATCACGGCGTACGACGCGGGCCTCGTCGAGCCGGCGGGGTAGCTCCGGAGAGGGACCCGGATTCCCGACCGCGGAGGGATCCGCCGCCCCTCACCTCGTCCGTACGGTTCACCGGAACCCGAGACGAGGAGCCGGCATGACACTGCTGCGAACACCCCTCTCCGTCGCTCCCGCGCCTCCCGCGCGGCGCGATCGGAGCATCGACCTCCTGCGCGCGGCGTGCATCGTCGTGGTCGTGCTGCTGCACGCGACGATGGCCGGCATCGCCGTCGCGGACGGCGCGCCCGTGATCCGGAACGCGCTCGACGAACCCTGGTTCGCTCCCGTGAGCTGGGTCCTCCAGATCATGCCCCTCTTCTTCCTCGCCGGCGGCGTCACGGGACTCGGGGCCTGGCGGCGCGCCGCCGCACGCGGCGAGCGCGCCGCGGCCTTCGCGGCATCCCGCGTCGTGCGCCTCATCCGGCCCGCCGTCGCCGCGTTCGCCGCGATCGGCGCCGCGCTCGCGGTCCTGTCGATCGCGGGCGTGCCCGCGGATCTCGTCGCCGAGGCCGGCTTCCGCATCTCGCAGCCGATGTGGTTCCTCGGGGTGTTCGTCCTCGTGCAGGCCCTCGTGCCCCTCGCCGCCCGCGCGCACGACCGGGAACCGGCCGCGAGCGCCGTGGCGCTGGTCGTCGCCGTCGCGGCAATCGACGCGACGCGGTATGTGACCGGGGCGGACGCCGTCGGAATGCTCGGCCTCGCGGCGGTGTGGCTCGCCGTCCAGCAGGCGGGCTTCTGGCTCGCCGACGGGGCGTTCGACCGGATCACCCCGCGGGCGCGGCTCGTCGCAGCCGGCGCGCTGCTCCTCGCTCTGGGAGTCATGACGGGACTCGGCCCGTACCCGGCCGACATGTACGTCGGCCTCAACCCGCCGACGCTCGCGCTCGTCGTGCTGGGCGTCGCGCAGGCGCTCGTCTTCTCGGTCGGGCAGCCGGCGATGCGGCGCTGGGCCGACCTCCCGGCCCTCCGTGGGATCGTCGATCGCCTCGGCACCCTGTCGATGACGATCTACCTCTGGCACATGCCGGTCGTCATCGCACTCGCGGGCGCCGGTCTCGCGCTCGGCCTCGCCGGCGCCGTCGATCTCCCCGAGATCCACTCGGCCGCGTGGTGGCTCGGGAGGCCCGCCTGGCTCGCCCTCGCGCTCGTCGCGACCCTCATCGTCGCGTCTCGCGCCGCGCGCTTCGACCGCGGAGGCGCGGCGTCCCCCGGGATCCGTTCGGGCCGAGCGGCGGCCGCCGTCGCCGCGGGCGTCATCGCCGTGGCTCTCCCGCTCGTCGCGGGGCTCGGCTGGCTGACGGCTGCCCTCAGCGCGGGGCTCGCGGCCGCGGCCGTCGCGCTGGCAGGGGATAGCCCCCGCCCACGTCTGCGGGGCGACCGCATGGCGCACAAGAACCCCACAGAACAGGATGGAATCGTGACAATCGACAGCGAGCGGAGGATCCCATGGCGGTTCTGACGGCAGCGATCCTCGCCCTGGCGGCATCGCCCTGGATCTACCTCATCGCGCTTGCGAGCACAGCCCTCGACGCGTTCTTCCCGCCGCTTCCGAGTGAGACGCTCGTCGTCGCCCTCGCCGCGATCGGCGCCGCGAGCGGCACCCCGAACATCTGGCTGCTCGGCCTCGCGATGGCGGTCGGCGCCTTCATCGGCGACAACCTCACCTACGTGATCGGCCGGGCCGTCGGCACGGACCGTTATCGCTGGATGCGCGGCGCGAGGTTCCAGCGCGCCGTCGGCTGGGCGTCGGGCGTGCTCGAGCGCCGCGGCGGGGTCATGATCCTCGTGTCGCGCTACATCCCGATCGGCCGCATCGCGGTCAACCTCAGCGCGGGGGCGACGGGGTTCCCACGGCGCAAGTTCGTGATCATGTCGGGCCTCGCGGCCGTGGCCTGGGCCGCGTACTCGGTCGCGATCGGCGCGCTCGCGGGACAGTGGTTCCACAGCAACCCGATCCTGGGCGCCGTGTTCGGCGTCCTCATCGCGACGGCGATGGGCCTCGCGATCGACCGGATCTCGTCGAAGCTGCGCCGACGCGACGTCAGCCGAGGATCAGAGCCGCGAGGAAGATCAGCGGAAGCGCACCGAGCGTCGTGAGGAACACGGTGTCGCGGGCGATGACGTACCCGACCCCGTAGCGCTGCGCGAAGTTGAAGATGTTCTGCGCGGTCGGGAGCGTCGCGAGGACGACGACGACGAGCAGGGCGTGCCCCTCGAGGCCGAACGCGAGCCCGATCGCATATGCCAGAAGCGGCATGATCACGAGCTTGAGCGCGGTCGCGAGCAGCACGTCGCGCCGCGTGCCGCGCGTGGCGAGGGCGCGCTGCCCGTTGAGGGACATGCCGAAGCTGATGAGGATCACCGGAACCGCCGCGTGCGACACGAAGTCGAGCGGCTCCATGACGATCTCGGGGACCGGGAGTCGCGTGAGCGCGACGATCACGCCGACGGTCGAGCCGATGATCATCGGGTTGCGCACGGCGCGGCCGAGGGCCCGCCACCACCGCTTCTCGCCCGTCGAGACGCCGTCGAGCACGGCGAGCGAGATGGGCGTGAAGAGGATCTGCTGCATGAGGATGATCGGCGCCGCGTACGCCGCGCTCCCGAGCACGTAGGTCGAGATCGGGATGCCCATGTTGTTGCCGTTGACCTGCCCGGCCGACAGCGCGCCCATCCACACGTCGCCGACGCTGCGCTTCCAGAAGACCCGGGCGACGAACGCGTAGATGAGGAAGACCGCGAGCGCCGCGAGCGCCGAGACCGGCAGGAGCGACGAGAACAGCGTGCCGATATCGGCCTCGCTCAGGACGACGAACATGAGGATCGGGTTGAGCACGAAGAACGCGAGCCGCCCGAGGACCGCCTGGCCGTCCTCGCCGAGGATGCCGGTGCGGCCGACGACGTACCCCACGATCACCGCGAAGGCGACGACGGCGAAGCCCGTCAGGACGCTGATCATCGGATCGGGGATTCGTCGCGCGTCGTCATCGCCTCGAATCTACCGGTCGACGCGCGCCTCTCCGTCGCGGAACGCGCCCGCGGGGACGAGGAGCAGGCACACGGCGGCGGCGAGCGCCGTCGCGCCGCAGACGATCCAGACCGTGAGGTAGCCCGCGAAGGAGCCCGCCGTCCCCGTCGCGCCCGACGCGAGAGCGATCCCGAAGGCGCACGACGCGATCGCGCCGCCGACCGTTTTGACGGAGTTCGTGAGGCCCGTGGCGACACCCGCCTGCGTCGGGGGAGCGGCCGCCGCCGCGGCCGCGGGCAGCGCGCCCACGAGCGCACCGGATCCCAGACCCGCGATCACCATGTTGACGACGACCTGGACGTACGAGTCGTGCAGCGGGACGAAGAGCAGGTAGCCGAGGGCGACGAGAATCGCGGCGACGACGAGCGACGTGCGCGGCGACGTCGCCCGCGCGAGCTGCGGCGAGAGGAGGGCGCCCGCGATCATGCCGATGAGGTAAAGGCCGATGATGAGCGAGGTCGCGAACCCCGCCGTCCCGAGACCGTAGCCGTGGACCGCGGGATCCGTGCGAGCGAAGGTCGAGAGCGGCGCCTGCGCGCCGAGGACGCTGACGCCGAAGAGACCGGCCGTGAGGAACACGGGCCAGAGCGACGGCGCGCGGAACATCGCGACGTCGATGAGGGGATCCGCCTGCCGCCGCTCCCACAGCGCGAACGGAACGACGAGGAGGAGGCCGATCGCCGCGACGGCCCAGGGGAGGGGCGACGCGGGGTCGAGCCGGAGGAGCGCGAGGCCTCCCGTGAAGGCGAGGAGCGCGAGCGAGAGCAGCGCGACGCCGACGGTGTCGAGCCGGCCGCCCGTCGTCTCGGGCGTCTCGGCGACGCCCAACAGCACGACGAAGAAGCATGCGACGACCACGACCGCCGGGACGAGGAGCACGACCGTGAGGGGGAGGACGTCGACGAGCGCCCCGCCGGCCAGGGCGCCGAGGATCGCGCCGCCCTCGAGCGCCGCGACGAGGACGCCGGCCGCCTTCGCGGTGGCGCTCGCCGGCGCACCGCGGGAACGGGCGCGCGACCAGATGAGCGCGACCTCGAGAGGGAGCCAGACGACGTACGCCCCCTGAAGCGCCCAGGCGACGAGGAAGATCCCGAAATTCGGCGCGAACGGGAGCGCGAGCGAAGCGAACGCCGTGATGGCCGTCGACCACAGCAGCATGCGGCGGTGGCCGACCATGTCGCCGAGCTTCGCGAACGCCGGCACGATGAGCGCCGAGAGCATGAGCTGCGACCCCTCGAGCCAGTTGACGTCGGCGTCGTGGACTCCGAGGTGGCGCGCGATGTCGGTGAGGAGCGGGGTGTAGTACCCCTGGATCACGCCGCTCGTGAACTCGACGAACGCGAGGAGGCCGACGATCGCGGTGAGCGCGCCCGCCCTGCGGCTCATGCGAGGCCCCGGATCAGCGCGGTGTGGAATGCGCGACCGCGCTCGAGCGACGACGCCTCGACCCGCTCGTCGGGGCCGTGCACCGACGAGCGCTGCTCGCGCGACATCTCGAGGGGCGCGAAGCGGTACACGGCGGGGAACCGGCGGTGGAAGAAGCGCGCGTCGGACGCCTGCATCATGAGGTACGGGGTCGGGAGGGCGTCGGGGTAGGCCTCGCGCACCGCCGCGGTCACGGCGGCGAACTCGGGACCGTCGATGGGAGACTCGGGCGACGGATCCGCCCCCTCGCTGACCGTCACCGTCACGCGGGCGTCGGCGATGCGGCGCTCGACCCGGCGGCGCACCGACGCGACGGTGTCTCCCGGGATGAGGCGCAGGTTGAGCGTGGCGGACGCGCTCGGCGGCAGGACGTTGTCGGCCGATCCTCCGGCCGTGCGGGTCGCAGCGATCGTCGTGCGAACGAGCGCCGCGGGCTCGCCGCCGAGCGCGCCGAGGATCCGCCCCGTGAGCCACGGCAGGCGCGCCATCGCCCCGAGCGCGAGGCCTCCGGCGCGGCCCGCGCGGGGGCGCAGGATCTCGAGCATCCGCGTGATCGTGCGCGGCGTGCGGGGCGGGAACGTCGCAGGGGAGAGGCGGCGCAGGGCCCGCACGATGCGGTCGATCGCGCTCGGCCCGTTCGGCGCTGACGCGTGGCCTCCGTCGCCTACCGCCTCGAGGCGCATCGTCACGACACCCTTCTCGCCGACGCCGATCATCGCGGCCCGTCCCGAGACGAAGGGGAGAGGCGCGTCGACGACGGCGCCGCCCTCGTCGAGCACGAGAAAAGGCGTGATCCCGCGCTCGGCGATGACGCGGGCTGTGTTCTCGGCCTCGCCCCCGAGCGCCTCCTCGTCGCCGCCGAACGAGAGATACACGTCGCGCGCCGGCCGGAAGCCCTCGGACAGCAGCTTCTCGACCGCCTCGAGGATCACCACGAGCGGGCCCTTGTCGTCGAGCGCGCCGCGCCCGTGCACCCATCCGTCGACGATCGCGCCAGAGAACGGGTCTCGCGACCACCCCTCGTCGGTCGACGCGGGCACGACGTCGATGTGCGCCATGAGGATGAGCGGATCCCGGTCGCTCGTGCCGCGCCATCGGTACAGCTGGGCGCGTTCGCCGATGCGTTCGGACTCGAGGTTCGCGTGCACCAGCGGGAACAGCTCGCGCAGCGCGTCGACGAATCGGTCGAACGCCTCCTGGTCGCCGCTGAGGGTTGGGATGCGGATCAGCTGTGACAGCCGCGCGGCGATCGCGAGGGCGTCGGGTTCGTCCATGAGCTGAGCGTAGCGGCGCATCCGCACGCGCAGATGACGCGTGCGTGACGTCGATGACGCGGTCTCAACGGTATTGCCGATAATGCACATTATGTCAACTCGAAGCTGACACGTTCGCGCCAGACGCAGAATCCCGCGCGGCCACCGCCGCACCGATCATGCCGAACCCCTCTCCCACGAACTTCCCGACAGACCGGGAAGAGAAAGCGTCCGTCTCGACCTGACGAGCACAGCCCCGTTCCATCGCTTACAGCACTCGATAGAGCATCCCCATGGCCGCGCGCACCTCGTCAAACGTCGCCTCGGCAATCTCATTCGCACGACTGTTCCCGGCAAGGAGCAGTTCCGTGACCAGCGCAGGATCGGCTGCGAGCTCGTTTCGACGTTGACGGTGTTCGGCGAAGCGAGTGTTCACCGCGTCGATCGTATAGTCCTTCAGCGCCCCGCTCCCCGCTGCGCCAATGTGCTCTGCGATTGCCTCTGGCTCGATGTCGCTGCACAGTGCCGCTGTTGTGAGCAGCGCGGACACGCCGGGTCGGTTTACCGGATCGAACGTGATCATCCGGTCGCTGTCGGTTTGCGACTTCTTGATGACCGCCGCAGTCTCGTCCGCCGTCATGGACAGCGCGATCGCGTTCCCATAGCTCTTCGACATCTTCCGACCGTCAAGGCCCGGCACCTCCGGCGTCGCGGTGATCAGCGGCTCCGGCTCAGGGAACACGGGGCCGAATCGCGCGTTGAACCGTCGGGCAATGGTCCGGGTCAGTTCTACGTGCGGCAGGTTGTCCTTCCCGACAGGCACCAGGTTGCCCTTGCAGAAAAGGATGTCCGCAGCTTGATGTACGGGATAGGTCAGCATCAGGCCGCTGAGGCTCCGTCCTGATGCCGCGAGCTCTGCTTTCACGGTCGGGTTGCGATGCAGTTCCGACTCCGTCACGAGACTCAAGAACGGCAGCAGCAGCTGGTTCAACGCCGGCACTGACGAGTGCGTGAAGATCGTCGTCGACGCTGGGTCCATGCCGGCAGCGAGGTAGTCCAGGATCGCGTCCCGCACGTTCGTGGTCACGTTGTCGGCGGTGTCTCGGTCCGTGATCACCTGGTAGTCGGCCAAGACCAGCACGGTTTCAACACCAAGGCTCTGCAATCGGACACGCTCACGCACAGTCCCGAAGTAGTGCCCCAGATGCAGCCGGCCCGTCGGCCGCTCCCCGGTCAGAACACGGAACCGTCCCGGTTCAGCAGCGACCCTGGCCTCCAGCTCCGGCATTCGGAGCGACGTCGTCGCAAGAGAATCCATCATCACCCTCCACATCGAGGGGGTGCGCGACAGTCACCACGCCACAGGTTCGTGGGCTGCCATGCAACCCACGAGACATGCGTCAAAGGCTGCTAGGGCAGCCACCACCACGAAGAACGAAGCGAACGCATGACCCGACACTACCGGCTCACCAGCCGCGGATCACCTGGCGCCGCTCAATCGAATCGGCAGCGGCGGTCTGCGGATCCCCCGGCGCTCCCGGCTAGCGTTGTCGGGTGCTCCCCCTCGATACCCCGCGCCTTCGCTTCAGAGAGATGACGTCACGCGATCTGGACTCGATGGCCGAGCTGCTCGGCGATCCCGAGGTCATGGCGTTCTATCCCGCGCCGAAGACTCGCGCAGAGGCCGCCGAATGGATCGCCTGGAACCAGCGGAACTACGCCCGGCACGGTTACGGCCTCTGGGTGATCGAGACCCTCGCCGGAGACTTCGTCGGCGACTGCGGCCTGACCTGGCAGGAAGTCAACGGCGTCTCCAGACTCGAAGTCGGGTATCACGTGGGCACCCGGTGGCAGGGGCGCGGCCTCGCGACCGAGGCGGCCGCGGCCTGCCGAGACTTCGCCCGCGACCACCTGGACGTCGCGGAGCTCGTGGCGATCATCCACCCCGACAACCGAGCGTCCGAACGCGTCGCGGAGAAGATCGGGATGCGACGCGCCGCAGACGACCACGGCGGCGACATCCCCGTCCGCACGGTTCTGGGCATGCTCCTCGACGCGCGCCCGTCGAGACACGGGTGACGCTCGCCCTCCCCCCGCGCGGATCGGCGCGACCGACCTGCGAAAGTGGTTGGCAGACTGGAGCTGATCACCCGCGATACCCCGAGAGGGCCCGGCAATGAACGACGTCCCCACCGTGCTGTTCGTCTGCGTTCACAACGCGGGCCGGTCGCAGATGGCCGCGGGCTACCTGCAGGCCCTCGCCGGTGACCGGATCGAGGTGCTCTCCGCGGGATCCGCGCCGAAGGACGAGATCAACCCGGTCGCGGTGGCCACGATGGCCGAGGAGGGCATCGACATCGCCTCGAACACCCCGAAGCTGCTCACAGTCGACGCGGTCCGCGAGTCGGATGTCGTCATCACGATGGGCTGCGGCGACGCCTGCCCGGTCTTCCCCGGGAAGCGCTACGAGGACTGGGAGCTGGACGATCCAGCCGGGCAGGGCATCGACGCCGTCCGGCCCATCCGCGACGAGATCCGAGTTCGGGTCGAGGCGCTCATCCACGAGCTGCTCCCCGAGGCGCGCTCCGCCTGAACCCGCGCGTCAGGTGGCGCGCACCGCTCCCCTGGCGAGACCCCCGCTCCGCACGCACGTGGTGACAGCACCGCCCGGATCCGCCACGATGGTCACGAGACGAAAGGACCACGATGCCGAAGACGGTCGCGGAGAAGCTGCAGATCAAACCGGGATCCCGGGTGTTCTGGGGCGACTCGATCGACGAACGGCGCGACCTGATCGCGCCGCTGCCCGACGGGGCGACGGGAACAGACGCGCCGGACGACGCCGATGTCGCGGTCGTCTTCATCGACGACCGCGCCGCGCTGGAGCGCCTCGTCGAGTGGCCCATCGCGGTTCTCGGAGGCGTGCGGGCCGTCTGGATCGTCTATCCGAAGGGCGGGCGCTCGGACGTCAACCGCGACATCGTGTGGCGCCGCGTCGCGGAGGCGGCGTGGCGGCTCGTCTCCAACGTGTCCGTCGACGACACGTGGTCGGCCGTGCGGGCGAAGCCTCTGGGCGGCTGACGGTCAGACGAGGTATTTGAAGCCGAGGTGCGAGCGGTCGAATCCGAGGCGCTCGTAGAACCGGTGCGCCGCCTCGCGCTTCGCGTCGGAGGTCAGCTGCACGATCTGCGCGTCGGTCGACGGCGCCACGACCTCCATGACCCACCGCATGAGCGCCGATCCGATGCCCGCCGAGCGACGATCGCTCGCGACCCGCACCGCCTCGACGAGGAGCCGGGTGCTCCCCCGCCGCGCGAGCCCCGGAATCCGCGTGAGCTGCAGCGTGCCGACGACCACCCCGTCGGGATCCACGGCGACGACGAGCTCGTTCGACGGATCCGCGACGACGGCCTCGAGGGCGGCGCGGTAGAGCGGCTCGTCGGCCGGATCCGAGACGTCACCGCGGGCCGCGCTGATCGGGTCGTCCGACATGAGGCGGATGAGGGCCTCGAGGTCGGCGAGGTGCGCACGGCGGATCTCGAGGCCGGCTTCGGGCAGGGGCGCGGGAAGCGTCAGGGCGTCGATCACACGGCAAGCCTAGGCGTCGCCGGGGATCACAGCGCCTTGCGCATGAAGACCTCGGTGCCGTGCGGCGGGAGTGGATACTCCTCGGTCTCACCCGTCGCGACGAAACCGCGACGCTCGTAGAACGCGCGGGCCCTGGCGTTGTCCTCGTGCACCGCGAGGGTGAGGGTGTCCCCCTCGCCCCGCGCCCACTCCTCGACGCGATCGAGCAGGGCGTCGGCGACGCCGTGGGCGCGACCCCGCACCTCGGGCGCGACGAAGACGCCCACGAGGAGCGGTCCGTGCGCCGCATCGACGAACCCGCCCATGGCGCCCACCCACGCGCCCGACTCGTCGACCGCCGCGATCGACAGGCTGTGCGGCGCGATCCCGCGCTCGCCGCGCGAGCGCCACTCCCCCTCGCCGTGCGCCCGGGCGGCCTCGGCCGTCTCGACGTACGCGATGGGGGTGTCCTCGATCATCCGGATCCGGATCTCGCGGATCCGCTCCCAGTCGTCGGGCGTCACGGATCTGATCTCGACGGGCATGCCCCGATGCTAGCCAGACGTCGTTCTCGGGTCGACCCGCGAGACTGGAGGCATGTTCGACCTCGCCCGCATCGGTTCGGGACTCCCGGTCGCGGCTGCCCGCGCCGAGCTCGAGAGCGCCTTCGCGTGGGGCGCGGCTGTCATCACAGCTCCCCCGGGCACCGGAAAGACGACCTTCGTGCCGCCCCTCGTCGCGGAATCGGCAGACGGACGGGTCGTCGTCACGCAGCCGCGTCGCGTCGCCGTGCGGGCGGCCGCGCGCCGGCTCGCGCACCTCGCCGGGGAGCCGCTCGGGAGATCCGTGGGCTTCACGGTGCGCGGCGAGCGGAAGGTCTCGGATCGCACGCGGGTCGAGTTCGTGACCCCCGGGGTCCTGCTGCGCCGCCTGCTGCGTGACGCCGCGCTCGACGGGGTCGCGGCCGTCGTGCTCGACGAGGTCCACGAGCGCTCGATCGACGGCGATCTGCTTCTCGGGATGCTCGCCGAGGTGCGCGAGCTGCGCGACGACCTCGCCCTCGTCGCGATGTCGGCGACCGTCGATTCCGCGGCGATCGCGGATCTGCTGGGCGGCGCGCCCGTCGTGGACGTGCCCTCGGCGCTGCATCCGGTCGAGATCGAGCACTCCCCCGCGCCCGGGCCGCGCCTCGGGCCGCGCGGCGTCGAACGCGACTTCCTCGCGCACGTCGCCCGGCTCGCGGTCAACGCGCAGGCTCGGCTCCCCCACGACGCGCTCGTCTTCGTCCCGGGCGCGCGGGAGGTCGACGAGGTCGTGCGGCTCATCGCCCCGCTCACCCGATCCGAGGTCCTCGCCCTCCACGGTCAGCTGCCCGCGGCGCAGCAGGACCGCGCGACGTCGGGGCGCACGAGCGACGTCGATCCGCTCCGCATCGTCGTGTCGACGGCGCTCGCGGAGAGCTCGCTCACGGTCCCCGGTGTCCGGATCGTCGTCGACGCCGGTCTGTCTCGCGAACCCCGGCGCGACGTCGCCCGCGGTATGACGGGCCTCGTCACGGTGAGCGAGTCGAAGGCGAGCGCCCGCCAGCGCATGGGGCGCGCGGGGCGGCAGGGGCCGGGCCTCGCGGTCCGCGCGTTCTCCGACGCCGAGTTCGCCGCGATGCCCGCGGCGGCCGCGCCCGAGATCCAGACCGCCGACCTCACCGACGCGGCGCTGACGCTCGCGGCGTGGGGCGCGCCGGGCGGCGAGGGGCTGCCGCTCCTCACCCGCCCGCCTGCCGACGCGATGCGCCAGGCGACCGACGCGCTGCACGCACTCGACCTCGTCGACGGGGACGGCCGCATCACCGCGTCGGGTTCGCGCGTCGCCGCGATGCCGGTCGGCGCGCGGGAGGCGCGTGCCCTGCTGGCGGCGGGCGCCCAGGGCGTGTCGGCCGCGCCGGCGGGCGAGGTCGTCGCGGCGCTCGCGGGCGGTCATCGTGCGACGGGTGCGGACCTCGGATCCCTCCTCCGCGGCCTGCGGAGCGAACGCCTGCCGGGCGCCGCGCGGTGGCGAGCCGAGGCCCGGCGCCTCGCCCGCTTCGCCGACGGCGACGGATCCGCCGACGCGACCGCGATCGTCACGGCGCTCGCTCGACCCGAGTGGATCGCGCGCCGCGTCGCAGACCGCACCTATCTGCTCGCGAGCGGAACCCGCGCGGCCCTGCCCGAGGGCAGCGCCCTCGCCGGATCGGAGTGGCTCGCCGTCGGCGAGGTCGCCCTCACTGCGGGGCGTGCGGGCGACCGAACGGGCGCCGTCATCCGCCTCGCCGCCGCTCTCGACCCCGACGACGCCCTGCGGATCGGGGCTCCCCTCGTCGCGGAGACCCGCGCGGCGAGCACGGCCGACGGATCCGTGCGCGTCCGGCTCGAGCGGCACCTCGGCGCCATCGCGCTCTCGTCGACGCCGGTCGCGGCGACGGACGCCGACCGGGCGCGCGCGGCGGCCGACGAGATCCGCGCACGCGGCATCGCGGCTCTCCCCTGGACCGAGCGAGCGACCGAACTGCGCGCTCGCCTCGCACTGCTCCACCGCGCGATCGGCGCCCCGTGGCCCGACGTCTCCGACGACGCGCTGCTCGCGCGCGCCGACGAGTGGATCCCCGTGGGCGGGCTCGCGCGCCTCGACGTCACGGCGGCCCTCCGCGCGCTGCTCCCCTGGCCCGAGGCAGCCCGTCTCGACGAGCTCGCGCCCGAACGCCTCGCGGTGCCGTCGGGATCCTCGGTGCGCATCGACTACGCGTCGGATCCCGACGGCCGACCGATCGTCGCGGTCAAGCTCCAGGAGCTGTTCGGCCTCGCCGACACGCCGCGTCTCGCGGGAGGGCGCGCGCCGATCCTCTTCCATCTCCTTTCCCCGGCCCGGCGGCCGCTCGCCGTGACGTCCGACCTCGCGTCGTTCTGGAACGGGCCGTACGCCGACGTGCGCAAGGAGATGCACGGCCGCTATCCGAAGCATCCATGGCCCGAGGATCCGTGGACCGCGCCCGCCACGGCGCGCACGACGCGAGGCATGACCCGCGACAGCCGGTAGCGTCGACCGGGTGACCATTCCCGCCGATGTGCGCCGGGCCCGGTGGGCCGTCATGGCGCTGTTCCTCACGAACGGCGCGATCTACGCCAACCTCGTGCCGCGCCTGCCCGAGATCAAGGCCGAGCTCGGGCTCTCGAACGCGGCGTACGGCCTCACGATCGCGGCGATGCCGATTGGATCCCTCATCGCGGGGCTCGCGGCGGGGCTGTTCATCCAGCGCTTCGGCTCGGCGCGCGTCGCGGTGTTCGGAACCTTCCTCTCGGCGGGCTTCGTCTTCGCGGCCGCCGTCTCACAGGCGCATTGGCTGTTCGTCGCGGCGCTCTTCCTCCAGGGGAGCTCCGACGCCGTGACCGACGTGGCGCAGAACGCGCACGGACTCCGGGTGCAGAGGCGCTACGGGAAGACGATCCTCAACAGCTTCCACGCCGTGTGGTCGCTCGGCGCCGTCCTCGGCGGCCTCATGGCGGCCGGCGCCCTCGCTCTGTCGATGGGGCGGCCGCTCCACATCGGGATCTCGTCGGCGATCTTCATCGGCGTCGCCCTCTTCGCGCTGCGCTTCTGCCTGCCCGGGCACGACATTGAGCCGACCGACACGGGGAGCGTGCCCGTCGTCGCCGGGACTGTCAGTCACCCCATCCGCGTCGCCGTGATCATGGCGGCGCTCGCCCTCATCGGGATCTCGGGCGCGCTCGTGGAGGAGGCCGGCAACTCGTGGGCTGCGCTGTACCTCTCGGGCTCGCTCGGCGCGCCCGCGTCGGTCGCGGCCTTCGGCCTCATCGCGGTCGTCGGCGGGCAGTTCATCGGGCGCATCATCGGGGATCCCCTCACCGATCGCTTCGGATCCCGAGCGACGGCGGTCGGCGGGGCCGCCATCACGCTCGTCGGCATGTCGCTCGCGCTCGCGTTCCCGAGCGTCCCCGGCACCCTCGCGGGCTTCGCCGCGGCCGGGTTCGGCGTCGCGACGCTGATCCCCGCCGCCATGGAGACCGCGGATTCGATCCCCGGGCTGCGCGCCGGAACCGGCCTGACGATCGTGTCCTGGCTCCTGCGGCTCGGGTTCCTCGGCGCTCCCCCGCTCGTCGGCCTCGTCGCCGACACGTGGTCGCTGCGCGTCGGGCTCCTCGGGATCCCCCTCGCCGGGCTCGTCGCGATCCTCTGCTCGTGGGCGCTGCGCCGGAAGGCTCGGGCGTGATCTTCGACGCGTCGTCGTTCGGCGCCGTGGTCTTCGACCTCGACGACACCCTGATCGACCAAACGACCGCTTCCGACCGCGCCGTCGCCGCGTGGGCCGAGGAGCTCGGGCGCCGGCCCGTGGATCCGCGCGCCTGGGAGAGGCTGTCGAACCGGCACTACCGCCGCTACATGGCGGGAGAGACCGACTTCGAGGGGCAGCGCCGCGACCGCACGCGGGAGATCTTCGGCCTCGTCCTCGACGACGCGGCGGCGGACGCGATGTTCTCGGGATACAACCGCCTGTTCGACGAGGAGCTCGCGGCGTTCGACGACGCGCGCGACTGCCTCGACAGGGCTCGGGCCGCCGGGCTGAGGGTCGGCCTCCTGACCAACGGCGAGCGTGACAGGCAGCTCGCGAAGGTGCGCCGGTTCGGCTTCGAACCGCTGTTCGACGCCGTCGTCGCCTCGTCCGAGCTGCCGGCGGGCAAGCCGGACCGGCGCGCGTTCGAGGCCGTGCTGTCTCTCCTCGGGGTGCCGGCCGACCGGGCGCTCATGGTCGGCGATGACGTCGAGAACGACGCCGAGGGCGGCATGAACGCGGGCCTCGCCGCCGTCGTCATGGATCCGTGCGGCCTCTACCCCGACCTCCCGTACCCGCGCGTCGCCGCGCTCGGCGAGATCCGGTTCTGATTTCGCCGCTCCAGGGGCGGCCCTTGCGCGGGGGGATGCACCCGCGCGGCCGTTCTCCGGCCGGGCATCCGCGGGAAGGGTGAATGGCCGCGGGAGCGGATCCCTTCGCGCGGCATACCGCGCAGGGCGTCGCCCTCCGGGCACTCGGGACTCAGCGGCTGATGAGGGGATCCCCGCGCGAGGATCGCCCTTGGCGCGGGGGGATGCCCCCGCGCGGCCATTCCCCAGCCAAAAATCCGCGCGAGAGGTGACCGGCCGCGCGAGCGGATCCCTTCACGCGGCATACCGCCGGTGGTGCGCTCCGCGAGGGCTCGATCCGCGCGAGGGCGGGATCCCCGCGCGAAGGTCAGCCCCCACGCGGAGCAATGCCCCCGCGCGGCCATTCCCCAGCCAAACACCCGCGCCAAGGGCGATCGGCTGCCGGAGGTGTGCCTCCCGCGCGGCCTCATGGCTCGCCGAAGCGCGCCGGCGTGGCCGCGCCGTGCGCGAACGCATGCGACGCCGCCTCGCTCACGCACTCGGGATCCTCATCGCCCCCGGACGTCACGCGTGCGCCGGCCGCCTGCCGGGCGCGGCACCTTGGGTGACACGCCGCGTAGGGGACCACGCACGGATGGGCGCGTCATTACCTACCTGCGAGACTGTGGGGATGACGCACGACACCGACCCGCGCACCGCCCGCCGGGTGCCCGAGGAGCTCGACGACTTCCAGCGCGCCGAGCGCAATCCCGACTTCCGGGTCGACGTCGAGCGGATCCGGTTCTCGCCGTTCTTCTCGCGGCTCTCGGCCGTGACACAGGTCATCGCGCAGTCGGGCGCGGGCCTCGCGGTGCACAACCGGCTCACGCACTCGGTGAAGGTCGCGGCCGTCGCGCGCGCGATCGCCGTGCACCTCTCGACCGACCCGGGCGAGAAGGGCCGGATCATCGCCGAACTCGGCGGCTGCCACCCGGTCGTCGTACAGGCGGCGGCCAGCGCCCACGACGTCGGGCACCCGCCGTTCGGCCACCTCGGCGAGCACACGCTCGATCGGCTCGCGAAGCGGCGCTTCGGCCTCGCCGAGGGCTTCGAGGGCAACGCGCAGACATTCCGGATCCTCACACGCCTCGACGAGCACGATCAGCCGGGCGTCGGCCTCAACCTCACGGCGGCAACCCGCGCCGGGGTTCTGAAGTACCCGTGGGTTCGCGGCGAGGGCGGCGACCGCAAGGGTTCGTCGCACAAGTTCTCGGCCTATTCGCTCGACGTCGACGAGATGCGCGACGCTCTGAGCGCCTACCCCGACATCGAGGCCGGGCAGCAGACCGTCGAATGCTCCGTGATGGACATCGCCGACGACATCGCGTACTCGCTGCACGATCTCGACGACTTCTACCGAGCCGGGCTGCTCAACCAGGCGACGATATCGGCCGAGTTCCGCGCGTGGCAGCGCGACCTCGGCGAGCTCCGCGGACTCGACGAGCCGGCGCTCCGCTACGCCGACCGCTCCCCCGGCCACTCGCTCGAGCTGCTCTGGCGCCGCCTCGAGCGGAAGGATCCGTGGATCGCCGACGCCGACGCGTTCACCGCCGCCGTCGCGCGCGTGCGCGAGGAGGTCGTCGACGGGCTCCTCGCCGTGCCCTTCGACAACTCGCTAGCCGCGGATCGTGCGCTCGCGCAGTTCACGAGCGAGTGGATCTCGCACCTGCAGTCGTCGGTCACGGTCCACCGCTCTCCCAACCGCCGCTCCGGTCACGTGAGCCTCGACGTCACGGCGTGGCACGAGGTCGCGGTGCTCAAGTTCCTGCACGAGCGCTTCATCCTCGACCGCCCCGACCTCGCCGTGTATCAGCGGGGCCAGGCGTCGGTCGTTGAGCGGCTCGTCGACGCCTTCACCGCCTGGCTCGACGACTCCTACGACGTCCGCCGCGCGCCGCGCCGCCTGCTCGACCTCGTCGACCTCGCCTCCGACGACTACATGCGCCTCGCGCGGGAGGATCCCGATCGCCTCGACACCGCCGACTCCGTCGAGCTGCGGCGCCGCGCGCGCGGGCGCGGGATCATCGATTACGTCTCGTCGCTCACCGACGCGCAGGCGCGCGATCACGACGCGATGATCAGCGGACAGACCGAGCGACTCTGGGACGCGGGCCAGGGGCTCTGACGACGCGAAACGGCCCCGGATCCCATCGTGGGAGCCGGGGCCGCGAAGCGTTCGGTCAGAGGCCGAGAAGCTCGAGGAGGTCGGTGAGCAGTCCACCCACGCTTCCGAGCAGGTCGCCGAGAGGTCCAGAGATCATGTGTCGCTCCATTCGTTCCGTATACGCCCCGCGGCCTTCGCCCCGGGCCCGCGGCCTGTGTGCTGCGGTACGCCGACGTTATCGACCGCGCACGGAGCGGGCCGTGACGCCGGGATGAAGCGCGCGTTTCGATCTGCTCAGCGACGAGCGATCTCGTAGCCTCGTCGAAACCTGCGACCGATAGCACTCGTGCGCGCGACCCGGAGGCCGCGCGCACGCGTGGGGACGATCGAACGGATCACTCCGTGGGGAGCACGAGCTCCTCGCCGACCTCGATGTAGTTGGGGTCGCTGATCGCGTCCTGGTTGACGGCGTAGACGCCGAGCCAGCCGCTGTCGAGGCCCTGGTCGAGGGCGATCTGGTAGAGCGTGTCGCCCGCCTCGACTGTGTAGGTCTCGTCCGAGGCCTCGACGTCGGGCAGATCGTAGGTCGGGGCCGCGGGGGCCTCAGCCTGGGTCGATGCCTCCGCCGGGGCGGCCTCGGTGGTCGTCGTCTCGGCGGGGGCCGCCTCCGTCGTCGTGGTCTCGGCGGGGGTCGCGGCCGCCGTCTCGGCCGGGGCGGCCTCGGTCGTTGTGGTGTCGGCCGACGTCGAGCTGGGCTCGGCCGATCCGGACGCGCCGATCTGAGCCGAGCACGTGGGCCATGCGCCCCAGCCCTGCGAGGCGAGGACGTTCTCGGCCACGCGGATCTGCTCCTCGCGCGACGCGTCGGCCGGGTTGCCCGAGCCGCCGTTCGCCTGCCAGGTCGAGAGCGAGAACTGCAGGCCGCCGTAGTAGCCGTTGCCCGTGTTGATCGCCCAGTTGCCGCCGGACTCGCACTGGGCGAGGGCGTCCCAGGTCGAGCCGTCGGCGGCGTTCGCCGCGGTCGGCACGAGCGTGGCCGCCGCGCTCACGGCGAGCACGCCCGCCGCGAGGAGACCGCCGCGCTTCATCAGGCGCTTGCCGCGCGAGGGAGCGGAGACGGTCGGGGTAGAGGTCTTCGGGATCAAGATGAACTCCGTGGCCCCGCCTCGGCGCTTCTCGCACCGACCGCCCGACCGTTCGATATCAGGATCATGGAGCGAGGGACTCTGGGGGCGGACTCGGTGGCGGTCCCTCGCGGTTCAAGATCGAGACACTACGCCTACATCACGGTTCGATAACAAATCCATCCAGGACCTTGTCAGCTGAGCCCTAAGTTCGGCGCCTCCTGTGGGCACGTGAAAACCCCTGGTCAGCGCCAGCCCAGCGCGGGCGCGACGTGCGTGAGGATCGACTCGATGACATGGGCGTTGTAGTCGACGCCGAGCTGGTTCGGGATCGTCAGCAGCAGCGTGTCGGCCTCGGCGATCGCCTCCTCGTTGCGCAGCTGTTCGATCAGCTCGTCGGGCTCCGCCGCGTAGGAGCGGCCGAAGATCGCGGTCGACGCACCCTCGATGCGTCCGATCTGGTCTTCTCCGTCGCCGCTCGCGAGGAAGTAGCGCCGATCCATGTCGTTCGTGATCGCGAAGATCGAGCGCGACACCGACGTGCGCGGCTCGAAGCCCCACTTCTCGGAGTCCCACGCGTCCTTGAACACGCGGAGCTGCTTCGCCTGCTGCACGTGGAACGGCTCGTCGGACTCGTGATCCTTGAGCGTCGAGCTCATGAGGTTCATGCCCATCTCGGCCGCCCACCGTGCGGTGCGGTCGGATCCCGCACCCCACCAGATCCGCTCGCGCAGGCCCGGGCTGTGCGGCTCGATGCGCAGGAGCCCCGGCGGGTTCGGGAACATCGGACGCGGGTTGGGCTCGGCGAAGCCCTCACCCCCGAGCAGCTGCAGGAGCAGCTCGGTCTTCTGTCTCGCGGCCTCGGCACCCGTCGGGTCGTCCTCGGCCGAGGAGAAGCCGAAGTACTTCCAGCCGTCGATGACCTGCTCGGGTGACCCACGCGAGATGCCGAGCTGCAGCCGGCGGTCCGAGATGAGGTCGGCCGCGCCCGCGTCCTCGACCATGTACATCGGGTTCTCGTAGCGCATGTCGATCACGCCGGTGCCGAGCTCGATCCGCGACGTCTTGGCGCCCGCCGCGGCGAGGAGCGGGAAGGGGCTCGCGAGCTGCTGCGCGAAGTGGTGCACCCGGAAGTAGGCGCCGTCGGCGCCCAGATCCTCGGCCGCCTGAGCGAGGTCGATCGACTGGTGGAGGACGTCGCTCGCCGAGCGCGTGCCGGACTGCGGATGATCCGTCCAGTGCCCGAAAGAGAGAAACCCGATCTTCTTCATGAATCCATTCTGACGGATGGATCAGGCGGGGGGGCGACCGTGACCCAATCCCCGTACTTCGGCACGCGGCCGTCACCCGACGACCGGCCCATCAGGCGGCGCCTGACCCACGGCCCGACGTGCTGGCGGTAGTAGTCGCGCGTCGAGAGGTGCGCCGCGCCCTCGCCCGGAGGATCCCACCAGCCCTCGGGGGCGCCGACGCCCACGGCGTGGAGGACCCGCGCCGCGACGCGGTGGTGCCCCCTGTGGTTCATGTGGAGGCGGTCGGGCGACCAGAACGACGGATCGCGCAGGCGTTCGTCGGTCCAGTTGATCGCCCACACGAGGTCGTCTCGTCGGCGGAATCGCGCCACGACCGCATCGCACAGCGCGTTGCCTCGGCGGCGGATCACGTTCCGCAGCGGCATGCCGCCCGACGGATCCGCCCCGGCGAGCAGGATCGGGGTGACGCCCTGCTCGTCGCATCGGCGGACCACCTTCGCGAAGGCGTCGACGACGCGCGAGATGGAATCTCCCGGCCGCAGGATGTCGTTGCCTCCCGCGTTGAAGGCGAGGTGGGTGGGCCGCAGCGCGAGCGCCGGCTCGAGCTGCTCCTCGACGATGGGCCACGCGAGCCGGCCGCGGATCGCCAGGTTGGCATACGAGATCGAGGCGCCCGTCTGGGCCGCCCACCCCTCGGCGGCGAGGTCGGCCCAGCCGCGCGGCGTGCCGTCGGGCCGCTCGTCGCCGACCCCCTCGGTGAAGGAGTCGCCGATGGCCACGAACCGCACGTCACTCACGATGCCGAGTGTATGCCTCTCGGGCTATGCGTTGTCGAGCGTCTCGAGGTCGCGCCCGCGCAGGTCGCCGAGGCCCCACGCGCTCGCGGCCGCGATGACGAAGAAGATCGCGAAGACGACGAAGACGAGCGTCGGGCCCGACACCCCGAGCGCCCACGGCGTGAAGAGAGGCGCGATGATCGAGGCGATGCGGCCGACGCCCGCGGCCCACCCGGCGCCCGTCGCGCGCACGGCGGTCGGGTAGGTCTCGGGGCTCACCGCGTAGAGCGAGCCCCACGCGCCGAGGTTGAAGAACGACAGGAGGCTGCCGAAGAGCAGGATCTGCCAGACCTCTCCCGCCGACCCGAAGAGGATCGCGGCGACGGCCGACCCGACGAGGAAGGTCGAGAGGGTCGCGCGGCGCCCCCACACCTCGATGAGCCACGCGGCGACCGCATACCCGGGCAGCTGGGCGAGCGTGATGATGAGGGTGTACTCGAACGACCGGATGAGGTCGAATCCCTGCGCGACGAGGATCGAAGGGATCCAGATGAACGCGCCGTAGTACGAGAAGTTCACGCAGAACCAGACGACCCACAGCGCCACGGTGCGCGGAGCGAGGCCGTCCTGGAACAGGGCCCGGATGCCGACGCGGGGCGCCTTCGCGACGGGTGCCGAGGCAGGCTCGGCGGCGGCGCGCGCGCCCGCGAACTCGGCGACGACCTTCTCGGCCTCGGCCGTGCGGCCGCGGGACTCGAGCCAGCGCGCCGACTCGGGCAGGCCCCAGCGCACGATGATCGCGTACACGGCGGGGACGGCCCCGAGCGCGAACGCCCACCGCCACCCGTTCTCGAGCGGCACGACGAAGTACCCGATGACGGCCGACGCCGTCCACCCGAGCGCCCAGAAGGCCTCGAGGATCACGACGAGGCGCCCGCGGATCCGCGTCGGAGCGAACTCGCTCACGTAGGTCGACGCGACGGGCAGCTCGGATCCGAGCCCCAGGCCCACGAAGAAGCGGAGGATCAGCAGGGCCCCGACCCCGCCGACGAGGGCGCTCGCGCCGGTCGCGATGCCGTAGATGAGGAGCGTGATCGCGAAGACCTGGCGCCGGCCGAAGCGGTCGGCGAGGAGGCCGCCGATGCTCGCGCCGATCGCCATGCCGACGAAGCCGATCGACGTGATCCAGCCCGTCGTCGCGGGGGCGAGGCCCCACTCCTGCGCGAGCGCCGCGATGATGAACGAGATGAGCCCGACGTCCATGGCGTCGAGGGCCCAGCCGAGCCCCGACCCCGTGAGGATCTTCAGGTGCTTGCGGCCGAACGGCAGCGCGTCGAGACGCGCGGAGGGAGAGGTCATGGTGACAGGTTAGTGTCACCATGACCTTAAGCACGAATCGGCTCAGCCGGCGAGGGCCGAGCGGAGGGTGTCGAGCCCGACTCCCCCGATGTCGAGGGCGCGCCGGTGGAACTCCTTGATCGAGAACGCGTCGCCCTCGCGGCGCTCCACGTCGTCGCGCAGCTGCTCCCAGATGCGCTGACCGACCTTGTACGACGGCGCCTGTCCCGGCCAGCCCAGGTAGCGGTTGACCTCGAATCGCACGAACGCGTCGTCCATGTTGACGTTGCGACGCATGAACTCGAGCGCGTAGTCGGCGTCCCACTTCTGGTGACTGTCGGGGCGGCGCTTGCCGAGGTGCACGCCGATGTCGAGCACGACCCGGGCGGCGCGCATGCGCTGGCCGTCGAGCATGCCGAGCCGGTCGGCCGGATCCTCGAGGTAGCCCAGCTGCTCCATGAGGCGTTCGGCATAGAGCGCCCACCCCTCGGCGTGCCCCGACGAACCGGCGATGAGGCGGCGCCAGCTGTTGAGCTGGCCGCGGTTGACGACCGCCTGCGCGATCTGCAGGTGGTGCCCCGGGACGCCCTCGTGATACACCGTCGTGAGCTCGCGCCACGTGTCGAACTCGGTGACGCCCTCGGGGACCGACCACCACATGCGGCCGGGGCGGGAGAAGTCGTCGCTCGGGCCCGTGTAGTAGATCTCGCCCGACGTCGTGGGCGCGATCATGCACTCGATTGTGCGGATCGGCTCGGCGATGTCGAAGTGGCTTCCGCCGAGCGCGGCGACCGCCTCGTCGGCGGTGCGCTGCATCCACTCGCGGAGCGCCTCGGTTCCGGAGAGCTTGCGCGACGCGTCCTGCTCGAGGAACGCGATCGCCTCGGCGACCGACGCTCCGGGCCGGATCTCGCGGGCGACGGCCTCCTGCTCGGCCGTCATGCGGGCGAGCTCCTCGAGGCCCCAGTCGTAGGTTTCGTCGAGGTCGATCTCGGCGCCGAGGAAGCGCCGCGAGTGCAGCGCGTACAGGTTGCGGCCGACGGCGTCGACATCGGTCGCGCGCGGTGCGAGGACGCCCTCGAGGAAGCGCGCGAGGCGCGCGTAGGCGGAGCGGGCCGCGTCGGCTCCCGCCGACAGGTCGGATGCGAGGCCTGAGGTGGCCTCGGGCACGCCCCCGACGAGCTCGTCGAAGAACCCGCCGGGCTCGGCGTAGCTGCGAGCCTGCGCCGCGACCTCGTGCACCTGGCGCGCGGCCGGGACGACGCCCTGCTGGATCCCCTCGCGCAGCGTCTCGAGGTATCCGTCGATCGCGTCGGGGACGCCCGCCATGCGCTTCGCGACGACGGCCCAGTCGTCGGCAGTGCCCGTCGGCATGAGGTCGTACGCCTGCCGGATGTCCTGCGCCGGGCTCTCGAGCACGTTCAGGTCGCGGAGGTGCCAGCGCGCGGCGTGCAGCTCGATGTCGAGGCGCAGCTCGGACGCGAGGTCCATCTGCGTCACGCGGTCGACGTCGTCGACGGGCGCCTCCGCCTCGAGCGCCGCGAGGGTGCGGCGTGCCGCCTCCGCACGGGCCTCGTGCCCCGCGGGCGAGTAGTCGCCGTAGCGGTCGTTCACCTCGTTGCGCCCGATGTAGGTGCCGAGGGTCGGGCTCAGCTCGACGAGCTCGTCGACCCACCCCTCGGCGATGCGGTCGATCGGGGTCTGTGCGCGGGTGTCGTTCGTCATGTGCTCGCTCTTCGCTTCGCGTTCCGTGTGTCAGTGCGCCGCGTCGTTCCAGTCGCGCCCGTGGCCCATCTGCACCGAGAGCGGCACCGTGAGCTGGGCCGCGCCCTGCATGCGGTCGGACACGATGCGTTCGACGTCATCGGCCTCGCCCGGGGCGACCTCGACGACGACCTCGTCGTGGATCTGCAGGAGCAGCCGCGAGCGGAGGGGTCGCAGGTCGTCGGCGATGCCGAACAGCGCGATCTTCATGATGTCCGCAGCACTGCCCTGGATCGGCGCATTGAGCGCGGCGCGTTCGGCGTTCTCGCGCAGGACGCGGTTGGGGCTCGTGAGGTCGGGGAACGGGCGGCGGCGGCCGAAGATCGTCTCGGTGTAGCCGGCTTCCTTCGCCTTCTCGACCGATGCGCGCAGATAGTCGCGCACGGCGCCGAAGCGCTCGAAGTAGCCCATCATCAGCTGCTTCGCCTCCTTCTGCTCGATGCCCAGCTGCTTCGCGAGGCCGAACGCCGAGAGTCCGTACACGAGGCCGTAGGACATCGCCTTGACCTTGCTGCGCATCTCGGGCGTCACGTCGGCGGGATCGACGCCGAACACCTGCGCGCCGACGAACCGGTGCAAGTCCTCCCCCGCGTTGAACGCCGCGACGAGCCCCGGATCCTCGGAGAGATGCGCCATGATGCGCATCTCGATCTGCGAGTAGTCGGCGGTGAGCAGGGTGTCGAATCCCGCACCGACCTCGAAGGCTGCGCGGATCCGCTTCGACTCCTCGGTGCGGACGGGGATGTTCTGCAGGTTGGGGTCAGTGCTCGAGAGGCGCCCCGTCTGGCTTCCCGTCTGGAGATAGGTCGTGTGCACGCGCGCGTCGTCGGGCGAGATCGCCGCGTCGAGGCCGTCGATGATCTGCTTGAGTTTCGTCGCCTCGCGGTGCCGCAGCAGGTGTTCGAGGAACGGATGGCCCGTCTTGGCCTGCAGGTCGGCGAGGGCCGCGGCGTCGGTCGTGTATCCCGTCTTCGTCTTGCGCGTCTTCGGCAGCTCGAGCTCCTCGAAGAGCACCTGCTGGAGCTGCTTAGGCGAGCCGAGGTTCACCTCGCGGCCGATCTCGTCGTACGCGAACAGCGCGATCCCCGCCGCGCGATCGCCGAGCTCTGCGGAGAACGTCGAGAGCTTCTCGTGCGAGACGGTGACGCCCGCGACCTCCATGTCGGCGAGCGCCAGAAGCGTGGGCATCTCGATGTCGAGGAGGATGCGCCGGGATCCCTCGGGCAGCTCAGCCGTGATCGCGTCGGCGACGCGGAGCGCGTACCAGGAGAGCTGGCCGGGCGTCGCGCCGTCGGTCTCGGGCACGAGCTGGGCCGGGTCGGCCTCGGGCAGCTTTTCGCCGAGGTAGCGGTCGACGAGGTGGGCGAGGGTCTTGTCGGGGAACGCGGGCCGCGCGACCCACCCGGCGATGAGGGCGTCGTTCGCGAGGCCGCGCACCTCGACCCCGGCCCGGATGAGCGCCTTGACCTGGGTCTTCGCGTCGCAGAGGACCTTGGGCGCGTCCGACGCGAACCACGGTGCCACGGCGCCGCGCACCTCGTCGGACCACGCGGCCTCGACGGCGGCGTCGGCGGTCGCGAGGCCCAGGCGCACGGGCAGCCCGCCCTCGATGACGACCGTCACGCCGACGGGCCGCTCGGGGTCGGCGAACCAGCCCGCGAGCGTCTCGGCGTCGAGCTCCTCGACGGCCGGCGCAGCCGGCTGCTCGGGCGCGGACTCGCCCGCGGGCGCCTCGCCGCCCATCGCCGTGAGCACGCGTCCCAGCAGCGAGCGGAACTCGAGCTCGGAGAAGATGTCGCGGACGGCCTTCTCGTCGGCGGCGACGAGCTCGAGCTGGTCGAGCTCGACCGGCACCTCGATGTCGTCGAGCAGCCGGTTGAGGCGCCGGTTGCGCCTGACGTCGTCGATGTGGTCGCGCAGGTTCTGGCCCACGACGCCCTTGATGCCGTCGGCGCCCGCGAGGATCGCGTCGAGCGACCCGAACTGCGTGAGCCACTTGACGGCGGTCTTCTCGCCCACCTTCGGCACGCCGGGGAGGTTGTCGGCCTTCTCGCCGACGAGCGCCGCGACGTCGGGGTACTGCTCGGGAGGGATCCCGTAGCGCTCCTCGACGGCGGCCGGGTCGTATCGCTTGAGCTTCGACACGCCCTGCACCGACGGGTAGAGCAGCGTGACCTCGTCGTTGACGAGCTGGATCGCGTCGCGGTCTCCGGAGACGACGAGGACGTCGTACCCGGCGGCCGACCCGCGCTTCGCGAGCGTCGCGAGGATGTCGTCGGCCTCGAAGCCGTCCTTCTCGAGCACCGTGATGTTCATCGCCTCGAGCGCCTGCTTGAGAAGCGGGATCTGTCCCTTGAACTCGGCGGGCGTCGCGTCGCGCCCCTCCTTGTAGTCGGGGTACTCCTCCTTGCGGAACGTCTTGTCCGACACGTCGAACGCGACGGCGACGTGGGTCGGCTTCTCGTTCTTCAGGAGGTTGATGAACATCGACAGGAACCCGTGGATCCCGTTGGTGTGCTGGCCCTGCGCGTTGACGAACGTGTCGACGGGCAGGGCAAAGAACGCCCGGAAGGCGAGCGAATGGCCGTCGACGATGAGCAGAGTAGGCTTCGTGGGGTCCGTCACCCCTCCAGGGTATTCGGCGACCACGACATTCGAATCCGGCCTGCCGAAGGAGCCCCGTGACAGACATCGACGCGCTGACCTGGATCCGCGAACGGGGCATGGGCGAGCTGGCCGAGAAGATGGGCGTCCGCTACACGGAGGCGTCAGACGAGCGGGTCGTCGCGACGATGCCGGTCGAGGGGAACCGCCAGCCGATCGGCCTCTTGCACGGCGGCGCGTACGTCGTCCTCGGCGAGTCGCTCGGCTCCATGGCGGCCAACATGCACGCGGGCGAGGGCCGGTACGCCGTCGGCGTCGACATCAACGCGACGCACACGTCCTCGGCGACCTCCGGACTCGTGACGGGCGTCTGCACGCCGATCCATCTCGGGCGGACCCTCACGGTGCACGAGATCATCGTGACCGACGAGCGCGGCCGCCGCTGCTCGACCATCCGCATCACGAACCTCATCCGCGACCGCGCCTGACACGGCGACGGCCCCGCCCCGTGAAGGGGACGGGGCCGTCGCGCGACGCGCGGGCGTCAGCTCTTCTTGGGCGAGAGCTGCTCGATGATCGCCTTCGCGACGTCCTGCATCGTGAGGCGGCGGTCCATCGAGGCCTTCTGGATCCAGCGGAACGCGTCGGGCTCGGAGAGGCCCATCTTCTCGTTGAGGAGGCCCTTGGCGCGGTCGACGAGCTTGCGGGTCTCGAAGCGCTCGACCATGTCCTGCACCTCGGCCTCGAGCGTGATGATCTGCTCGTGGCGGGCGAGGGCGATCTCGATCGCCGGGAGGAGATCGTTCGGCGTGAACGGCTTGACGACGTAGGCCAGCGCCCCCGCCTCGCTCGCGCGCTCGACGAGGTCCTTCTGGCTGAACGCCGTGAGGAGCACGACGGGCGCGATGTTGTCCTTCGAAAGGCGCTCGGCCGCGGAGATGCCGTCGAGCTGAGGCATCTTGACGTCCATGACCACGAGGTCGGGACGCAGCTCGGTCGCGAGCTGCACAGCCGTCTCGCCGTCGCCCGCCTCTCCGACGACGTCGAAGCCGTTGTCGCGCAGGATCTCGACGATGTCGAGACGGATCAGCGACTCATCCTCGGCCACCACGACGCGGCGGGGCGCGGTCGCGTTCTCGTTCTGCTGCTCTTCGCTCACGTCTTCCATCCTATTGCCAGGGTCTTCCCGCGCCCTGAAAGCGCGCGGAACTGTGTGCCGATGGTGGGACTCGAACCCACACGCCCGCGAGGACAGCGCATTTTGAGTGCGCCGCGTCTGCCGTTCCGCCACATCGGCCAGGGTCCCGATCCTATCGAACCGACAGGACCGGGACCCTCATGCGAAGCCCGCGGGTGTCACGCCTTGTAGGCGGAAGCCGCACCGCTCTTCGCGTCGCCCACGCGGTGCACGCGCAGGTCGTTGGTCGAGCCTGCGATTCCGGGAGGGGAGCCCGAGATCACGACGACCTTGTCGCCGACGCGCGCGAGCTCGTTCGCGAGCAGGTACTCGTCGACCTGCACGAACATGCGGTCGGTGTGCTCGACGGGCTCGACGAGCGCCGAGCGGATGCCCCATGTCAGCTGCATGCGACGCCGGGTCTCCTCGGTCGTCGTGAAGCCGATCATCGGGCGCGACGAGCGCAGGCGCGACATGCGACGGGCCGAGTCGCCGGTCTGCGTGAAGATGCACAGCGCCTTCGCGTCGACGAAGTCGGCGACGTCGACGGCGGCGAGCGTGATGGCGCCGCCCTGCGTACGGGGGCGGCTCGTCATCGGCGCGATGCGCTCGAGCCCGTGCTCCTCGGTCGACTCGACGATGCGGGCCATCGTCTGGACGGTGACGACCGGGTACTCCCCCACGCTCGTCTCGCCCGAGAGCATGACGGCGTCGGCTCCATCGAGGACCGCGTTCGCGACGTCGCTCGTCTCGGCGCGGGTCGGGACGGGGCTCGAGATCATCGACTCGAGCATCTGCGTCGCGACGATGACGGGCTTCGCGAGGCGGCGTGCGATCTCGATCGCCTGCTTCTGCACGATCGGCACGGCCTCGAGCGGCAGTTCGACGCCGAGGTCGCCGCGGGCGACCATGATGCCGTCGAATGCCTCGACGATCTCCTCGAGGACCTCGACCGCCTGCGGCTTCTCGATCTTCGCGATGATCGGGACGCGGCGGCCCTCCTCGGCCATGATGACGTGCGCGCGCTGCACGTCCTTCGCGTTGCGCACGAAGGAGAGCGCGATGATGTCGGCGCCCTTGCGGAGGCCCCAGCGGAGGTCGGCCTCGTCCTTCTCGCTGAGGGCGGGGACGTTGACCGCGACGCCGGGCAGGTTGATGCCCTTGTTGTTGCTGACGGGGCCCGCGACGATCACCTTGGTCGTGACCGTCACACCGTCGGTCTCGACGACCTGGACGCGGACCTTGCCGTCGTCGATCAGGAGGAAGTCGCCGGGCGCGACATCCTGCGCGAGACCCGTGAAGGTCGTCCCCACGAGCTCCTTCGTGCCCACGACGTCCTCTGTCGTGATCTTGAAGATGTCGCCGACGGCGAGCTGGTGGGGGCCGTCGGCGAACTTGCCGAGGCGGATCTTCGGGCCCTGGAGGTCGACGAGGATCGCGACCGGCTTGCCGGCCTCCTCGGCTGCCTCGCGGACGTTCTCGAAGTTGTTGTCGTGCACCGAATAGTCGCCGTGGCTGAGGTTCAGCCGCGCGACGTCGAGGCCGGCGTCGATCAGCTCCCTCAGGGTCTCCTTGGTGGAGGTCGCCGGCCCGAGGGTCGCGACGATCTTGGCTCGTCTCACGTAGTCGCCTTCCGCACGTGTGGGCAGGGTGCCCAGGGGGGTGTGAAGTCGCACCGGGAGATTCCGAAGGCGCCGCACGCGCCCGCGAAACAGGGAACCCCGGATGCGCTTTCCACCCTACGCGCATCCGGGGTTCCGCCGTGACCGGCGAGCCGCTCTCAGACGGCGATCGCCATGTCGGTCGGCTTGACGGGAGCCGGGAGGAAGGTCTCCCCCATGAGGTACTGGTCTACCTCGGCGGCCGCCGCACGGCCCTCCGCGATCGCCCACACTATGAGCGACTGGCCGCGGCCCGCGTCGCCGGCCACGAAGACGCCGGGCTCGGCCGTCTGGTACGAGCCGTCGCGCTCGATCGCGCCGCGCTTCGTGAAGCGGACGCCCGTCTGCTGCTCGAGGCTCGCGCGCTCGGGGCCCGTGAAGCCCATCGCGATGAGGACGAGGTCGGCGGGGATCTCGCGCTCGGAACCGGACTTCGGGACGCGGCTGCCGTCGGGCAGGTACTCGGTCTCGGCGACGCGCAGCGCGCGCACCTCGCCGGCGTCGTTGCGCAGGAACTCGACCGTCGACGCGAGGAAGGTGCGCTCGCCGCCCTCCTCGTGCGACGTCGAGACCTCGAACAGCGTCGGCGTCGTCGGCCAGGGCTGGCCCGTCGAGCGGATCTCGCCGGGGCGCTTGCCGATCGCGAGGTTGGTCACGCTCAGCGCGCCCTGGCGGTGCGACGTGCCGATGCAGTCGGCGCCCGTGTCGCCGCCGCCGATGACGATGACGTGCTTGCCCTCGGCCGAGATCTGGTTCGGGACCTGGTCGCCCGCGACGGCCCTGTTCGACTCCACGAGGAACTCCATCGCGAAGTGCACGCCGTCCAGGTCACGGCCCGGGATGTCGAGCTCGCGCGGGACCGTCGATCCCGACGCGATGACGACGGCGTCGTAGCGCGCGCGGAGCTCGTCCCACGCGATGTCGACGCCGATCTCGACGCCCGCGCGGAAGCGGGTGCCCTCGTCGCGCATCTGCCGCAGGCGCTGCTCGAGGCGGCGCTTCTCCATCTTGAAGTCGGGGATCCCGTAGCGCAACAGGCCGCCGATGCGGTCGTCGCGCTCGTAGACCGCGACGGTGTGGCCCGCGCGGGTGAGCTGCTGGGCCGCGGCGAGACCCGCGGGGCCCGAGCCGACGACCGCGACGGTCTTGCCCGTGAGACGGGTCGGCGGCTTGGGCTCGACCCAGCCCTCGGACCAGGCGTCCTCGATGATCGAGTTCTCGATCTGCTTGATCGTCACGGCGGGCTGGTTGATGCCGAGCACGCACGAGCTCTCGCACGGCGCGGGGCACAGCAGGCCCGTGAACTCCGGGAAGTTGTTCGTCGCGTGGAGGCGGTCGATCGCGGCGCGCCCCTCGCCCTTCCACGTGAGGTCGTTCCACTCGGGGATCAGGTTCCCGAGCGGGCACCCGTGATGGCAGAACGCGACACCGCAGTCCATGCAGCGGCTCGCCTGACGCGTGATGACCGACTTCTCGCTGGGGTCGTAGACCTCTTTCCAGTCGAGGATGCGCACGGGAACCGGGCGGCGCTTCGCGGTCTCGCGCTCGGTGATCTTCAGAAAGCCCTTGGGGTCAGCCACGGGTCACCTCCAGAATCCTGTTCCAGACGACGTCGCCGTCGGGGTCGAGCCCCTCGTCGGCGGCGTCCTGTCGGGTCTTCATGACCGCCGCGTAGTCGCGCGGCAGCACGCGGACGAAGTTCTTCGACTCCTCCGCGAAGTTCGCGAGCAGGCCGGCGGCCAGCTCGGATCCGGTCTCGGCCACGTGCTGCTCGAGCAGATCGCGCAGGATCGCCTCGTCGGCGGCGCCGAGCTCGCCGAGCGTCAGCTCGCCCGAGGCGAGCGACTCCCGGTTGACGTTCGCGGTGTCGAGGCGGTGCACGTAGGCCGTGCCGCCCGACATCCCGGCGCCGAGGTTGCGGCCCGTCTCACCGAGGATGACCGCGAGGCCGCCCGTCATGTACTCGAGCGCGTGGTCGCCCACGCCCTCGACGACGGCGGTCGCACCCGAGTTGCGCACGAGGAAGCGCTCGCCGACGACGCCGCGCAGGAAGAGCGATCCGCTCGTCGCGCCGTAGCCGATGACGTTGCCCGCGATGACGTTCTCGGAGGCGTCGAAGGTCGCGCGGCGCGAGGGCCGCACGACGATCCGGCCGCCCGAGAGGCCCTTGCCGACGTAGTCGTTGGAGTCGCCCTCGAGGCGCAGCGTGATGCCGCTCGGGAGGAAGGCACCGAACGACTGCCCGGCGGATCCCGTGAGGTTCACCGTGATGGCGCCCTGCGGGAGGCCCTGCTCGCCGCGGGCCTTCGTGACCTCGTGGCCGAGCATCGTCCCGACGGCGCGCGCCGTATTGCGGACGGGCAGGTCGATCTCGATGTCGCCGCCCGACGCGATGACGTCCTGCGCGCGCTGGATCAGCGCGATGTCGAAGTGCTCCTCGAGCTCGTGATCCTGCTCGCGGACGTTCTGCCGCGGCGCCTCGTCGGCGAACGCGGGTCCGTGGAGGATCGGCTCGAGGTCGAGGCCGTCGGCCTTCCAGTGGCGGATGGCGCCGTCGACGTCGAGCGCGTCGACGTGGCCGATCGCCTCGTCGAGCGAGCGGAAGCCGAGCTCGGCGAGGTACTCGCGCACCTCCATCGCGATGAACTCCATGAAGTTCACGACGTGGTCGGCCTGGCCCGTGAAGCGCTCGCGCAGCACGGGGTTCTGCGTCGCGACGCCGACGGGGCAGGTGTCGAGGTTGCAGACGCGCATCATGATGCAGCCCTCGACGACGAGGGGGGCCGTCGCGAAGCCGTACTCCTCGGCGCCCAGCAGGGCGGCGATCACGACGTCGCGGCCCGTCTTCATCTGGCCGTCGACCTGCACGACCACGCGGTCGCGCATGTCGTTGAGCATGAGCGTCTGCTGCGTCTCGGCGAGGCCCAGCTCCCAGGGCGTGCCCGCGTGCTTGAGCGAGTTGAGTGGGCTCGCGCCCGTTCCGCCGTCGTGGCCCGAGACGAGGATCACGTCGCTCAGCGCCTTCGCGACGCCCGCCGCGACCGCGCCGATGCCCGACTGGCTGACGAGCTTCGTGTGGATCCGCGCCGCCGGGTTGGCCCGCTTGAGGTCGAAGATCAGCTGCTTGAGGTCCTCGATCGAGTAGATGTCGTGGTGTGGGGGCGGCGAGATGAGGCCGACGCCCGGCGTCGAGTGGCGCGTGCGCGCGACCCACGGGTACACCTTGCCCGGGGGCAGCTGACCGCCCTCGCCGGGCTTCGCGCCCTGCGCGAGCTTGATCTGGATGTCGTCGGCGTGCGTCAGGTACATGCTCGTGACTCCGAAGCGACCCGAGGCGACCTGCTTGATCGCGCTGCGGCGCTCGGGGTCGAGCAGGCGGTCGACGTCCTCGCCGCCCTCGCCCGTGTTCGAGCGCGCGCCGAGGCGGTTCATCGCGATCGCGAGCGTCTCGTGGGCCTCGCGCGAGATCGAGCCGTAGCTCATCGCCCCCGTCGAGAAGCGCTTGACGATCGACGCGACCGACTCGACCTCGTCGAGCGGTACGGCGGGGCGCAGCCCCTGCTTGAAGGCGAAGAGCCCGCGCAGCGTCTTGAGCTCGGTGGCCTGGTCGTCGACGAGCTTCGTGTACTGCCGGAAGATCTCGTAGCTCCGCGTGCGGGTGGAGTGCTGCAGGCGGAAGATCGTCTCGGGGTTGAAGAGGTGCGGCGACCCGTCGCGGCGCCACTGGTACTCGCCGCCCGTCCACAGGCGCTCGTGAGCGCGGGGCGCGCGGTCGACGGGGTACGCGAAGGCGTGCCGCTCGGACGCCTCGCGGGCGATCGCCTCGATCCCGACGCCCTCGATCTTCGACTCCGTGCCGGTGAAGTACGTCTCGACGAACTCGCTCGAGAGCCCGACGGCCTCGAACACCTGGGCGCCCGTGTAGGACGACACCGTCGAGATGCCGATCTTCGACATGATCTTCAGCACGCCCTTGCCGAGCGCGTAGATCAGGTTCTTGACGGCTTTCTCGGGCGTCACGCCCGTGACGGATCCCGAGCGCACGAGGTGCTCGACGGTCTCCATCGCGAGGTAGGGGTTGACGGCGGTCGCGCCGTAGCCGAGCAGCGCGGCGACGTGGTGCACCTCGCGCACGTCGCCCGCCTCGACGACGAGGCCGACCTTCATGCGCGTCTCGGCGCGGATGAGGTGGTGGTGCACGGCCGAGACCGCGAGGAGCGACGGGATCGGCGCGAGGTCCTGGTTCGAGTCGCGGTCGCTGAGCACGATGAACTCGGCGCCGTCCTCGATGGCGCGGTCGGCCGCACGGCACATCGCGGCGAGGCGCTTCTCCATGCCCTTCGCCCCGGCCGACACACGGTAGAGCGACGGGATCGTCACGGAGGTACGGCCCGGCAGCGCGCTGTCGATGTGCTGGATCTTCGCGAGCTCGTCGTTGTCGATCACCGGGAAGTCGAGCACGACGCCGCGCGCGTGATCGGGTCCGTCGGTGAGGAGGTTGCCCTCGGGGCCCAGGCTCATGCGCAGGCTCGTGACGACCTCCTCGCGGATCGAGTCGAGCGGCGGATTCGTCACCTGGGCAAACGACTGCGTGAAGTAGTCGAAGAGCAGTCGCGGGCGCTTCGACAGCACCGCGATCGGGGTGTCGGATCCCATGGCGCCGAGCGGCTCGGCGCCGGCCCGGCCCATCGGACCGATGAGGATCTTGAGCTCCTCCTCGGTGTAGCCGAAGGTGCGCTGGCGGCGGCGGATCGACGCGATGGGGTGAACGAGGTGCTCGCGCTCGGGCAGGTCGGCGAGCCGGACGGTGCCCTTCTCGAGCCACTCGCCCCACGGCTGCAGGTGCGCGACGGAGTCCTTGACCTCGGCGTCGCCGACGATGCGGCGCTCGGCCGTGTCGACGACGAACATCGTGCCGGGCTGCAGGCGGCCGCGGCGCGCGATGCGCTCGGGCTCGAAGTCGAGGACGCCCGTCTCGGATCCGATCACGACGAGGCCGTCGGTCGTGACGGTCCAGCGCCCGGGGCGGAGGCCGTTGCGGTCGAGCGTCGCGCACACGAGCGTGCCGTCGGTCGCGAGGAGCGCGGCGGGGCCGTCCCACGGCTCCATGAGTCCCGCGTGGTAGTCGTAGAACGCCTTGAGGTCGGGATCGAGGCCCGTCTTCTTCTCGTGCGCCTCGGGGACCATCATGAGCATGGCGTGCGGCAGCGAGCGGCCGCCGAGCGTCAGGAGCTCGAGCGTCTCGTCGAACGACGCCGAGTCGCTCTCGTCGTCGGAGCAGATCGGGAGGAGCGGCTTCATGTCGCCGAGCAGCTCGGACGAGAGCTGCGACTGGCGCGCGCGCATCCAGTTGCGGTTGCCTCCGACCGTGTTGATCTCGCCGTTGTGCGCGAGCATGCGCAGCGGCTGCGCGAGCGGCCACGACGGGAACGTGTTGGTCGAGTACCGCGAGTGCACGACGGCGAGCTCGGTCGCGAAGCGCTCGTCCTGCAGGTCGAGGTAGAAGGGCTCGAGCTGCAGCGTCGTGACCATGCCCTTGTAGCCGAGCGTGCGGCTCGAGAGCGACACGAAGTACGCGTCGAGCTCGTGCTGGGCGCGCTTGCGCAGGCGGTATGCGCGGCGGTCGAGGCCGATGCCCTCGAGCGGCGTCTGGTGGCCGGCCTGCGCGCTCGCGATGAAGAGCTGCTCGATGACGGGCTGGGCCTCGCGCGCGAGGCGGCCGAGGTGCGTCGGGTCGACGGGGACCTCGCGCCATCCGAGGACGTGGAGGTTCTCCATCGCGGCGATCTGCTCGATGCCGGTGCGCTGCGCTTCGCGCGCGGCCTCGTCGGTCGGCAGGAAGACCATGCCGGCCGCGTACTGGCCGACGGGGGGCAGGTCGAGCCCCGACACCTCGCGCAGGAACGCGTCCGGCATCTGGGTGAGGATGCCCGCGCCGTCGCCCGTGCCGGCGTCGGAGCCGATCGCCCCGCGGTGCTCGAGGTTCGTCAGAGCCTCGAGCGCGAGGTCGACGATGTCGTGCCCCGCGCTGCCGCGCAGCGTCGCCACCATGGCGAGACCGCAGGCGTCCTTCTCGAACGCCGGGTTGTACATGCCCTGCTTGGGCGGGAAGGCGCCGGGGGCGCCAGGACGCAGGCTGGATTGCATAGCGATTCCGTCCTCGTGATCTGTGCTCGGTGGGACATCATCGGCCCGGTGGCAACCGCGGGTGGTGAAAGGTGCGAGCGTGAGATCGGGGTGCGGATCTCGCAGGGGGTGTCAGCTCGCGGGAGTTGCGCTTGTGGCGGCTGCCGGGGTGGCAGCGGCCGACGACGGATCGCTGGTGTCGACGAAGTCATCGGGGCTGTTCTGCGATGCTAGCGCATCGTCGCCCGCCCGGCGCTCGCGCCCGGGTCGGTAGGGCGACGGGACGAGGCCCGTGTGCTTCGCCTGGACCGCCAGGATCACGATGCCGACCACGACGGCGAGGAGCGCCGCCCACACGTTGGTGCGGAGGCCGAAGTAGACGTCGCTCGGGTCGATGCGGATCGACTCCCACACGGTGCGGCCGGCGCCGTACCAGATGAGGTAGACGGCGAAGAGGCGACCCCAGCCCATGAACAGCTTGCGGCCGAGCCAGAGGAGCACGACGACGCCGAGGACGTTCCAGATGACCTCGTACGCGAAGGTCGGGTGGAAGAGCGTGCCGTCGGGCAACCCCGCGGGGATCGCCGAGTTGTCCGAGTCGATCTCGAGCCCCCACGGCAGGTCGGTCGGGAGGCCGAAGAGCTCCTGGTTGAACCAGTTGCCGAAGCGGCCCATCGCCTGCGCGAGCAGGAGCCCGGGGGCCAGGGCATCGGCGAACGACCAGAAGCGGATCCCCGTGTAGCGGCACCCGATCCAGGCGCCGACGGCGCCGCCGATGAGGGCGCCGAAGATCGCGATGCCGCCGTCCCACACGTTCCAGATCGCGTTCTCGACGAGCGGGTTCCACCAGTCGCGGCCCTGCTCGAAGTAGAACGAGTAGTGCGTGAGGACGTGGAAGGTGCGGGCGCCGACGATCGCGAGCACGACGGCGGGCAGCCCCACGTCGATGACGACCCAGGGCTCGCCGCCCTTCTTCGTCAGCCGGACGTGCGTCATGATCGTCGCGACGACGATGCCCGCGAGGATGCAGAGCGCATAGAAGTGGATCGTGAGGGGCCCGACGCTGAACGACGAGATCGGGGGGCTCGGGATGCTCGCGAGGACGAGCGACGGGATCGTCTGCATGATGGGTGAGTCTAGAACCTTCGTTGATGCTTACCGTTGCGTGCCGGCGGCCAGCTCGGCTGCCTTCGCGGCGACGCCCGCCACTCCCCCGTCGCGCAGCGCGCGGACGAGGGCCGTGCCGACGATCGCGCCGTCGGCGTACGCCGCCGTCGCCGCGATCTGCTCGGCGGAGGAGATGCCGATGCCGACGAGCGCGCGCTCGGCGCCGTGGGCGCGCAGGCGGCCGACGAGCGCGCTCGCCGCCGCATCGAGCTCGGCGCGCTCCCCCGTGATCCCCATGGTGGAGACGGTGTAGACGAAGCCCGTCGTGCTGCGCACGATGAGATCGAGCCGCTCGTCGGGAGAGGACGGGGCCGCGAGGAACACGCGGTCGAGGCCCGTGCGGTCGGACGCCGCGAGCCAGTCGGACGCGGAGTCAGGCGCGATGTCGGGCGTGATGAGACCGTCGCCCCCCGCCGCGACGAGGTCGTCGGAGTAGCGGTCCACGCCGTACTGGATCACGAGGTTCCAGTACGTCATGACGAGGATCGGGACGTCGCTGCGCGCGCGGACTCCGCGCACGACGTCGAACAGGTCGCTCGTGCGGAAGCCCGCCTCGAGCGCCGCGTTCGTGGCCTCCTGGATCACAGGCCCGTCCATCACGGGGTCGCTGTAGGGCGGCCCGATCTCGACGATGTCGACGCCGTTCTCGGCGAGCGCGACGATCGCTTCGATCGAGGTCGCGACGTCGGGGAAGCCGGCGGGCAGGTAGCCGACGAACGCCGCGCGCCCCTCGGCGCGGGCGGCGTCGATCGCCGCCTCGACCCTCGAAGTCATCGCCCGTCCTCCCCGTACAGCCCGAAGTAGCGGGCCGCCGTGTCCATGTCCTTGTCGCCGCGGCCCGAGAGGCACACGATGAGCGTCGCGTCGGGGCCCAGCTCCTGGCCGACCCGCATCGCGCCCGCGAGGGCGTGCGCCGACTCGACCGCCGGGATGATCCCCTCGGTGCGGCTCAGCAGGCGCAGCGCCTGCATGGCCTCGTCGTCGGTCGCGGGGATGTACTCCGCGCGGCCCGTCGCGGCGAGCCAGGCATGCTCGGGGCCGACGCCCGGGTAGTCGAGGCCCGCCGAGATCGAGTGCGACTCGATCGTCTGGCCGTCTTCGTCCATGAGGATCTTCGTGCGCGCGCCGTGCAGGATCCCGTCGCGGCCGCGCTCGATCGACGCGGCGTGGCGGTCGGTGTCGACACCGTCTCCCGCCGCCTCGACGCCGTAGAGCGCGACGCCCTCGTCGTCGATGAAGCGGTCGAACATGCCGATGGCGTTGGATCCGCCCCCGACGCAGGCGATGACGGCGTCCGGGAGGGCGCCGGTCTTCGCGAGTATCTGCTCGCGCGCCTCCTCGGAGATGATCTTCTGGAAGTCGCGCACCATGGCCGGGAACGGGTGCGGGCCCGCGGCCGTGCCGAAGATGTAATTGGTCGTGTCGACCGCGGCGACCCACTCGCGGTACGCCTCGTTGATCGCGTCCTTGAGGGTGCGCGATCCCGTCTTCACGGGGACGACCTCGGCGCCGAGAAGGCGCATGCGGGCGACGTTGAGCGCCTGGCGCTCGGTGTCGACCTCGCCCATGTAGATCGTGCACTCCATGCCGAACAGCGCGGCGGCCGTCGCGGTCGCGACGCCGTGCTGGCCCGCGCCCGTCTCGGCGATCACGCGCGTCTTTCCGAGGCGCTTCGTGAGCAGCGCCTGGCCCAGCACGTTGTTGATCTTGTGACTGCCCGTGTGGTTGAGGTCCTCGCGCTTGAGGAACACGCGGGCGCCCCCAGCGTGCTCGGCGAACTTCGGGACTTCGGTGAGCGGCGAGGGGCGGCCCGCGTAGTCGGTCAGGAGCGCTGCGAGCTCGGCGAGGAAGGCGGGGTCTGCCATCGCCTCGCGATGCGCGCGGTCGATCTCGTCGATCGCGGCGATGAGCGATTCGGGCATGAAGCGCCCGCCGAACTCGCCGAAGAACGGGCCGGGCTGGTCGCGCAGCGACATCGTCAGATCCCCTCGGTCGCGGAGATGAAGGAGCGGAGCGTCGCCACGGGGTCGCCCGTCACGAGGGCCTCTCCGATGAGGACGGCGTCGGCTCCCGCGCGGCGGTAGTGCACGACGTCGTCGGGAACCGCGACGGCCGACTCGGCGACGCGGATCGTGCCGTCCGGGATGTGCTCGGCGATGCGGCCGAAGAGGTCGCGGTCGAGCGAGAAGTCGGTGAGGTCGCGGGCGTTGACGCCGATGATCGGCGCGCCGAGGTCGGCCGCGAGCGAGGCCTCGTCGCGCGAGTGCGCCTCGACGAGCGGCGACATGCCGAACTCGCGTACGAGCGCGAACAGCTCGGCGAGCGCCTTCCGCTCGAGCCCCGCGACGATCAGCAGCGCGAGATCCGCGCCCGCGGCGCGCGCCTCGGCGACCTGGTACGGCGTCGCGATGAAGTCCTTGCGCAGAACGGGGAGGCCGACGCGGCCCTTGACGGCCGTGAGATCGGCGAGGGATCCCTTGAAGCGTCGGCCCTCGGTGAGGACGCTGATGGCGGACGCGCCGCCCTCCTCGTACCTCTCGGCCTGCAGCGCGGGATCCGGGATCGCCGCGAGGTCTCCGCGCGACGGGCTCGCCCGCTTGACCTCGGCGATGACGCGGACCGTCTCGCCGCGCGCGAGGAAGGCCGTGGCGTCGAGGGCGTCCTTCTGCTCCCCCGCCAGGCGCTCGAC
Source organism: Microbacterium indicum DSM 19969 (assembly GCF_000422385.1). Classification (GTDB taxonomy): domain Bacteria; phylum Actinomycetota; class Actinomycetes; order Actinomycetales; family Microbacteriaceae; genus Microbacterium; species Microbacterium indicum. The sequence goes on from NZ_AULR01000002.1 coordinate 355,460, forward strand.
GGCGGCGAGCGGGACCTCGGCCTCGCGCTCAGCCGCGTCGGCGACAGCCCCCGCCGTCAGTTCGGCGAGGAGCGACATCAGTGGTGTGCCTTGGGCTGGTAGCGCGGTCCGTTCACGCCGAAGCCGGCCTTCGCCATGATGAATCCCACGATGGGGCCCACGACGAAGAGAGCGGCGGCGGCCCACACGAGCCAGATCTGGTCGAGGAAGAGCGCGGCCGTGCCGATCGCGAGCGCGACGAGCATGATGATGACGCCGGTCCACGCCGCGGGCGAGTGGCCCTCGCCGGGGTCTCCGATGGGGTTCGTGGTCATAGCGGTGCTCCTCCGATGATGCGTGGGGTCGATACGAGTTTAGGGGATCCGCGGGCGCGGACCCGTCACGCGGCGGGGCGCGTGGGGTCGTCCCCGCGGGACAGGTCGTCCCACGAGTCGACGGCGTCGAGCGGCTCTCCGTCGGCGGCTGTCGCGTGCGCGCCGCCCTGCTCGAACCGGCGGCCGCCGCGGCGCCAGGCGTGCGCCGTGGCGAGGATGAGGACGCCGCCGACGACGACGAGCGCACCGCAGGCCGCGACGATCCCGGGCCAGGGAGTGAGCGCGATGGCGCCGACGAGGTCGGCGACGGGCGCGTCGCCCGCGATCCCCGTGTGCTCCGTGACCGCCGCCGCGACGACCGAGACGGGCGCCGTGATCGCGATGGGGAGCACGAGCGCGACGAGGGCCGCGCCGATGACGACCGCGATCGCACCGAGGACGTAGCGCAGGACGCGGCCCGCGAGGGTGACGGCGAGGGCGAGCGCGAGGGCGGCGAAGGTCAGCGGCTGCAGCAGCGAGAGCGCATCGCCGCCCGTCGCCGAGAGCTGCGCGCCGGCGACCTCGGTCGTCGCCCAGGTCTGGGTGGATCCGATGAGCGCGAGCGCGCCTCCCGCGAGGACGAGCAGCATGCTCGTCGAGCGGCCGCGCCGCGCAGCCCAGGGCTCGCGTGCGGCGGCGGTCATCCGAGCACCGGGTCGAGATCGCGTTCGTCGCCGTCGAAGCACGCGTGCGTGCCGGTGTGGCACGCGGCGCCCGTCTGCTCGACGGTCAGGAGGACGACGTCGGCGTCGCAGTCGATGCGCGCGCCTCGGACCGCCTGGATGTGGCCCGACGTGTCGCCCTTGCGCCAGTACTCCTGACGGCTCCGCGACCAGTAGGTCGCCCGGCCCGTCGTGAGCGTGCGGCGCAGCGCCTCGGCGTCGGCCCACGCCATCATGAGGACGTCGCGCGTCGACTCCTCCTGGACGATGACGGGCACGAGGCCCGCCGCGTCGAAGCGCACCTGCGCGATGCGCTCCTCGACGCTCTGGATCTCGTCGCTCATCGCGTCACGATCCCTTCCCGACGGAGGGCCTCTTTGACCTGCGAGATGGTCATCTGGCCCGAGTGGAACACCGTCGCCGCGAGAACGGCGTCGGCTCCCGCCTCGACGGCGGGCGCGAAGTGCGAGACGTCGCCCGCCCCGCCCGATGCGATGACGGGGACGCTCGCGAGATCGCGCACGGCGGAGATGAGCTCGAGGTCGAAGCCCGACTTCGTCCCGTCGGCGTCGATCGAGTTCACGAGCAGCTCGCCCGCGCCGCGCTCGACCGCCTCGCGCGCCCAGGCGAGCGCGTCGAGATCGGTCTCGCGACGGCCGCCGTGCGTCGTGACGACGAAACCGCTCGGCGTGCGATCGGAGCGCTTGATGTCGAGCGAGAGGACGAGGCACTGCGCGCCGAAGCGGTCGGCGATCTCGCCGAGCAGCTCGGGGCGCGCGATGCCCGCCGAGTTCACCCCGACCTTGTCGGCGCCCACGCCCTGCAGGCGCGCGACGTCGTCGACGGTTCGGACGCCGCCGCCGACCGTCAGCGGAACGAACACGGCCTCGGCCGTGCGCTTCACGACGTCGTACATCGTCGACCGCTCGTCGACCGTCGCACTGACGTCGAGGAAGGTGAGCTCGTCGGCCCCCTGCTCGTAGTACGCGCGGGCCAGCTCGACGGGATCGCCCATCTCGCGGAGGTTCTCGAAGTTCACGCCCTTGACGACGCGGCCGCCCGAGACGTCGAGGCACGGGATCACCCGGGTCGCGACGCCCAGATCGGCTGAGGTCGATGCCGACACGTCAGATCCTGGCGTTGTGGATCGCCGTCACGAGCAGCGCTCGCGCGCCGAGCGCGTACAGCTCGTCCATGACGCGGTTGGCCTCGCGCCGGCGCACCATGACGCGGGCCGCGACCCAGCCCTCGCGGTCGAGCGGCGACACCGTCGGCGACTCGATGCCGCCCGCGATCTCGACGGCCTGCGGCAGCAGCTGCTCGGGCAGGTCGTAGTCGAGCATGACGTAGCGGCGCGCCACGAGGACGCCCTGGAGGCGGCGCAGCAGCGTGTCGACGCCGTCGGCGCCGCTCGGCCCCTGGATCAGCACGGCCTCGGACTCGAGGAGGACGGGACCGAAGATCTCGAGGCCCGCCTGGCGGAGCGTCGTGCCCGTCGAGACGACGTCGGCGACCGCGTCGGCGACGCCGAGCTTCACAGCCGACTCCACCGCGCCGTCGAGCGGCACGACGTCGACCGAGATGCCGCGCTCGCCGAGGAACGCCTCGACGAGGCCCGAGTACGACGTCGCGACGCGCTTGCCCTCGAGCTCGGCGAGCTCCGAGAACGCGCCGCCCGGCGAGGCGAAGCGGAAGGTCGAGTCGCCGAAGCCGAGCGCCTGGATCTCGCGCGCCGCGGGCATGCGGACGTCGAGCAGGAGGTCGCGGCCCGTGATGCCGACGTCGAGCGCGCCGCGCGCCACGTAGGTGGCGATGTCGCGGGGGCGCAGGTAGAAGAACTCGACGCCGTTCGCGTCGTCGATCAGATGCAGGGTCTTCGAGTCGCGGCGGGTTGCGTAGCCGGCCTCGGCCAGCATCTGCAGGGCGGTCTCGGACAGGGATCCCTTGTTCGGGATGGCGATGCGCAGCACGGTTCTCTCTCTGATGGTTCGCGGAAGGTCTCGGGGCGCGATCAGAGATGTCGGTAGATGTCCTCGGGGCTGAGGCCCTTCGCGATCATCATGACCTGGAGGTGGTAGATGAGCTGCGAGATCTCGCCCGCGGCCTCATCGGTCGTCTCGTACTCGGCGGCCATCCACACCTCGGCGGCCTCCTCGACGATCTTCTTGCCGATGGCGTGCACGCCGGCGTCGAGCTCTGCGACGGTGCCGGATCCGGCGGGGCGCGTCTGGGCCTTCTCGCTCAGTTCGGCGAACAGGTCCTCGAAAGTCTTCATCGCCACCAGCCTACCGGGCGCGAGAGGGCCCCGTGTCAGTGCATGTGGGTGCGGGCGAGGTCGCGGAGGTCGCGGATCCGCTGGTCGATGTCGTCTGCGCCGAAGACCGCGGATCCCGCGACGAAGGAGTCGGCCCCCGCGGCGGCGGCCTGCTCGATCGTGCCCGGGGCGATGCCGCCGTCGACCTGGAGCCAGACGCTCGATCCGCGGCGCTTCGCCTCCGCGCGGAGAGCCGCGAGCTTCGGCATCATGTCGGCCATGAAGCTCTGGCCGCCGAAGCCCGGCTCGACCGTCATCACGAGGACCTGGTCGAACTCGTCGAGGTTCGCCGCGATGTCGTCGATCGGCGTCCCCGGCTTGAGCGCGACTCCGGCGCGCGATCCGATCGAGCGGATCCGCCGGGCCAGCGCGACGGGGTCGGCCGTCGCCTCGGCGTGGAAGGTCACCGACGCGGCGCCGAGCTCGGCGTACCCGGGCCCCCAGCGGTCGACGTCGGCGATCATCAGGTGCACGTCGAGCGGGATGGGGCTCACCGCCTGGACGCGCTCGACCATCTGCGGCCCGAAGGTCAGGTTCGGCACGAAGTGGTTGTCCATGACGTCGACGTGCACGAGGTCGGCCCCCGCGATGCGCTCGAGATCGCGCTGCATGTTCGCGAAGTCGGCGGAGAGGATGCTGGGCTCGATGCGCGGTGCGGAGGGAAGAGTCACCCGCCCATTATCGTGAAGGAGTCCGTGACCGGGAGCCAGGATCGGCCCTGCGAGCGTCGTCACGTGGATGAGAGGCGAGGTGATCGGATGTCCGGAACCGGAGCGCGGATCGCGCAGATCGCGGGAGCGGGCGCGTTCGCCGTGGTCGGCGTGCTCGTCGCCGGGGCCGTGGTCCTCGGCGCGACGGGGGCCGCCGGCGACCGCGGTGCGTCGGCCGAGCCGTCGCTCATCCACCAGACCAACAGCGAGCTCGCGCTCGCGGCCGCCCAGGGGTACCTCGACGCCATCGCCGACAACGACGCCGACGCCGCGCTCGCGTTCCTCTCGGGCGACCCGCTGATCGGCGCCGACGGCACGGCGCTGGACCTGCTGTCCGACGACGCGCTCGGAACCATGCACTCCGCCTACCCCATGACCGACACGAAGGTCAGCCTCGGAGAGTCGAGCGACGACCAGACGACCTTCACGGTGCAGGCGTCGTTCCGCGCGGGCGACGAGGCGATCGAGATGCCGCTCCCCGTCACCGTGTCAGGCGGGGTCGCTCTCGTCGACGCCGATCTCGCCCGCATCACTCCGGCGGGATACGGCGGCATCGAGCTGCGGGCGAACGGCACGCCCATCTCCGACGGCGGGATCTATCTCGCGTTCCCCGGGGTCTACGACATCACGATCGACCAGGAGGACTTCGTGCTCGGCGGATCCTCGGGCGGCGAGCCCCTCGTCGCGACGACCGACTTCGCCTACGTGTACTCGTACGAGTACGAGCCCGTCCTCACGGAAGAGGGGCTCGCGGCGTTCCGCGGCGCCGTCCGCAGCGCGACGGAGGCCTGCCTCGCGCCGACGACCCTCGCCGCTGGTTGCGGGCTCGAGCTGCCGAGCGACCTCAACGGCTACGGGTACATCCACGACGGAACCGTGTCGCGCACGATCTCGGACGAGCAGTGGTCCGAGATCGACCAGATGGTCCCGTCCCGCACGGGGGACAGCGTGCTGCAGCAGACCGGCGACTGGATCGGCGACGTGCACGTCGAGGCGGGCTGGACCGACTCGTGGGGCTCCGGCCGGGGCGAGATCGGCGGGGCGCCGTGGCTCTACGCCCCGACGGTCGACTTCTCGGACCCGGCCCTCCCCGTCACCTGGGAGTGATCACCACCGCCGGATGAGGGCGAGGAACATCGCGTCGGTCGCGTGTCGGTGGGGCCACAGCTGGGCGACGGGCAGGCCGCCGTCCCGCGCCCCGAGATCGAGCGGCGTGCGGGACACCGCCTGCAGGGCCGCCGGCGCGTCGAGCAGCTCGATCGCGTCGCCCTGCCCGTCGACGATCTCCCGCACGACCGCCGTCGTCTCGGCGAGGTGCGGCGAGCAGGTGACGTAGGCGACGACGCCGCCCGGCTTCAGCGCCCCGATCGCCGCCGTCAGCAGCTCGGTCTGCAGCTGCGCGAGCTCGCCCACGTCGGAGGGCTGCTTGCGCCAGCGCGCCTCGGGCCGGCGCCGCAGCGCGCCGAGGCCCGTGCACGGCGCGTCGACGAGGATCCGGTCGTACTCCCCCGGGTGCGCCCGGGCGAAGGCGCGCCCGTCGCCCTCCGCGACGTCGACGGGCAGAGGCACGGGCTCGACGGCGCGGCGCACGAGCCCCGCACGCGCCGGGACGAGCTCGTTGGCGTCGAGCGACGCGCCCGCGCGCAGCGCCTCGGCCGCGAGGAGGGCCGTCTTCCCGCCCGGTCCCGCGCAGAGGTCGAGCCAGCGCTCCCCCTCCGTGCGCTCGCCGAGCCGGGCGAGCGCCAGGGCGACGAGCTGGGATCCCTCGTCCTGCACGCGCACGGCGCCCGCCGAGGCGCGGACGAGCGGCTCGGGGTCGCCCCCTCCGGCGCGGAAGCCCGCGGGCGAGTACGGAGTGCGGGGCTCCGCGGGGTCGGCGAGGCCCGGGAGCGCGACCATCGTGACGCCCGGCGCGTCGTTGTCGGCCGCGAGCAGCGCGTCCAGCTCTTCGCCGCGGCCCTCGGCGGCCAGCGCCCGGCGCAGCGCCCGGATCACCCACACGGGGTGGGAGATCGCGTACGACAGTCGCTCGTCGTCGGACCGCGCGACGGACGCGAGCCGCGTCGTCCACGCGTCGACGTCGTCGCGGTCGATGCGGCGCAGCACCGCGTTGGCGAACCCGGCGGCGGGACGGCCCGCGGCGCGGGACGCGAGCTCGACCGACTCGTTGACGGCGGCGTGCGAGGCGACGCGCGTCGCGAGCAGCTGGTGCGCGCCGAGGCGCAGCGCGTCGAGGACGGGCGGATCGATCGAGGCGGGGTCGCGGTCGGCCGCGATCCCGATGATCGCGTCGTAGGTTCCGCGGCGGCGCAGCGTGCCGTAGGTCAGCTCGGTCGCGAGGCCCGCGTCGGCCGCGTCGAGGCGTGCCCGCTCGATCGCCGCCGGCAGCAGCAGGTTGGCGTACGCGTCGTCCTCGTCGACGGCGCGGATCACCTCGAAGGCGACCTCGCGCGCCGGCTGGACGCGGGCGGGGCGAGGGGCGCGGCGGCCGCGCGGCGCGCTCACGAGCCCAGCACCACGTCGTCGCGCTGGCCGCGCAGCCAGTCGGCGGCGGCCATCCGGGGCTTGCCGGCCGGCTGGACCGTCTCGAGCGCGAGCGGCGCGTCTCCGGTCCCGACGAGCACGCGGCGGCCCGCCGCCCGCAGGCGCCCGGGCTCCAGGGGATCCGCATCGCCCGCGAGCCCCATCGCGCGGATCATGAAGCGCTCGCCGCCGAGCGTCGTGTGCGCTCCGGGCTCGGGGGTGACGCCGCGGAACCGGTTCAGAACCTCGGCGCTCGGGAGCGAGAAGTCGAGGAGGCCGTCGGCGATCGCGAGCTTGTGCGCGTAGGTCGGCTCGCCCTCCTGCGGGACGGAGCGCGCCGTTCCCGCGCCGATGGCGGCGGCGGTGTCGGCGAGGAGAGGAGCGCCCTCCGCGGCGAGGGCGGAGAGCACCTCGCCCGCCGTCGCCTCGGCGCCCGGCTCATAGCTCAGGGCCGCGAACACGTCGCCCGCGTCGAGCTCCGGCACGAGCTGGAAGACGGCCGCGCCCGTGCGCGCGTCGCCCGCCATGAGGGATCGCTGCACGGGGGCCGCACCCCGCCAGGCCGGAAGGAGCGAGAAGTGCAGGTTGACCCACCCGTGGCGCGGGCCCGACAGCAGCGGCTCGCGGACGAGACCGCCGTAGGCGACGATGACGCCGAGCTCGGGGCGCATCGCGAGGATCTCGTCCGTCGCCGCGTCGTCGAGCTTCGCCGCCTTGACGACGGGCGCGCCGAGCTCGGCCGCCGCCTGCGCGACGGGCGACGGCGTGAGGACGCGCTTGCGGCCGAGGGGCGCGTCCGGTCGCGTGACGACGCCGACGAGGTCGAGACGCGGATCGGCGTGGATCGCGCGGAGCGCGGGAACCGCGACGTCGGGGGTTCCGGCGAACACGATGCGCAGGGGCTCGGGGGGCTGCGGCATGACGGGTGTCGTCCTTTCGACGGGGTTCAGAGATCGGGATCGACGAGATCGAGCCGCACCGACAGCGTACGAGGGGCCGGCCGGGAGCGCCCCGAGCCCTTCGGCTGCTTCCTGCTGCGGTTCGCCACCGCGGCCTGCACGACGGCCGCCCGGAGGCTGCCCGCGACGGCGGGTCCCTGCGCGTAGGCGAACCGCACGAGCGCGCGCGAGCGCCGACGCCCCTGCTCGTCGGCGGGGACGGGGCCGAGGACCGCGTCGGCTGCGAGCCCGTCGACCTCGCCGCGGAGCCGGTCGAGCGCGGCCTCGACCACCGCGGCGTCGCCCTCGACGCGCGCGACCCGGACGGCGGGCGGCATCTGAAGCGGGCGCCGCTCGGCGAGCTGCTCGCGGGCGTACGCCGAGTGGGTGCCCGTCGCGAGCGCGCGCGCGACGGATCCCGTCACGCCCACGAGGTGCACGGGCGCGCCCGCAGCCGCGAGAGCCGCCGCGTTGGACCACCACCGGAGGCAGTTCTCCCCCACCCGCAGCTCGGGCGCCTGCAGCATGCGGTCGCCGTCGAGAAGGAGCACCATGCGGTAGCCCCGCGGCGCGAGGGGTTCGGCGCCGCGGGTCGCGACGACGAGGGCCGGCTCGTCGGGGACCTCGCGCACGGGATGCGCACCGTCGGCGACGATGATCCGCACGCCGGGGAACGCCCGGCCCAGCTCGTCGGCCGTGCGCTCGGAGCCCGACGACGCGAGCCGCACGCGCGTCGACTCGCAGGTGCGGCACGCCCATCCCGCGGCCGATCGGGCGCACCACGCGCACACTGGCGTCGCCCCGCGCGCGGGCGCATGCAGCGGCCCCCCGCAGTGCGTGCACCGGGCGGGCGAGCGGCACTCGGCGCACACGAGGCTCGGAGCGTAGCCGGGGCGCGCGACCTGGACGAGCACCGGGCCCTGCTCGAGGGCCTCACGTGCCGCGCGGAACGCGGCCGACGGGATCCTTCCCGTCTGCGGCGTGTCCTGGGGCGCGCCGAGGACGACGCGCGCCGTGAGGCGCCGCGCCGCCGGGACGTCGCGCACGAAGCCGATCGCCACGTAGCGCTCCACGTCGCTCGTGCGCGTGTGGCCGCCGAACATCAGGGCGCCGCCGTCGAGGCTCTGCCGCACGACCGCGACGTCGCGGGCGTGCGCATAGGGCGCGAGCGGCTCCTCGTACAGCGAGTCGCCGTCGTCCCAGATCGCCGTGAGGCCGAGGTCGACGACGGGCGCGTAGACGGCGGAGCGGTTGCCGATCACGACGCAGGGGGCCGGCTCGAGCGTGCGCAGATACGCCGCATAGCGGTCGGGCCCGGGGCGCTCGGCGTCGATCCGGACGATCGCCGAGCGCGGCACGAGCCGGGCCACGCGCTCCTCGACGAGGTCGAGGTCGCGGTGGTCGGGGACGGCGAGGACGACCGAGCGGCCGCCCGCGAGGGTGTGCGCGGCGGCCGCCGCGATGAGGAGCGTCCACGCGGGCAGGCCGTCGTCGACGCCGGGAGGCGCGTCGACTGCGACGCGCTCGGAGGCGTCGAGCGCGTCCGCGAGCCCGGGATACGCCGCGAGGACCTCGCCCGCCCGCGCCCGCTCATCGCCGAGGACGACGGGCGCGTCGCAGGCGTCGGAGGCGAGCCAGGTCTTCTCGGCCCGGACCATGCGGCGCGGCATCGCGAGGCGCAGGACGTCGACCGCCGACCCCGCCGCCCGATCGGCGACGGCGCGGGCGAGCCGGTGCAGCCGCGGAGGCAGCACCTTGGCGCGCGAGACGACGTCCTCGATCTCGGCGAGCACGCGCGTCGGATCCTCTTCCTCCGCGAGCTCGACGACGTAGCCGTCGAGGACGCGCCCCGCGCTGCGGAGCGGGACCCGCACCCGCACGCCGACGGCGACGAGGTGCGCGAACTCCTTCGGCACCTCGTAGTCGAAGAGGCGGTCGAGCTGCGGCAGGGGCGAGTCGACGAGGATCCGCGCGATCGGCCGCGCCGCAGGGTCGCCCGTCACGATGCCGCCCTGCTCACAGGCCCGCGGCGGCTCGCAGCGCGTCGACGCGGTCGGTCTTCTCCCACGTGAAGTCGTCGAGCTCGCGCCCGAAGTGGCCGTACGCGGCCGTCTGGGCGTAGATCGGGCGCAGCAGGTCGAGGTCGCGGATGATCGCGGCGGGGCGCAGGTCGAACACCGCGCCGATCGCCGCGACGATCGCCTCGTCGGAGACGTGGCCGGTGCCAAAGGTCTCGACGTAGAGGCCGACGGGCTCCGAACGGCCGATCGCGTAGGCGACCTGGACCTCGAGCCGGTCGGCGAGGCCCGCCGCGACGGCGTTCTTCGCGACCCAGCGCATGGCGTAGGCCGCCGAGCGGTCGACCTTCGACGGGTCCTTGCCGCTGAAGGCGCCGCCGCCGTGGCGCGAGGCGCCGCCGTAGGTGTCGATGATGATCTTGCGGCCCGTGAGCCCCGCGTCGGCCTTGGGACCGCCGAGGGCGAAGCTGCCCGACGGGTTGATGTGCAGCTTCACGTGCGAGGCGTCGAGGCCCGTCTTCTCGAGCACGGGGCGGATCACCATGCGCTCGACGGCCTCGGCCAGGTCGGGCTGCGAGATCTCGGGCGCGTGCTGCGTCGACACGACGACCGTCTCGACGGTCTTCGGCACGACGCCGTCGTAGCCGAGCGTGACCTGGGTCTTGCCGTCGGGACGCAGGAAGGCGAGCTCGCCCGACTTGCGGACCTTCGTGAGGCGCTGCGCGAGGCGGTGCGCCGTCCATATGGCCATGGGCATGAGCTCGGGCGTCTCGTTCGTCGCGTAGCCGAACATGATCCCCTGGTCGCCCGCGCCCTGCGCGTCGAGCTCGTCGTCGGTCTCGCCCCCGCGGTGCTCCTCGCTCGTCGTGACGCCGTCGCCGATCTCCTGCGACTGCTCGCCGACCGACACCGTGACGCCGCACGAGTCGGCGTCGAAGCCCATCTCGCTCGACGTGTAGCCGATGCGCCGGATGACGTCGCGCACGATCGACGAGATGTCGGCGTAGCCGTCGGTGCGGATCTCGCCCGCCACGTGCACGAGCCCCGTCGTCACGAGCGTCTCGACGGCGACGCGCGCCGACGGATCCTGCGCGATCAGGGCGTCGAGGACGCTGTCGCTGATCTGGTCGCAGATCTTGTCGGGGTGGCCCTCGGTGACCGACTCGGAGGTGAACAGGCGCAGGCTCATGGCGAATCCCTGGGGTCGAAGCGGAAGGGTGGGTGGTCCCATCATGGCGAGAACCCCCGACATCGGAACGTCGGGGGCTCTCGGAAGCGTGTGCTCTTACTCGCCCGCGGGGCGCATGCGCAGCTTGTCCTGGTGGATCTCGCGGAGCGCGATCGAGAGCGGCTTGTCCTCGACGGCCGAGTCGACGAGCGGGCCGACGTTATCGAAGAGCGAACCCTCCTGCAGGTCGGTGTAGTAGTCGTTGATCTGGCGGGCGCGCTTGGACCCGTAGATCACGAGCTGGTACTTCGAGTCGACGCGCTCGAGCAGCTCATCGATGGGCGGGTCGACGATGCCCTTGTTCTCGCTGGCCATGGTGGCTCCTTCGGGAGTGGGTGTGAAATGCGCGCGCGAAACCCTCAGCGCGCGGACGCCTGCATCAAGTCTACGACCTGCTGCGCCGCGACGGCGACATCGTCGTTCACGATGCGGAAGTCGAAGTCGTTCTGCGCCGCGAGCTCGACCTTCGCGGTGCGGAGGCGCCGGGCGCGCTCCTCGGCGCCCTCGGTGCCGCGGCCGACGAGACGGTTCACGAGCTCGTCCCAGCTCGGCGGCAGGAGGAACACGAGGGTCGCGGTCGGCTCGCTGCGCCGCACCTGGAAGGCGCCCTGCATGTCGATCTCGAGCAGGACCGACCGGCCCGCGAGGATCGCGTCGTCGATCGGGCCGCGCGGGGTGCCGTACCGGTGCTCTCCGTGGACCGTCGCCCACTCGAGCAGCTCGTCCTCGGCGATCATGCGGTCGAACTCGGCGTCGGAGACGAAGTAGTAGTGCTGCCCGTCGACCTCGCCGGGGCGCGGCGCGCGGGTCGTCGCCGAGATCGAGAGGAGGACCTCGGGGTGGTGCTCGCGGATGTGCGCGGCGACGGTGCCCTTGCCGACGGCCGTCGGGCCCGCGAGGACGACGAGCGACGAGCGCGTGCGGCGGTGGCCGCGCACGGGCATGCGGCGGTCGAGCCAGGCCGCGAGGGCCTCGCGCTGCCGCGTGCCGAGCCCTCCGAGGCGCTTGACGGGCGAGATCTGTAGCTCGGCGAGGATCCGGTCGCGCTTGCCCTCGCCGATCGCGGGGAGCGCCGTGAGGAACTCGGGGACGCGCAGCGTGCCGGCGGGGCTGTGCGGGTCGGCGAACGCGCGGCGCAGCACCTCCTGGGGCGTGACGACGCGCATCGCGATGTCGCGCTTGAGGCTCGCGCGGGCGCGACGGGCGGCGACGGCCTTGCGTGATGCGGCGACGCGGTCCACTTCGGGGGGTCGGACCTGGTCAGTCATCCGCGGGGGTTTCCCTGCGCGTCGGCTCCCCCGGGTTCTCCCGCGGCCGGGTAGGCGCGGGCATGTTCAGCGATCACGCCTTCGATCTTCGCCGATCCAGCCGTGAGAATGCTCCGGCTCTCGCTCGCGATGACGGCCGGCGCCATCTCGCCGAAGATCGCACGGATCCCCGTGGGGACGGCGCCCTGGGCGCCGAAGCCCGGCGCGAGGATCGGCGCCACGGGCGCGTAGGGCGCGATCCCGGCCTCCGACCAGTCGACGGTCGCTCCGACGACGAACCCGGCGCTCCCCCACTCGCCCGCGGCCCCGTGCGCGGCGTTGAGCGCCGAGACCTCGTCGATGACGCCCTGCGCCACCGTGCGGTCGCCCGGGAGCATCGCTCCCTGCAGCGCGCGCGCCTCGGGGTTGCTCGTCGCGGCGAGGACGAACACGCCCTTGCCGTTCGCGTACGCGTAGTCGATCGTGCCCGCGACGGCGCCGACGCCGAGGTAGGGGCTCACCGTGAGCGCGTCGGCCTCGAGCGGCGAGCCCGGCGTGAGCCACGCCTCGGCGTAGGCCTGCATCGTCGAGCCGATGTCGCCGCGCTTCGCGTCGGCGATCACGAGGAGGTCGGTCGCGCGGGCCGCCGCGAGGACGTCCTCCAGCGCGGCGAGGCCCGCGGATCCGTACCGCTCGAAGAACGAGACCTGCGGCTTGACGAACGCCGCACCCGCGGCGGCCGCGGCCTCGACGACGCGCAGCCCGAAGGCCCGCGCACCGTCGGCCGAGCGCGGGAGGCCCCACGCGTCGAGCAGGGACGCGTGGGGGTCGATCCCGACGCACAGGGGCCCGCGCCGCGCGATCGCCGCGCGGGCCCTCTGTCCGAAGGAATCGGTCACGCCGCACGCTCCGCGGCGTACTCCTGCAGGCTCGTGACGGCGAACTCGTCGGTCTGCGTGTCGAGCGCGCTGACCGCCGCGCCGAACACCGAGATCGTCGTGAAGAGCGCCTTGTCGGCCCCGACGGCCGCGGCGCGGATCTCGTAGCCGTCGGCGCGCGCCGACATGCCGCTCGGGGTGTTCACGACGATGTCGACCTCGCCCCGGGCGATCATGTTCACGATGTTGTCGTCGCCCGTCTCGCGGGTCTCGCCGAACTTGTTGACGACCTCGACCGAGACGCCGTTGCGGATGAGCACCTCGGCGGTGCCCTCGGTCGCGAGGAGGCGGAAGCCGAGTTGCTGCATGCGGTGGGCGGGCAGGATCACGTCGCGCTTGTCGCTGTCGGCGACCGAGATGAAGACGGTCCCCGACGCGGGGATGCCGCCGTAGGCAGCCGCCTGGCTCTTGGCGAACGCCGTCGGGAAGTCGACGTCGATGCCCATGACCTCGCCCGTCGACCGCATCTCGGGGCCCAGGACCGAGTCGATGATCTGGCCGTCGGCCGTGCGGAAGCGCTTGAACGGCAGGACCGCCTCCTTGACCGCGACGGGCGCGTCGAGCGGGACGCGGGATCCGTCGTGCTCGGGGAGCACCCCGGCCTCGCGCAGCTCGGCGATCGTCGACCCCGCGATCACGCGGCTCGCGGCCTTGGCGAGCTGGAAGCCGAGCGCCTTCGACACGAACGGGACCGTGCGGCTCGCGCGCGGGTTCGCCTCGATCACGTAGAGCACGCCTGCGCTGATCGCGTACTGCACGTTGAGCAGACCGCGGACGTCGACGCCCTCGGCGATCGCGCGCGTCGCGGCGACGACGGCGTCGATCTCGGCGCGGCCGAGCGAGCGCGGCGGGAGCGAGCACGACGAGTCGCCCGAGTGGATGCCCGCCTCCTCGAGGTGCTCCATGATGCCGCCGACGTACAGCTCGGTGCCGTCATAGAGCGCGTCGACGTCGATCTCCACGGCGTCGTCGAGGAAGCGGTCGACGAGGAGCGGCGCGTCGTCTCCGATGAGGTCGGCGGCGCCGATTCGGACGAAGTAATCGCGCAGCGAGGCCGTGTCGTAGACGATCTCCATGCCGCGGCCGCCGAGCACGAAGCTCGGGCGGACGAGCACGGGGTAGCCGATCTCCTCGGCGATCGCGATCGCCTCGGGCTCGCTCGTCGCGGTGCCGTTGCGCGGGGCGAGGAGTCCGCCGCGGTCGAGGATCTCGCCGAAGAGCTTGCGGTCCTCGGCCAGGTCGATCGCGCCGGGGCTCGTGCCGAGGACCCGGTATCCCGCGTCCTCGATCCCGTGCGCGAGCGAGAGGGGCGTCTGGCCGCCGAGCTGGCAGATGACACCGAAGATCTCGCCCGACTCGCTCTCGGCGTGGAGGACCTCGAGGACGTCCTCGAGCGTCAGCGGCTCGAAGTAGAGGCGGTCGGAGGTGTCGTAGTCGGTCGAGACCGTCTCCGGGTTGCAGTTGACCATGACGGTCTCGAACCCGGCGTCCGAGAGCGCGAACGACGCGTGCACGCACGAGTAGTCGAACTCGACGCCCTGGCCGATGCGGTTGGGGCCGGATCCGATGATCACGACCTTGCGGCGGTCGGACGGGGTGACCTCGGTCTCGGCGTCGTACGACGAGTAGTGGTACGGCGTCGTGGCCGGGAACTCGCCGGCGACCGAGTCGACCGTCTTGAAGACGGGGCGCAGGCCCGCGGCGTGGCGCGCCTCGCGGACCTCGTGCTCGGCGAGGCCGCGCAGCTGCGCGATCTGGGCGTCGCTGAAGCCGTGGTCCTTCGCGAGCCGGATCGCGCGTGCGTCGAGCTCGGGGGCGCCCGCGACCGCCTCGGCGACCTCGTTGATCAGGACGATCTGGTCGAGGAACCACGGGTCGATCTTCGTCGCTTCGAAGACCTGCTCGGGCGTCGCGCCGAGGCGCAGCGCCTGCTGCACGTCGACGATGCGCCCGTCGGTCGGGGTCGGGATCACCGCGAGCAGCTCCTCGACCGAACGCGTCTCCTCGCCCCAGTGGAACGAGGATCCGCGCTTCTCGACCGAACGCAGCGCCTTCTGGAGCGCCGTCGTGAAGTTGCGCCCGATCGCCATCGCCTCGCCGACCGACTTCATGGTCGTCGTGAGGGTCGGGTCGGCGGCCGGGAACTTCTCGAAGGCGAAGCGGGGGACCTTGACGACGACGTAGTCGAGGGTCGGCTCGAACGAGGCCGGCGTGACCTTCGTGATGTCGTTCGGCACCTCGTCGAGGCGGTAGCCGAGCGCCAGCTTCGCGGCGAGCTTCGCGATCGGGAAGCCCGTGGCCTTCGAGGCGAGGGCCGACGACCGCGAGACGCGCGGGTTCATCTCGATGACGATGATGCGGCCGTCGTCGGGGTTGATCGCGAACTGGATGTTGCAGCCGCCCGTGTCGACGCCGACGGCGCGGATGATGTCGATGCCGATGTCGCGGAGCTTCTGGTATTCGCGGTCGGTGAGCGTCAGCGAGGGCGCGACGGTGATCGAGTCGCCCGTGTGCACGCCGACGGGGTCGACGTTCTCGATCGAGCAGACGACGACCGTGTTGTCGGCCGAGTCGCGCATGAGCTCGAGCTCGTACTCCTTCCACCCGAGGATCGACTCCTCGAGGAGGACCTCGGTCGTCGTCGACTCGCGGAGGCCCTGGCCGGCCATGCGGCGCAGCTCCTCCTCGTCGTGCGCGAAGCCGGATCCGAGCCCGCCCATCGTGAACGACGGGCGCACGACCATCGGGTAGCCGAGGTCGTCGGCGGCCGCGAGGACCTCGTCCATCGTGTGCGCGATGCGGCTGCGGGCCACCTCGGCGCCCGCCTCGATGACGAGCTCCTTGAAGATCTGGCGGTCCTCGCCCTTCTGGATCGCGTCGGGCTTCGCGCCGATGAGCTCGACGCCGTACTTCTCGAGGATCCCGCGCTCGTGGAGCGCCATCGCGGCGTTGAGGGCCGTCTGTCCGCCGAGCGTCGGCAGGATCGCGTCGGGCTTCTCCTTCGCGATGATCGTCTCGATGACCTCGGGCGTGATGGGCTCGATGTAGGTCGCGTCGGCGAAGTCGGGGTCGGTCATGATCGTGGCCGGGTTCGAGTTGATGAGGATGACGCGCACGCCCTCCTCCCGCAGCACGCGGCAGGCCTGCGTGCCCGAGTAGTCGAACTCGACCGCCTGGCCGATGACGATGGGGCCGGATCCGATGACGAGAACGGAGTCGATGTCGTCGCGCTTGGGCATTACTTCGCGTCCTTCTTGCTGGCGACGTGCTCGCGGACCATGTCGGCGAAGCGGTCGAAGAGATAGTTGGAGTCGTGGGGCCCGCCGGCGGCCTCGGGGTGGTACTGCACGCTGAAGGCGGGGATGTCGAGGGCGCGCAGCCCCTCGACGACGTCGTCGTTGAGCCCGATGTGGCTCACCTCGACGCGGCCGAAGCCCTCGCTCGACTCGAAGACCTCGTCGAGCGGCGCCTGGACGGCGAAGCCGTGGTTCTGCGCCGTGATCTCGACGCGCCCCGTGAGCTTGTCGCGCACCGGCTGGTTGATGCCGCGGTGGCCGAACGGGAGCTTGTAGGTGTCGAGGCCGAGCGCGCGGCCGAAGAGCTGGTTGCCGAAGCAGATCCCGAAGAAGGGCAGCCCGTCGCGCAGAGCCCCGCGGAGGAGCTCGACGTGCGCGCTCGAGGCCGCGGGGTCGCCCGGGCCGTTCGAGTAGAAGAACGCCACGGGGTCGATCGCGCGGATGTCGTCGATCGTCGTCGTGTACGGCATGACGTGGACGTCGAAGCCGCGGTTCGCGAGGTTCTCGATCGTCGCCTGCTTGATGCCGAGGTCGATGACCGCGACGCGGCCGAGCCGCTCGTCGCCGCGCGCCGCCGTGACCTCGGTCTCGGAGACCGACACCTCGGCCGAGAGGTTCTGCCCCGTCATCTCGGGGGCCTCGCGCACGATCGCGAGCTGCTCCTCGGGGGTCTTCGCGGCGTCGGCGCCCGAGAAGACGCCGCCGCGCATGGATCCCTCGGAGCGGATGCGCCGCGTGATCGCGCGCGTGTCGATCCCGCTGATGCCGACGATGCCGTCGCGCTCGAGCGCCGCGTCGAGCGACTCGTCGGCGCGCCAGTTCGAGACGACGCGGCTGGGGTCGCGGACGATGTACCCGGCGACCCAGATGCGGCGCGATTCGGGGTCCTCTCCGTTGACGCCGGTGTTGCCGATGTGCGGCGCCGTCTGGAGGACGATCTGCCCGGCGTACGACGGGTCGGTCAGCGTCTCCTGGTATCCGGTCATACCCGTGGAGAACACGACCTCGCCGAGCGTCGTGCCGCGCGCGCCATAGGCGAAGCCCTCGTATCGGGCGCCGTCCTCGAGGACGAGGACGGCCGGATCCCGGTCGAGAAGCGAGCGGATGTCGGTCATGCGGTGGCTCCTGTTGTCTGTGCGCCGGAGGGCATCAGGCCCTCGATCGCCTCGATGAGGCGCGCCGTTTCTTCGGTCTGCAGGCGCAGATAGGTGTCGAGATGGTGGGATCCGTCGGTCCAGGCGACGAGCACGAGCCCGTCGCGCTCGACGACGCGATCGATCGTCCAGGTGGCGTGGCCGACGCCCTCGAGCCTCGAGGCGGCGAGGACTACGGGCTGCTCGCCGGGGAGGCTCAGCCCGACGCCGCCCTCCGCGACCTGGATCGCGGCGCGCGAGCGGAATCCGAGGGGGCGGGCCACGATGCGGTCGAGCGGCTCGTCGCGGCGCGTCGTCGCGACGTAGAGGCCGTCGAAGCACGCGATCTCCGCCCCTGCCGGAACGCCGATCGGGACCGCGATGCCCGCGTCGCGCCTCGATCGTCGCCGCCAGCCCCAGAGCATGAGGGCGATGCCGACGACGGCGATCGCGAGGACGATGACGAGCGCGAGCTCGCGGGTCACGAGGCCACCTCCTGGGGATCGGCGAGGCGACCGTCGACGAGGGTCTGTCTCCCGCGGTGGATCGTGTGCCGCACGCTGCCCGGGAGGGCCCGGCCGAGGTACGGCGAGTTGACGCTGCGGCCGCGCAGGTCGGCGGCCGTGAACTCCTCGCGCGCGGCGGGGTCGTAGAGCGTCAGCTCGGCGGGCGCGCCGGGCTCGATCGCGAGGCCGTGGCCCGCCAGGGATCCGATGCGGGCGGGCTCGGACGACATCACGCGGGCGACGTCGTCCCAGCCGAAGGGTCCGTCCTCGACCATCGTCTCGTGCACGACCCGCAGGGCGCTCTCGAGGCCGACCATTCCGTTCGCGGCGGCGGCCCACTCGGCGCTCTTCGCCTCGGCGGGGTGGGGCGCGTGATCGGTCGCGACGATGTCGATCGTGCCGTCGGCGAGGCCCTCGCGCACCGCGAGGACGTCCTCGGCCGTGCGCAGCGGCGGGTTGACCTTGTAGCGGGCGTCGTAGCCGCGCGCCGTCTCGTCGGTCAGGAGGAGGTGGTGGGGCGTGACCTCGGCCGTCACCGCGATCCCGCGCTTCTTGGCCCAGCGGATGAGGTCGACCGACCCCGCCGTCGAGAGGTGGCAGACGTGCAGGCGCGATCCGACGTGCTCGGCGAGGAGCACGTCGCGCGCGATGATCGACTCCTCGGCGACGGCGGGCCACCCCGCGAGCCCGAGCTCGGCCGAGACGACGCCCTCGTTCATCTGGGCGCCCTCCGTGAGGCGCGGGTCCTGCGCGTGCTGCGCGACGACGCCGCCGAAGGCCTTCACGTATTCGAGGGCGCGGCGCATGATGAGCGGGTCGAAGACGCAGAAGCCGTCGTCGCTGAAGACGCGGACGCGGGCGCGGGAGTCGGCCATCGCGCCGAGCTCGGCGAGGCGCTCGCCCTTCTGCCCGACCGTGACGGCGCCGATCGGCTGCACCGTCGCGTACCCCGCGGCCTCGCCGAGGGCGAGCTCCTGCTCGACGACGCCGGCTGTGTCGGCGACGGGGTGCGTGTTGGGCATCGCGAAGACGGCCGTGTAGCCGCCGGACGCCGCCGCCTGCGTTCCGGTGAGGACCGTCTCGCTCGCCTCGTAGCCCGGCTCGCGCAGGTGCGTGTGGAGGTCGACGAGGCCGCGGATCGCGACGAGCCCGTCGGCGTCGATCGTGCGCGCGCCCGCGGCCGAGAGGCCCGTCCCGACGTCGGCGATCGCGTCGCCCTCGATGAGGATGTCGGCCGTGCGGCCGCCCTCGATGGTCGCTCCGCGGACGAGGATCTTCTCGCTCATCGCTGGTCCTTCCCGTCTGCGTCGTGGCGCTCCCCGGCGAGGAGCAGGTACAGCACCGCCATGCGCACCGAGACGCCGTTCGCCACCTGCTCGCGCACCGTGGCGCGGGGGGAGTCGGCGGCTTCCGCGCTGATCTCGAGGCCCCGGTTCATGGGACCGGGGTGCATGACGATCGTATCGTCCGGCAGCGCACGGAGCCTGACCGGATCCAGTCCCCAGAGGCGCGAGTACTCGCGCTCGCTCGGGAAGAACGCGGCGCTCATGCGCTCGAGCTGGATGCGCAGCATCATGACGGCGTCGGGGCCCTGGGCGATCGCCTCGTCGAGGCTGTACGCGACGCGCACGGGCCACTGCGACACGTCCTGCGGCAGGAGCGTGGGCGGCGCGACGAGCGTGACCTCGGCGCCGAGCGTGTCGAGCAGCCAGACGTTCGAGCGCGCGACGCGCGAGTGCAGGATGTCGCCGACGATCGCGACGCGGTAGCCCGCGAGGTCGCGGCCACGGCTCGCCTCGGCGCCGTAGCGGCGGTGGCGCATCGTGAAGGCGTCGAGCAGCGCCTGCGTGGGGTGCTCGTGCATGCCGTCGCCCGCGTTGACGACGCCGGCGTCGATCCACCCGCTCGTCGCGAGCGTGCGGGGCGCGCCCGAGGCGCCGTGGCGCACGACGACGGCGTCGGCGTTCATCGCCTGCAGCGTCTGGGCCGTGTCCTTCAGGCTCTCGCCCTTCGAGACGCTCGACCCCTTCGCCGAGAAGTTGATGACGTCGGCCGAGAGCCGCTTCGCGGCGGCCTCGAACGAGATGCGCGTGCGGGTCGAGTCCTCGAAGAACAGGTTGACGACGGTGCGGCCGCGGAGCGTCGGGAGCTTGCGCACCTCGCGGCCCTGTGTGTCGGCCATGTCCTCGGCGACGTCGAGGATCCGGATCGCGTCCTCGCGCGAGAGCGTGCGCGTGTCGAGCAGGTGGCGCATCACTCGGCGTCCGGCGTCTCGATCGTGACCTCGTCGCGCCCGTCGCGCTCCGTGACGAGGACGTTGACGCGCTCGCTGCGCGCCGACGGGAGGTTCTTGCCGACGAAGTCGGGGCGGATCGGCAGCTCGCGGTGGCCGCGGTCGACGAGGATAGCGAGGCGCACGGCGGCGGGGCGGCCGTTGTCGTTCAGGGCGTCGAGCGCCGCGCGGATCGAGCGCCCCGAGAAGAGCACGTCGTCGACGAGGACGACGACCTTTCCGTCGATTCCGCCGACGGGGATCTCGGTCGGGCGCGTCGCGCGCGTCGGGTGCTGCGCGAGGTCGTCGCGGTACATCGTGACGTCGAGCTGGCCGACGGGGACCGCAGATCCGCCGAAGCGCTCGATGAGCGCCGCGAGCCGCTCGGCGAGGAAGACCCCGCGGGTCGGGATCCCGAGGAGCACGAGGCCGTCGGGCCCGCGGTTCGACTCGAGGATCTCGTGCGCGATGCGCGTCAGAGCTCGCGAGATGTCGGCTTCGTGCAGCACGGTGCGTGCGCTCATCAGCCGCTCCCTTCTCCGCCTCACGGGACGGGGTTAAAGGTCCGGATGCGTCCAGCCTACAGCGAAGCGGCCCGCGCCCCGTGGGGGACACGGGCCGCTTCGCGCGAATCTCAGGCCGAGCGGGCGATGCGGCCGAGGACGCCGTTCACGAACGGGCCCGACTCGTCGGTCGAGAGCTCCTTCACGATCTCGACGGCCTCGTCGATCGCGACGCCCGCCGGGACCTCGGCGTTGAAGAGGATCTCCCACGTCGCGAGGCGCAGGACGGCGCGGTCGACCGTCGGCATGCGATCGATCTTCCAGTCGCGGCTGTGCGTCTCGATCGCCTCGTCGATCTCGTCGCCGTGGTCGATGACGCCGTCGACGATCTCGCGCGCGTAGAGCCACGACGCCTCGCGCTCGGGCTCGCTCGCGGCGCGCTGCGCCTCGGCGGCGAGGGTCGCCGAGATGGCCTCGCCGCGGACGTCGGCGGCGAAGAGGACGTTGAGCGCGCGCTTGCGCGCCTTGGTGCGTGCGCTCACCGGTCAGTCGTTGACGCGGCCGAGGTAGTCGCCCGTGCGGGTGTCGACCTTGACCTTGGTGCCCTCGTTGACGAACAGCGGCACCTGGATCTCGGCGCCCGTCTGCACCGTCGCGGGCTTGGTGCCGGCGTTCGAGCGGTCGCCCTGCAGGCCCGGCTCGGTGTAGGTGATCTCGAGGACGACCGACGCGGGCAGCTCGATGTAGAGCGGCTGATTGTCGTGCAGCGCGATCGTGACCATCATGTTCTCGAGCAGGAAGCGCGAGTCGTCGCCGACGAGCGCGGCCGAGACGTTGATCTGGTCGTAGTCGGCCGTGTCCATGAAGACGAAGTTGTCGCCGTCGTTGTACAGGTACTGGTAGTCGCGGCGGTCGACGTTCTGGATGTCGACCTTGCTGCCGGCGTTGAACGTGCGGTCGACGACCTTGCCGGACACGACGTTCTTGAGCTTGGTGCGCACGAACGCGCCGCCCTTGCCCGGCTTGACGTGCTGGAACTCCACGACGCCCCAGAGCTGGCCGTCGATGTTCAGCACGACGCCGTTGCGGATGTCTGCGGTGGATGCCATGTGCGGGTGTCCCGTTTCCTGTTGTCGAAAGTGTGCGATGGGGCGATGCCCAAAGCTCCATGGTAGCGCGACGCTCCTGAGGCGCCGCGAGTCAGGCGCGGCCCGTGGGGCGGATCCGCCCCTCGGACTCCTCGGCGATCTCCTGGTAGGCGGCGAACAGCAGCGACTCGTCGGGCGCCTGCAGGATCGTCGGCTTGCCGATCTCGTCGAGGACGACGAAGCGCAGCATGCCCGCGCGAGCCTTCTTGTCGCGCTGCATCGTCGCGAGCAGCTGGTTCCAGGCCCCCGCGCGGTACGTCGTCGGGAGGTCGAGCGACGTGAGGATCCGGCGGTGACGATCGACGGCCTCGTCGCTCAGCCGGCCCGCGAGGCGCGAGAGCTCGGCGGCGAACATCATGCCGACCGAGACGGCGGCGCCGTGGCGCCACTGGTAGCGCTCGGCGTGCTCGATCGCGTGGCCCAGGGTGTGCCCGTAGTTGAGCATCTCGCGCAGGCCCGACTCGCGGAAGTCCTGCCCGACGACGTCGGCCTTCATGCCGATCGCGAGCTCGAGGCTGCGGCGGAACTCGGGCGACGCGACGTCGAGCGCCCGCACGGGGTCGGCCTCGATCTGGTCGAGGATCTCGGGGTAGCGGATGAAGCCCGCCTTGATGACCTCGGCGAAGCCCGTGACGACCTCGCGCTCCGCGAGCGGCTCGAGCAGCTCGAGATCGGCGAGGACCGCGCGCGGCGACCAGAACGATCCGACGAGGTTCTTGCCCTCTGCCGTGTTGATGCCCGTCTTGCCGCCGACCGACGCGTCGACCATGCCGAGCACCGTGGACGGCACCTGGACGACGTCGATGCCGCGCAGCCAGGTCGCGGCCGCGAATCCCGCGAGGTCGGTCGCCGCTCCCCCGCCGAAGCCGACGATCGCGTCGGTGCGGGTGAAGTCGGCCTGGCCGAGGATCTGCCAGAGGAACGCCGCGACCTCGACGCGCTTGGCGTCCTCGGCGTCGGGGATCTCGGCCGTGAGGACCTCGAGGTCGCCGGCGGCGAGGAGCTCGTCGCGCAGCTCGTTCGCGATCGTCGCGAGCGGCGGCTGGTGCACGAGCAGCACCTTCGTCGCGGCGGGCGGCAGCGCCTCGCGGAGCAGGTGCCTGGTGCCGCGGCCGACGACGACGTCGTACCCCGGGTCGCCCTCGACGTGGATGCAAGTGTGGTCAGTCATCGTCGTCCTCCGTGTCGTTGTGGTCGGCGCCGCCGGGCGCGATCCCGAGCCGCTCCCCCGCCCACTCCGACGCGCGGTCCACGACCTCGCGCAGGGGGCCGCGCGAGGTGTCGAAGGTCACGTCGGCGAGCCGGTCGTACAGCGGCGCCCGCTCGGCGGCGATCCGCTTCCACTCGGCGACGGCGTCGCCCTGGTTGAGCAGCGGGCGCTTCTGCCCGCGGATCCGCGCCGCGACGGTGCGCTCCGAGACCGTGAGGTGCACGACGAGGTGTCCGCCGAGGAGATCCTGCGTCTCGGGCGAGAGCACGGCCCCGCCCCCGAGGGCGACGACGCCGGCGGACGCGATCGCCTCGCGCACGGCCTCGCGCTCGATCGCGCGGAACGCGGGCTCGCCCCACGCCGCGAAGAGCTCGGCGATCGGCCCGTGCTCGCGCACGATCATGGCGTCGGTGTCGAGGAACCGCACCCCGAGCCGCTTCGCGAGCCGGCGGCCGATGCTCGACTTCCCCGCGCCCATGGGGCCGATGAGGACGACGGCCCGCGCATCACTCATGCGGGATGGAATGCGACGCGCTCTTCAGGTGCTCGGGGATCGCCGCGACGTACGCGTCGAGGTTGCGGCGCGTCTCGGCGACCGAGTCGCCGCCGAACTTCTCGAGCACGACGTCGGCGAGGGTGATCGCGACCATCGCCTCGGCGACGACGCCCGCGGCGGGGACGGCGCAGACGTCGGAGCGCTGGTGGTGCGCGGCCGCCTGCTCGCCCGTTGTGACGTCGATCGTGTCGAGCGCCTTGGGGACCGTAGCGATGGGCTTCATGCCGGCGCGGACGCGCAGCAGCGTGCCCGTCGACATGCCGCCCTCGGTTCCGCCCGCGCGGTCGGATCCGCGCGCGACGCCCTCGCCGGAGGGGTAGAGCGGGTCGTGCGCGACGGTCCCGCGGCGGCGGGTCGTCTCGAAGCCGTCGCCGACCTCGACGCCCTTGATCGCCTGGATGCTCATGAGCGCCTGCGCGAGCTTCGCGTCGAGGCGGCGGTCCCACTGCACGTGCGAGCCGAGCCCCGCGGGCACGCCGTACGCGAGGACCTCGACGATGCCGCCGAGCGTGTCGCCCGCCTTCTTCGCGTCGTCGACCTCGGCGACCATGCGCTCGCTCGTGGCCGCGTCGAAGCAGCGCAGCGGATCGGCGTCGAGCGCCGCGACGTCGGAGGGCGTCGGGAGCGCGGATCCCTCGGGGACCTGCACGGGGCCGATCGAGAGCGTGTGGCTCACGAGCGAGATGCCGAGCTCGCCGAGGAACTTCCGCGCCACGGCGCCGAGGGCGACGCGCGCCGCCGTCTCGCGAGCGCTCGCGCGCTCGAGGATCGGGCGGGCCTCGTCGAAGCCGTACTTCTGCATGCCGACGAGGTCGGCGTGCCCGGGGCGCGGTCGCGTGAGCGGGGCGCCGCGGCCGCGCGACCTGTCCGAGAGCTCGGTGGGCTCGGGGCTCATGACCTCGGTCCACTTCGGCCACTCGGTGTTGCCGATGCGCAGGGCGACGGGGCTGCCCATCGAGAGGCCGTGCCGGATGCCGCCCGAGATCGTCAGCTCGTCCTGCTCGAACTTCATGCGCGAGCCGCGACCGTAGCCGAGCTTGCGGCGCTGCAGGTCGTCCTGGATGTCCTGCGGCGAGACGGGGACGCCTGCGGGCAGACCCTCCATGATGGCGATGAGTTCGGGGCCGTGGGATTCACCGGCCGTGAGCACGCGGAGCATGGGGTCTAGTCTCCCATGAGCGCCGCGCGCATCGCGCCCACGACGGCCTCCTCGCCCGCGAGCGGGCGCGACACGTCTCCCCCGACGAAGACCCGCACCTGCAGGGCCGCCTGGTGGAGGAGCATCCCGAGGCCGTGGTGCACGGACCCGTCCCACGCCTCGGCGAGCTGCGACGGCCACGGGCTGTAGGCGACGTCGAAGAGCGTGCCGCCCCGGCGCGAGAGCGCGGAGGCGTCGGGCGCGCCCAGGGCGGATCCGCCCGGCAGGGTCGCGATCGTGAGGTCGACGTCGGAGGCCGGTTCGCCGATCCGCTCGACCGACACCGCCGCGCCGACGCGCTCGCCGAGAGCGACGAGGTGCGCGGCCCGCTCGGGGCGACGCGCCGCGACGGCGACGCGCGAGGCGCCGTTCTCGGCCGCCGCGACGAGCGCCGACGTCGCGGTCGCGCCGGCGCCGAGGATCCGCACCGCCGCGGCGTCGCCGGCCCCGGCCTCGCGGAGCGCGATCGCGAGCCCGCCGACGTCGGTGTTGTACGCGCGGATCCCGGCGGGGTCACCGCGGAAGAGGGTGTTGGCGACGCCCGTGAGCTCGGCGCGCTCGTCGCGCCACGCGGCCGCCGCGAAGGCCCGTTCCTTGAGCGGGTACGTCACGGCGAGCCCGCGCGCGCCCGACGCCGCGAGGCGGACGGCGAACGCATCGGCCGGGACCTCGCGGCGCGTGAACTCCCAGTCGAGCCCGAGCGCCCGATAGGCCGCGAGGTGCAGCTGCGGGGACCGGCTGTGGCCGATGGGGTCGCCCCACACCTCGAGATGCTCGGCGGCCATCAGCAGCCCTGGTCGGGGTTCGCCTCGCACCAGGCCGTCCACTGCGCGACGGCCTCCTCGTGCTCGGCGTAGGTGTCGCTGAACACCGTCTCGCCCGTCGTGAGGTCGACCGTGACGAAGTACAGCCACGACCCGTCGGCGGGGTGCATCGCGGCGTCGATCGCGACGTCGCCGGGGTTCGAGATCGGCGTCGCCGGCAGCCCCGTGTGCACGTACGTGTTCCACGGGTTGTCGTCGGCGAGCGCCTCGGCCGAGCTCGAGGCGGATCCCTCGTGCATCTCGCCGTACCCGTACTGCGCGGTCGAGTCCATCTGGAGGCGGCCGTCGGACTCGCCGACGCCGTCGAGGCGGTTCTCGATGACGCGCGAGACGCGGTAGAAGTCGTCCTGGTAGCGGGCCTCGCGCTGGATGATCGAGGCGATCGTCAGGACGCGCTGCCTGTCGGCCTCGGGGACGCCCGCGTCGTCGAGCGACTGGACCGTGCGGTCGACCATAGCCTGGATGGCGTCGGCGACGCTCGTGCCCGGCTCGAACGGGTACGACGCAGGGAAGAGCCACCCCTCGAGCGAGTCGGCGTCGACGCCGTACGCCGACGGGTCGGAGAGCGCGCTGCGCACGTCGTCCTCCGACACGTCGAGGCCCGACGCGAGGATCGGGACGATCTGGTCGACGGTGTAGCCCTCCGGGTACGCGACGGCGTCCTCGAGCTTGTTCGCGGGATCCTCGAGCGCCTCGAGCGCCGCGTTCGACGTCATCTTCTTCTGCAGCAGGTAGGTGCCCGGCTGGAAGTTCGGGCTGACCTGCGCGCGGAGCAGCATCGCGTAGAAGGCGTTGGGGGTGAGCGTCACGCCCTCGGTGTTGAGCGTCTGCGAGACCTCGAAGCCCGTGTCGCCGTCGTGGATCACGATGACGGCCTCGCCCGTGGCCTCGCCGTCCTCGTAGTCGGTCGGCGCCTGGTTGATCCCCAGCACCTGCTCGATCTGGCCGCGGACGCCCGCGAGCGGGCCCGAGGTGACGGCCCAGTACCCCGCCCCGCCGATCGCGGCGACGATCGCGAGGACGATGACGATCGCGAGGAGGCAGCCGCCGCGACGGCGACGGCGATGCGGCTTGCGCTCCGCCTCGGCGAACAGGTCGTGCAGGTCGTGCGACGCCGTGCGGGTCGACGTCGCCGCCTCCTCCGCTCCCGGCGTCGGGTCCTTCGCCGCGGGCTCGTCCGGGGCGGCCGCGGGCAGCTCGGCGGGCTCCGCCGCGACGGGCTCCGGCTCCGCCGGGGCGGCCGGCGCCTGATCCAGCTGCTCGCGCTCGAGCGCCGCCTGGCGCGCGCGGGCCCTCTCGAGCCGCTCGCGCAGCTCGCGGCGGGTCATGGGCCGTCCGTCGGGGGTCTCGGACGATGTCATGTGATCACTCCTCGGGCGGCGCGAGCAGCGCGCCGGGCGCCGCCCCCGTGCTCTTCTCCGTGTCGACCGCGTGCTGCAGGAAGAACACCGCAGCGACCTGGTCGACGATTCCCCGAGATCGCTTCTGCGAGCGGCCCGACTGCCGGAGCGCCTGGTGGGCGCTCACGGTGCTGAGCCGCTCGTCGACGAGGCGGATGCCGACGCCCGGAAGGGCGCGCATGAGCTCGTCGGCGAACGCGCGCGCGTCCGCCGTCGACGGCGTGTCCTCGCCGCGCATGTTGAGCGGCAGGCCCACCACGATCTCGATCGGTTCGTGCTCCCCCGAGATGGCGACGATGCGCGCGATCGACTGCTCGTCGCGCGGCACCGTCTCGACGGGCACCGCGAGCATGCCGTCGGGGTCGACGCGGGCGACGCCGACGCGCGCCTTGCCCACGTCGACGCCGAGCCGCGTCCCTCGCCGGAAGCCCGTCACGATGTCAGAGAGCCTCGACGGCGCCGCGGATCGCCTGGATCGCGGCGGGCACAGCCGCCGCATCGGTCCCGCCGCCCTGCGCGAGGTCGGGCTTGCCGCCCCCGCCACCGCCGAGCGCCCCCGACGCCGCCTTGACGAGCGCGCCCGCCTGGGCTCCCGCGCCGCGCGCCGCCTCGTTCGTCGCGACGACCACGACCGGCCGCCCGTTCGCGACGCCCACGAGGGCGACGACGGCGGGCTCGGATCCGAGGCGCTCGCGCACCTGCGTCACGAGGCTGCGCACGTCGTCGCCCGAGCCGACCTCGCCGAGCGACTCGGCGACGAGCGAGAGGCGGCCCGCGCGGGCCGCAGACTGGGCGAGCTGCGGCACGCGCTGCTGCAGCGCCTGCGCCTCGAACTGCGCGATCCGCTTCTCGGCGGCGCGGAGGCTCGTCGAGAGGTCGGCGACGCGCCCGAGCAGCTGGTCCTTGGGCGTCTTGAGCGACGAGGCGAGCTCGTTCACGAGCGCGCGCTCCGCCGTGAGCTCGCGGAAGGCGTCGTAGCCGACGAGCGCCTCGACGCGGCGGTTCGTCGCCCCGACGGACGACTCGCCCGTGATCGAGATGAGCCCGATCTCGGACGACGTGCCGACGTGCGTTCCGCCGCACAGCTCGCGCGACCACGGGCCGCCGATGTCGACCATGCGCACGGTGTCGCCGTACTTCTCGCCGAAGAGCGCCATCGCGCCTGCGGCCTTCGCCTCGTCGAGCGACATGACGCGCGTCGACACCTCGAGGTTGTCGCGCACGGCGCCGTTCGCGATCTCCTCGATCTCGCTGCGCGTCGCGGGCGAGAGGGCCTGGCCCCACGCGAAGTCGAAGCGCAGGTACCCCGCGCGGTTGAGGGATCCGGCCTGCGTCGCCGTCTTGCCGAGGGTGTCGCGGAGCGCCGCGTGGACGAGGTGCGTCGCGGAGTGCGCTTGCTGCGCGGCCCGCCGGTTGACCTCGTCGACGACGGTCGTCGCCGCGTCGCCCACCGCGACCTCGCCCGTCGTCACGGAGACGGTGTGGCTGATGAGGCCCGGAACGGGGCGCTGCACGTCGAGCACCTCGAGCTCGAAGCCCGACCCGACGATCGTGCCCTTGTCGGCGACCTGGCCGCCCGACTCGGCGTAGAGCGCCGTCTCGGTGAGGATCACCTCTGCCGTCTGGCCCGCGACGGCGCGCATCGCGGGGCGACCGTCGACGAGGAGGCCCAGGACGCGGGTCTCGGTCACGAGGTCGTCGTAGCCCGTGAAGAGCGTCTCGCCCTGCGCGCGGTACTCGCTGTAGACCGTGCGGTCGGCGATCGCCTTCTTGCGCGAGCGCGAGTCCTCCTTGGCGCGCGTGCGCTGCGCCGTCATGAGAGCGTCGAACGCGTCGCGGTCGACGCCGAGACCCGCCTCCTCCGCGATCTCGAGCGTGAGATCGATCGGGAAGCCGTAGGTGTCGTGCAGCAGGAACGCCTTGTCGCCCGCGAGCGTCTTCTCGCCCGTCGACTTCGCCTGCTCGACGGCCGTGTCGAGGATCGTCGATCCGCTCGCGAGCGTGCGGAGGAAGGTCTCCTCCTCGGCGACGGCGTACGACGAGATGCGCTGCCAGTCGGCCTCGAGCTCGGGGTAGGTCGCCTTCATCGCGTCGCGCGACACCGCGAAGAGCTCGGGGAACGTCGGGTCCTCGACGCCCAGGAGGCGCATCGAGCGGACGGTGCGGCGCATGAGACGTCGCAGGATGTAGCCGCGGCCCTCGTTCGACGGCGTCACGCCGTCGCTCAGGAGCATGAGCGAGGAGCGCACGTGGTCGGCGATGACGCGGAAGCGCACGTCATCGGCCGCATCGGCCCCGTAGCGGCGGCCCGAGAGCTCGCTCGCGCGGTCGAGGACGGGACGGACCTGGTCGGTCTCGTACATGTTCTCGACGCCCTGCTTGAGGAAGGCGACGCGCTCGAGGCCCATGCCCGTGTCGATGTTCTTCTTCGGCAGCTCGCCCACGATGTCGAACTCGGTCTTGCCGCGGACGTTGTCGATGAAGTCCTGCATGAAGACGAGGTTCCAGATCTCGAGGAACCGGGAGTCGTCCGCCGCGGGGCCGCCGTCGCGCCCGTAGGCGGGGCCGCGGTCGAAGAAGATCTCGCTGTCGGGGCCGCCGGGGCCGGGCTGGCCCGTCGTCCAGTAGTTGTCCTCGCGGCCCAGGCGCTGGATCCGCTCGGGCTTCAGGCCGATGACGTCGCGCCAGATGTGCTCGGCCTCGTCGTCGGTCTCGTAGATCGTGACCCAGAGGTCCTTCTCGTCGAAGCCGAGGCCGCCGTCGCCCTCGGTCGAGGTGAGGAGCTCCCACGCGTAGCGGATCGCCCCCTCCTTGAAGTAGTCGCCGAACGACCAGTTGCCGAGCATCTGGAAGAACGTGCCGTGGCGGGCCGTGCGGCCCACCTCCTCGATGTCGTTCGTGCGGATGCACTTCTGCACGTCGGCGATGCGCGGGCTCGGCGCGGGGACGACGCCCGTGAGGTACGGGATCATCGGCACCATGCCGGCGA
Source organism: Microbacterium indicum DSM 19969 (assembly GCF_000422385.1). GTDB lineage: Bacteria > Actinomycetota > Actinomycetes > Actinomycetales > Microbacteriaceae > Microbacterium > Microbacterium indicum. The sequence continues at coordinate 385,426 of NZ_AULR01000002.1, forward strand.
CGGTGAACAGGAGCGACGGGTCGTCGCTCACGAGCGACGACGACGGCACGATCGTGTGGTCGTTCTTGCGGAAGAACTCGAGGTAGCGGGTCGCGATGTCCGCGGTCTTCATGGGGTGCGGTGTGTCCTTGTCAGGCGGGGAAGCGAGCCGCGGTTCCGCGGCGATGGGTCTGCGTCGACGATCAGCGGGCGTCGCCCCGCGACGAGACCTCGTCGCGGTACGCCTGCCCCATCGCGTCGGTGAAGCCGCTGATGCGGGCGTCGATCGACGCGAGCAGCTCGTTGCCGCGGGGGTTCTTGTTCATGAAGTGCGCGGCGACGAAGCCGCCCACGATGCCGAGCAGGAACACCAGCAGGTTCTTCATGTCATCTCCGACGGGGTCGTGTGCGTCTCGGGCGTCGTTCCATCCTAGGCGAACGCGGCCGGGGGCCGGGTACGCGAAGGGCGCCGCGAGCGGATGCTCGCGGCGCCCTCGTGAGGATGCTGGATCAGCGGCCCGAGTAGTACTCGACGACCAGCTGGACCTCGCACTGCACCGGGACCTCGGCGCGCTTGGGGCGACGCACGAGGGTGGCCTGCAGCGTGTCGAGCGACACGTTGAGGTACTCCGGAACGGTGGGCAGCACCTCGGCGTGTCCGCCGGCGGCCGCGACCTGGAACGGCTCGAGCGCCTCGCTCTTCGCCTTGACCTCGATCGTCTGGCCCGGCTTCACGCGGAAGGAGGGACGGTCGACGAGCTTGCCGTCGACGAGGATGTGACGGTGCACGACGAACTGACGGGCCTGCGCGGTCGTGCGGGCGAAGCCCGAACGGAGCACGAGCGCGTCGAGACGCATCTCGAGGAGCTCGACGAGGTTCTCACCCGTCAGGCCCTCCTTGCGCTTCGCCTCGGCGAAGACCGAGGTGAGCTGCTTCTCGCGGATGCCGTACTGCTCGCGCAGACGCTGCTTCTCGCGCAGACGGACGGCGTAGTCGCTGTCCTGCTTGCGCTTGGTGCGTCCGTGCTGGCCGGGGCCGTACGGGCGCTTCTCGAGGTAGCGTGCGGCCTTGGGCGTGAGCGCGACGCCGAGGGCGCGCGACAGGCGGACCTTGCGGCGGTCCTGTGCCTTGGTGACCATGATGTCCTTTCGGTGCCGCGGGATGCGGCATCAGGTGCGTACATTCCCCGTTCCTCCGGGGCGCAGGCGTACGCCGGACTGCCTGCAGGAGACCGCGAAGGGGATGTGCTCGGATTTCGAGCCCCTCGAGTCTAGCAGGCGATCCCTCAGACGCTGCTCCCGGGGTTCAGGATCCCCCGCGGGTCGAGGAGCGCGCGGATCCGCGTCTGCAGCGCGTGCACCTCGGGCCCCAGCTCGCGCTCGGCCCACGCCCTCTTGAGACGCCCGACGCCGTGCTCCGCCGTGATCGTCCCGCCGAGCTCGATCGCGAGCGCGAAGATCCGGTCGGCGGCGGCCTGGGCCTCCGCGGGCATCGGATCGCTCGGCCCCGCGGGCGGCGTCACGATGATCGGGTGCAGGTTGCCGTCGCCCGCGTGCCCGAAGACGTACACGTCGACGCGCTCCTCGTCGGCGATCGCGTGGATCCGCTCGATCGCGTGGGCGAGCCTGCCCCGCGGCACGGCGATGTCCTCGATGAGCACGCGGCCGCGCGCCTCGAGCGCCGGGAGCGCGCGGCGCCGCGCCGCGAGGAGCGACTCCGCCTCTTCCGGCGTCGCGGCGACGCGGACGTCCGCGCCGAGCGAGCGCAGCGTCGCGGCGACGAGGGCGAGCTCCTCGTCGGCGCCGAATCCGTCGGTCTGCACGACGAGGCACGCGCCGCCGCGCGCCGCGAGCGCCGAGCCGTCGAGCGCGTCGATCGCCTCGAGAGTCGGGCCGTCGATGATCTCGAGCACGGCGGGCCGCGCGCCCGAGCCCGCGATCGCGGCCGTCGCGCCCGCCGCCGCGGCGGCCGAGGGCAGGAACGCGGTCGCCGTCGCCGTCCGGACGGGCCGCGGGACGAGGCGGAGCGTCGCGCCGACGACCACGCCGAGCGTGCCCTCGGACCCCGTGAAGAGGCCGACGAGGTCGTACCCCGTCACGCCCTTGAGGGTCTCGCGCCCGACGCGGACGAGCGACCCGTCGGCGAGCACGACGTCGAGGGCGAGCACGTGGTCGCGCGTGACCCCGTACTTCGCGCCCCGCAGGCCGCCGGCGTTCGTCGCGATGTTGCCGCCGATCGTCGAGATCCCGACGCTCCCCGGGTCGGGCGCGTACATGAGGCCGTGCGCGGCCGCGGCCGCGTCGAGCGACGCGGTGATGACGCCCGGCTCGACTCGCGCGAGCTGCTCGACGGGATCGATCTCGAGGATCCGGTCGATCCCCGAGACGTCGAGCACGACGGCCCCCGCGACGCCGACCGCCGCGGCCGCGAGGCCCGAGCCGGCGCCGCGCGTCACGACGGGGGTGCCCGTCTCGTCGGCCCAGGCGAGCGTCCGGCGCACGTCGTCGACGGACGTCGCCTGGACGACGCCGGCGGGCCGGGCCGAGCCCGCCCACCCCGATCGATCGCGCGCCGCGGCGTCGCGCGCCTCCTCGCCCGCGTCGATGCGCGGCTCCGCCGTCACGGCGTCGCCCCGTCCGTCGCGCGCGCCGCCCCCGTGACGGCGTCGAAGGCGGGAGGCAGGGGGACCTCGCCCGGGCCTCCCCCGCGCGCCGCATGCGCGCCGAGTGCGCGGGCGATCGCCGCATTGAGAGGGGCCGGGGCCCCCACGAGACGCGCGAGCAGCACGACCTCGCCGCTCAGGAAGTCGGTCTCGACGGACGTGCCGCGGGCGAAGCTCTGCCACGTCGACAGGTGGCCCGGCTCGTGGCCCGCGACGGGCTCGGCCTGCAGCTGCGGGGCGTCCCACCGCGGAGGCGCGACGTCGAGGCCCGCCGCCGCGAACACGCGGCGCGTCTCGGAGGCGAGGGCGCTCTCGGCCGCCGCCTGCTCGGCGATCCCCGCGTCGAAGACCTCGACGACGTTGCGGAGGTTCGCGAGCAGCTTGCGGCGCTTCGCGGCCGCGATGTCCGGCTCGACGAAGGCCGCGAACCCCGCGCGGGCGAGGGCCGAGCGGTGCCGCTCCTCCTCGGCGGGATCGGACGCGGGGAACCCGCCGACCCAGGCGACGCCCACGACGGGCGAACCGGGCGACACGACGACCCCGGGAGCGAGATGGCTCGCGGGGATCCCGAGCGACACCCCGATGACGCGCGGGAAGCGACGCAGCGCGGTCTCCTCGGCGACGAGCCCGTTCTGCACCGTGAGGATCGGCAGGTCGGCGACGACGCCCTCGCCGTCCGCGAGCGGGAGCCACGCGATCTCGGCGATGGTCGCCTCGGCGTCCTGCGCCTTGACGGCCAGGACGATCGAGTCGGCCGCCGTCGGCGCGGCGTCGGCGACGGACGCCGCGACCTCGACGCGCACGCTCTCGTCCCCACGGGGCCTGCGCACCGTGACGCCGCGCTCGCGCACCGCGTCGAGCCCGCGGCCGCGGGCGACGAGCACGACGTCGACGCCGGCCCGGGTCCACTGCGCCGCGAGGAGCAGCCCGATCGCGCCCGCGCCGACGACGATGTACCGCGCGCGCCCGCTCATGCGGCCGCCCCCTCGATGGCGACGGCCCGCAGCAGGGCGCCGGGCGACGCCGCGAGGAGCTCGCGCGTGTAGGGATCCGACGGCTCGGAGAGCACGCGGCTCGCGTCGCCGCGTTCGACGACGCGCCCGCCGCGCAGGACCGCGACCTCGTGGGCGAGCTGCGCCACGACGTCGAGGTCGTGGGTCACGAGGACGTATCCGAGGCCGAGCGACGCCTGCAGCTCGGCGAGGAGCCGCAGGACCTGCTGCTGCACCGACGCGTCGAGCGCGCTCGTCGGCTCGTCGAGCAGGACGAGGTCGGGGCGCGGGGCGAGCGCACGGGCGATCGCGACGCGCTGGCGCTGGCCCCCCGAGAGCTCGCGCGGCAGCCGGCCCGCGAAGTCGGCGGGCAGGTCGACGAGCTCCAGGAGCTCCGCGACGCGCGCGCGCCTCTCCGCGCGCGGAGCGCCGGCCCGCGCGAGCGGCTCGGCGATGCTGCGGCCGATCGAGAAGCGGGGGTCGAGCGCCGCGAAGGGGTTCTGCTGCACGAACTGCACGCGCGCGCCCGATCGCTCGACCGCGCCGCCCGTCGGGCGCTCGAGACCCAGCGCGAGCCGCAGCAACGTCGACTTGCCCGATCCCGACTCGCCGACGATCGCGAGCGTCCCGTGGGCGCGTGCCTCGAGCGACACGTCGTCCGCGGCGACGGCCCTCCCTCCCCCCGGAAGCGAGAACGTCCGCGATACCCCGCGCCACGCCAGGAGGACGGGGGCGTCCGCCGAGGCGGGCGCGGGCCGCAGCGCCGAACGCGACGGCGCGGCGTCGAGCAGCCGCCGGGTGTACTGCTCCGCCGGCGCCGAGACCACCGCTGCCGTCGGCCCCTCCTCGACGACTCGGCCGCCGCTCATGACGACGATCCGGTCCGAGCGATCGGCGGCGACGCCGAGGTCGTGCGTGATGAGGACGAGGGCGATCCCCCGCTCCCGCGCGAGACGATCGAGCCGGTCGAGGATCCGCTTCTGCACCGTGACGTCGAGGGCGCTCGTCGGCTCGTCGGCCACGATCACGTCGGGATCGCCCGCGAGCGCGATCGCGATGAGCACGCGCTGCCGGAGACCGCCGGACAGCTCGTGTGGGTGCTGGCGCGCGCGCGCCTCCGGGTCATCGATCCCGGCAGCCGAGAGCGCGTCGACGACGGCGACGTCGACGGCCGATCCCCGGAGGCCGCGCAGGCGCGCGGCCTCGGCCACCTGGTGCCCCACGCGCTGCGTCGGGTTGAGCGAGACCATCGGATCCTGCGGAACGAGGCCGACGACGCGGACGCGGACGCGCCGCGCGACCCGGTCGCGGGCCCCCGCGAGCTCGACACCGCCGACGGAGACGGACCCGCGAGCGACCCGCGCCGCGTCCGGCAGGAGCGCGACGATCGCGTGCGCGAGCGTCGACTTCCCGGATCCCGACTCGCCGACGATCGCGACGCGCTCGCCGCGGGCGACGTCGAGGTCGACGCCCCGCACGGCGCGCACCTCGGCGCGGGCCGTGCGGTACTCGACCTCGAGGCCGCGGATGCTGATGATGGGGTCTGACGTCATCGCCGGATCTCCTCGAGGGTCTTGGACAGGTGGTTGAGGCTCAGCACGATCGCGGCGACGAAGAGCCCGGGAGCGAGCGACACCCAGGGCGCGGTCGCGAGGAAGTCGCGCCCGTTGGCGATGAGCGTGCCCCACTCGGCGGCGGGCGGGGCGGCGCCGAAGCCGAGGAAGCTGAGCGCCGCGACCTGCAGGATCGCGGAGCCGAAGTCGAGCACCGCGAGCACCGCGACGGGTCCCCACGAGTTCGGGAGCACGTGCTCGAGGAGGACCCGCGTGCGCGAGGTTCCCGCGACGCGCGACGCCTCGATGTAGGGCAGGGTCTTGACCCGCAGGACCTCGGCGCGGGTCGTGCGCGCGAAGCCGGGGATGATCCCGATCCCGACCGCGATCGCGACGGGCAGGGTCCCGAAGCCGATCGCGGTCACGATCGCGAGGGCCAGCAGGAGGCCGGGGATCGCGAGGAGGACGTCGACGATGCGCATGAGCACGGCGTCCACCTCCCCGCCCGCGAAGCCCGAGACGACGCCGATCGCGAGCCCCGCGACGAGCGCGATCGCGAGCGCGATGAGGGTCGCCGTCAGCGTGAGCGACGAGCCGTGGATGACACGGGAGAACAGGTCGCGCCCCACCTCGTCGGTTCCGAAGAGGTGCGCGGCGCTCGGCGCGAGGAGCCGGTCGGCGGGCGCCGTCGCCGTCGGGTCGTACGGGGCGATGAGGCCGGGCGCCGCCGCGGCCAGCGCGGCGAAGGCGACGATCGCGAGCGCGAGGACCGCGCCGGGGCGGCGCAGCCACGCCGGCACGCGGCGCCTGGGCGGCGCGGCCGGAGCGGCGGCGGGGATCTGGGGGTCCTGGACGACGGACCTCTCGAGGACGGCGGTCATGCGAGCGACACCTTTCCGACGCGGGCGATCCGCGGATCGAGGAGGGGGTAGAGCAGGTCGACCGCGAGGTTCACGACGACGAAGGCCGCCGCCGCGAGCACGACGATCGCCTGCACGACGGGGATGTCCTGCGCGAGGACGGCCTCCTGCGCGAGCCGGCCGACGCCGTGGCGGGAGAACACCGTCTCGACGACGATCGCGCCCGTGACCGTCGAGCCGACGAGGAGTCCGAGGATCGTGAGAGTCGACAGCGCCGCGTTGCGGAACGCGTGCCGCGCCTGCGTCGCGAGCCGGCTGAGCCCCTTGGCGCGCGCCGTCGCGATGTACGGCTCGCCGAGGACGTCGTCGAGGCTGCGCGTCAGCACCTGCGCCAGGACGGCCGCGGTCGGGATCGCCATCGTGATCGCCGGGAGCACGATCCCCCGGATCCCCTCCCCGCCCACGGCGGGGAACCAGCCGAGGGCGAAGGCGAACACCTGCACGAGGACGAGCCCGATCCAGAAGTTCGGGACGCTCGCCCCGACGGCGGGCAGGCGCCGGAGGAGCGCCGAGACGGGGCCGCGCGGTGACCAGGTCGCGAGGAACGCGAGGGCGACGCCGCCGGCGAGCGCGAGCGCGATCGCCGCGCCGCTCAGGGCGAGGGTGCCCGGCAGGCGCTCCGCGAGCAGGTCGGTCACGGGCACGTGGTGCGCGTAGGAGACGCCGAAGTCGCCCCGGAGCGCGCCGCCGAGGAGCGAGACGTACTGCTCCCACACGGGGCGGTCGAGCCCCAGGCGAGCCGCGGCCTCGGCGCGCTGCGCGGCCGTCAGCGAGTCGACCTCGACGTTGTTCGCGGCGAGCATGATCGCGATGGGGTCGCTCGGGAGCAGGTAGAGGATCGCGAAGGTCGCGGTGTACGCGGCCCAGAGCACGAGGATCGCCTGCCCGACGCGGCGCGCGATGTACGCCGCCACGTCACGCCTGCTTCCAGATGTCGTAGTAGGAGAGGAAGGACTCGCTCGTGAACCGGAAGCCGTTGACGCCGGGCGCGATGCCGGCCTGCTGCACGCGCTCGAAGAGCGGGATCGACACGGCGTCCGAGATGAGGAGGTCCTGGAGCTCGGCGTAGACGTCGGCGCGGTCCGCCGCGTCGGTCGTCGTCGTCCCCGCGTCGAAGAGATCGCGGATCCGCTGGGCGGTGTCGGCGCTCTGCGCGTTGTCGGCGAGGGCGACGGATCCCGCGTAGCGGTTGTCGAGGATCCACGCGAGGACGCCCGGGTCGGCGCGCGTGTAGTACGTGCCGAGGAGGTCGTACTCCCCGCCCGAGACGATCGACGCGCGCTCGGAGGCCTGGTACACCGAGAGCTCGAGGTCGATCCCGATCTGCTTGAGCTGATCCTGGAGCAGCACCTCGCCGGGCGACTCCGCCGTGATCGGGGCGACGAGCGTGAGGGTCTCGCCGTCCTTCGTGCGGTAGTCGTCGCCGTCCGCGAGCGTCCAGCCGGCCTCGTCGAGCAGGCGCGCTGCCTCGTCAGGGTCGTACGCGAGGGCGTCCGCCTCGCTCGTGAAGAAGGGCGTCGTGGTGTCGTACGCGCCCTCGACGACGGGGTAGTCGTCGCCGTACACCGTCGATGCGTACGTCTCCCGGTCGATGCCCGCCTGCACCGCCTGGCGCACGAGGGGATCGCTCAGGGGGTGGCCCTCCGAGGTGTTCGGGAACCAGGCCGACGAGGGACCCGGGAGCGAGCGGGCCTCGACCGTGACGCCCGACGACTCGAGGAGCGTCGTGTCCTCGGGCGTGAAGGGATCGCGCGGCCAGGCGATGTCGCTCGCGCCGCTCGCGACGTCGCCGACGCGCACGCTGTCCTCGGCGACGTAGCGGATGTGCACGGCGTCGAGGTAGGCCTCGCCCTGGTGCGCGTTGAGTTCGCTCGCCCAGTCGTAGCCCGCGCGCTTCGTGAGCTCGATGCCCTCGCCGGGCGAGTACGAGTCGAGCGTGAAGGCGCCCGAGCCGGAGTAGTCGCCGAGGCAGCGTTCCTCGGGCGTCTTGTCGTAGGACGCCGCGGAGAGGATCGCGAGGTTCGTCGTCGACGTTCCCTGGAGGAACGCGGCGTTGGGCTCGGAGAAGTCGACCTGCACCGTGTGCTCGTCGACGGCCTCCGACGACGCGTAGCCCGCGATGTAGACGCCGCCGTAGGCACCCGGAACATCCTCCGTCGTCTGCTTCGCGCTGTCGAGGGCGCGCACGACCGAGTCGGCCGTGAAGTCGGTTCCGTCCGAGAAGGTGACGTCGTCGCGCAGCTCGAACGTGTACGTCAGGCCGTCGTCCGACACCTGCCAGTCGGTCGCGAGCCACGGCACGATCTCGCCCGTGTCGGGGTCCTGGTCGGTCAGCGAGTCGGCGACGTTGCGGATCACCTGGCGGTGCTCGATCCAGTAGGTCTGGAACGGGTCGACGCAGGAGAAGCTCGCGTTGTCCGGCCAGAACTCGACCGTCAGCTCGCCGCCGGAGACGGGGTCGCCGGCGTCGGCAGCAGAGCCGGCGGCGGTCTGCGCGCACCCGGCGAGGGCGAGGACCGAGAGGACGCCGATCGCGGCGGTCGCGCGGCGGAGGGGGAAGGTCATGGGCGGGGGTCCATCCGGGTTCGGGTGATCAGGGGGCGAGGAGGGCGCGGCCGGCCGTGAGGATCGCGGCGTCGTCCTGCGGCGGGTGCGGGCGCGAGCAGAGGACGTCGCGCAGGTGCCGCTCGAGGGGCTGCCCGCGGGTGAGGCCCGGGTTGCCGATCGCGGCGACGAGGCCCTCGACCGCGGCGATCGAGGCGCGAGACGCGAGCGTCTTCACGAGGCCGAGGTCCGGGACGGGCTCCCCCGCGTCGATCGCGAGCGCGGCGCGGGCGATGACGGCGTCGGCCTGCGCGATCTGCGCCGCGGCCTCGCCGGCGACCGTCTGGATCCTCTCGAGCGTCGCGATCGGGCGGCCGAGCGAGGTGGGGACCCGCTCCTGCGCGAACCGCGCGAAGTCGGCGAGGGCGGCGCGGGCGACGCCGAGGTAGATCGACGGCACGACGACGGGGGCGATCCCCGCCACGGGCACGTTCTGCGAGGCGCGCTCGGGAAGGAAGCTCTCCTCGGGGACCTCGACCCCGTCGTAGACGACGTCGTGCGTCGACGACGCGCGGAGGCCGAGGTGATCCCAGGTGCGGACGATCGAGACGCCTGCGGCGTCGCCCGGCACGAGGATCGACCCCACGCGCGGGCTCGGCTCGTCCGTCACGACCCAGACGACGTGGAGGGCGAGCCCCTCCGACCCCGTCGCGAAGGCCTTCCGGCCCGTGACGCGCCAGCCCGTCGCGGTGCGCTCGGCAGTCGTGAGGGGTACGCCGCCCCGCGCGGGCGCGCCCAGCTCGGGCTCCGCTCGCACGGCGTTGACGAGCGCGGGGCCGTCGAGCGACGCCGCGAGGAGCGCGTCGCGCGCAGCTTCCGGCCACGTCGGGTCGGCGCGCTGGTGCTCGTGCTGCAGGACCGTCATCGCCGAGATGAGCGCGACGGCGGGGTCGCCCGCGCCGAGCGCCTGGAACACGCGGGACGCGTCGGCGGCCGACAGCGGGTCGGTGAGCGGAGCCGTGAGGATGCCGGCCGCGTGGACGGCGCGGATCCCCTCCCAGGGGAACGAGGCGTCGCGGTCGTGGGCGGGCGCGTGCTCGGCGAGCTCCCGCGTGAGGGACTCGAGCGAGGCGTCGTCGATCCGGACGGCGGGGAGCGTGCGGGCGTCGGCGAGCGTCACGCGCGCACGCCCTCGACGATCGCGGGCTGCGCGACGACCTCGCCGCGGCGCCCCGTCGCCTCGCGGTGCGCGAGCTCCTGCCTGACGAGCGGCAGGACGTAGCGCCCGTAGTCGATCGCGTCGTTGAGGTTGTCGTATCCGCGCACCGACACGAGCTCGGCGCCCAGGTCGACGTAGTCGAGGATCGCCGCGGCGACGGTCTCGTAGCTGCCGACGAGGGCCGTCGAGGCGCCCTGCGCGTTCGTGATCGACGCGGGCTTCGTCCAGAGCGCGCGGTCGTGGACCTCTCCGCGGGCCGCGGCGGCGAGGAGGCGCTGCGATCCGACGTTCTGCGGGTCGGACGTCTGCTGCCTCCCCGGGACGAGGCCGCCGTTCGCGTAGGTCTCGGCGACGCGCGCGATGCGGCGGTGCGCCTTCTCCCAGGCGAGCTCGTCGGTCTCCGCGACGATGGGGCGGAACGTGACCCAGATCCGCGGCCGGTCGGTGCGGCCCGCCGCGCGCGCCGACGCGTCGATGCGGTCGATCTGCTCGCGGGTGTCGGCGAGCGGCTCGCCCCAGAGGCCGAAGATGTCGCCGAGCGCGCCTCCGACGCGATAGGCCGCGTCGGAGGATCCGCCGACCGAGATCGGGATGCGGCGCGTCGGCCGGAACCCCGGGCCGAAGTCGTCGAAGACGTAGTGCGCTCCCGCGTGGCTGAACGGGGCCTCCTCCTCCCAGGCGCGGCGGAGAATGCGGATCCACTCCTCCGAGCGGTCGTAGCGCTCGTCCTTCGGGAGGTAGTCGCCCTGTCGCGCCTGCTCGGCGTCGCTCCCGCCCGAGATGACGTGCAGCACGGCGCGGCCGTCCGAGACCTGGTCGAGCGTCGCGAGCTGCTGCGCCGCGACGGTCGGGTGGACGGTGTTCGGCCGCACGGCGACGATGGGCTGGATCCGCTCCGTCGCCGCGGCGACCGCGGTCGCGACGACGAAGGAGTCGGGCCCCGTGCTGCCGTAGGGCACGAGCGTGTAGTCGAAGCCGGCGTCCTCGAGGGCGCGCGCGTAACGACGCAGGTACGCCGGATCCAGCGGGCGGCCCCCCGTCGCGGGCCGCAGCTCGTCGTGGTCGCGGACGTTGATCGCGCTGATGAATTCGACGGTCATGCTGCTGCCTCCGGGCTCGCGGCGGGCGAGGCGCCCTCCGGTGTCGGCCCCGTCGCGACGGGGAGTTCGGGATGGTTCGACCACTGGCTCCACGAGCCGGGGAAGAGGATCGGGGCGTAGCCCGCGAGCGTCAGGGCCGCGAAGGCGTGCGACGCCGTCACCCCCGAGCCGCAGTAGACCGCCACGGGGGCGCCCTCTGTGACGCCGGCCGCGGCGAAGCGCTCGCGCAGCTCGTCGGCGGGCAGGAAGCGCCCGTCCGGCGTCGTGCTGTCGACGGTCGGGAGGCTCACGGCGCCTGGCACGTGGCCGGCGCGCGGGTCGATCGGCTCGGTTTCGCCGCGGTAGCGCTCGGCGGCGCGCACGTCGAGGAGCACACCGTCGGCCGCGACGCGGGCGGCGCCGTCGATGTCGACGACGGCGAGCCCGCCCCTGCCCAGGGTGACGTCCCCGGGCTCGGGCGACGACTCCCCCGTCTCGACGTCGTGCCCCGCCGAGATCCAGCCGCGCAGCGCGCCGTCGAGGATCCGCACGTCGGCGATGCCCGCGTCGCGCAGGAGCCACCAGGCGCGGGACGCCGACAGCGAGCGGAGCGCGTCGTACACGACGACGGAGTCGCCGTCCGAGATCCCCCACCGGCGGGCCGCGGCCTCGAGGCGCTCGCGCGAGGGCAGCGGGTGCCTCCCGTCGGCGGCGGGGCTCCCCGCCTCGGCGAGCTCGGTCTCGAGGTCGACGTACACGGCTCCGGGGATGTGCCCCTCCGCGAACGCCTCGCGGCCGTCCGTGCGCTCGAGGCGCCAGCGCACGTCGAGCACGCGCGGCGGGCGGTCGCCGGCGAGGCGGTCGGCGAGCTCGTCGGGTTCGATGAGGATCTCGGTCATCAGGCTGCCTCCCGGCACTCGGTCCCGCGACGCGGGGGTGCGCCGTGGACCGCAACGCTATGGCCTGATCAGGTTCCCGTTCCGCCGCCCGCGTCCCCGTGTGACGGACCGTGTCGCCGTGCGTCGTCACACGGCTCTCCCTGCGGCCACGGGCGCACGGAATCGCCTGTTCCGACGGGATTAATCGGAATTGCGCATCGGCCGCCCGCGGGCGTCGCGGAGGGCGCGGATGTTGCGGAGTGTGTCAGCCGCGCTCGTCGAGGATCCGGCGGATCTTGTCGAGCGCGTCGGATACGCCGCGCTCGTTGCCGTGGTTCGTCGGCTCGTAGTAGCGGATGCCCGCGAGCGCGTCCGGGAGGTACTGCTGGCCGAGGACCCCGCGATCGTCGTCGTGCGGGTACCGGTAGCCCTTACCGTGCCCGAGCCTCTTGGCGCCCGCGTAGTGCGCGTCGCGCAGGTGGAGCGGCACGGGACTCATCCGCCCGGCCTTCACGTCGCCGATCGCGGAGTCGATCGCGACGACCGCCGCGTTCGACTTCGGCGCCGTCGCGAGGTAGATCGTCGCCTCGGCGAGCGGGATCCGCCCCTCGGGCATGCCGATCAGCTGCACGGCGTCGGCCGCGGCCGTCGCGATCTGCAAGGCGCGGGGGTCGGCCATGCCGATGTCCTCGGCCGAGTGCACGATGAGGCGCCGCGCGATGAAGCGGGCGTCCTCCCCCGCCTCGATCATGCGGGCGAGGTAGTGGATCGCGGCGTCGGGATCGGATCCGCGGATCGACTTGATGAACGCGCTGATGACGTCGTAGTGCTCGTCGCCCTGCCGGTCGTAGCGGAGCAGCGCGCGGTCGACGGCCTGCGCCACGACGTCGGGCGTCACGGACGGGAGCCCGTCCCCCTCGTGATCGCCCGCGGCGACCCCGGCCGAGGCCTCGAGCGCCGTCAGCGCGCGGCGCGCGTCGCCCGACGAGAGCTGGACGATCGCGTCGCGGGCCTCGTCCTCGAGGAGGACGGCGCCGTCGAGGCCGCGCGGGTCGGACACGGCGCGGTCGAGGAGCATCGCGAGGTCGTCGTCCGTCAGCTGCCGGAGCGTCAGGAGGAGAGAGCGCGACAGGAGCGGCGAGATCACCGAGAACGACGGGTTCTCGGTCGTCGCCGCGATGAGGATCACCCAGCCGTTCTCGACGCCGGGCAGGAGGGCGTCCTGCTGCGCCTTCGTGAAGCGGTGGATCTCGTCGAGGAAGAGAATCGTCGACTGCCCGTACAGGTCGCGCTGGTTGAGCGCCTCCTGCATGACCTCCCGCACGTCCTTGACGCCGGCGGTGACGGCCGAGAGCTCGACGAAGCGGCGGCCCGACGACCGCGCGACCGCCTGCGCGAGCGTCGTCTTGCCGGTGCCGGGAGGGCCCCAGAGGATCACCGATACGGTTCCGGGCTTCTTCGCGTCGGCGTCCGCGAGCGCCACGAGCGGCGACCCGGGCCTCAGCAGGTGCTGCTGGCCCGCGACCTCGGCGAGCGAGGTGGGGCGCATGCGCACCGCGAGCGGGGTCTGCCCCTGGAAGAGCGCGGCGGACGTGTTCATTCCGTCCACGCTAACGCGGAAATCGCTCGGAACTCGCGTGGTGGTTTTGCGCGCATACGCGCGGGGCGTAATGTCTCGGTGGTTTGCGGATCCGGGTACTGCGGATCCCCCTCTCACCCCCGAGGAGAATGCGTGGCCACGGCCAAGGAGCGCGCCGCTCGCGCGAATCGCGAGCGCAGCCGCCTGTATGAGGCGCATCAGAAGCTGCACACCGCCCAGGCGCGCAGGCGCCGACGCGACAACATCATCGCCGGGACCGTTGCGGGCGTCATCGTCCTCGGGGCGATCGGCGGACAGATCGCGTTCTACGAGGTGGGCCCCGGTGCCGCGGCCGACTCGACGTCGACCGAGACCCCGGCGCCGAGCGACTCTCCCGACGCGCAGTAGCGCGCGGGCCCACGGGTACTAGGCTGGGCGGCGTCCCTTTCCCCTTCCCGCGCACCGCGCGACGAGGAGCCTCCCGTGTCGACGCCCGACAGCACCCCTGAGACCGAACCCACCGCCGCTCCCGAGGCCGCGGAGACCGCCGCGCCCGAGACGCCGGCCGAGAGCGCTCCGGCGCCCGCCGCGCCGAAGCCGGGACGGCCCTCGCCCGCCGCGTTCGCGAACCGCCCCAAGCGGCCCGCGCCGCCCGTGACGCCCGTCGTCGACGCCGCGGCCCCCGCGCCGTCCGTCGAAGGCGCAGCCGACTGGGGCCGCGTCGACGAGAACGGCGTCGTGTCGGTCAAGGAGGGCGACGACTGGCGCGTCGTCGGCGAGTACCCCGACGGCACCCACGAAGAGGCCCTGCAGTACTACGTGCGCAAGTTCGACGACCTCGCGTTCAAGGTCGCGACGATCGAGCAGCGCCACCAGGCGGGCGGATCGTCGGCCAAGGAGCTGCGCGGCCAGGCGTCGGCTCTCCTGAAGGACGTCACGGGCGCCGCCGCGGTCGGCGACCTCGCGGGCCTCGAGGCCCGCCTCTCCGCGGTCGTCGACCAGCTCGCCGCCGCCAGCGCCGAGGAGTCGGCCGCACAGCGCGCCGCCGTCGACGCCGCGATCGCCGAGCGCGAGGGCATCGTCCAGAAGGTCGAGGCCCTCGCGGCCCGCGACCCGCAGCAGGTGCAGTGGAAGCAGGCGACCGCCGACCTCAACGACCTGTTCGCCCAGTGGCAGGAGCACCAGAAGACCGGGCCGCGCCTTCCCAAGGCGACCGCCCAGGCGCTCTGGAAGCGCTTCCGCGACGCGCGCTCGACCCTCGAGCGCGCGCGCCGCGCGTTCTTCGCCGAGCTCGACGAGGTCCACAAGGGCGCCAAGAACGAGAAGCAGGCGATCATCGGCCGCGCCGAGGCCCTCGCCTCGCAGGGCGAGGACGGGATCCCCGCCTACCGCGCGCTCCTCGACGAGTGGAAGCGCGTCGGCCGCGCGGGCCGCAAGGCCGACGACGCCCTGTGGGCGCGCTTCAAGGCCGCCGGCGACGTCCTCTACCAGGCGCGCACCGAGCGCAACGCCGAGGAGGTCGCCGAGTCGGCCCCGAAGATCGAGGCGCGCGAGGCCCTCCTCGTCGAGGCGGCCGCCGTCGCCGACATCGCCGACCTCAAGGCCGCTCGCCAGACGCTCACCGACATCCAGCGCCGCTGGGACGAGGTCGGTCGGATCTTCCCCCGCGAGACGGAGCGCGACCTCGACGGCCGCATGCGCCGGATCGAGACGGCCCTCAAGGACCGCGAGGACGTCGACTGGAAGCGCAACGACCCGCGCACCAAGGCGCGCGCCAACGACATGGGCTCGCAGCTGCGCGACTCGATCGCGGGCTTCGAGGCCGACCTCGCCGCCGCCGAGGCGAAGGGTGACAAGAAGGCCGCGGCCGAGGCGCAGGAGGCCATCGACGCCCGCACCGCCTGGCTTCGCGCGATCGGCGGCTGACGCCGGTTCTCCACAGGCCCGAACGCCAGGGGCGCGTGCCGCGACATACTCGCGGCATGCGCCCCTTCGTCTATCACCCCGGTCCGCTCCTCTCGCTCGCTGAGCTGACGGCCGCGCGCCTCGACGGGGATCTCGTCGCCGCCGAGCCCGCGGGCCCCGTCGACGCGCCCTTCGTCCCCGCCGGCCTGCCCGAGAGCGACCACGTGCGCGCCGGCATCGCCCGTCCTCTCATCCCTCTCGGGCACGCCGCCGTCGGCCTCTCGGCGGCATGGATCCACGGGTTCGTGCCGCGGCAGCCCCGCCCGCACACGGCCCAGCGGGTCGACGGATCCCCCGTCAGCAGGCAGCGCCGCGCGGGCGTCGTCATCCGCGAGTGGTGGCTGCCCGCGCGCGACGTCGGCGACATCGCGGGCGTCGCCGTCACGACGCCCGCACGCACCGTGTACGACGTCGCGCGCGCAGCCTTCGCGGGCGACGCGGCGTCGGACGACGCGCTGGGCCTCCTCCTCGACGACGAGGCGCTCAGGCGCCGCGCCCTCGCGTGGCTGCGCGAGCCGCGGCGGCTGAGGTACCGCGTGCGGCTGCGCGGCCTGCTCGAGGGCTATCCCGAGGTGACGCGGTAGACGTCGTAGACACCCTCGATGCGCCGGACGGCGCTCAGCACGCGGTCGAGGTGCACGGTGTCGCCCATCTCGAAGACGTACCGGCTGATCGCGAGCCGGCTCTTCGTCGTCTGGACCGAGGCCGAGAGGATGTTCACGTGGTGCTCGCTGAGCACGCTCGTGATGTCGCTCAGCAGCCCCCCGCGGTCGAGCGCCTCGACCTGGATCTGCACGAGGAACACGGCCCGCGTCGTGGGCGCCCACTCGACGTCGATCATGCGCTCGGGGCTCTCGCCGAGCGCCTTGACGTTGGTGCAGTCGGCGCGGTGCACCGAGACGCCGCTTCCGCGGGTCACGAAGCCGACGATCTCGTCGCCGGGCACGGGGGTGCAGCACTTCGCGAGCTTGACCAGGATGTCGGGGGCTCCGCGCACGAGGACCCCCGAGTCGCCCGTGCGCGGAGCGCGCGAGCTCGCGGTCGGCGGCAGGTCGATCGCGCCCGTCGACGTGGCCTCCTCGGCCGCGACCGACTGGACCTTCTCGAGGACCGACTGGGGCGACACGTGCCCCTCGCCGACCGCCGCGTACAGGGCCGACACGTCGTCGTAGTGCAGCTGGGCCGCGACGTCGGGCAGCGAGTCCTTGAGGCGCGCGAACGGCATGTTGAGGCGGCGCATCGCGCGGGCGATGCCCTCCTTGCCCTGCTCGATCGCCTCCTCGCGGCGCTCCTTGGTGAACCACCCGCGGATCTTGTTGCGCGCGCGGGTGCTCTTGACGAACGCCAGCCAGTCGGCGCTCGGCCCCGCGTCGGGGTTCTTCGAGGTGAAGACCTCGACGACGTCGCCCGACTGCAGCTCGGACTCGAGCGGCACGAGGCGGCCGTTGACCTTGGCGCCCATCGTGCGGTAGCCGATCTCGGTGTGCACCGCGAAGGCGAAGTCGACGGGGGTCGCCCCCTTGGGGAGCCCGATCACGCGCCCCTTCGGGGTGAAGACGTAGACCTCCTTGGCGCCGATCTCGAAGCGCAGCGAGTCGAGGAACTCG
The DNA here is from genome assembly GCF_000422385.1 of Microbacterium indicum DSM 19969. Lineage (GTDB taxonomy): Bacteria > Actinomycetota > Actinomycetes > Actinomycetales > Microbacteriaceae > Microbacterium > Microbacterium indicum. Next base: position 402,404 of record NZ_AULR01000002.1, read on the forward strand.
CCCGGGTCCTTCGTCTCGGCCTGCCAGTCGCTGAGGCGGGCGATCCACGCCATGTCCTCGTTCGACGCGCGCTCGTCGGTGCGGCCGCCCGTCGCGGCCATGCGCTCCTTGTACTTCCAGTGCGCCGCCACGCCGTACTCGGCCTGGTGGTGCATCTCCTCGGTCCGGATCTGGATCTCGACGGTGCGGCCGCCGGGCCCGATGACCGTCGTGTGGAGCGACCGATAGAGGTTGAACTTCGGCGTCGCGATGTAGTCCTTGAAGCGGCCGGGGAGCGGCGTCCACCTGGCGTGCAGCGCGCCGAGCACGGCGTAGCAGTCGCGGACGGTCCCGACGATGACGCGGATGCCGATGAGGTCGTAGATGTCGTCGAACTCGCGGCCCCGGACGACCATCTTCTGGTACACGGAGTACAGCTGCTTCGGCCGCCCCGACACGGTGCCGCGGATCCGCAGCTCGGCGAGGTCCTCGTTCACCTCGCCGATCACGCGGGTCACGTACTGCTCGCGCTGCGGCGTGCGCTGCTTCACGAGGCTGTCGATCTCGTTGTAGATCTTCGGGTAGAGAACCGCGAACGACAGGTCCTCGAGCTCGCTCTTGATCGTCGAGATGCCGAGCCGGTGCGCGAGGGGCGCGTAGATCTCGAGGGTCTCGGTCGCCTTCTTCTTCGCCTTCTCGGGCGGCACGAAGCCCCACGTGCGGGCGTTGTGCAGCCGGTCGGCGAGCTTGATGACGAGGACGCGGACGTCCTTCGACATCGCGACGATCATCTTGCGGACCGTCTCGGCCTGCGCGCTGTCGCCGTACTTGACCTTGTCGAGCTTCGTGACGCCGTCGACGAGGAGGGCGACTTCGTCGCCGAACTCCTGCGTCAGCTCCTCGAGCGGGTAGCCGGTGTCCTCGACGGTGTCGTGCAGCAGGGCCGCCGCGATCGCCCGCGGGCCGAGGCCCATCTCGGCGAGGATCTGCGCGACCGCGAGCGGGTGCGTGATGTAGGGCTCGCCGCTCTGGCGCTTCTGGCCGCGGTGCTTCTCCTCGGCGACCGTGTAGGCCTTCTCAACGATCGACAGGTCGGCGCGGGGGTTCGACGCCCGCACCGCCTGGAGGAGCTTCTGCAGGTCGGCGTTGGGCTTGGCCCGCGTGAAGATGCGCGGGACGAGCCACCGCAGGCTGGGCCCGGCCGAAGTGGAGAGAGCGTCAGCCATTCGATTGCCTCCCCGGGATCCGTGCCGCAGCCGCGGTGAATGCGCCCATCCTACGCGCGCCTAGGCCCCGACTGCCTCGCGCGCGGAGCGGATCCGCGCGTCGCGCTGGGCGATCTTCGGCTCGCGCTCGCGGAGCAGCGAGTAGAGAGGCGCCGAGACGAACAGGGTCGAATAGGTCGCGACGAGGATGCCGACGAAGATCGACAGGGAGATGTCGCTCAGGGTCTCGGCGCCGAAGCCGAACACGCCGATGAACAGGATCGCGGCGACGGGGAGCGCCGCGACGACCGAGGTGTTGATCGATCGGATGAGCGTCTGGTTGACGGCGAGGTTGACCGACTCCCCGAAGGTGCGATCCGACTCGGCCGCGGTGTTCTCGCGGATCTTGTCGAACACGACCGTCGTGTCGTAGAGCGAGTAGGCGAGGATCGTGAGGAATCCGATGACCGCCGAAGGCGAGATCTGGAAGCCCGCGAGCGAGTACACCCCGATCGTCACGACGAGCACGTCGACGAGGCCGACGATCGCGGCGACCGACATCTTCCACGTGCGGAAGTAGATCGCGAGCACCAGGAAGGTCAGGACGAGGAAGATCCCGAGGCCCCACAGCGACTGCCGCGTGACGTCGGCGCCCCACGTCGCGCCGATGAACGAGTCGGTGACGTCGTCGGCGCTCACGCCGTAGCCCTCGGCCAGCGCCGCCGAGAGCGTGCGCGTGTCGTCCGCCGTGAGCTGCGACGTCTGCACGCGGATGCCGTCCTCGCCGACGACCGTGACCGAGGTCTCGGCGTCGGGGGCGACCTGGTCGACCGCGTCGGTCGCGATCGACTGATCGGTCGTCGAGGCGCCCGAGACCGTGAACTGGGAGCCGCCCGTGAACTCGATCGAGAACTCGACGCCGCGCACGAACGGCGCGATGGCCGAGAGCACGACGAGGACGATCGCGATGATGAACCAGAGGCGTCGGCGCGCGACGAACGGGACGGAGGTCTTGCCGGTGTAGAGATCGTTTCCGATCTCGTTCATGCTGCGCATCAGTCGTCAGCCTTTCCGTCGGTCGAGCCGGTATCGCCCTCGGCGGCGCGCTTCTCGGCGAGCTTGCGCTCGGCGATCGTCTGCCGCTTCGCCGCCTCGCCGGACGAGCGGCGATCGCGGCCCCGCGCGACGACGGGCGCGCGGAACTGCGCGCGGCCGCGGTACACGGATCCGAGCGCCTCGGGGTCGAGGCCCGAGAGCGGGTGCCCGCCGCCGAAGAAGCGGGTGCGGACGAGGATCTGCATGACCGGGTGCGTGAAGAGCACGAAGATCAGGATGTCGATCACGGTCGTGAGGCCGAGCGTGAACGCGAAGCCCTTCACCGTGGCGTCGGCGAGGATGTACAGCACGACGGCGGCGAGGATGTTGATCGACTTCGAGATGAAGATCGTGCGCTTCGCGCGGTCCCAGCCGTCCTCGGTCGCCGCGGTCGTCGACTTGCCGCCGCGCAGCTCGTCGCGGATGCGCTCGAAGTACACGATGAACGAGTCGGCTGTGAAGCCGATCGTGACGATGAGGCCCGCGACGCCCGCGAGGGAGAGGCGGTAGTCGATGCGCCACGACAGCAGGCACAGCATGATGTACGTCAGGACGGCCATCACGCCGAGCGAGGCGATGATGACGAAGCCCAGCGCGCGGTAGCTCACGAGGACGACCCACAGCGCCACGAGCGCGAGGCCGATGAGGCCCGCCATGAGGCCGATCTGCAGCTGCTGCGAGCCGAGCGTCGCCGAGATCGTGTCGCTCGAGACGACCTCGAAGCTCATCGGCAGGGCGCCGAAACGCAGCTGGTCGGCGAGCGTCGACGCCGTCTCCTGCGTGATGCCGGTTCCCGAGATCTGCGGCTGCCCGTTGGTGATGACGCCGTTCATCGACGGCGCCGAGATCACCGATCCGTCGAGCACGAACGCGAACTGGTTCTGCGGCGACTGGAGGTTGTAGAGGCGCTGGCTGATGTCGGCGAAGGTCTTCGTGCCGGCGCTGTCGAAGGTGACCTGGACGGCCCACGCGCCGCTCTGCTGCAGAACGACGGCCTGCGCGTCCGAGATCGCCGATCCGTCGAGCTCGACGGGACCGAGGATGTACTTCGCCGATCCGTCCTGCTCGCACGTGATGAGCGGCTCGTCCGCCGGGGCGTGCGCGGGGTCGTTGGCCTCGTCGGTGCAGTCGTACGCGAGCATCTGCGCGTAGAGCGCGTCGGTCACCCACGCGAGGTCGCTGCCGTTCGTGGGCGACGTCGTCGGTGTCGCGTTGAGCGAGGGGTCGGGCGTCGGGTACTCGGTCGTCTCGCCGTCGTCGCCGACGTAGCTCGTCGCGGGGTCGGCCGCGTAGAGGACGGGGCGCAGCTGCATCTGGGCGCTCGCCTCGATGCGCTGGCGCGTCTCCTCGTCGGCGTTGCCGGGGATCTGCACGACGATGTTGTCGCTGCCCTGCGTCGTGATCGACGCCTCGGAGACGCCGGACGCGTCGACGCGCTGGCGGATGATCTGGACCGCCTGGTCCATCTGCTCGGCCGTCGGGGTCTCTCCCCCGTTGTCGGCCTGCATGATGATCTGCGTGCCGCCCTGCAGGTCGAGCGCGAGCTCGGGGATCCAGGTGCCCTGCTTGAACACGTGGACGCCCAGCGCGTTCGCGCCGAACAGGACCACGGCCACCACCAGGAGGCCGAGGAGAGCGCGCCAGCCACGGCGCGACGATGTGCGTGAAGCCACGACGGGTCGCCTTCGTTGTCGATCGGGAGACGGATGCGGCCGCGGCGCGGCCGCACCGCTCAGTTCTTCTTGTCGTCCTCGTCGTCGCGGCGCTCGGCCGCGTCGTCGCCCGGAAGCTCGTCCTCGGTGCGGGAGTCCTCGATGAGGTCGTCGCCGGGGATCTGCTCCTCGGCCTCCTCGGGCTCGACGAGCGCGTCGGGGTCGAGGACGACCGTCTGCGCGTGGACCTGGACCTCGACGCCCGGCGCGATCTCGACGACGGCGCGCTTGGTGAGGTCCTCGGGGTCGAACTCGACGAGAGTGCCGTAGAGACCCGAGCGGGTCATGACCGCGGTGCCGGGGACGAGAGACGCCTGGCGCTTCTCCTCGTCGGCCTGGGCCTTCTTGCGGCGGCGGCTCGAGGACCAGAACATGAAGACGAGCAGCGCCGCTGCGACGACGAGGAGGATGATATCCGGGGACATGGGGCGGGGAGGGCCTTTCGTCGGGAGGAATCGCGCGGGAGACTCCGCGGAATGAGGGCGCGTCGGGGCGCGCGCATCTCACCGATCATAGGCCATCGATTCAAGCGATCCCGTCGGGCACCGGCACCCCGAGATGCGCGTACGCCTCGGGCGTCGCGACGCGTCCGCGTGGCGTGCGGCTGAGGAAGCCGATCCGGACGAGGTACGGCTCGACGACGCTCTCGACGGTGTCGGCCTCCTCTCCGACCGCGACCGCGAGCGTCGACAGCCCGACGGGGCCCCCGCGGAAGCGCCGCACGACGGCGTCGAGCACGGCGCGGTCGAGCCGGTCGAGGCCGATGGCGTCGACGTCGTACAGATCGAGAGCGGCGCGGACGCCGTCGAGCGTCACCTCTCCCCCGTGCACGAGCGACCAGTCGCGCACGCGCCGGAGGAGCCGGTTCGCGATGCGGGGCGTTCCCCGCGAGCGCCGCGCGATCTCGCCGCGCTGCGCGCCGTCGAGCCCCACCCCGAGGACCGAGGCCGAGCGGTCGACGACCTGCTCGAGCTCCGCCGCGTCGTAGAACTCGAGGTGGGCCGTGAAGCCGAAGCGGTCGCGGAGCGGGTTCGGCAGCATGCCCGAGCGCGTCGTGGCGCCCACGAGCGTGAAGGGGGCGAGGTCGAGCGGGATGCTCGTCGCGCCCGCACCCTTGCCGACCATGATGTCGATCCGGAAGTCCTCCATCGCGAGGTAGAGCATCTCCTCCGCCGAGCGCGCCATGCGGTGGATCTCGTCGATGAACAGCACCTCGCCCGGCGTGAGGCTCGAGAGCAGCGCCGCGAGGTCTCCCGCGTGCTGGATCGCCGGGCCGCTCGAGAGCCGGAGCGGCGCTTCGGCCTCGTGCGCGACGATCATCGCGAGCGTCGTCTTGCCGAGCCCGGGGGGACCCGCGAGCAGGATGTGGTCGGCCGGGCGGCGCTGGATCCGCGCGGCCTCGAGGAGCAGCTGCAGCTGCCCGCGCACCTTGTGCTGGCCGACGAAGGCGTCGAGACTCTGGGGACGGAGCGCGCCCTCGACGGCGAGCTCGGCGTCGCCCTGCGCCGCGGAGGACGTCGCGTCGTCAGCCACGCTCGCCCGCCTTCTGCGCGGGGCCGAGCGCCGCGAGCGTGAGGCGCAGGAGCGTCTGGACCGAGCCACGGTCGGCCTCGGACGCGCCCTCGGCCGCCGTCGTGACGGCCTCGGCGGCGACGCGCTCGGGCCAGCCGAGGCCCGCGACCGCGAGGATCACCTGGTCGACGACCGCGGGGGCCGCATGGGCGACGGGCGCCTGCGCCGGTGCCGCGGCGTGGATCCGCCCCTGCAGCTGCACCGCGATGAGCTTCGCCGTCTTGGGGCCGATGCCCGACACCTTGCGGAAGGGCTTGTCGTCCTCGGCCGCGACCGCGTCGGCGATCTGATCGATCGTCATGCCCGCGAGCACGCCGAGCGCCGACTTCGGTCCGACGCCGCTCACGCCGAGGAGCGTGCCGAAGACCTCGAGCTCGTCGCGCGACGCGAAGCCGTAGAGGCTCATGGCGTCCTCGCGCACGATCATCGACGTGTGCAGGAAGAGCTCGGCTCCCTCGCGCGCCGTGTGGGCGACGTCGGGCGTGACGGCGACGTGGAACCCGACGCCCGACACCTCGAGGACGACGTGGTCGGCTGACGCGTGGAGGACGGTGCCGCGGAGGGAGGAGATCACCCCACGAGCCTAGCGGCGAGTTCGTACGGATGTTCGAGCGACACGCGCCGTGCGCTTCTCGGCCGCGGCCCACGCCTGCTGGGCGGGCGTCAGGGCCGCCCCCGGCGCGGCGGAGGCCGCTCCCCCGCGCCATGCGTGGCAGAGCGCGATCGCGAGGGCGTCGGCCGCGTCGGCCGGCTTCGGGATCTCGGCGAGTCCAAGCACGCGGGCGACCATGTGCTGCACCTGCGCCTTGTCGGCGGAGCCGTAGCCCGTGATCGCCGCCTTGACCTCGCTCGGCGTGTGCGTCGCGGTCGGCAGGCCGCGCTCCGCCGCGAGCATGAGCGCGACGCCCGACGCCTGCGCCGTCCCCATGACCGAGGCCACGTTGTGCTGCGCGAAGACCCGCTCGACGGCGACGACCTCGGGCGCGTGCTCCTCGAGGACCTCGCGGATCCCCCGCGCGATCGTCGCGAGGCGGTCGCCGACGGGGGCGTCGATCGGCGAGCGGACGACGCCGACGTGGACGAGCGTCGCGGAGCGGTCGGGGGCGACGTCGACGACCCCGATCCCGCAGCGCGTCAGGCCGGGGTCGATGCCGAGGACGCGCAGGGTCATGCCCCCAACGCTAATCGCCCCGCGGGTCCGAAAGCGGATCCGCGGGGCGATTCGGCAAGACCGTCCTACTCGTCGTCCTCGGCGAGCTCGGCCTGGACCTCGTCCGAGATGTCGACGTTCGAGAAGACGTTCTGGACGTCGTCGCTGTCCTCGAGCGCGTCGATCAGGCGGAAGACCTTGCGGGCCGTCTCGGCGTCGGCCGGGACCTTGAGGTTCGCGACGAACTCGGCGTCGGCCGAGTCGTACTCGATGCCGGCCTCGACGAGGGCCGTGCGGACCGCGACCATGTCGCTCGCCTCGGTGACGACCTCGAAGCCGTCGGGAACGGCCTCGATCTCCTGCGCGCCGGCCTCGAGAGCGGCCATCATGACGTCGTCCTCCGTCGTGCCCTCGCCGGGGACGACGATGACCCCCTTGCGCTCGAAGTTGAACGAGACGCTGCCGGGGTCGGCCATGTTGCCGCCGTTGCGCGACACGATCGTGCGCACCTCGGCCGCCGCGCGGTTCTTGTTGTCGGTGAGGCACTCGATGAGGACGGCGACGCCGCCCGCGGCGTAGGCCTCGTACATGATCGTCGTGTACTCGACGGCCTCGCCGCCGATGCCGGCGCCGCGCTTGATCGCGCGCTCGATGTTGTCCTTCGGGACCGAGGTTTTCTTCGCCTTGAGGACGGCGTCGAACAGCGTCGGGTTCCCGGACTCGTCGGGGCCGCCCATGCGGGCCGCGACCTCGATGTTCTTGATGAGCTTCGCCCACGACTTGGCGCGCTTCGCGTCGATCGCGGCCTTCTTGTGCTTCGTCGTGGCCCATTTGGAGTGACCGGACATGAATCTCCTTGTAGAACTCGTGCGCCGCGCATCTCCGGGCGCGCGTCGGCGCCGAGCGCCGCGGGACTTCCGACCATCCTACGCGGCGGCGGCGCCCGCTACGCGTCGGCGCCGTGGACGTAGACCGGCGTGCCGAGCGGCAGCTGCGCGATGCGGTCGATCGCCTCAGCGCCGAGGCGCAGGCAGCCGTTCGAGATCGCCCCCTCGTGCGCGTCGTGGTAGTGGAACGCGATCGTCGCCTGATCCTGGCCGTCGAAGCCCGCGAGAGTCGGCGACTGCACCGACAGGTACACCATCGGGTGGCCGCGGGTGTAGTCGAACGCGACGGTCTCGTTGAGCATGATGAACGAGCGACCGACCGCGGTGGGGGTGGCCGCGGCGCCCCACGCGAACGGCCCCGCGACGGCCTCGCGCTCCCCCGCCCCCGAGATCGCGATCGTGCCGGCCGCGAGGTCGACGTCGACGCGGTGCGCGTTCTCGGTCACCGCGACGTCGCCGGCCCGCACCCACCCGATCGCCTGCGAGGGATCCCCGCTCCCCGGCAGTCCCTGCCGGCCGGCGACGAGCACCTTCAGCCAGTGCTCCTGCCTCTCGACGACGGGCACCGTCGTGCCGCCGTACCGCTGTTCACGCGGCAGGACCGCGACCGGGTCGCCTCCCGGCTCCGCGAAGACGGGCGCCGCATCGCCAGACGCCTGCGCGACGAGCCCCGTCGGATCGCCGAAGGGATCGTCGTCTGTCGGAAGACCGGGAATCACGGAGAAGACCTCGGTCGCGGGCAGCCCGGCGACGTCGTACGTCGCGTCGTCCGCCGGGTAGCCGGCCTGCGTGGGCGACGGCGACGGGGAGGGCGCGGGCTCCGCCGCGGGCGCGGGCGTCGCATCGGCGGCGCGCCCCGCCGGCGCCGGCCAGAGCGCCACGGCGGTCACGGCGGCGGCCGCCGCGACGAGAGCGGCGGCGATGATCGTCACGGAGCGACGCAGGCGTCTGTCTGGCATAGGTCAATCGGTGGCATGATCGGGGGATGCGCATTCTCTCCATACAGTCTGCCGTGGCATACGGCCACGCGGGCAACTCCGCCGCGGTCTTCCCGATGCAGCGCATCGGCGTCGACGTGCTCCCCGTCTCCACCGTCAACTTCTCGAACCACACGGGGTACGGCGCGTGGCGCGGCCCGGTCATGGATCCTCGCGACGTCGCCGACGTCATCACGGGCGTCGAGGAGCGCGGCGCGTTCCCGACGCTCGACGCCGTCCTGAGCGGATACCAGGGCTCCGAGGGCATCGCCGACGTCATCGTCGACGCCGTCGCCCGCGTCAAGGTGCAGAACCCCGGGGCGCTCTACGCCTGCGACCCCGTCATGGGCAACGCGAAGTCGGGCTGCTTCGTGGCCCCGGCGATCCCCGACCTGCTGCGCGACAGGGTCGTGCCGGTGGCCGACATCATCACGCCGAACCAGTTCGAGCTCGGCTACCTCACGGGCACGGCGCCCGACACGATCGAGTCGACCCTCGCGTCGGCCGACCTCGCGCGCGCCATGGGGCCGGACACGATCCTCGTGACGAGCGTCGAGCGGCCGGACCGCGAAGAGGGCACGATCGAGATGATGGCTGTCACGGGCGAGGGCGCGTGGGTCGTCACCACTCCTCACCTGCCGATGAAGGCGAACGGATCAGGCGACGTCACGGCGGCGCTGTTCACGGCGCACTTCGCGCGCACGCGCGACGCGGCCGACTCCCTCGCCCGCACGGCTTCGAGCGTCTACGGCCTACTCGAGCGGACGCACGCGGCAGGCGCGAAGGAGCTCCTCCTCGTCGAGGCGCAGGAGCACTACGCGCACCCCGCGATGGAGTTCGCGGCGCGCCGGGTCCGCTAGACCGCGTCGATCGCGTCGCGCAGGGCGTCCGCGAGGGCGCCCTGCTCCGCGTCCGAGAGACGATGCGCCGTGATCCGCAGGTGGCGCGACGGATCCCGGTCGGCGACGCGGAACTCGTCGCCGGGACGCGCGCGCCATCCGCGTCGCGCCAGCGCGCCCGCGACGGCGTCGGCGGGTCGGCCGACGTCGACCCAGACCGTCAGCCCTTCGCCGGGCTCGGCCGCGATCCCGCGCTCCGCGAGCGCCGCGGCGAAGGCGGCGTTCCTTCGCGCGTAGTGGTCGCCAGCCGCGGCGATCTCGCCCCCGGATCCCGCGAGCTGCGCGTGCGCCAGGCGCTGCAGGAGGTGGCTCACCCAGGTCGTGCCGGGGCTCAGCCGCTCGGCGAGCCGGGCCGCCGTGTGCTCGTCGCTCGCGACGATCGCCAGCGACATGTCGGGGCCCAGGAACTTCGACACCGAGCGCACGAGGGCGTAGCGCCGATGCCCCGGCCCGACGAGGGACCGATACGGCGCGTGCGAGAGCAGCGAGAAGTGGTCGTCGGCGATCACGAGCGCGTACGGGTGATCCGCGAGCACGTCCCGAAGCTCGGACGCCCGGCGCTCCGTGAGCGTCGCCCCCGTGGGGTTCTGCGCGCGGGGTGTGACGACGACGGCGCGCGCGCCCGCCTCGAGGGCGGCGCGGAGGCCGTCGGGCGTCATGCCCTCCCCGTCGACGGCGACCGCGATCGGCCGGTAGCCGGCGAGCCGCACGGTGCGGATCGTCGCGAGGAAGCCGGGATCCTCGACCGCGACGGCGTCGTCGCGCGCCAGCGCCTGCGCGAGGAGCCGCTCGACGGCGTCAAAGGAGCCGTTCGTGATCGTCAGGCGGAAGCCGGCGGGCACGTCGGGCCCCATCCACGCGCCGGCCCACTCCTCGAGCCCCGCGTCGATGACGGGCTCGCCGTACAGGACCGGTCGCCCGACGATGCCCGTGAGCGCCGCCGACGCGTCGGGGATGAGTGACGGGTCGGGGTTCCCCGCCGCGACGTCGCGCAGGTCGCTCGCCGGCGCGAAGCCCTCCTCGGGCACCGAGCTCACCCCCGTGACGCGGGTGCCGCCGCGGCCGCGCGACGCGACGAGGCCCGCCTGGGCGAGCTGCCGGTACGCGGCGACGACGGTGTTGCGGTTGACGCCGATCTCGTCGGCGAGCGCCCGCACGGGCGGCAGGGCGTCGCCGGTCGCGAGCACGCCGCGCTCGATCAGGGCGCGGAGATCCGCGGCGATCGAGACGGCCGTGCGTCCGGTGATCGCGAGCGCGGGGACCTGATCCGTCATCCGGATCAGCCTACGGCTCGCGCCTGCTATCTTTTGGCCTATGACAAAAACTGCAGAGCCCACGACGGGGACGGATCGCGTCAAGCGCGGCCTGGCAGAGATGCTGAAGGGCGGCGTCATTATGGACGTCGTCACACCCGATCAGGCGCGGGTCGCCGAGGACGCGGGGGCGGTCGCCGTCATGGCACTCGAGCGCGTTCCCGCGGACATCCGCGCGCAGGGAGGCGTGGCGCGCATGAGCGACCCCGACCTCATCGACGGGATCGTCGAGGCCGTGTCGATCCCCGTCATGGCGAAGGCGCGCATCGGCCACTTCGTCGAGGCGCAGGTGCTGCAGGCGCTCGGGGTCGACTTCGTCGACGAGTCCGAGGTGCTCTCCCCCGCCGACTACGCGAACCACATCGACAAGAGGCCCTTCGAGGTGCCCTTCGTGTGCGGCGCGACGAACCTCGGCGAGGCGCTGCGCCGCATCACCGAGGGCGCGGCCATGATCCGCTCCAAGGGCGAGGCCGGAACGGGCGACGTCTCGGAGGCGACGCGCCACATCCGGCAGATCTCTTCCGAGATCCGCGCGCTCGCGTCCAAGAGCGACGACGAGCTCTACGTCGCGGCGAAGGAGCTGCAGGCGCCCTACGAGCTCGTCGTCGAGGTCGCCCGCTCCGGGTCGCTGCCCGTCGTGCTCTTCACGGCGGGCGGGGTCGCGACGCCGGCCGACGCCGCGATGATGATGCAGCTCGGCGCGGACGGGGTCTTCGTCGGATCCGGGATCTTCCGCTCGGGCGACCCCGCCGCGCGGGCCCGGGCGATCGTCCGCGCGACGACCTTCTTCGACGATCCCGCCGTGGTCGCCGACGTCTCGCGCGGGCTCGGCGAGGCGATGGTCGGCATCAGCGTCGCCGACCTGCCCGCACCCCACCGCCTCGCCGAGCGCGGATGGTGACGACGGTCGGGGTGCTCGCGCTGCAGGGCGGCGTCCGCGAGCACGTCCGAATGCTCGAGAGTCTCGGTGCGCGCGTCTCGCGGGTCCGCCGCCCCGAGGACCTCGAGCGGATCGACGGGATCCTCCTGCCCGGCGGCGAGTCGACCGTGATCGACAGGCTCGCACGCTCCTTCGGGCTGCGGGATCCGCTCGTCGCGCGCCTGCGCGCGGGGCTCCCGGCATTCGGCACGTGCGCGGGCATGATCCTTCTCGCCGACCGCCTCGCGGACGGCGCGGCGGGCCAGCGGACCTTCGGCGGGCTCGACGTCACGGTGAGGCGGAACGCGTTCGGCGGACAAGCCGCGTCGTTCGACGCCCTGCTCGACGCGCCCGCGATCGGCCCCGGCCCCGTCGCAGCGACCTTCATCCGCGCCCCGATCGTCGCGGATCCGGGGTCGGCCGACGTCCTCGCGTCACTCCCCGACGGGCGCGTCGTGGCCGTCGAGCAGGGTCCGATCCTCGCGGCGGCGTTCCATCCCGAGCTCACGGGCGAGGACCGCCTGCACCGGCGCTTCCTCGCCCGCGCGCGGGCCGCGTGATCAGGCGGGCCAGGCCCCCGCGATCGCCTCGCGCACCTCGCCGAGCAGCTGCGGGAGCGCCTTCGTCCTCCCGATGATCGGGAAGAAGTTCGCGTCGCTCTTCCACCGCGGCACGATGTGCTGGTGGAGGTGCTCCTCGACGCCGGCGCCCGCGACCTCGCCCTGGTTCATGCCGATGTTGAAGCCGTCGCAGCGCGAGGTCTCGCGCAGGACGCGCATCGCGACCTGCGTCAGGTACGCGATCTCGGCCGTCTCCTCGGACGTCGCCTCGTCGTAGAGCCCGACGTGGCGGTACGGGCACACGAGCAGGTGGCCCGAGTTGTACGGGAAGAGGTTCAGCAGGACGAAGGCGTGCTCGCCGCGGTGGACGATGAGGCCGTCGGCGTCGCTCTTCCCCGGGGCCGCGCAGAACGGGCACCCCGATCCGCGGTTCGCATCGGCCCCCGCGTTGATGTAGGCCATGCGGTGGGGCGTCCACAGGCGCTGGAACGCGTCCGGGACGCCCCCGCCCGCGCTCTCGGGTTCGAGCTGCGCGAACTCCTCGCCGGGGCTCGTCACGCGGCGGCCGCCTCGGGGTCGCTCATCACCTGCTGCTTCGACTCGATGAGCCCCGTGACGAACGCCACGGCCTCGTCGATCGGGACGCCGTTGCGCTGCGACCCGTCGCGGAAGCGGAACGACACCGTGCCGGCCTCGCGGTCGGTCTCGCCCGCGATGAGCTGGAGCGGCGTCTTGGCCGTCGAGTGCGTGCGGATCTTCTTCTGCATGCGGTCATCGCTCGCGTCGAGCTCGGCGCGGACGCCTGCGCGACGCAGCCGGTCGACGACGCCGCCGAGGTAGTCGGCGTACTCGTTCGCGACGGGTATGCCGACGACCTGCACGGGTGCGAGCCACACGGGGAACTCGCCCGCGTAGTGCTCGAGGAGGATCGCGAAGAAGCGCTCGATGGATCCGAACAGAGCGCGGTGGATCATGATCGGCCGCTGCTTCGTGCCGTCGGCCGCCGCGTACTCGAGGCCGAAGCGCTCGGGCAGGTTGAAGTCGACCTGCACCGTCGACAGCTGCCACGAGCGCCCGAGCGCGTCGGTGACCTTGAGGTCGATCTTCGGCCCGTAGAAGGCGGCCTCGCCCGGCTCCTCGACGAGGTCGAGGCCCGTCGCCTGCGCGACGCGGCGCAGCGCGTCGGTCGCGACGTCCCAGACCTCCTCCTCGCCGATCCACTTCGACTTCTCGTCGTCGCGCATCGAGAGCTCGAGGCGGAAGTCGCTGAGGCCGAAGTCCTTGAGCAGCGAGAGCACGAACTCGAGGACCCGCGTCGCCTCCTCCTCGAGCTGCTCGCGCGCGACGAAGAGGTGCGCGTCGTCCTGCGTGAATCCGCGGACGCGCGTCAGGCCGTGCAGCGCGCCCGAGAGCTCGTTGCGGTAGACGGTGCCGTTCTCGGCGAGGCGGAGCGGCAGATCCCGGTAGCTGCGCGCGCGCTCCTTGTAGATCAGGATGTGCATCGGGCAGTTCATGGGCTTGAGGTAGTAGTCGGCGCCCTGCTTCGTGACGTTGCCCTCGTCGTCGCGCTCCTCGTCCATGCGGATGGGGGGCCAGATCCCGTCGGCGTACGTCGCCAGGTGGCCCGACTTCGCGAAGAGATCGCCCTTCGTGATGTGGGGCGTGTAGACGTAGGTGTAGCCGTTCTCGATGTGACGGCGGCGCGCGTGCTGCTCCATCTCGCCGCGGACGAGCCCGCCGCGGGGGTGCCAGACGCTGAGGCCGGATCCGAGCTCGTCGGGGAACGAGAAGAGGTCGAGCTCGCGGCCGAGCTTGCGGTGATCGCGCTTCTCGGCCTCGGCGAGGCGGTCCTTGTACGCGACGAGGTCGTCCTTCGACGGCCACGCGGTGCCGTAGATGCGCTGCAGCTGCGGGTTCTTCTCGCTGCCGCGCCAGTAGGCACCCGCGACGCGCATGATGTCCCAGCCGTTGCCGATGAGCCGCGTGTTGGGGATGTGCGGGCCGCGGCAGAGGTCCTTCCACACCGTCTCGCCCGTCTTCGGGTCGACGTTGTTGTAGATCGTGAGCTCGCCCGCGCCGACCTCGACGCTCGCGCCCTCGGCCGCCTCCTTCTTGCCGCCCTTGAGCCCGATGAGCTCGAGCTTGAAGGGCTCGTCGGCGAGCTCGGCGCGCGCCTCCTCGTCGGTGACGACGCGGCGCACGAAGCGCTGGCCGGCCTTGACGATGCGCTGCATCTCCTTCTTGATCGCCTTGAGCGAATCGGGGGTGAAGGGCTCGGCGACCTGGAAGTCGTAGTAGAAGCCGTCGGTGACGGGCGGGCCGATGCCGAGGTTCGACTGCGCGTCGACCGCCTGGACCGCCTGCGCCATGACGTGGGCCGTGGAGTGGCGGAGGATCGCGAGGCCGTCCTCGCTGTCGATCGTGACCGGCGTCGTCGTCTGCCCCTCGGTGACCTCCGTCGCGAGGTCCTTCAGATCGCCGTCGACGCGCATGGCGACGACGGACCGTTCGGGGTACAGATCAAATCCAGTGGTCACCGGACCATCCTATTCGCCCCGCGCCCGGCGCCCTACGCCGGGAGGGCGCGGCCGAACATCTGCGCCGTCGCGCGGGCGCTCGGCGCTCCCGCGTCGAGGTCGGCGCCGGCCGCGACGAGAGCGGCGACCACGTCTTCCGCCCCCTTGAAGACGGCGCCGGCGACGGGCGACTGACCCCGGTCGTTGAGCCGGTTCGGGTCGGCGCCCGCGGCGAGGAGGCCCGCGACGAGAGCCGCGTGTCCGTTGTATGCCGCGAGCATGAGGAGCGTGTCGCCCTTGGCGTCGGTGAGGTCGGCGTCGACGCCCTGGTCGAGGTACGCGAGGAGGGACTCGTCGCCCGCGCGGGCCAGGTCGAACAGGCGGTTGGCGAACTCCACGACGTCGTCGGGCATCGATTCGGGCATGCACCCAGCGTAGGGCGCGGCGCCGGGGATGCAGAGAGGCCCCGGCGGGATCCGAGGATCCGGCCGGGGCCTCCCGGTGGAGCGGATGACGAGACTCGAACTCGCGACCCTCACCTTGGCAAGGTGATGCGCTACCAGCTGCGCTACATCCGCGGATGGAAAAGCCCCCGTCTCCGGGGGCATCCGTGCGCGATACTGGGATCGAACCAGTGACCTCTTCCGTGTCAGGGAAGCGCGCTACCGCTGCGCCAATCGCGCTCATGAGAGCTGTTCAGTTGTGGAGAGGTGGCGACGGGATTCGAACCCGTGTAAACGGCTTTGCAGGCCGGTGCCTAGCCTCTCGGCCACGCCACCGTGGGTGGGATTCGAACCCGCATGCGTCCCGACGTGAATCGAGGCCACACTCGAGCGGATGACGAGACTCGAACTCGCGACCCTCACCTTGGCAAGGTGATGCGCTACCAACTGCGCTACATCCGCATTTCGTTTCCGCCGCTTCCGCGCCGGGCACTTGAACTACATTAGCCCAACCCCGCGCCCCCGCCAAACCGCGGCGGGTCTCCGGGCGTGTCCCGGCGCGACACCCCCGGGTCGCCACCCCGTTCCCGACTATCCGGATCCGTCCTGTAGTATCGACTCTTGTGCCGCTCCGGCGGCGCAGCTCTCTACGGGCGATTGGCGCAGTTGGTTAGCGCGCTTCGTTCACACCGAAGAGGTCGTGGGTTCGAGTCCCGCATCGCCCACAGAGTGAAGGTCCCCCGGATCGCGATTCCCATCGCAGCCCGGGGGACCTTTCGTCGTCTGCGGGATCAGGCGGCCCGCCACCCGTAGCGGCGCCCGAGCTCCGCCGCCACCCGCGTGAAGCGCTCGAGGTCGAGAGCGGCGGCCTCGCGCCGCAGCCCGTCCACGGGAACGGAGTAGAGCTGATCGAGGTCGACCCACGACTCGCGCCCCTGGGCATCCCAGGGGCCGGAGCCGAGGGCGAAGTACTCGCGGTCACCGTGGTGCGACCTGCTCGTGAACTTGACGGCGTACACGCGCCCCGCGGGGCCGTTCGCGACGACGAGCACGGGGCGGTCCTTCCCGCGGCCGTCGTTCTCGGCGTACGGCACCCAGGTCCACACGATCTCGCCCGCGTCGGCGTCGCCGTCGCGCTCGGGACTGTACGAGAGGCGCAGCGACCGCACCGACCGCGGGTCGACCTCGACCGTGACGTCGCCCGCGGGCGCCGGCACCGATCCGTCGCTCCCCTGCTGCGCCCTGGGGGCGGGCCACGCCGCCGTCGACGCGGGCTTCCTCTTCGAGCTCTTCAGGGCCGACGCCGCGACGTCCAGCCCGACCGACAGCAGCCGGCTCCAGATTCCTTTTCTCGCCACGCGCAAACACTACGGGGCGCCGCCTCCGAAGAGACGACGCCCCGCGAGCGTTCGGGAAGGTGCGGATCAGCGCTCGGCGAGCGCGTAGCCGTCCTCGCCGTGGACCGACACGTCGACGCCGGCGATCTCGTCCTCGTTCTTCACGCGGAAGCCGATCGTCTTGTCGATGATCCAGCCGAGCACGAAGGCCACGACGAACGAGTACACGAGGACCGCGACCGAGCTGATCAGCTGCACGACGAGCTGCTTGTAGTCGCCGCCCGTGAAGAGGCCCGTGTCGATGGCCGCGAAGCCGAGATAGAGCGTTCCGATGAGGCCGCCGACCAGGTGGACGCCGACGACATCGAGCGAGTCGTCGTAGCCGAGCTTCCACTTGAGCTCGACGGCGAGAGCGCAGACCACACCGGCGATGAGGCCGAGGATGATTGCGGTGCCCGGCGTGAGGTTCGCACAGGCCGGGGTGATCGCGACGAGACCCGCGACGGCGCCCGAGGCGGCGCCGACCGAGGTCGACTTGCCGTCCTTGATCTTCTCGACGACGATCCAGCCGATGATCGCGGCGGCGGGGCACACGAGGGTGTTGACGATGATGAGGCCCGTGCCCGTGCCGCCGTCCTCGCCGAGCGGGGCGGCCGTGACGCCGGCGTTGAAGCCGAACCAGCCGAACCAGAGGATCGCCGCTCCGAGCATCACGAGCGGGACGTTGTGCGGGCGGTTGATGCCCTTCTGGAAGCCGACGCGCTTGCCGAGGACGAGCGCCAGCGCGAGCGCGGCGGCACCGGCGTTGATGTGGACCGCGGTGCCGCCCGCCCAGTCGATGACCGCGACGCCCGAGTCCTCGCCGAACATCAGCGAGCCGAGGTTGATGATCCAGCCGTCGACCCAGACCCATGCGGCGACGGGGAAGTAGACGAGCGTGGCCCAGATGCCCGCGAAGAGCATCCACGGCCAGAACTTGGCGCGGTCGGCGATGGCGCCCGAGATGAGCGCGACCGTGATGATCGCGAAGGTCGCCGCGAACACGACGTTGATGAGGCCCTCACCCGTCGCGTCGGAGTCGACGGTCGACTGGAGGCCGAAGTCGGCGAAGGGGTTCCCGGAGAACGCCCCGGGGCCGCCGATGTTGTTGTACATGCTGAAGCCGAACAGCACGTAGAGCACGGCGATGAGGCCCATCGAGCCGAAGCTCAGCATCATCATGCTGACGACGCTCTTGGCCTTGACGAGGCCGCCGTAGAAGAGGGCGACGCCGGGCGTCATGAAGAGAACGAGAGCGGTGGCGATGATCAGCCACGCGAGTTGACCGCTGTCCATGGTGGTCCTCACTGGTTTCGGGTATTGGTGCACCGGTGAGCTGTGGTCGACATGGAGCGCTCGACCGGATCTGAATATCGTGACGTGCGCGATGATCCGGGGCGTTCTGTGCGCATTTCCGTGGTGTTACACGGATGCCGTGGGAGTAAACGCTGTGTTTCGACGCCCTGGGGGCAGTCGATGGGAATCTCCGGACTCAGGCGTGCGTCGACGCCACGAGTCGCGAGATCGCGCGCAGATACTTCTTGCGGTAGCCGCCCGCGAGCATCTCGGGCGAGAAGACGTCGTCGAGCGGCGCGCCCGTCGCACGGATCGGCAGCTCGGCGTCGTACACGCGGTCGACGAACGCGACGAACCGCAGCGCCTCGGACTGGTCGGACAGCTGATGCACGCCGCGGAGGCCCACGACGTCGACGCCGTCGACGAGGCGGGCGTAGCGCGAGGGGTGCACGACCGCGAGGTGCGCGACGAGGTCGTCGAACGCGTCGTCGGACGCGGTTCCGGCCGACGCGAGCGCGTCGTCGTAGTCGGATCCCTCGAGGACGACCGCGCCTCCCGTCGTCGAGCGCTGCCGGAAGTCGACGCCGTCGATCCGGGTCGTCTCGAAGCTGTCGGACATGCCCTGGATCTCGCGGAGGAAGTCCTGCGCGGCGAAGCGTCCCTCGCCCAAAGCGTTGGGCGGCGTGTTGCTCGTCGCCGCGAGGCGCGTGCCGCTCGCGACGAGCTCGCCGAGGAGGCGCGTCATGACCATGGTGTCGCCCGGGTCGTCGAGCTCGAACTCGTCGATGCAGAGCAGAGCCGACCCGCGCAGCAGCTCGACGGCGTTGCGGTAGCCGAGTGCGCCCACGAGGGCCGTGTACTGGATGAACGATCCGAAGTGCTTCCGCGGCGACGGCACCGCGTGGTAGATCGCCGCGAGCAGGTGGGTCTTGCCGACGCCGAATCCGCCGTCGAGGTACACGCCGGGCTTCTGCGCGGGCGCCGCCTGACCCTTCTTCCGCCCGAAGGAGAAGAGGCCGCGGCGCTCCACGGGCACGGATCCGCCGGCCGCGAAGGCGCGCAGCCGCTCCTTCGCCTCCTCCTGCGACGGGTACGCCGCGTCGACGCGGTAGCTGTCGAAGGTCGCGCCGTCGAACTGCGGCGGCGTGACGAGGCTCTGGAGCATCTCCTCGCCCGTGAGCTGCGGGTGTCGCTCGGAGAGCTGGACGAGGGTTGCGGTCGGCGCGGTCATCGCCAGCAATGGTACGGCGCGCCGCGGGCACCCGGATCCACCGTCCTATCGTGGGGAGCATGACCGGATCGATCCCCTCCCCCCTGGCCGAGATCCGTGACGACCTGCTCGCGCTCGAGACGCCCGACCGGCTGGAGCTCCTCGTCGAGCTCGGCGGCGAGCTCGCCCCGGCCCGCGAGCCCTACGCGTCGGACCCGACGGCCGCCGAGCGCGTGACGGAGTGCCAGTCGCCCGTGTACGTCGCGGTCGACGTCGCGGACGGGATCGTGACGCTCCACGCGATCGCCCCCGCCGAGGCCCCGACGACGCGCGGCTTCGCGGCCCTCCTCCAGCAGGGGGTGACGGGTCAGGCGGTCGCCGACGTGCTCGCGATCCCCGCCGACTTCCCGCAGACCCTGGGGCTCGAGCGGGTCGTCTCGCCCCTGCGGCTCTCGGGGATGGCCGGCATGCTGCGGCGCGTCAAGCGGCAGGTCGCCGCCCTCACGGCGTGACGATATCCTGCTCGATGAGCCACGAGCGCATCGTCTCGGCCCAGCGCGCCTCGTCGTAGTTCCAGAGCTTCGTGTGGCGCGCCTCCTTCCACGCCGAGAGCGTCACGAGGTCGGGCCGCGCCTCCGCGAGGCCGTGCGACGCGTCCGACGGGACGAAGCCGTCGTCGTCGCTGTGCATCACGAGGATCGGCTGCCGCAGCTCGTCCGCTCGCCGGACGACGTCGAGGTCGTTGAGCGAGATCGACTCGCCCGAGCGCACGACGCGCGACCACCCCGGCATGGTGAGCTGCCGGATCGCGACGTGCGTCACGGGCGAAGGCACGTGCAGCGCGCGCGCCTGGAACCCGAGCACGAGCCGCCAGTCGACGACGGGCGAGTCGAGGATCAGCCCCGCGATCATGTCGCTCTGCGCCGAGTTCAGAGCCGTCTGGAGCGCGATCGCGCCGCCCATCGACCACCCCATGATGACGACGCGTCGCGCGCCGCGCGTGCGGGCGTACGCGATCGCGGCGTCGACGTCGCGCCACTCCGTCGCGCCGAGACCGTAGCGGCCCGACGACGACCGCGGCGCCTCGCCGTCGTTGCGGTACGACACCGTGAGGGTCGGGAGGCCCAGCGCGCGGAACACCGGGACGGCGCGCAGCACCTCGGCCCGGACGGTGCCGCGGCCGTGCACCGCGATGACCCAGGTGTCGCGCGGACCGTCTCCCTCGGGAGGGAAGAACCAGGCGGGGCACTCCCCCACAGGCGCGCGCACCGTCACGTCGCGGAACGGGACGTGCAGCTGCGCCGGCTCGTCGTAGTACCACCCTGAGAACGACGCCGCGCGCGCGATCCGCTCGCCCGACGCGATGTGCGTCAGCAGCTTGCGGGTCACGGTGCGGTCGTCCTCGGCGACGACGGACCCGAGCTTGAGGTAGCCGCGGGATCCGTTGACGAACAGGCCGTATCGGCCGGGCAGCACCGTGTCCGGCGTGCGCCCCAGCGTGATGGTCTGCGCCGTGCGGGACACTGCGTGCACCTGCACGTCGGCGATGCGGCGCTGCTGCGGCGACACCGCCTTGCGGGCGATCGCGAAGGCGACCGCCGTGCCTCCCGCGACGACGCCGAGCGCGGCGACGCCCGCGAGGGCTGCGATCTCGGACAGGTGCGGGGCGTGTCCCGCGGCGCGCCTGGGGTCTCTCACCACGCGTTCAGCCTAGTCTCTAGGCGTGTCTGACACAGGTGCTCCCCCGTCGGCGTTCGACGCCGCGGCAGGCGCCCTGCGCGGCGCGACGTTCCGCGACGACCTCGTCGTCCGCGAGATCGCCTCGCCCGCCGGCGTCGCGCCTCAGTCGATCGCGTTCGCGGGAGATGTGCGCCCCGACGCGCACGGCGACTCCCCGTACGGCACGGGGCGCTTCGTCCTGCTGCACGACGACGAGGAGCCCGAGTCGTGGGGCGGACCCTGGCGCGTCATCGCGTTCGCGCAGGCGCCGCTCGAGCCCGAGATCGGCAACGACCCCCTGCTCGCAGACGTCGCCTGGTCGTGGCTCACCGACGCGCTCGACGCGCGCGGCGCCGCGCACGCCGCGATCTCGGGGACCGCGACCAAGACCGTGTCGCGCGGCTTCGGCTCGCTCGCGGCCCAGGGCGACGGATCCCAGATCGAGCTCCGCGCGTCCTGGACGCCCGTATCGCCCGACGCCGCGCACATCGACGCATGGGCGGAGCTCGTCTGCATGCTCGCGGGTCTTCCTCCCGGGTCCGAGGACATCGCCGTCCTCGGCGCGCGCCCGCGCCGGTGAACGCGAGAAGATAGAGAGTCGCACGTCAGACCCGAGGAGACCGCCATTCCGTACCGCGTGATCGAGACCGCAGAAGAGCTCTCCGCCGCCGCGGCGACGCTGGCCGCCGGGACGGGGCCCGTCGCGGTCGACGTCGAGCGCGCGTCGGGCTTCCGGTACAGCGCGAGGGCGTACCTCGTGCAGGTCTTCCGCGAGGGGGCGGGCGTCTTCCTGTTCGACCCGCCCGCGATCGGCGACATGACGCCCCTCCAGGACGCGATCGCCGATGCCGAGTGGATCTTCCACGCGGCGACGCAGGACCTGCCGTCGCTGCGCGAGATCGGCCTGATCCCCCGCACGATCTTCGACACCGAGCTGTCGGCGCGCCTCCTCGGGTGGGAGCGCGTGGGCCTCGGCGCCGTCGTCGAGCGCACGCTCGGGATCGTTCTGAAGAAGGAGCACTCCGCCGCCGACTGGTCGACGCGCCCGCTCCCCCAGGACTGGCTCGAGTACGCCGCGCTCGACGTCCTGCACCTCGTCGACGTGCGCGACGCCGTCGCCGAGGAGCTCGAGGCGACGGGCAAGCTCGACTGGGCGCACGAGGAGTTCGCCGACGAGCTCACGCGCCTCCCGAAGCGCGCCCCCGCCGAGCCCTGGAGGCGGCTCTCGGGCCTCAGCAAGGTGCGCGGCCGCCGCGATCTCGCCGTCGCCCGCGCCCTGTGGCTCGCTCGCGACGCATTCGCCCGCGAGACCGACACGGCCCCGGGGCGGCTCGTCCCCGATCGCTCGATCGTCGCCGCCGTCACGGCGCACCCGCGATCACGCGGAGAGCTCGCGGGCGTCAAGGAGTTCGTCGGCCGCGCGAGCCGCACAGAGCTCGACAGGTGGTGGCAGGCGTTCGTCGACGGCCGAGCCGACGCCGATCAGCCCGCCGAGCGCGTTCCGAGCGACTCCCTGCCTCCCGTCCGGGCGTGGTCCGGCCGTCGCCCCGAGGCGGATCACCGCCTCAAGATGGCGAAGCCGGCCGTCGAGGCGCACGCCGAGTTCCTGTCGATGCCGACCGAGAACCTCCTGACCCCCGAGCACCTGCGCCGCGTCGCGTGGCAGCCGCCCGAGCGGGTGACGCCCGAGGCGATCGGCGAGGCTCTCGCGGCCCTCGGCGCCCGTCCCTGGCAGATCGGGCAGACCGCCCCGATCATCGCCCGCGCGTTTGTGCGCGCCGCGCAAACGCCCCCCGGCGACGCGGGCGACGCTTCGTAGCTTCGCCCCATCCGATTCGCCTCCGCGTTGTGCGCGCCTTCTAAGCTGGCACCGCAAACGCACACTCAGGAGGCAATGTGGCCCAGAAGCTGGACGTCCACTTCATCGACGGCGTGCGCACCCCGTTCGGGCGCGCCGGAGACAAAGGGATCTACGCGAACACCCGCGCCGACGACCTCGTCGTCAAGGCGATGCAGGGTCTGATCGACCGGAACGCGCAGGTCCCGAAGGATCAGATCGACGACGTCGCGATCGCGGCGACGAGCCAGACGGGCGACCAGGGCCTGACCCTCGGCCGCACGACGGCGCTCCTCGCGGGGCTCCCCATCACGGTTCCCGGCTTCGCGATCGAGCGCATGTGCGCCGGCGCGATGACCGCCGTCACGACCATGGGCGCCTCGATCGGCGCCGGCATGTACGACCTCGCGATCGCGGGCGGCGTCGAGCACATGGGCCGCCACCCCATCGGCTCGAACGCCGACCCGAACCCGCGCTTCGTCGCCGAGCGGCTCGTCGACCCGCAGGCCCTCAACATGGGCGTGACCGCCGAGCGTCTCCACGACCGCTTCCCCGAACTGACGAAGGAGCGCGCCGACCGCTTCGGCATGCGCAGCCAGCAGAAGGTCCAGGCGGCCTACGAGGCGGGCAGGATCCAGCCCGACCTCGTTCCCGTCTCGGTCCAGGACGCCGACGGCGCGTTCCAGCTCGCGATCGAGGACCAGGGCCGCCGCCCCGAGACGACGATGGAGGTGCTCGCGGGCCTCAAGACCCCGTTCCGCCCCCACGGCCGCGTCACGGCCGGCACCTCGTCTCCCCTCACCGACGGCGCGACGGTGAGCCTCCTCGCGAGCGGCAGCGCCGTCAAGCGGCTCAAGCTCCAGCCGAAGATGCGCATGGTCTCGTTCGGCTTCGCGGGCGTCCCCGCCGAGGTCATGGGAATCGGACCCATCCCGGCGACCGAGAAGGCGCTCGCGAAGGCGGGCCTCGAGATCGACGACATCGACCTCTTCGAGCTCAACGAGGCCTTCGCCGTGCAGGTGCTCTCGTTCCTCGACCACTTCGGCATCGACGACGACGATCCCCGCGTCAACCCGTGGGGCGGCGCGATCGCGCTCGGTCACCCCCTCGCGGCCAGCGGCGTGCGCCTCATGATCCAGCTCGCCCGCCAGTTCGAGGAGCGCCCCGACGTGCGCTACGGCCTCACGGCGATGTGCGTGGGCCTGGGCCAGGGAGGCAGCGTCGTGTGGGAGAACCCGCATTGGAACGGCAAGAAGAAGCGGAAGTGATGACGACCATGACCGACTACGAATCCATCGACTTCGCGCCCCTCGACGCCGCCGCCGTCGACGAGGTCGTCACGCACTCGCTCGTGCGCGACGTGACGCTCGCGAGCGGCCGCACGCTCGCCCTCATCACGCTGCACAACGGGCGCGACCACACGCGCCCCAACACGCTCGGCCCCGGCACGCTCACCGAGCTCGACGGCGTCATCGAGGATCTCCGCCGGCGCGCGCTCGCGGGCGAGCTCGACGCCGTCGGGATCACGGGCAAGCCGTACATCTTCGCCGCCGGCGCCGACCTCTCGCAGATCTCGGCGCTCCAGTCCCGGCAGAACGCGAAGCTCATCGCGCAGCGCGGGCACCACGTGCTCGGCAAGCTGTCCGACCTCGGCGTCCCCTCGTTCGCGTTCGTCAACGGCCTCGCGCTCGGCGGCGGCCTCGAGATCGCGCTGAACTCGACGTACCGCACCGTCGACGCCACCGCGGCGGGGATCGCGCTCCCCGAGGTCTTCCTCGGGATCATCCCGGGGTGGGGCGGCGCGACCCTCCTGCCGAACCTCATCGGCATCGAGAACGCGCTCGAGGTCGTGATCTCGAACCCGCTCAAGCAGAACCGCATGCTGAAGCCGCAGCAGGCCTTCGACCTCGGGATCTTCGACGCGATCTTCCCGTCGGCCTCCTACCTCGAGAATTCGCTCGCCTGGGCCGACGGCGTGCTCGGCGGATCCGTCGCAGTGGAACGCAAGAACCAGCCCGGGCGCTTCGAGCGCATGACGAAGTGGCCGATCGCGATCAAGGTCGCCCGCGAGACGCTCGAGCAGCGAATCGGGCGGGTCCCGCTGTCGCCGTATCGCGCGCTCGACCTCCTGGAGAAGGCCGCGAAGGGATCCGTCGCCGAGGGCTTCGAACGCGAGGACGAGGCGCTCGCCGACCTCATCACGGGCGACCAGTTCGCGGCGTCGATGTACGCGTTCGACCTCGTGCAGAAGCGCGCGAAGCGCCCCGTCGGTGCGCCGGACAAGTCGCTCGCGCGGCCCGTCACGAAGGTCGGCGTCATCGGAGCGGGCCTCATGGCCACGCAGTTCGCCCTCCTGTTCCTGCGCCGCCTGCAGGTACCCGTCGTCATCACGGACGTCTCGCAGGACCGCGTCGACCGCGGCGTCGCGGCCATCGTGACCGAGATCGCGGCCCTCGAGCAGAAGGGGCGCCTCGACTCCGACGCGGCGAACCGCCTCCGCGCGCTCATCGAGGGGACGACGGACAAGGCCGAGTTCGCTGACTGCGACTTCGTGATCGAGGCCGTGTTCGAGGAGACCTCGGTCAAGCAGCAGGTGTTCCGCGAGATCGAGCCGCACATCGCAGACGACGCGATCCTCGCGACCAACACCTCGTCGCTCTCGGTCGCCGAGATCGGCTCGGTGCTCGAGCACCCCGAGCGCCTCGTCGGCTTCCACTTCTTCAACCCCGTCGCTGTGATGCCGCTCATCGAGATCGTCCGCACGCCGCGGACGACCGACGCGGCGGCGTCGACCGCCTTCGTGACGGCGAAGGCGCTGAAGAAGAACGCGATCGGCTGCGCCGACGCCCCGGGGTTCGTCGTGAACCGCCTGCTCGCGAAGGTCATGGGCGAGGCGGCGCGCGCCGTCGACGAGGGCGCGAAGCTCGCCGACGTCGAGACCGCGTTCGCGCCGCTCGGGCTCCCGATGGGGCCCTTCGAGCTCATCGACCTCGTCGGCTGGAAGGTCGCGGCACACGTCCAGGACACCATGGCGGGGCACTTCCCCGACCGCTTCCACTCCTCGCCGAACATGCACGCGCTCTCCGAGATCGACGGCCCGCTCGAGCGCGACCGGAAGAAGCGCATCACGGGGTTCACGAAGGAGGCCCGAGCCGTGATCGAGGTCGGGTCGTCGCCCGCCGACGCCGAGACGATCCTCACCCGCGTGCAGGACGAGCTCGCGCGCGAGATCCGGATCATGCTCGACGAGGGCGTGGTCCCCGAGGTCGAGGACATCGACCTCGCGCTCATCCTGGGCGCGGGCTGGCCGTTCGTCGACGGCGGCGCGACGCCCTACCTCGACCGCTCGGGCGCGTCGGCCCGCGCGGCGGGGGGTCCGTTCCACGAGCCCGAGATCCGCGGCGTCGCCTGACGCGCGACGACGACGCCCCGCCGTTCCGAGAGGAGCGGCGGGGCGTCGTCGTCCGGCGTCAGCGGGAGCGGCGCGGGATCTCGCCCGTGTCGGCCTGCTCCTGCACGCGCCGCGTGTGCTCCTCCTCGGTGCGGGCGACGGGGATGCGCGCTCCGAGGACCTGAGCGACGACGTCCTGCGCGATCTTCGCGGGCGTGAGCCCGGCGTCGGCGAGGATCTCGCCGCGCGACGCGTGGTCGATGAACGCGTCGGGCAGCCCCAGCTCGTCGACGGCGGTGTCGATGCCCGCCTCACGGAGCACCTGGCGCACGCGCGTGCCGATGCCGCCCACGCGGATCCCGTCCTCGATCGTGATGACGAGGCGGTGGGTGCGTGCCATGTCGACGACGGATGCGGCGACGGGCACGACCCAGCGCGGATCGATGACGGTCGCGCCGATGCCCTGGGCCCGCAGGCGCCCCGCGACATCGAGCGCCGTGGCCGCGAACGGGCCGATCCCGATCAGCAGGACGTCCTCGGGGCCCTCGCGGTAGAGGAGGTCGGTGCCGTCGCCGAGGCGCTCGACGGCGGGGATCTCCGGCGCCACGTCGCCCTTGGGGTAGCGCACCACCGTGGGGGCGTCGGAGACCGCGACGGCCTCGTCGAGCTCCTCGCGCAGACGCTCGGCGTCGCGCGGGGCCGCGATGCGGACCCCCGGCACGATGTGCAGGAGGGCGAGGTCCCACATACCGTGATGGCTCGGCCCGTCAGGGCCCGTCACGCCCGAGCGATCGAGCACGAAGGTCACGCCGGCCTTGTGCAGCGCGACGTCCATGAGCACCTGGTCGAACGCGCGGTTGACGAACGTCGCGTACAGCGCGACGACGGGGTGCAGCCCGCCGTACGCGAGGCCGGCCGCCGAGGCGACGGCGTGCTGCTCGGCGATGCCGACGTCGTAGACGCGCTGGGGGAAGCGCTCGGCGAAGGGCCCGAGGCCTGTGGGGCGCAGCATCGCGGCCGTCATCGCGATGACGTCGTCGCGGCGCTCGCCGATCTCGACGAGCTTCTCGGCGAAGACGTCGGTCCACCCGGTCGCGTGCGACCCGAGCGGCTCGCCCGTCGCGGGATCGATCCGCCCGACGGCGTGGAACTGATCGGCCTCGTCCTCGCGGGCCGGCTCGTATCCGCGGCCCTTCTCGGTGATGACGTGCACGAGAACGGGGGCGCTGTACGACTTCGCGAGCTCGAGCGTCTCGCGGAGCGCGGCGATGTCGTGGCCGTCGACGGGCCCGAGGTACTTGATGTCGAGCTGCGCGTACAGGTCGGTGTTGTTCGTGAAGCGCGAGAGGAAGCCGTGCATGCCGCCGCGGAAGCCGCGGAACATCGCGCGGCCCAGGCCGCCGAAGAGGCCCGCGGCGCGGCCCGACTTGGCCGTGAGGTCGCGGTACGGAGCCGCCGTGCGGACCCTGTTGAGGTAGCGGGCCATGCCCCCGATCGTCGGGGCGTACGAGCGTCCGTTGTCGTTGACGACGATGACGAGGTTGCGGTCGTTGTCGTCGGTGATGTTGTTGAGCGCCTCCCACGTCATGCCGCCCGTCAGGGCGCCGTCGCCCACGACGGCGACGACGTGGCGATCGGCGCGGCCCGTGCGCGCGAACGCACGCGAGATCCCGTCCGCCCAGCTGACCGAGCTCGACGCGTGCGACGACTCGACGACGTCGTGCGGGCTCTCGGACCGCTGGGGGTAGCCCGCGATGCCTCCGCGCGAGCGCAGCTCGGAGAAGTCCTGGCGCCCCGTGAGGAGCTTGTGGACGTACGACTGGTGTCCCGTGTCCCAGACGATGGGGTCCTGGGGAGAGTCGAAGGTGCGGTGCAGCGCGATCGTCAGCTCGACGACGCCGAGATTGGGACCGAGATGGCCGCCGGTGCGGGACACGTTATCGACGAGGAAGTCGCGGATCTCCCCCGCGAGCTGCCGCAGCTCGGCTGGCGAGAGCCGGTCGAGGTCGCGCGGGCCGGTGATCCCATCGAGCAAGGTCATGTTCCGACATTACGCCGCCGGGCTGGAAAGCACGGCGATGCGCGGCCCGGAACGGAGAAGGCGCCCCGCCCGGACGATTCCGATCGGGGCGCCTGCGTCCGAGCGGGTCAGACCAGCGAGCGGAGCACGTACTGGAGGATGCCGCCGTTGCGGTAGTAGTCGGCCTCACCGGGCGTGTCGATGCGGACGACCGCGTCGAACTCGATGGGGGCCTTGCCCGCGGGCGAGTGCTCGCTCGGCGCCGCCGTGACGTGCACCGTCTCGGGCGTCACGCCGTCGTTGAGCTTCTCGAGGCCCGCGATCGAGACGATCTCGGTGCCGTCGAGGCCGAGCGACGCCCAGCTCTCGCCGGCCGGGAACTGCAGCGGGACGACGCCCATGCCGATGAGGTTCGAGCGGTGGATGCGCTCGAAGCTCTCGGTGATGACCGCCTTGACGCCGAGGCGCGAGGTGCCCTTCGCGGCCCAGTCGCGCGAGGATCCCGAGCCGTACTCCTTGCCGCCGAAGATCACGAGCGGCGTCTCCTCGGCCGCGTAGTTCTGCGCGGCGTCGTAGATGTAGGACTGCGGGCCCTCGGGCTTCGTGAAGTCGCGCGTGAAGCCGCCCTCGACGACCTTGCCGTCGTTGACCGCCTGCACGAGCGCGTTCTTGAGGCGGATGTTCGCGAACGTGCCGCGGATCATGACCTCGTGGTTGCCGCGGCGCGAGCCGTAGGAGTTGAAGTCGCGCTGCTCGACGCCGTGCTCCGTGAGGTACTGCGCGGCGGGGGTTCCGCCCTTGATCGCGCCCGCGGGGCTGATGTGGTCGGTCGTGACCGAGTCGCCGAGCGTCGCGAGGACGCGCGCGCCCTGGATGTCGGCGACCGGGTCGAGCTCCATCGTCATGCCGTCGAAGTACGGCGCCTTGCGCACGTAGGTCGAGTTCTCGTCCCACTCGAACATGGGGCCCGTGGGCGTCGGCAGGTTCTTCCACCGCTCGTCGCCCTCGAACACCGTCGAGTACTGCTTGATGAACTGATCGCGCGAGATCGAGGCGTCGATGATCTCCTGGACCTCGGCCGGGCTCGGCCAGATGTCCTTGAGGAAGACCTCGGCGCCTGACTCGTCGGTCCCGAGCGGGTCGTTGTCGAAGTCGAAGTTCATCGTGCCCGCGAGCGCGTAGGCCACGACGAGCGGCGGAGACGCGAGGTAGTTCATCTTGACGTCGGGGCTGATGCGGCCCTCGAAGTTGCGGTTGCCCGAGAGCACCGCGGTGACGGCCAGGTCGTTCTCGTTGACGGCCTGCGACACCTCCTCGATGAGCGGTCCCGAGTTGCCGATGCAGATCGTGCAGCCGTAGCCGACGGTGTAGAAGCCGAGGCCCTCGAGGTCCTTGTCGAGGCCCGACTTCTCGTAATAGTCGGTGACGACCTTCGAGCCGGGGCCGAGCGTCGTCTTGACCCAGGGCTTGCTCGTGAGCCCGCGCTCGCGCGCCTTGCGGGCGATGAGGCCCGCGGCGACCATGACCGACGGGTTCGACGTGTTCGTGCACGACGTGATGGCGGCGAGGGTGACGGCGCCGTTGTCGAGCTCGTAGTCGACCTCGCCCGCGCGGACGTGCGTCGGCTTCGAGGCCTCGTCGGAGTAGCTCGCGATGTCGGTCTGGTACTGCGACTTCGCCTCCGAGAGGAGGATCCGGTCCTGCGGGCGCTTCGGCCCGGCGATCGAGGGAACGACCGTCGAGAGGTCGAGCTCGAGGTACTCGCTGAAGACGAGCTCGCGCGACGGGTCGTGCCAGAGGTGCTGCTCCTTCGCGTACGCCTCGACGAGCGCGACCGTCTGCTCGTCGCGGCCCGTGAGGCGCAGGTAGTCGAGCGTGACGTCGTCGACGGGGAAGATCGCGGCGGTCGAGCCGAACTCGGGGCTCATGTTGCCGATCGTGGCGCGGTTCGCGAGCGGAACCGACGCGACGCCCTCGCCGTAGAACTCGACGAACTTCCCCACGACGCCGTGCTTGCGCAGCATGTCGGTGATCGTGAGCACGACGTCGGTCGCGGTGACGCCCGAGGGGATCTCGCCCGAGAGCTTGAAGCCCACGACGCGCGGGATGAGCATCGACACGGGCTGGCCCAGCATGGCGGCCTCGGCCTCGATGCCGCCCACGCCCCAGCCGAGCACGCCGAGGCCGTTGACCATCGTCGTGTGCGAGTCGGTTCCCACGACGGTGTCGGGGTACGCACGGAGGACGCCGCCGACCTCGCGGTCGTAGACGACCTTGGCGAGGTGCTCGATGTTGACCTGGTGGACGATGCCCGTTCCGGGGGGCACGACCTTGAAGTCCTGGAAGGCCGTCTGGCCCCAACGCAGGAACTGGTAGCGCTCGCCGTTGCGCTCGTACTCGATCTCGACGTTGCGCTCGAGGGCGTCGGGCCGGCCGAAGAGGTCGGCGATCACCGAGTGGTCGATGACCATCTCGGCGGGCGAGAGCGGGTTGATCCGGTCGGGGTCGCCGCCCAGGGCCGTGACGGCCTCGCGCATCGTGGCGAGGTCGACGATGCAGGGCACGCCCGTGAAGTCCTGCATCACGACGCGCGTCGGCGTGAACTGGATCTCGGTCGACGGATCGGCCGAGGCGTCCCAGTTCCCGAGGGCCGAGATCTGCTCCTTCGTGATGTTGGCGCCGTCTTCCGTGCGCAGCAGGTTCTCGAGCAGCACCTTCAGGCTGTACGGGAGCCGCTCGAAGCCGTCGACCGCGTCGATGCGGAAGATCTCGTAGTCGGTGCTGCCGACCGTCAGGGTGCTCTTCGCACCGAAGCTGTTCACCGTGGACACGAGTGTCTCCTCCTGGTCGACCGCGGCATTGCGCCTCCCATCATCCTCCCAGGGTCGGACGAGGTCCACCAAGGCCGCCCTAACCCCTTCGCAGCAGGGAGGCGGCCTCGTCGCGAGGCGCAATTTATCTTGATGTCGAGATAAATCGTACACGACGAGGACCGCCGACGCACGGCGTCAGGAGGCTGGCGTGTCCGCGTCCCGCTTCGGGTAGAGGGCCCGCACCGCGAGCCAGGTGATCGCGACGAGCGGCGCGAACAGCGGGATCCCCATCACGAGCTTGATCGTCCCGATCAGCTGGACGTCGGCGCCCGCGAGCCAGAGCGGGAACTGCACCGCGAGGCGCGCGAAGAAGAGCGCCGCCCACGCGATCGCGAGCCAGAAGTAGACGCGCCGCTTGCGCCTGTCCGCCCGCCAGGCGAGCCCGTCGTCCATGAGGAAGCCGCCCGCGAGGCCGATGACCGACCAGCCGCTCAGCGCGGACGCGAGGAGCACTCCCCCGTACACGACGTTCGTCAGGAAGCCGGGGATGAAGTTGTCCTCTGCCCGCCCGGTCACGAGCGCGAGGACGCCCGCGACCGCGACGGCGACGAGGCCGCCGAGCGCCGCCGACGGCGCCTGCCGCTGCGCGAGGCGGGCGATCGTGAAGATCGCGGCGGCCCCGATCGACAGAACGACCGCGAGCCACAGCCGGTCCGACCAGATCGTCAGGCTCACGAGGAAGACCACGAGCGGGACGACCGACTCGAAGACGCCGCGAACGCCGCCGATCGCGGTCCACACCGCGCGGCCCGTCGAGGACGAGGACGACGGATCGAGGCCCGCGCGCTTCGCCGCCTGGCCGAACGCCGCGGCGAACGCCCCGGGCGCCGACGGGTCGCCCTCGTCGGGCTCCGGCGGGGTCAGCGGCGTGCCGGCGTCGCTCACGATCCGGGCGTCGTGGGCATCGTCAGCGGGATGAGGTCCCGCGGGGGCATGGGGGATCCGCCGCGCACGACGACGATCGAGCGGAACAGGTCCTCGACCTTCTCGGCCGCCTCGGGGTCGCTCGCTCCCCTGCCGCCGATGACGCCGCGCAGGAACCAGCGCGGGCCGTCGACGCCGACGAAGCGCGCGATGCGCTTCTCGGCACCCCTGTCGGCGCTCACGGGCACCTCGGCGAGCAGCTCGGGCCCGAGCGGGCCCTCGCGCTCCTCGACCCGACCGCCCTGCTGGGCGACCTGGCCGCGGATCTGCTCGCGCGTCTCGTGCCACAGCCCCGCGGAGCGCGGCGCGGCGAACGGCTGCACCTGCAGCGTCGAGTCGGCGTAGTCGAGACCGACCGCCACGATCCGCTTCGTCTGCTCCTCGACCTCGAGGC
Organism: Microbacterium indicum DSM 19969; assembly: GCF_000422385.1. Lineage (GTDB taxonomy): Bacteria > Actinomycetota > Actinomycetes > Actinomycetales > Microbacteriaceae > Microbacterium > Microbacterium indicum. The sequence continues at coordinate 434,671 of NZ_AULR01000002.1, forward strand.
GCAGGTTCAGCCCCTCTCGCGGCAGGATCTTGACGCCGCCGAGGTCGATGTACGGGCGCACGGGCGGCGCCTCGGTCTCGTCGAGCGGGCCGCTCTCGGCGCGGTCCTCGGGCGCCGACTTCTCGGTCGACGGCGCCTCGGGCGCCGCGTCTTCGGGCTTCGCGTCTTCGTCGGTCATCTGTGTGCGGTCCTCTCGTGGTTCAGCGGGCGGCCGGCGTCGCGTATCCGGAGGATCCGAACCCACCCTCGCCGCGGACGCTCTCGGAGAGATCGTCGACGGGGATGAAGTTCGCGCGCGGAACCGGAAGCAGGATCAGCTGGGCGATGCGATCGCCGGGCGACACCTCGTACGCCGCGGCCGCGTCGGTGTTGAGGAGCGCGACCTTGATCTCGCCACGGTAGCCCGCGTCGATCGTGCCGGGCGAATTCACGATCGTGATGCCGTGCTTCGCCGCGAGGCCGCTGCGCGGGACGACGAAGGCCGCGTACCCCTCGGGCAGCGCGATGCGCACTCCCGTGCCCACGAGCGCGCGCTGTCCCGGCTCGAGGCGGACGGCCTCGGTCGAGACGAGATCGGCGCCCGCGTCGCCGGGGTGCGCGTAGGCCGGGACCACGGGTGCGACAATGGGGACGTCCACGGTTTCGGTCACGCAACGAGGGTAATGCAGAACGTCAACGCGCCCGCTGAGGGCATCGCATCCACAGCCCGCACCTATCAGGAGCGGCTCACGCCGTCGCTGAAGATCCTCGCGGGCGCCGCGATCGTCTCCCCGATGGTCGCCCTCGTGTTCGTCCAGTACGACCGCATCGTCGCGATCGGGCTCGGCGTCCTGACCGCGATCGTCGTCGTGTTCCTGCTCGTCATGGCCGCCCCGATCGTGCGGATCCGCGGCACCGAACTCAAGGCGGGGCGCGCGCACATCGACGTGTCGCTGCTCGGCGAACCGCGCGTCCTGGAGGGCGAGGACGCGCGTCACGTGCGCGGCGTCTCGATCGACACGCAGGGATGGCACCTGATACGCGGAGGGATCGCCGGCATCGTGTTCGTTCCGAACATCGATCCCGACGATCCCGTGACCTCGTGGACCATCTCGTCGCGCACGCCCGACCGCCTCGCGGCGGCCATCGAGCGCGCGCAGCGCCGCTAGGCGGGCGTCAGACGGCGCAGTCCTTGCAGATCGGGCCGGCGTCCGACATGTGGTCGAGCTGCGAGCGGTGCTTCACGAGGAAGCAGCTCATGCAGGTGAACTCGTCCTGCTGCGGCGGCAGGACCACGACGTCGAGCTCGACGTTCGAGAGGTCGTTGCCGCCGAGCTCGAAGCTCGGGTTGTCCGAGTCCTCGGTCTCGGTCGCCGCCGTCTGACTCGAGCGCGCGGCCTTGAGGGCCTCGATCGACTCGTTGCCTTCATCTTCGTTCTTGTTGCGCGGGGCGTCGTAGTCAGTTGCCATCGGTGGGCGTCACTTCTTTCAGGGGAGGGGTGGGTCAGCGGTGTCGCGGGGGCCTTCGGGTGCGCCCGACGACCAGCTCTCGACCGGCGCAGCGCGGCTGTCGTCGACAGGCGACGCGGATATCGCGCGTGCGGCGGGGCGGCGACAGTCTGCATGACATGCGCGTGTTTCGCAAATGTGTCGGGCCGCGCGGCGCGTCAGACGAGCTGTGCCCGGTGGAACGGGCGGCGCGCCCGCGTTATTCCCCGCCCGGGCGCGGGTCGCGTGGCACCATGTCTCCGAGCCGCGACGCGTGCGCGGCCGCGGAAGGGAGCAGGGATGGAACAGCTGACCATCGTCGGCACGGAGGGCATGCGGCTCGTCCTGGCCACCGAGCAGGGACAGCGCTTCACCCTCGACATCGACGACATGCTGCGCACCGAGGTGCGCCGAGCCGGGGTCGAGGTCGAGGCGCGACCCAAGGTCGTCGGCCCGAGCCCGCGCGAGATCCAGGCGCACATCCGCGCCGGGCTCTCCGCAGAGGAGGTCGCCGAGCTGCTCGGCTGCGACGTCGAGCGCGTGCGCCTCTTCGAGGGGCCCGTCCTCGCCGAGCGCGAGCACATCGTCGGCCGGGCGCTCGCGATGCCCGTGCTCACGGGGATCCGGCTCGACCAGGACGAGAATCCGACCTTCGGCACCGCGATCCACCAGAAGCTCGCCGAGCTCTCGGCCGCGGCCGAGCGGTGGACGAGCTGGAAGACCGACGAGGGCTGGATCGTCAAGCTCACGTTCTCGGCCGGCGGCGTCGACCACGACGCCCGATGGACCTTCGACCCGCGCCGCAGCGCGCTCGCGCCCCAGAACGGCGACGCGACGCAGCTCTCGCGGCAGGGGCGCATGCCGGAGGGGCTGATCCCCCGCCTCCGCGCGCTCGAGTCCGAGGAGAAGGACGCGTCGACGTTCGACGACCACGCGTTCCAGGAGGACCTCCCGCCCGAGGCCCAGTCCGAGCCCGAGGAGCAGCACGCCGACACGGCGGATCTCCTCGAGGCGCTGCGCCGCAAGCGCGGACAGCGCCAGGCGCCTCCCTCGGCAGAGGCCGACGACGAGCGCCCCGAGCGCCCCGTCGCGATCTTCGGGGCCCTCGACCCCGTCCTCGACGAGACGCCCCCTCCGGCCGAGGAGCAGGAGCCCGAGGCCGAGGCCCCGCGCTCCGACGACGACCCGCAGGCGTCGACCGACACGAGCCGCCGCCGACGACGCCCCTCGATGCCGTCCTGGGACGACATCGTGTTCGGCGCGCGCAGCGACGACTGAGGCGTCAGCCCGCGTAGGCGCCGCGACGGATGAGCGGCACCGACGTCTCGTCGGGCGTCGTCGATCCGTGCTGCCCGATCATGCGCTGCGGGCCCTTGTCGGCGACGCGGTCGTCGTAGAACGCCCAGGCGCCCCGCGCCGCGACGAGCACGTCGCCGATCCGCCCGCGGACGTGCGGAGCGACCACGCCGAACAGCCCGTCCCCGATCGCCTCGTCGCGCGTCGACACGTCGCAGCTCGCGCCCGACTCTGCACGCCAGGTCGCGGCGACCTCGTCGGCCGAGGCGCCCGCGTCGAGGTACAGGTGCAGCATGCGGGGCTCGCCGCCGATCTGCGCGACGCCCGCGAGGCGCGGATCCCCGTCCTGCAGCAGCACGTGGCGGTGGCGCGGCACGTCGACCATCCCGTGGTCGGCCGTGACGACGACGCCGACGCCGTCCGCGGGATCGAGCGCCGGGGCCGCGGCGGCGTCGATCGCCTCGAGCGCCGCGCGCCACTCATCCGAGTCGACGCCGCGCGCGTGCCCCGCCTTGTCGAGCTCGGGGACGTAGCAGTACACGAGACGCCCGGGTGCGGCCGCGGCGAGGGCGAGCGCGACGCGGACGCGCTGCGCGAGGTCGTTCTCGGGCACGTACTCGGCACCACGGAGGATCGCGGCCGTGAGCCCCGAACCGCGGTACTCCCCCATGCCGACGACGAAGGGGGTGAATCCCCGGGCCGACGCGCGCTCGAAGATCGTCTCCTCGCGCTGCCACGTCACGGGGTCGAGCCCGTCGCGCTCGTAGCCGTTCAGCTGGTTCGCGAGGATCCCGCGATCGGGGTCGAGGACGCGGTAGCCGACGAGGCCGTGGGATCCCGGCGCGGCACCCGTCAGGAGCGTCGTGAGGGCCGCGGCCGTCGTCGACGGGAACACCGATCGCGCGATGTGCTTCTTCGGCATCGCGTCGGCGAGGCGCCGCGCGTGGGCGCGGTGCGCGCGGAGCTGGATGGATCCGAGCCCGTCGACGACGATCAGCACGGCGGACCGGGCGGCCGGGAGCCAGGTCGACTCCCCCGCGAGCGAGCGCAGCATCTCGGGCGCCACTCCGGCGAGATCACGGCCCGCCGAGGCCTCATTCGGTAGGATCTTCGACATCCGGGCCAGTCTCGCACAGCGCCGGTCGCACACCGCGATCCGCTCCGCGCGGAGCCCGATCGACACCCCACTCCGAGGAGGCCCTCATGGCGCGATCCACGTCGTCCGGAAGCGCACCCGCTCCCGAGCGCATCGAGGACGTCGACCTCGAAGCCGAGATGCAGGGCTCGTACCTCGAGTACGCCTACTCCGTGATCTACTCGCGCGCGCTCCCCGACGCGCGCGACGGCCTCAAGCCCGTGCAGCGCCGCATCCTCTACCAGATGGCCGAGATGGGCCTCCGCCCCGAGCGGGGCCACGTCAAGAGCGCGCGCGTCGTCGGCGAGGTCATGGGAAAGCTCCACCCGCACGGCGACAGCGCGATCTACGACGCTCTCGTGCGCCTCGCGCAGGACTTCGCCCTCCGCGTCCCCCTCATCGACGGGCACGGCAACTTCGGGTCCCTCGACGACGGCCCCGCCGCGTCGCGCTACACCGAGGCCCGCCTCGCGCGCCCGGCGATGAGCATGACCCGCGACCTCGACGAGGACGTCGTCGACTTCGTGCCGAACTACGACGGCCAGTTCCAGCAGCCGTCGGTCCTGCCCGCCGCGTTCCCGAACCTGCTCGTCAACGGCACGACGGGCATCGCCGTCGGCATGGCGACGAACATGGCGCCGCACAACCTCATCGAGGTCGTGAACGCGGCCGTGCACCTCCTCGAGAACCCCGACGCGACGACGGCCGAGCTCATGGAGTTCGTGCCGGGCCCCGACTTCCCGTCGGGCGGCATCATCATGGGACTCGACGGCGTGCGCGACGCGTTCGAGACGGGCCGCGGATCCATCAAGGTGCGCGCGAAGGCGCAGATCGAGCAGATCGGCCCCCGCCGCACGGGCATCGTCGTCACCGAGCTGCCGTACATGGTCGGGCCCGAGCGCGTCATCGAGAAGCTCAAGGACGCCGTGCAGTCCAAGAAGCTGCAGGGCATCAGCGACGTCAACGACCTGAGCGACCGCAAGAACGGCCTGCGCCTCGTCATCGGCGTCAAGACGGGCTTCGATCCCGAGGCGGTCCTCGAGCGCCTCTACCGCCTCACGCCCCTCGAGGACTCGTTCGGCGTCAACAACGTCGCGCTCGTCGACGGGCAGCCCTCCACTCTGGGGCTGCGCGACCTGCTCGTCGTGTACGTGAACCACCGCATCGAGGTCGTCACGCGCCGTTCGCGCTATCGCCTCGCCCGCCGTCAGGAGCGCCTGCACCTCGTCCAGGGCCTTCTCATCGCGATCCTCGACATCGACGAGGTGATCCAGGTGATCCGCTCGTCCGAGACGGGCGAGGAGGCGAAGGCGCGCCTCTGCCAGGTGTTCGACCTCGACGAGGTCCAGGCCGAGTACATCCTCGAGCTGCGCCTGCGCCGGCTCACAAAGTTCTCGACGATCGAGCTCGAGAAGGAGCGCGACGAGCTGCTCGCCGAGATCGCGGCGCTCGAGGAGCTCCTGGGATCCGACGCGCTCATCCGCGCCCAGGTGAGCCAGGAGCTCGAGCAGGTCGCCGAGGAGCTCGGCACCCCCCGGCGCACGATCCTCATGAACGCGAAGCCCGCCGCCGCCCGGCCCCGCAAGGGCCAGGAGGGCGACCTGCAGATCGCCGACGGCCCGACGTTCGTCGCCCTGTCGACGACGGGCCGCGCCGTGCGGATCGAGATCCCGGAGGGCGAGGAGCTCGCTCCCCCCGCCCGGCGCGCGAAGCACGACGCGATCCTCTCGTCGGCGCGGGGCACGATCCGCGGCGAGCTCGGGGCGCTGACGAACGCCGGGCGCCTCATCCGCTTCCACCCGATCGACCTCCCGTCGGTCCCTCCCGCCTCGATCTCCCTCGCGGCGGGCGTGCGGCTGCGCGACTACATCGGCCTCAACGACCGCGCCGAGCAGGTCGTCGCCCTCGTCGAGCTCAGCGGCGACGTGCCCGTCGCCCTCGGCACCGCGCAGGGCGTCGTCAAGCGCATCGTGCCGAGCGCCCTGCCCGCGAAGTCCGAGATCGAGGCCGTCGCACTCAAGCCGGGCGACCGCGTCGTCGGCGCCGCGCCCGCGGGCGACGACACCGAGCTCGTCTTCGTGACGAGCGACGCGCAGCTCCTGCGCTTCCCGGCGTCTGCTGTTCGCCCGCAGGGCGCGTCCGCCGGCGGCATGGCGGGCGTGCGCGTCGCGGACGGGTCCGAGGCGATCTTCTTCGGCGCCGCGCGGGGCGACGGCAACGTCGTCGTGACGGTCTCGACGAACCGCGCCGCTCTGCCCGGGACCGACGCGGGGCGCGCGAAGATCAGCGACTTCGGGGAGTTCCCCGCGAAGGGCCGCGCGACCGGCGGCGTCCGCGCGCACGCCTTCCTCAAGGGCGAGGACGTCCTGCAGCTCGCCTGGGTCGGGCCCGACCCGGCGTACGCGCTCGACGCCAAGGGGTCGGTCCGCAAGCTGCCGATGACGCTCTCGAAGCGCGACGGATCCGGGCAGCCCCTCGAAGCGCCGATCGACTCGATCGGCGGGGCCCTCTAGTGCCGCCCGCGCCGCGGGGATCCCTCGGTCTCCCGATCGCGCTCATCATCGGGTCGTGCCTCTCGCTGCAGTTCGGTGCTGCCCTCGCCGTGCAGCTCTTCCCCACGCTCGGCTCGTGGGGGCTCACCTCGCTGCGCGTGACGCTCGCCGCCGCCGCGCTGCTGATCGTCGCCCGCCCCGCGCTCCACCGGTGGACGCGCGATCAGTGGCTGACGGTCGCGGGATACGGCCTCGCCCTCGGCGCCATGAACGGGCTCTTCTACGCATCGCTCGAGCATCTGCCGCTCGGCCCGGCCGTGGCGATCGAGTTCCTCGGCCCGCTGCTGCTCGCGGCGGCGCTCTCCCGGCGCGGCTCCGACATCGCGTGGGTCGCCGTCGCGCTCGCGGCCATGGCGCTGTTCGCGGTCGACGGCATGCTGGGCTCGGATCCGCTCGATCCGTTCGGCGTCTTCCTCGTGCTCTGCGCCGCCGCCTGCTGGGCGCTCTACATCGTGCTGGGCTCGCGCGTCAGCCGCAGCGTCCCGGGCCTCGGCGGCCTGAGCGTCGGCCTCGCCGTCGCCGCCGTCGCCCTCATCCCGTTCGGCGTGCCTGCGGTCGGCACGGTCATCTCCGACCCGTCGCTCATCCCCCTCGTCATCGGCACCGTGCTCCTCGCCTCGGTCGTGCCGTACTCCTTCGAGCTCGTCGCGCTGCGCCGGCTCCCGCAGCGGGTCTTCGGGGTTCTCCTCGCGCTCGAGCCGGTCTTCGCCGCGCTCTTCGGCTGGCTACTCCTCAGCCAGGCGCTCTCGCCGCTGCGCGTCATCGCGATCGCACTCGTCGTCGCGGCCAGCATCGGCACGACGCTCGGCGCACGCCGCGCCCAGCCCGTCGAGGAACCGCCCGTCATCACGAGCGAGATCAGGCTGTAGGACCCCCTCGCGCTCCGCTCGCGAGGGTCGGGGAGAACACCCCCTACGCGTCGACCCGGTCGGCGTCGAGGTGCGCGGCGCCCTGCACGATGAACTCGCGGCGCGGGGCGACCTCGTTGCCCATGAGCATCTCGAACACGTGGCCCGCCGCCTCGGCGTCCTCCATGCGCACGCGGCGCAGCAGGCGCCCGTCGCGCGACATCGTCGTGTCGGCCAGCTGATCGGCGTCCATCTCGCCGAGGCCCTTGTAGCGCTGGATCGGCTCCTGCCACCTGCGGCCCTGCCGGCGCAGCTTCGCGAGCAGCTGCTCGAGCTCGCGGTCGCTGTAGGTGTAGATCGTCTCGTTGGGCTTCGATCCCGGGTGCTGGACGATCACGCGGTGGAGCGGCGGCACCGCCGCGTATACGCGCCCGTTCTCGATGAGGGGGCGCATGTAGCGATAGAACAGCGTCAGCAGGAGCGTGCGGATGTGGGCGCCGTCGACGTCGGCGTCGCTCATCATGATGACCTTGCCGTAGCGGGCCGTGTCGATGTCGAAGGTGCGCCCGGACCCGGCGCCGACGACCTGGATCAGTGCGGCGCACTCGGCGTTCGAGAGCATGTCGCCGATCGAGGCCTTCTGGGTGTTGAGGATCTTGCCCCGGATCGGGAACAGCGCCTGGTACTCGCTGTCGCGCGCCTTGCGCGCCGTGCCGAGCGCCGAGTCGCCCTCGACGATGAACAGCTCGGAGTTCGACACGTCGTTCGTGCGGCAGTCGATGAGCTTCGCGGGGAGCGACGACGACTCGAGCGCGTTCTTGCGGCGCTGGGTCTCCTTGTGCTGACGCGCCGAGAGCCGCGCCTTCATCTCGCTGACGACCTTCTCGAGCAGCATCGACACCTGCGTCTTGTCGTCGCGCTTCGTCGACGTGAAGAGCGACCGGAGCCCCTCGCGCACGACCTTCGCGACGATCTGGCGCACGGCCGGCGTGCCGAGCACCTCCTTCGTCTGGCCCTCGAACTGCGGCTCGGGGAGCTCGACCGTGAGCACGGCGGTGAGGCCCGCGAGGACGTCGTCCTTCTCGAGCTTGTCGGTGCCGGCCTTGAGCTTGCGCGCGTTCTTCTCGACCTCGGCACGGAGCTGCTTCGTGAGCTCCTGCTCGAAGCCCTGCTGGTGCGTGCCGCCCTTCGGCGTCGCGATGATGTTGACGAAGGAGCGCGTGATCGTGTCGTACCCCGTGCCCCAGCGCAGCGCGATGTCGACGGCGCACTCGCGCTCGACCGACGTCGACTGCATCGATCCGTCGGGCTGGAGCATCGGAACGGTCTCGGTGAAGGAGCCGGATCCCTTGAGGCGCCAGGTGTCGGTCACGGGCGCGTCGGTCGCGAGGAAGTCGGCGAACTCGCTGATGCCCCCGTCGAAGCGGTAGCTCGTCTCGCGCACCCCGGTCTCGGGGTCGTCGGCGTGGCGCTCGTCGCGGATCACGATCTCGAGGCCCGGAACGAGGAAGGCCGTCTGTCGTGCGCGCGTGACGAGGTCGTCGTACTGGAACGCCGCGTCGGGCGTGAAGATCTGCTGGTCGGCCCAGTAGCGCACGCGCGTGCCCGTGACGCCCTTCGCCGTCTTGCCGACGACGCGCAGCTCGCTGCCGCCGGTGAACGGCGTGAAGGGCGCGTCGGGGCGCGGCTCGTCGGCGTCGGCGAAGACGCCGGGCTCACCGCGGCGGAACGACATCGCGTAGGTTTTCCCCCCGCGGTCCACGTCGACGTCGAGGCGCTCCGAGAGCGCGTTGACGACCGAGGCGCCGACGCCGTGCAGGCCGCCCGACGCCGCGTACGATCCGCCGCCGAACTTCCCGCCCGCGTGGAGCTTCGTGTAGACGACCTCGACGCCCGTGAGGCCCGTGCGCGGCTCGACGTCGACGGGGACGCCGCGGCCGCGGTCCTGGACCTCAACCGAGCCGTCGGCGCGGAGGACGACGTCGATGCGGGATCCGTTGCCGCCGACGGCCTCGTCGACCGAGTTGTCGATGATCTCCCAGAGGCAGTGCATGAGGCCGGGCGAGCCGTTCGACCCGATGTACATGCCGGGGCGCTTGCGGACGGCCTCGAGGCCCTCGAGCACCTGGAGGTGGTGAGCGCTGTACTCGGTCGCGTCGGCGTTCGTCATGATGTTCGATCCTATCTTCGGAGATCGACCCCGATCCTCAGGACACTCCCGTACGCCCACCGCGAAACGGGGCGGAATGCGGCCCTCGCCCCGATGCCCGCGTGGTTGTATGGGGCACAACGCTTCCGAGGACGGACACACGACGAATGGAGAGAAGCACGATGACGACGACAGCAGAAGCTCCGACGACGATCCACCGTCTCACCGCCGCAGACCGCTGCGACGCGTGCGGCGCCCAGGCCTACATCGCCGCCACGGTGGGCGACAGCGAGCTGCTCTACTGCGCGCACCACGGCCGCAAGTTCGAGGAGAAGCTCCGCGCCGTCGCCACCGAGTGGCACGACGAGACCGACCGTCTCGTCGAGGCGAAGTAGCGCACGACGCCTCAGGCGCCCTTCCGCTCCGGCGGGAGGGCGCCTTCGCGCGTCAGGGCAGGTAGACCCGGCGCACGTGGCGCGCGATGCGGAGCTGCGGCTCCTCGCCGACCGTCCCGATCGCCTCGCCGACGTCGGTCGGGGTGAGCTCGCCGCGCGTTCCGGGGCCGAACACGACGACCTCGTCGCCGGCCGCCGCGCCGTCCCACGCGGCGACGCGCGACTCGAAGGCGCCGACCGCGAGGAGCGGCCGACGCCCCGCGGGGCCCGCGACCTCGATGCGGCCGGCCGCGGTCGACGGGAATCCGTCGACGGATCCGAGATCCACGACCGCGGCGTCGCCCTCGACGCGCACGACGCGGGCGACGAGCGAGGCGACGGGCGCGATCCCGGGGACGTCGGGCCCGCCCTCGGAGCGCACGCCGTAGGCGAACGCGCCGATCCGGACGAGGTCGTACCGGAACTCGGGGCGATGCCAGGCCGCGGCGCTCGCGGCGAGGTGGCGCACCGCGGGTTCGAGCCCCGCAGCCCGCGCGCCGTCGATCGCGGCGTCGAACGCCGCGCGCGCCCGGTCGTCCTCGGCGTCGCTCGCCTCGGCGATGTGCGTCCAGAGGCCCACGACCCGCACGCTGCCCGCGATCTCGAGCGCGCGCGCCCGCTCGCAGAAGGCCCGCCATTCCTCGGGCCGCACGCCGTTGCGGTGCAGCCCTGTGTCGGCCTTGAGGTGAACGGGGGCGACGATCCCCGTCGCCTCCGCGGCCCGGGCGACGCGCTCCAGATAGTCGGCGTCGCCGACCCCGAGCTCGAGGCCCGCGCTCAGGGCGCGCGCCGCCTCGTCCTCCCCCGCCGTCGCCCACGCGAGGACGCGCACGGTCGATCCGGCCGCGGCCTTCGCGCCGAGGGCGCTCGGGATGTCGATCCCGCCGAACCAGCGCGCCCCGGCCTCGGCGGCCGCGGCCGCGACCTCCGAGACGCCGAGCGCGTACGCGTCGTCCTTGATGACGATCATCGTCTCGGCGGGCGACATGTGCGCGCGCACCGCGCGGACGTTGCGGCGCAGCTGGGCGAGGTCGACGCGGAGCTCGGCGGTCATGCGACGACCTCCCGGGCCGCGTGCGAGCACGCGTTCGCGACGAGTTCGAGCGGCGTGAGCCCCGTGATCCTCGCCCAGTCCGCGAGCAGCCCCGGGGCCTCGGCTCCGAAGAAGAGGGCCTCGTCGCCGCGCGCGACCTCGGCGTCGCCGGTCAGGACGACGCTCACGTCCATCGCGACGCGGCCGACGATCGGCATCTCGCGGCCCGCGAGGAGCACCGCGGCCTCTCCCCCGAGCGCCCGCGCGACGCCCTGGGCATAGCCGCCGGCCACAAGCGCCGCGCGGGTGTCGCGATCGGCCCGGAAGCGGTAGCCGTACGAGACGCCGTCGCCCGCGCGGAGCCGCTTGGCCTGCAGGACGGGCCCCGAGAAGGAGACCGCGAGGATCCCGCCCCCGTCGACGCCCAGGACGGCGCCCGGGTCGAGCGCGGGTTCCACAGAGGGCGCGAGGCCCAGCTCGGCGACGCGCTCCCGGGCGAGCGGATCGGCGCCGTCGTCGAGGAGCGCCGATCGCACGCCCGCCTCGACCGCCGCGCGGGCGACCGTCTCCAGCCCGGCGCCGCAGGCGTCGCGGCGCAGGTCGACCGGCGCGGAGGGATCCGCGGCGCGCGCCCGCGCGACGTTGCGGACGAGGGCGGATCGCGACACACGCACACGCGGTGCGCTCGTGCTCAGAGTCGGCGCGGTCATCCGACCTAGACTAGGCCGGGTCGCCGAGAGGCCGCGCAACGCGCGCCGACCGCGACGCCACCGCCCGCCGACCCGGAGGATCCATGCCGAACGGCCTCGCCCTCGGACCCAAGCTGCGCTACCTCGCGGAGCGCGCCCGCCGCATCGACATCGCCTCGGTCATCGAGCGCGCGAAGGAGGTGCGTCAGGAGCACGGCCAGGCCGTCCCCAGGACCGTCGTCGACATGCTCTGGTCGGCCGCGAAGCACGACGTCGCGTTCCAGGACTACGTCGACTACGACTTCGCGATCCTCTCGAAGGCCGAGCGTGCCACCTTCATGACGCACCCCGTGTCGATGCAGCTCGCGCAGCGCTACTCGCAGCCGGCCGGCCGCGCGATCTTCGAGGACAAGGTCGCGTTCAACCGCCGCTTCGCCCCCATGATCGAGCGCGACTGGCTCGTCGTCACGGCCGACAACGTCGACGAGGTGCGCGCGTTCGCCGAGAAGCACGGCACCGTCATCGCGAAGGTGCCCGTGAGCCACATGGGCCTCGGCGTCCGCCGCTACCACGCGGCCGACGTCGACGACTGGGCCGCGTTCCACGCGAAGCTCGTGGCCGGCGACGAGATGCTCCTCGAGGAGGTCATCCGCCAGCACGACGACATCGCCGCGTACTGCCCCGGGACCGTCAACACCACGCGCATCGTCGCCTTCTTCGACGGATCCGAGACGCACATCGTCGCCGTCGCCCAGAAGTTCGGGCGCGGCGAGGTCAGCGACCAGATGTCGTACGGCGGCTTCTACACGATGCTCGACCCCGAGACGGGCCACGCGATGAGCGCCGGCTACGACTCGCACGGGCACGTCCACGAGAAGCACCCCGACTCGGGGCTCGTCATCGCAGACTTCCAGCTGCCGCGCTTCGACGAGGCCGTCGACCTCATCCGCCGCGCGGCGCGCGAGGTGCCCGAGGTGCAGTACGCGGGATGGGACGTGGTCGTCACGAACGACGGCGTCGACCTCGTCGAGGGCAACTGGGGCGCGGGCGTCTACGAGAACAAGCCGAGCGTGTCCGGGATCCGCACGGGGCACAAGCCGCGCTACCGCCGCGCGATCGGGTTCTGAGGCCGCGCCGAGACCCGTCTGCGCAGAAGGGGGGAGAGGACCGCGGTCCTCTCCCCCTTCTGCGCAGACGTCACGCCGTGCGGATGATCCCCATCGGCGTCGACTGATGGCCCTGCCCGAGCGGGTTATCGCTCAGGACCTTCACGAGCGTGCGCTCGGCCGTCTTGTCGAGGGTCGAGCCCAGGATGTTGCCGCCGATGTCGTTGATGTCGACGACCGCGACGTCGCAGCCCAGGCGGGCCTTGACCTCGGCCGCGACCTCGCGCGGGCGCTCCGGCCCGAGCACGACCGCGTTGTTGTACGGCGGGATCGTGTTCTTCGTCGGCCCGTCGATCGCGCGCGCCTTGTCGCCCGCGATGCGGTAGAAGTCGCCCCGACGCCCGAAGAGCTTCGTGACGGCCGCGACGCCCGCGGCGAAGACGATCCGGATCGTGCCGACCTCGCGCAGCGCGAACTCCATGGTCTCGGGGATCCCGAGGCCGATCCCGAAGGACGTCTTCGTGACGTACTTCGAGAGGAACTTCGCGAGCGGGCGCGCCTCGATCTCGTCCATCATGTACGAGCGACCCTGCGTGATCGCGACGATCTTCTCGGTGATGAAGAGGAGGTCGCCCGGGCGCACGTGCTCCTTGGCGTACGTGTCGACGATCTCGTCGATGTCGTCGCCCGGCATGACGACGCGCGAGCGGATCGGGATCCGCTGGTACGTCGTGCCGTCAACGGTGACCTCGAGGGCCTTGCCCTCGTTCGCCTCGCCGCTCACTCGAGGTAGTCCCGCAGCGACTGCGAGCGGCTCGGGTGGCGCAGCTTCGCCATCGTCTTGGACTCGATCTGGCGGATGCGCTCGCGCGTGACGCCGAAGGTGTCGCCGATCTGGTCGAGCGTCTTGGGCTGGCCGTCGCCGAGACCGAAGCGCATGCGGATCACGCCCGCCTCGCGCTCGGAGAGCGAGTCGAGGAGGCTCTCGAGCTGACGCTGCAGCATCGTGAAGCCCACGGCGTCGGCCGGGACGACCGCCTCGGTGTCCTCGATGAGGTCGCCGAACTCGCTGTCGCCGTCCTCGCCGAGGGGCGTGTGCAGCGAGATGGGCTCGCGCCCGTACTTCTGCACCTCGACGACCTTCTCGGGCGTCATGTCGAGCTCCTTGGCGAGCTCCTCGGGCGTGGGCTCGCGGCCCAGGTCCTGCAGCATCTGGCGCTGCACGCGCGCGAGCTTGTTGATGACCTCGACCATGTGCACGGGGATGCGGATCGTGCGGGCCTGGTCGGCCATGGCGCGGGTGATGGCCTGACGGATCCACCACGTCGCGTAGGTCGAGAACTTGAAGCCCTTGGTGTAGTCGAACTTCTCGACGGCGCGGATCAGGCCGAGGTTGCCCTCCTGGATCAGATCCAGGAACTGCATGCCGCGGCCCGTGTAGCGCTTCGCGAGCGACACGACGAGGCGGAGGTTCGCGCCGAGCAGGTGGCTCTTCGCGCGGCGCCCGTCTCGGGTCACCCACTGCAGGTCGAGCCCGAGCTGCGAAGAGCGCTCGGCCGCCGACATCTTCGACAGCTTCTCCTCGGCGAACAGGCCCGCCTCGATGCGCATCGCGAGGTCGACCTCCTCCGCCGCGTTGAGCAGCGGGACCTTGCCGATCTGCTTGAGGTAGTCCTTGACGGGGTCGGCGGTCGCTCCCGTGATCTGCGTCGAGTAGACCGGGACGTCCTCTTCCTCGGACTGCGAGATCACGATCGCGCCCGTGGGGAGCGGCTCGGCCTGCTCCTTCTTGGGCGCCTCGTCGGTCTGGTCGGTCGTCTCGTCGGCCTCGTCGACGACCTCGATTGCACCGGTCTCGGGCTCGAGCTCGTCGTCCTTGGCGGCCTTCGCCGACTTCGCGGGCGCCTTCTTGGCGGCGGTCGTCTTCTTCGCCGCGGGCTTCTTCGCCGCGGTCTTCTTCGCGGTCGTCTTCTTCGCCGCGGGGGCCGCAGCGGTCTCGTCGACCTCTTCGGCCTTCGTGGTCTTCGTGGCAGGAGTCACGTTTCACCTTTCACCAGGGCCACCACGCGCCAGCGCCCCGGGTGTGTTCGAGCACGATTAAGACCCTTGTCAAGACGGATCCGCGAGCGGACCGCCGGGCAACGGGTCGGTGTCCTATTGTCGCATACCTCGCCGTGCCCCGAAGACGCGGCGAGAGCGCGTCATGGAGGTGAACGTCCGGGCGGGCACCGGCATTCCCCCGCGCCGCGTCAGATCTGCGGGCCCTGCTCGTCATCTCGGCGGTCCGCGAGGAAGCGCTCGAGCTCGGCCGCGAGCTCGTCGGCGCTCGGCAGGTCGCCCTCGGCGATGCCGTCGAACCGCCCCGCGCCCGCGCCGAGGCCGCCGGCCGTCCAGGCGTCCATGCGGTGCTCGAGGTTCGCGACCATGCGGCGCAGCTCGTCGTTCGTCTCGATCTGGTCCTCGATCCGCTCGAGGTACACGCGGTTCTCCTCGCGCAGCCCGTCGAGCCCGAACACGAGGCCCGTCGCCGTCATGATCCGGTCGAGCGCGGCGAGGGCCGCTCCCGGGAACTCGGTCTCGGCGAGGTAGTGCGGGACGAGGATCGAGAAGCCGGCGGTCGGGAAGCCGTCCTCGGACATGCGGAACTCGAGCACGTGGCCGAGCGAGCCGGGGAACTGCGTGCGCGGCTTCCAGATGGAGTGCGCCCGGATGAGCTCGTCGCGTGTGCCCGACACCGTGGATCCGAGGGGGCGCGTGTGCGGGACGGGCATCGCGATGGAGTGGATGCGCGTCACGGTCACGGCGTCGAACTCGTCGGCCAGCCCGATGGCGGCCTCGACGAACGCGTCCCAGGCGTAGTCGGGCTCGTAGCCCGCGAGGAGGAGGAACGGCTGGCCGAGCGCGTCGTGCGCGAGCGAGAGCTCGAGCCGCGCGGCGCGCACCTCGGACACGTGGTCCTCGTCGAAGGTCACGAGGGGGCGGCGCGCCCGGTAGTCGAGCAGCTCGTCGTTCCGGAAGACGGCGACGGGCTGCGGGTCGAGCTCCTCGCGCATGAAGTCGGTGACGGTCGCGAGCGCGGATCCCGCGTCGCCCGCGCCGTTGAGCAGCACGACGAGGGGAAGCCGCGGCGGAACGACGGGTGCGTTCGCGACGCGATCGAACAGGTCGGAGGGGCGGGGCATCCTTCCACTTTATGAGCGCCCCGCGAGGGCCCGGGCCGGATCCCGGAACTGCGAGGCCGCCACGGGCTCCGTCCTTAGGATGGGCCTATGCCTCTCTCCGAGATCTCGATCACGCACGCCTCCTTCCCCGACGAACGGGCCGACGCCGCCGTCCTCGCCCTCCCCGCGCTCGGCGATGCGACGGAGCTGCCCGCCGGCCTGAGGCCCGCGCTCGACGCCATCGGCTTCACGGGTTCGAAGGGCGCGTACGCCCGCGTCTACGCCCCCGAGGTGACGAGCCTGCCCCTCGCGGTCGTGGGCCTCGGCGCGAACCCGAGCCTCGACGCCGTCCGCGAGCACGTCGGCGCGGCCGTGCGGCAGCTGACCGGCT
Organism: Microbacterium indicum DSM 19969; assembly: GCF_000422385.1. Classification (GTDB taxonomy): domain Bacteria; phylum Actinomycetota; class Actinomycetes; order Actinomycetales; family Microbacteriaceae; genus Microbacterium; species Microbacterium indicum. Next base: position 450,932 of record NZ_AULR01000002.1, read on the forward strand.
TCGACACCGTCGCCGTCGCCGTCACCGAGGGCACCGGTGTCGACGGCGCGTGGCGCGCCGCCGCCGAGGGCGCGGCGCTCGGCTCCTACCGCTTCGCCGGTTACAAGACCGACGGCGAGGACGCCGTCGCGAAGAAGCGCCGCGCTTCGCTCTCGCTCGTGCACGCCCCGCAGACCGCGACCGACGCCGACCTCGCGGGCGCGACCGCCGCAGCCGAGGCCGTGGCCCTCGTGAAGGACCTCGTCTCGACGCCCGCCGACCGGCAGAGCCCCGACCAGCTCGCGCAGGCGGCCGTCGCCGCCGTCGCCGAACTCCCCGTCACGACGACGGTGTGGGACGAGAAGGCGCTCGCGGAGGGCGGCTTCGGCGGGATCCTCGGCGTCGGCCGCGGATCCGTCCGCCCGCCGCGCCTCGTGCGCCTCGACTACGCGCCCGCGGGTGCCGAGCGCCACATCGCGATCGTCGGCAAGGGCATCACCTTCGACTCGGGCGGGCTCTCGCTCAAGCCGGCCGCCTCGATGGTCGGCATGCAGGAGGACATGACGGGGGCTGCCGAGACGCTCGCCGTCGTGCGCGCCGCCGCCCGTCTCGAGCTGCCGGTCCGCGTCACGGGCTGGATGTGCATCGCCGACAACATGCCGTCGGGATCCGCGACCCGCCCCGGCGACGTCCTCACGATCGCCGACGGCACGACCGTCGAGGTCACGAACACCGACGCCGAGGGGCGCCTCGTGCTCGCCGACGGCCTCGTCGCCGCGAGCCGCGAGAACCCCGACGTGATCGTCGACGTCGCGACCCTCACGGGGGCCGTGATCATCGCCCTCGGCACGCGCTACACCGGCGTCATGGGCCGCGGCGAGGCGGTCGACGCGTTCCTCGCCTCCTCCGACCGCACGGGCGACCCCGCCTGGGCGCTGCCCCTCCCCGAGTACATGGAGGACCAGCTCGACTCGCGCGTCGCCGACATGCAGAACGCGAACGTCGGCAACCGCGCCGCCGGATCGATCTTCGCGGGCCTCTTCCTGCAGCGCTTCGTCGGGTCCGACGACGCGGGCGAGCCCATCCCGTGGGTCCACGTCGACATCGCCGGTTCGTCGATGAGCGCGACCGCCGCCTTCGGCTTCACGGACAAGGGGCCGACCGGCGCGTCGACCCGCGCCCTCATCGACTTCGTCGCCGCCGGCGGCGAGGTCGCCTGATCGCCGGGACGGAGAGCGCATCGTGACGGATCACCGGTACGACCTCGTCGTCCTCGGCGGCGGCAGCGGCGGCTACGCCGCCGCGCTGCGCGCCGCCGAGCTGGGCCGGTCGGTCGCGCTCGTCGAGCGCGGCCTCCTCGGAGGCACCTGCCTCCACCGCGGCTGCGTTCCCACCAAGGCGCTCCTGCACACGGCCGAGGTCGCGGACGCCGTGCGGCACGCAGGAGCCGTCGGCGTCTCCGCGACGCTCGACGGCGTCGACGGTCAGACGGCCCTCGACTGGCGCCGCGCGCTCGTCGCCGGCAAGCACCGCGGGCTGACCTCCCTCGTCGCCGCGCGCGGCATCACGGTCGTGGAGGGCGAGGGATCCCTCGTCCTCACGGCCGACCGCCCCGCCGTCCGGGTCGGCGACGACCTCCTCGTCGGGTCCGACGTCGTGATCGCGACGGGCGCGGCGAGCCGCGCGCTGCCCGGTGCCCCGTTCGGCGCGCGCGTGATCGACTCCGAGCGCGCCCTCGAGCTCGCCGACGTCCCGTCGCGCGCCGTCGTCATCGGCGGCGGCGTCATCGGCGTCGAGTTCGCGAGCGCGTGGCGCTCGCTGGGCGCCGAGGTCACGATCGTCGAGGCGGCGCCGTCGCTCCTGCCGAACGACGACGCCGACGCCGTCAAGGTCCTCGACCGCTCGTTCCGCCGGCGCGGGATCGCGCTCGAGATGGGCGCCTCCGTCACGGGAGTCTCCGAGGAGCCCGGATCTGCGAGCGTCGCGATCCGGCGGGCCGACGGGTCCGAGGCCGCGCTCGAGGCCGATGTCGTGCTCGTCGCGATCGGCCGCGCCCCCGCGACCGACGGGCTCGGGCTCGACGAGGCGGGGGTCGCGCGCACGCGCGGCTTCGTCGACGTCGACGCCGACCTGCGCACGACGGCCGCGCACGTCTGGGCCGTGGGCGACATCGTCCCGGGCCCGCAGCTCGCGCATCGCGGGTTCCGGCACGGGATCTTCGTCGCCGAGACGATCGCCGGGCTCTCCCCCGCCCCGCTCGACGACACCGCGATCCCGCGGGTCACCTACTCGACGCCCGAGATCGCGGCGGTCGGCCTCACCGAGTCGCAGGCGATCGAGGCGCACGGCGCCGACGCCGTCGAGACCGCGACGTTCGCCCTCGCGGGCAACGCGAAGGCCGAGATCGTCTCGGCGGGCTCGGATGTCCGCGGCGGCATCGCCAAGGTCGTCCGCCGCAAGGACGGGCCCGTGATCGGCGTGCACCTGGCCGGACTCGGCGTGGGCGAGCTCGTGACCGAGGGCCAGCTCGCCGTCGCGTGGGAGGCGCACCCGGAGGATCTCGCCCCGCTGATCCACGCCCACCCGTCCCAGAGCGAGGCGCTCGGCGAGACGTTCCTCGCTCTCGCGGGATCCCCGCTCCATTCCCTCTGAGAACCGCCGCGGACGGCCACTTCCGGCGCCCGCGGATCCCCTAAGCTGAGAAGTACCGCGCAAAGTCTGAAGGAGACTCGAATATGAGCACTTCCGTTGTCCTCCCCGCTCTCGGCGAGAGCGTCACCGAGGGGACGGTCACCCGCTGGCTCAAGCAGGTCGGCGACACCGTCGAGGTCGACGAGCCGCTGCTCGAGGTGGCCACCGACAAGGTCGACACCGAGATCCCGTCGCCGGTCGCCGGCGTCCTCGAGTCGATCCTGGTGCAGGAGGACGAGACCGCCGAGGTCGGCGCCGAGCTCGCGACCGTGGGCGACGGCACCGCCGCCGCGCCCGCCGCGGCTCCCGCCCCCGAGGCGGCCGCGCCCGCCGCCCCTGCCGCTCCCGCCCCCGAGGCGCCCGCCGCTCCGGCGCCGGCCGCCGCTGCTCCGGAGGCCCCCGCCGCATCCGGCGACGCGACCGACGTCGTGCTGCCCGAGCTCGGAGAGAGCGTCACCGAGGGCACCGTGACCCGCTGGCTCAAGCAGGTCGGCGACACCGTCGAGGTCGACGAGCCGCTGCTCGAGATCGCGACCGACAAGGTCGACACCGAGGTCCCCTCGCCCGTCGCCGGCACGGTCCTCGAGCTGCTCGCCGCCGAGGACGACACCGTCGAGGTCGGCTCGGTCCTCGCGCGCGTCGGCTCGGGCGCCCCGGCTGCGGCCGCGCCCGCTCCCGCTGCCCCGGCCGCTCCCGCCGAGCAGGCCCCTGCCGCACCCGCCCCGGCCTCTCCGGCGCCCGCCCCCGCCCCCGCCGCGCCGGCGCCTGCTCCCGCTCCGGCCCCGGCGCCCGCTCCCGCCGCTCCGGCGCCCGCCGCCCCGGCCGCGCCCGCCGCGACGAACGACAAGATCTACGTCACGCCGCTCGTGCGCAAGCTCGCCGAGCAGAACGGCGTCGACCTGGCGACCGTCACGGGCTCCGGCGTCGGCGGACGCATCCGCAAGGAGGACGTCCTGAACGCCGCGTCGTCCGCACCCGCCCCCGCGGCGGCGCCGGCGGCGGCCTCCGCCCCGGCCGCGAAGAAGCCCGAGCCCTCGCCGCTGCGCGGCACCACGCAGCCGTTCTCGCGCCTGCGCAAGGTCGTCGCGAAGCGCGCCGTCGAGTCGCTCAACACGACGGCCCAGCTGACGACGTTCATCGAGATCGACGTCACGAAGGTCGCGGCGTTCCGCAACAAGCACAAGAACGCGTTCTTCGAGAAGTCGGGCGACAAGCTCTCCTTCATGTCGATCTTCGCGCTCGCGGCGGTCGAGCAGCTGCAGGCGTTCCCGATCATCAACTCCACGATCCAGGACGAGACGGTCGTCTACCCCGCGACCGAGAACCTCTCGATCGCGGTCGACACGCCCAAGGGCCTCTACACGCCCGTGATCCGCGACGCGGCGTCGAAGACGATCGCGCAGCTCGCGAACGAGATCGCGACGCTCGCCCAGCGCACGCGCGACGGCCAGCTGAAGCCCGACGACCTGCAGGGCGGCACGTTCACGCTGACGAACACGGGCTCGCGCGGCGCGCTGTTCGACACGCCGCTCGTCTTCCTGCCGCAGTCGGCGATCCTCGGCACCGGCACCGTCTACAAGCGCCCCGGCGTCGTGACGGTCGACGGCGAGGACGTCATCGGCATCCGCTCGTACGTGTACTTCGCGATCTCGTACGACCACCGCACGATCGACGGCGCCGACGCGGCCCGCTACCTCTCGGCCGTCAAGGCGCGCCTGGAGGAGGCCGACTTCGAGGCCGACCTGGGCATCTGACGCACGCGTCGCCTTCTGCGGGGGCCGCTCGATCTCACGATCGGGCGCCCCCCGCGGCGTAGAGGTCGCGCACGCGCCAGCGCTCCCCCACGCGCTCGATCACGAGGAGCTGCCGGTCCGCGCCCTCGGCCTCCACGGCGACGACGGCGACCGACCCGTAGTCGTCGACGAGCCCGACGGCACGGGAGGGCGACGCGACCGCGCCCTCCCGCGTGCGCCCCGCGAGGCCCGAGTCCTCGGCGCACGATCCCGAGCACGCGTCCCACTCGGCGAGGAGCGCGCCCGCCGCGGCGACGGGATCCTCCGTTCCGACCTCCGCCGCGGGCGGCGAGGGGTCGGCCGGCGCGACGCTCGCGGCGAGGCTCGGCGCGGGCCCCGCAGCGCGCGACGCCCGAGGAACCTGCGCCTGCGCCGCCTCGCCCTCGCCTTCCGCCGGCCAGCTGAGACCCACGACGACCGCGAGAACGGCCGCGGCAAGGCCCGCGAGCACCAGCCCGCGCCGCCCCGCGCGCCGGGAGCACGGGAGCCGCGCGCGGATCGACCGCCACGCCTCCGCGATCGCCTCCGCGAGGGTCCCGTCGACCAGCCGGCCCACGAGACCCGCGATCCCGAGCCCGTCCTCCGCCGCATCGTCCATGTCGCGGGGCTCGCCGCCGCGCGAGGCGCGGGCCGGCGCCTCCGTGATCGGCTGCGGCGCCGCGGCCTCGAAGAGCTGGGCCTCGAGCTCGCCGATCCGGCGCGCGAGGGCGGCCGGCCGCGCGAGAGCCTCGACGACCTCCTCGGCGGCGAGCCGCACAAGCCTGTCGTCGGTCGCGCCCGCGATCCGGCGCACGAGCTCCTGAGCGGCGTCGGCGGCGGACCCGGCGTCTGCTCCCCCGCTCCCGCAGCAGAACACGGGACGCCCGTCGGCGGCGATCCACCACGCGCCCGCCGCGGCGACGAGCCCGGCCTCGTGCATCTCAGCGGTGCCGCGCACGAGCGACACGATCGCCGTCACCGCCTCGCCGCGCAGCCACCCGTGCGCCCCCTCCTCGCGCCGCCCGCACGCCCGGTCGAGCGGCTCCCGGAGATCGTCGAACACGACCTCGTGGCCGCCCGCCCGCCGCATGACGTCGCGCGGGCACAGCACGTGCTGCGCGCCGTCGATCCGCCAGCCGTCCCAGCCGATGAGGTCCCCGGCGTCGACGAGCAGGACCTCGTCGTCGCCCTCGCGGGCCCGGACCCCGGGGTAGGGCGCGTCGGGCGGTGCGATGCGGCGGATGCGGCGCACCGCCGCATCGAGCGCGGCGGTCGCGGAGCGCGTCGAGGAGTCCATGCCGACAGCGTGCGCCACCGGGCGCATCCCCGCTCGCCGGCGCGGACCCCCGCTGTGGAGGGACCGGAGGGATCCGCGCCTGGGGACGTGCTGACCCCCTCCGTCGACACGCCGACGCCCCGGTAGAATGGCCCGCATGGCATCACGCACCCCGGCTCCGGAGAAGCGCCCCGGCTTCTTCGCCACCATCAAGCAGCTGTTCACCTTCGTTCACAAGGAGTACAGCTGGGTGGCGTGGGGGCTGCCGATCGTCATCCTGCTGGGCGTCTGGGTCGGCGTCGTCGTCGCGATCGTGACCGACCAGCAGTGGTGGGGCTACATCCTCTGGGTGATCTTCGGCATCATGCTCGGGCTCATCGCCAGCATGCTCCTGCTCAACCGCCTCGCGACGACCGCGATGTACCGCCAGATCGACGGCATGCCCGGCGCCGGCGGCCACGTGGTGTCGAACATGCTCGGCCGCAAGTGGCGCGGCGAGGAGATGCCCGTCGCCGTGAACCCGAAGTCGCAGGACGCCGTCTACCGCGCCGTCGGCCGCGGAGGCGTCGTGCTCGTCGGCGAGGGCGCGCCGAGCCGGCTCGATCGGCTCGTCAAGAAGGAGAAGGCGACGGCGCTGCGCATCACGCACAGCTCCGTGCCCGTCAACGTCTTCTACGTCGGGCACGACGAGGGCCAGGTCGAGATCAAGAACCTCGCGAAGGCGATCAAGAAGCTGCCGAACGCCGTCGACCGCGCCGGCATGAACCAGCTCATCTCGCGCTCCGAGTCGATGTCGCGCGGCGGCGCCGCCGCGATGCCGATCCCGAAGGGCATCGACCCGCTCCGGGTGCGCGCGCCGCGCCCGCGCTGATCGCCTGACGCAGCGACGGCCCGGATCCCCGAGGGGGTCCGGGCCGTCGCCGTATCAGCGCGAACGGACGAGCACCGTGTCGGCGAGCAGGTCGTGCAGCCCCCGGTGGTCCTTGTCCCAGATCGCGGCGGGGATCACGAGCAGCACGAGGACCGTGCGGACGATCGGCCGCCACACGCCGGCCCACTCGCCCCCGCGCCTGATGAGGCGCAGTCCGACGATCCGGTGCCCGGGACTCCCGCCGAGGGTGGGAAGGAACAGCACCTGGATGACGAAGAAGATGAGCAGCAGCGACCACCAGGCGTAGTCGAAGAACGCCACCGAGAGGATCACGGTCGCCGCCCAGTCGATCGCGAAGCCCCCGACGCGGCGCGAGAGCGGGCCGATGCTTCCGGGTCCGGAGGCCGGGAGGCCGATCGAGCTGCCGGGGTACTCGGATCCGTGCGCTGCTGAGGTCACGCGTCCCAGCCTAGGAGAGCGAGCCTCTCACCCCGCTGATGGCCGAGTGACGCACGACGCACACAGGCTCGTAACATGCGCGAAACATCAGAGTTATGCCCGGGCAACGCCTCCCCGATAGGTTCGGAGAGTCACTCGATCTCGCGCGAGCGACGACCCGAAGTCCCACCGATCTGGAGCCTCCATGTTCAAAGACTCATCCGAGGTGCTCGCGTTCCTCGAGAACGAGGATGTCAAGTTCCTCGACATCCGCTTCACCGACCTTCCCGGTGTCCAGCAGCACTTCAACATCCCGGCTTCCACGGTCGACGAGGACTTCTTCACTGTCGGCCAGCTGTTCGACGGCTCGTCGATCCGCGGCTTCGCGAACATCAACGAGTCGGACATGCAGCTCATCCCCGACGTGACGACGGCGTACCTCGACCCGTTCCGCGAGCAGAAGACGCTCGTCATGGTGTTCGACATCTACAACCCGCGCAACGGCGAGATCTACTCGAAGGACCCGCGCCAGGTCGCCAAGAAGGCCGAGAAGTACCTCGCGTCGACCGGCATCGCCGACACCGCGTTCTTCGCCCCCGAGGCCGAGTTCTACATCTTCGACGACGTCCGCTACGAGGTCTCGCAGGGCAAGAGCTTCTACTCGGTCGACTCCGAAGAGGCCGCCTGGAACACGGCACGCAAGGAGGAGGGCGGAAACCTCGGAAACAAGACGCCCTACAAGGGCGGCTACTTCCCCGTCTCGCCCGTCGACAAGACGGCCGACCTCCGCGACGACATCTCGCTGCGCCTCATCGACGCCGGTCTCGAGCTCGAGCGCGCGCACCACGAGGTGGGCACCGCCGGCCAGCAGGAGATCAACTACCGCTTCGACACGATGGTCCACGCGGCGGACGACATCCTCAAGTTCAAGTACATCGTGAAGAACACGGCCGAGGAGTGGGGCAAGACGGCGACGTTCATGCCGAAGCCCCTCTTCGGCGACAACGGCTCGGGCATGCACACGCACCAGTCGCTCTGGAAGGACGGCGAGCCGCTGTTCTACGACGAGCAGGGCTACGGCCAGCTCAGCGACCTCGCGCGCTGGTACATCGGCGGCCTGCTCAAGCACGCCCCCGCCGTCCTCGCGTTCACGAACCCCACGCTGAACTCGTACCACCGCCTCGTCAAGGGCTTCGAGGCCCCCGTGAACCTCGTCTACTCGGCGGGCAACCGCTCGGCGGCGATCCGCATCCCGATCACGGGTTCGAACCCCAAGGCCAAGCGCCTCGAGTTCCGCGCCCCTGACTCGTCGGGCAACCCGTACCTCGCGTTCGCGGCCCAGCTCATGGCCGGCATCGACGGCATCAAGAACCGCATCGAGCCGCACGAGCCCGTCGACAAGGACCTCTACGAGCTTCCCCCCGAGGAGGCCAAGGGCATCCCCCAGGTTCCGGGCGGCCTCGCCGAGTCGCTCGAGGCTCTGCGCGAGGACAGCGCGTTCCTCCTCGAGGGCGGCGTCTTCACGCAGGAGCTCATCGACACCTGGATCGACTACAAGTACGAGAACGAGATCATCCCGATGGCCCAGCGCCCTCACCCGTTCGAGTTCGAGCTCTACTACGGAGTCTGATCCCGATCGCGCACGGAAGAGCGCCCGTCCCCTCTCGCGAGGGGGCGGGCGCTCTCGTCTGCGCCGCGGCGGGTCAGGCCTCGGGGATCGGGAAGAGCATCTGCTCCGTGAACACCCGGTCGGGGTCGGGGCCGCTGCGCACGCCGGTGTCGAGCGCGTCGATGCGGCCCAGCTCCTCCGCCGCGAGCTCGAAGTCGAAGACATCGAAGTTCTCGGCGATGCGCTCGGGGTTCGTCGACTTGGGGATCACCGACCGGCCCTGCTGGATGCCCCAGCGGAGCATCGTCTGCGCGGGGCTCTTGCCGTGGGCGGCGGCGATCTCGGCGATCGCCGGGTCCTGCAGGACGCTGCGGCGCTCGTCTCCGAAGCCGGGGTAGAAGGTGATGCCGCCGATGGGCGACCACGCCTGCGTCAGGATCCCGAGGTCGGAGTCGGCCTGCTGCACGTCCTTCTGGGCGTGGTACGGGTGCAGCTCGACCTGGTTGACGGCGGGCACGACGCTCGCGACGTCGAGGAGGCGCGTCAGCGCGGCCGGGGTGAAGTTGCTGACGCCGATGGCGCGCACCTTCCCGTCGCGCAGCAGCGTCTCGAGCGCGCGGTACGCGTCGATCGTGCGGTCGAACATCGAGACGGCGGCCTGGTGGAGGATCAGGAGGTCGATCTGCTCGACGCCCAGCTTGGCGGCGGCCTTGTCGAAGGCGTGCTGCGTCTCGTCGTAGCCGTAGTCGGAGGGCCACACCTTGGTCTCGATGAAGACCTCGTCGCGCGGAAGACCGCTCGCGGCGATCGCCTGCCCGACCTCGCGCTCGTTGCCGTACGCGGCGGCGGTGTCGACGTGGCGGTACCCGACGCGCAGGGCCTCGGCGACCGCCGCCGTGGTCTCCTCGGGGGACGACTGGAAGACGCCGAGCCCCAGGACCGGGATCTCGACGCCGTTGTTCAGAGTGAAAGCGGGAAGGCTCATGCTCGCGACGCTACGCCGGGGCGGGGTGTGCGTGGGAGGGCCCGTCTTTACCTGTGTCGGCGCCGCGCGGTCACCGCACCCGGAGCGCGCCCGGATCCACCCGCACGGAGAACCGCGAGACCTCGCCGACCTCCTCGCCGTCGACTTCGAAGGCCCGCGGCGCGTCGAGCTCGACGCCGACCCGCTCGGCCGTCAGGTGGCGCGTCGACTCGGTGCTCACCGCCGCGGCGTCGCGGTCGAAGAGCCGCCGGATCCCGTTGTCCCACACGATGGAGCGCAGCGTGTCGGCCCACTGCAGAGCTCCGTCGGAGCTGACCGCGAGCAGGTCGAGACGCCCGTCGTCGAGCTCCGCGTCGGGCAGCAGTCGGATCCCTCCCTGCAGCATCCCGCAGTTGCCGACGAGGAGCGTGTGCGCGCGGATCTCGGCCGCGTCGCCGTCGTCGATCGACAGCGCGATCCCCGTCATCTCGGCGCCGGTCAGAGCACGCCCCATCGCCTCGACGTAGGCGAGCCAGCCGGCCCGGTCCTTGAGGTCGTCGTCGGTCTCGACGAGCATCTGCGCGTCGACGCCCATGCCGACCATGACGGCGAAGCCCTGCTCGGAGCCGTCGATCTCGACCCAGCCGAAGTCGATCCGGCGCTCGTCTCCGCGGGCGATCCGCTCGAGCGCCGCCGGGATGTCGTCGAGCGGCACCTCGAGGTTCCGGGCGAGGAGGTTGCCCGTGCCGCGCGGGACGATGCCGAGCGCCGCGTCCCGGCCCGCGAGCGCCTCGGCCACGGCGCGGACGGTCCCGTCCCCGCCGACGGCGACGACCGTCGCGCATCCCGCGGCCAGCGCCTCCTCGGCCATTCCGCGACCGGGGTCGTCCTCGCTCGTCTCCCACCAGGAGACGTCGTCGCCGAGCGCCGCTCCGACGGCGTCGCGCAGCTCGCCCTCATCGACCTTGGACGGGTTCCAGATGACGCCGATCGCCGTGCTCATGCTCCCAGCCTGTCGCCCGACGGACCGCACCGCAACCGCGCGCCCGAGATCCGCATCCGGCCGCGATCCGACACACGCCGTTCTCACAGACCTGAGAGGATGACGACGTGAGCGCTCGGATCGTGACCGTGTACAGCACCAAGGGCGGGGTCGGGAAGACCACGACCGCGGTGACCCTCGCCTCCATCGCGGCGGCCGACGGGAACAGGGTCCTGCTCTGGGACCTCGACCCGCAGGCCGCATCGACGTGGCTCCTCGAGGTCAAGCAGAAGATGCGCGGCGGCGCGGGGGCGGTGTTCGCGGGCGACGCACCGCTCAAGAAGGCGATCCGCGGAACCGACGTCCAGGGCCTCGACGTCGTCCCGGCCGACGCCTCGTATCGCGACCTCGACATCGCGCTCGACGCCGCGAAGAAGTCGTCCTCGCGCCTCGCGAAGGCGCTCAAGCCGCTGAAGTCGGTGTACGACGTCATCATCATCGACTGCCCGCCCGGCGCTTCGCTCGTCGCCGAGAACGCGCTCCACGTCGCCGACGTCGTCGTCACTCCCCTGTCGCCCGCTCTGCTGTCGCTCCGCTCCTACGAGCAGGTCACGGCGTTCCTCGCCGAGCAGGAGTCGCGCGCCAAGCTCATCGCCTTCCTCAACATGGTCGACCGCCGCAAGAAGACCCACCGCGACGCCGCCGAGCGCCTGCCGTCGGAGATCCGCGGCCTCAGCGACATCGTCGTCCCCGCCTCGGTCGTCGTCGAGCGCATGGGCGAGCGCCACGAGGCCGTGACGGAGTTCGCGGCGTCCTCCGACCCGGCGAAGGCGTTCCGCGCCCTCTGGCACGTCGTCTCGCGGGCCTGATCAGAGGTCGTAGAACACGCGCTCGTAGGTGCGCCGCGCGCGCCGCGCCGCGCGCAGCCACTCCTCCTCGACACGCGGGCCTGATCCCGGGGGCATCTCGAGGATCCGCCCGATCCCGTCGAGCTGACGGTGGTCGAGCGGCAGGTCGTCGCTCGTGCGGCCCGTGAGCAGGGTCTTCGCCGAGCGCAGTCGCGTCGCGAGCCGCCACGCGTCGCCGAGCTGGGCGGCGTCGCCCGCGGCGAGGAGCCCCGCCTCGACGGCGGCGTCGAGCGCGCCGAGCGTCTGCGGCGTTCGCAGGGCCGGGACGTCGTGCGCGTGCTGGAGCTGCAGCAGCTGCACGAGCCATTCCACATCGCTGAGCCCGCCCGGCCCGAGCTTGAGGTGTCGCGACGGGTCGATGCCCCGCGGCATGCGCTCGCTCTCGACGCGGGCCTTGATGCGCTTGATCTCGCGCACGTCGGCGGGGTCGCACAGGCCGGGATAGCGCTGGCGGTCGGCGAGCGCCATGAAGTCGTCGAGCAGGGCCGCGGTCCCCGCGACGGGCCGCGCACGGAGCAGCGCCTGCGCCTCCCACGTGACGGACCAGCGGTCGTAGTAGGCGGCGTAGGCGTCGAGCGAGCGCACGATGGGCCCGCGGCGGCCCTCGGGCCGGAGGTCCGCGTCGAGCTCGAGCGGCGCGCGGTGGTCCTCGGACACCTGGCGCACCGTCGCGACGATCCGCTGCGCGAGGCGCTCGGCCGTCTGCGGGTCGACGCCGGCCGCGCGATAGACGTAGAGCACGTCGGCGTCGGATCCGAAGCCGACCTCCTCGCCGCCGTAGCGCCCCATGCCGATGATCGCGAACTCGAGGGCCGCGTGCTCGGGCGGCACGACGGCGTCGCGCACGGCCCACACGGTCGCGCGCAGCGTGACGTCGGTGATGGCGCTCAGCGCGCGCGTCACCTCGCCGATCGAGAGGGTCCCGAGCATCGCGCCCATCGCGACCCGCAGGAGCTCGCGCCGGCGGATCTGCCGGATCGCGCTCATGGCGTCGTCGAGCGACGGCCGCCGGCTGCGGATCGCACGCGCCTCCTGCTCGAGGACCTCGACCGACCGCGGGCGCCGCAGCTCGTCGCTGTCGAGCCACGCGACCGACTCGGGGATCCACTCCATGAGCTCGCCGACGTAGCGCGAGCCGCTCAGCAGGGTCGTCAGCTGCTCGGCCGCGCCGGACGAGTCGCGCAGCATGCGCAGGAACCAGGGGCTGTCGCCAAGGCGCTCGCTGATGCGTCGATACGCCACAAGCCCGTAGTCGGGGTCGACTCCCCCGGCGAACCACAGGAGCATGACGGGCATGAGCGTCCGCTGCACCGTGGCCTTGCGGCTGACCCCGCGCGTCAGGGCGGCGATGTGGCGCAGCGCGCCCTTCGGGTCCTGGAAGCCGATCGCGGCGAGGCGGTCGTGCGCCTCGTCTCCCGTGAGAGCCCGCGCGTCGCCGCCGGTCGCGGCGACCGCCGAGAGCAGCGGGCGGTAGAACAGCCGCACGTGGATGTCGCGCACCTCGGCCTTGACGCGCTCCCACAGCGCCGTGACATCGTGCGCCGTGCCGCCCGCGGCGTCGGCCGAGGCGTCGAAGAGCCCCGTCGAGCGGGCGAGGACCCGCAGGCTCTCCCCGTCCTCCGGCATCAGGTGCGTGCGCCGAAGCTGCTGCAGCTGCAGGCGGTGCTCGATGAGTCGGAGGATCCGGTAGTCGGTCGAGAACGCCGCGGCGTCGGCGCGGCCGATGTACCCCGCGTCGACGAGCTGGTCGAGCGCCGCGAGCGTGCCGCGGGCGCGGACCGACGGATCCACGCGGCCGTGCACGAGCTGCAGCAGCTGCACCGTGAACTCGACGTCGCGGAGCCCGCCGGGACCGAGCTTGACCTGGCGGTCGATCTCGCCCGAGGCGATCGTGTCCCGCACGCGTTCGCGCATCGCCTGCACGCTGTCGACGAAGCCCTCGCGCCCCGCGCTCTCCCACACGAGGGGACGCGTCGCGTCGACGTAGGCGGCGCCCAGCTCGGCGTCCCCCGCGATCGCGCGCGCCTTCAGCAGGGCCTGGAACTCCCACGAGTGCGCCCAGCGCCGGTAGTACGCGAGGTGGGACTCGAGCGTGCGCACGAGCGCCCCCTGCTTGCCCTCGGGGCGCAGGTTCGCGTCGACCTCCCACAGCGGCGGCTCGGTCTCGAAGCCGTCGATCGCCCGCATCGCCTGGGAGGCGAGGCGCGTCGCGACGTCGATCATGCGCGTCTCGGACAGCTCGGACCCTTCGGCGACGCCGCAGACGAAGATCACGTCGACGTCCGAGACGTAGTTGAGCTCCTCGGCGCCCGTCTTTCCCATGCCGATGATCGCGAGGCGCGTCGCCCGCACATCGTCCGACGGGAACAGGCCCGCGGATCCGCGGTCGTTCGCGACCTTCGTGCGTGCGATCGCGAGGGCCGCCTCGAGCGCGGCGCCCGCCGCCTCGGAGAGCGCCGTCGACACGTCGCGGACCGCCTCGACCGAGTCGGGATCCGAGAGGTCGTAGCCCGCGATGCGCAGGAGCGCCCGGCGGTAGGCGATGCGCAGCGCGATGCGCGCCTCCTCGCCGTCGCTCCGGGCGAACCCGTCGGACGCGCCGACTGCGGCCAGGAGCTCGCCGCGCATCTCGTCCGCGGTGGGGAGCGACCGCGGCCGCGAGGTCAGCTCGTCGACGAGGGTGCGCGGGTGGCGCAGCGCGAAGTCGGCGAGACCCTGCGATCCGCCGAGGACGCGCCAGACGCGACGCGAGCGGTGCCCGGCCGCGAGGACCTCGCGGATCGTGTCGGGGTCGCGCCTCGCGATGCCGAGGACGGCGCGCACGGCCGCATCGGGGTCGGCCGCGAGCGAGGCGAGCGCGATCAGGTCGTCGCGCGCGTGCCCCGTCGCGGCCGACAGCTCGGCGAGGTCGCCGTCGGCCTGGTCGACGTCCGAGAAGCCCGCCCTGACGAGGGTCGAGCGTCCCGAACGGCGCTCCGAGGGAGTCGCCACGTCAGATGACGTCGAGCGTCGTCTCGAGCTCGAACGACGTGACCTGCGCGCGGTACTGCTCGAACTCGCGGCGCTTGTTCGCGAGCACGTAGCTGAACACCTGCTCGCCGAGCGTCTCGGCGACGAGCTCGGACTCCTCCATGCGCGCGATCGCCTGGTCGAGGCTCGACGGCAGCGCGCGGTACCCGAGCGCGCGGCGCTCGGCGTCGGAGAGCAGCCAGATGTTGTCCTCGGCCTCGGGCGGGAGCTCGTACTCGTTCTCGATGCCCTTGAGCCCGGCCGACAGCATGAGCGCGTACGCGAGGTACGGGTTCGCCGCCGAGTCGATGCCGCGGTGCTCGATGCGCGCCGAGGTGCTCTTGCCGGGCTTGTAACGCGGAACGCGCACGAGCGCCGAGCGGTTGTTGTGGCCCCACGCGATGTAGCTGGGGGCCTCGTCGCCGCCCCACACGCGCTTGTACGAGTTGACGAACTGGTTGAGCAGCAGCGAGATCTCGTCGGCGTGCGTCAGGAGGCCCGCGATGAAGTGGCGGCCCGTCTTCGAGAGCTGGTGCGGGTCGCTCTCCTCGTAGAAGGCGTTGGCGTCGCCCTCGAAGAGCGACATGTGCGTGTGCATCCCGCTGCCGGGGGCGCCCGCAAGCGGCTTGGGCATGAACGTCGCGTGCACGCCCTGCTCGATCGCGACCTCCTTCACGACGGTGCGGAAGGTCATGATGTTGTCGGCCATCGTGAGCGCGTCGGCGTAGCGCAGGTCGATCTCGTTCTGCCCCGGGCCGCCCTCGTGGTGGCTGAACTCGACCGAGATGCCGAGGTCCTCGAGCATGCGCACGGCGCGGCGGCGGAAGTCGTGCGCCGTGCCGCCCGGCACGTTGTCGAAGTAGCCGGCCGAGTCGACGGGGACGGGCGCGGATCCGCGCTCCCCCTGCTCGAAGAGGTAGAACTCCATCTCGGGGTGCGTGTAGAACGTGAACCCCGCGTCGGCGGCGCGCGAGAGCGTGCGTTTGAGGACGTTGCGCGGATCGGCGACCGCGGGGTCGCCCTCGGGCGTGGTGAGGTCGCAGAACATGCGGGCCGTGGGCTCGACGTCGCCACGCCAGGGCAGGAGCTGGAAGGTCGTGGGATCCGGGTGCGCGAGCAGGTCGCTCTCCTGCACGCGGGTCAGGCCCTCGATGGCCGAGCCGTCGAACCCGATGCCCTCGCCGAACGCGCCTTCGACCTCGGCGGGGGCGAGCGCGACCGACTTCAGCGTTCCGATGACGTCGGTGAACCACAGGCGGACGAACTTCACGCCGCGCTCCTCGATCGTGCGGAGCACGAAATCCTGCTGCTTGTCCATGCCGATCAGCCTACTGGCCGCGGGAGCGGGGACACGCCGCTCTCAGGACTCGTCGGATCGCCACGCGCGCTCAGCCTCGTCGTCGTCCTCCCACGCCTGCGAGCGCCTGGCCAGGACCTCGGGCGCGCGCTCCGCCTCCTCGCGCGTCGCGAAGGGCCCCGCGAGGTCGAGGGATCCCGACTGGGGTCCCTCCTCGACGAGGCGCGTGCGCATGTTGAACCAGAACTCGGCGGCCATGGCGCCCACGCTACCCGGGGTCCGGATCAGGCGCGACGGCGCGCGCGGATCGCGAGGATCCCGAGCGCGAGGAGCGCCGCGGCCGGCACGACGAGGAGTCCCAGGCGGATCCCCTCCCCCGCGACGACGGCGGGGGTGAGCCCGTCGCGCAGCTCGACGTCGGCGACGATGAGCCCCTGCTCGTCGGCGGGGATCTCGTCGACCGTCGTGCCGTCGGGCGCGATGACCTGGCTCGTGCCGACGGTCGAGACGTTGACGACACTGCGCCCGGTCTCGATCGCGCGCATGCGCGCCATCTCGAGCTGCTGCAGGTTCTCGTCGGATCCGCGGAAGTCGGCGTTGTTCGTCTGGAACATGTAGACCTGGGCGCCGTCCTGAGCGCCCTCCCACACGAGATCGTCGAACGCGACGTCGAAGCAGATCGCGAGCCCGACCGCGACGTCGCCGACGTGCATGAGCGGGGCGTCGTCGCCGGGCTCGTACTCGCGGCCGATGAGCCCGATGAGGCTCGGGACGATCGCCTCGTAGAACGCGCGGTCCGGGACGTACTCGCCGAACGGCACGGGGTAGCGCTTCGAGTGGTGCGCGACGGGGCCCTCGTCGGCCGTCCACAGCATCGACATGTTGTAGACGAGCTGGCCCTGCGCGACGGCCGAGTTCATGAGGATCGGCGCGCCGTACGTCGCCGCGGCCCGGGTGAGGGCCGCGGCGGCCGCCCGGTCGGTCAGCGGGTCGACGCCGCCGAGCCCTCCCTCGGGCCAGAGGACGAGGTCGACGTCCTGCCCGATCACGGGATCCGACGCCTGGAGCTGCGCATCGAGCACGTCGTACCGCGCGCGCTGGTCGGCGTAGGCCGCGGGACCGTCGCCCTGGGCCGCGCCGACGCGGATCGATCCGGCCTCCGTCGTCGGGAACTGCGGGACGACGACGAGCGCGATCGCGAGCACAGCCGCCGCTCCGAGCCCCGCCGCGGGTACGCGGCGCGGGACGCCGGCCCAGCGCGCGGCGCGGCCCGTCTCCACGAGGAGGGCGACCGCGAGCGCGCAGAGGAACGTGAGCCCCTCGGTTCCGACCCACGACGCGACCTGCGCGAGCGGCCCCGACGCCTGGCTCATGCCGAGGCGACCCCAGGGGAAGCCCGTGTAGGGCCAGGAGATCATGACGATCTCGCGAGCCGTCCAGATCCCCGCGACGAGCGCCGCCGTCGCGGCGAAGCGCCACCCGGGCCGCCGGATCACGCGCGGCACCCACCGGTACGCGAGGGCGATGAGGACGCCGCCGGCCCCCATGAAGAGGGCCTCGACGCCGGCGAGCGCGACCCACGGCACCCAGGAGAGGGGGTCGTCGCCGAGGAACCCGTCGATCCAGTCGATGTCCGGGAAGTAGAAGCTCGCCCCGAAGGCGAGCGCGACGAGGAACGCCGCGCCAGCTCGCCGCCCGACGAGCGAGACGAGCGAGAGCGCGACGGCGACGAAGGCGAGCGGCCAGATGCCGAGCGCGGGGAAGGATGCGTCGTACGCGAGCCCGCCGGCGACGGCGGCGATGAGCGCAGCCCAGAGCGGGAGGATCGGCCGCGGATCGGAAGTCGTCACGGGCGCGACCCTACGACGCCGGCCGATGAGCCTCACTCGGCTTCGTCTGCGAGATCCTCGAAGAGCCCGAGCGGGGGCGTCAGCACGACGCGGCCTGCCTCGACGTCGACCTCGGGGACGATCTCGGACACGAACGGCACCATGACCTCGCGCTCGCCGACGGCGACGATCAGGAGGTCCTGCGCGGGGAGGTGCTCGACGCGGGCGACGGTGCCCACGACCTCTCCGTCGCGCACGGCTTCGAGGCCCACGAGCTGGTGGTCGTACCAGGCGTCGGGCTCGGAGGAGGCCGTCTCGTCCTCGTCGACCCAGAGGATCGCCCGGACGAGCGTCTCGGCGTCGTTGCGGTCGTCGATGTCCTCGAAGAACACGACGGGGCTCTGGTTCATCCAGCGGAACTCGCGGACCGTGATGGTCTTGCGGTGCCACTGGGAGTGCTCGGGGACCTGCAGGGTGAACGTCGCCCCCGGCACGAAACGGCCGTCGGGGTCGTCGGTGTACAGCTCGAGCTTGAGCGCGCCCTTGAGGCCGTGCGCCTTGAGCACACGACCGACGCGCAGCTGGTTCTTCGGCGCGGCCATCAGTCGTCGGCCACGTCGACGCGCACGCGGCGCTCGTCGGCCAGAGCGGCGACGAGCGCGCGCAGCGCCTTGGCCGTGCGGCCGCCGCGCCCGATCACACGGCCCCGGTCGGCGGGGGCGACGTGCACGGTGAGCACGTTCCCCCGCGGACCGTCGGACTCGTCGATGCGCACGGCATCGCGGTCGTCGACGATCCCCGTGACGATGTGTTCGAGAGCGGCGGCCAGCACGATCGGGATTACTCCGCCGACTCGGTCTCGGCGGCGTCCTCGGCGGGCGCCTCGGCGGCGGGGGCCTCAGCCGGCTTGGCGGCCTGCGGCTTGACGACCGACTTCTTGCCCGTATCGGCCGTGTAGGCCTTCTTCTCGTCGGCGACGAGGAGCGTGCTCTTGGCGTCCTTGTCGCCCTTGAACGTGCCCCAGTCGCCCGTGATCTTGAGGATCGCGAGGACCTGCTCGGTCGGCTGCGCGCCGACGGAGAGCCAGTACTGAGCCCGCTCCGAGTCGACCTCGATGAACGAGGGGTGCTCGGTGGGGTGGTACTTGCCGATCTCCTCGATGACGCGACCGTCGCGCTTGGTGCGCGAGTCGGCGACGACGATGCGGTAGTACGGCGCGCGGATCTTGCCCAGGCGCTTGAGGCGAATCTTGACAGCCACAGTGATCTCCAGTGGTGAGGAAAGGTAGTCGAACCCGTCGCCAGCCGCGTGGGGTCATGCACGGGGTGGCGGAAGCTCTGAAAGGTCGGAGCGCCGCGCCGGATAGAGGGTCGAGCGCGCGTTCCAGCTGTCCATTCTGCCAGAACGGGCCCTGAGAGGCGAACGGGAGGGGGCGCGCGTCGCGGTTCGAGTTGAAATCTCAGCCGCTTTAGGCGAGCCTTACCTTCGTCCCCCCGTTCGGAGCAGCCGCTCCCCCGCTACGAAAAGAGCCCCCCGTGCGTCTCCAGCGCCCCCTCGCCGTCGCCTCCGTCGCGATCGCCGCCCTCGCCCTCACCGCCTGCGGATCCGCCTCCGACTCTGCGTCGTCCGGATCCACGGCGGCGCCCGAGGCGCTCACGAACGACGGATCGCTCACGGTCGAGCACGCGTTCGGCACGACCGAGGTGCCGGCGGAGATCGATCGCGTCGCGACGGTCGGCTGGGGCAACCAGGACGTCGCGCTCGCGCTCGGAGTCGCCCCCGTCGGCGTCGACAACCAGACCTGGTCGATGGACGGCTCGTCGACCGACGGCGTCTACGAGTGGACGAGCAACGCGTACGACGAGCTCGGCGCCGAGCAGCCGGCGATCTTCTCGACGGCGGACGGCACCGACTTCGAGGCGATCGCCGACGTGCAGCCCGACGTGATCCTCGCGGCGTACTCCGGCCTCACGCAGGACGACTACGACACGCTGACCCAGATCGCGCCGACGGTCGCCTACCCCGAGACCGCCTGGTTCACGCCGTGGCGCGACACGATCCGCACCGACGCCGCCGGCCTCGGACTCGCGGACGAGGGCGACGCGCTCGTCGACGACCTCGACCAGCAGATCGCCGACGCCGTCGCCGACGCGCCCGACATCGCGGGGAAGACCGCGGCGTTCTTCTACATCGACCCGTCCGACACCTCGGTGATCTCGGTCTACGGCGTCGACGACTCGCGCACGGCCTTCCTCGGCGACCTCGGCTTCGACTTCCCGTCGGTCGCCGAGAACACGGGTGACCAGTTCTACGCCGACATCTCGGCCGAGAACGCCGACCTCCTCGACGACGTCGACGTCATCGTGTCGTACGGCGACGAGTCGACGCTCGCGGCGCTGCAGGCCGACCCGCTGTGGTCGACCGTCCCGGCGATCGCGAACGGCGCCGTCGTCGCCGTCGGATCCGGCGACGACTTCAGCGGCGCGGTCACGCCCACGGCACTGTCGATCCCGATGCTCCTCGACGACTACGGCTACGTCTCGACGCTGAACGACGCCGCGGGCAAGGCGGAGTGACGACCGCGACCGCGACGCGCCCCGGCGCCCCCGCTGCGACATCGGCGGGGGCGCCGCGCCGCGCCGCGCTCGTCGTGGTCGTGTCGGTGCTCGTCGTGGTCGCCGCGCTCGCGTCGCTCGCCTTCGGATCGCGCGTCGTCGGCCTCTCCGAGATCGCGTCGGGCGTCGGGGCGTTCCTCCGCGGCGAGGTCGCGCAGGACATCGGCGCGATCGCGGTCCAGGAGCGCATCCCCCGCACGGTCCTCGCGCTCATCGCCGGCGCGGCGCTCGCGATGTCGGGCGCGACGATGCAGGCGATCACGCGCAACCCCATCGCCGACCCGGGCATCCTCGGCGTCAACATGGGCGCCTCCCTCTTCGTCGTCTGCGGCATCGCGTTCCTCGGGATCACCTCGATCTCGCAGTACCTCGCGCTCGCGCTCGCCGGCAGCTTCCTCGCCGCCGCGTTCGTCTACGCCGTCGGCTCGCTCGGCCCCGGCGGCGCGACCCCCATCAAGCTCGCGCTCGCGGGCGCCGCGACGACGGCGGCGCTGTCGTCGCTCGTCAGCGCCGTCATGATCCCCCGCGCGCAGGCGATGAACGACTTCCGCCAGTGGCAGGTCGGCTCGGTCGGCGGCGCCGACTGGGGATCCGTCGGCATCGTCGCCGCCCTAATCCTCGTCGCGGGCGCCGTCGCGATCGCGACCGCCCCCGGCCTCAACGCCCTCGCCCTCGGCGAGGACACGGCCCGCGGGCTCGGCGTCCGCGTCGGCACGACGCGGATCGTCGCCGCGACCGCGGGCGTCGTGCTCTGCGCCGCCGTCACGGCGATCGCGGGCCCGATCGCGTTCGTGGGGCTCATGGTCCCGCACGCGATCCGCCTCGTCTCCGGGCCCGACCAGCGCTGGATCCTTCCCCTCTCGGCCCTCGGCGGCGCCGCCCTCCTGACGCTCGCCGACACGGCGGGCCGCGTCATCGGCCGCCCCGGCGAGGTCGCCGCGGGCATCCTCACGGCCTTCATCGGCGCGCCCGTGCTCGTCGCGATCGCCCGCCGCACCCGGATGCGGGGGCTCTGATGACCGCGATCGCCCCTTCCGCCCCCACGGGCGCCCTCGCCGCACTGCGCGCCGGACGCCGGCGCCGCGCGACGCGCCGCCGCGTCGGGATCACGGCGCTCGCCGTCCTCCTCGTCGCCCTCCTCGCGGCCTCGCTCGTGATCGGCCAGACGATCTACCCGATCGGCGACGTCGTCCAGGTGCTCCTCGGCCACGACGTGCCCGGAGCGTCGTTCACGATCGGGACCCTGCGGATCCCGCGCGCGGTCGCGGGCGCCCTCGCCGGCATCGCGTTCGGTCTCGCGGGGTCGACGTTCCAGACCCTCCTGCGCAACCCGCTCGCGAGCCCCGACGTCATCGGCATCACCTCGGGCGCGAGCGCCGCCGCCGTGCTCTCGATCACGGTCCTCGGCTGGTCGACGGTCGCGACGAACGCGTTCGCCCTCGTCGTCGGCATCGCGACGGCGCTCGCCATCTCGCTCATCGCCCGCGGCGGCGACTCGACGGGAGGGCGGCTGATCCTCATCGGGATCGGCATCGGCGCGATGCTCGACTCGGTCGTCTCGTTCCTCGTCGAGCGCTCGAGCGAGCACGACGTGGGGGCGGCGATGCGCTGGATCGCGGGCAGCCTCAACGGATCCTCGCTCGACGGCGCCGCGCCGCTCGCGATCGCCGTCGTCGTCCTCGCCCCCGCGATCCTCGTCCTCTCGCGCGGGCTCGGGGCGCTCGAGCTCGGAGAGCAGACCGCGGTCTCGCTCGGCGTCTCGGCGAGCCGCACGCGCCTCCTCCTCATCGTCTGCGCCGTCGCCCTCGCCTGCTTCGCGACCGCGACGACGGGGCCGATCGCGTTCGTGGCGTTCCTGTCGGGCCCCATCGCGTCGCACATCGTGGGTCGCGGATCGTCCCTCCTCATCCCCGCCGCGCTCGTCGGCGCCTGCCTCGTCCTCGCGGGCGACCTGATCGGGCAGTTCGCGTTCGACACGCGCTTCCCCGTCGGCGTCATCACCGGCATCGCCGGCGCCCCGTATCTCCTCGTGCTGCTCCTGCGCATGACCCGCATCGGAGGTTCCTCGTGACCGTCCACCACACCCTCGAGACGCAGAACCTCAGCTCGGGCTACGGCGGGCGCACCATCGTCGACGGCGTCGACCTCGTGCTCCCGGCGGGGCAGGTGAGCGTCATCATCGGCGCGAACGCCTGCGGCAAGTCGACGCTCCTGAAGACGATCTCGCGCCTGATCCCGTCGGCGGGCGGATCCGTCGTCCTCGACGGCAAGCGCATCGACCAGGTGCCGACGAAGCAGCTGGCGCGCACGCTCGGCTTGCTCCCCCAGCAGCCCGTCGCGCCCGAAGGCATCGTCGTCGCCGACCTCGTGGGCCGCGGGCGCCATCCCCACCAGAAGCTCTTCCGCTCGTGGTCGGCCGAGGACGAGCGGGCCGTCGCCGACGCCCTCGAGCAGACCGGCGTCGCCGACCTCGCCGACCGCTCGGTCGACGAGCTCTCGGGCGGCCAGCGCCAGCGCGTGTGGATCGCGATGGCCCTCGCCCAGGAGACCGATCTGCTGCTCCTCGACGAGCCGACGACCTACCTCGACCTCGCCCACCAGGTCGAGGTGCTCGATCTCCTGACCGATCTCAACCGCTCGCGCGGCACGACGATCGCGATGGTGCTGCACGACATCAACCTCGCGGCGCGGTACGCCGACCACCTCTTCGCCCTGAAGCACGGCCGCCTCGTCGCGTCCGGCGCGCCGGGAGAGGTCGTGACGCCCGAGCTCGTCGCCGACGTGTTCGGGCTCGACGCCTCCGTGATCGCCGACCCCGTCTCGGGAACGCCCCTCGTGCTGCCCCGCGGCCGCCACCACGTCCTCGCCCCGACCGCACAGGAGGCCGCCGCATGAGCGCCGTCACCGCCCCCGTCCGCCCGCACCGCTTCTTCCGCGCGCGCGTCGCCCGGATCACCGATCTCACCCCGAGCTTCCGCCGCTTCACCTTCGTGGGCGACGACCTCGCGCTCTACGGCGACCCGGGCTTCGACCAGCGGATCAAGGTCGTGTTCCCGACCGAGGCGGCCGGCCTCGACGCCATGCCCACCGGCGAGGACTGGTACGCCGAGTACCGCGCGATGCCCGAGTCGGCCCGCCCGCCGTTCCGCACCTACACGACGCGCGGGGTGCGCCGTGAGGAGACCGAGGTCGACGTCGACATGGTCTCGCACGCGATCCTCGGCCCCGCGTCGGCATGGATCGCCTCGGCCCGTCCCGGCGACGAGGTCCTCCTCCTCGCGCCCGACGCGCGCTACGAGGGCGAGCCGGGCGGCCTCGACTTCGTGCCGCCGGCCGCGACGGGCGAGCATCTGCTCGTCGGCGACGAGACGGCGGCTCCCGCGATCGCGCGGATCCTCGAGCAGCTCCCCCGGGAGGCGACGGGCGTCGTCGTGCTCGAGGTCCCCGACGAGCGCGACTGCGCCTATCTGCCCCACCACCCGGGCTTCCGGATCTACGCCGCGGGACGGGAGGGATCCGAGCGCCACGAGCACCTCACGCGGGTCGTCGCGGCGCACGCCCCGATCCTCTGCCCCGACGGCACGGGGTCCGACGTCGAGGAGATCGACGTCGACCGCGACCCGCTGTGGGAGGTGCCGCGCTCGGCGAAGGGCGGCGCCGCGCTGAAGAGCGCGCCGCTCTACGCCTGGATCGCGGGCGAGTCGATCGCCGTCACGACCCTGCGGCGCCACCTCGTGAAGGAGATCGGCGTCGACCGTCGCGCCGTCGCCTTCATGGGGTACTGGCGCCAGGGCCGCGCCGAGGGCTCCTGAGTCAGCGCTCCAGGAGCTCGGCC
This sequence comes from Microbacterium indicum DSM 19969, assembly GCF_000422385.1. Classification (GTDB taxonomy): domain Bacteria; phylum Actinomycetota; class Actinomycetes; order Actinomycetales; family Microbacteriaceae; genus Microbacterium; species Microbacterium indicum. The sequence goes on from NZ_AULR01000002.1 coordinate 475,007, forward strand.
GCGAGGGCCTCGTCGAGCACGAGGTCGGTGACGAGGCCGGCCGCGAGCGCCCCGCGCAGCCCGCGGAGCTTGTGCTGCCCCGCCACGACGCAGAGCCGCCGCGGCACGCGGCGCAGACGGTCGAAGGAGGGCCCCGTCGCGCGCGCGTTGAGTCGCACGTCGCGCCACGACCCGTCGGCCCGGAAGAACACCGTCGCGACGTCGCCCACGACCCGGTCCTCCGCGAGGCTCTGGTAGTCGCGCTCGTCGAGGTATCCCCCGACGTACACGCGGCTCGGCACTCCCGCGCCGGGCGAGCCGATGCTGAAGATCGCGAGGTCCATGCGGCCCTGCAGCCCGAGGACGCGCTTGGTCATGCGCTCGCGCCACATCGCGTCGCGCGTCGCGGGGTCGTCGAACAGGGCCGGGACGGGGAACTGCTGCACAGCCGACCCGAACGCCTCGCCGAAGCGCTGCAGGATCTCGCTCGAGTACTCGACGCCCGTCGTGAGGGTGTTGCCGGCGCCGTTGAGCTGCACGACCGTCGTCGAGTGCGTCTCCTTCTGCGGCAGGTGGCGGACGACGGCGCTGAGCGTCGATCCCCACGCGAGACCGACCACCATGTTCGACTCGATCACCTGGGCGACGAGCCGCGCCGCCGTCATCGCGACCCGATCGAGCCGCTCGGCCTCGCTGACGTTCGCCGAGACGGGGACGACGTGCGCGCGGACGCCCGAGCGCTCGAGGATGCGCGCCTCGAGGGTCTCGCCGTGCTCGTTCGGGCTCGTCACGCGGATGTCGACGATCCCCTGCTCGCGGGCGTACGAGAGCAGACGCGAGACCGACGAACGCGAGGTGCGCAGCTCCCGCGCGATCGACTCCATCGTGCGGTCCTGGAGGTAGTAGAGGCGCGCGGCGGCGAGGGCCTGCGCACCCCTGTCGTCGACAGCCGCCATGGCGTTCCTCTCTCGCGGGATCCCGGTCCGCGCACATATGTGCACTCGGCTTGACCGGATGTTCCACGGGGATCCACGCTAGTCGACAACGAGCAAGAATCGAGGCCGAAGATGTCCGACATCTCTTCACCCATCCGCCCGTCCGTCGCCGAGGTGCGCGACGCGGGTCGTACGACCGTCCTCATCGTCGGCGGCGGCATCAACGGCATCTCCACGTTCCGCGATCTCGCGCTGCAGGGCGTCGACGTCACGCTCGTCGAGCGCGGCGACTTCGCGAGCGGCGCGTCGAGCGCGTCGAGCCACATGGTGCACGGCGGGATCCGCTACCTCGAGAACGGCGAGTTCCGCCTCGTCCGAGAGTCGGTCCAGGAGCGCAACCGCCTCCTCAAGCTCGCCCCCCACTTCGTGAAGCCGCTCGAGACGACGATCCCGATCTACTCGACCTTCTCGGGCATCATGTCGGCTCCGCTGCGCTTCCTCACGCACAAGCAGGGCAAGCCGAAGGAGCGCGGCGCCGCGCTCATCAAGATCGGCCTCATGATCTACGACACCTTCTCGCGCGACGGCGGCTCGGTCCCGCGCCACCGCTTCCACGGGCGCAGGAAGTCGCTCGCGGCCCTCCCCGACCTCGACCCCGACGTCAAGTACACCGCGACGTACTACGACGCCTCGATGCACGATCCCGAGCGCCTCGCGCTCGACGTCCTGCTCGACGGATCGGCCGCCCACGAGGGCGCGCGCGCCGTGAACTACGTCGAGGCGATCGGGTCCACCGCCGACGGCGTCCTGCTCCGCGACAACGTCTCGGGCGAGGAGTTCTCCGTCGCAGCCGACGTCGTCGTCAACGCGTCCGGCACCTGGACCGACATGACGAACGCGCAGCTCGGCCGCGAGACGGCGTTCATGGGCGGGACGAAGGGGTCGCACATCGTGCTCGACCACCCCGAGCTCCTCGCCGCGACGAAGGGCCGCGAGCTCTTCTTCGAGCACTCCGACGGCCGCATCGTGCTGATCTACCCGCTCAAGGACCGCGTCATGGTCGGGACGACCGACATCGACGTCAAGCCGACCGACGACGTCACCTGCACCGACGAGGAGATCGACTACTTCTTCGATCTCGTGCACCACGTCTTCCCGCAGATCGCCGTCGACCGTTCGCAGATCGTCTACAGCTTCTCGGGGATCCGCCCTCTGCCCCGCCACGGCGACACGGCCCCCGGCTTCGTCTCGCGCGACTACCGGATCGAGGTCGACGACTCGCGCTCGACCCCGATCGTGAGCCTCGTCGGCGGCAAGTGGACGACGTTCCGCGCGATCGGCGAGAACCTCGCCGACACCGTCCTGGGGCTCCTCGGCCGCACGCGCACCGCCTCGACGGCGGGCCTCGCGATCGGCGGCGGCCGGGCGTTCCCGCTCGGCGCGCAGGAGACGCAGGCGTGGAAGCGCGCGCACCTCTCGGGAGCGGGCCACCGCGCCGACGGGCTCTTCGTCCGCTACGGCACCCGCGCGGCCGACGTGTGGTCGTACGTCGAGGAGGGCGAGGACCGCGAGCTCGCGGGCGGCGCGCTCTCGACGCGCGAGCTCTCGTGGATGGTCGAGCGCGAGCACGCCGTGCACCTGCGCGACGTGGTCCTGCGCCGCACGAGCCTCGCGTTCACGGGCGACGCCTCGGACGCCGTGCTCGAGGAGATCGCCGACGCGCTCGCCGAGATCGCGGGCTGGAGAGCCGAGACGCGCGACGCCGAGCTCGAGCAGGCGCGCGGCGAGCTCCACGCGAAGCATTCGGTCCCCGCGACCGTGTGATCTCAGCCCGGCGGGGGCCTTCCCCGCCGGGCGATGGAACGGCCGGCAGCGACGCCGGCCAGGAAGGTCGATGAAGACATGCAGGACATCAATCTGGGGTTGTACTTCCTCTCCGAGCTCGTGGGCACAGCGATGCTCGTGCTCCTCGGCACGGGCGTCGTCGCCAACGTGACCCTCGCGAAGACGAAGGGCTTCGGCGGCGGCACCCTCATGATCAACTGGGGATGGGGCCTCGCGGTGTTCGCCGGCTTCCTCGTCTCCGCGTACTCGGGCGCGGTCCTCAACCCCGCCGTCGGCCTCGGGCTGCTGATCGGGGGTACGATCACGCTCCCGATGTTCCTCGTCGCGACGATCGCCGAGCTGATCGGCGGCATCATCGGCGCGATCGTCTGCTACCTCGCCTACAAGCAGCACTTCGACGACGAGGAGAGCCCCGCCGCGAAGCTCGGCGTCTTCTCGACGGGCCCCGAGAAACGGTCCTACGGGCTGAACTTCCTGACCGAGGTCATCGCGACCTTCGTCCTCGTGTTCGTGATCTTCGGGTTCTCCGACTACGGCGACGTCGAGGTCGGCGTCCCCGGCGGCCTCGGCCCGCTGGCCGGGCTCCCCGTCGCCCTTCTCGTCGTCGCCATCGGCGCGTCGCTCGGCGGCCCGACCGGCTACGCCATCAACCCGGCCCGCGACCTCGGCCCGCGCATCGCGCACGCGCTGCTCCCCATCAAGGGCAAGGGGTCGAGCGACTGGGCGTACTCGTGGGTCCCGGTCTTCGGCCCCTTCGTCGGCGCCGCCATCGCGGCCTTCGCGGCGCCGCTCACGCTCGGCCTCGCAGGCTGATCCCTACCCGAACCACGTCTTCAGAGGAGAGAACGCATGGGTGAATACATTCTCGCGATCGACCAGGGCACGACGTCGTCGCGCGCGATCATCTTCGACAAGAAGGGATCGATCGTCTCCACCGGCCAGAAGGAGCACGAGCAGATCCTCCCGCACCCGGGCTGGGTCGAGCACGACGCCCTCGAGATCTGGCGCAACGTCCAGGAGGTCATCGGCCTCGCGCTGAGCCGCGCCGACGTGACCCGCCACCAGATCGAGGCCATCGGCATCACGAACCAGCGCGAGACCGCGGTGGTCTGGGACCGCACGACGGGCGAGCCCGTCTACAACGCGATCGTGTGGCAGGACACGCGCACGCAGGCGATCGTCGACCGGATCGCGGGCGACGAGGGCATCGAGCGCTTCAAGAGCATCGTCGGCCTCCCGATCAACACGTACTTCGCCGGCACGAAGATCGCCTGGATCCTCGAGAACGTCGAGGGCGCGCGCGAGAAGGCCGAGGCGGGCGACCTCCTCTTCGGCACGACCGATACCTGGGTCCTCTGGAACCTCACGGGCGGCGTCGACGGCGGCGTGCACGTCACCGACGTCACGAACGCGTCGCGCACGCTGTTCATGGACCTCGAGACGCTCGACTGGCGCGACGACATCCTCGAGGCGTTCGGCGTTCCGCGCTCGATGCTCCCCGAGATCAAGTCGTCGTCCGAGGTCTACGGCTACGCCGAGGACACGTCGCTGCTGCGCGAGACGCCCATCTCGGGCATCCTCGGCGACCAGCAGGCCGCGACCTTCGGCCAGGCGGCCTTCTCGCCCGGCGAGAGCAAGAACACGTACGGCACGGGCAACTTCCTCATCTTCCAGACGGGCGAGGAGAAGATCCTCTCGAAGAACGGCCTTCTCACGACGGTCGGCTACAAGATCGGCGACCAGCCCGTGCACTACGCGCTCGAGGGATCGATCGCCGTAACGGGATCGCTGATCCAGTGGCTGCGCGACCAGCTGGGGATCATCAAGTCGGCGCCCGAGGTCGAGAAGCTCGCCGACACCGTCGACGACAACGGCGGCGTGTACTTCGTGCCGGCGTTCTCGGGCCTCTACGCGCCGTACTGGCGCCCCGACGCCCGCGGCGCGCTCGTCGGCATGACGCGCTACGTGACGAAGGGCCACATCGCCCGCGCGGCCCTCGAGGCCGTCGCGTTCCAGACGCGCGACGTGCTAGACGCCGTCAACGCCGACGCCGGCGTGGAGCTCGAGGAGCTCAAGGTCGACGGCGGCATGGTCGCCAACGACGCGCTCATGCAGTTCCAGGCCGACGTTCTCGGCGTCCCGGTCGTGCGGCCAGTCGTCGCCGAGACGACGGCCCTCGGCGCCGCCTACGCGGCCGGCCTCGCCGTCGGGTTCTGGAAGGACCTCGACGAGGTGTCGGCCAACTGGCAGGAGGACAAGCGCTGGGAGCCGCAGATGGAGCAGGCCGAGGTTGACCGCACCCTGCGACTGTGGCGCAAGGCCGTGACGAAGTCGATGGACTGGATCGACGACGACGTCGCCTGACGACCGAGAGAACGAACGAGGGCCGGGATCCGATTCGGATCCCGGCCCTCGCCGCGTGATCAGCGCCTGCCGAAGAGCTTCGTGATCTCGGCCATGTCGGCCTCGCTCGGCGCCTCCTGCGGCGCCGAGCCGAGGCCGAAGCCCGCGCCGGTCGGGGCGGTCTCCGCTGGCGCGTTCGCCGCCTCGGCCGCGCGCTTCGCGGGGTTGCCCGACCGCTGGAGCGGCTTCTGCTGCTTCTTGCCCTTCTTGCCGCGCTTCGCGGACGCCCCGGGCTTCATGCCGGGCATCGCGCCGACGCCGGGGATCCCTGCGGATTCGCCGCGCGCGACCTTCTTCATCATCTTGGCCGCCTGCTCGAAGCGGTTCACGAGCTGGTTGACGTCGGTGACCGTCATGCCGGAGCCGCGCGCGATGCGGGCGCGCCGCGAGCCGTTGAGGATCTTCGTGTTGCCGCGCTCGGCGGGCGTCATCGAGCGGATGATGGCCTCGGTGCGGTCGATCTCGCGCTCGTCGAACTGCTCGAGCTGCTGCTTCATCTGGCCGCCCATGCCCGGCAGCATGCCGAGCATCTTCTTCATCGAGCCCATCTTCTTGAGCTGCTGCATCTGCTCGAGGAAGTCGTCGAGGGTGAACGCCTCCTTGGCGAGCTTCTCGGCGACCTTCTTCGCCTCCTCCTCGTCGAAGGCCTGCTGGGCCTGCTCGATGAGGGTGAGGATGTCGCCGAGGTCGAGGATGCGGCTCGCCATGCGGTCGGGGTGGAAGTCCTCGAGCGCGTCGAGCGTCTCGCCCGCCGAGGCGAAGATGATGGGGCGACCTGTGACGGAGGCGACCGAGAGCGCGGCGCCGCCGCGCGCGTCGCCGTCGAGCTTCGAGAGCACGACGCCCGTGAAGTCGACGCCCTCCTGGAAGGCCTTCGCCGTGTTGACGGCGTCCTGTCCGATCATCGAGTCGATGACGAAGAGGACCTCGTCGGGGTCGGTCGCCCGGCGGATGTCGGACGCCTGCTTCATGAGCTCGGCGTCGACGCCGAGTCGGCCGGCGGTGTCGATGATGACGACGTCGTGCTGGCGGCGCTGGGCCTCGGCCACGCCCGCCTTCGACACCGCGACAGGGTCGCCGACCCCGTTGCCGGGCTCGGGCGCGTAGATCGCCGCGCCCGCCTGCTCGGCGACGACCTGCAGCTGGTTCACCGCGTTGGGGCGCTGGAGGTCGGCCGCGACGAGGAGCGGCGTGTGGCCCTCCTTCTGCAGCTTGCGCGCGAGCTTGCCCGCAAAGGTCGTCTTACCGGATCCCTGGAGGCCCGCGAGCATGATCACGGTCGGCGGGTTCTTGGCGAACTGCAGGGGGCGCTGGCGACCGCCGAGGATCTCGACGAGCTCCTCGTTGACGATCTGCACGACCTGCTGCGCGGGGTTGAGCGCCTTGTTGACCTCGTCGCCCAGCGCGCGCTCGCGGATCTTCGCGGTGAAGGTCTTGACGACCTCGAGCGCGACGTCGGCGTCGAGCAGGGCGCGACGGATCTCGCGCACGGTGCCGTCGACGTCGGCGGCCGACAGCTTGCCCTTGGTGCGCAGATTGCGGAAGGTCTCGGTGAGACGCTCGGAGAGATTGCCGAATGCAGCCATGATGACCAGATTTTACCGTGCCTCGGCGGCGGCGACTGCGCGTCGCATGTGCGCCGCGAGCGGAGTCGCCCCCGCGCCGCCGAGCGCCCACGCCCGCAGCGCCGCGACGAGCGCCGCCCCGAAGGCTCCCCCGCGCACCTCGGCGGCGAGGGGATCGGCCCCGTCGCGCACGAGGGCGCGCGCCGTGAGGCGCGAGACGCGCAGCATCCGGAGCGCCGACTCCGCCTCGAGGTGCGCCTCGATCCGCATCGTCCCGGCGTTCGCGAAGGCGAGGGCCAGCGCGTCGGGCGCGAAGCCGTCGGCGATCGCGACGACCGCCTCCGACGCCGATGCCCCCACGTCGACGAGCTCCGCGGCGGCGCGGATCCGCTCGTCGAGGCCGCCCCAGAGCAGGTCGGCCTTGCCCGCGGCGTAGTTGAAGAAGCTCGACCGGCCGACGCCCGCGCGAGTCGCGATCTCGGTGATCGAGGTCTCGTCGTACCCGCGCTCGAGGAAGAGCTCTCCTGCCGCCTCGGCGAGCATCTCGCGCGAGATCGCCTTGGGCCGGCCCCTGCCGCGGTTCGTCGCCATGACTCGATCGTATGGCGGCCCGCGATGGGCGCGCCGGGGTCTATTCTTGGACACAGTCCAACAATGAAAGGGTGAGCATGCTCGAGATCCTCGACGCCGGCCTCGCACCGCACCTCGTCCCCTATCGCGACGGATGGGACCTGCAGCGCCGCATCCACGCCGAGGTCGCCGGGGGCGAGAGGGGCGACACCCTGATCCTGCTCGAGCACGAGGCCGTGTTCACGGCGGGGTCGCGCACGCTGCCCCACGAGCGCCCGACCTCCGGATCCGCGCCCGTCGTCGACGTCGACCGCGGGGGCAAGATCACCTGGCACGGTCCGGGACAGCTCGTCGGCTACCCGATCGTGCAGGTGGGCGAACGGGGCGGCCTCGACTTCGTCCGCCGCCTCGAGGGCGCCCTCATCTCGGTCGCGGCGGCGTTCGGCGTCGCGGGCCGCCGCGTCGAGGGGCGCAGCGGCGTGTGGACCGCCGACGGATCCGCGAAGATCGCGGCGATCGGGATGCGCGTCGCGCAGGGCGTCACGATGCACGGCTTCGCACTCAACTGCTCGTGCGCGACGGACCCGTTCGCCGAGATCATTGCCTGCGGCATCGCCGACGTGGGCACCACGACCCTGGCCCGGGAGTCCGGGCGCACCATCGCACCGAGCGACGCGCGCGACGCCGTCGCCGCGGCCCTCACCGAGATCGTCGAAGGAGTTCCCGCATGACCGCCGAGCCGAACGGACGCAGGCTGCTGCGCCTCGAGGTGCGCAACGCGCAGACCCCGATCGAGAAGAAGCCCGACTGGATCAAGGTCCAGGTGCGCCAGGGCCCCGATTACCGCGAGCTGCAGGATCTCGTGAAGACCGAGGACCTCCACACCGTGTGCCAGGAGGCGGGGTGCCCCAACATCTTCGAGTGCTGGGAGGACCGCGAGGCGACGTTCCTCATCGGCGGCTCGCAGTGCACGCGGCGCTGTGACTTCTGCCAGATCGACACGGGGAAGCCCGCGCAGTACGACACCGACGAGCCGCGCCGCGTCGCGGAGTCGGTGCGCCGCATGGGGCTGCGCTACGCGACCGTCACGAGCGTCGCGCGCGACGACCTCGAGGACACGGGCGCGTGGCTCAACGCCGAGACCGTGCGGCAGATCCACGCGATGAACCCCGCGACGGGCGTCGAGCTGCTCGCGAACGACCACAGCGGCGAACCCGACTTCCTCGGGCAGATCTTCGAGGCGCGGCCCGAGGTGTTCGCGCACAACGTCGAGACCGTGCCGCGGGTGTTCCGGCGGATCCGCCCGGCGTTCGCCTACGAGCGGTCGATCGCGGTGATCGCGCAGGGGCACCGGGCGGGCCTCATCACGAAGTCGAACCTCATCCTCGGCATGGGCGAGGAGCGCACCGAGATCCTCGACACCCTCCGCGACCTGCGGGAGGCCGGGTGCGACATCATCACGCTGACGCAGTATCTGCGGCCGTCGCCTCGGCACATGCCGGTGCAGCGCTGGGTGAAGCCCGAGGAGTTCGTCGAGCTGAAGCAGGCCGCCGAGGAGATCGGGTTCCTCGGCGTCCTCGCCGGCCCCCTCGTGCGCTCCTCGTACCGCGCCGGCCGCCTCTGGGCGACGTCGATGCGCGAGAAGGGCCGCGAGATCCCCGCGCACCTCGCCCACATCGCCGCGGACGTCGAGCCGGCGTTCGCACGGGCGGTCTGAGCGCGGAATACGAGCGCTCCCTGCCGGGTTAGCATGGACGTCGGCCCATTTTCTGGACCGCGTCCACCTGATCCCATCGAGGAACGCATGCGCCTTCTCCCCCGCGTCCTGTCCATCTCCGCCGCCGCGGCCGCCGCCCTCCTGATCGCGGGGTGCTCCGCGGGAGGCGGATCCGCGGCCACGGCCGAGCCCGAGGACGGCGGGACCCTCGTCTACGCGACGGGCGACGCCGAGCCCACCTGCCTCGACCCGCACGTCGGCGGGAACTGGCCGCAGGCGATCCTCTCGGCGCAGTACCTCGAGCCGCTCTTCGGGCGCGACGCCGACGGCGAGATCGTGCCGTGGCTCGCCGAGTCGGGCACGCCGTCGGACGACGGCCTCACGTGGTCGATCACGCTGAAGAGCGGGATCGAGTTCACCGACGGCACGCCGTTCGACGGCGACGCCGTGAAGGCCAACATCGAGCACCTGCAGGATCCCGACACGGCGTCGTCGACGGGATACCTCGCGGTCGAGCAGATCTCCGACGTCGAGGTCGTCGACGCGACGCACGTCGACCTGCACCTCTCGACGCCGAAGTCGGCGCTCCTCGAGGTGCTCAGCCAGCCGTGGAACGCCATGGAGTCGCCCGCCGGCATCGCGCGCGGGCAGGAGGAGAACTGCCAGGCGCCGATCGGGACGGGCCCCTTCGTCGTCGAGGACTGGGTTCCCCAGCAGCAGGTCGACCTCGTCCGCAACGACGACTACGCGGGCTCGGCGCCCTTCGCCGACCGCGACGGCGCGGCGCACCTCGACGGCATCACGTGGCGCTTCATCCCCGACGCCGCGACGCGGCAGGCGGCGCTCGCGTCCGGCGAGGTCGACGTCATCGACAACCCCCTGCCGAGCGACATCGTCCAGGCCTCGGCGCAGGGCCTCGAGCACATCGACGCCCCGCGCCAGGCTGCGTCGAACCGCCTCGAGCTCAACACGGCGCAGGCCCCGTTCGACGACGCGGGCGTGCGCGAGGCGTTCATTCGCGCCGCCGACCCGGACCCCGGGATCGAGGCGCTCTTCCAGGGCACGGCGGAGCGCTCGTACTCGGTCCTCTCGAGCCTCGAGCCGTTCGCGGTCTCGGAGCCCGACCTGTTCGCGACCGACGTCGATGAGGCGAACCGTCTGCTCGACGAGGCCGGATGGACCGACCGCGACGACGACGGCACCCGCATGAAGGACGGCGAGCGGCTCACGGTCCGCTTCCCCGTGTCGACGAGCCAGTCGACCGCCGCCGAGCAGTCGCTCTTCGAGCAGATCCAGGCGAACGAGGCGGGCGTCGGCTTCGACGTCGAGATCTCGCCTGTCGACCTCTCGTCCTGGTACGGCGCGCTCGCGGCCCACGAGTACGAGGTCGTCTCGGCCCCGTACACGATGGTCGGCCCCGACGTGCTGCGCATCGTCTACAGCAGCGAGAGCATCGAGCCCGCCCCGAGCGGCTACTTCGCGAACAACGCGCAGATCTCGATCCCCGAGCTCGACGACGTCCTCGATCAGGCCCTCGCGACGACCGACTTCGACGCGCGCCGCGACCTCTACGCCCAGGCGCAGGAGATCATCCTCGGCACATACGCCGTGCTCCCGCTGTACGACCAGCAGAACCACTTCCTCGTGGGCGGCGTCACGGGGATCGAGACCCTCGACACCGTGTCGGTCCCGTCGTTCCTGAACGCCCAGCTCACCGAATGACGGCGGTCCGGTGGATCGCGGCGCGCGTCGGCTCCGCGATCCTCGTCGTGTGGATCGTCGCGACGGTCGTCTTCTTCGCCCTCCGGGCGACGGGCGACCCGCTCGAGGCGATCCTCGGCGGGCCGGGCTCGAACGCGAGCCCCGAGGCGATCGCGGCGGCGACGTCGCGCTACGGCCTCGACCGCCCCGTCGTCGTCCAGTACCTCCTCCAGCTGCGCGACATCGCGACCCTGAGCCTCGGCGACTCGTACGCGCGCCGCACCCCGGTATCGACGCTGATCGCGGAGCAGCTGCCGAACACGCTGGTCCTCGCGGTCCTCGCGCTCGCGCTCGCCTGGGTGCTCGCCGTCGCGGGCGCGCTCATCCAGCAGACGGCGCGGGGGCCCGTAGGCCGCGCCGCGGGGGCCGTGCTGCGCTTCTGCGAGATCGTCGCGAGCGTCATGCCCGGGTTCTGGCTCGGCGCGGTCCTCATCGTCGTGTTCTCGACCTCGCTCGGCTGGCTGCCCGCGACGAGCGCCGCGAACGATCCGGCCTCCCTCGTGCTCCCCGTCGTCACCCTCGCGGTCCCGATCGCCGGCTTCCTGTCGCAGGTGTCGCGCGAGGCGCTCGTCGAGGCCGACGGCGCGCCCTTCGCCACGACGTCCCGCGCGCGCGGCGCCGGCGAGGCCCGCGTCCTGCTCCGCCACACGCTGCGCCACGCGGCACTCCCCGCGCTCTCGCTGTCGGGCTGGTCGCTCGGCAACCTGCTCTCGGGCGCGGTCGTCGTCGAGGTGCTCTTCGCGCGGCCGGGGCTCGGCCGGCTCCTCCAGGACGCCGCGCTCCAACGCGACGTCCCCGTGGCGATCGGCGCCGTCGCGGTCGTGGCGGTCATCTACGTCGTCGTCGTAACCGCGACGGACGCGCTCGAGCTCGTCGTCGACCCGCGTCTGCGCGGCGCGCGCACCCCGGCCCGGACGGCGCCCGACCAGGCGGTGGGATCGTGACGGCGGTCCGCAGGCTCGGCGCCCCGGGCCTCGTCGCGGCGGCGGTCGTCGTGCTCCTCGCGATCGCGGTCGCGGCCCCGTCGCTCCTCGCCCCCGCGGATCCGCTCGCCGTCGCTCCCGCCGACGGGTTCCAGCCGCCCTCGGGCGCGCACCTCTTCGGGACCGACGAGTCGGGGCGCGACCTCCTCTCGCGCGTGGTCCACGGCGCGGCGGCCTCGGCCGGCATCGGGCTCGCGGCGACGGCCCTCGGCGTCGGGATCGGGATCGTCCTCGGCTTCGCCTCGGGCCTCGGCCCGCGCCTCCTCGACGCGGCGCTCGCCCGGATCATCGAGGTCCTCTACGCGCTCCCGACGCTCGTCATGGCGCTGCTGTTCGTCGCCGTCATGGGCCCGGGCACGACGTCCTCGGTCCTCGCGATCGGGCTCGCGACGGCGCCCGGATACGCCCGCATCGTCCGCGCCCGCGTCCGCTCGGTGGCTCTCGGCGACTACGTCGCCTACGCGCGGCACGAGGGCGCGGGGCCCGTCACGGTCTTCCGCCGGCACGTGCTGCCGAACACCCTCTGGCCACTCGCCGCCATGATCACGCTGGGGATCGGGCAGGCGATCGTGTGGGTGTCGGCGCTCAGCTTCCTGGGCCTCGGCACCCCGCCTCCCTCGCCCGAGTGGGGCTCGCTCCTCAACGCCGGGCGCGTGTACATCCAGACCGCGTGGTGGATCACGGTCTTTCCGGGCCTCGCGATCGTCGCGACGGCGACGGCCCTCACGGTCCTCGGACGGAGGCTCTCTCGATGACCCTGCTCGACGTCTCGGACCTGCGCGTCGATCTCCCCGGGACGGGACCCGTCCTGCGCGGCACGACCCTCTCCGTCGCCGCCGGCGAGGCGCTCGGCGTCGTCGGCGAGTCGGGCGCGGGGAAGTCGGTGCTCGCGCGCACGCTCCTCGGGCTGACGCAGGCCGACCGCGCCGCGCGCGTGTCGGGATCCCTCGCCTTCGACGGGCGCGACCTCTCGCGCGCGTCGCAGCGCGAGTGGCGGCAGCTCCGCGGCTCGCGCATGGGGCTCGTCCTGCAGGACGCGCTGCAGTCGCTCGACCCCCTGCGCACCGTGGAGGCCGAGGTCGCCGAGACGCTCGCGCTGCGGCGCGTGCCGCGCGCGGAGCGGCGCGAGCGCGCCGTCTCCGCCCTCGAGCGCGCGGGTCTTCCGGGCGCACGCGAGCTCCTCGGGCGCCGCCCCGGCGAGCTCTCCGGCGGCATGCGCCAGCGCGCTCTCATCGCGTCGGCGATCGTCGGCGGGGCGGACCTCGTCGTCGCCGACGAGCCGACGACGGCGCTCGATGCGACGACGGCCGCTCGCGTTCTCGACCTGCTCGCGCGGCTCCGGGACGAGGGCGCGGCGCTCGTCCTCATCAGCCACGACCTGCACGCCGTGCGGCGCGTCGCCGACCGGGTGGCCGTCCTCGACCGCGGCGAGATCGTCGAACAGGGGCCGACGGCCGCGGTCCTCGCGGCGCCGGCGCACCCCCGGACGCGCGCGCTCCTGGCCGCCGTCCCGTCGGGCCCCAAACCGGATCCGGCGCCGCCCGCCGCGGCCGCGCTCGTCACGGCCTCCGGCGTCACGAAGAGCTACGGCAGGACCACCGCGGTCGACGACGTGTCGCTGACGCTCGGCCCCGGCGAGACCCTCGGCGTCGTGGGCGAGTCCGGGTCGGGCAAGTCCACGCTCGCGCGCCTGGTCATCGGGCAGGAACGGCCCGACCGGGGCGGGGTCGCGCTCGCGGGCGCCCCGCGGATCCGCCTCATCCCACAGGATCCGCTCGGCAGCTTCGACCCGCGCTTCGCCGTCGAGCGGATCCTGCGCCTCGCGGGCGGATCCGGCGGCGAGGCCCCCGAGGCGCTCCTCGCGAGCGTCGGCCTGCCGCGGGAGGTCCTCGCGCGCCGCCCGCGCGCGCTGTCGGGCGGCCAGCGCCAGCGCGTCGCGATCGCACGCGCCCTCGCCGCCTCCCCCGACGTGCTCGTCTGCGACGAGCCCGTATCGGCCCTCGACGTGACGACGCAGGCGGGCATCCTCGACCTGCTCGCGGGGCTGCAGCGCGAGCGCGGCCTCGCGATGCTCTTCATCTCGCACGACCTCGCGGTCGTGCGGAGGATCAGCGATCGCGTGATGGTGATGCGGCGCGGCCGCGTGGTCGAGGAGGGGCCGACCGAGAGCGTCTACGCGAACCCGCGCACGGCCTTCGCGCGCGAGCTCATCGCGGCGAGCCGCTGACCCTCAGTAGAGCTTCCGGCCGTAGGAGTCGCCGTAGTACGCGTCGAGCTCCTCGAGCGACGCGTCGCGGCGGTCGAGCCGCGACGCGAGGACGGCGCGGCGCGGGACCGTGCGCTCGGGGTCCCAGGTCTCGGGCTTCCACAGCTGAGACCGGAGGAACGCCTTCGAGCAGTGGTGGAACACCTCGTCGATGTCAACCACAAGAGCGAGGATCGGGCGGCGGCCCGTCACCGCGAGGTCGTCGAAGAACGGCGCGTCGGAGACGAGCGTCGCGCGGCCGTTGATGCGGAGCGTGTCGCCGCGGCCGGGGATGACGCAGTCGAGCCCGACGTGCGGGTTCTGCAGGATGTTGCGGTATCCGTCGACGCGGCGGTTGCCCGGCCGCTCGGCGATCGCGACGGTGCGCGCGTCGATCACGTGCACGAGCGAGCCGGCGGGATCGCCCTTGGGCGACACATCGCAGTTGCCCGCGGCGTCGCTCGTCGCGACGAAGCAGAACGGCGTCGCGGCGAGCCACGCGACGTCGTCGTCAGCCAGCTCGGCGCGCACCTTGTCTCGGGTCGACGGGAGCGGGACCCCGACGACGGCCTCCAGCGCCGCGACGTCGTCGACCACGCGCCACCCGTCGCGCATCAGTCGGCGCTCGTGACCGACTGGACCGTTCCGTCGCTCGCGACGTTGACGAGGAGCACCTCGTCGGCGTCGTCCGAGTCGAACGCGTACTCGAGGACGGCGAAGGGATCTTCGCTGCCGTGCTCGTCGGCGAGGATCGTCATGCTCACAAGCGTCAGCGAGCGGATGACGTCGACGGGTGCGTCGCCCGAGAAGTCGATGAGGTGATCTTCGAGGTCGTCGCCGAATCGGTCGGAGATCGTGATGACGAACTCCGTGACGTCGCTCGCCCTGTTGTCGGTCTCGGACAGCATCGCCTCGCGCGAGCGGCTGTCGATCTCCTCGAGCGCCTGGATGATCGCGGCCGCGGCGTCGAGGCCCTCGGGGGTCACATCGAGCTGGTCGGGCGCCGTGAGGTCGACCGTCACGCGCATGTCGCCGAGGTCGACGTTCTCCGACCAGAAGATCGCGCCGTCGGGGCCCGACTCGAGGAGCCCGAAGAAGTCGTGTTCGATCGCCATGCCCTCAGCCAATCACGAGATCCCGCGGCGGGCCACGGTTTCAGTCGACGAGTTGCGCCGCGAACGCCGCTGGCGTGAAGCCGGTGAGGTCTCCGATGTCCTCGCCCTGGCCGAGGAGCTTGACGGGGATGCCCGTGCGCTCCTGCACCGAGAGGACGAAGCCGCCCTTCGCGGATCCATCGAGCTTCGTGATCACGAGGCCCGTGACGCCCGCGTGCTCGAGGAAGGCCTCGGCCTGCATGACTCCGTTCTGACCCGTCGTCGCGTCGAGCACGAGCAGCACCTCGCTGATGGGGGCCTGCTTCTCGATGACGCGGCGCACCTTCGTGAGCTCGTCCATGAGGCCGGCCTTGGTGTGCAGGCGGCCCGCGGTGTCGACGATCACGATCTCGGTGCCCGTCTCCTTCGCGTACGTGATCGTCTGGAAGGCGACCGACGCGGGATCCTGTCCTTCGCGCTCGGGGCGCACGATCGCCGCTCCCCCGCGCTCGGCCCAGGTCGCGAGCTGCTCGACCGCCGCCGCGCGGAACGTGTCGGCCGCGCCGACGACGATCGAGCGGCCGTAGCGGCCGAGGAAGGCCGCGAACTTGCCGATCGTCGTGGTCTTCCCGACGCCGTTGACCCCGACGACGAGCACCACGGCCGGTCGCTCGGTGAGCTTCAGCGTCGTGTCGAACTTCGCGAAGCGCTCCTCGAGGCTCTCCACGAGCATGCGCTTGAGGTCCTTGGGGTCGGTCGTCCGGAAGCGGTCGACCTTCTCGCGCAGGTCGTCGACGATCGCCTCGGTGATGTCGGGGCCGAAATCGGCCGTGATGAGCGCCGTCTCGAGGTCGTCCCACGTGTTCTCGTCGATGGTTTCCTTGACGAACATTCCGCGCAGCGCGCGGCCGAGAGACCACTTGGGAGCCATGCGCCCAGTCTACGGGGCGGGGCTCAGCGCCTCGTCGACGCCGTGACCGTGAAGGTGCGGTCGCGATCGACCTGCCGCGTCTCGCCCACGAGGCGCTCGAGCGCCGGGCGGTAGCGGAGGTGGCTGTTCCACACGGTCCAGAGCTCGCCGCCGGGGCGCAGCACGCGGGCGGCGTCTGCGAACAGGCGCGGCGCGATGCCCTCCGTGACGGCGTTCCCCGAGTGGAACGGCGGGTTGAGGAGAACGAGGTCCGCCGATGCGTCGGCGCGCGACGCGAGACCGTCGTCGCGGGCGACCTTGACGTGGTCGGCGACGCCGTTGAGCCGCATCGTCTCGCGCGCCGAGTCCGCGGCCGCCGCGGAGCGGTCGGTTGCGGTGACGCGCGATCCCGGCCGCGCGAGCGCGTACGCCGCCGCGATCGCGCCCGTGCCGCATCCCAGGTCGATCACGTATTCCGCATGCGGCATATCCGGCAGATGCGCAAGCAGGAATCGCGTGCCGATGTCGAGATCGGTCCCGGCGAAGGCCGCGCCGTGCGCCGCGAGCGTCACGCCGATGTCTTCGTGCCGGCGCGAACGCGGCCACGTCGACGGGCGCGCGATCGGCGCCGACGCGTGCAGGGCGCGCGACTTGCCGACCCCGCGCGAGGCGCGCACCTCGCCGAAGTGCACCGCGAGAGTCTCGTTCATCGACGGCGTCATGTGCTTGACGCGCCCGCCCGCGAGGAGGCGGACCGCGGGATCGGCCGCCCCCGCCACGACGCCCGCGATCTCGTCGAGCGCGTCGAGGCCGCGCGGGAGCTGCGCGATCACGACCCGCGCACCCTCGGCGAGGCCCGCGTCGAGCCCGTGCCACGAGACGCGCTCGAGCGAGACGCCCGCCTCCTCCGCGTTGCGCGCGAGCGCGAGCTCGCTCGTGATCGGGTCCTGATGCAGCCGCACGCGGATGCCCGGGTCGGCGAGGAGGATCGGCAGCGTCAGGGCACCGTATCTGTCGCCGATCACGACGACCTCGTCGGCGCCGCCCAGGAGGGGCTCGACCTCAGCGAGGATCAGTCGGTCGCTGCGATCGGCCGCGACGAGGTCGTGCGCTTCGACGTCGGGCGCACGACCGAGCAGCGGGGCGAGCCCGTCGAACGCGGCGAGCAGCGCGCTCACGCCGTCGCCCTCTCGCTGATCCGCTGCCCCACGACCGCCGAGACGCCGTCCTGGCGCATCGAGACGCCGTAGAGCGCGTCGGCGATCTCCATGGTGCGCTTCTGGTGCGTGATGACGAGGAGCTGGCTGCTCTCGCGCAGCTTCTCGAACACCCCGAGCAGGCGCCCGAGGTTGGCGTCGTCGAGCGCCGCCTCGACCTCGTCGAGGATGTAGAAGGGGCTCGGCCGCGCCATGAAGATCGCGGTCAGCAGCGCGACCGCCGCAAGCGATCGCTCGCCGCCCGACAGCAGCGAGAGCCGCTCGATCTTCTTGCCGACGGGCCGGACCGCGACCTCGATCCCCGTCGTCAGAAGGTCG
Source organism: Microbacterium indicum DSM 19969 (assembly GCF_000422385.1). GTDB lineage: Bacteria > Actinomycetota > Actinomycetes > Actinomycetales > Microbacteriaceae > Microbacterium > Microbacterium indicum. Next base: position 492,549 of record NZ_AULR01000002.1, read on the forward strand.
TCGGGCTTCGTGAGCGAGACCGATCCCGTGCCGCCCGGGAACAGGATCGGGAAGACCTGCTCGAAGGCCGCCTGCGTGTCGGCGAAGGCTTCGGCGAAGATCTGCTGCATGCGCTCGTCGAGGTCGGCGATGATCTTCGTGAGGTCGGCGCGCGTGCGCGTGAGGTCGTCGAGCTGCTCGACGAGGAAGCCGTGCCGCTGCTCGAGTGCCGCGAACTCCTCGAGCGCGAGCGGGTTGACGCGGCCGAGCTGTGCGAGGCGCTTCTCGGCGTCGCGCAGCCGGCGTTGCTGCGCCTGCCGGTCGTACGCCTCGGGCTCCCCGCCCTCGTCCTCGGGCGGGACCCCCTGATCGGGCCCGTACTCGGCCACGAGGATCTCCTCGCTCAGGCCCAGCTCGGAGTGCACGCGTTCGAGGACGCTCGTGAGCTGCAGCTTCTTCTCGTGGATCTGCAGCTCGAGCCCGTGGACGCTCTCGGTGAGCCCCGCGAGACGCTCGCGCATGCGCGACTCGCGCTCGCGGAGGTCGCGCAGCTCTCCGCCGACCTGGCTGCGCACCTTCTCTGCCTCGCCGAGGGCGACGCGCGCGTCGGCGACCGAGCGGTCGGCCGACGCGAGCGCCGCGGGGAGCCGGTCGGCGACCTGCTGCGCGACGTCGCGCTGTCGGCGCCGGACGACGGCGCGGCGCGCGGCCTGCTCGGCCGCCTGCTGCTCGCGCTCCCGCTGCGCCTCGAGGCCCGCGGCGTGGGCCTCGGCGGCGCGGACCCGCTCGCGCGTCGTCTCGACCTCGAGTCGCGCCGCGACCTCCCGCTCGCGGGCCGCCTCGACCTCGGCGAGGAGCGGATCGCGCTGCGACGCGTCGAGGAGCGGTCGCGGCTGCTGTTCGGCGGTCTCGAGGGCGGATCGGGCGCGCGCCGCGCGCTGCTCGGAGTCGGCGACGGCCCCCTCGGCGCGTTCGAGATCGGCGGAGAGCCGGTCGCACTCGGCGATCGCCGTCTCGCGGCGCACCGTGACCCTGTTGACGTGCTCGGCCTGCCGCGCGAGCTCGGCGTCGTGCGCGCGGAGAGCCGCGAGCGCGTCCTTCTGCGCCACCCGCGCTCCCTGGACCCGCTCCTGCAGCACCCGCCGCTCGGATGCGAGCCGTTCGACGTCCGAGCGCACGACGTCGAGCCGCTGCGCCGCCTCGTCGCGCTCGGCCTGGAGCGCCAGACGGGAGCTCCCGCCGCCCGACCCCGCCCGCACGGTGCGGAGCGTCGTAATCTCGCCGCCGCGCGTCACGACGACCGCGCGATCGGCCCACGCACCGGGCAGCGCCTCGAGCGCCTCGGCCGCCCGGCCGAGGTCGTCGGCGATGAGCACGGGCGCGAGGACGCCCAGCACGCCGCCAGGCGCGGTCACGACGTCGACGGCCGGCACCGCGCCGGCCGCGGCGGGGACGGCCTCCCCGCAGGGCGCGTCGGCGATCGCGATGTCGACGGATCCCGCGTCGCCCGTCGATCCCGCGATCCGCAGCGCCGCCGCGCGATCGGACACGAGCACGCCCGCCGCCAGCGGCCCGAGGACGGCCTCGACGGCCTGCTCGTATCCCGCCGTGACCTGAACCGACTCGCTCACGAGACCCGTGACGCCCGCGTCACCGCGCGCGACGATCGCGCCCGCGGCGTTCTTCACGTCGAGGGCCGACCCGAGGGCCGCCGTCTTGGCTTGCAGCGCGTCGGACTCGCGCTCGGCGGCGCGGTGCCGCTCGCGCAGCTCGTCGAGCGCCTTCTCGGCCGCCGCCGTCTCGGCCTGGGCGCGCTCGTAGGCCTCCTGGTGACGCGCCGCGACCTCCTCCGACGCCTCGGCGGCCTCGAGCTCGTCGAAGGCCGCCTGCGCCGCGGCCCTGCGCTCGATCGCGCTGTCGAGCGCCTGCTGCTGGCGCACGACGCCCTGCCGGACCGCTTCGAGCGTCTGCCGCGCCGCGTCGGCCGCCCCCCGGAGCGTCGTGAGCCGCATGTCGTGCTCCGAGATGAGCGCCGTCTGGGCGGCGATCTCGATGTCGAGGGCGTCGAGGTCTGCACGCGCCCGCGCGAGGACGCGCGACGCCTGCTGCACCTGGTCCTGGGCATCGCCGATCCCGTCTCGCAGGCGCGTGACCTCCTCGCGCGCCGCGTCGATCGCGCCCTGCGACACCGTCACGTGCGCCGACGGATCGTCGTCGTCCGCCGAGAGCAGCGACAGGCGCTGGTTCGCGAGGGCGAAGAGCGCGCGCAGCCGCTCCTGCACCTGCTCGAGCCCGAAGAGCACGCGCCGCGCCTCGTCGACGGCCCGCGCAGTCTGCTCGCGTTCGAGCTGCGAGATCCGCAGGCGCACTCCGGCGGCCTCCTCCTCGAGGGCGACGCGCTCGGTGTGCCGCTCCTGCTCGCTGTGTGCGTGGGCCGCGAGGGCCTGCCGCAGCTCGACCACCTCGTCGGCGTGGAGCCGCGACTTCGCGTCGCGCACGACCGCCGCGATCGTCTGCGCCTGGCGCGCGATCTCGGCCTGGCGCCCGAGCGGCTTCAGCTGGCGGCGCACCTCGCCCGCGAGGTCGCTGAGCCGGGCGAGGTTCTGCTCCATCGCCTCGAGCTTGCGGAGCGTCTTCTCCTTGCGCCGCCGGTGCTTGAGGATCCCCGCCGCCTCCTCGATGAAGCCGCGGCGCTCCTCGGGCGTCGCGCGCAGGACCGTGTCGAGGCGGCCCTGGCCGACGATGACGTGCATCTCGCGGCCGAGCCCCGAGTCGCTCAGGAGCTCCTGCACGTCGAGCAGGCGGCAGGTCTCTCCGTTGATCGCGTACTCGCTCTGGCCGTTGCGGAACAGCGTGCGGCGGATCGAGACCTCGCTGTACTCGATCGGGAGCGCACCGTCGGCGTTGTCGATCGTGAGCTGCACCTCGGCGCGACCGAGCGGGCCGCGCGTCGCGGTGCCGGCGAAGATGACGTCCTCCATCTTCCCGCCGCGGAGCGTCTTCGCGCCCTGCTCGCCCATGACCCAGGCGAGGGCGTCCACGACGTTGGACTTGCCGGATCCGTTGGGGCCGACGATCGCCGTCACGCCCGGCTCGAGCGCGAACGTCGTGGGGCTCGCGAAGGACTTGAACCCCTTGAGGGTGAGGCTCTTGAGATGCACGCGCTCCCCCTTCCGTCGTGGCCCGCGACACGCTCCGTCAACCCTAGGCTTTCGCCCGCGGCGGGCCCGGAAACACGCGGGACACGCCGACACGCTGGGAGTTCCCTTGACGCGGCGGCGGCTCGGCGCCTATCGTTCGAAGGCACTGTTCACCCGGGTCGATCGCCCGCAGAGGTCCGAGAGGAGGAAGACCATGAATCCGATCACGCACCACGATCTTCGTGACCTTCCGTTCCCCGCTCTGCGTCGTTGCTCCGTCCGTCTCGGATAGCAGCCGCTCCGTGCCGCGTCCGCGGCCGATGAACGCTCCCGCGCCCCACGTGGGCGACGCCTGAGGCCATGTCCTCGGCGCGCCCCGCGCGCGCTCCCCCGTCGCCGGCAGGCGGCGCCCGATCCGGGCTCTGCCGCGCCGCGGCTCCGCGGCGTACTCACGCCCCCTCATCACGACTCCCACGAAAGAGCTCTCGCTCCCATGAACAAGACACTCCATCCGCCCTGTCCCCAGCGGTCTGCCGTGGCAGCGGCGACCGCAGCCGCACTGGTCGTCGAGAGGCGCTCCCCGCGGGTGCCCCTCGTCGACCGGTTCGCGATGCGCGTCGGCCTCGCGCTGCTCGTCTGGGGCAGCCGCCCCGCACGTCAGGCCGCTGTGCCCGAGCGGGCCGAACCCCGCGAGGCCTACGCCGCGCACGCGGTCGACTCCTCGCTCGCCCGCGGTGCCCTGCTGCACCACGACGTCTACCGCACCTTCGGACTGTGACCAGGAGGACCACATGACGACAGCCGCCCTCACCATCGAACCCCTGCGCATCCCCGAGTCCGTCGACGCGCCGGACGCGCGCGACTGGAACCGGTACGTCGAGATCGCGAACGCCGTGCAGGCCGACGACGCCCGGACCGATCTCCTCCGCGGCGACCCCGCGGTCTGGCTCGCGAAGGCCCGCGACCAGCGCTACGACGCGATCCACCTGTGGGTCGCGCGCGGCGGCGACGGCGAGATCCTCGGCGTCGCGAACCTCCAGTACGACCGCTCGACCGACCGCGAGGCCCTGCTGCTCGTGGCGGTGGATCCCGCGCGCCGCGACCTCGCGGTCGAGCGCCGCCTGCTCGACTTCCTCGAGGAGGAGGCGCGGGCGCTCGGGCGCACGCTCGTGACGACCTGGACGACGACCGCCGTCGACCTGCGGGCGGAGCCGGAGGACCGCGTGCTCCGCCCCGCGACGGGCGCGGGGGCGATCGACCCGCGGGATCCCCGCGTCCAGGCGATGATCGACGCCGGGTACCGGCTGTCGCAGGTCGAGCGCGCGAGCGTGTTCGACCTCGACGGCCCGACGGAGCCGCTCCGCGAGGTGCTCGCCGCGGCGCTCGCCGAGGCCGGCCCCGAGTACGAGACCGCCTGGTGGCCGCTTCCGACGCCCGAGCACCTCCGCGCGGGCTACGCCGCCGCCATCGCCCGCATGTCGACCGACGTCCCGGCCGGAGAGCTCGAGATCGAGCAGGCCGTCTGGGACGCCGACCGCGTGCGCGAACGCGACCTCCGCGAGATCGCGACGGGGCGCACCTGGGGGATCACCGCCGTGATCCACCGCCCGACGGGCGAGGTCGCGGCGTTCAACGAGATCGTCGCCGACCCCGACAGGTCGGCGACGGCGCACAACTACGGGACCCTCGTCATGCCGGAGCACCGCGGGCACCGGCTCGGCACCGTGGTCAAGTGCCTCGGCCTGCTGCGGTGGAAGGAGGAGGTGCCGGAGTCTCCGTGCGTCGTCACCTTCAACGCCGAGGAGAACCGGTTCATGCTCGACGTCAACGAGCGGGTCGGCTTCCGCCCGCTGTTCTGGGAGGCCGACTGGCAGAAGACGCTGGCCTGAGCCGGGTCAGACGAGCTCGCGCGCGAGAGCGAGCGCGTCGGCCGCGAGCCGCGCCGAGGTGTCGGGGTCGCGCATCCAGAGCGGAACGGCTCTGGTCGCGATCCCGGCCGCCTCGAGCGGGGCCGCGGCAGGCGCGTCGGTCTCGTCGACGAGCCAGCCGTCGATCACGCCGCCGCGGGAGCGGGCGCCGTAGTGCTCGGCGACCGCTCGGGCGCTCGTCTCGACGCCCACGGCGGCGAGGCACGCATCGGCCATGCCGCGGACGACGGCCCCGTCGATGATCCCGGAGACGCCGACAACGGGCGCCGCCGCCTCCCGGACGAGGTCCCGCATGCCGGGGACGGCGAGGACCGGCCCGATCGAGACGATGGGGTTCGAGGGGGCGAGGAGGATCACGTCGGCGCCCTCGAGCGCGGCCCGGGCGCCGGGCGACGGCTCGGCCGAGGAGACGTCGCGCTGCGCGAAGCCCCGCGCGGGGATCTGAGACCTGTGCCGCACCCACCACTCCTGGAAGTGGATCTCTCCGCCGTCGGTCTGCACGTGCGTGTCGATCTCCTGGTCGGTCGCGGGCACGAGCGTCGCGCCGAGATCCCACCGCGCGCCGAGGCGCCGGAAGACCTCGCTGACCGTCGCGCCGCCGCGCAGCCACGCCGTGCGCGCGATGTGCGTTCCGAGGTCGAGGTCGCCGAGCGTGAACCAGTCGGGCGCCGTGCCCCAGGCGGCGAGCTCGGCCGAGACGCGCTCGCTCTCCCCCGCGCGCCCCCACCCGCGCTCGGTGTCGTTCACGCCCGCGAGCGCGTAGAGGAGGCTGTCGTGGTCGGGTGCGATCCGGAGTCCCGAGACCCACCAGTCGTCGGCGGTGTTGACCACGACGCTGATCTCGTCGCCCGAGCCCGAACGGCGGACGTGCTCGCGGAGCCCCAGGACGAAGCGGGCGCACCCGACGCCGCCCCCGATCACGGTGATGCGCATCGCCCCAGGCTAGTGCTCACATGATGCACCCATTGATGCATGCATTAAGATCGACGCATGTCGTTCTTGCTGCCATGGGATCTCACGACCGACAGGTCGCCCGTCGCCGAGCGCGTCGCGGGTGACCTCGCGCGACGGATCGCGACGGGCGAGATCCCCCCGGGCGCCCTGCTGACCGAGGTCGAGACGGCCGCCGCCTACGGCGCGAGCCGCACCCCCATGCGCGAGGCGATGCTGCGTCTCGAGCGCTGGGGCCTCGTGCGGCTCGTCCCGAAGAAGGGCTCGGTCGTGACGTCCCCGCTCGCGCGCGAACGCCACGAGCTCCTCGGCGTCCGCGCGATGTTCGAGCGCGACGCGCTGGCGGCCATCGCCCCGTCCGAGAGCCTCCGCGCGGCCGCGGCCGCCGACATGCGCGACGCGCTCGCGGGTCAGGAGGCGGCCCTCGGCGACGCGACGGCGTTCGCGGCCTCCGACTACGCGGGGCACATGAGCCTCATCCGGGCCGCGGGCAACGGCGTCGTCGAGGAGATCCTCACGACCCTCGCGCCGCGCCTGTACCGCCTGACGCACCTCGCGGTCACGACCTCGCCGACGGGGACGGACGGCCTGCTCGACGGCCACCGCGCCCTCGCCGACGCCGTCGCGGCAGGCGACGAGGCGGCGTTCGGCGCGGCCCTCGACGCGCACCTCTCGGCGGGGCACCCGGGGTACCTCGCATGAGGCGCCCCTGGGCCGCCGCCGCGCCCGCCGTCTTCATGCTCGCGTGGGGCGGCAACCACTTCACGCCGCTGCTGCACCTCTACGAGACGCTCGGCGGCTACGCCGCGTGGCAGGCGAACCTCCTCCTCGGGATGTACGTCTTCGGCCTCGTCCCCGGTCTCCTCATCGCGTCGGCGCTCTCGGATCACTTCGGTCGGCGCCCCGTCCTCGTGGCGGGCCTCGCCGCGTCGCTCGCCGCGAGCGCGATCCTCGCCGCGGGTCTCGCGTCGTACCCCCTGCTCTGCGCTGGCCGCGTGTTCGCCGGGATCGCGGTCGGCATCGCGATGTCGGTCGGGTCGTCGTGGATCAAGGAGCTCTCGGCGGATCCCTGGGAACCCGGCGCCGAGGCGACGCTCGGCGCGCGGCGGTCGTCCCTCATCCTCACCCTCGGCTTCGCGATCGGCGCGGGCGTCTCGGGCGTCATCGCGCAGTGGGCGCCCCTTCCCTCCGTCCTGCCCTACGTCGTGCACATCGTGCTGACGATCCTCGCCGCGCTCGCTCTCCTGAGGGTCCCCGAGACGCTGCCGCGCGGCGCTCGAGCGACGGGCGCCTGGTGGCGCGATCTCGCGATCCCGTCGGCGGGACAACGCGCGTTCTGGCGGATCGTCGTCCCTGCCGCGCCGTGGGTGTTCGGGGCGGCGGGCATCGCCTACGCCGTCCTGCCGTCGATCCTCGAGCACCGCCTCGGCGATCACGCCACGATCTACGCGACCCTCCTCACGGTCGTGGGGCTCGGCGTCGGCGCCCTCGCGCAGTCGGCGGTCCCCTGGGTCAACCGGATCACGCGCGGACGCGCCCTCATCGTCGGGCTCAGCGGCGTGATCCTCGGCCTCGTGGGCGCCTCGGCCGGCGCCGTGCTCGACAGCCCCGCCTACGCGGTCGCGGTCGCGGCGGTCCTCGGCGGGAGCTACGGGATCAGCGTGGTCTCGGGCCTCGTGATCGCGCAGTCGCTCGCGACGCCGCGCGACCTCGCCGGGATCACGGGCCTCTTCTACTCGCTCACGTACGTGGGGTTCCTGCTGCCGACCGTCCTCGCGGCGATCGCCCCCGAGATCCCCTACGCGTGGGGCCTCGCGGGGCTCGCCGTCATCTGCGCGGGCTGCCTCGCGACGGTCGCGACGGGGTTCTCGCGTCGCACCTCGAGCTGAGGGCTCAGGCGCGCAGGATCTTCTCGAGCGGCCGGCCCCTCGCGAGCTCGTCGACGAGCTTGTCGAGGTAGCGCGCCTTCTGGTCGACGGGGTCCTCGATCTCCTCGACCCGGATCCCGCAGATCGTGCCCGTGATGAGGTGGGCGTTCGGGTTGAGCGTCGCGTCGTCGAAGAACTCGACGAAGGTGTGCTCGTCCTCGATCTCGCGGCGCACCGCCGGCTCGTCGAGGCCCGTGAGCCACTCGATCACGGTGTGCAGCTCGTCGACCGTGCGGCCCTTGCGCTCGACCTTCGCGACGTAGTGCGGGTAGACCGCGGCGAAGGTCAGCTGGTGGATCCGGCTCATGTCCCGATCGTAGGTGCTCAGGCCGCGTCGGTGACGCGGATCGTGGTGCCCGCGACGTAGGACGCCTCGGGCGAGAGGGCGAAGGCGATGACCGATGCGACCTCCTCGGGCCGCGCAATCCGCCCCAGGGGGTGCTTCGCCGCGACCCGCACGGGGCGCCCCGGATCCCCCGCCGCGCTCTACGAGACCTACCTCCTGAAGGACGACGACGGCACGGGCCAGCTCGCGGTCGTCGCGGCGGCATACTTGGACGGGCCCCCTGGCCGACGAGGACCTCCCCGGCGACCGTGACCTCGTCGAGCATCAGCGGGAGCTCGTTCGACCCGAGCGGCGACGGCGATTCCATCACGTGGAAGTGCAGGTGAGGCATGTCGGTGTTGCCCGAGTTGCCGAGCTGCCCCAGCGCGTCGACCCGCGACATCTCCTGCCCGATGGCGAGGTCCTCGGCGTTGCCGCCCTGCAGGTGCGCGTAGCACGCGTACGCCCCGCCCGCCGTTCTCCCCATGACGTGGTTCCCGCCGTACTCCTCGAGCTCGAAGCCGTCGGGGTTGATCGCGCTCCGATGCCGACGCTCCGCGGCACCCGTTCCCGACGGGCCTGCCGTCGCCTTCCGGCGGGGTCCGATGACGATCGGTGCGGGAGCCATGGTGTCGACGGGCGCGATCGTCTGCGCCGTCACCAGGGGCGGCATCGCGGCATCGGGCGAGAGCCCGACGACTCGCGTCAGCGGGGACCGGATCTCCGAGCCCGCGGAGACCGTCACGTCGAGGATCACGGTGTCGCTCAGTCCGGCAGCCGGCGCACGGTCCGGATCGGGCGATCTCCTGAAGCGGATCCGCGCCAGGACATCGTCGCCCGAGAGACGGAGCATCTCCGGCCCGTCACCCAGGAGCGTGAGGGCGTCGATCGTGACGGTCTGCCCGATCCGTGCAGGACGCGAGAGTGCGTACGCGAGGATCCGAGCGCGTGGACGTGCACGTGAAATGGTTCGCTGCGCTCCCTGGGTCAGCGATCACGCGGAGGGCTTCCCACTGACCTGCCGAGACACTTCATCGGCCCTCGGGCGCGCACACCGCCTTCCGGTCCCGCGCTCAGCGCCTCCGCTGGCACCTCGGGCAGAAGTGCGAACCGCGGTTCATGAAGCTCTCGCGCACGATGGCGGTGCCGCAGCGGGCGCACGGCTCGCCGTGGCGCCCGTAGGCGTTCAGCGAGTGCGCGAAGTACCCCGCCTGCCCGTTGACGTTGACGTACTGCGCGTCGAAGCTCGTCCCGCCCTCGGCGAGGGCCTTCTCGAGGATCAGGCGCACCTCGGCGAGAAGCCGGTTCGCCGCCCGCGTCGACAGGTCGGATGCGAGGGTCTCGGGATGGATCCGCGCGGCCCACAGCGCCTCGTCCGCGTAGATGTTGCCGATGCCGCTCGCGAGGCCCTGGTCGAGGAGCACGCGCTTGATCGCCGAACGCCGGCGTGCGAGCGCGGCCCGGAAGGCGCGCTCGTCGAACGCGGGATCGAGCGGATCGCGCCCGATGTGCGCCGCCTGGGCGGCGACCGACGCGAGCTCTGATCCGAACCCGCCGGCGGCGCCGTCCGGCGTCGCGACGAGCGCGTCGAGGGCGAGGGATCCGAAGGTCCTCTGGTCGGCGAAGGCGATCGCCAACTCCCCGTGCTCGGGGTGCTCGATCGCGAGGCGGATGCGCTCGTGCCGCTCGCGCGGGGCCCCGGGCTCACGCAGCAGCATCTGGCCGCTCATCCCGAGGTGCGCGACGACGCACTCGTCGGCCCCGTCGAGCGGCAGCCAGAGGAACTTGCCCCTGCGCGCCGCCGCGAGGAACCTGCGGCCGACGAGCCGCCGCTCGAAGTCGGCCCCGTCGCCCAGGTGACGCGTCAGCGCGCGCTCGTCGAGAACCTCGACGCCCGCGACGCGCGCGCCCGTGACCGCGGGCGCGAGGCCGTGACGGACGACCTCGACCTCGGGGAGCTCAGGCACCCGCGGGGTTCGCGGCGTGGAAGTCGCGCCACAGCTCGCGGGCGGCCGCCATCTCGGCGTGCTTCTTGCTCGTGCCCTCGCCCGCGGCGCTGTGCTCGCCGACGGTGACGACGGCCCGGAAGCGGCGGTCGTGGTCGGGGCCCGTGCTTGTGACCTCGTACGCCGGCGGGGCGACCCCCAGCCGGGAGGCGAGCTCCTGCATGCTCGTCTTGGGGTCGGCCGACGCCCCGTAGCGGGCCGGATCCTCGATGAGCGGCGAGATGAGGCGCAAGACGAGCGCGTCGGCGGCCGCGCGCCCCGCCGACAGGAAGGTCGCCCCGAAGAGCGCCTCCGTCGCGTCGGCGAGGATCGAGTCCTTGTCGCGCCCGCCCGTCTGCTCCTCGCCGCGGCCGAGCTTGATGTGCTCGCCGAGGCCGATGCCGCGCGCGACGTCGGCGAGGGCGAGGGTCGACACCACGGCGGCACGTCGCTTCGCGAGCTCGCCCTCGGGCTTGTCGGGGAAGCGCTCGTAGAGCCGGGCCGTCACCGCGAGGCCGAGAACCGAGTCGCCGAGGAACTCGAGGCGCTCGTTGTGCGGGATCCCGCCGTTCTCGTACGCGTAGGACCGGTGCGTCATCGCCAACGAGAGAAGCTCGGCGTCGATCTCGACGCCGAGCTTCTCGGTGAGCGATGACGGCACGCGTGAAGTGGTGCCTGTCATTGCGGGTGCGGGTGCTTACGCGTTCGCGACCTTGCGGCCCTTGTACTCGAGGAACAGCTCGGTGCCCTGCGAGTCGGTGACGACCTTCGCCTGGTGGGGACGGCTGTACACGACCTTGCCGTTCTCAACCGTCTTGACGAGGGCGGGAGCCTGAGCCTTCCACTGCGAACGACGCGAGCGCGTGTTCGAACGGGAGACGCGGCGCTTCGGAGGGTTACCTGCCATGACTACTTCTCTTCTCTGGTCTGCGCGGCGCTGGGCGCCGGCGGGGTTTCGGTGAAGTTCTGGAGCGCGGCCCAACGGGAGTCGATGGGCTCGGCGTTCACACCGGATTCTTCGGTCAGCAGCTCGCCCGTGACGGGATCAAGGCCCGGGCAATCGGGCCGACAGACCGGCTGAAACGGAAGCGACAGAACGATCGCATCCCTGACCAGAGTTTCAAGATCCACGTGGTCGTCTTGAAGCTCGAAGTCAGCGGTTTCTCCTCCAGGATACTCGAAGAGCTCCTGAAACTCGACTTCGACGGGCTGGGAGATGGCTCGCAGGCAGCGGCTGCACTCACCGTCGAACACCGAGTCGACGGTGCCGGACACGAGGATCCCCTCGTGGACCGACTCAAGGCGCACCTCGAGCTCGATGTCGCGACCCTTCTCGATCGCGACGATCCCCTCGCCCCACCTGTCGGGCGCCGGGACCGTGAGCGCGTGCTCGCGCATCTCGCCCGGGTGGCGCACGATGTCGTGTGCCGAGAGGACGAATGGTCCGTCAGTGCGGTTCTTCACTCATCCAGGGTACGTTCCGCCGACCCCAGGTAGGCCGAGACGGGGCCGGGCACATACGGAGAGACGTCTCCGCCGAGGGCCGCGACCTGCCGGACGAGCGAGCTCGACACGACGGAGTTCGCCGGATCGGCGAGGAGGAACACGGTCTCGACGCCCGTCAGGTGGTTGTTGACGACGGCCATGGGCGTCTCGTACGACACGTCCTGGGGCGAGCGGATCCCCTTGACGAGCACGCCGGCACCGACGTCGCGCGCGTAGTCGACGAGCAGCCCCGAGCTCCACGATCCGACGACGACGCGGCCGGGAAGGCGCTCCTCGGCGATCGACTCCTCGAGCAGCCGCAGCCGCACCTCGATCGGCAGCATGCCGTGCTTGTCGGGGTTGTGCACGACGAGGACGTGGAGCTCGTCATAGAGGCCGCCCGCGCGGCGGATGACGTCGAGGTGTCCGCGCGTCGGCGGATCGAACGAGCCGGGCACGACGGCGACGCGGTTGCTGCTCATGGCGTCAATTCTTGCGCAGAGCGGCGAGTTCGTCGCTCGACACCCGCGCGGCGAGGAGCTCGGCGAGACCCGGATGCCGCTCGAGCGTCGGATCCTCGTCGAGGATCCCCTGCGCGACGACGCGCGCCTCCTGGATCAGCTTCGCGTCCTTCACGACGCGCAGGACGCGCAGCGACGAGCGGCCGCCCGACTGCGCGTCGCCCAGCACGTCGCCCTCGCCGCGCAGCTCGAGGTCGACCTCGGCGAGCTCGAACCCGTCGAGCGTCGCGGCGACGGCCTCGACGCGCTCGCGGGCATCGGAGTGCTCGAGGGCCTCGGTCACGAGCAGGCAGAGGCCGGGGACGGATCCGCGCCCGACGCGCCCGCGGAGCTGATGCAGCTGCGAGACGCCGAAGCGGTCGGCGTCGAGGATCACCATGGTCGACGCGTTGGGGACGTCGACGCCGACCTCGATGACCGTCGTGGCGACGAGCACGTCGATCTCGCCGCGCGCGAACGCCTGCATGATCGCGTCCTTCTCCTCGCCCGGGAGCCTGCCGTGCAGCATCGCGATGCGCAGGTCGCGCGTCGCCTCCTGCTGCGCGAGCATGCGCGCGACTTGGACGACGCCGAAGCGCGGCCCCTTCTGGTCGTCGTCCTGCGGCGCGTCGAGCACCGATCCGTCTTCCTTCGGCCCCGTCGACGATTCGTCGGTGTCGATCGCGGCGCACACCACGAAGGCCTGGCGCCCCTGGGCGACCTCCTCGGCCGTGCGCTGCCAGACGCGGGAGAACCACCCCGGCTTCTCGGCGATCGGCGCGACGAAGGTCGAGATGCCCGCGCGGCCCGATGGCATCGTGCGGATCGTCGACACGTCGAGGTCGCCGAAGACCGTCATCGCGACGGTGCGCGGGATCGGCGTCGCCGTGAGGACGAGGACGTGCGGGTTGTCGCCCTTGGCGCGCAGCGCCTCGCGCTGCTCGACGCCGAAGCGGTGCTGCTCGTCGACGACGACGAATCCCAGCTCGGCGAAGGTCGTCTTGTCGCTCAGCAGCGCGTGGGTCCCGACCACGATCCGCGCCTGGCCCGACGCGACGCGCAGCGCCGCCCTGCGCCGTTCCGACGTCGTCATCTGCCCCGTGATGAGGGTCGGCAGGAGCTCGGCCGCGAGGTCGGGGCCGAGCATCTTCGTGATGGAGCGCAGGTGCTGGCCCGCGAGCACCTCGGTCGGCGCGATGAGGGCGCTCTGCGCGGCCGACTCGGCGACCTGGAGCATGGCGCGCAGCGCGACGAGGGTCTTGCCCGAGCCGACCTCGCCCTGCACGAGCCGGTTCATGGGGCTGCCCGAGACGAGGTCGCGCGCGATCTCGTCGCCGACCGTCTGCTGGTCGGCCGTCAGCGTGAAGGGCATCGCCGCGTCGAACCGCTCGAGGAGCCCGCCGGGCGCGGCCGGGCGCGGCGCCGTCTCGAGGGCGCTGACGACCCGGCGCTGCTGCAGGAGCGCCGTCTGCATGACGAGCGCCTCGTGCACGCGCAGCGTGTGGCGCGCGACGCGGTAGTCGGACTCGCGGCGCGGGCGATGGATCCGCTCGAGGGCCTCGCGCGCCGGCAGGAGCTTCTGCGCGGCCCGCAGCTCGTCGCTCGCGGGGTCGGGCACGTCGCCGAGGTCGTCGAGCGCCTGGCCTACGAACTTCGCGATCTCCCACGACCGCACCGTCGAGGTCGCGGAGTAGAGCGGCACGGGCGTGTCGGCCCAGTCCTCGGCGTCGTCGGGCTGCTCCTCGTCGTCGACGAACATCTCGTACTCGGGGTGCGAGAACTGCACGACGTCGCGGTACATGCCGACCTTGCCGGAGAAGATCCCGCGCCTGCCCGGAAGGAGCTCCTGCGCTCGCCAGGCCTGGCCGAAGAACGTGAGCGACATCGTGTCGGTTCCGTCGCCGATCTCGACCGAGAGGATGGTGCCGCGGCGGTTGCGCATGGGCCGCGACTGCGCGCTGATCACCTGCGCGATGATCGTCGCCTGCTCGCCCACGGGGATCTCGGCGATGGGCGTGAGCTTGCCGCGTTCGGCGTATCGCCGCGGGTAGTGGCCGAGGAGGTCTCCCACCGTCGCCATCTCGAAGCCGCGGGCGAGCTGCTTCGCGGGGCCATCGCCCAGGGCCTCGGCGAGAGGGGTCTCGAACGTCAGGACCATGCTTCGATCATAGTTTCGATCTCGGGCGACGCACGTAGGCTGGGCGGGTGACGAGGATCATCGCGGGCCGCGCGGGCGGCATCCGGCTCGACGTCCCGCCCGCGGGAACCCGCCCCACGAGCGAGCGTGTGCGCGAGTCGCTCTTCGCGGCCCTCAAGTCGACGGGACTCCTCGAGGGCACGGCCGTGCTCGATCTCTACGCCGGCTCGGGCGCCCTCGGCCTCGAGGCGCTCAGCCGCGGCGCGGCGACGGCCGACCTCGTCGAGAAGGGCCAGAAGGCGGCCCAGGTCGCCCGCGCGAACACCGACCGCGTCGCGCGGGCAGGCGGATCCGCTGCCGTGCACCACACGGGCGTGCAGCAGTTCCTCCGCCAGCCGGGGCGCGCGTACGACCTCGTCTTCCTCGACCCGCCCTACGACGTCCCCGACGCGCAGCTCGCGGAGGATCTCCGCGCCCTCGCGCCCCGCCTCGCCGCCGACGCACTCGTGATCGTCGAGCGCGCGACGCGGTCGGGCGGGCCCGACTGGGCGGCGGCGGGCCTCGCCGCGTACCGCGCGAAGGCGTACGGCGACACGACCCTGTGGTGGGGCGAGCCTCAGGCCGACCAGTCCCGGTAGGGATCCCACCCGAGCGGCCCCGCGTAGGGCGACCCGTCGACGAGGAGGGGCGCCGCGTGCTCGGGCACGACACGGCCGATCGCGCGGAAACCCGGGGGCAGCGCGCCCTCGCGGAAGGTCGCGAGGAGCGCGTGGTCCTCGCCCCCGCGCAGCGCGAGGGCGGGATCGGCGCCGAGAGCCGCCGCGTCGAGGTCGACCGACACCCCCGACGCGTTCGCGAGGCGCGTCGCGTCGAGCCCCAGGCCGTCCGAGACGTCCATCATCGCCGTCGCCCCCATCATCGCGGCGACGGGCCCGAGCCCGATGGGCGGCTGCGGGCGCAGCTGCATCTCGACGGCGCGCAGCTCGTCGGCGTCGAGCTCGTCGGGGCGCACGGGCACGGGATCCCCGTCGGCGTCGCGGAAGCGCGCGAAGAGCACGTCGAGCCCGCGCGCCGAGACTCCCATCTCCCCCGCGATCGCGACGACCTCGCCGACCTCCGCTCCCGACCGGAGCACGGCGTCGCGCCCCTCGGTGTCGCCGAGGGCCGTGACCGCGACCGTGAGCGTCGGCGACTGCGTGAGGTCTCCTCCCACGACGGCGCACCCGGGCGCGAGGCCCTCGCACGCCTCGCGCAGCCCGTCGGCGAGCGCCTCGACGAACGCGACGGCCGTGTGGTTCGGCATCGCGAGCGCCACGAGGAGCGCCGTCGGGCGCGCGCCCATCGCCGCGACGTCGGCGAGGTTCACGGCGGCCGCCTTCCAGCCGAGGTCGTAACCGCTCGTCCAGGCCGTGCGGAAGTCGGGGCCGTCGACGAGGGTGTCGGTCGTCGCGACGATCCGGCCCGACGACGCGATGACCGCCGCGTCGTCGCCGACCCCCACCTCGGCGGCGGCGGCGCGGCCCGTGCGGGCGGCGATCCTCGCCAGGATCTCGCGCTCGGACAGCTCTCCCACGGTGGATCCCTCGTGCATCCCCTCAGCCTAGGGACATACGGTGGGAGCGTGATCCGCCGATTCGCCGCCGCCGCAGCCCTCCTCGCGACGGGCGTCGCGATCGCCGGGTGCACCCCCACGGTGCACCTCGACCCCGCGGCCGACGCGAACAGCACCGACTGCGCCGCCGTGAGCGTGCGCCTGCCCGAGTCGCTCGGCGACACGCAGCGCGTGTGGACCGACGCGCAGGCGACCGCGGCCTGGGGCGACGGGCCCGACGTGATCTTCACCTGCGGAGTCGAGGTACCCGGGCCGACGACGCTGCAGTGCGTGACCTTCGGCGGCGTCGACTGGATCGTCGACCCCGAGGACACCCCCGACCTCCGGATCACGACCTACGGCCGCACGCCGGCCGCGCAGGTCTACGTCGACACGACGAAGGTCACCGCCGACGCCGTGCTCGACGCGCTCGCGAGCGCCGCGTCCGAGCTGCCGAAGACGGGCGAGTGCATCAGCGCCGAGTCGGCGACGCCGGTCCCGGACGCTCCCGAGACCGGCGACGACGCCGGCTGAATCGGGCCGCTCAGCCCCGCGCGCGGCCGAGCTCGATGAGCTCGGAGATGAGGTCGGCGTAGCTCAGCCCCGTGGCCTCCCACGCCTTGGGGTACATCGAGATCGGGGTGAAGCCCGGCATCGTGTTGAGCTCGTTGACGACGACGTCGCCCTCCGCCGTGAGGAAGACGTCGACCCGCGCGAGGCCGATGCCGTCGACGGCGTCGAACGCGCGCGCGCCGATGTCGCGGATCCGCGCCGTCTCGTCGTCGGTGAGCGCGGCGGGGCACACGACCTCGGCGCCGTCGCCGCCGAGGTACTTGCCCTCGAAGTCGTAGAACTCGCGGGTCGAGAGCACGATCTCGCCGGGGAGCGACGCGCGCGTCTCTCCCCCGTCGCGGCCTTCGAGGACCGCGACCTCGATCTCGCGGCCGACGATCCCGGTCTCGACGAGGACCTTCGAGTCCTCGGCGAACGCGACGCGCATCGCCGCGTCGAGCTCGCTCGCGTCGTGCGCCTTCGAGACGCCGACGCTCGATCCGGCGCGGGCCGGCTTGACGAAGACGGGGTACCCGAGCTCCGCGACGTCGGCGCGCACGGCGTCGGCGTCGGCGTCCCAGCGCGCCGCGCGCACCGTGACCCAGGGCGCGACCGCGATGCCGGACGCCTCGATCGCGACCTTCATGAAGTGCTTGTCCATGCAGACGGCCGAGTCGAGGACGCCGCCGCCCGCGTAGGGCACCTCGAGGATGTCGAGGAAGCCCTGCATCGTGCCGTCCTCGCCGTGCACGCCGTGCAGGATCGGCAGGACCGCGTCGATCTCGCCGAGCGACTCGACGGATCCGTCGGCGCGCTCGACGCGCAGCTCGCGGGGGCCGCCCGGCATGGGCCAGATCACCCGCGTGCCGTTGTCGGCGACCTCGGGCATCTTCGCGGCGTCGAGGGCGAAGCGCGCGGGGTCGTCCTGCTCGAGGACGAAGACGCCGTCGCGCGTGATCCCGACCGGGATCACGTCGTAGCGCTCGCGGTCAATCGCGCCGAGGACCCCGCCCGCCGTCGCGGAGGAGATCGAGTGCTCGCTGGAACGCCCTCCGAACAGCACCGCCACCGTTGCTCGAGCCATGCTGGTTCTCCTCCTGAGGGGTGTCGTCTGTCGTGAGATGCGGCGCGATGTCGCGCGGCTCCATGGTGCCGTCGAGCACCATCTTGACCTGCTGCACGATGGGCATCTCGACGCCCTTCGCGCGGGCGAGCTTGAGCATGGGCTCGACCGATCCGAGTCCCTCGGCCGTCTGCTGCATCTGCGTGACGACGTCCTGGAGGGAGTATCCCTGGCCGAGCAGGCGCCCGGCGGTGTTGTTGCGGCTCAGCGGCGACTGGCACGTCGCGATGAGGTCGCCGAGGCCCGCGAGCCCCTGCAGCGTCTCGGGCTGCGCGCCGTACGCGACCGCGAAGTCGGTCATCTCGACGAGGCCGCGCGTGATGATCGACGCCTTCGTGTTCTCGCCGTAGCCGACGCCGTCGACGATGCCGATCGCGACCGCGATGAGGTTCTTGAGCACTCCGCCGAACTCGGTGCCGGCCACGTCGGTCCCGACGAAGGTGCGGAAGTATCGGTTCGTCGCGGCGCGGGCGACGACGGCGGCCGTCTCGGCGCTCGACGACGCGACGACGGCGGCCGTCGGCTGCTCGCGCGCGATCTCGAGCGCGAGGTTCGGGCCGCTCGCGACGGCGATCCGCGCGGGATCGCAGTCGAGCGCCTCGCCGATCACCTGGCTCATGCGCAGGCCCGTGCGCTTCTCGACGCCCTTCATGAGGCT
The DNA here is from genome assembly GCF_000422385.1 of Microbacterium indicum DSM 19969. Taxonomy (GTDB): domain Bacteria; phylum Actinomycetota; class Actinomycetes; order Actinomycetales; family Microbacteriaceae; genus Microbacterium; species Microbacterium indicum. Next base: position 510,831 of record NZ_AULR01000002.1, read on the forward strand.
GACGATCGGGGCGTCGCCGCCCGCGAGGAGCGGCTTGACCGCCTTCAGCGTGTCGCGGGCCGACTTGCTCGGGACCGAGACGTAGATCTGCTCCGCACCGGCGACGGCCGCAGCGAGGTCGGCCGTCGCGTGCATCGTGCGCGGCAGGTTCACGCCCGCGAGGTACTGCGAGTTGCGCTTCGCCTCGTCGATCTCGCGCGCGAGCTCGGCACGGCGCGCCCACATCGTCACGTCGGCCCCGCCGTCGGCGAGGATCTTGCCGAACGTCGTGCCCCAGCTGCCGGCGCCGAGCACCGCGACCCGGGTCACAGGCGCCCCGTCTCGTTCTGGCCGTGCTGCGCGGGATCCCAGCGCTCGGTCGGAGCCTCTTCGCCCCGGATCTCGGCGAGGAGACCCGTGATCGCGGCCATGAGGCGGTCGTTCGCCTCGCCGAGGACGCCCTTCTCGTGCTCGCGCCCGACGAGATCCGACAGGTCGACGGGCTCGCCGACGAGCACCGTCACGCGTCGGCGCGGCGGGAAGAGCTTCAGCCTGCCGTAGCGCGGCATGAACTGCTGCTCACCCCAGTGCGCCATCGGGATGAGGGGCAGGTCGCCCGCGAGGGCGAGGCGCACGGCGCCCGACTTGCCGCGCATGGGCCACAGGTCGGGGTCTCGCGTCAGGGTCCCCTCGGGGTACACGATGACGCCGCGGCCGTTCTCGGCGAGCTCGGTCGCCTGCGCCATCGACTGCGAGGCGCCGGCCTTCCCGCGGGTCACGGGCACCATGCCGGTCGCGCGGAGCGCCGCGCCGAGGACGGGCACGCGGAAGAGGCTCTCCTTGGCCATGAACCGCGGGGCGCGGCCCATCCGCCACGTCGCGACGGCGACCGTCAGCGGGTCGATCTCGCTGTGGTGGTTCGGGGCGAGCACGTACGCGCCTTCCCGCGGCAGCCGGTCGGCGCCGCGGATCTCGATCCGGGCGATCCAGCCGACGAACGGGACGACGACCGCCGCGAGTAGCCAGAAGAGGCTCGGGCGGGATCTCTCTCGCGAGGCCCTCGCCATGCTCAGCCGACGACGTCGAAGTCGGCGCCGAGGTCGGAGAGCTTCTCGAAGAACTTCTCGTAGCCGCGGCGGATGATGCCCACGTTGGAGACGCGCGAAGTGCCGTCGGCCGCGAGGGCCGCGATCACGTACGCGTAGCCGCCGCGCAGGTCGGGCACCACGATGTCGGCGCCGTGCAGCGGCGTCGGCCCCGTGATCACGGCGGCCTGCTCGAGCGGACGGCGCGGCACGCGGCGGTAGTCGCCGTCGAGGCCGTTCTCGTGCACGACGATGTCGGCGCCCATCTTGTTGAGCGCGGCCGTGAAGCCGAGGCGGTTCTCGTACACGGTCTCGTGCACGACCGACTCGCCGTTCGCCTGCGTGAGGGCGACGATGAGCGGCTGCTGCCAGTCGGTCATGAAGCCGGGGTGCACGTCGGTCTCGACCTTGACCGGCTTGAGCGGGGTCTCGCCGCGGCGGAACGTGATGCCGTCGTCGGTGATGTCGAAGTCTCCGCCGGCCTTGCGGAACACGTTGAGGAACGTGAGCATCTCGTACTGGCGCGCGCCCTTGACGAAGATCTCGCCGTCGGTGACGAGCGCGGCGCACGCCCACGAGGCGGCCTCGTTGCGGTCGAAGAGGCTGCGGTGGTCGTAGCCGCGCAGCTCGTCGACGCCCTCGATGAAGATGACGCGGTTGGGCTCGTACGAGATAATCGCGCCCATCTTCTGGAGCACGCCGATGAGATCCATGATCTCGGGCTCGATCGCCGCATTGCGCAGCTCGGTGACGCCCTTCGCCTTGACGGCCGTGAGCAGGACCTGCTCGGTCGCGCCGACCGACGGGTAGGGCAGCTCGATATTCGCGCCGTGGAGCCCGTCGGGCGCCGAGAGGCGGATCCCGTTCGGCTGCTTGTCGACGACGGCGCCGAAGTTGCGCAGCGCGTCGAGGTGGAAGTCGATCGGCCGGTCGCCGATGCGGCAGCCGCCGAGATCGGGGATGAAGGCCTGGCCCAGCAGGTGCAGGAGGGGGCCGCAGAAGAGGATCGGGATGCGGCTCGACCCGGCGTGGGCGTCGATCTCCTCGAAGCCCGCCGAGGCGGCGCCCGCGGGGTCGAGGACGAGCGAGCCCGCCTCATCGCCCTCGGTCACGGCGACGCCGTGCACCTCGAGGAGCGAGCGCACGACCTCGACGTCGCGGATCTCGGGCACGTCGCGCAGGGTCGAGGGGGTCGATCCGAGGAGCGAGGCGACCATTGCCTTCGTCGCGAGGTTCTTCGCCCCCTTGACGTCGACCTGACCACGAAGCGGCCGTCCGCCGCGGATCTCGAGAACGTCGCCGAGCTTCTTCGTCGGCGTCGCCGTCGTGCCGTCAACCAGCGTCATAACTGTGGCCCCTCACTCATTTCGGATGTTCTCCCGCGGCCCGGATGGGGCACGGGATCCGGGCTCACGGAACCGGCAGGGTCCGCGGCCGCCACGCTGCGCGGCGGGCCTCGAATTCGGTGATCGCGTCTTGGTTTCGCAACGTGAGCCCGATGTCATCGAGCCCTTCGAGGAGCCGCCATCTAGTGTAATCGTCGATCTCGAAGGGGGCCGTGAAGTCGCCGATCACGGCGGTTCGCTCGACGAGATCGACAGTGATCTCGCGACCGGGCTGGGCGTCGATCGCCGCCCAGATCCGCTCGAGGTCGTCCTCCGTGATGACGCCGGCGACGAGGCCCTGCTTGCCCGCGTTGCCGCGGAAGATGTCGGCGAAGCGCGGGCTCAGGACGACCTGGAAGCCGTAGTCGCGCAGCGCCCACACGGCGTGCTCGCGGCTCGACCCCGTTCCGAAGTCGGAGCCCGCGACGAGGACCGACGCGCCCTGGAAGGCGGGCTGGTTGAGGACGAAGTCGTCCTGCTGGCGCCAGTTGTGGAAGAGCGCGTCGTCGAAGCCCGTCTTGGTGACGCGCTTGAGGAACACGGCGGGGATGATCTGGTCGGTGTCGACGTTCGACCGCTTGAGCGGAGCCGCGACTCCCGTGTGCTTCGTGAACTTCTGCATGATCAGGCACCTGCTCCTTCCAGGACGGGGGCGTCTTCGAGATCGGACGGGCTCGAGAGGGTTCCGCGCACGGCGGTCGCGGCGGCGACGAGCGGCGACACGAGGTGCGTGCGTCCGCCCTTGCCCTGGCGGCCCTCGAAGTTGCGGTTCGAGGTCGAGGCGCAGCGCTCGCCCGGGGCGAGCTGGTCGGGGTTCATGCCGAGGCACATCGAGCAGCCCGCGAAGCGCCACTCGGCTCCGAACTCCTCGACGATCCTGTCGATGCCCTCGGCCTCGGCCTCGAGCCGGACGCGGGCGGATCCCGGGACGACCATGACGCGCACGCCCTCGGCCTTCCGCCGGCCCTTGATGATCGAGGCGAAGGCCCGCAGATCCTCGATGCGGCTGTTGGTGCAGGAGCCCATGAACACGGCGTCGACCGCGATGTCCTTCATCGGGGTCCCGGGCTCGAGGTCCATGTACTCGTAGGCGCGCTCGGCGGCCTGGCGCTCGTTCGGGTCCTCGAACGTCTCGGGAGCCGGCACGGGCTGGCTCAGCGAGACGCCCTGGCCGGGGTTCGTGCCCCAGGTCACGAAGGGCTCGAGCTCGTCGGCGTCGATGAGCACCTCGGCGTCGAACACGGCGCCCTCGTCGGTCGGCAGCGTCTTCCAGTACGCGACGGCGTCGTCCCAGTCCTGCCCCTGAGGCGCGTGGTCTCGGCCCCTGACGTACTCGAAGGTCGTCTCGTCGGGCGCGACCATGCCGGCGCGGGCTCCCGCCTCGATCGACATGTTGCAGATCGTCATGCGCCCCTCCATCGAGAGGGAGCGGATCGCGGATCCGCGGTACTCGAGCACGTAGCCCTGCCCGCCTCCCGTGCCGATCTTCGCGATCACGGCGAGGATGATGTCCTTCGCCGTGACGCCCGGCTTGAGCTCGCCCTCGACCGTGATCGCCATGGTCTTGAAGGGCTTGAGCGGCAGCGTCTGCGTCGCCATGACGTGCTCGACCTCGCTCGTGCCGATGCCGAACGCCAGCGCGCCGAACGCGCCGTGGGTCGAGGTGTGGCTGTCGCCGCAGACGACCGTGATGCCGGGCATCGTGAGGCCGAGCTGCGGGCCGACGACGTGGACGATCCCCTGCTCCTTGTCGCCCAGCGAGTGCAGGCGCACGCCGAACTCGGCGGCGTTGCGGCGCAGGGTGTCGACCTGCGTGCGGCTCGTGAGGTCGGCGATCGGCTTGTCGATCGCGAGCGTCGGGGTGTTGTGGTCCTCGGTGCCGATCGTCAGGTCGACGCGGCGCAGCGGGCGGTTCTCGGTCCGGAGGCCGTCGAAGGCCTGCGGGCTCGTGACCTCGTGCACGAGGTGGAGGTCGATGTAGATGAGGTCGGGCTGGCCCTCCTCGCCGCGGACGACGACGTGGTCGTCCCACAGCTTCTCGGCCAGGGTGCGGGGGTTGTCGGGGATCTGATCCTGCGCGGTCATGCGCGCTCTCCTTGCGTCTCGGGTATCGGCCATCGACGAACTCCGCGACGGGATGGCCTCAGGAGTGGAACCCGCCGCGGCGCATAAGGAGAAGGAATGTCGCACACCGCACCCCCACGATGATAGCAACGTGCTCAGCCCCTCCCCGACGCGACGGGACGGGGTTGAGCACGTTGCTCAGAACAGGCGATCGAACCGGATCACTTCTCCGAGATCTCGGATTCGGCCCTGGACGTGTCGACCCTGTTCGCGATGAGGCTCGCGACGGTCGCGATCACGAGCGACGCGAGGATCACGCCGAGCGAGGTCCAGTTGCTGATCTCGGGCGCCCACTCGACGGGCCGCCCCCCGTTGAGGAAGGGGAGCTCGTTGACGTGCAGCGCGTGGAAGAACAGCTTCGCGCCGATGAACGCGAGGATGAACGCGACGCCGTACTTGAGGAAGCGCAGCTTGTCGAGCAGGTCGCCGAGCAGGAAGTACAGCTGGCGCAGGCCCATGAGCGCGAAGAGGTTCGTCGCGAACACGAGGAACGAGTTCTGCGTGATGCCGAAGATCGCGGGGATCGAGTCGATCGCGAAGATCAGGTCGGTGACGCCGATCGAGATGAACACGATGACCATCGGGGTCAGCATCTTCTTGCCGTCGACCGTCGTGCGGAGCTTGGATCCGTCGTACGCGTCGTGGATCGGGATGAAGCGGCGCAGCACGCGCACGATGAAGCTCTCCTGCTGCGCAGCACCCTCCTCCTCGTCCTTCTCGAACACCTGGCGGATCGCGGTGTAGACGAGGAAGGCGCCGAAGATGTAGAAGATCCAGCTGAGGTTCTCGATGAGGACGGCGCCGATCATGATGAAGCCGGCGCGCAGGACGAGCGCGATGATGATCCCCACCATCAGCACCTCCTGCTGGTACTTCCGGGGCACCGAGAACTGCGTCATGATCAGGACGAACACGAACAGGTTGTCGATCGACAGGCTGTACTCCGTGAGCCAGCCGCTCACGAACTCGATCGCGTGATCGTGATCGCCGATCACGAAGAGCAGGCCCGCGAAGACGAGGGCGAGCGCGATGTAGAAGCTGACCCACAGCGCCGACTCGCGGGTCGACGGGATGTGCGGCCGCTTGAGGATCAGCAGCAGGTCGGCGAGCAGGATGACGACGAGGATCGACAGCGAGCCGATCTCGAACCAGAGGGGAATGGTCTCCAACGGGGAACCTCTCGAGGGTGCGGTGGTTGACGAGAGTCTCTCCCCCGCACCGATCGTGCGTCGCGGCCCCGGAGCGGCTTTGATGGCGCTCGTACTGACGGGATCGCGGAGACGGGATACTCCCCCTCGCCGGGAACACTCTACCGGCACCGTCGCCGGGGACGACGAAAGCCCCGGACGAATGTCCGAGGCTTTCGAGATTGCGGTGACCCCAGCGGGATTCGAACCCGCGTTACCGGCGTGAGAGGCCAGCGTACTAGGCCGCTATACGATGGGGCCGCAGTGCTGTTTCCAGCTTTTCAGTTTGCGTTCCCCTCGCGGGCAACTAGACAACTGTACGACGAACGAGGGCGCGCGACAAAATCGGGCCGCCTTCCGCGTGTCGCCCGGGCGTGTCCGCTGGCCAGAACTGTACGCCCGTTCGCGCCGGCGCGGAAGGGCGGATCCGGGGCGATACTCGGATCATGCGAGTCACCAAACACGAGCACGCGTACCTCACGATCGAGAAGGACGGCGAGACGCTCGTCGTCGACCCGGGCGGCTTCGCCCCGGACCTCGGATCCCTCGAGAACGTCACGGCGATCGTCGTCACGCACGAGCACGGCGACCACTGGAGCCCCGCCCACCTCGCGCGGATCCGCGAGCTGTTCCCCGAGGCCCCGATCCTCACGACGGCCGCCACCGCGGCGACGGCCCCCGTCGACGCGACCGTCGTCGCCCCGGGCGACGCCGTCGAGGCGGGCGCGTTCTCGCTGCGCTTCTTCGGGGGCACGCACGCCGAGATCCACCGGTCGATCCCCCTCATCGACAACGTCGGAGTCCTGGTCGACGGCGCCTTCTACTACCCCGGAGACTCGTACGCCGTGCCGGAGGGCGTCGACGTCGAGCTCCTCGCGGCGCCCATCGGGGCTCCGTGGCTGAAGATCGGCGAGGCGATGGACTTCGTCCTCGCCGTCGCGCCGCGCGCCGCCTTCGGGACGCACGACGGCACGCTGTCGGCGGCCGCGATCCCCATGCACCGCGATCGCCTCGCGTGGGCCGCGGCTCAGGGCGGAGGCGTCTTCCATCCTCTCGACCCGGGCGACGCCGTGGAGATCAGCGCGTAGCGGCGCCGTCCATCGCGAGCACCGCGGCCTGGAGCAGCTGGTCGACCGTCGGCACGCCCGACGCCCGGAACACCTGCTCGCCCGTCGCGGAGCGGACGATGACGGTCGGCGTCGCGTCGATCCCGGCCGCCTCGGCGCGGTCGGGGTCGGCCGCGACGTCGGTCTCCGCGACGCGCACCGCGGGCACGAGCCCCGCGACGCGATCGAGCGACGCGCGCGTCTGGGCGCACGCGCCGCAGAAGCTCGTGCTGAAGAGCTCGAAGGTCACACCGTCCACGCGGATGCCAACGCGCGGGCGCCCCGGATCATTCCGCGCGCGGGCGCAGGACGGCGTGCGGCGCGACCCAGCGGAAGCGCAGCGACAGGATCCGCAGCAGGAAGACGAGCATCGCGACCGCGAGGGTCACCCACACCGAGCTCCACCCGAGTACCCAGGCGAGCGTCACGAGGCCCGCGCCGAGCATCGCGGGGATCGCGTAGAGGTCGCGCGTGTCGAACAGCTGCGGGTCGCGGTTCGCGACGACGTCGCGCAGGAGACCGCCGCCGACGCCCGTCGTGACGCCGAGGACCGCGGCCGCGACGGGATTCATCCCGAGGTCGAGCGCCTTGATCGCGCCCGTCGTGCAGAACAGCCCGAGGCCCGCCGCGTCGAAGACGAGCAGCGGCTTGCCGAGCCGTTCGACGCGCGCGTGCAGGAAGAAGACGACGAGCGTCGCGAGGAGCGGAGGCGCGAGGTAGACGGGCGACGAGAACGCGATCGGGGTGACGCCGAGCACGAGGTCGCGGATCACTCCCCCGCCGAGCCCCGTGAGCGAGGCGAGGAGCAGCGATCCGACGAGGTCGAACTGGCGCCGCGCCGCGAGGAGCGAGCCCGAGAGCGCGAAGAAGAAGACCCCGAGGAGGTCGAGTGCGAGCGCCACGGATCCCCCTTCTGCCGCATGGCCCATAGATCCTATGCCGCCGCCCTGGGATATCCTGCGCCTATGGCGCGAGACGGGGTCGGGAGCGGGATCACCCTGCAGCACCTGCGGTACTTCGCGGAGGTCGCCGCCGAGGGGTCGATCTCGGCCGCAGCCGAACTGCTCTTCGTGTCGCAGCCCACGATGTCGGCCGCGATGAAGGACCTCGAGCGGCGCGTCGGCCAGGCGCTGTTCACCCGATCGGTCCGGGGCGTGGCCCTGACGGAGGAAGGCGCGGAGTTCCTCGGCTACGCCCGCCAGGTCGTCGAGCAGGCCGAGCTCCTCGAGCAGCGCTACCTCGGCAGGCCGCCCTCGCGGCGACTGCTCGCCGTCTCGGCGCAGCACTACTCGTTCGTCGTCGACGCCTTCGTCCGCATGGTGAAGGCGTCGGACGCAGCCGAGTACGCCTTCACGCTGCGCGAGACCCGCACGTGGGACATCATCGAGGACGTCCGCACGCTCCGCAGCGAGATCGGCGTGCTCTTCCGCAACGACTTCAACCGCAAGGTCATCGACAAGCTGCTGCGCGAGGCGGGCCTCGACTTCACGTCGCTCTTCCGCGCCGACCCGCACATCTTCGTCGCGCGTACGAACCCGCTCGCGGGCCGCGCGCGGGTGACGCTCGACGATCTCGAGGACCTCCCCCGCCTCACGTTCGATCAGGGCGCCCGCGGGTCCTTCTACTTCGCCGAGGAGATCCTCGCGACCCGCTCGTCGAAGCAGGACATCCGCGTGAGCGACCGCGCCACGATCTTCAACCTCATGATCGGGCTGGGCGGCTACACGATCTCGACGGGGATCATCTCGGACGACCTCGACCCGTCGATCGTCGCGGTTCCGCTCGACGTCGACGAGCGGATCGAGATCGGCTGGATCGGGCACCACTCGATCCCGCTCACGGCCCAGGCCCAGCGCTTCGTCGACGAGATGCGCGAGGTCGTCTCGGGTTTCGGCGTCGAGCTGCTGGCATAGGCATCGCCTATCCCGAGCGGTCAAGCGGCCCGATGGGGCTATGAGAGCCGCGCGCGCCTAGTCTGGCGGTCTGATGACGATCGAACTGACCTACTCCATCGACACGACCCGCTTCGACGAGGACTACGCGCCCGCGACGGGATCCCGCGCCACGACGAACTTCGCGAACCTCGCCCGCGGCGAGGACCGGCGCGACAACCTCCGCGGCGTCCTCGCGATGATCGACGCGCGCGCGAACGAGCTCGCGGGGACGAGCGGCCGCTACGGCGTCGAGCTCGACATCGTTTCGGCCGACCTGCACCTCGGCGCCGAGGGCGGTGCCGGCGTCCCGCTCATCGAGGTGCTCGACGTCACGATCGTCGATCGCGAGACCGGCGAGAGGACGCCCGGGATCACGGGCAACAACTTCTCGTCGTACGTGCGCGACTACGACTTCAGCGTCCTCCTCCCTGCGCAGGAGAACGGGATCCCCGCCGACTTCGGCGAGCTCCACGGCAAGCTCTTCCGCCACTTCGTCGCCTCGGACGCGTACGGCGAGCGCTTCGCGCAGCCGCCCGTGATCTGCATCAGCGTCTCGACGAGCCGCACCTACCGCCGCACGGGCTTCGAGCACCCGATCCTCGGCGTCGAGTTCCGCCAGGACGACGACTCGCTGACCGACCGCTACTTCGCGAAGATGGGGCTCGCCGCCCGGTACTTCATGCCGCGCGGCTCGGCCGCTCCCCTCGCGTTCTACTTCGAGGGCGACCTCACCTCCGACCACTCCGATCTCGCGCTCATCGGCACGATCGCGACGATGGAGGCCTTCCAGTGGATCTACCGACCCGAGATCTACGGCGCGCGCACGGCCGCGGGCGACGTGTTCCGCCCGAGCCTCGAGCACGCCGACTTCGACCGCCCCGGGATCGACTACGACCGCGAGGAGCGCAGCCGCCTCGGTCGCACGCAGGGCCTCTACACCGAGGAGCACTTCATGACCCCCTACGGATCGGCCCTCGCCGAGTGGGCGGCCACCCGATGAGCCGCCTCCTCCCGACCTCGATCGTCGGCAGCCTCCCGAAGCCCGCGTGGCTCGCCGAGCCCGAGAAGCTGTGGTCGCCGTGGCGCCTCGAGGGCGACGACCTCGCGGAAGGCAGGCGCGACGCCCTCGCACTCGCGGCGTCCGATCAGATCGCCGCGGGCATCGACATCGTGAGCGACGGCGAGCAGACGCGCCAGCACTTCGTCACGACGTTCATCGAGCACCTGGACGGCGTCGACTTCGAGAACCGCGAGACGGTGCGGATCCGCGACCGCTACGACGCGAGCGTCCCCACCGTCGTGGGCGCGGTCGGCCGCGAGCACCCCGTCTTCGTCGACGACGCGGCCGCGCTGCGCGCCCGCACCGACCGGCGGATCAAGTGGGCGCTCCCCGGCCCCATGACGATGATCGACACGCTCGCCGACAGGCACTACGGCAGCCGCGAGAAGCTCGCGTGGGAGTTCGCGGGGATCCTCAACCAGGAGGCCCGCGAGCTCGAGGCGGCCGGTGTCGACGTGATCCAGTTCGACGAGCCCGCGTTCAACGTCTTCTTCGACGACGTCCGCGAGTGGGGCGTCGCCGCGCTCGAGCGCGCCGCCGAGGGCCTGCGCGCCGAGACCGTCGTGCACATCTGCTACGGGTACGGCATCGCGGCGAACACCGAGTGGAAGGCAACGCTCGGATCCGAGTGGCGCCAGTACGAGGAGACGTTCCCGCTGCTGCGCGAGTCGTCGATCGACACCGTGTCGCTCGAGAGCCGCGGATCGCACGTGCCCGTCGACCTCGTCGAGCTCCTGCGCGGCAAGAACGTGATGCTCGGAGCGATCGACGTCGCGACCGACGAGGTCGAGACGCCCGAGCAGGTCGCCGACACGCTGCGCGCCGCGCTGCCGTTCGTCGACGCCGAACGCCTGATCCCGAGCACCAACTGCGGCATGGCCCCCCTCTCCCGCGGCGTGGCCCGGGCGAAGATGGAGGCGCTCGCGCTCGGAGCCGAGACCGTCCGCGCCGAGCTCTGAGCGCCCGGAGCTACTCGGACCTCGGCCGCAGAGCGACCCAGCTGACGACGCCGCTCGCGACGCCGACCGCGGCGAGCACCGCGAGCCCCACGGGGAGCGTGCTCGCCGCGGCGACCGCCCCGACGAGCAGCGGGCCTCCGACGTCGCCGAGCTCGCGCCCGAGCTCGGCGGTGCCCATCGTGCGCCCCATGCGCTCCTCGGGGGTCGACTGCGCGAGGTGGGCGAACGCGAGCGGCGTGACCGACCCCGTCAGCGCGCCGAACGCCGCGGCGGCGGCGAAGAGAGTGACGGCCCCCGGGGCGGCGGCGAGCAGCACGAGCCCCGCCGCGCCGAGAGCGAGCCCTGCGGTCGCGCCGCCGCGCGTCGTCAGGCGCCCGCGGTCGCGGAGGCCGCCGACGAGCGGCTGCAACGCCGTCGAGCAGAGCGCGAGCAGGGCGACGGCGCCCGCGCCGACGAGGGGATCCAGCCCGAGGCGCGCCGCGAGGAGCGGCAGGAAGCCAACCGCGACGCCCAGGACGGCCGTCGTCGTCGCCAGCAGCAGCGTCGAGACGAGGAATCCGCGCTCGGTCGTCTCGCGCACGAGATCGGCGAGCGTGACGCGGCGGCGCGGCAGGAAGCGCGGGCATCGCGACGAGGCACCAGACGGCCGCGGCCGCCGCGAGCAGGCCGAGCGCGAGGTAGAGCGCCTCGATCCCGATGCCCGTGACGAGCGCGACTCCGATCAGGGGGCCGAGGACGTAGCCGAGGCTCTTCCACGCCCCATAGCGGCCGAAGTAGCGGCCCAGGTGCTCGGCGCCCGCGAGACGCGCCACGGTGGCCGAGGACGCGGGAGAGAACGCCGACGCGGCGGCGCCCTGCCCCAGCCGGGCGAGCGCGAGGACGACGGGCGTCGGGGTGAGGATCGCGAGGAGCGACGCGGCGGCGAACGCGACGAGGCCCCCGACGATCACCGGCTTCGCGCCGATCCTGTCGCTCAGCGCCCCGAAGATCGGCTTGAGGATCACCTCGGCGACGTCGTAGAGCGCGAGCACGAGGCCGAGCCCGAGCAGCGAGAGGCCGATGTCGTCGCTCTCGGCGCCGAGGACGCTCGCGACGCCGTGCGCACCGAAGGCCGTCGTGAAGCCCACGACGTACAGGGGCGGCAGACCGCGGACAGGAGTTCGTGAATCCGTCACGTTCGCAAATGTAACAGGCGTCACAGCATCATTGGATCGGGTGTTAGCTTCGAGAGCGTGACAGAGAACTGGCTGCTCGCGATCGTGCAGGTGCCCGCGGATCCGTCCCGCTACCGGGTCGCCGTGTGGCGCGAGCTGCGGAAGGCGGGCGCCGTGCCGGTCTCGCAGGGCACCTGGGCGCTGCCGGCCGCAGACGCGTTCCGCGCGGCCCTCGAGCGCGCGGGCGCCATCGCCGCAGAGGGCGGAGGAACCGTCGCGGTGTTCGACATCCAGCCGCAGGACGACGCGGCGCGCGCACTCATCGTCGACGCCTTCCGCGGCGCCCGCGAGGACGAGTGGGCCGAGTTCGTCGCCGACTGCGCGAAGTTCCTCGCCGAGATCGAGCGCGAGATCGCCATCCGGAAGTTCACCTTCGCCGAGCTCGAGGAGGAGGAGCAGAGCCACGAGCGGCTGCGCCGGTGGTACCGCGACCTCCGCAAGCGCGACGTCCTCGCCCTCCCCGCGGCCGACGAGGCCGCGGAGCGGCTCCGCGCGTGCGACCGCGCCCTCGAGGGCTACGCCGAGCGCGTCTACGCCGCGAACAGGCTCTCGGGCGCCGACGCGCCCTGATCGCGCGCCGCGTGCGGGAGAACGCCCGCAGCCTCAGGGGTCTCAGGAGCACATGACCAACAGACGCCTCGTCACAACACTACCGTTTTCAGTATAGTTGTGACATGGCGGCTGATACGAAGTACCGGGACGTGGTGCGCGAGATCGCGCTCGACAACCACGGCTACGTCACCACACGGAAAGCGGCGGAGGCCGGGGTCCCGCCGATCGAGCTTCCCAAGCTCGCGGCTCGGGGCGGGGTCGAGAACGTCGCCTACGGCCTGTACCGCGTGGCCAACGTCCCCCCGACGCCCTACGACCAGTACGCAGAGGCGCTGCTCCGGGTCGGAGAGGGGGCGTATCTGCACGGCGAGTCAGTCCTGGCACTGTTCGGGCTTGCCGATCTGAATCCACGGCAGGTGAAGATCGCCGTCCCGCGCCGCGCCAGGCCACGGCTTCCTGCCTCCATCAAGCTGACTCAGGTCGCCCCTGGCGCACGCACCGCTGTCTACGAGGGCCTGCGGGCGCAACCGGTCGCCGCCGCTCTCGCCGAGTGCCGCGGTCGCATCCCGGACGGACGACTCCTGACGGCGGCCAAGCAGGCGAGAGCAGAAGGGCTGCTGACGACTGCAGAGTGGCAGCGCATTCGACAGGAACTCCCGCGATGAGCTATTCCACGCCGCCGCCGAACCTCCGCTCTCTGGAGCAACGTCTCCGCAACCTCGAAGGTGACGATGGGCTCGCTTCTCGCCGGCGGGTGGGGATGGCGCTTGTCGTCGTCGGGCAGATGCTGCCCGACGGCGCCGTCAAAGGCGGCGGTGCGATGGCACTGCGTTTCGGCCGGGGTACTCGATTCACGAGGGACCTCGATGCGGCCAGACGCGGGCCCCTCATCCGGTTTCGCAGCGACTTCGAGGAGTCTCTCGCCGCGGGATGGGCGGGATTCACCGGTCGGCTCATCGAAAAGCAAGCGCCGCACCCGACGGGAGTTCCGACCGCGTACGTCATGCAGCCGTTCGACGTGAAGCTCGACTACCGGGGCCGCTCATGGTGCACCGTCGCCTTCGAGCTTGGGCACAACGAGATCGGCGACGCAGAAGACCCCGAATACCGACTCGCGGACGATCTCGCGGCACTCTTCACCGAGGTCGGCCTCGAAGCGCCCCGACCGATCCCTGTTCTGCGGGCAGATCACCAGATCGCACAGAAGCTTCACGCGCTGTCTGCAGCCGGAAGCGAGCGAGCCCACGACCTGGTCGATCTTCAGCTGCTCGAGGCCGGTGAGCCGGCGGATCTGTCGATGACCAAGGCGACCTGCACGCGGCTCTTCGAATATCGACGTCAACAGACTTGGCCGCCGCGCATAACCGCCGGAGATCGCTGGGACACCCTCTACGAGGAAGCAGCCGACGGCCTCGACGTCCTGGCAACTGTCGACGACGCGATCATCTGGGTCGAGGAACTCATCGCACGCATCGCACGGAGCTGACCCCCCGACGCGCCCCGGAAACGAGAAAACCCCCGCCTGAGCGGGGGTTCTTTCTTGGCTGGCCTTATAACTCTCTTGTCAAACAGTCAACTTGATGTTGTTCCTACAGACAGACTGCGAGAAATCGCGAAAGTCAGCGAGAGTGGCACCTCGGTCGAAACACCGATCCCACCTGCCGGTGGGCGGGACTGCTGCACGGGTAGGTGACAGGTTGTAGTCACGCCGCGAGTGCGACGGTCGTGTTCATGATGGTCTCGAACTCGATGGGCGTCAAACGGCCCAGACGCGCCTGGCGTCGCCGGCGGTGGTAGGTCCGCTCGATCCAGGTGACGATCGCGATGCGCAGCTGCTCGCGGGCTGTCCAGGAGCGGCGGTTGAGGACGTTCTTCTGGAGCAGGGCGAAGAAGCTTTCCATGGCTGCATTGTCACCGCTCGACCCGACTCTGCCCATGCTCCCGACCATGCGATGACGGGCCAGAGCACGCAGGAACTTCCTGCTTCGAAATTGAGATCCTCTATCGCTGTGAACGATGCAGC
>NZ_AULR01000003.1 GCF_000422385.1 Microbacterium indicum DSM 19969
GGGCGATGGCCGAACGGGTCGTGCGCGAGACGACGGGCAACCGTCCCGCGCGAGAGCGCCTGACTGCCGCAACCTCGACACCACGAGTCGGGCTCCGCGACGCGACACTCGATGACCGCCCGATCACGCCGCAAGTCCAGTCCGACGGCGTCGAGTCCGAGCTCGTCGAGGCGGCAGAACACGGTCAGATCAGGGGCAGCGAATGTAGCGTGGGACACGTCGAGGTCTTCCGTCGGACGGGCAGTGTGAGAACTTCCATCCTCGGGAGACCTCGACCCCTACCAGGACACCGACGCGCCCTCACCTACCCCCTCAACTGCGAAGAGCCCCATTCGCGTACCCGGAGCGCCCGGCTGCGGGTTCCGGGTGCGCATGTGGTCGCTCGCGGCCGCGTTTCGCGACCGTTCGCGTACCCGGAGCCCGCGTGGGGTGGGTCGCGCGGTGCGCGGCTACGCCAGGGGGATCCCCGCCGCGCCCTTCGACGCCTGGTACACCGCGGAGAGCTCGTCGTAGGTGCGGGCGATCCGCTCGCCGCGCTCGCCCGCGTCGAGGGCGTGCGAGGTGAAGAACTCGTTCTCGCGGTTGTACAGGTCGCGGCCCTCCGCGGGGGCGGACCGGTCGGGGTCGGGCACGGCGTAGACGGCGCGGAGGATCCGGATGTCGTGGGGGATCGCGAACGCGTCGGCCGAGTCCTGGTGGCTGAAGAGGTACGAGAACTCGCGGAACCCGGCCCACGTGATCCCCGAGAGGCACAGCGAGCACGGCTCGTGGGTCGCGAGGAAGATGCAGTCGGCGGGGTCGGGGTGATCCGCCATCTCGTAGAAGCGCTTGATCGCATGGATCTCGCCGTGCCAGAGCGGGTTCGCGATCTCGTTGTTCGTCTCGGCGACGACGAGCGAGAGGTCGTCGCGGCGCAGGATCGCGGCGCCGAACAGCTTGTTGCCCTTCGCCACCCCCGCGCGGGTGAGGGGGACGATGTCGTTCTCGATGACGTCGAGCAGGCGGGCGGTCGTTTCGGGGTCCACGACTCGATCGTCCCACTCGCCGGGCGGAGCCGCCGTCAGTCGCGCAGCCCCGCGCCCACCGCGACGCCGTTCGCGACCGCCCCGCGGACGCCGGCCGGCACCTCGCCGTCGACGACGAGGCCCGCCTCGGCGAGCAGTGCGATCTCGCCCTCGAACCCCGGCCGCGCGTCGCCGAGCCCGGGGAAGAGCCGGATCAGTGCGGCGTCGCTCAGGCCGTTCTGCACGAGGTCGGCGATGAAGAGCGCCACGAGCGACCCCGCGGCGTCGGCCGAGAGCGCGCCGGACGCGCCCGAGCCGGCGACGGCGCGCCGCCACGACTCCTCGAGCGCGGGGATCCCGAGCGATCCGTCGCCGACGGACGACACGACCCGCGTGCGCGCCAGGGCCGCCAGGCGCTGGTCGTCGGGCAGGACCGACGACTCGATCTGCGCCATCATGAGCGCCTCGAGCGCGAGGGGAGCGGGCGCGAGATCGGCGAGGCGCCGCTCGACGAGCTCGTGCGGATCCGCCCACCCCTCGGGGGTCGGCGAGTTCGCGAGCTGGAAGTGCACGTACGCGTCGAGGGCCGACGCGATCCGCTTCTCGTCGGGGTGCCCCGCGATCGAGGCCAGCGCGGGCGCGACGGCGTCGGGCCGCCTGAGCTCGGCGCCGCGCGCGAGGAGCGACGCGATCGCGGCCGGCGCCCCCGCGGCGGGCGTCTCGGGGGGAAGCGTGCCGACCCACGTCTCGAATGCCCCGATCAGCTGGCGATCCTGCGCGGCGACGGGCCGGCGGAACGCGGCCCCTGCTTCGAAATCCGTCACCCCACAAGGCTACGGACCCGCGGGCGCGGTCGGGCCGGCCGGCATCCGCACGTTGTCATCCCGCGCTGCGATGGTTTAGGTTAGGCAAGCCTCACAATAGGCCCGATCCGTCAGGCAGCGCTGCGAACGGCCGCCGCCGAGACCCGGCGCGCGGCACGTGACCCCCGGCTTCCCCGCCACCGATCCCAGGACACGCACGTGACCCACCCCCGCTTCGGTCTGTACGACCCCTCCGCCGAGCACAGCGACTGCGGCGTCGGCTTCATCACCCGCAAGGACGGCGTGCCAGGACACGACGTCATCGAGCTCGGGCATCGCGCGCTGTGCGCGATCCCGCACCGCGGCGGGATGAGCTCCGAGGGCGTCGGCGACGGCGCGGGCGTGAGCGTCGATCTCTCGGCCGAGTTCTTCCGCGCGCTCACGGGCCGCGCGCTCGTTCCGGGTCTCTTCGGCGTCGCCAACGTCTTCCTGCCGGACGATGCCGGCCGCTCGGACGACGCGCGCCGCCTCATCGACGCGTCGCTGCGGGCCGAGGGGCTCCAGCCCGTGCTCGTCCGCACGGTACCCGTCGACCACTCGGTCACGCGGCCCGCGGCGCGGCAGTACCAGAAGGAGATCCTGCAGTGGGTCTTCACCGCCCCCGACGGCTGGTCCCGGGGGGATGCGGATCGTGCCGCGAACGCCGCCCTGCTGCGGATCGAGCGCGAGGCATACGGTGCGGGAGAGGCGTTCGCGCCTGGCGACCTCGCGGGCCTGTACCCGCTGTCGGTGAGCTGCCGCACGCAGGTCCTCAAGGGGCGGCTCAACGCGGGCGAGGTGATCCCGTTCTTCGCAGATCTGCTCGACGAGCGCCACGCGGTGCGGACCCTCTACTTCCACACCCGCTTCTCGACGAACACCGAGCCGCACCCGTCGATGGCCCAGCCGTTCCGCCTGATGGCGCACAACGGCGAGCTCAACACCGACCGCAAGAACCGCCTGAGCGACGACGCGCTCGCCCGCGCCCGCGCGCGCTCTATCGTGCGGCCTCCTGGACAGAGCGACTCGAGCCGCCTCGACCAGACGCTGCAGAGCCGCGTCTTCGACGACGGGCTCGATCTCGTGGAGGCCGTCGTCGCGCTCATGCCGCCCGCGTGGGAGAACGACCGCACGCTTCCGCAGCCCGTGCGCGACATGCTCGAGTACTTCTCGCTCTACGAGGAGAAGAACGACGGGCCGGCCGCCGTGATCTTCAGCGACGGCGACGTCGTGGGCGCCCGCCTCGACCGCCTGGGGCTCCGGCCGCTGCGCAGCGTCGAGACGGCCGAGCATCTCATGGTGAGCTCCGAGGCGGGCCAGCTGCACGTCGGCGACGCCGAGGTGATCCGCCGCGGCCGGATCGAGGCCGGCGGCATGCTCTACCTCGACCACCGGGAGCGGACGGCCGACGGCTCCGGGCGGATCCGCCGGACCCGCGAGGCGCTCGAGCTCCTCGCCTCGCGCCGAGACTACGGTGAGCTGCTGCGCGGAGCACGCGTCATGATCGACGACATCCCCGTCGCGGGCACCCGAGGCGACGACACCCTCGGCTACGAGGGCGACCTCGCGCGGGCGGGCAGGTACGTCGCGTACTCGCTCGACCAGGAGAGCTTCCGGTTCATGATGGACCCGATGCTCGCCGACGGCGCCGAGCGGATCAGCGCGATGGGCTACGGCAACGCGATCAACGCGCTCTCCGATCAGGAGGGCGGCATGGCGAAGTACTTCTCGCAGCGCTTCGCCCAGGTGACGAACCCGCCGCTCGACAGCATCCGCGAGGCGGACGGGATGACGTTCCGCGTCGCGCTCGGCGCGAAGCCGCGGGGCGGGGCGGGGCGCACGCGGCAGATCGTCGTCGAGTCCCCGATCCTCGACCACCTCGACATGGTGCGCCTGCGGCGGCAGGACGTCGTGCCGCTCGAGCGCTTCGACCTCCTCTACGAGCCCGTCCCCGGCGACACCGCCCGCAACGCCGAGGCGGTGCGCGACGCGCTCGACGCGCTCTGCGACGGGGTCGAGCGCTTCGCCGCGGCGCAGGGCGGCATCGCGCTGCTGAGCGACCGCGGCGTCGACGCCGCACGGGCGCCCCTTCCGCTGATCCTCGCGATCGCGGCGGTCAACCAGCGGCTCATCGAGCAGGGCCTCAAACTCAGCGCGTCGCTCGTCGCCGAGAGCGGCCAGCTGCCGAGCAGCCACCACATCGCGACGGCGCTGGGCTTCGGGGCGAGCGCCGTGTACAGCCTCAGCGCACGGCTGCGCGCCGAGGAGCGCTTCCCGAGCGCTGAGGTCCTCGCACAGGCCGAGACCGACACCGACCGCGCCTTCGCTCGGTTCCGCAAGGCGGCCCTCAAGTCGCTCGCGAAGACGATGGGGCGCGTCGGCCTCTGCACGGTCGAGAGCTTCATCGGGGGCGAGTTCTTCGAGCCCAACTACCTCGACACGGGGGATCCCGTGCTCGCCCGCTTCTTCCCGCACCTGCACGCGCCGGTCGGCGGCGTTGGCTTCTCGCGCATCGCCCAGACAGCATCCGACTGGCACGAGCGCGCCAGGTCCGTCGAGGCCGAGAACCAGATCCCGCTCCTCGGCCTCTTCAAGGAACGGTCCGAGGGGGCGGGACACTCCTTCGGGACGACGGCCGTGCGCGGCTTCGCGGGGATGACGGAGGAGGCCGCGGCGACGTCGTCGGCGCGCGGCGGCGACGCCCTGCGCCTCCTGACGCTCGGCCAGCTCGGCGACGCCTTCGGGCTGAGCGACGACGCATACGCCGAGACGGGCTACGAGGCGTTGCCGCCCGAGCGGATCGACGCGTTCCGGATCACCCCGGGCTACCGCGACTTCGTGTCGACGACCGAGGCCGAGCGGTCGCGCCGCCCCTCGGCGCTGCGCGACGTGCTGGCGCTCCCGGCCGATGTCACGGGGCTCCGCACCGCCGACGACTTCGCGCGCGAGCTCGGGCGCTTCAGCGGCGACGGCAACGTCGGCGTCACGGTCCGCGGCCTGCGGGTCGAGCGCGCGGGCGGATCCGGATCCGGGGAGCGCCTCCGCGTGGCGCTCACGACGGGATCCCCCGACGAGCTCCCCGGGCGCCACGCCGAGCTGGCCGCGTTCCTCGTGCGGCGCTTCGCGGGCGAGGCGGCCGGGCTGCGGATCGGGGCGGACGCCGTCGAGCTGACGGCCGCAGGAGACGCCCTCGCCTTCCTCGACCTCCTGACGGAGGCGCCGGAGAGCATCCCGCTCGACGAGGTGCAGCCCGCCCACGAGATCACCCGCGCCCTCGCCTCCGGCGCGATGAGCCACGGCGCCCTCGTCGCGACTGCGCACGAGGCGGTCGCGCACGGGACCAACATGGTCGGCGGCATGAGCAACAGCGGCGAGGGCGGCGAGCACTTCACGCGCTACGGAACGATCCGCGGCTCGCGGATCAAGCAGTTCGCCTCGGGCCGCTTCGGGATCTGGGCGGGGTATCTCGCCGACCCGCAGCTGCGGGAGATCGAGATCAAGATCGGCCAGGGCGCGAAGCCGGGCGAGGGCGGCCAGCTCCCCGTGCCCAAGGTGACCGTCGACATCGCGGCGGCACGCGGCGGCACGCCGGGCATCGAGCTCGTCTCGCCCCCGCCTCACCACGACACGTACTCGATCGAGGACCTCGCGCAGCTGATCCACGACTGCAAGGCCGCCCGCGTGCGGGTGATCGTCAAGCTCGTCTCGTCGGAGGGCATCGGCACGATCGCGGTCGGCGTCGCCAAGGCGGGCGCCGACGTCATCAACGTCGCGGGCAACACGGGAGGCACGGGGGCAGCCGCCGTGACGAGCCTCAAGTACGCCGGCCGCTCGGCCGAGATCGGGGTTGCCGAGGTGCACCAGGCGCTGCTCGTCAACGGCCTGCGCCGGAAGGTGACGCTGCGCTGCTCCGGCGCGCACCAGACGGGGCGCGACGTCGTCGTGTCGGCGCTGCTGGGCGGCGACAGCTTCGAGTTCGGCACGACGGCGCTCATGATGCTGGGCTGCGTCATGGCGAAGAACTGCAACGTCAAGTGCCCTGCGGGGCTCACGACGAACCCCGAGGTGTTCGACGGGGATCCGCGCGCGCTCGCGCAGTACCTCCTGAACATCGCCCACGACGTGCGCGAGATCCTCGCGGGGCTCGGGTTGCGCTCGCTGCGCGAGGCGCGGGGCCGCGCCGACCTCCTGCAGCTCCTCGACCACCCGTCGGCCGTCGGCCGGCTCGACGTGCGCCGCATGCTCGCGCGCGTTCCCGAGAAGGTCGTCGCGGATCCCGTCTTCCTCGAGGCCGACTTCCGCATCGACGAGGACCTCGCCGAGCGCGTGCGCGAGTCGCTCGTCGAGCGCGCGGAGCGGAGCGTGCTGATCGACGGCGTGACGCTCGGCAACGGCGACAAGTCGGTCGGCGGGCGCCTCGCGATCGACGTCGAGCGGATGCTCAACCACGAGCTCGCGGGAGCCGAGTCGCTGCCCGCCGTCGTGCGGGACGACCGCGGCCGCGCCCGGCTGCGCGACGATGCCGTGCGGGTCGAGACCCGCGGGTCGGCGGGCCAGTCCTTCGGCGCGTTCTGCAACGACGGGATCGCCCTCGTCCACACGGGGACCGCGAACGACGGCGTCGGCAAGAGCCAGTCGGGCGGGCGCGTCGTCGTCCGCTCGCCCGAGGGCGGGTCCCCGTCCGAGCGCGGCGGGAACGTCCTGATCGGCAACTTCGCGCTCTTCGGCGCGACGGGAGGCAGGGCGTTCGTGCAGGGCGAGGCCGGCGACCGCTTCGCGGTGCGCAACTCGGGAGCCACGGCGGTCGTCGAGGGGCTCGGCGAGTTCGGCTGCGAGTACATGACGAACGGTGCCGTGCTGAACCTCGGAGGCTTCGGAAAGGGCCTCGGCAACGGCATGAGCGGCGGCTTCCTCTACCAGTACGATGGCGACGGCGCGCTCGCCGCTGGCGACCCGTCCGGCCTCGTGAGCGCCGACTCGCTGCTCATGTTCCCCGTGACGGAAGAGGGGCGCGGATCCTTCCACGAGGATGCCGTCCTGCTTCTGCTCGGCTGGCACCGCGACGAGACGGGATCCCCGGTCGCCGCGCGCCTGCTGGCCGAGTGGGACACCGAGCGGCACCGCTTCTTCTGCGGGATGCCGAAGGCCCTCCTCCTGTACCAGGACGCCGACGCGATCCTCGCGGCGAAGGGGCGGAGGGACCTGCTCGACGAGCTGGCCGCCGGCATCGCGACCGACCGCGTGCGCGCGTTCAAGACCGACCTGCGCGACAGCCGCGCCGTGCTCGGCGGGCAGGCACCCCTCTTCGGAGAGGACCCTGCGATGTTCTCCCTCCTCACGGCGTACACGGTGCTCGCCGTCGCGCGCGACCTCGCCCTCGAGCGGGTTCCCGGCGCCATGGGGCCCGACGATCCGCGGGTCCTCGACGCGGCCCGCAAGCTCGTCCTCACGGAGGACTTCTTCGTGATGCAGCGCGTGCAGCGCTACCTGCGCGAGGCGCTCGAGCGCTTCGACGATGCCGAACTCGCCGCGCTCATCGCGGCCAAGCGCCTGCACGACTACAAGCGCTCGCTGGCGCTGCGCAACGTGCGCGGCATCGACGCGCCTGGCACCTACGGGTGGATCCTGCAGCAGGACCGCCGGAACGCGGCCGCGGTCGACGCCGCGCGCTTCGACGAGCTGATCGCGACGGCCTCGCTCGACGACCTCGCGCGCTCGTGGGCAGCGGCGCAGGAGACGGCTGCGGGGGTGGCGGCGTGATGGGCCTCATGCAGGCGGGGCCCGGGTCCCCCGGATCGGTTCCCCTGCCTCCCGTCGCACCGGGCACGGCCTTCCTGGCCGACGCGCCGTTCACGTCCGAACAGCGCGCGTGGCTCAGCGGCTTCTTCGCCGGCCTCGCGGCCGGGCGGGGAAGCGGGGGCGAGGCGCCGGCGGCGACCCTCACGGTCAACGTCCTCTACGGGACCCAGACGGGCAACTCCGAGGAGCTCGCGGGCCAGCTGTCGGCGGCCCTCCGCGGGCGCGGCCTCGGCGCCGTGACCGCCGAGCTCGACTCCGTGGGAGTCGGGGACCTCGCGGCGATGTCGCACGTGCTCGTCATCACCTCGACGTACGGCGAGGGCGAGATGCCCGACGGGGCGGAGCTGTTCTGGGGCGAGCTCTCGGCCGAGACCGCCCCGCGGCTCGAGGGCACCCGGTTCTCCGTCCTCGCGCTGGGCGACAGCGGGTACGACGACTTCTGCCAGGCCGGGAAGCTCATCGACCTGCGCCTCGAGCAGCTCGGCGCGACGCGGATCGCGCCCCGCGCCGACTGCGACGTCGATTTCGAGGAACCCGCCGCCGTGTGGACAGAGGGGGTCGTCGCGATCCTCGCGGCCGAGGCGCCGGCCGGAGCCGCGGCACCCGTGCCCGACTCGGCACCCGCGCCGCAGCGGGCGCGCTCGCCGTGGAACCGCAGGACGCCCTATGCCTCGCGCCTCGCCGAGAACCGCGTGCTCTCGGCGCCGGGGAGCTCCAAGGAGATCAGGCACCTCGAGTTCGAGCTGGGCGACAGCGGCATCACGTACGCGGCGGGCGACGCGCTCGCGGTCGTGCCCGAGAACGACCCTGCCCTCGTCGCGGCGACGCTCGATCGGCTCGGGCTGCGCGACGGCGATGAGTCCGACGGCCGGTCGCTCGGCGAGCGGATGACGCACGACTGGGAGATCCGGACCCCGTCGAAGGACCTCATTGCGGCGCTCGCCGAGCGCGACCCCGAGGGCGAAACGGCGCAGATGGTGCGCCGAGACGACCGCGAGGCGATGGACTCCTGGCTGTGGGGGCGCGACGTGCTCGACCTGCTCGAGGCGAGCCCCGGCGTGCGCTTCGACCCCGAGGAGCTCTCATCCCTCCTCCGTCCGCTCCAGGCGCGCCAGTACTCGATCTCGTCGAGCCCGCTCGCGAGCCCCGACCGGATCCACCTGACGATCGCGTCGGTGCGGTACGGGCGGCCGGGGTCCGAGCGGGCGCGCGGCGGGGTGTGCTCGACGCACCTGGCCGACCGGCTCGCGTCGGGCGCCGCCGTGGGGATCTACCCGCAGCCGAACGCGTCGTTCAGCGTCCCCGATGACGGGTCCGTGCCCGTCGTCATGATCGGGCCGGGGACGGGGATCGCCCCCTTCCGCGGCTTCCTGCATGAGCGCGCGGAGAGCGGCGCCACGGGCGGCAGCTGGCTGTTCTTCGGCGACCAGCACCGGAGCACGGACTTCATCTACGAGGACGAGCTGACCGCGTTCTCCGAGCGCGGGGTGCTGACCCGGCTCGACCTCGCGTTCTCGCGCGACCAGGCCGAGAAGGTCTACGTGCAGACCCGCATGCGCGAGCGTGCGGGCGAGCTCTACGCGTGGCTCGAGGAGGGCGCCCGCGTGTACGTGTGCGGCGACGCCTCCCGCATGGCGAAGGACGTCGACAGGGCCCTCCTCGACGTCATCGCGTCGCAGCGCGGGCGCGGCGCCGACGATGCGGCCGAATACGTCGCGGAGATGAAGCGGGACAAGCGCTACGTCAGGGACGTGTACTGATGTCGGCGGGCTGTGACGCGTGCGGCCACGGCGGCTGCGCCGGCGACGTGCGCATCGTGGATCTGCCCGCGCGCGACGTGCTGCGGCTCCTGCCGATGCTCGACACGGCCCTGGCCGTGACGGGCGGACCGGGTGCGGTCGTCGCGCAGTCCGGGCCGTACGCCGAACCCTCGGCGCAGGGGACGGCCCTCGCGGTCGACCCGTACGCCGTCGTCCTGCGCGTCGCTCCCGACCGGCTCTCGCCCTACGTCTTCGCGCGCCCCGACGGCGAGTGCGTCCTGCAGCTGCGCACTCGGGGCGGACACGTCGCTCACCGCGTACGCGGGATGTCCGACGCCGACCGGCTGATCCTCGCCGGCCTCGCCCGCACCGACGGCGGGGATCCCGTGTGCATGCCGGACGGGGCGGGCGACCCGTTCCCGGACGTCCCCGGACTGGTGGATCCGGCCCCCGCGGCATGGCAGGAGGGCGATCAGCTCGCGCAGCTCGATGCGATCCTCGCCGACGGCGGCGTGCTGCGGTGGAACCAGATCGCCGACTGTCCCGAGGTCGCGGTGCGCTCCGCCGACGCGGGAGTGCTCCCCGCGCTGTTCGAGCACCTGTGCGCGACCGAGCTGCCCCTCGGGGCGGCGGTGTTCGGCGAGGCGGCCGCGCAGCTCGCGTCGGGGCGCGTGCACCTCGTCACGTCCTCCGGCGAGGGCCGGCTCGCCGTCGTGCTGGGCCAGAGCACGCTCGACGTCGACCTGCACGCCGTGCACGAGTGCCTGCTCGTGCGGTCCCACGGCCCGCACGGGCTGACCTCGGCGCTCGAGCTCTACGACCCGGACGGCAGGGCGATCGTCCTGCTGACGCAGTTCGGCATCGTCGGCGAGGCCACCCACGGCGCGTGGGAGGACCTCACCGCCTCGCTGCCCGTCGCGAGCTGGTAGCGAGGCGCCGTCAGCGTCGGAGCAGGACGGCGTCGCCCTGCCCTCCCCCGCCGCAGAGCGCCGCCGCCCCGATGCCGCCGCCGCGGCGGGCGAGCTCGTGCGCGAGGTGCACGACGAGGCGCACGCCGCTCGCTCCGATGGGGTGGCCCAGCGCGATCCCGCCCCCGTGCACGTTGACGTCGTCGGGATCGACTCCCAGAAGGGCCTGCGAACGGGCGACGACGGCGGCGAAGGCCTCGTTGATCTCGAGCAGGTCGAGGTCGCCCGGCGTGATGCCCTCCCGCACGCAGGCGGCCTCGACGGCCCGGGCGGGCCTGTCGTGCAGGGCGGTGTCGGGCCCGGCGATCTGCGCGTGCGCACCGAGCGCCGCGAGCACGGTCCAGCCCTCGGACTCGGCGCGGTCGCGCGTCGTCAGGACGACGGCCGCGGCGCCGTCCGAGAGCTGCGAGGCGTTGCCCGCGGTGATCGACCCGCCCGTCGCGAAAGCGGGGCGCAGGCCTGCGAGCCGCTTGGCGGAGGCGTCGGGGCGGATCCCCTCGTCGCCCGTGACGGTGCCGTGCCGGGGCGCGTCGACGGGCGTGATCTCGGCGTCGAAGACCCCGTCCTCGGCCGCGCGCGCGGCGAGGCGGTGCGAGCGCAGCGCGATGGCGTCCTGCTCCTCGCGTGTGATGCCCAGAGCGGCGTTGTCGCGCTCGACGAGCGCGCCCATGCTCTCGTGCCCGAAGGCGTCGGTCAGGCCGTCGTGGGCCGCGTGGTCGACGGCCACGGCGTCGCCGTATCGCCAGCCGGCGCGGGATCCGGGCAGCAGGTGGGGAGCCCGCGACATCGACTCCATGCCCGCGGCGACGACGACCTCGGCCTCGCCGAGCCGGATCCTCCGGGCGGCGTCGATGATCGCGGCGGTTCCCGAGAGGCACACGGCGTTGACCGTGGCGGCGGGCGCCGACCAGCCGATGCCCGCGGCGATCGCCGCCTGCCGCGCCGGGTTCTGCCCCGATCCGGCCTGCAGCACGTTGCCCGCGAGCACGGCGTCGACGGCGGAGGCGGACACGCCGCCCTGCGCGAGGGCGCCGCGGATCGCGGCGGCGCCGAGGTCGACGGCGGAGAGGGATGCGAGGGCGCCGCCGATGCGGCCCTGGGGCGTGCGGGAGGCCGCGACGACGACGACCTCGGGGTGCGCGGCGCTCACGCCGTCGCCTCGTACACGCGCGCCCGCCCGCGCACCCCCGCGAAGCGGAACGGCGCCGTCGTGACACGGGGCGTCTCCGCGTCGTCGGAGCGCGCGCCCGACGACGCGTGGAGCGCGCGATAGGCGTCGAGGTCGAGGGGCGCCCTCGCGTCGAGGTCCATCCCGCCGGCCGCCCGCATCGCGTCGGCGTATCCCGGGCGCACGACGCCCGTGAAGAACTCGCTGACGCTGCCGGATCCGTAGCTGAACAGGCCGATCCGCTTCCCGGCGAGCGAGTCGTCGCGGCGCAGCAGCGAGCAGAGGCCCAGGTAGAGCGACGCCGTGTACGAGTTCCCGATCTGCCTGTTGTCGGCGAGCCCGTCCTCGATGAGGTCGGCGCCGATCCCCGCGCCGGTGTGCTCGGCGAGCCGCGCGTGCGCCTTGCGCGCCATCTTCGTGTACGGCTGGTGGTGCACGAAGCGGTCGATCCGCGACACGTCGGCCCCGCCGCGGGCGCGGAAGTCGTCCCACGCGCTCGTGAGGGCGTCGAGGTAGGCGTCGACCGAGAGGCGGCCGTCGACGACGGGGACGTCGCGGTCGTTGGGGCGCCAGAAGTCGTCGACGTCTGCGGTGCTGAGGCCCGAGACCGGCTCGATCTCGACGAGCGCGGGATCGGCCGACACGAGCATCGCGACGGCCCCCGCCCCCTGCGTCGGCTCTCCCGGCGAGTCGAGGGCATAGCGGGCGACGTCGGACGCGATCACGAGCACCCGGTCGTCGGGGTTCCGGGCGACGAGCCCGATCGCGGTCTGCAGCGCCGCCGTGCCGCCGTAACAGGCCTGCTTGAGCTCGGCCGTGCGGACCTGGGGAGGCAGCCCCAGCAGCCGGTGCGCGTAGACGCCGGCCGCCTTCGACTGGTCGACGCCCGACTCCGTCGCGAACAGCAGGGCGCGGATCCCGTCGGTCCCCGTGCGGCGCAGGAGGGCGGCGGCGGCGGACGCGCCCATCGTGACCGCGTCCTCGTCCGGGGCGGGCACGCTCATGCGGTCCTGACCCAGCCCCAGCCGGTACTTGGCGGGGTCGACGTCGCGGTGCGCCGCGAGGAGGTCGAGGTCGAGGACGTGATGGGCGGTCGCCGCATGGATGTCGTGGATGCCGATGGCGCTCACGCGCGACCTCCTTCTTCGCCCGTCGCGGCGACCCCGCCGCGCTCGAGCAGGTGGTGCGAGCTCATGAGCTCGCCGGGGTTGGTCTGGGCCGCGAGCAGCGAGAGCTCGCCGCACAGCACCGTCGCGGCGGTGAGGCCCGCGAGCCGGCGGGCGTCGGCCCCCGGCTCGGCGCCCGTGCGGCACCCCATGCGCTCAAGCGCCTCGTCGACGTGCGGCAGGTGCTTGCCGTTGCCGACCGTGCCGACGACGAGGTGGGGGAGGGTGCACGAGAAGTAGAGGCCGTCCGGCCGGGCCTCGGCGTACGTGATGCCCTGGGATCCCTCGACGATGTTCGCCGCGTCCTGCCCCGTCGCGAGGTAGATCGCGAGGAGCATGTTGGCGTAGTGCGCGTTCGCCGAGCGGATCGCGCCCGCGATCGTGCTGCCGACGAGGTTCTTGCGCACGACGAGGTCGGCGACCCGCTGCGCGTCCGTGCGCAGCTGCGCCGAGACGACCTCGTGCGGGATGAGGATGTCGGCCGTCGCGCGGCGGCCGCGGCCGAGCACGCCGTTCACGGCGGTGGCCTTCTTGTCGGAGCAGTAGTTGCCCGACACGGTTCCGTACTCGACGTCGAGGCCCCACGACAGGACGCGCTCGAGCACGGCGTCGGCCGCCTGCGTGACCATGTTGTGCCCGCTCGCGTCGCCCGTCGCGAGGGCGAGGCGCAGGAACAGGAGGTTGCCGACGACCTCGTCGTGCGCGTCGATGAGGCGGGCGAAGCGGCTCTGCGCCGCGATCGCCTCCCGCAGCTCGCCGAGGCGGGCGTGGATGACGCGGGCCGCGCGGTGCGCCGACTCGGCGTCCGGCGCGACGAGGAGCACCGACCGGGTCATCCGCTCGTCGGCGATGCTCACGCGGATCCCGCCCGGGACGAGGCGCGAGACGCGCGCCCCGCGCCCGACCGACGGCCACAGCGGCGTCTCGTAGGTCGCGAGGGGGACCGACACCTCGGTGGGGTCGGCCGGCGCGGGGGATCCCACGGGGGAGAAGGCGTCGCCGCCGACGCGGATCGGGCCCACCCAGCTCGTCGGGATCAGGGTGCCGGGGTGACCGTGCTCGGTCGTCGTGCTCAACTGCGCTCTCCGTCTGTCTCGTCGCTTCGTCGGGTGAGGGCGCCCGCGTCGATTCCCCTCAGCTCGCAGAACTCGCGCACGCGGCCGCGCACGAGCAGGTCGGTCGCGGCGAGGCGCTCGGGCGACGGGGCGCCGAGGAGGGCGAGCAGCTCGGCGATCCTCTCGATCCAGCCGCCGATCATCGGCACGAGCGCATCCTCGCCCCCGTCGAGCGCGGCGCGCAGGAACGGGCCGGCGACGCCCGCGGCGCGCGCCCCCAGCGCGAGGGAGCGCACGACGTCGATGGGCCCGCGCACGCCGCCCGACGCGAGGAGCGCCGGGAAGGCGGGCGCGTCGAGCAGGCACGCGGCGGCCGACTGGCCGTAGCCCGCGAGCTCCTCGCGGCCCGCGCCGCGGCGGGATCCCTCGATGCGGGCGAAGTCCGTCCCGCCGGATCCGCCGACGTCGGCGATGCGGGCCCCCATGTCGCGCAGTGCCACGAGGGTGCGGCGGCTCAGGCCGAAGCCCACCTCCTTGACCACGACGGGGACGGGGGAGGCCGCGATGACGACCTCGACACCCCGCGCCCACGACGAGAAGTCGCGTGATCCCTCGGGCATGACGGTCTCCTGGACCGCGTTCAGGTGCAGCTGCAGGCCGTCGGCCTCCAGCAGGTCGACGGCGCGGCGGGCGTCGTCGGGGGAGCGGCCCGCCCCGATGTTCGCGAGGACGAAGCCGCCGGGGTTCTCGTCGCGGATCACCCGGAAGCTCCGCGCGGCGGCGGGGTCGTCGAGGGCGATCGACGCGGATCCGGACCCCATCGGCACGCCCGTCTCGCGGGCCGCGATCGCGAGCGCGCGGTTGACGCGCTCGGCCGCGGGGCTCCCGCCCGTCATGCCGTTGACGAAGAGCGGGGCGGGCCACTCCCACCCGTCGACCCGCACGCCGAGCCGCACGTCGCCGCGGTCGATGCCCGCGAGCGCGTGGTGGACGAACTCGACGTCGTCGAAGTCGTTGCGGGGGGAGGGCGCCTGCTGGGCGGCGAGGCGCAGGTGGTCGTCCTTGCGGGCCGCCGCAGGCGGGATCCCCGTGCCGTCAGATCCCATCGACCTGTCCCTCCGCCGGGTGCACCGCGAGGCTCAGGCGCCGGATGTCGTGCGCCTCCCACGCGCGCAGGATCGCGCTCTCGGGCAGGTCGCGGGGGGCGAGCACGATGCCGCAGTCGCCCCCGCCGGCGCCGGACGGCTTGGCGGCCGCGCCGGCGTTCTCGGCGATGTCGCACAGCGTCGCGAGCTTCTCGGTCTCGATCGAGATGCCGCGCGTCTCGCCGAGGGTCTGCAGGAGGCGGCGCGCGCGGCGGATCACGCGGAGCGCGCCGGGGGCGTCGTTCTCCCGCAGTGCGTCGACGAGGGCGTCGACGCACACTCGGCTGTCCTCGACGAAGGTGCCGTAGCGGCGCCCCGCGTCCTGCCCGTGCGGGCGGACCCGGTCGACGAGGTCCTCGGTCGACGCGGGCGACCCCGTCCACCCGACGACGAGCCGCAGGGCGTCGGGCGGGGGGAGGCGGGTGACGCTGCACCCCTCCCACGCCTCGGGGGAGGTCAGGGTCCGCGCGACGCCGTGCTCGTCGCCGTGCGCGCGCAGCGCGTCGCGGTCGGGCGCCGTGTAGCGGACCCACCCGCCGAATGTGCTCGCCGCGAGGTCGCCGCCCGACGCCGTCGGGGCCACCTGCACCGTCGCGAGGAGAGCGAGCTTGAACCGCTCGGCGCGGCTCAGGCCGAGCCGGTAGAACTCGTCGAGGGCCGCGATCGTCGCGACTGTGACGGCGGCCGAGGATCCGAGCCCGAACTTGCGCCCGTCGGCGTCGTCGAGCTCGCTCTCGATCCGCAGGTCGAAGTAGCGCGGGGCGAGGCCCAGCTCGAGGCGCAGCCGGTCGACGGTCGCGATCGCCGCCATGACGTAGTCGTAGGGGTGGTGATCGAGGACGATCCTCGCGCCGCCCGGCTCGCGCGTCCACACGAGCGGCAGGCGGCCGTACTCGCGTGAGTGGACGCGCCCCGCGCCCTCGCTGGCCGTCAGCCGCACCGTGAGGTACCGGTCGACCGCCACGAGCGCGGCGGGCTCGCCCGGCTCGACGACGGCGTACTCGCCGGCGATGTAGAGCTTCCCCGGGGCGCGCGTCTCGATCATGCCGCCGCCCCCGCCGTCAGCGTCGCGCCGGGGCCGGGCGCCGCCACCCGGACGCCGCCCAGCGGCGCGAGGGCGCGCGCGAGGTCCGCGGCGTCCTCGGGCCGGCAGATCGCCACGACGTTGGGGCCCGCGTCGGCCGTCGCGTAGGCGTCGAGGCCCTCGCCCCGCAGCCGGCGCACGGCGTCGAAGACCGCGACGCTCGCCGGGCCGAGGTAGCGGATGGGCGGATCCGCCGACTGGATGACGGCGTGCATCCGCAGGGCGTTCGACTCGGCGATGCGCCCGATCCGCGTGACGTCGGCGTCGCGGAACGCCGCGATCATGGCGTCGAGGCTCTGCGCCGCCGACAGAGCCCAGGCGTCGTGGAACGGCGAGGTCAGGGCCGTGCGGCGCATCGCCTCGCGGCTCGACACCGCCTTCCCCGAGCCGTCGACCGTGACGATCACCATGCGCAGGTCGGGCCCGTCGATCGCCTCGGCGTACGAGGTCTCGTCGTCGCCTGCGTGCCACACGGCGAAGCCGCCGACGACCGATCGGGCGGCGGATCCGGATCCCCGTCGCGCGAGGCGGCTCAGGGAGCGGGCGTCGCGCGGGAGGCCGTAGGCGGCGGAGGCCGCGAGGGCGAGGGCGGCGAAGCCCGAGGCCGACGACGCGAGCCCCGCGCCCGTCGGCGCCTCGTTGCGTGAGCGCACGATCGCGCGGGGCGGCTCGCCGCCCGCCCGCTCGCGCGCGAGGTCGAGGAAGCGCGCGACGCGACGCAGCCGCTCGCCCGAGGCCGGCTCGCCGTTCAGCTCGAACGCGTCCTCCCGGGCCGACGGGTCGAGCGTCACGCTCGTCGTGGTCGGCAGCGCGTCGAGGGTCATCGACAGGCTGCCCGCGAGGGGGAGCACGAGATCCTCGTCGCGCTTGCCCCAGTACTTCACGAGGGCGATGTTGGGGTGCGCCTGCGCGGTCGCTGTCGTCATCGGGTGGCCTCCGGGATGCTCGTCGTCGCCTGCTGCGTCATGGTCCAGACCTGCCGCGCTCCCGCTGCGGCGAGGGATCCCGCGATCTCCTCCGCCTCGGCGGGAGATGCGGCCAGCGCGACGACGCACCCGCCCAGCCCGCCCCCCGTGAGCTTGGCGCCGAGCGCGCCCGCGCGGGCGGCCGCGCCGACGAGGGCGTCGAGGGCGTCGGTGCTGACGTCGAGCAGGCGCAGGAGCCCGTGCGCGTCGGTCATCCGCGCGCCGAGCGCGTCGAGGTCGCCGGACGCGAGGTCCTCCGTCGAGCCTTTGGCGAGGGATCCGAGGCGGTCGATGAGGGTCCCCGCCGTGTGCGGCCTGGCGTCGCGCATCGCGCGGACGCCTGCGACGGCCTCGGCCGTGGATCCGGGGGCCCCGCTGTCGGCGATCACGAGCGTGAGGGGTGCGCCGAGCGCGAGCGGGGCGGCGAGGCCCGCGTGGAAGCGGATCGGCCCCGCGGCGACGACCGCCCGGGCGTCGAGGCCGCTCGGCGTCCCGTGGGCCGCGCGCTCGGCGACCTGGATCAGGCCGTGGCGCTCCTCGGGGTCGAGGGCGCGGCCCACGGCACCGGCGACGGCCTGCACGACGGCGGCGGCGACGGCGGCGGAGGATCCGAGGCCCCTCCCGACGGGCACGTCGCTGCGGATCGAGACGTGCGCCGCGGGCGCGCCGACGAGGTCGAGGGCCGCGCGGATCGCCTCCACGACGGGGGAGAGCGGCGCGGGGGCGCCCTCGGCGGGCCCCGCGTAGAGCGCGCTCTCGATGCGCGACGGGGGGCCCGAGGCGCGCAGCGTCGCCGACGCGGTCGCGGCGAGCGCGGGAAGCGGGACGGCGACGGCCGGCGCCCCGTAGACGACGGCGTGCTCGCCGAACAGGACCGCCTTGCCGTGCGCGCGGGCGGCGCGCGGAGCCGGTCCGGCGTCCCGGGCCTCGCGGCCGGATCGGAGG
This sequence comes from Microbacterium indicum DSM 19969, assembly GCF_000422385.1. Lineage (GTDB taxonomy): Bacteria > Actinomycetota > Actinomycetes > Actinomycetales > Microbacteriaceae > Microbacterium > Microbacterium indicum. The sequence goes on from NZ_AULR01000003.1 coordinate 17,902, forward strand.
GGTGGTGTCATGCCTGGTGTTCCGTTGGACGTGGTGCTGATTAGGCAAGCCTAACCTCAACTGTCTGCCCGGGCCTCGCCGGAGGATCCCGCGCCCGCCTCGCCGCCCCGCGCGGGCGCGCGCCCTCCCGCGGAGATCCGCCCCCGCGCGGCCGTTTCGGCTGCAGGCGGCCGCGGGACGGCGGATCCCCGCGCCGGGGCGGCGCCTTGCGCGGGGATCCGGGCGGCGCCGTCGATATGCTGTCGGGCGTGACCCTCGACGAGCTGCGATCCGAACTGCGCGCGTTCGTGGCGGAGCGCGACTGGGCGCGGTTCCACTCGCCCGAGAACCTCGCGAAGTCGGTGTCGATCGAGGCCGCCGAGCTCCTCGAGGAGTTCCAGTGGGGCGCGCCGGGGGATGAGAAGCGGCAGGACGTCCTCGACGAGCTCGCCGACGTCTTCACCTACTGCCTCATGCTCGCCGACGTTATGGGGGCGGATCCGGTCGAGATCGTGCGCGACAAGCTGCGGCGCACGCGCGAGAAGTACCCCGTCGACCGGGCGCGCGGCCGGAGCGCGAAGTATGACGAGCTTTGAGATCGAGCGCCGGGCGTTCACGCCCGCGACGATCCGGGATCTGAAGGCTGCGGGTGATCGGTACACGAACTGGCCCGTCGTCTACCTGCTGAACGACGCGCGATCCGTGTACGTCGGCGAGACGCTCAACGCCGCGAGCCGGCTCAAGCAGCATGCCGCGCCCGACTCGCGCAACCGCACGATGAAGCAGGTACGCATCGTGCTTGACGGCACGTTCAACAAGTCGGCCTGCCTCGACCTCGAGTCGCAGCTGATCCGCTACCTGAGCGGCGACGGGTCGCTCCAGGTCACCAACCGCAACGACGGCGTGATCGACGCCGAGTACTACGACAAGCACGTCTACGAGAAGACCTTCGCCGAGATCTTCGACGAGCTGCGGGCGCAGGGCCTGTTCGAGAAGTCGCGGCACGAGATCGAGAACAGCGACCTCTTCAAGCTGTCGCCGTTCAAGGCGCTGACCGACGAGCAGAGCGGGGCCGTCGAGTCGATCCTCGACGCGATGTTCGAGGATCTGCGCGGCACCTCCGAGAGCACCTCGATCGTCCAGGGTGCCGCCGGCACGGGCAAGACGATCGTCGCGATCTACATGATCAAGCTCCTGACCGACATCGGCGCGGCGGGCGATTCCGACGCCTTCGAGACCGATTCGGCGTTCTCCGACTTCTTCCTGCCCGACTTCCGCCGCCACGCGCGCGGCCTGCGGATCGGGCTCGTGATCCCGCAGCAGTCGCTCCGGAAGTCGGTGGCCGAGGTGTTCGCCCGCACGCCGGGGCTGTCGAAGGCGATGGTCATGAGCCCCTTCGCGCTCGGGAAGAGCGATGAGGAGTTCGACGTCCTGTTCGTCGACGAGACGCACCGCCTCAACCGCAGGGCCAATCAGGCGTCGGGCATGCTCAACCGCGACTTCCGGCTGATCAACGAGAAGCTGTTCGGATCCGATGCCGACCACTGGACCCAGCTCGACTGGGTGCGGGCGAAGAGCCGCCACCGGATCCTGATGATCGACAGCGGGCAGAGCGTGCGGCCGGCCGACCTCGGCAAGGCCGAGCAGCGCGATCTCGTCGAGCAGGCGCAGCGCGAGCACCGCTTCCACCGGCTCATGACGCAGATGCGGGTGAAGTCGACGAGCGACTACGTGGGTTGGATCCGCGCGATCCTGTCGGGCGAGCGGCCCGCGCCGATCGACCTCGGCGCGTACGACATGCGTTTCTTCGACGACCCCGTCGAGATGCGCGAGGCGATCAGCGCGCGCGAGAACGAGGGCGGGCTCGCGCGGATGGCCGCGGGGTATGGGTATCGCTGGAGCTCGCGCACGGATCCGTCGGCGTGGGACGTCGTGGCCGGCGATCTCCGGATGCGCTGGAACTCGAAGACCGTCGACTGGATCAGCTCGCCGGGCTCGGCCGACGAGGTCGGGTCGATCCACACGCTGCAGGGCTACGACCTCAACTACGCGGGCGTGATCATCGGCCCCCGAGCTGCGGTGGGACGCCGAAGCCGGGCGGATCCGCGTCGACCGCGACAGCTACTTCGATGCCAAGGGCAAGGAGGACAACCCGCGCCTCGGCATCGCCAACAGCGACGACGACCTCCTCGCGCTGATCGTCAACATCTATGTCGTCCTCATGACCCGCGGCATGCTCGGCACGTACGTGCACGTGCACGATCCCGCCCTGCGCGAGGCGCTGCGGGGGCTGTTCCGGGCGTAGGGCGGGGCGGCTACGCCTTCGAGGCCCGGCGACGGCCGTCCGCCGCGTTTGATGGGAACATGCTCGGCGTGATGCCGTCGAGGAGCTCGCCGGGCTCGAGCGCGAGCGCGTCGGCGACCCGCACGAGCGTGAAGAGGTTCATGAGCGCGCGTCCGTTCTCGTAGGTGCGGACGTTCGCCGAATCGATGCCCGCCCGAACCGCGAGCTCGTCCTGCGTGAGGCCCATGCGCGTCCGCTGGCCCCGGATCAGCTCGCCGATGTGCTGAGCGGCAGCAGACGGGACGCGGGGCATCACGACAGCGTCGCCGAACCCGGGTTGATGCACCAGAGCGTGAGATACCGGGTACAAGTACACTCGGCGGTATGTGTAGCGCGAGTGCACGATCGTGAGCGACGAGCGGCTTGTGAAGTCGCGTCAGCGGGTTGCCGATCACGGCGAGGTGTTCACGCCGCGCTGGCTCGTGGACGACATGCTCGACCTCGTCAAGGACGAGACGGAGCGCATCGATTCGCGCTTCCTCGAGCCCGCCTGCGGATCTGGCAACTTCCTCGTTCCGGTGCTCGAGCGCAAGCTCGCCGTCGCGAAGGCGCGGTATGCGAGAAGCGAGTTCGAGCTTCGGCACCAGGCGCTGCTGGGGCTCATGTGCATCTACGGCATCGAACTGCTCGCGGACAACGTCGAGGAATGCCGCGAGAACCTCGAGGGTACTTTCACCCGGGTGCTGAAACTCGCTCCGACAAGTGAGCTGGTTCGGGCGGCGCGCGCGGTGCTCGCGGTCAACATCGTCCAGGGCGACGCGCTCGCGATGACCGACGCCGCGGGCGGACCCATCGTGTTCGCCGAGTGGGGATACCTGGGCCGCGGGAAGTTCCAGCGCAGCGACTTCACCTTCGAGAACCTCACGCAGCGCGCGCAGTACCAGGCGGCCGACTCCCTCTTCGCCGCCTTCGAGGACGACGACCTCTTCACGCCGGTCAAGTCGTACCCCCAGATGACGGTGAAGGAGCTCGCCGCGTGAGCGCGCCGGCCGCCCTCGACTTCCGCGGCCACAACCCGGACGTCCTGACGTGCATCGCGAACCTGTCGAACGACGAGGTGTTCACCCCTCCTGAGTTCGCCAACCGGATGCTCGACACCCTCGAGCACGCCTGGGCGGAGTCGAACGGCGGAGCGTCCATCTGGGCCGACCCGAACGTCACCTTCCTCGACCCGTTCACGAAGTCGGGCGTGTTCCTCCGCGAGATCACGCGGCGCCTCACGGAAGGGCTCGCGGGTCGGATCCCGGATCTGCAGGAACGGGTCGACCACATCCTCACCCGCCAGGTCTACGGGATCGGGATCACGCAGCTCACCTCACTGCTCGCGCGGCGGAGCGTCTACTGCTCGAAGGATGCGACCGGGCGGCACTCCATCGCGAAGTCCTTCGACCGCGACTGGGGGAACGTGTGGTTCGAGCGGACCGAGCACACCTGGGCCGGGGAGCGGTGCGGGTACTGCCGGGCCACGCGTTCGGCATATGAACGCGGCGTCGAACTTGAGACTCATGCGTATGCCTTCATTCATGCGTCGGACATTAGAAAGAGAATTGCTCGCCTGTTTGGAGATGAAGTGAAGTTCGATGTCATTATCGGAAACCCTCCGTACCAATTGGATGATGGAGGGACGGGCATGAGTGCAAGTCCCATCTACCATCTGTTCATTCAGCAGGCGAAGAAGCTCGAGCCGAGGTTCCTGAGCATGGTGATCCCGTCGCGATGGATGGCGGGCGGAAAGGGGCTCGACGGGTTCCGGGCTGAGATGTTCGTAGACCGAAGCATCCGCGATCTCGTTGACTATCCGGACGCCGCGGACGTGTTCGGCCCGGGGATCAAGATCAAGGGCGGGGTGTGTTACTTCCTGCGTGACGATGCTTGGGAGGGGCGCACCGCCGTGACCACCATCCGCGGCGCCCATGTGAGTGGGCCACTTGACCGAGACCTCGACGAGTACGACGTCTTCGTGCGTGATGTGGAATCTGCACGGATCCTCAAGAAGGTGCTTGCGCACGATGAAGAAAGTGTGAGGACCCTGTTTGGCGGAGATTTCGGGTTCGATACGAATTTCGCGGACTTCCACGATGTCCGAGCCGACGGTGATCTAGCGATTCACGTGAATGTGGGAGGAATGGGGCATAAGCGAGCTATTCGGTATGTCCTTCCAGATCAGATCTTGAGGGGCCAGGAACTCGCTGGTGCGTGGAAAGTGCTTGCTCCCAAGGCCGCCGGATATGGAAGTCAGCAGGTCCCGGATCGGGTGCTGGGGAGACCGATCATCGCAGGGCCGGGTGAGGTTGCGACGCGTACGTATCGGATCGCGGGCGCGTTCGCTTCAGAGAGTGAGGCGGCGAGCTTCGAGTCGTATTACCTCACGAAATTCTTCCGCTTTCTGGTCATGCTTCGAAAGATCACGCAAGACGCAGCTCCGAAGGTCTATGCCTGGGTCCCGATGCAGACGTGGGACCGACAGTGGACAGACGCCGAACTGTATGAGAAGTACGGCCTCGATGCCGACGAGATCGCATTCGTCGAGGCTGTGATTCGGCCGCTTGAATCAGGGACGACGCGAGTTGACGGGCTCGACGACGGTGCAGAGTAAGTCTCAATCCGAACTCCTCCCCGAGAAGCACGAGGCTCGCCTCCGGATCTACGCCTACTCGATCCACGATGAGGCGCACGCCGCGCTCCTCAAGGTCGGCCAGACGACGCAGGACGTCAAGACGCGCGTCGCGCAGCAGCTCAAGACCGCTGCGATCGAGAACTTCGCGATCGTCCTGGACGAGCCGGCCGACCGCGAGGACGGCACGGTCTTCACCGATCACGATGTGCGGGCCCGGCTTCGGAAGAAGGGCTTCGAGAACACGCAGCTCGAGTGGATGCGCTGCACGGTCGAAGACGTGCGCACGGCGATCGCGGAGCTGCGGCTGGGCGCCGAGGTCACGGGAACCCACCACAACACCTTCGGCATGCGCGACGAGCAGCGCGAGGCCGTCGAGAAGGCCTACGCCTATTTCCGCTCCTTCCAAGACGTCGACGACGTTCCCGAGTTCCTCTGGAACGCGAAGATGCGCTTCGGGAAGACGTTCGCGACCTATCAGCTCGCGAAGAAGATGAACGCGCGGCGCGTTCTCGTCATCACGTTCAAGCCCGCGGTCGAAGACGCGTGGGAGACCGACCTCCTCACCCATGCCGACTTCGACGGCTGGCAGTACCTCTCGCGTCAGAGCCGGGGAGATCCGACCCCCGCCGACCCCGATCGTCCGCTCGTCTTCTTCGGGTCGTTCCAGGATCTGCTCGGGCGCGACAGGTCGGGGAACTTCAAGGAGAAGCACGCCTGGCTCAGCGAGCTGCCGTGGGATCTCGTCGTCTTCGACGAATACCACTACGGCGCATGGCGCGATTCCGCGAAGGAGCTCTTCGAGGGTGAAGAGGCCGCCGCCGCGAAGGCCGAGGCGAAGGCCGATCGGGATCAGGACGACTTCGCCCTGCACGCGGAGGAGCTGAGCGAAGAGCCCGACGAATTCGTGCCGGTGCAGGCGAACGCGTACCTGTATCTCTCGGGCACCCCCTTCAAGGTGCTCAAGGAGGGGCGGTTCATCGAAGAGCAGATCTTCAACTGGACCTACACCGACGAGCAGCGCGCGAAGCAGCGCTGGGCCGCAGAGCGTCCGGGCGATCCGAATCCGTACGAGGCGCTGCCCGAGATGCGGCTGCTCACCTACCAGATGCCCGACGAGCTCCTCGCGGTGGCGAGCGGCGGCGAGCACGACGAATTCGATCTCAACGCGTTCTTCGAGGCGACGGGCGTCGGCGTCGAGGCCGAGTTCGTCCACAAGGACGAGGTCCAGAAATGGCTCGACATCATCCGCGGCTCGCATCTGATGACCCAGATCGACTCGATGAAGTCAGGCGAGAAGCCGCCGCTGCCCTACTCCGACACGCGACTGCTGCCGTACCTGCAGCACTCGATCTGGATGCTCCCGCGGACGTCGTCCTGCGCGGCCATGGAGAACCTCCTGGCCGAGCGTCAGAACGCGTTCTGGCACGACTACCGGGTCGTCAACGTGTCGGCGCCGGGCGTGGGCGTCGGACTCGACGCGCTTCCTCCCGTGCGGAAGGCGATCAAGAGCGGGTTCGACACGAAGTCGATCACCCTCACGGTCGGAAAGCTCACCACGGGGGTCACGGTCAAGCAGTGGTCGTCGATCCTCATGCTCCGCAACCTCACGGCGCCCGAGACGTACTTCCAGGCGGCCTTCCGCGTGCAGTCGCCGTGGGCCGTGCGGAACCCGAACGGCGATGATCCGAACGAGATCGAGGTCGTCAAGAAGGTGTGCTTCGTCTTCGACTTCGCGCCCACGCGCGCACTGCGCCAGATCAGCGAATACGGTCAGGGGCTGCAGCCCGAGGCGACGAACCCCGAACAGGCGGTCGCGGAGCTCGTCAACTTCCTGCCCGTCCTCGCCTACGACGGATCGCACATGACGCAGGTCGACGCCGGCGGGATCCTCGACATCGCGATGGCCGGAACCTCGGCGACTCTGCTCGCCCGCAAGTGGGAGTCGGCGGTGCTCGTCAACGTCGACAACATCACGCTCAAGCGGATCATGGGGAACCAGGCCGCGATGGACGCCGTCATGAACATCGAGGGATTCCGAGCGCTCGGACCCGATGTGTTCGAGACGGTCGTGAACAAGAGCGAGGCGGTCAGCGACACGAAGCGCCGGAAGGGCGACGACGTCTCGCCGAAGGAGAAGAAGGAGCTCACCGCGGAGGAGAAGGAGTACAAGTCGAAGCGGAAGCAGATCCAGGAGAAGCTGATCAAGTTCGCGACCCGGATCCCCGCATTCATGTACCTCACGGACTACCGCGAGAACACGCTGAAGGACGTCATCACGAAGCTCGAGCCGGAGCTGTTCCGCGCCGTCACGGGCCTCACGGTCGCCGACTTCGACCTGCTCGTGTCACTCGGCGTCTTCAACGCGGCGCACATGAACCAGGCGGTGCTGGGATTCCGCCGCTACGAGGACGCGAGCCTCAGCTACACCGGCATCGAGTCGCATCGCGGCCTGCGCCGGATGGGCGCATTCGACACGGTGGTCGCCGTCGAGCGGTGAGCGCGGGCGGCGCGGATCCCTCGTCGCGTGAAGGCCGCGCCGGCGCACCCTTCACGCGGAGATCGACTCTCGCGCGGGGCTTTGGGGCAGGAACGGCCGTGCGGAGGCGGATCCCCGTGTGAGGGCGGCCGCTCGCGCGGAGAAGCGTGGTTCTGGGATCCGGCGGGTCACCGTCGTCACTCCGGCGCGATGACCTCCACCCCGGCCTCCGCCAGCGCGTCGGCGAGCGCTCCCGTCGGGCGGCGGCCGGTGATGAGGGCGTCGGCGGTCGCCAGCGGGGCGATGCGGGCGAAGAGGCGCTGATCGAACTTCGATGAGTCGGCGAGGATGATCGTGCGCCTCGCGTGGGTCATCATCTCCGACATCATGGCCGCGTCGGCGAGGTTGCTCGACGTGTAGCCCGCGTCGTCGACGGCGCCGACGCCGATGAACGCGACGTCGGCGGCGACGTCGAGGTCGGGGCCGCCGAGCATCGCGCGGAAGCTCACGGGGCCCGTCGTCGCCTGCGTGATCGTGCGGACGGATCCGCCGAAGACGAGCAGCTCGCGGAGCGCGGCTGACGAGAGCTCCGACGGCAGCACGAGGCTGTTCGTCGCGATCGTCAGGTCGCGCTTGTCGCCGAGGTTCCGCCCGAGGGCGAGCGTCGTCGTGCCCGAGTTGATGATCACGACGGATCCATCGGCCACCTGCTCGGCTGCGAGACGCCCGATCGTCTCTTTCTCGGGGGCCCGCACGCGCATGCGCACGCTGAGGCCCTCGTCGGGCGGCGCGCCCTGGTCGGCGCTCACCGCGCCGCCGTGCGTTCGCACGAGTTTGTTGTCGGCGTCGAGCTGGTCGAGGTCGCGGCGGATCGTGTCGATCGAGACCTCGAACTCCGCGGCGAGCTCGCCGACAGTCACGTGACCGTGCGACGTGACGTAAGCGAGCAGTTCGGCCTTGCGCCCGGCGGGGTGCCGCCGCGTGCGGGACTTGTCGGTGTCCATGTGCCCATCCTATGCACCCCCTCGCGCGAAAAGGTGCATGAAGCGGCAGAAAACTGCAAGGAGTGCTTGTGGAGCGTCAGAGTCTGCGGTTATGCTCGGCCCCAGTCACGAAAAGCATGGGGAAACCAGCAGATAGTGGCACGTTCACGAAGGTTCGGGCAAAGGAGCTCAACATGAAGAACACGCGCAAGGCGCTGACCGCTTTCGCCGTCGCAGGGGCCGTCGGCCTGGTCCTCTCCGGCTGTGCGGGGAGCAGCGCGGGCGACAGCGGCGACGTCACGATCGAGTTCGCTCAGTGGTGGGAGCCCGAGCTCTCCGACGGCGAGCTCCGCGCGCTCATCGATCAGTTCGAGGAGGAGAACCCCGGCATCACCGTCGACCTCCTCAGCGGCCCTTACAGCTCGACGCGCGAGCAGCTCTTCGCCGGATCCGCCTCGGGCACGATGTCCGACGTCGTCGGCCTCGACGGCGCCTGGGTGAGCGACTTCGCGAAGCAGGGATCCATCGCCGACCTCTCGTCGCTCATGTCCGACGCGGGCTTCGACGAGAGCCAGCTCGCGTCGCAGGTGCAGATCGACGGATCCACCTACATGCTTCCGGCCGTCAACTTCGTCTATCCCCTGTACACGAACGACGACCTGCTCGCCGATGCCGGCGTTGACGCGCCCCCCACGAACCGCAGCGAGTTCGCCGACGCGGCCCAGGCGATCACCGGCGGCGACGCCTACGGAACCGCGATGCCGCTGTCGCTCGAGTCGCCGAGCGGCATCCAGAACCAGGTCATGTCGTGGGTGTGGGCGTCGGGCGGATCCATGCTCGCCGACGGCCAGCCCGACCTCACGAACGACGACGTCACGAGCGCGATCGAGTACATCGACGGCCTCTACCAGGACGGCGTCTTCTCGCCCGGCGCCTTCACGATGCGCGAGCAGGACATGGTCGAGGAGTTCAGCAACGGCCGCGTCGGCATGATGGTCGACTCGCTCGCGCACCTCACGACGATCCGCGAGGCGAACCCCGACCTCAACTTCTCGATCAGCGCCCTGCCCGCCGAAGACGGCTACGACGGCGAGCGCGGGATCCCCTACGCCTCGTGGGGCCTCGGGATCTCCGAGTCGTCCGAGCACAAGGACGAGGCGTGGAAGCTCGTCGAGTTCCTCATGAGCGAGGACGGCAACTCGCAGCTGTCGTCGATGGCGAGCGCCTTCCCGGGCAACCTCAACGCGACGCCCGACTTCATCGGCGACGACCCGATCTACGAGCAGGCGTTCGACATCTACCAGCAGGGCTACCCCGCAAACGAGTTCACGGGCCTGCCGGTCGCCGAGGAGCTCATGCGACAGTTCGACACCGAGTTCCAGCGCCTCCTCGACGGCGAGACGACCGTCGACGAGATGCTCGCGACGGTGCAGAAGAGCTGGGAGCAGGAGTTCTGATGACGCTCCTCGCCGAGCGCGCCGCCCCCGAGACAGGGCGCGCCGCGCCACCGCCCCGGAGGCGGCGCAGCCTCGCACGCAGGTTCGAGCCGTACGGATACGTCGCCCCGACCGTGATCCTCGTCGGGCTCCTGCTGATCGTCCCGATCTCGGTCGTGATCTGGTACTCGCTGTTCGACAACGCCGTGACGAACGCGAACCCCGAGTTCGTCGGCATCGACAACTACGCGCAGCTGCTCGCCGACGGCGGGTTCTACAAGGCGCTGCTCAACACGCTCGTCTTCACGGTCACGAGCGTCGCCGCGCACCTCGTTCTCGGCCTCGGGTTCGCGCTGCTGCTCAACTCGCAGCTGCTCGGCCGGGTGAGCCTCGCCATCTACCGCGCGATCTACGTGCTGCCGTGGCTCTTCACGGTCGCGATCATCGCGGTCCTGTGGCGCCTGATCCTCAGCCCCAACGGCATCGTCAACTACGTCCTGAGCCTCTTCGGCGGCGGACAGATCGAGTGGCTCGCCGATCCGTCGCTGGCGCTCGGCGCCGTCACCTTCATCAACATCTGGGCGGGGTACCCGTTCTTCATGGTCAGCCTCCTCGCGGGCCTCCAGGGCGTGCCGGCCGAGCTCTACGAGGCGGCCCGCGTCGACGGCGCGGGCGTGTGGCGGCGCTTCGTCTCGGTCACGCTGCCGCAGGTGCGGCCCGTCGTCGTCAGCATGACGCTCCTCGACCTCATCTGGACCTCGCAGCAGTTCGCGCTGATCTGGATGACCACGGGCGGCGGCCCCGTCGACGCGACGGAGCTGCTCAGCACCTTCACTTACAAGCTCGCGTTCACACGATACGAGTTCGGCCTCGCCTCGGCCAGCGCCGTCATCGTGCTGGCCCTGTCGATGATCCTCGCCGTGTTCTACGTACGACACCAGCGACGAGAGGAGAAGTGATCATGGCCGCCGACACCGCCTTGGCGACCCAGACGATCGTCACGAAGCGACGGATCCCGCGCCGGCCGGTCTCAAGCAGAGCGCGCCGCGCGTGGTCGAAGGGGGCGACGATCGTCGGCCTCGTGCTCGGGGCCCTCTTCGCGGGGCTCCCGATCCTCTGGATGCTGTCGAGCTCGTTCAAGACGAACACGCAGATCTTCGAGACGCCGCCGCGGCTCATCACCGAGACCTTCAGCTTCGATGCGTACGCGTCGATCTTCACGGATCCCGAGAAGCTGCGCTTCTTCCTCAACAGCTACGTCGTCGCGCTGAGCGTCGTCGTCTGCACGGTCGTGGTCGCGATCCTGACGGCCTACGCGTTCAGCCGCTTCGACTTCCCGGGCAAGAGCGCGCTCAACGTCGTGATCGTGAGCGTGCAGGCGGTTCCGCCGATCACGCTCCTGATCCCGTACTTCGGCCTGGTCGTGATCCTGGGTCTGTACAACACCTACCCGGGCCTCGTCCTGACCTACCTCGTGTTCACGTTGCCCTACGCGATCATCATGATGACCGCGTACTTCAACGGGCTGCCGCGCGAGCTCGACGAGGCGGTCCGCGTCGACGGCGGCGGCAGCTGGACGGCCCTCTGGCGGGTCCTCGTGCCCGTGGCGACGCCCGGGATCGTCTCGGTCGGCATGTACACGTTCATGCTCGCCTGGAACGAGTACCTCTTCGCCCTCACGCTGACCCGCACGATCGACATGCGCACGGTCCCCATCGGGATCCAGCTGCTCATGGGCCAGCACTCCTACGAGTGGAACGAGATGATGGCGATGAGCGTCGTCGGATCGATCCCCGTTCTCATCCTGTTCCTCTTCTTCCAGCGCTTCTTCATCGGCGGCCTGACGGCCGGATCCGTGAAGAGCTGATCGATCCCACCCCTCATCTCATTAGGAGAACTCCCATGCTCATGAACGGCACGGACCTGCTTGCGGTCGCCAACGAGAACAACTTCGCGATCCCCGCGTTCAACGTCGCGGATTACCACATGTTCAACGCGCTGGTCGAGGTCAGCGAGGAGAAGAACTCGCCGCTGATCATCGCCATCCACCCCAACGAGATCACCCTCCTCGGGTTCGACGTGCTGCTGGCGATCCGCAACCGCCTGCACCGCTCGCCGATCCCCGCGATCATCCACTGGGATCACGGCGCGACGCACGAGCAGATGGTCGCCGCGATCCAGGGCGGCTTCACCTCGGTGATGCTCGACGCCTCGGCCGAGCCCTTCGACGTCAACGTCGCGATGACGCGTCGTGCGGTCGACACCGCCCACGCCGCGAACGTCTCGGTCGAGGGCGAGCTCGGCACGATCGGCAAGATGGAGACGGCCGACGGGGGGATCATCTACACGAACCCCGAGGACGCCGTGACCTTCGTCGAGCAGACCCAGGTCGACAGCCTCGCCGTCGCGATCGGAACCCGTCACGGCATCTACCCGTCCGACATCCGCCCCGAGCTCAAGCTCGACCTGCTGCGCGAGATCAAGGCGGCCGTCGGGATCCCGCTCGTGCTGCACGGCGGATCCAACAACCCCGACCACGAGATCGCCGAGGCCGCCCGTTCGGGCGTCAACAAGATCAACATCTCGAGCGACATCAAGGTCGCCTACCACCAGGCGCTGCGCGGGGTCCTGAAGGACGAGAGTCTGCGCGAGCCCGACGGGATCCAGCCGCCCGCGCTCGCCGCGATGAAGGAGACCGCCGCGCGGAAGATCGACCTCTTCGGGGCCACGGGCAAGGCCGCGCTGTACAAGCCGCTGGCCGTGACCGCGCCCGACCTGTTCGCGACGGCCCCCGTCGCCGCGACCGTCTGACGCGCGAGGCGGCACGGATATGCGGGTTCTGCTGGGAATGCAGGGCACGGTCGACTTCGTGATCGGCTGGCGGCCGGACGAGATCGAGCGCGTCGCGCGGGAGTTCCGCATCACCGCCGACGAGCTCGATCGCCCGGCCGAGATCACGGGGGAGCGGTCGCTCTTCGTCGCGCTCCTGCAGCACTTCGCTGCGGGGCGCGGCGGGGAGCGGTTCGTCCCGTCGTCCGATGTCCTCAAGGACCTCGCGAAGCGCTTCCGCACCGAGATCACCCTCGGTGGGACGAGCGTGCGCGCCGCCCTGCTGCTGCGGAGACTCGGGATCCCGTCTCTCCTGCACCTCGTCAGCGAGGACGAGAACTCGAGGCGTCTGCTGCCGGACGACTGCGCGTACATCACGAGCGCGACGGAGGACACGCTCGATCCGCACCTCATCGTGCAGTACGCCGAGGGCGATGCGGTGGTCGTCGACGGCCGGGTGCTGCGGGCTCCGTCGGCGAACAGGGTCATCATCGCGAACGACCCGCCGGCGAGCGCGCTGCGCTTCGCTCCCGAGCTCGGAGACGAGGTCGCCCGGGCCGACGTGTTCCTCGTGTCGGGGTTCAACACGATCCAGGATCCTGCGGTGCTCGAGGCGCGGCTGGACGAGATGACCTCCGTGCTCGCGCGGCGTGCCGCGGGATCCGTCGTCGTCTATGAAGACGCGGGCTTCCACGATGCCCGCTACGCGCCCGTCGTGTCGGACGCGATCGGGCCCCTCGTCGACGTCTTCAGCATGAACGAGGACGAGCTCCAGACGCGCATCGACCGAGAGATCGACCTGCACGACCCCGTGGAGGTCGCGCGCGCCGTGGAGCAGCTGCGGCGGCAGGTGCCCGATCCGACCCTCGTGGTCCACACGCGGTACTGGTCGGTCGCGCTCGGGGAGCGGGCGGACGAGTTCGCGGCCGCGATGGACGGGGGCAACGCGGCCGCCGGTGCGCGGTTCCTGCTCGGCGACGACATCGGCGCCGACGACATCGCCGTCGTCGCGGGCGGCGCACGGCAGGAGCGCGGCATCGAGTTCGCCGCGCGGCTCGAGGGGCTCGTACCGGGTGCCCGCTGCCTCGCAGCATTCGACGTGCGGCCCAAGAGCCCCACGACGATCGGGCTCGGCGACACCTTCGTCGGCGGGTTTATCGCCGAGCTCGCGCGGCGCGGCGCGGAGGTCGTGGCGTGATCGAGCTGCCGGCGAACCGGCCGCACGGCCGCTTCTATCGTGGGGGCGAGCGGATCGCGCGATTCCGATCCGAGCAGGGCTTCGCCGCGACCCACGAGCCCGAGGACTGGGTGGGGTCGACGACCGCGGTCGCGGGGGAGGCGCCGCAGGGGATGACGGTTCTGCCGGATGGTCGGTTCCTCGCCGACGCCGTCGCGGCGGATCCCGTCGCGTGGCTCGGCGCGGATCACGTCGCGGCCTTCGGGCCGGACACGCGTCTGCTCGTCAAGCTCCTCGACGCGGGGCAGCGGCTGCCCGTCCACGCGCATCCCGACGCCGGCTTCGCGGGGGAGCACCTGGGGCGGGCGCACGGGAAGGCGGAGGCCTGGTGGATCCTCACCCCGGGCGTCGTCCACCTCGGGATCCGCGAGGGGATCGACCCCGCCGACCTGCGGGATCTCGTGGATGAGCAGCGCACCGACCGGCTGCTCGGGCTGCTGCACGCGTTCGCGGTCGTGCCAGGGGACGTCGTCTACGTTCCGCCCGGCACGCTCCACGCGATCGGCGGGGGCATCCTCCTCGTCGAGGTGCAGGAGCCCGAGGACCTCTCGATCCTCCTCGAGTGGCGGGGCTTCGACCTCGACGGGGAGGCCGACGGGCACCTCGGCATCGGGTTCGAGGCCGCCATCGGGGCGATCGACCTCGCGCCGCGCCCGCGCGAGCAGGTGGCCGCGCTGATCCGGCACCCCGACCGGCTAGGCGACGACGCGCTTCCGGACGAAGCGTCGCCGTACTTCTCGTTCGAACGCGTAGTGGGCGGCGAAGAGTTCGAGCCCGGGTTCTCGATCGCGGTCGTGACGCGCGGGGAGGGCGCGTTCGATGCCGCGGGCGGAGAGTCGATCGGGGTCCGTGCGGGATCCACGATCCTCATCCCCGCTGCTGACGGCGCGATCCGGGTCTCGGGATCCGCGGAGGCCGTGGTCGCGCGCCCGCCGCGGGCGTGACGCGGATCCCGGCCCCTCCGGGTGCGCATGTGGTCGCTCGCGGCCCCGGTTCGCGACCGTTCGCGTACCCGGATCCACCCGCCCCGCGTTCCGGGTGCGCACATGGTTGCCGCGGCCCGCGGATCGCGACCAGCCGCGTACCCGGAATCCGCCCTGGCGGCGGCGCCGACCGGGATCCTAGGCTGATCGGGGCGGCAGAAGCCGCCGCCGATCGAGGGGGATGGACCGATGCGCTCACGCACAGCGCTCGCCGCGGCATCCGTGCTGGCCACGCTCGCTTTCGCGCTCGTCGCATGCGGCGGGACGCCGGGGGATCCCGCGGGCGACGTCACCGAGGTCGCTACCGAGACCACCGCGCCGGCCGAGACGCCCACGTCGACACCCGAGCCGACGACGCAGGTCGCGGAGATCGCCCCGTTCGACGAGCAGGGGCAGCTGAACGACGGATGGGCCGTCGACGAGGAGGTGCGCGACGGATCGACCATCCCGGGCACCGATTGCACGGCGTCCTCCGTGCCGTCCGGCGAGAACACCGTGGCGTGCGGGCCGACGGCGGCGTCGCTGACAGCGTGCTGGCGCACCGAGGTCGGGTCCCAGATCGCGTGCCTCGACGAGACGGGCGACGTCGGGGCGCAGCGGCTGCAGATCGTGCATCTGGGGAGCGCCGTCCCCGAGATCCCCGCGGGCGAGGATCCGATTCCCGTCTGGGTCGAGCTCGACGACGGATCCGTCTTCCGCTCCGTCCACGGCGGAGCGTGGTCGCCGCCCGAGGGCTACCTCGTCGCGTACGCGGGCGGGGGCGACACATGGAATGAGATCGTCGTGCCCGTCGACGATTCGGCCGCGGTGTTCGATACGTCGAGCGACATGTGGACCGTGACGGTCGCCGCCGACGGCCAGCCCGATATCGACACCCGGCAGGTCGTGCGCGCCTGGTGTCTCGCGGGGCGGGTGCTGCCGGCGCCCGAGGAGTCGACCGACGGCGTCGACGGGCGCTGGTGCGAGGCGCCGCAGTCGATGTCGTCGATGGGTTGCGTGACGATCGACGGCACCTCGATCACCTACCAGGACGGATCCGTCTACCCGTTGTCGATCTCCGAGGGATCCGACGGCCTCACGGCGCTGTCGGTCCCGGGCGCCCCGCTCGGCACGCTGTATCCCGCAGGTACGCCGATCCCCACGGAGAACCTGATGGGCGTCTCCGACGACCCGTCGGTCGACCGGCTGTGGAGCAGCCAGAGCGGGACAATGCTGATCCGCGGGTGATCCCGCGCGCCTCCGGGTGCGCATGTGGTCGCTCCCGGGGCCGATCCGCGACCACCCGCGCACCCGGAACCCCCCCCGCAACCGCCGCCCGCGCGCGTCGCGGTCGGACCAGGATCCCGATCGCCCCTAAGCTGGCGCGGACCGACGCGAAGGAGCGCCATGAGTACGACCAGGACGCCGCCGCCCGTGGCAGTCGACGACAAGCCGAAGTGGACCCCGCTGAAGGTCGTGATCTGGGCGGTCATCGCGCTGCTCGGCGGCGTCGCGTGGACGATGCTCGCGATCGTGCGCGGCGAGACGGTCAACGCGATCTGGTTCGTGTTCGCCGCGGTGTGCACCTACCTGATCTTCTACCGCTTCTACTCGAAGTACATCGAGCGGCTGATCGTGCGGCCGAGCGACCGCCGCGCGACGCCCGCCGAGTACAAGTCCGACGGCAAGGACTTCGTGCCGACCGACCGCCGTGTCCTCTTCGGCCACCACTTCGCCGCGATCGCCGGCGCCGGTCCGCTCACCGGCCCCGTCCTCGCCGCGCAGATGGGCTACCTCCCCGGCACGATCTGGATCATCGTCGGCGTCGTCCTCGCCGGCGCGGTGCAGGACTACCTCGTGATGTTCTTCTCGATGCGCCGTGGCGGGCGCTCGCTCGGCCAGATGGCGAAGGACGAGCTCGGCCGGTTCGGGGGCGCGGCCGCGATCCTCGCGACCCTCCTCATCATGATCATCATCACGGCGATCCTCGCGCTCGTCGTCGTCAACGCGCTCGGCGAGAGCCCGTGGGGCGTGTTCTCGGTCGGCATGACGATCCCGATCGCGCTGTTCATGGGCGCGTACCTGCGCTGGATCCGCCCCGGGAAGATCGGCGAGGTCTCGCTCATCGGCTTCGTGCTGCTGATGGGCGCGATCGTCGGCGGCCAGTACGTCGCCGCGACCGAGTGGGGCCAGGCGGTCTTCACCCTCGACCGCACGACGCTCGCCTGGTGCATCATCGGCTACGGATTCGTCGCCGCGATCCTGCCCGTGTGGATCCTGCTCGCCCCGCGCGACTACCTCTCGACGTTCATGAAGGTCGGCGTCATCGCGCTCCTCGCGGTCGCGATCGTGTTCGTGCGGCCCGAGATCACGACCCCCGCCTTCAGCATCTTCGCGGGCGGCGAGACGGGCCCCGTGTGGGCCGGATCCCTCTTCCCGTTCCTCTTCGTGACGATCGCGTGCGGCGCTCTCTCGGGCTTCCACGCGCTGATCTCGTCGGGCACGACGCCCAAGATGGTCGAGAAGGAGCGCCAGACGCGCTTCATCGGCTACGGCGGCATGCTCATGGAGTCGTTCGTCGCGATCATGGCGCTCGTCGCGGCGATCTCGATCGACCAGGGGATCTACTACGCGATGAACTCGTCGCCCGCCTCGACCGGCGGAACCGTCGAGGGCGCCGTCGCGTTCGTCAACAGCCTCGGCCTCGCGGGGGTCGACGTGACGCCCGAGATGCTGCAGGGCACGGCCGACGCGGTCGGCGAGCAGACGATCATCTCCCGCACGGGCGGCGCACCGACCCTCGCGCTCGGCCTCGCGCACATCCTGCATCAGTGGATGGGCGGCGTCAGCTGGATGGGCTTCTGGTACCACTTCGCGATCATGTTCGAGGCGCTCTTCATCCTCACGGCCGTCGACGCCGGCACCCGCGTCGCGCGCTTCATGCTGCAGGATTCGATCGGCAACGTGATCCCCCGCTTCAAGGACACGTCGTGGCGCCTCGGGGCCTGGATCTGCACCGCGATCATGGTCGCGGGCTGGGGTGCCGTCCTGATCATGGGCGTCACGGATCCGCTCGGCGGCATCAACACCCTCTTCCCGCTGTTCGGGATCTCGAACCAGCTGCTCGCCGCCATCGCGCTCGCGATCGTCCTGACGATCGTCGCGAAGCGCCGCACCTTCCGGGGGCTGTGGATCGTCGCGCTGCCGCTCGCGTTCGTGACGGTCGTGACGTTCACGGGATCCGTCCTCAAGATCTTCTCGACGACCCCCGCGGTCGGGTACTGGGCGAACTTCGCGCGCTTCCTCACGGCGCAGCGGGAGGGCGACCTGTCGTTCGCGCCGGGCGCCACCGACGCCGAGAAGGTCGCGAACATCGAGGCGACGGTGCGGAACACGGCGGTGCAGGGATCCCTGTCGATCCTCTTCCTGCTGCTGACCGCGATCGTGCTGATCGCCGCGATCGTGCAGGTCGTGAAGGCGTTCCGCGCGACGGAGGTCGTGGATCACGAGGATCCCGCGGTGCCGTCGCGCCGCTTCGCGCCCGCCGGCCTGTTCGCGACCCGCGCGGAGCGCGCCGCGCAGAAGGAGTGGGACGCGCTGCCCGCCGCCGAGAGGCCCGATCGTGGCCACTGATCTCGCCGCCCGTGCGTGGCGGTGGCTCGTGTGGTTCGCGCGCGGGCTCACGGGCGAGGCGCGCTACGACGCGTACCTCGCTCACGAGCGCGCCTGCCACCCGGGCCGCGAGCCCATGACGGAGCGCGAGTTCTGGCGCGACCGCTACCGCGCGCAGGACGCGGATCCGGGAAGCCGGTGCTGCTGAGCGGGGCGCCCCTGAGGCCGCCCTCAGCAAGGTGCGCGAAAACGGCCGCTCGCGGGCGGCTGAGCGGCCGTTTTCGACAACCACATCCGCGCCCGCCGTTCGCGAGTGCATCCCGGCCTCGCGAGTGCACTCGCGGGGCGGATCCGCACTCGCGAAGGGGGCGCCGCGCGCTACGCGCCCGCGATCACCAGCCCGCCGTCCCACGAGGCGGCGCGGAGGTCGTCGACGTGCGCGTCGACGACGGCGCCCTCGAGGTGGTCGCCGACCCCGACGACGAACCCGGCGCCCGCCGCACGGGCCGCGGCGACGCCGGCCGGTGCGTCCTCGAAGACGGCGCACTCGCCGATCGGGATCCCGAGGGCGGCCGCGCCCGCGAGATACGGATCCGGCGCGGGCTTGCCGTTCTCGACGTCGTCGGCCGTCACGAGCGCGGGCGGCGTCGGGTGGCCGGCCGCGCCGAGGCGCGCGACGGCGAGGGGCCGCGTCGCCGACGTGACGACGCACCAGGATCCCGCCGGCAGCGACGACGTCAGGGCGACGGCCCCGGGGATCGCGACCGTCGCACCGGATCCCGCGACCTCCTCGTCCTCGAGAGCCGAGACGGCCTCGGCGAAGATCGCGGGATCCACGAGTCGCGCGACGGTGTCGGCGGCGCGGACCCCGTGCTCGGCCTGCGTGCGGAAGTCGAAGTCGACGCCGTAGCGGGCGGCCCACGCGTCCCAGGCGTCGGCGGCGGCCTCGAGGGAGTCGACGAGCACGCCGTCGGAGTCGAACAGGATGGCGCGGATTCCGGGGATCGTCACCCCTCGATCGAACCATGTCGCCGGGAGTCCGCCCGCGGCGAACACGCCTCCCGAGGGTGATCTGCGTGACTAGCGTGTACTCCACGGCGCGTTCCATCCGCGCCACCGTTTGGCCACCGTGCCCGGAGGAGTGACATGTTCGAAAGGTTCACCGACCGTGCTCGCCGCGTTGTCGTCCTCGCCCAGGAAGAGGCGAAGATGCTCAACCACAACTACATCGGCACCGAGCACATCCTGCTCGGCCTGATCCACGAGGGCGAGGGCGTGGCCGCGAAGGCCCTCGAGTCGCTCGACATCTCGCTCGACGCCGTGCGCGAACAGGTCCAGGACATCATCGGCCAGGGCCAGCAGCAGCCCACGGGCCACATCCCCTTCACGCCGCGCGCGAAGAAGGTCCTCGAGCTGTCGCTGCGCGAGGCGCTGCAGCTCGGCCACAACTACATCGGCACCGAGCACATCCTGCTCGGGCTCATCCGCGAGGGCGAGGGCGTCGCCGCCCAGGTGCTCGTCAAGCTCGGTGCAGACCTCAACAAGGTGCGCCAGCAGGTGATCCAGCTGCTCTCGGGCCACCAGGGCAAGGAGCCGGTCGGCGTTGCGTCGAACGGCCAGGAGTCGCAGGAGCAGCAGGGCAAGGGCGGATCCCAGGTCCTCGACCAGTTCGGCCGCAACCTCACGCAGGCCGCGCGCGACAACAAGCTCGACCCGGTGATCGGGCGCGAGAAGGAGATCGAGCGCGTCATGCAGATCCTGTCGCGCCGCTCGAAGAACAACCCCGTCCTCATCGGCGAGCCCGGCGTCGGCAAGACCGCCGTCGTCGAGGGCCTCGCCCAGGCCGTCGTCAAGGGCGAGGTGCCCGAGACGCTGAAGGACAAGCAGGTCTACTCGCTCGACCTCGGCTCGCTCATCGCCGGATCCCGCTACCGCGGAGATTTCGAGGAGCGCCTCAAGAAGGTCACCAAGGAGATCCGCACGCGCGGCGACATCATCGTCTTCATCGACGAGATCCACACCCTCGTGGGTGCGGGCGCCGCCGAGGGCGCGATCGACGCCGCCTCGATCCTCAAGCCGCTCCTCGCGCGCGGCGAGCTGCAGACGATCGGCGCCACGACGCTCGACGAGTACCGCAAGCACTTCGAGAAGGACGCGGCCCTCGAGCGCCGCTTCCAGCCGATCCAGGTCAACGAGCCGGCCCTGCCGCACGCGATCAACATCCTCAAGGGCCTGCGCGACCACTACGAGGCGTTCCATAAGGTGCAGATCACCGACGGTGCGATCGTCGCCGCCGCGAACCTCGCCGACCGGTACATCCAGGACCGCTTCCTGCCCGACAAGGCGATCGACCTGATCGACGAGGCCGGCGCCCGCCTGCGCCTCTCGATCCTCTCGAGCCCGCCCGAGCTGCGCGAGTACGACGAGAAGATCCAGAAGGTCCGCGAGGCCAAGGAGCTGGCGTCGGAGGAGCAGGACTTCGAGAAGGCCGCGTCGCTGCGCGACGAGGAGAAGCAGCTGCTCGGCGAGCGCCTGCGCCTCGAGAAGAAGTGGCGCGCCGGCGAGGTCGAGGCGAAGGCCGTCGTCGACGAGGGCCTGATCGCCGAGGTCCTGGCCCAGGCCACGGGGATCCCCGTGTTCAAGCTCACCGAGGAGGAGACGAGCCGCCTCGTCTTCATGGAGAAGGCGCTGCACGAGCGCGTCATCGGCCAGGAGGAGGCCATCGCGGCCCTCTCGAAGACGATCCGTCGTCAGCGCGCCGGCCTCAAGGATCCGAAGCGCCCCTCGGGCTCGTTCATCTTCGCCGGCCCCACGGGCGTCGGCAAGACCGAGCTCGCGAAGGCCCTCGCCGAGTTCCTCTTCGACGACGAGGACGCGCTGATCTCGCTCGACATGTCGGAGTTCGGCGAGAAGCACACCGTGTCGCGCCTCTTCGGCGCCCCTCCCGGGTTCGTCGGCTTCGAAGAGGGCGGTCAGCTCACCGAGAAGGTGCGCCGCAAGCCGTTCTCGGTCGTCCTGTTCGACGAGATCGAGAAGGCCCACCCCGACATCTTCAACTCGCTGCTGCAGATCCTCGAGGAGGGTCGTCTGACCGACGGTCAGGGCCGCATCGTCGACTTCAAGAACACGGTCATCATCATGACGACCAACCTCGGTTCGTCGGCGATCGCGGGCGGCCCCGTGGGCTTCCAGATCGAGGGCAACACGCAGACGACGTACGAGCGCATGAAGGGCAAGGTCGACGAAGAGCTCAAACGGCACTTCAAGCCCGAGTTCCTCAACCGCGTCGACGACGTCATCGTGTTCCCGCAGCTGACGAAGCCCGAGCTGTTGCAGATCGTCGACCTGTTCACGAAGCGCCTCAGCGACCGCCTGCTCGACCGCGACATGACGATCGAGCTGTCGGGCGCCGCGAAGGAGCGCCTCATCGAGATCGGCTTCGACCCGACCCTCGGTGCCCGCCCCCTGCGTCGTGCCATGCAGCGCGAGATCGAGGACCGGCTCAGCGAGTCGATGCTCTCGGGCCAGCTCGAGTCGGGCGACCACATCAAGGTCGACATCGTCGACGGGCAGTTCACGTTCCAGAACGAGCCGCGCGGCGAGAAGGTGTCGGTCGGCATCAACACCGGCGGCGACATCACGCTCACCCCGGAGATCACCGCCTTCGGCGAGTGACCGCCTGACGGGCCCCGCTTCCTCCGGGAGGCGGGGCCTTCGTCGTGCCCGGGGTGGGTCCGGCCGGTGGGTGCTCCGCCGCCCGGGCGCACGACTACGGCAGTTTCAGCCGCGGGGTCGGGTTCTGCGGCGTGTCGGGCTCCCCCGGCTGATTTCTGCCGTCGTCCTGCGCGGCGGGGATCCGCGGGTCGCTCGGCCGCCGTCGTGCCCGGGGTGGGTCCGGCCGGTGGGGTGCTCGGCCGCCCCGGGTGCAGGAGTACGGCAGTTTCGGCCGCGGGGTCGGGTTCTGCGGCGTGTCGGGCACCCGCGGCTGTTTTCTGCCGTCGTCCTGCGCGGCGGGGATCCGCGGGCCGCTCGGCCGCCCCGGCGCAGGAGTACGGCAGTTTCGGCCGCGGGGTCGGGTTCTGCGGCGTGTCGGGCACCCGCGGCTGTTTTCCGCCGTCGTCCTGCGCGCCGCGGGCCTTCGGCATATTCGGAACCCCGCGTCCTACCCTGGGGCGGATGGTCGAATTCACCCTGCGCCCCGCGCGCGCCGAAGACATGGACGACGTGCACCGCATGCTGCAGCCGTACGTCCTGCGGCGCATCCTGCTGGGCAAGGACCTCGTGGTGCTGTACGAGGCGACGCAGGAGTTCGTCGTCGCCGTCGACGCGCACGACCGGGTGATCGGCTGCGGCGCCCTCCACGTCATGTGGGAGGACCTCGGCGAGGTCCGCACCCTCCTCGTCGCCGACGAGTGGCTCCACACGGGCGTCGGGCGCGCGATCGTCGAACGCCTCGAGGCCAACGCCCGCGAGCTCGGCCTCACGCGCCTGTTCTGCCTCACCTTCGAGACGGCGTTCTTCCATCGCCGCGGCTTCGAGGAGATCGGCGAGCACGTCGTCTCGCCCGACGTCTATTCGCAGCTCGTGCGCAGCCCCGACGAGGGCATCGCCGAGTTCCTCGACCTCGCGCACGTGAAGCCCAACACCCTCGGCAACACGCGCATGCTCAAGCGGCTGGTCTGACGTGTTCGCCCGCAGGCCGTCGAAGGCCGTCCTCCGGCGCCGGCGCCTCGTGGTCGGATGCCTCGGGCTGATCGTCTTCGCCGCGATCGTCGTCGGCATCGTGCTCGGCGTGCAGTGGCTCGTGCGGGCGCAGCCGTGGAACGACCTGCCGTTCGTCGGCAGCTCCGCGGCCGAGGCGACGGCGACGCCGGATCCGGTCCCCACGCTGTTCCCGACGGATGCGGCCGACGCGTCGCCGAACCCCTCGGCCGACCCGTCGGCGACGCCCGAAGCGTGCGCGAACGGGTCCCTCGAGGTGTCCGCCGTGCTCGACGGATCCACGTACGCCGCCGACCAGGACCCGCAGCTGTCGATGCAGCTCACGAACGTCGGCGGCGCCGACTGCGTGGTCAACGTCGGCACGACGCAGCAGGCGTTCGAGATCACGAGCGGATCCGACACCTGGTGGCGTTCGACCGACTGCCAGACCGAGCCGGCGGATCAGTGGGTGACGATCGCGGCGGGCCAGTCGGTGTCGTCGAGCGAACCGCTGACGTGGGATCGGACCCGCTCGTCGACCGACACCTGCGATTCCGACAGCCGCCCCGCGGCGACGGGCGGCGGTGCGACCTACGCGCTCACCGTGTCGCTGGGCGACGTCACGAGCGAGCCCGTCAGCTTCATCCTCGAGTGAATACGTAGGCTGGGGGCATGGCCTCCCAGCGCAAGAAGTCGGTCGCGGCCGACCCGAACGAGTTCCGGTCGGAGGCGCTCGCGCAGGCGCTCGAGAAGCAGGACATGGCGGCCGTCGCGCTGGCGCTGCGCAACGGCAACACGATCGTCCCGCTGATCAAGCCCGGCCCGCGCGACAACCCGCTCGACGGCGGCGAGGTGTGGACCTACCGCGATGCGTCGACGGGCGACGTCGCCCTCCTGCTGTTCAGCGACGCGCGCAACAAGCCCAAGAACCTGCCGCCGGGCGTCGGGGTCTACTCGCCCGCCTGGCTCGCGTCGTTCCTCACGCAGTACCACGACGAGATCACGACCGTGTTCCTCGACATCGCGGGCCCGCACGCGATGCAGGCGTCGCCTGCGGATCTCCTCGAGGCGCTGCGCTCCTGATCCTCGTCTGTCAGGGGTCGCTTCTACGCTGAGATCATGGCTTCGAAGCGATCCGCCGCCCCCGCGTACGTGTGCACCGAGTGCGGGTGGACGACGGCGAAGTGGGTGGGTCGCTGCGGCGAGTGCCAGCAGTGGGGCACGGTCGTCGAGCAGGGCGCGAAGCAGGGGCTCGAGGCGCGGTCGGTGCCGTCGCTCGCCCCGACGTCGCCCGCGCGCCCGATCACCGAGGTCACGACGGCCGATGCGCCGCGACGCCGCAGCGGCGTCGGCGAGTTCGACCGCGTCCTGGGCGGGGGAGTTGTGCCGGGCGTGGCGATCCTCCTGTCGGGCGAGCCGGGCGTCGGGAAGTCGACGCTGCTGCTCGAGGTCGCGGCGCGGGCCGCTGCCGAGGGGCGCCGCGTGCTGTATGTCAGCGCCGAGGAGTCGGTCGCCCAGGTGCGGCTGCGCGCCGAGCGCACGAACGCGCTCCAGCCGAGCCTCTTCCTCGCGAGCGAGAGCGACCTCGCGACGATCCTCGGGCACATCGACGCGGTCGAGCCCGATCTCCTGATCGTCGACTCGGTCCAGACGGTCGCGTCGAGCCTGCTCGACGGCGCGGCGGGCATGCCCGGCCAGGTGCGAGAGGTCGCGTCGACCCTGATTCGCGTGGCGAAGCAGCGCGCCCTGCCGCTCGTCCTCGTGGGGCACGTCACGAAGGACGGATCCGTCGCTGGCCCCCGCGTGCTCGAGCACCTCGTCGACGTCGTGTGCCAGTTCGAGGGCGACAGGCAGACCTCGCTGCGGTTCATCCGAGCGCTCAAGAACCGCTTCGGCCCGACCGACGAGGTGGGCTGCTTCGAGATGGCGGGCGACGGGATCCGCGAGGTCCCCGACCCGTCCGCCCTCTTCATCTCTCAGGGCGAGCCGGCGTCGGGCACGTGCGTCGGCATCTCCCTCGAGGGGAAGCGCGCGCTGCCCGTCGAGGTGCAGGCGCTGACGATCGCGGGCAACCCCGCGAACCCCCGCCGCGTCGTCTCCGGCGTCGACCGGGCGCGCGTCGACATGGTCCTCGCGGTGCTCGAGAAGCGCGCTGGCGTGCAGACGAGCAACGTCGACGTGTACGTGTCGACGGTCGGGGGCGTGCGCTTCACCGAGCCTGCGGCCGACCTCGCGATCGCCGTCGCCGTCGCCGGGGCCCTGCAGGAGTTCACGGTGCCCAAGAGCACGGCGGTCGCGGGCGAGCTCTCGCTCGCGGGCGAGGTGCGTCCCGTCACGCAGGCGGCGCAGCGCCGCGGCGAGGCGAAGAGGCTCGGCTACACGGCCGTCGTCGACGATCGGCAGAAGACGCTGCACGCCGCGCTCGCGAGCCTCCGCGGGGCGCCGCGACGCGGGCGTACGCGTGACGAGGACATCCCCAAGTTCTGACACGCCCAGGGGATCCCCAGCGCGAGGATTTGGCCGCCCGGTCACCCATCCGTAAGCTTGACCTCGGTGACGTGTCCGAGCGGCCGAAGGTGCAACTCTCGAAAAGTTGTGTGCGGTAACCCCGCACCGTGGGTTCAAATCCCACCGTCACCGCCAGAGAGCAAGAGCCCCGATCCCTTGAAAATACAGGGATCGGGGCTCTTTCCGTATCCGGTTCAGGGCCCGTGACAACGCCTGTGACAACAACTCACGCGAGCGAGGCCGCTCCGATCCGCTCAGAGCGGGCGTCATGCAGCGCCGCGGCCACGGCGTCGAGGTCGTCGTCGAATAGGTCCGCGTACGTGTCGAGCGTCATCGCTGCTGAGGCGTGCCCGAGCATCCGTTGCACGGCCTTCACGTTCGCTCCCGCTGAGATTGCGAGCGATGCCGCCGTGTGCCGTAGGTCGTGGGGCGTGACGCGTGGGAAGGTCGGATCCGCTGCTTGAGCGCGCTGCACCGCGAACGTGAACCAGCCCCGTGCGCTGTTCGGAATCCGCATCCACGTACTGCCGTCCCCGAACAGGATCGCGTCGTGCCCCTTGCCCTCGCATGCCCGGGCGATCGCGAGCGACAGGAAAACGGGGAACGGTACCGATCGCCGCTCGTGCGTCTTCGGCGTGCCGACCTCGATATGCCCGCCGACCATGACGGCGTTCTCTTCGACCGTCACGCGCCGCCGTAGCGCGTCGACGTGCTTCACACGCAGCCCTGTCGCCTCTCCCCACCGCAGCCCTGTGTACGCGAGGAACAGCACGAGGTCGGGATAGGGCGAGGAATCCGCGAGAAGCTGCACCTGCTCATGCGAGAGGTACGCGCGCGCCTTCCCCGACTTGCGGGGGAGCGTCACACCGCGCGCCGGGTTGGCTGGGATCCGCCGATCCCTCACCGCCGTGTCGAGGATCGACGACAGGATCCCGTGAGCCCGCAGGACGGACGTCGCCGAGAGGTCGACCGATAGCTTCGACACCCATGCTTGTACTCGGCTGTGTGAGATCTTCCCGACCTGCACGTCTGCCCACGCGGGGGAGACGTGCACCCGCCACGACGATTCCAACGCCCGATAGGTCGACGGCTTGAGCGTCGACGCCTTGTGCGCGAGCCATTCCTCGCCGAGCTCCGAGGTCAGCGCGAGGGCGTCGCGGGGATCCGTCCAGGTCCCATCCGAGCGTGCGACCGTGACGCGGGCGAGGTATTCGTCGGCGTCACGCTTGCGTTTGAATCCCCGTTTGGTGTGCTGCACATGGTCCGCGTCGCGGTAGGCCACGCGGTACCGCTTTGAACCGTCCGCCAGAGCGTATACGTGGACCGTGCCGTTAGCCATCGCCTACTTGCCCTGGTCGCGGATCGCGAACCAGCGGTGCGCGATGCCGGAGAAGGCGCGCGTTTCCGCGGCCTCGCGGCCGAGTTCCTCCGAGAGCTTCATCGCGCGCCACCACATGCGACCGTATTCGTCGGCCTTCCTTGCCGACGCTTTGCCGTCAGCGGGCGCGATAGCGGGATAGTCGCCCGGCGTGGTCAGACGCGCACGGCCAGGCGTCGGCAGCCCTGCTGCCCGCCGAGCCATGTCGAGCCACGCGGCGGCCTCCTTCGCGGCCTTCGCCTGGGCTTTCTCGATCTCAGAGGCTGAGTGGATCTTGATGACCTTCTCGAGGTCCCCGGCGTACCCGGCGCGCCCGAAGCCGACGATGATGCCGGACTTCTTCTTGCCATCGCCGCCGGGGATTTGCACGCGCATCCCGATCTCAGGGAGTGGACCGAGCGTCCAATCGAACGCGTAGCCCTCATCGTGCGCGCCGGATGGCGCGTAGTCGCGGTCGAGGTCGCGATAGACGACACGGACGACTGAACGCCGCTTCTTCTCCTTCGCGAGCTCGCGCCGGTCTGCAGCCTCGCGCAGTATGCGGAGAGCAACGTCCTTGACGCTCATGACTCGGTCTCGTCGTCGTCTTGAAGCAGCGAATCGAGCTTCTCGAGGCGGGCTGACACCTGATCGAGTTCCAGGCGCAGCTCCGTGAGCTCGCGGCGGATCAGTCGATCGCGCAGTGGTCGGATTGCTTGGTTCATGCCCTTGACCAGGTCGGAGCCGCGGACAACTTCCGACCCGAGGATCTGCTTCAAGTCCTCGATCTCGCCGACTCGCAAGGGCTGTTTGTCGTTCTCCACGCGACTCACCGTCGTCGGGTGCCAGTTGCTATGCCCTGCTCGCCGCATCTGCTCGGCGAGACCGCGCTGGGACATGCCGAGGGCCTCGCGTGCGTGCTTGATGTTCGAGGAGAGGACCGGGTCGGGCCTGGGTGACGAGTCATCTCCGATGACGATGATCCGGCGCGTCGTGTCGTCCATGTGTACACGATAACGAAGGGCGTGTTACATTGCTTGTGTCGGCGAACACGCCGCCTACACGATACAGAAGGATCACCATGATCGACCACGACGCCCCCGTCGAGTACGTCACCCCGAAGCAGGTGAACGAGCGCTTTCCGTGGCTGACCGTGCCCGCGCTCTCCCAGCTGCGCTACATCGGCAAGGGCCCGAAGTTCCTCAAGCCGACGCCCCGCACCGTCGTCTACCGCCTCGCCGACGTCATCGACTGGATCGAGGCCAGCGAGCGCACGAGCACCGCGGATGCCGCCTGATGTTCGATCCGGATTTCTGCGCCGCCGTTCACCCCGTCGCGGGGAGGGGATGCCTGAAGGCTCCCGGCCACGCGGGTCGACACCTCGCCGTGTCGGGCCCGTTTACGAATGAGAAAGCGCCCGCCGCAGGGGCAACTGCAAGCGGGCGCGAGAACCAGAGCACCAACCATCACGAGGGAGACCAGTTCATGTCCAAGCCTACGCGCCGGGTACGCCCGCACCGCGTGTTCCACGAGGAGCACCGCGACGGATGGCTCATCCGCATCATCCAGCCCGACAACTACATCGACGTGTACGCGGCCCCCGCGACGTGGCCGTCGACGGCACGCTCCGAGTTCTTCGGGATGGTGCAGGAGAACTTCACCGACCGGCGGCTCACGGGCGTGCTGTTCCAGGGCGCGACGTCGCAGCACCTTGCTTGGATGCTCCGCATCCTCGACCGTGCCCGATGCGAGGACCTCGAGGATCTGCCGTGGAAGTGGCACCGCATGCCCGGGGCGCGCGTCCGAGACCTTGAGGTCGGGCACATCCTCCCCTCGGATGAGGCCGTCCTGTCCGAGGTGCGCGACATCCTCGAGCGCGCCGAGCTGGAACTCGAGGCCGCCTGATGAGGGCCGCACAGGCCGCCCTCTGGGCGCTCGGCATGGCCGCGGGTGTCTCCTGCTTCATCCGCCTCACCGCGGACGGCTGGGCCATCATCGCCGCCGTCGCCCTCGCCGGCGTGATCCTCCTCGACCGGCGGATCAGGGCCCGCTCATGATCGTGCAGTCGTCCAGGCCGGTCGAGATCCATCTCGAGCGCGACGTCGTCGACCGGGTCAGCATCGTCATCACACGCCCCGACGGCACCTTCACCGAGCGGCACATTGACGAGCCCTACGGGTCGATCTGGCACATTGCCGAGGCTGACGCGGAGCTCGCCGACGCCGCGAGCGAGATCCTCTCCGCACTCTGGCACGACATGCACGAGGCCACGCAGCGCACCGAGCGGGGCACGCTCCGTCGTCGCCGCAACGCCGACGAGCACCTCCGGGAGCTCGAATCGTGACGCCGTCGACGGCGTGGGACGAGCTCGGCGGTGCCACCCGTCGTCTGGTTGGTGCCCCTGCGGTCGCCGGGACACGGGCGAGGCCGCCGAGGGATCCCCCGCATGGCGGCACGACCGGGAGACCCGTGCAGCGCACCGCTGACCCCCTCGGCCCGTACCTGCGTGCCGTGCTCGCCGAGAACAAGGCCCTTCGCTCCCGCATCGCCCACATGATGCGCGAGCGGATGCCCAAGCACCTCCGCGAGCAGCACGTCGACCAGCTCCTCGACTACGCCGCCGCCCACGCGAGAGGCGACACCGCCGACGAGCTCCTCGAGGACATCTGGGCGAAGTTCCTGATCCTCCTCGACCAACCTCCCCAGACACCCGCGCGCCGAGCCGCGTGAACTATGAAGGGCACCATATGACCGAACCTGTTCGCGAGCTCCTCCTCGAGCGCGCAGCAGACATCCGCACTCGCCGTCAGCGATGGCTCTGGGCGGACCGCATCCCGATGGGAACCGTGACGCTGTTCGCAGGTCGCGGAGGCGAGGGCAAGTCCACGTTCGCGCTGCACATCATCGCGGAATGCAACGCGGGCACGCTCGACGGAGACCTCGCCGGAACGCCCGTCGACGCGCTCATCATCTCCCACGAGGACGACTGGGGAACCGTCATGGTTCCCCGCCTCAAGGCCGCAGGAGCCGATCCTGAGCGCGTCATCCGCCTCGCCGTCGAGATGACGGTCGACGAGACCACGAGCGAGACCGTGCCGATGTTCCCCATCGACGTGCAGCTCATCCGCGACGCGATCCGGCAGACCGGGGCCCGCGTGATCCTCATCGACCCGATCACCTCGACCGTCGCGGGAGACCTCCACAAGGTCGAAACGATCCGCGCCGCGATGAACCCCCTCGCCGCAGTCGCCGCCGAGTTCGACGTGGCGATCATCGGCATCCTCCACTTCAACAAGGGATCCGGAAACCTCTCCGACAAGATCAGCGGCTCGCACGCGTGGCGCGACATCGCCCGCTCGACCGTGACATTCGCGGAAGACCCCGACAGCGGCAAGCGCGTCATCGAGTGGGACAAGTCGAACTACTCCGCCGAACGGGGATCCTCGCTCGAGTTCGATCTCGAGTCTGTGACCATCGCGACCGATGACGGGGAGCTCACGACCGTCGCCCGCGTCATCAACCTCGGCGCGACCGACGTCAAGGTGTCCGACATTATCAACCGCGAACCCGAGGACGGCGAACGCTCCGAATCCGACGAGGCCGCCGACTGGCTCGTCGGATACCTCGAGGAGGAGGGCGGCAGCGCGTTCCGCGTCGACGTGCTCAAGGCCGCAAAGGCTCAGCACTTCTCCGACAAGGTGCTCCGCCGAGCTCGCGAGAAGAAGGGCATCGTCATCACTCGGCGCGGTGTGCCGGGGAAGGGAGCTGCTCAGAGCATGTGGGCGCTTCCTGCACTCGTGCCCCGCTCCGGCCCACTCGTGCCCACTCACGAGAGCGGGCACGAGTGGGCACGAGCAGGGCACGAGCGGGACGACCAGCCCGAGCCAGAGCCTCTCG
The DNA here is from genome assembly GCF_000422385.1 of Microbacterium indicum DSM 19969. Lineage (GTDB taxonomy): Bacteria > Actinomycetota > Actinomycetes > Actinomycetales > Microbacteriaceae > Microbacterium > Microbacterium indicum. The sequence continues at coordinate 48,840 of NZ_AULR01000003.1, forward strand.
ACTGGGAGGCCGTCGAATGATCCGCGACGCGTTCGGACGCCCCATCCGCACCCGCGACCAAGTCGCCGCCGCAGCCGGATTCCCCCGCAAGGGCGACTGCCCCGACTGCGATGCCGATAGCCGCCTCGTCGAGACCGCCCCCGGCGTGTACCTCCTCGAGATCCACCACGACGACACCTGCCCCGCCCACGGGAAGCACACCTGAGAGGACCCCGTCATGCCCCGCCGATGGAAGAACACAGGCCGCACCGAGCGCGCCAACATGTGGCCCCTCGCGAAAGAGCTCCACGACGCGTGGAACACGACGCGCAAGCCCCCGCGGCTTCCCCGAACTGAGACCAACACCACCCCCAGGAAGGACTACCGATGACCAGTCGAGACGAATACGACGCCAACGTGCGACGCCTCAACGAGCAGCGAGCCCACAAGGAAGGGAAGGCGCAGAGCCTCCTCGACCAGCTCGCCGAGACCAACAGGACCGGAGGCCTCGCCTTCATGACCGCGATGGGCAAGGCCCCCGCACCGACCGAGAACACCCCTCAGAACGGAGACAACCGATGATCCCCACCAACATTCAGGAAGACCTCGCCGCTGCCGAGGCAGACACCCGACGCCTCGAGGCGAACCGCACCGCGCTCCCCGGCAAGCGCCGCGAGGTGCGCGCCAAGTGGGCCGCATTCGTCGACGCCGTGCGCACCGACACGGCTCCCGCTGCCGCGTTCCGCGACTACGTCACCACGGCGAAGAACGTCGACTACCTCGCCCGCCAGGTGTTCGACGGGCGACACGGCGTCCACCAGAAGCGCGTGGCAGCCGTCGCGAAGGCCGCGAACGACATCAACGGGAGGCTCCTCGCCGCGACCGTGTACGACAACGCCGGACATACCACGGTCACGCCGTACAAGTCCGCCGAGGACCGCGACGCGATGATCCGCGAGGCGCTCGACGACGCGACCGAGCTCGCGCAGCGCCTCGGCATCGACGACTATGAGGCCCCGGCCCAGACACCCGAGGCGCGCCACGACGCCATCCGGATCCCCGCGTGGACGTTCACCGAGCACGTCGTCAAGCTCCCGAGGGTCGAGACGTCCCTCACGATCCGTGAGACCTACAGCGCGGCGCTCGACCAGGCGCAGACGGAGATCCTCCGCGCCGCGTAAGCCCCGCGCGACAGCTCTCGGCGGGTGCCCGATCCCGCGCCCGGGCACCCGCCGAGACCCCGACCGAAAGGACACATCATGACCAGCACCGAGACGCCCGACGGCCTCGAGCCCGCCGGACGCGCCCTCTGGGATGCCGTGCTCAGCGAGTACGAGCTCGCCGAACACGAGCGAGCCCAACTCGAGGAAGCCGCCCGCATCCGCGACACCATCGCCGCGCTCCGGCAGCGCCTCCACGACGACGGGCACATGCTCCCCAGCAGCCAAGGCACGCGCCTCCACCCCGCGATCGCCGAGATCCGACACCAGCAGCTCGCCCTCGCCAGGCTCCTCGCCACGCTGAACGTCCCCGCGCCCGAGGAAGACGAGCTGCCCGCCTCGCGAGGCGTCCGAGGGTTCTACGGAAAGAAGACCACCCGATGAGACGACGCCGCACAGACGAGCCTCCCAGGACCGGCCTCGACGTCGGAGACCTCCGCCCCGCCCCGCTCGACGACCTCGCCCGCGACTACGACGAGCGCAAGCGCCTCCACGAGGATTGGGTCACCGAACGCACCGCATGGGTCGAACGCCGCCGCGCCCACGACGAGGCGCACGGATGGCCCGGAGGCACAATCGCTCGCATCACAGAGGAAGACACGGCGCACCCGATCCCGGACATGCCGTTCGACCCCGACATCGAACTCGCCCGCGGCAACCTCTGACCCCGCGCCCAGAGACCGGCGTCAACAGCACCGGACACCACTTCCCGGACCTGATGGCGGAAGAGGGGCCCGATCCCTTTCATGAGCCCCAGAGACGCCGCCAGCGCCACACACCCGAGAGCCCCGTCTCCTGCCTCCAGGCCACGAGACGGGGCTCTCGCCCTGCCCCTCCACCGGATACCGTTGAGGCCCACCCCGGAAGCGATACGACATGGAACCCCACGAGCTCACCGACACCGCCCTCGCCGAGCGCATCACCGCGCTCATGGCAGCCATGCACGCCGCAGCCGCCGCACGGCGGGCAGGGGAACCCGGACCCCGCATCCGCCCCATCATCCACGAGCTCGCCACGCTCAGAAACGAGCGAGAACGCCGCGCAGAGACCGCACGCCGCCGCCGATGGTTCGGCCTCCACCTGCGCCTACAACAGGCCCGGGAGGGGATCAGACACCTCCGGGAGGGGATCACCCTCCGGGCACGCGACATCGCCATCCGTGCACGCTACAGAGGCCACAGGCCCAGCGAGTATCACCTCGACCTCTACGACACGATCCGCAGCCACAGGCACCCGGACCCCGTGCAACGGAAGGCCGACGAGATCCTCGCCTTCCTCCTCCCACTCACGGCAGAGGCAGACCTCACATACATCGAGCCGAGCTACCTCGACCGAGACCTCGAGGAGCTGCGCGACTTCGCCCGCGACACCGCGCGCGCCCGCGGAATCCCAGCGACCAAGATCCCTTGAGCGCACACGCGAACACGCACACGCGAGACACGAGCGAGAGCACGACGAGCAAGGCCTCACGATCGATCAGCCTCGACACATCGAGCATGCCCTCACGCACGACGACCGAGGCGTAGCCGACAGCGAGCTCGACGACCCTGGGGCACCACCCCTCCCACCCCAGGCCGCGGCCCTCACGGCGCATAGGGCCGTTCTCTCCCCGAGAATCGCCATCTGTCTGGCCCTTGGTCTCTGAGGGGCGTTTAGCGAGGTTGTGAGCGGCCTATCGGTGCCTCTCCGGGCACCTGAGGACCCTCTCACGGGAGATCGCCGTGTGCCGATTCGTCATAGGCGGGTGAATCGCTGAATGCGCGGAATCATACGGTTTATCCGTAACAGTCTCGGTAGACTGGGCGTATGGGTCAGAGGTGCGAGCGGTGCGGTGTCGGCAACGACATCTCGCGTCGTGGCGCGCGGTTCTGCTCGACGCGGTGCCGGGTCGCATGGCATCGAGCGGCGAAGCGTCTTCCGGGTCGGATGACGTCCGTGACGCGCTGGGTGCCTGCCGCCGGGAAGCGTCCGATCACGACGACCGGCTTCGCCGCGTCATCGACGGATCCGTCAACCTGGGCGTCGTTCGCGGAGGTCTCCCGGTCGACGGCAGGCGATGGTCACGGCATCATGCTCGGTGACGGGCTCGGCTGCTACGACCTCGACCACACGACTGACGCCGAGATGCGCGACTTCCTCGCGACGGTCACCGAGTCGGTGCTGTTCGTCGAGCGGTCCGTCTCGGGGCACGGGTTCCACATCTTCATCGAAGCTCCGGAGGGCAAGGGCTACCGGCGCGGCAATCTGGAGCGGTACACGCGGGCACGGTTCATCCGAGTGACGGGGGAGCATCTGGCCCGCGTCGATACACGATGACTGATTACAGCGATAATCAAGGAGGCGCGTATAGTCTCTCGTCAAGGCCCGCACATCGGTCACGACGTTGCGGATCTGCAAGCGTCCCCACGCGCATGATCGGAGAAAGTGACATGGCAACCGCAGCACTCGGCGGCACCTACGTTCTCGCAGACGAGGGCGCGCGTCAGCTCGCGGACATGGTCGAGAGTGGACATGTCGCTGTCACGCCCCGCTCGACTTCGTATCTGCGCGTCAAGAGCGCGCCGGAGCGCCTGTCGGTGCTTCAGAGCATGGTCCACCCCCGCCACGAGCGTTGAGCGGTACGGAGCCGTCGCGGCTCCCGATCGACGTTGTCTCGTTGGCATCGCTTGAAGACGAGCGCTATCGCGATCTAAACGATCACGTCAAGGGGCGTCTGGCAACCTTTCAGTGCGAGCGCTCTCCGCACCTACAGCGGTTCGCGCGCGAGAGGGTGAGCGCGTGGGAATCGAGCGGCCACAGCCGTACCTACGTATTCCTCGTCCCCCACGATGAGCATGGCGTGGACGTTGCGGCCTTCTTCACGATTGGCATGACGTCGCTCGACTTCTCGGCGGCGTCGAGGAGCCTCCAGAAGAAGCTCATGGGGAACATCTCCACGTCGACAACGGGCGCATACAGCCTTGCCGAACTCGCACGCGACGACCGATACGCGAGCGATGACATCCCGGGGCAGCTCATCCTCGAGCAAGCCATGCAGGTCGTGTCTCGCGCGAGGACGTTGGTTGCCGGGCGCTTCTTGGTCGTAGACGCTCAGCGAGCTGTGTTTGACCATCTGTATGAACCGGCTGGCTTCAAGGAAGTCACAGTGGCGAAGCCGCCAGCAGGGATGGAAGATCGAGACTTCATCACTGCTTGCTGTGTGATCAAGGACTTGTAATCGAATGTGACAACAGCGTGACAACATCTGCGTGTGACTCACGCGTAGCGGGTTCGCCCCCTATGGTCAGAGATCCGCGAGATCATGCGTCTCTCGACGGTCGGGGAGGGCGGTCGAGAGGTTCGATCCGAGTTCAAATCCCACCGTCACCGCCACCTGAAACCCCCGCGATCCCCTGAGGATCGCGGGGGTTTCGTCATGCCGGGAGCGGGTGAGGGTTCGCGAGCAGCCCACGGCGTCGTTGGGATCGCCGTCTGTTCGTCGTCGACTCCCGGCGATCGATGCTGCTCGCCGCTCGACATCCTGGATGAGGTGACCGATCTGGCAGCGGCCCTCAGCAGTGCCCCGGGTCAGGGCGTCGACATCTCGATGCTGGCGGCGTCGACCTCGATCGCGCCGCCGTCGACGCGGCCGAAGCGCAGGTCGTAGGTTCCCCAGCGCACGCCGCTGGCTTCCTCGTGCTCGACCGCCGACCAGTCCCAGTTGGTGATAGCGCCGCCCATGCAGGAGGGTGGGAGCGACTCCGCGACGCCGTCCTCGCAGAGCTCGGCGGTCCGTTCATCGTCGGCCGATTCGATGACGGTGTACGTGCCCTCGAGCGTGTTCGCGTCGTCGGTCGAGGCGGGTTCGTTCGCACAGCCGACCGCGAGCGTGGCCGCGGCGAAGGTGAGGAGGAACGCGGCCGGTCGTCCCGCGAGCAGCTGCGTCATCGAGATACCCCGGCTCTGCTTCTGGTCAGTGGTTGTCGGGGGAAGGAGATCCGTCATCTCACCGACAGTATCGGGATCCTCCTCAGCCGATGATCCGCCTGGTCGGGCGGTCCTGGCCGAGCAGATCGATGAGTGGGGCGAGGGGCGGCGTTCCCTCGGAATCGACGCCCTCGCCCTGACCGCCTGACCCTCGCATCCCTCGACGGACCCCGACGCGGTTACACCACTCCACGGGAGGTGACCCGACGGCGTCGAGTACCCATTCGTCCCGCGTGCCGAGAGCGTCGTCGGGGGCGAGGCGCGGACGCTGTGAGCGACGCAAGAAGGGATCTTCTCGATCGGTCAGGAACGCTGCGCGATCAGCAGAGACGGCGGGTTCCCCAAGGCGCCGTACGAAGCGTGATCGCAGCTGGCACTCCTCCCGTCAACGGCTCGCGGTGCCGAAGACGGGGCTCGGCGGGTGACAGCGGAGAATACGCCGCCGCCGAACGGTCGGGAGAGCCCGGCGCGTGCCGCCGACGCGCTCAACCGCGATGGGCCCCCGAGAGGAGCGGGAAGACGCCGACGAGCGCCACGGTCCACGCGGCGTGAATGATCAGGGGGGCATACCAGCGTCGGGTCGCGACGAGCGCCGTGCTGCTTGTCGCGCCCAGCAGGACAGCGGCGATCGTGAGTGCGAGGTTGCCTGTCGCGAGCGTCACGATGCTGTAGGCCAGCGTGGAGATCACCGGGAACCATCGCGTTGAGAGGATCCGGGAGAGCCCGATTCTGAAGAACAGCTCCTCCGACGCGCCTGTCGTAAGGGCGACGAGGAAGACCACGAGCGGGGCGCCAGCGACGCGCGACGTCGCCGTGGTCAGATCCCCCCCGAAGAGCGAGAGTTCCGTGAGGAAGAGGGCGCCGACAAGGCTCACGATGGCGAAGCCGGCGGCGATCGCCGACGACGAGAGCAGGGGGCGTCGCGACACCCATGAGCCGGTTCCTGCCGGCGCGATGCCCGATGCGGTCGGGCGCAATCGGGTCAGCGCGAACCATCCCCCGATCCAGACGGCCATGAGCGCCCCCGACCAGAGGGACAAGCTCATCGCATCGGAGGTTCCCTGGAGCGTCTGATGCAGCACGAAGGCGCCGACCGCCGTGACGACCGCTGCGCATAGGCTGGCGGAGACGAGGCGATGTCGCGCCGATTCGGTGGGCACCGTTCCAGGGTAGGGGAGGGGTCCATGCGTGTTCTGGTGATCGGTGCGACGGGGTACGTCGGCAGCCGCCTCGTTCCTGCGCTGCGGGATGACGGGCATGCTGTGCAGGCGGGCGCGCGCGACCTCGACAAGGTGACCGGCCTGTGGTGGCATGAACTCGTCGACCACGTCGAGATCGACGTGTTGGACGCACGGTCGGTCGAGACGGCGGTCTCGTCGGAGGTCGATGCGATCGTGTACCTGGTGCACGGCATGGCACGTGATGGTTTCGCCGATGCCGACCATGTCGCCGCGCAGAACGTCGCGCGAGCTGCAGACAGCGCCGGTGTGGAGCGCATCGTGTACGTCTCCGGCATCATCCCCGACGTTCCGGAAGATGAGCTGTCCGCGCATCTGCGTTCCCGCCTCGACGTCGAGCGGGTGCTCTCGGCGTCGTCCGCAGACGTCATAACGCTGCGGGCCGCGATGGTGTTCGGGGGCGGTTCGACCAGCTTCGAGTTGATGCGCCAGCTCGCCGATCGCCTGCCGGTCACGGTCATCCCGGGTTGGATGCGCCACAGGGTCGAACCGATCGCCGTCGCCGACCTCACCCGAGCGATCGTCGGTGCCCTGGAGGCCCACGGCGGAACGTGTCATTTCGACGTGGGCGGGGGCGAAGCGGTTCTGTACCCGGATCTGGTTCAGCGCTACACGGAACTGGCCGGCACGCAGCGCCCGCAGCTCAACGTGGGGTTCCTCCCCGAGAAGCTCATCGCCCAGGTCGCCTCCTGGGTCGCCGACATCCCGTCGCCGACCGTGAAAGCGCTCATGGAGTCTCTGCAGCACGACATGGTTGCGGCCGACTCGGGCTGGCGCTCGGCGCTGCTCCCCCGCGGGGCCGAGACCCTGACGATCGATGACGCGATCGCCCGTGCGCTCGTTCCGCTGGACGGGGACGATCGGCGGTCGCAGGACCCGATGCGGGGGTGGCGTTCCGACCCCGAATGGGCCTCGTAGCCGGCGGCTCACGCGGCGTCGGGACCCGCGGGGCGCGTGATGCGGGTCAGTTCAGGACGATGATCCCGATGTTGAGGCTTGTCGCAAACGCGAGCCAAGCGCCGTAGGGAAGCATGAGGAGGCTCGCGGTGCGCGACCACCGCCGAGCAGCGACTCCCAGCCAGACGACGGCCACGAGCAGCGCGGCGATGACGATCAGCGCCGCCCACCACGCGGATTCGCCGAAGAGCGGGTAGCCCGCGAAGAAGATCGGCGTCCACAGGGCGTTGAGCACCATCTGCACGGCGAACAGCACGAGAACGCGTTTTGCCGCGTTCTTCTCGGGCGCCCGGAAGCCCGAGCGCCAGATCAGGAACCCCGCGAGAGCGATCAGCAGATAGAGGATGCTCCACGCCGGCCCGAACACTCCGTTCGCCGGGTTCCACGGCACCTTCTCCACGTCGGCGTACCAGCCGTCGGTGTGCGACACCGACGCAAGCGATCCGACCACCGCGGTCGCGGCCACGACGGCCAGAAAGCATGCGGCCATGATGATCTGCCGTTGCGGGCGCGGGGTGCTGTTGGTCATCGGAGCTCCTGGCACGAGCCTAGGGCCTCGGACGCGCGGAGTGGGGCGCGGCGCGGATGCCGGACGAGGTCCGACCCGGGGACGGCGCGTTCCGGGCATAGCATGTGCCCATGCCCGGTGGATGCCTCGCGCTGCGCCCCGTGTCCGCCGTCCGGATCCGTCGCAGGAGACCGCGTGCCTGAAGGCGACACCGTCTTCCGCGCCGCGCGCCGTCTCAACGCGGCACTCGCCGGATCGGAGGTGACGCGTTTCGATCTCCGCACGCCGAGGGTCGCCACCGTGGACCTCAGCGGGCAGACGGTGCACGAGGTCGAGGCGCGCGGCAAACACCTGCTGATGAGGATCGGCAGCCGGACGGTGCACTCGCACCTGGGGATGGACGGCGCATGGCACATCTACGCCCCCCGCCAGCCCTGGCGTCGGCCCGCCTTCTCGGCGCGAGCGATCATCGCCTCGCAGGCGTGCACCGCGGTGGGCTTCGACCTCGCGCGGCTCGACGTGGTCCCGACCACCGAAGAACACAGTCTCGTCGGGCACCTCGGGCCCGACCTTCTGGGGCCGGACTGGGATCCGATCCAGGCGTCCGAGAACCTCGCCCGAGACGCGCGGCCGATCCACGTCGCGCTCCTCGACCAGCGCAACCTCGCCGGCCTCGGCAACGTGTACGCGAGCGAGATCCTCTTCCTGCGCGGCGTCCGTCCGACGACACCGGCGGCGGAGGTCGCGACCGCCGATCTCGCGGAGACCGGCGCACGGACGATCCGCGCGAACCGCGATCGTTCGGTGCGCACGTTCACGGGAGACGCCAGAGCCGGGCGCACGACATGGGTATACCAACGGGAGAACAGACGATGCCGCCGCTGCGGCACGCTGATCCTCGCGGGTGGGATCGGGGCCGATCCCACCCGCGAGCGCCGTGTGTTCTGGTGCCCCACGTGCCAGACGTGACGTGAGGTCTGCCCCTCCCCGGCCCTCGTCCTACCGTGCCGCGCGCAGCGTCACCAGCTGGAACGGCCGCAGGCGGAGGCGAGCCCCGCCGCCCGCCGCCTCGACGCCGTCGGGGTCGACGGGGCGCTCGAGCAGGTCGGTCTGCGTGATCGACGCCGTGTCGAAGCCGAAGCGCACGGCGGTCGACGCGCGCCGCCCGAGCGCCTCGTAGAGCCGCACGACGACGTCGCCCGATCCGTCTTCGGCGAGCTTCACGGCCTCGACGACGACGCCCTCGTCCTCCACGACGACGAGCGGCGCGATCTCGGTCGCCGCGGCGCCCTCGACGAGGCGCTCGGGGAGGTTGATCCGGTAGCCCTCCGCGATCGCGTCCTGGACCTCGGCGCCCACGACGAGGCCGACCCGCACCGTGTGCGCGCCCTGGTCCTGCGTGGGATCCGGGAACAGCGCCGAGCGGATGAGCGAGAGCCGCGCGTTCGTGATCGTGCCTCCCCGCTCGTCGCGCTGCTCGCGCGTGATGTCGTGCCCGTACGTCGAGTCGTTCACCACGGCGACCCCGAAGCCGGGCTCCTCGACCCGGATCCAGCGGTGCGCGACGGTCTCGAAGCGCGCCGCGTCCCACGACGTGTTCGTGTGCGTCGCGCGGTGGATGTGCCCGAACTGGATCTCCGAGGTCGCGCGATCGGCGTGCACGTCGATCGGGAACGACAGCTTGAGCAGCTTCTGCGTCTCGTGCCAGTCGATGTCGAGGGCGAACTCGAGGACCCGCGATCCGGCCGCGAGGCGGATCCGCTCCCGCACCGTCGAGGAGCCGAACGAGCGGTCGACGACGAGCGCGTCGCCCTCGACCGCGATGCCGTCGACCCCGTCGAGATCCGTGACGGTGTTGCGGTAGTGCACGTCGACGTCCCACGCGTCCCACTGGGTGGGGGTGTCTCGGTGCAGCTGCAGGAGCCCTGCCGCGCGGCCCGGCGCCACGGCCTCGCGCCCCGTCGCGACGTCGACGGCGCTCGTGACGAGCCCGCGCGCGTCGACGACGACGCGGATGACGCCGTTGTCGAGCACCCACTCGTCGCCTGACGGGGCCGGGCGGACGGCCGCGGCGGAACGGGGCGCCCCTGCTCCCAGCGCGGCGACGGAGAGCCGCGGGTGCGGCGCCGCGTTGGCGAGGAGGGTCTGGGATCCCTCGCCCGCGAGCGCGCGCAGGCTCTCGGCGATGATCTCCTCGAGCTCGACCGCGAGGGCCGCGTAGTTGCGCTCGGCGTCCTGGTAGACCCACGCGATCGACGACCCGGGGAGGATGTCGTGGAACTGCTGCAGGAGCACCGTCTCCCAGATCCGCCGGATCCGCTCCGCGGGGTACGCGTACTCCGTGCGGACCGCGGCGGTCGTCGCCCACAGCTCGGCCTCGCGCAGGAGGTGCTCGCTGCGGCGGTTGCCCTGCTTCGTCGCGAGCTGGCTCGTGTAGGTGCCGCGGTGGAACTCGAGGTACAGCTCGCCCGCCCACACCTCGGGGTGCGGGTACTCGGCCTCCGCCGCCTCGAAGAAGCGCCGCGGCGAGCTGTGCACGACACGGGGCGATCCCTCGAGGGAGCGGGTGCGCGCGACCGCCGCGACCATCTCGCGCGTCGGCCCGCCGCCGCCGTCGCCGTAGCCGTACGGCAGCAGCGACACCGAGCTGCGGCCCTTGTCGGCGAAGTTCTCCTCGGCGTGGGCGAGCTCCGCGGCGCTCACGCGCGAGTTGTAGGTGTCGACGGGCGGGAAGTGGGTGAAGAGCCGCGTGCCGTCGATGCCCTCCCAGCGGAAGGTGTGGTGCGGGATCCGGTTCGTCTCGTTCCACGAGATCTTCTGCGTGAGGAACCAGCGCGCTCCGGCCGCCTGGGCGATCTGCGGGATCGCGCCCGAGTATCCGAACGAGTCGGGCAGCCACACCTCGGCTGTGTCGATCCCGAACTCGCGGAGGAAGAAGCCCTTTCCGGCGACGAACTGGCGGGCCATCGCCTCGGATCCCGGCAGGTTCGTGTCGGACTCGACCCACATGCCGCCCACCGGCACGAAGCGCCCCTCGGCGACGCGCGCGCGGATCCGCTCGAACAGCTCGGGGTACGTCTCCTTGATCCAGGCGTACTGCTGGGCCGACGACGCGGCGAAGACGAAGTCCGGATCCTCGTCCATGAGCGAGAGGACGTTCGAGAAGGTGCGGGCGACCTTGCGCACGGTCTCGCGCACGGGCCACAGCCACGCCGAGTCGATGTGCGCGTGGCCGACGGCGTGCAGGGTGTGCGCGCTCGCCGCGGCCGGGAACCCGAGGACCCCGGCGAGGATCTCGCGCCCCGCGAGCGCCGTGCCGGCGACGTCGTGCGGGTCGACGGCGTCGACCATGCGCTCGAGGGCGATGACGATGTCGGCGCGCCGGGGAGACGCCTCGGGCAGCTCGTCGACGAGACCGCGCAGGGCGGCGACGTCGCCCGCGAGCGCCGTGACGGTGAGGTCGCGCAGCCGCACGTCGACGTGACGGAGGGCGTAGACCGGATCCGTGCCAGCGGTCGCCCTGTCGCCGACGGGCGTCGGCTCGAACTCCGCGAGGCTTCCGACGTCGGGGTTCGAGGCCGCCTCGATGTACACGTCGATGCGGCCCGCCTCGTCGACGGGCTCGGTCGAGGCGTTGTTGAAGGGCTCGACGCCTCGGAGGATCCGCCCGTCCGCCGACCACAGCATCGCCTCGCACTGGAATCCCGCCTGCCCGCCCGTGAACCCGAGGTCGACGACGAGCTCGGCGCGCGTCCCCTCGGGCAGGGATCCGTCGTCGGCGCGCCAGGCGTCCGGCACCCGGCCCGCGACCCGCATCCAGGTGGTGCCCCACGGCCGGCCCCACGGATCCCCGGGCCGGAGCGGCTCGTAGGCGCCTGCGGCGGCCTCGGCGAAGGGGACGGGTTCGCCCGGCGCCTCCCACGCCGTGACGTCGAGCGGTTGGGAGCGGCGGAACTGCGCGGGCAGCAGGCGTTCGCGGGCGAAGCGGTCCACGCGGAGGAGGGCGAGATGAGTGCGATCGTGCATGGTGATCCTTCTGGTGGGGGCTCAGCCCTTGACGGAGCCGGCGAGCGCGAACGAGCCGCCGGAGAGACGCTGGACGATCACGTAGAGGACGACCATCGGCGCCGCGTAGAGCACCGAGTAGGCGGCGAGCTGACCGTAGGCGATCGTCCCGTACTGACCGAAGAAGTTGAAGATGGAGACGGCGGCGGGGAACTTGTCCGACGTGAAGAGCAGGACGAACGGGATGAAGAAGTTCCCCCACGCGCCCGTGAACACGAAGATGAACACGACGCCGATCCCGGGGCGCATGAGCGGGATGACGATGCGCCACAGCGCGGTCATCGAGCTCGCGCCGTCGACCCACGCGGCCTCCTCGAGCGAGATCGGGACGGAGTCCATGAAGTTCTTCAGCATCCAGATCGCCATCGGCAGGGAGGTCGCCGACATGAAGACGATGACGCCCGCGAGCGAGTCGAGCATGCCGAACGAGACGAACAGCGCGTAGACGGGCACCATCATCGCCGTGATCGGAAGGCCCGTGCCGAACAGGATCGTGTAGAGGAACGGCTTCTGATAGCGCGCCTGGAACCGCGAGAGCGGATAGGCCGCGAGGAGCGACACGACCGTCGTGATGACGGCGGTGCTGAGCGACAGCCAGATCGAGTTGAGGAGCGGGCGCCAGGCCTGATCCCACGTCATGACGGCGGCGTAGTTGCCGAGCGTCCACTGCTCGGGGATCGTCATCGACACCGTCGCGCTCGCGTCGAACGACGAGAACAGCACCCAGAGCATCGGAACGAGGAAGAGCAGCCCGATCGCGGCGAGCACGACCGAGGAGATCGCCGTCTGCATGCGCTTCCGCGGCGCCGCCACGCTCAGCGAGCGCTTCCGCTGCGTCGTCACGACGCGGGTCTCGGTGATCGTCATCTCAGTCCACCTCCGGCTTGAGCACGCGGATGTACACGATCGAGAACAGCGCCCCGATCAGCAGGGTCGCCGTCGCGAGCGCCGTGCCGTAGCCGACCTGCGAGAACTTGAACGCCTGCTGGTAGGCGAGGACCGGGAGCGTCGACGACGAGGTGCCGGGGCCGCCTCCCGTCATGACCCAGATCAGCGTGAAGACGCCGAGCGTCTGCAGCGTCGTGAGCATGAGGTTCGTCGAGATCGACCGGCGCACGACGGGGATCGTCACGCGGGTGAAGCGCTGCCACGCGTTGGCGCCGTCGATCGTCGCCGCCTCGGTCAGCTCGGGCGGGACCTCGGCGAGCGCCGCGTTGTAGACCATCATCGAGAACGCGGTGCCGCGCCAGATGTTCGCGAGGATCACCGCGAGGAGCGGGAACGTGTAGAGCCAGGTCGTGCCGCCGAGCCCGAACCAGCCGAGGAAGACGTTGAGGGATCCGTCGCGCGAGAAGAACGCGTACATCGCGAAGGCCGCGACGATCTCGGGCAGAACCCACGCGAGGATCACGATGCCGCTCACGATCGACTTCAGGGGGCGCACGGCGCCGCGGATCAGGACCGCGAGCAGCATGCCCAGGACGTTCTGCCCGACGACGGCCGAGGCGAGGACGAACACGACCGTCAGGACGAACGAGGCCCAGAAGTCGGGCGAGGTGAAGAGGCTCGCGTAGTTGTCGAGCCCGACGAACTCGGGGTTCGCCGCGCGGGGGCCGGTGAGGGACCGGTTCGTCAGGGATCCGTAGAGCGAATAGACGATGGGGCCGAGCATGAACGCCGCGAGCAGCAGCACGGCGGGGACGAGGGGCAGGAGCCTGCCGAGGGAGCGCAGCGGCCGCCGCGGCCGGGACACGAGATCCCGGCCGCGGAGCGCGGCGCCGTTCGCGGGAACGGTGCTCATCGCGATCAGCCGGCCTGCGTGTTCTCTTCCCCGACGATGCCGACGAGCGTGGCATCGTACGTCGCCTGCGCGTCCTCCGGTGTGGCCTGGCCCGTGAACACCGACTCGGTGGCGACGGGGATGGCCGAGGAGATCTGCGAGTAGTCGGGCGTCGCGGGGCGGAAGTGGGTGTACTCGACGAGCGACGAGAAGAACTCGAACGACGGGTTGTAGCTCAGGTAGTCGGGGTTCTCGGCGACGTCCGAGCGCACCGCGATCTGGCCGTTCTCCTCGTGGAACATGAGGGCGTTCTCGGGCGTCATCGCCTGCTTGATGACGTCGAAGGCCGCGGCGGGGTCGTCCGCGTTGGCGCCGACCGCGAGCGTCCAGCCGCCCGACATCGACGTGTATCCGCCGCCGTCCTCCGTCGGCATCGCCGCGAAGCCCAGCTCGTCGTTCCACTCGGGCCACGCGTTGTCCCCGTCGATCCAGCCGCTCGGCAGCCACGATCCGTCGATCGCGATCGCGATCTCGCCCTGCGGGAGCAGCTCGTTCGAGACGCGCGAACCCCAGGTCGCGTCGAGGGCGTCGGCGGGATCCGGGCCGAGCTCCTCGTCGGCGACCGTCTGGTAGAAGCCGAGCGCGTCGAGGAAGCCTGAGGATCCCGTCGTCCAGGCGCCAGACGAGGTGTCCATGAGCTCGTGACCCGTGCCGTACAGCAGCATCTCGAAGCCCTGCATCGAGGTCTGCTCGCCGCCCGACTGCGCGGCGTAGATGTTCAGCGGGATGACGTCGGGAGAGGTCTCCTTGACGGCGCGGGCCGCGTCGAGGAGGTCGTCCCAGCTCTCGGGCTGCCAGTCCTCGTCGTACCCCGCCGCCGCGAGAATCGCCTTGTTGAAGTAGATGCCGCGGGTGTCGGTCCCGAGCGAGACGCCGTAGGTCTTCCCGTCGTCGCCGACGCCCGCCTGCTTCGCGCCGTCGTCGTAGAGCGACCAGTCGTCCCAGTCGGCGAGGTAGTCGTCGACGGGCTGCAGGTATCCGGCCGCCGCGTCGGAGCGGATCTGGAACGTGTCCTCGTAGATCACATCGGGCGCCGTGTCGGCGGATCCGTTCATGAGCGCGAGCTTCGTGAAGTACTGGTCCTGCTCGGCCTCGATCGGCACGAGCTCGACGGTCTTGCCCTCGTTCGCGGCCTCGTACTCCTCCTTGACCTTCTTCATGAGGTCGTCCATCGCGGTGAACGAGGCCGTCTTCTGGTAGGCGACGCGGATGGTGTCGGGGTCGCCGCCTCCGCCCTCGGAGGAGCAGCCGACGAGGCTGAGCGCGAGGCCGCCGGCGGCGACGATCGCGAGGGTTGTCCGGGTTCGCTGCATCAGAAGCTCCCTTGCTCTGGATGGCGGCAGCAGGCACCGTTGCCGGCTGACGTGCCTAATTTCTAAAACATAGTGAGTAATTACGTCAAGGGGTCGACGGAGTCGAGACCGGGTCGTGATCAGCCGCGGCGGATCATGAGGCCGCTGGGCCGTGCGGTGAAGACCTCGTCGAGGATCAGGCAGGCGGCGCCCGCAGCGGCGAGGTCGCTTCCGAGGCGGGCCTCGAGGAGCGTGATCCGGTCGGTCGTCGTCGCCTGCGGGACGTGGGGGAGCAGCGCGCGGACGCGGGGGAGGAGCTCAGGCGCGAGGGCGCTCCAGGCCGGGCCGCCGACGACGATCGTGCTCGACTCGAAGACGTTGTTGAGAAGCACCGAGGCCGTCGCGAGCGCGTGCGCGACGTGCTCGAGCGCCGCGCGTGCGTGCCGGTCTCCGCCGGCGGTGCGCTCGCAGACCGCGTCGAGCGCGGCGAGGGCGCCGGCCGGCGTCTCGTCCCGCGGCATGACGGTGGCGTTCCGCAGGATCCGCCCGAGGTTCAGGGTCTCCCCGAAGCAGCCGCGGGATCCGCAGAAGCACTCGGGCCCGCCGCTGTCGACGACGAGGTGGCCGATGTCGCCCGAGTTGCCGCTGCGCCCGCGCACGATCTCGCCGCCGACCGAGGCGCCCATGCCGATTCCCGTGCCGAAGTAGATGAGCGTCGCGTCGGACAGCGCGCCGGCGGCGTCGACCCACAGCTCGCCGACGAGGGCGGCGATCACGTCCTTCTCGACCGCGACGGGCAGCCCCGTCGCCGCGGCGAGGGGGTCGCGCAGGGCGACGTGATGCCAGTTCGGGAGAAGGGGCGGGGTCGCGAGCGTGCCCGTCTCGTGGTCGAGGGGCCCCGGCGCCGCGACGCCGATCCCGAGGACCGCGTCGGGTGCGACGCCGGCGCGCGCGATGAGCGCCCGCGCCGAGGAGGCGAGGTGGCGGATCAGCTCGTCGGGATCGGCGGCGGTCGACGGCGGCTGCGCCGCGTGGGACACGACGGACCCTGCGAGGTCGACGAGCACGAGGGTGTCGACCGAGGGGTCGAGGTGCACCCCGACGGCGAAGCGGGCCGAGCGGTCGAGGTGCAGCAGGGTGCGGGGCTTGCCGGGCCCCGACACGACCCGGTCTCCCTCGAAGACGAGGCCCTCCGCGACGAGGCGGCGCGTCACGTTGCTCAGCGTCTGGGCCGACAGCCCGGTCTCGGCGGCCAGCTCGGAGCGGCTCAGCCCGGCGTCCGAGCGCCGGATCATGTCGAGGACGAGCGCCTGGTTGTAGGTGCCCACGGCGGGCATGTTCGAGCCGCTCTTCATGGATCCCCCTCGATCCGTACGCTATCCCAGCGCCTCAGCCGGGCGGCGATCAGCGCCCGCGTCGGTTCAGCGGGCGGGCGAGGTTCACGTGGATCGACGCGCGCCTGCCCGGGTGCTCGGGGCCGTAGCGGACCGTGTACCGGTCGCCGACGCGCGGCTTGTCGGCCTTCGCGGTCGGGATCGACGCGGTGTGCCAGCGGGTCCGCCCTTCGGCGTCCTCGTACTTCAGGGTGGCCTTCCAGCGGTACCGATCGTTGACGATGTCCATGTCGGCCTTCGTCACGGTGGCCGTCGCAGGGGTCCCGTGGATGCGCGCCCAGTCCTGGCGGCGGGCGTAGCCGCGGCCGATCCGGTGCGTGACGGGCTCGATCAACAGGCAGGCGGCGCCGCGAGGATCAGGAGAGTCGGGACGAGCCAGCCGACGGGGCCCAGGATCACCGCGACGAGCGCACCGACGCCCAGGCCGAGGAGGGTCCAGCCGAACGCGCGGGCGAGCGGCCACCCCTCGCCGCCCCCGCCGCGGTGGCGCGCGTACCCCTCGACGAAGCCCGCGACGACGACGGGCCACGCGACGACGACGAGCGAGACCTGGGAGATCCGGACGACGGGCTCGGCCACGCCCTCGACCCCGACGAGCCAGTCGGCGCCCGCCCACGTCGCCCACTGGGATCCCGCGGAGTACAGCGCGTTCGACCAGCCCGTCACGGCCGCGACCGCGAAGACGACGACCCAGAGGGAGGCGGCGATGATCCACAGGGTGCGCGCGTTCCGCCACCACCGCAGCTCGGGATCGACGGTGCTCATGGTGCCTCTTCCTGGTCTGGGCGCGGGCCGCCCGCGAGCGCGACCGCTCAGGGCCATTTTCGCGGGCCGTCCGGTCATAGGAACGGCATAGCCTCGTCATCGGGGCCGCCTCGGGGCGGCCCGCAGCGTCGCCCGCATGATGACCGCACACGACACAACCAGCAGGCTGCGCCGCGTGGCGCGGTCGAAAGCCCCCTGGATCACGTCGGCGCTCGCCGTCGGATCCCTCGTCCTCGCCGGGTGCACGGCCCAGGCGGCGGACGACTCCACGGGATCCGCCGGATCCTCTTCCACCTCCGCGTCGACCTCGACGGCCGACGACGCGATCGAGACGACGTCGACCGATTCGGACGACGCGACGACGACGCAGGAGACCATCACCGACACGACGGCCGCGATCGAGGCGTTCCTCGACACGCTCTCCGACGAGCAGCGCGCGGCCGTCGTCTTCGACTACGACGACGAGACCAAGACGACGTCGTGGTCGAACTTCCCCGTCACCTTCGTCGACCGGGCGGGGCTCAACCTCGCCGACCTGACCGACGAGCAGCAGGAGGCGGCGATGGCGGTGCTCGAGGCGCTGCTGAGCGACGAGGCCTACCAGCAGGTCGTCGACATCATGGGCGGCGACCAGTACCTGCTCGAGAACAGCTCGTCGACCGAGACATCGCTCGGGCAGTACTACATCGCGTTCTTCGGGGACGCGTCCGTCACCGACGCCTACGCGGTGCAGTTCGGCGGCCACCACCTCGGCCTCAATGCCGACCTCAACGGGGCGGAGAACGCGATCACGTTCGCGCCGACGCACCTCGGCATGCAGCCCCTCGAGTACACGAACGAGGACGGCGAGACGGTGTCGACCTTCGACTCGATCTACTCCGACGCGTTCGCCTTCTACGACAGCCTCACGGAGGAGCAGCAGGCGACGCTGACCTCCGGCGACGTCACGATGTGCGCCCCGGGCGACACCTGCGATTACGAGTCCGGCGACGGGCTCATGGGGTCCGACCTCACCGACGAGCAGAAGGAGCTCCTGCTGCAGCTGATCTCGCACTGGGCAGGCATGGCGGACGAGGAGACGACCGAGGCGGCGCTCGCCGCGATCGAGGAGACGCTCGACGGCACCGTCATCGCCTGGTCGGGCGCGACGACCTACGACACGAGCACGGGCGACGGGATCAGCTTCTCGATCTCGGGGCCGAAGGTCTACCTGGCGCTGCAGGCGCAGGACGGATCCGCCGGGGCCGACATCGACGGGGTCTCGACCTCGGGATGGGGCCACGTGCACTCGATCTACCGCGACCCGTCGAACGACTACGCGAACAGCGTCGAGCAGCAGGAGGCGGCGGGCGGCATGGGCGGCGGCCCTGCGGCGGGCTGACACGGCGCGACGCGCGCGGAGGGCCCCTCGGAGACGAGGTGCCCTCCGCCGCACTAGCGTGATCTCGTGCCCCACGCCGCCTTCATCCATGTGCGCACCCAGCGCGACCCCGCGAACCGGTGGTTCCAGGATCTACTCGAGGAGCTGAACGCCGGGGCGCTCGCCGCGGCCGAGGCCGCGGGGATGACGGCGGCGCTGCACGCGGCCGCCGAGGAGGACGAGGGCGAGATCCGCGCCGCCGCGCGGGACGCCGATCTCGTCGTGATCCTCGGGGGCGACGACGTGGATCCCGCGCTCTTCGGGGCAGAGGACGCGCGCGACGCGTCGTTCCCCTACGAGACGCGGGCCGACGCGGTCCAGGCGGCGATCGTGCGCGACGCCGTCGAGGGCGGCCGGCCGCTTCTCGGGGTGTGCCGGGGGAACCAGCTCCTCAACGTCGTGCTCGGCGGCACGCTCGACCAGGAGATGACGGGCCATCGCCGGGCCGAGGGCGACGGGTATGTGTCGACGCCGATCGCTCGCGTCGACCCTCGGGGGCTCGACGCCCCGGACGCCGTGCTGTGCACGCACCACCAGGCGATCGATCGCGTCGCGGATCCGCTCGTCGTCACGCACCGCGCCGCCGACGGCGTCGTCGAGGCGGTCGCGCACCGCACCCTGCCGATCCGCGGCGTGCAATGGCACCCCGAGCACCCGCGCGTCTCGACGACCGAGCTCGCATCGCTGATGCGGCAGATGCTCGCGCTCGCCTGACCCCCGCCTTCGCCCACAGAAATCGCCTTCCCGCACACGGATCCGACGAGGATCTGTGCGGGAAGGCGATTTCTGTGCGGGAGGGTGCGCGGGTCAGCGGATGGCGGCGCGGATCTCCGCGGCGGCCGCCGCGACGTCGTCCGCGCTGTAGATCGCGCTGCCGGCGACCGCGACCTGCGCGCCGGCGTCCTGGACCGACGCGACCGACGACGCGTTCACGCCGCCCGCGACCGAGAACGGCACGCCGGCCGACTCGCCGTCGCGCAGCAGCGTCTCGAACGTGAAGCCGGGCTCGGCCTGCTCGTCGAGGCCCGCGTGCATCTCGACGAACTGCGCGCCGAGGGCCACGACCTCCTTCGCGCGGGCGGGCTTGTCGGCGACGCCGATGAGGTCGACGACGACGCCCTTGCCATGCTTCTCGGCCGCCTTCACGGCACCGGCGATCGTGCTGTCGCCCGCGGATCCGAGGACGGTCACGAGGTCGGCGCCCGCCGAGAACGCGATGTCGGCCTCGAGCTCGCCGGCGTCCATCGTCTTCAGGTCCGCGAACACGATCTTGTCGGGGTGCGCCTCCTTGATCGCCGTGATGGCGCGGAGGCCCTCGCTCTTGATGAGCGGGGTGCCGAGCTCGAGGATGTCGACGTGCGGCGCGGCGGCCGCCGCGAGCTCGAGGGCGGCCTCGGTCGTGAGGGTGTCCATGGCGAACTGCAGCTTCATGGGATCCAGCTTTCTTTCGGTGGTGGTCATTCGAGGTTGGCGTGGCGCGGCCACAGCTCGTCGGCGGTCGCTCCGCTGCGCCGCCACAGCTCGTGGAAGAGGGCGTCGCCCGCGAGCACGACGCCCTGCTCGAACAGCGAGCCGGCGTACTGCGCCGACGCGGCGCCCGATCGGTCGGTCTTGTGCGCCGCGGGCAGCACGAGCGTGACGGAGGCGAGGCGCGAGAGGGGCGAGTCGCCGGTCGTCGAGATCGCCGCGACGTCGGCTCCCGCGGCGCGGGCGGCCTCCGCCGCGCGCACGATGCCGCCCGTGGTGCCGGATCCGCTCGCCGTGAGGAGCAGATCCCCGGGTCCGATCGCCGGCGTCGTCACCTCGCCCACGACGAACGTCGTGACGCCGAGGTGCATGAGCCGCATCGCCGTCATCCGCAGCGCGAGGCCCGAGCGGCCCGCGCCGTGCACGAAGACGCGCTGCGCGGATCCGATCCGGTCGGCCAGGCCGTCGACGGCCGGGATGTGCTCGAGGAGGGCCGTGATCTCTGACGCGACGATGCGCAGTGCGGTTTCGGGCATGCATCCAGCGTGATCGCCCTGATCCGGTCGCGCCGCTACCCGACGCGGTGGCCGCCCCATCCCTCCGGGTGGGATCCGCCGGAGGAATAGGCTGGGCGCATGACGGACCTGCCCGAACCCGCGACGCGCGCCCTCGTCGCCCAGCACGCGCGGCTCGTCGCCGAGCAGGCCGACCGGCACGCGCTGACCCTCGAATCGCTCCTCGCGGTTCTGCGGTCGTCGCGCCTCGACGACCGCGCGGCGCGCGTCGAGGCGGTCGAGATCGCGTCGTCCGAGCTCGTCGCCGTGCGCACGCGGTCCGACGCGCAGCAGAGCGCCCTCGTCGAGCCCGTGTCGTCGGCCTTCCTGCGCCTGCGCAACGACCTGCGTCCGCTCGTGCGCTTCGGATCCGTCGACATCGAGTTCGTCGAGCCGCCCGCCACGGGCCGCGCGCTCCCCGGTGAGGTCGCGCACACGGCGCGGGCGATCGTCCGCGGCGCCGTCCTCGCGCTCGTCGACCGCGGATCCGCCGAGCGCGTGCGCGTGCAGTGGGACTGCGACGGCCGGAACCTGCTCGTCGAGATCCGCGACGACGGCAACGGCGACCTCGACGTCCACGACGACACGATGCGCCCGATGGCGGAGCGCGTGTCGGCGCTCGACGGGCGCCTGAGCGTCGCGTCGACGGCCGGATGGGGGTCGACGATCTCGATCGTCATGCCGCTCGATCCGCCGGCGCTGTCGGAGCAGATCGACGACGCCGAGGCCCTGACGCCGCGCGAGCGCGACGTCCTGCGGCTCGTGACGTCGGGGGCCGCCAACGGGGCGATCGGCGAGCAGCTCGGCATCAGCGTCAACACCGTGAAGTACCACGTCGCCAACCTGCTGCGGAAGTACGGCGCCCGCACCCGCGGCGAGCTGGTCGCGCTCGCGCGCTGACGGTCGGCGCCGAGCCGCGCGGGAGGGGATCGCGCGTACCGTTGATCCGTGCCCGCGCAACGCGTTCTCTGGATCGCCATCCTCGCGTCGTTCTGCGCGTTCCTCGACGGGACGATCGTCAACGTCGCCCTCCCGGCGATCGACCGCGGCCTGGGCGGCGGGCTCGCGACGCAGCAGTGGGTCGTCGACGGCTACCTCATCACGCTCGGCGCGCTGATCCTCGTCGCCGGCTCGATCAGCGACGCGTTCGGGCGCACGCTCGTGCTGCGGATCGGCCTCATCGGGTTCGGCCTCTCGTCGCTCGGCGTCGCGCTCGCTCCCGAGCCGATCACCCTCGTCGTCGCGCGCCTCGTGCAGGGCGCGGCGGGCGCCTTCCTCGTGCCGAGCTCGCTCGCCCTCATCACCTCGGCCTTCTCGGGCGCGGCGCAGGCGAAGGCGATCGGAACGTGGACGGCCTTCACGACGGGCGCGCAGATCGCGGGCCCGCTGATCGGCGGCCTCCTCGTCGACCTCGCGAGCTGGCGCCTCGCGTTCCTCATCAACGTGATCCCCGTGGCCGTCACCCTCGTCCTGCTGCGCGGGGTCGCGGATCCGCCCCGCCGGCCCGGCGCGCGCGTCGACCTCGTCAGCGCGTCGCTGTGCGTCGTGGGGTTCGGATCCCTCGTCTTCGGCCTCATCGAGCAGCCGCGGCTCGGCTGGGGGCACCCCGCGATCCCCGTCACGCTCGTGGTCGGCGCCGCGCTCTTCGCCCTCTTCCTCCGGCGCCAGCACACCGCGGCCGAGCCGATGCTGCCGCTGTCGCTGTTCCGGGTGCGCAACTTCGGCGTGGGCAACATCGCGACGGCGTTCATCTACGCGGCGCTCGCGCTCAACGGCTTCGTCGTCGCGATCTACCTGCAGCAGGGAGCGGGCCTCTCGGCGACGCTCGCGGGCCTCGCGAGCCTGCCGGTGACGATCCTCATGATCCTGCTCTCGTCGCGCGTCGGCGCGCTCGCGGGCCGCTTCGGGCCGCGGATCTTCATGACGGCCGGCCCGGTCCTCATGGCGATCGGCTCGCTCATGCTGCTCGCGGTCTCGCCCGACTTCTCGTACTGGCGGCAGGTGCTGCCGGCGATGACGGTGTTCGGGCTCGGCCTGTCGATCATGGTGTCGCCGCTGACGTCGGCGATCCTCGGCGCGATCGAGCCCGCGCGGAGCGGCATCGCGAGCGCCGCGAACAACGCGATCTCGCGCGTCGCGGGGCTGCTCGCGACGGCGGCGATCGGCGGCATCGTCGGCTCGACGCTCGACCTCGACGGCTTCCGCCGCTCGGCGATCGTCGTCGCGGCGCTGATGGCGGCGGGCGGCGTCGTGTCGTGGATCGGGATCCGCAGCCCGCGGGCGTGACGCGGGCGCCCGGATCCGCGTTCGGATGACGCCCCGGCACCTTCGATCGGAAACGAACATGCCCCGGCGTCATATGAACGCGGAAGGCGGCGTCCGGATGACGCGAACGGCTGGGGCCGATAGCGTCGAAGGGTGTCAGAGCAGACCCCCGACCTCCGAAGCTTCGACCTCGCGGCCGTCGCGGCCGGCGTGCCGTACCGGCCGATCCCGCGGGCGGGCGACGACCTCTGGGCGCAGCGCGACGGCGCGAGCGCGGACGGCGTCGTCGCGGCGGCGGCCGAGGCAGCGCTCGAGGCGACCCCCGCGCTGACCCGCGAGCAGTGGGCCGCGTTCGTCGACGACGGCACCCGCACGACCTTCGAGACGCCCTACTTCGAGCGCCGCCGCCGCGTGACGCTCTTCGCCCTCGCGGCGGCGCTCCGGCCCGACGACGCGGGGCTGCGCGCCTCGCTCAAGGTCGAGCTCGGCGCGATCCTCGCCGAGGACAGCTGGTGCCTGCCCGCGCACTACCGCCTGCCGGACGGCGAGCTCATGCCCGAGCCCGACCCCCGCGTCCCCGTGCTCGACCTCTTCGCGGCCGAGACGGCCGGCACGCTCGCCTGGATCGCCTCGGTCCACGGCGACGACGGGCGGATCGTGCGCGAGATCGAGCGCCGCGTGCTCGAGCCCTTCGAGCGCGACGGCCGCCGCTACGGGTGGTTCGGCCAGGCCGCGAACTGGAACCCGTGGATCGTCTCGAACGTCCTCACGGCGCTGCTCCTCACCGAGCCCGAGGACGCGACCCGGATCCCCGCCCGCCTCGACCTCGCGGCCGAGAGCCTGCAGAGCTACGCCGACGGCGTGCCCCGCGACGGCGGATCGCAGGAGGGCGTCATGTACTGGTGGCAGTCGGGGGCCCGCTTCTTCGAGGCGATCGAGCTCCTGGGCCTCGGCGACCCCGACTCGGCCGTGCGGGCGTTCCTCGCGCCGCTCCTCGGAGCGACGGCGTCGTACCCGCTCGCGGTCGCGCTTGGCGACGGGCGCTGGAACGCGACCTTCGCCGACGGCAAGGCCCGGATCACGGCCGGCGCGGGCTTCGTGCACGACCACGTCTCGCCCGAGCTGCTGCACCGCTTCGCGACGCTCACGGCGCAGCCCGAGGTCGCGGAGTACGCGCGGGCTATGCGCGGATCCGGCCCCGCGACGCCCACGCCGCTGCCGCTCGGCCGCGCCGTCCGGTCGCTCTTCGACGACGCGTGGAACGCCCTCGATCCGCGACCCGGCGCCGTGACGTTCTCCGCGCGGTGGCTGCCCGACACGGGCGTCTTCTCGGCGACGAACGACGGCGTCCGCGTCGTCGCGAAGGGCGGGCACAACGGCGAGCCGCACAACCACCTCGACGTCGGCACCTTCGTCGTCGCCGTCGCGGGGGAGCCCGTCGTCGTCGACATCGGCGCGGGGCAGTACACCGCCGCGAGCTTCTCCGAGCGCCGCTACGAGCAGTGGTTCACGCGCTCGGAGTTCCACGGCGTCCCGATCGTCGCGGGCGAGCAGCAGGGCGTCGGCGCCGAGTTCGCGGCGGCCGACGAGCGCGGCAACACGGGCGACTCGTGGCGCTTCTCGCTCGACATCGCGGGCGCCTACCCGGCGGGCGCGGTCGCGACGTGGGTCCGCACGATCGAGCCCGTCCCGGGCGGGATCGCGGTGACCGATGCGTGGGCGGGCGCCGACGCCGAGCTCGTGCTCATGCTCCCGCGCGAGCCCGTGCGGCGCGACGACGGATCTCTCGGCCTCGTCGGCGTCGACTCGGGCGAGGTGCGGGCGGCGCTCGCGACGGGCGCGGAGGCCTCGTGGGAGCGGATCCCGACCGACGACCCCTCGCTCGCGGCGGCGTGGGGCGAGGCGGTCTTCCGACTGCGCCTCGCCCCTCCCGTCCCCGGGAACCGGATCGAGATCCGGGCTATTTGATCCCCGAGGTCGCGAAGCCCGCGACGTAGCTGCGCTGCGCGAACAGGAACACGACGACCATCGGGACGACGTAGAGGATCGCCGCGGCCGCGATGAGGTTGTTGAGCGGGAATCCCTGGTCGTTGACGTATCCCGACGCGAGCGCGACGGCGAGCGTCGTGTTGTCGTAGTTGAGCAGCAGGTTCGGGGTGATGAAGTCGCCCCACACGCCCGTGAACGAGAGCACGAAGACCGTCACGATTATCGGCTTCGACACCGGCAGGAAGATCCGCATGAAGGTGCCGAACCGCGAGCAGCCGTCGAGCGTGGCCGCCTCCTCGAGCTCACGCGGCAGGCCCGCGAAGAACTGGCGGTAGAGGAAGATCATGTACGGCGATCCCGAGATGCCCCACAGCACCCACGGCCAGTAGGTCCCGACGAGCCCGATCTGCGAGAACATCAGGTAGGTCGGGATGAGCGTCACGATCCCGGGCACGAGCATCATCGAGATCAGCACGCCGAACATGAACTTCTTGCCCGGCCCGCGCAGGCGCGCGAAGCCGTAGCCGACGAGCGCCGAGAAGAACGTCGAGAGCACGCCCGAGATCGTCGCGAGGAAGAACGAGTTCACGGCGTAGATCGCGAAGGGCTCCTCCGTGAACGCGCTGACGAAGTTGCTCCACGCGGCGGGGATCGGCAGCCACACGAAGTCGCCGCTCGAGAGCTGATCCGCCGACTTCAGCGACGTGATGATCAGCAGCAGGACGGGCAGCAGCAGGACGACCGAGATGATCGTCAGGACGATGAAGAGGCCGGGGCGCGCCTTCAGGCGCTCGCGGATCCGCTTCGGGGCCCCGGCCGTGACGATCGTCTCGGTCTCGGATCCCATGGTCCTGTTGTCGGTGATGGTCATCGCCCCTCCTCGGACGGATCGACCGCGTAGAACACCGTGCGCCCGCCGATGCGGAACGTCAGGACGGTGACGACGAGGATGGCCAGGAAGAACAGCCAGAGCATGGCCGAAGCGGGGCCGTACTGCGAGAACGCGAAGTACTTCGCGTAGACGTCGATCATGTAGATCTGGTTGGCCTCGGGAACGGCCGTGATCGCGGCGGCGCCCGCCGCGGGCGAGAGCAGCAGCGCCGGGACGAAGGTCTGCAGCGCGCCGATTGTCGCTGTGATCGTCTGGAACAGCATGACGGGCGAGATCGACGGGAGCGTCACGTTCCAGAAGCGCTGGAGCGGGTTCGCGCCGTCGAGCGTCGCGGCCTCGAGCAGCTCCTGTGACACGTCCTGCAGCGCCGCGAGGTTGATGATCACGCCGCCGCCGATGCCCCAGAGCATGACGCAGATCAGCACGCCGAACACGGCGTCGCCGTTGAACCAGTCGACGGCGTCGAGCCCGAGGAAGCCGAGGAAGGCGTTGAGCGCGCCCGTGTCGCGGTCGAAGATCAGCTTCCACGTCAGGGTCGCGGCGACGGGCGGCACGATCGCCGGCAGGTAGATGAACACGCGGAACCACGTGCGGCCGCGCACCTTCTGGTTCAGCAGGATCGCGAGCAGGAGGCTCCCGACGATCGTGATCGGGACGACGACGAGCGCGAGGAGGCCCGTGCGGCCGAGGCTCGCCCAGGTGTCGGGATCCGTCAGCACGTCGGCGTAGTTCGCGAGCCCGACCCAGCTGAACGAGGGCGAGATCCCGTCCCAGTTCGTCATGCTGATCGCGAACGCGTAGATCAGCGGGAACAGGGTCAGAAGCACGGTGCCGGCGAGCCACGGCGAGATGAAGCCGTAGAACGCGCGGCCCTCCGCGCGGCGGGCCCGCGACGGGCGCGCCTTCGGGCGGGATCCGGGCGGCGGGGCCGTGACCTCGCGGGTCGTCGGCTCGGATGTCAGAACGGTCATGCGGGTCACATCCCCACGAGAGAGACGCCGTTCGCGAGAAGCGCGTTCACCGACGTCGTGGTCGAGTCGGCCCACTGGCCGATGGTCATGTCTCCGCGCACGACGCGGCCGAACTTGTCGGAGAGCGTCGCGTCGATCGCGGTGGGATCGATGAAGGGCGAGGACGGGATCGCCTGCAGATACTGCAGCTCGTTCATCTGCGTCTCGTACGCCTGCTTCTGGAGATCCGTCTCCTGCGGCAGGCGCCCGTAGAGGCTGTCGATCGGCGGGATCCCGCCGCCCGTCGTCGCGCGCCGCTCGGCGGGCTCGCCGCCGCAGAACCACTCGATGAACTGCCACGCCTCGTCCTTCATGCGCGAGTTCTCGGCGATCCAGAAGCCCGTCGCGGCGCGGGTGGGGCTGATCCGGGTGTCGCCCATCGTCGGCGCGGGCACGAGCTGCGCGTACTGCGACACCTCGTCGTCCGGGGTGATCGTCCCGGTCATCCAGTACCCGGCGCCGTCCATCGCGAGGCGCTGCGCCTGGAACGCGGGCCAGTCCCACCCCTCGGGGCTGACGTCGACGAGCGTGTATCCGACCCTCTCGCTCGCGACGTCGACGAACCACTGCATGGCGCGCTGCGCCTCGGGCGACGTGAAGTCGATCTTCGAGAGGTCGTCGTTGTAGATCGTGCCGCCCATCGTCGCGACCATCTGCGAGATCGAGGCGACGGACGGGGTCGTGTTGAACAGCCCGTACTGGGTCACGCGGCCGCCCTCGCGCGAGGTCATCGCCGTGCCGTACTCGAGCAGCTGGTCGTAGGTGAGGGGCCGATCGGCCGTCGGGACGGCGAGCCCCGCCTCGTCGAACATGCGGGTGTTGATCCAGTACATGAAGTCCTGCGACCAGTCCTTCGTCATGCCGTAGTGCGGGCCCTGGCCCTGCACGGATCCGTCCCACCGCCACACGTCGTTGACGACCGCGAGGTCGTCGAGCGCGACGAGGCTCGACTGGCGCATGTAGTCGTCGAGCGGGTGCGAGAGGCCGCGGGCGGCGTAGTACGCCGACTGCGAGGCGCCCGTCGCGCGCACGACGTCGGGCGGGTTGCCCGCCGCGATCATCGAGTTGAGGCGGACCTGGTCGAAGTTGATGAACGACAGGCCGATGTCGGGGTGCGACTGCTCCCAGGCGGCGAGCAGCTCGTCGGTGACCTCGCTCGACACCGTCATGACCGTGATGGTCTTGGCCTTGCCGCTGAACGAGTTGGTCGAACAGCCGGTGAGGGCGAGCGCCGACAGCCCGGCGGTCGCGAGCATCCCGCCGAGGAAGGCCCGGCGGGAGAAGGGCGCGGGTGCGCGCATGAACGTACCTCCATCGCTACGTGCGTCCGCCGCCGTCGTCGGCGCCGGAACGCCCCTCATCCTGGGAGCGCGGTCGATGTAGGGTCAAGACCCGATATTCACTCGATCAGAAATCGAACATGGAGGTTCGATGGATCTGACGCAGCGGCAGGAGAGGATCCTGTCCGAGCTCAAGCTGCACGGGAGCCTGTCGGCGACCGACTTCGCGGACCGCATGGGGATCTCGGCGATGACGGTGCGCCGCGACCTCGGCGAGCTCGCCGAGCGCGGGATGCTCCGGCGGGTGCACGGCGGCGCCGTCCCCGTCGACGAGCCCCAGCGCCCCGAGCGCGCCGACGTCACGGCGTCGGGCCACCGCCCGCCCCCGCGCTCGTCGGCGGGCCCCGTCCCGGTCGCGAACGAACCCCTGTTCACGTTCGGATTCGTCGTCCCGGATCCCGGGTACTACTTCCCGGCGATCGTCGACGGCGCCGTCGAGCGCGTGCAGTCGCTCGGCGGGCGCCTCGTGCTCGGGATCAGCGACTACGACGCCGGGCGCGAGCGCTTCCAGGTGCAGCGGCTCATCGACCGCGGGGTCGACGGGCTGCTCGTGACGTCGGCGACGAACGAGGAGTTCGAGACCTTCGGGATGCTGATCGACTCGCCCGTGCCGGTCGTCGTCGTGGAGCGCTCGCTCGACGACGCGATCCACGCGGGCGCCCTCGACCTCGTGCGCACCGACCACGCGGCGGGGGCCGTCGTCGCGATCCGGCTGTTCGCCGAGCTCGGGCACACGCACGTCGGCATGGTGACCTTCGCGACCCCGACGATGCCGCACCTGCGCACGGGCTTCGACCGCGCGGTCCGCGGGCTGGGGCTCGCGTGCGGCGCCGAGGCGGTCGCGCAGATCGACCACCGGCGGGGGATCCGCGAGCAGAGCACGGCGTACCTCGAGCGGGCCGTCGCGGCGGGGGTGACGGCGGTCTTCGTGCACTCGGATCGCTACGCCGTCGAGTTCGTCGAGGCGGCGCTCGCGATGGGGCTGTCGATCCCGGGGGATCTCTCGGTCGTCGCGTACGACGACGAGGTGGCGGCGCTCGCCGCGGTCCCGCTCACGGCCGTGAGCCCTCCCAAGCGCGACGTCGGGTGGGCGGCCGTCGGCATGCTCTTCGACCGCGTGTCGACGACGCCCGAGCGCGCCCTGACGTCGCGCCACCTCACGCTCCGCCCCAACCTCGTCTCGCGCCGGTCGACGGCGTCCCCGCGGTCGTGATGTTCGAGTGATGTTCGTTTGAACTGCGCGGCTTGACGCCGATTGCCGTCTTCGCCTTTCGTAGATCCCGCCGTCGGAGACGAAGGAGAAGCCGACATGCCGCACCCCGAGGACCCTGCGCGACGGGCCGTCGCGTTCCTCATGCCCGATCGCACGTTCGCGAGCGTGTTCGACGCGCCCGACGTCGCCCGGCTGATCGCCGAGCCGTCCCTCGAGCTGCTCTCGCCCGAGCCGCTCGATCCGCGCGACCTCGCCGACCGCGAGCTGCTCTCGCGCGCCGAGATCGTGATCACGGGGTGGGGGACGCCCGTCATCGAGGGCGAGATGCGGGGCGCCCTGCCGGCGCTCGCCGCCGTCTCGCACGCGGCCGGGACCGTGCGCCCCGTCGTGACCGACGCGCTCCTCGACGAGGGCGTCGCCGTCGCGTCTGCGGCAGGTGCCAACGCGGTGCCGGTCGCGGAGTTCGCGTTCGCGATGGTCGTGCTCGCGGCCAAGCGCGTGCTGTGGGCCGAGGAGGGGTACCGCGCGAGCGGCCGTCAGCCCGACGCGCGCGCCGCCTGGCCGTGGATCGGATCCCACGGGATCCGCGTCGGCGTCGTCGGCGCCTCGCACGTGGGCCAGCTCGTGATCGAGCGGCTCGGCTCGCTCGACGTCGAGGTCGTGGTCTCGGACCCGACGCTCGACGCGGACCAGCGCCGCGCGCTCGGCGCGGAGGTCGTCCCCCTCGAGGAGCTCGTCGCGACGAGCGACGTCGTCACGCTGCACGCCCCGTCGCTGCCGTCGACGCGGGGCATGATCGGGCGCGAGGCCATCGCGAGCATGAAGCCCGGCGCGGCGCTCATCAACACGGCCCGCGGCGAGCTCGTCGACGAGGAGGCGCTCGCCGACCGCCTCGAGGCGGGCGACATCGCGGCGTTCCTCGACGTCACGGCGCGCGAGCCGCTCCCCGCGGGCGACCGGCTCTGGTCCGCCCCCAACACCCTCCTGACGCCGCACCTCGCGGGATCCGTCGGGAACGAGAACGGCCGCCTCGCGGCCCACGCCGTCGACGAGGCGATCCGCTTCGCCCGGACCGGCGCGTTCGCCGACGCGATCACGCCGCGGCGGATGGCCGTCATCGCGTGACCGGGGGATTCCTCGCGCGGTTCGGGGCCGACGCGCGCGCCGCGCTCGACCCCGCGCTCTGGGCGCCCGCCCCTCCCGTCTCGGAGCGAGCCGCGTGGGCGGGCCTCGACGCCGCGCGGCTGACGGCGGCGGCCGACGCCCGGCGCGACGAGGCCGCCGCGGCGCCGCCCGCGCTCTCGCTCTGGGCGCACTACGCCGCGACGGGCGAGCGCATGCCGTACGAGCGCGCGCAGCGGGCCCTCCTCGCCGAGACCGCGACGGCGGCCCTCGCATGGGGCGCGACGGGCGACGCCGGCGCGTGGGCGCCCCGCCTCGCCGACGCCGTGTGGCGCGTGTGCGAGCTCACGGCCTGGTGCCTGCCCTCGCACTACCTCGTCGGCGCCGACAGGCCGCCGCTCCCGATCCCCGGCCGCGACGTCCTCGACCTCTCGTGCGGCTACGTCGGCGGCATGCTCGCGGCGATCGACCGCATCGCGGGCGACGCGCTCGACGACGCCTTCCCGGGGATCCGCGCGCGGATCCGCCACGAGATCCGCCGCCGCGTGCTGCGGGAGTGGGGGCGCGAGGAGCACTTCTGGGAGGTGGGGGAGGAGGGCCGCCCGCCGAACAACTGGGCGCCGTGGATCGTGTCGAACGTGCTCGCCTGCGCGATGGTCGCCGAGACCGACCGCGACGCGCTCGTCGGCACCGTCGAGCGCTCGCTCGTCGTCCTCGACCGGTTCCGCGCCGGATACGCCGACGACGGCAGCTGCGAGGAGGGCGCGACCTACTGGTGGTGGGCGGGGGCGACGCTCTTCGAGGCGCTCGACCTGCTCGCGGCCGCGACGGGAGGGTCCTACGACGGCTTCGCCGTGGCGCCCGTCGCTGCCATGGCGCGCTTCCCGATGGCGATGCAGCTGGGCCGCGGCACGCAGGTCAACTTCTCCGACGGATCCCCCGCCCACCCGCCGAACGCCGTGTGGCACCTGCTCGCGCGGTTCGGCGCGCGGGTCGGCGACGACGAGGTCGTGCGGCACGCGCGGTGGATGGGATCCGCCCACCCGGCCGGCCTCGACGGGCAGCTCGCGCCCCTCTTCCTGCGCACGATCGCCGAGCTGCGCGATCCCGGATGGGCGGCGGCCGGCCCCACCGAGCCCGGCATGCCCGCGAGCTGGTACGCGCCAGGCACCGAGGTCGCGATCGCCCGCGAGCGCGCGCACGACGCGTCGGGTTTCGTCGTCGCCGCGAAGGGCGGGCACAACGCCGTCAGCCACAACCACAACGACGCGGGCGGCCCCATCGTGTCGCTCGACGGCGAGCCCGTGCTCATCGACGTCGGCGTCGGCGACTACGTCCGCGAAACCTTCATGCCCGACATGCGGTACGCGATCTGGACGATGCGCAGCGGCTGGCACAGCGTGCCGCTGCCGAACGGCGTCGAGCAGGCCCACGGATCCGCGTTCCGCGCCGCGGGGACGACGTTCTCGGACGACGGATCCCTGGCCGCGCTGCGCATGGATCTCGCCCCCGCCTACCCGCCCGAGGCGGGGCTCCTGTCCCTCGAGCGCGAGATCGCGCTCGACCGCGCGGCGGGGGAGGTCGTGATCGACGACGCCTGGCGCTTCGCCTCGCCGGGCGAGATGCGGCTCGTGCTCATGACGGCCGCCGAGCCCGAGCCCGCGGCGGGCGGCCTGCGGGTCGGGGCTGCGCTCCTCGCGTTCGCCGGCCTGGCCGCCGAGACGCAGCGCATCGACATCGACCCCGGCGACTCCCGCCTCGCCCGCGCGTGGGGCGACGCGGTGTTCCGCACGGTTCTCACGACGCCCCCGGGCGACGGATCCGCCCGCGTCACGATCAGGAGGGCCTGATGGATCTGCCCGCCGAAGACCGCGCGCTCTCGCCCGTCACGGGGTGGACCCGCGGGCACTGGGCCGCCGTCGGACACGAGTGGCTCGCGCAGGTGCGCCGCTTCTCGAGCCCGCTCGGCGCCGCCACCCGGCTGCCGGGGCGGGCGACGGGAGACGGCGAGCGCCGCGAGAGCATGGAGGCCGTCGGGCGATCCTTCCTCCTCGCCGCCCCGCTCGTCGCGGGCGCCGACGACGCCGCGTCCGACGAGGTCCTCGCCTGGTACGCGCGGGCGCTCCTCGCCGGGACGGATCCGGACGGGCCCGAGGCGTGGCCGCTCGGCGTCACCTGCCGCTTCCCCGTCACGGGGGTGACGAACAACATCGTCGAGGCCGCGAACATCGCCTTCGGCCTGCACGTCAGCCGCGACCGGCTCTGGGCCGGGCTCACGCGGCCCGAGCGCGCCCGGATCGCCTCCTGGCTGCGCCACCACGCGCGCCTCGAGGTGTGGCACAACAACTGGCAGCTCTTCCCCGCGATGGCCGAGGGCTTCCTCCGCTCGGTCGACGAGGACGTGACGGGCTGCATCGGCGAGCGGAACGTCGCTCGCGTCGAGTCCTGGTACCTCGAGCAGGGCTGGTACACCGACGGTCCCGAGCACGCGCTCGACCACTACAACGCATGGGCGATCCACCCCTACCTCTGGGCCTGGTACGAGATGACCGGCCGGACGGGGACGCCCGAGGGGATCCGGCACCGCGAGCGCCTGCACGACTTCACGGCCTCCTTCTCAGACCTCGTCGCGCCCGACGGATCCCTCCTGCACATGGGCCGATCCCTCACCTACCGCACGGCGGCGCTCGCCGCCGTGTGGTGCGCCGAGCTCTCGGGCGCGAACGCGCTGACCCCGGGGCGCACGCGCGCCCTCGCATCGGGGGTCCTCCGGCGCTTCGTCGACGCGGGCGTCGGGGCCGGCGAGCCCCTCGGCCTCGGCTGGCTCCGCCCGCACGAGCCGATCGCGCAGGCCTACAGCGGGTTCGGATCGCCGTACCTCGCGGGCATCGGATTCCTCGGGCTCGCGCTCCCCGCCTCGGCGCCCGTGTGGGCCGAGGACGAGGAGCCGCGCGTGCCCGGGCCGCGCACGATCCCGCGGGCGGGATGGATCCTGACGCCGCAGAGCGACGGCATCGTGCGGCTCGCGAACCACGGCAGCGACCACTGCGAGATCCCCGTCGAGCCCACGCGGCCCGACCCCGACGACCCGCACTACGCGAAGCTCGGGTACTCGACGCACACGGCGCCCGGCACCGGGCCCGCCTTCGAGGAGGGGATCGACGGGCACCTCGCGCTCATCGGCGACGACGGGCGCGCCAGCCGCCGCGGGCCCATCCGTGCGATGCGCGCCGAGGGGCCCGTCGCCGCGTCGGCGCACATCCCGCAGCGCGACGGGATCCCGTTCCCGGGCGTCACGGTCGCGAGCGCGACGATCGTCGAGGGCGACCTCGAGATCCGCGCCCACCTCGTGCGATCCGACCGCCCGTGGCCTGTGCGCGAGGGCGGGTGGCAGATCGCGGGGGATGACGCGCCGGCCGCCGCGTCGTCGGGCCTCGCCGCGTCGGCGACGAACGCGAACGGCCTCACGGGGGCGATCGTGGGCCTCACGGGGTGGTCGTCGGCCGAGATCGCGCGCGTCGACGGATCCGACGCGTTCGGGCCGCGGGCCGCCGTGCCGGTGCTTCGGGGATCCGTCCCCGCCGGCGAGACCCTGCTCGTCTCGCTCCACGCCCTCTCGGCGGCGCCGCGCGACCTCGCGGGCGCCGCCGAGGCGGCCGTGTCGGGCACGTCGCTCACCGTCCGCTGGGCGACGGGGCGGACGCACGAGATCGACCTCGCGGCGTTCCTCTGGCCCGTGCTCAGCTCACGGTGACGCCGCCGACGACGAGCCAGCCCGACTCCGTCGTCTCGGCCGACGTCGCGAGCTCGATCGCCGGGGCGCTGTCGCGCGTCGTGTCGACGATCGCGACGCCCCAGCGATAGCGGCCCCGCGCGACCTGGCCGATCGTCGGGGTCGTCGTGTAGTCGTACGTGCGCCGCTCGCGCCACGTGTGGGTCGGGATCCCGTCGTCGGCGTACACCTCGACGGGCTCGCCCGCGCCGTCGAGCAGCGCGAAGGCGACCTGGTACTTCCCGTGCCACGGCGCGAGGTCGCTCGGGAAGTACGCCCAGCCCCGGTTGACCCACGTGTGGGCGATCGTCGCGGACCCGCCCCGCGCGACCTTCGACGGCGCCTGGACGCTCTGGGGCAGCAGCCGGTACCCGCCCTCGGCGTTGAACTCCTTCACGAGGTCGAAGCACTCCTCGAACCACGAGTCGGTCTCGCCGACCCGGAAGTCCATCGCGTTGACGTGCGCCTGCTGCGAGTCGTCGAACTCGCCCTGGCGCACATCGGCCGCCGTCTCGTAGCCGCGCGGGTCGTCCGAGATCGAGTGGCTCGCCGTCACCCAGCCGCCCTCCATGAGGATCGGGCGTTTGAAGAGGTACGCGCCCGCGACCTCCCGCTCCCACTGCCCGTAGTAGGTCGTCATCCCGAACGCGTCGTGGCGCAGGATCCAGCCCAGGCCGTACGCGTAGTCGAGGAGCGCGCGGCTCTGCGGATCCGCCGAGCCCCAGCCCACCTCGGATCCGATCGTGCGGTGGTAGTTGAGCGCGATCGGGACGTCGGGGAACAGGCGCGTGAAGAGGTCGACGTTCCAGCGGAACACCGCCTCGCGGTTCGCGGGGTCGCGGTACTTCATCGTGTGGCCCTCGCCCCAGAGGCCGAGGCCGTACCCGTCGACGAAGTCCATCTCTTCCGGATCCCCGAAGCGCGCGGCGAACGCCGTGAGGAAGGCCGCGTACTTCTCCTGGAAGACCGGGTCGTCGGGGTAGGGGGACCAGAGCGTCACGTCGCCCGTCTGCGACTCGTAGCCCTCCGCGCCCGCGTCCCGGACGTAGTCGGGCGTGAACCCGACGGGCTTGTCGCGGCTGTCGACGACGATGCGGAAGGCCAGGCGCATGTCCCGCCGCCGCGCCTCGGCGATCATGCTCGCGACCTTCGTGTCGGCGTCCCACGCGTACGCGCCCTCCTCGGGCTCGAGGGCCGACCACGCGATCCGCATGTACAGGGTCGGCGCGTAGTCCGACACCTTCACGGCGCCGTCGATCCCCGGCACCTGCATGCTGTCGTAGTGCTCCCAGTAGTCGTCGGCGACCGTCGCGGTGCTGTAGAGCACGAACCCGTTCAGCGGGTTGCGCAGAAAGCGGTCGGGGTCGTGGTCGAACGTCGTCGTGAGCGTGCCGCCCGACGTCGACGTGCTCGAGTGCGCCGGAGCCGCGGATCCCGTCGCCGCGTGCGCGGCGCGCGGCAGCACGACGCTCGCCGTGACCGCGAGCGCGCCCGCCGCCCCCATCCCGAGCACCGAGCGCCGGCCGAATACCTGCTTCTGTCCCATCCTGATCTCTCCCTTGAGTCGATGGCGAGACACACGCTCCCGCCCCGGAATCGCGCGGGTCAAGGGATCCGCCCCGCTCGCACACAAAGCGAACAGCGGGGAATGCGCGCGGGATCCGGGCGGTTGCACCGCGTATGGCTTCCTCCGACGACCGCCTCGAGATCGAGGTCTGGGCCGACGTCCTCTGCCCGTGGTGCTACCTGGGCGACGCGCGACTCGAGAAGGCCATCGAGGCCTCGCCCCACCGCGACCGGATCGACGTCAGGATCCGCACCTTCCAGCTCGACCCCGAGTTCCCGTCCGAGCCGCGGCCCGTCGTCGAGTACCTCGCCGACAAGAAGGGCATGACGACCGAGCAGGCGCGGCAGATGGAGGGGCAGATGGCCGGGCTCGCCGCGGCCGAGGGCCTCGCCTACGACAGCGACCACCGGGTGCAGAACACGCTCGACATGCTGCGGCTCGTGCACCTCGCGAACGACCACGGCGCCGGGTGGGAGTTCATGAAGGCCATGCAGACGCTGCTCTTCTCGGGCGACGACGCGGCCTTCGACCCCGAGACGCACGTGCGCGTCGGAACCTCGCTCGGCATCCCCGAGGCTGAGATCCGCGACGTCCTCGCGGGCGACCGCTACGCCGACGCCGTGCGCGCCGAGCACGAGGAGGCGCTCCAGCTGGGCGCGCGCGGCGTGCCGTTCACGGTCCTGGGGCGCCGCCTCGGGATCCCGGGCGCGGTTCCGACCGAGGCCTACGGCCAGGCGATCGAGCAGGCGGCCGCGGGTGTCTGACCCGAAGCTCCTGACGTTCCTCGCGGCCGACGACGCGGTCGTCTGCGACCCCGAGACGGGCGTCTGCGAGATCCCGCCGGCCCACCCCGCCTCCGCGCCCGCCTGACCCGCGCCCGCTTGACCCGCGCGGGAGCGTCGACTTCTCGCCCGGCGCACGACGACGGCAGAACTTGAGCCCGGCCGGGTTTCTGCCGGCGTGTCGGCCGCTGAAGTCGAAATCTGCCGTGGTCCTGCCGGGCGGGGCGCCCGGCACCCCGCCCGGCCGAAGCACCGGCCGCCCCCTGCTGAGGCGCCGCGCACCGCTGCGGCCTGCCCGACCCGCGCGGTTCACGACTACGGCAGGAATCAGGCTCCGGCCGGTTTGCCCCGGCGTGTCGGCCGCCGCGGCCGAGATCTGCCGTGGTTGTGCCCGCGGGGGTGCCGCGCCGCGCGGCGGGGGCTCGGCCGTGCCGCCGCGGCGCGTCCCGCCGCGCGCCGCGCACGACGACGGCGGAAACCGAGCCCCGCCCGTCTTCCGCCGGCGTGTCGCCGGCTGTGGGTCGGATCTGCCGTCGTCATGCATCGGCGATGACCCGCGGCGGGCCGTCGACAGCGCGCGCGGCGCGGAATAGCCTGGCCGCGAGGGGCGGGCGGGCCGCCTCCTCAGCGACGAAGGGGCAGAACGATGGACACCATGATGATGAACGCCATGACGACCGACATGTCGGGCATGGAGGAGATGGACATGCCGACCATGCAGGCGTGCATGGACGCGTGCTCGGCGGCCGAGCAGGCGATGACGATCTGCTCGACGCAGATGATGGACTGCGCGCCGGCGTGCATGAACGGCGCCGACATGTGCCACACGATGATGCGCGCCATGATGCGCATGGACGGCGTGACGCCCGGCGCCATGATGTCGATGCTCGACGCCTGCATCGCGATGTGCCAGGTCTGCATGGACGAGTGCGCGGCGCACGCGGCCGAGAGCGAGATCTGCGCGATGTGCGCTCAGGCCTGCCAGGCGTGCATGGACTCCTGCATGGCGATGAAGGACATGATGATGAAGGCGGCTGCGTAAGCCGCCCCTCTCACACCTCGGCGACGTTGAACTGCGCGCGGCCGACCGCGAGCACGCGGTAGCGCGCGTGCAGCGCGACGGGGGTGCCCGCGGGCGCCTCGAGCGCGGCGCCCGACGCGTTCCACACGCGGTGGGCGGATCCGTCGAGCCCGCGGATCACGAGGGATCCGCCGGCGACGTCGGCGTGCTCGACGATGCCGTCGACCCACTCGAGCGGCGTCGCGGAGGCGAGGCGCGCCTGGATGAGCGACAGCCCGTGCCCCGGAGCGTGCGACGAGCAGACCCCGCCGTGCCCGCACATGCACTCGACACGCTCACGCACCTCGGCGGAACGGGTGGAGTGCAGGGGGCTGATCACGGCGGGATCCTCTCTCGATGAAAGCGTTCCGGCTACGGTAGGTCGCCCCGCGCCGCCCCGGAACCGCGGGCGACACGGGGCGTCACAAACTACTCGTAGCGGTAGAAGCCCTCGCCCGTGGCGACGCCGAGCTTGCCCTTGTCGATGTAGTTCTCCTTGAGCAGCGCCGCGAACCTCTGCGACGTCTCGTCGCCCATGACCGACACGTTGTAGGCCGTCGTGAGGCCGACGATGTCGAAGATCTCGAACGGGCCGCGGGGCGCGCCGGTGCCGATGCGCCACGTCTTGTCGACCGTCTCGGGGTCGGCGACGCCCTTCGCGTAGAGCGCGCCCGCGGCGTTCAGCAGCGGAACGAGGAGCGAGTTCAGCACGTAGCCGGGCTGCTCCTTCCTGACCTCGATCGGCACCATGCCCTGCTTCTCGGCGAAGTCGACGACGGTGCGGAAGACCTCGGGATCCGTGTCGTCGGTCCCCATGATCTCGGCGGTGTTCTGCGCCCAGATCTGGTTGGCGTAGTGCAGCGCGAGGAACTTCGCGGGGCGGCCCGTCGCGTCCTTGAACGACGAGGGGAGCAGCGTCGACGAGTTCGTCGCGAAGATCGTCTTCTCGGGCGCGAGCGCGCCGACCTTCTGCCACGTCGACGTCTTGATCTCGGGGCTCTCGGGCACGGCCTCGATGACGAGGTCGGCGTCGGCGAGCGCGGCGGCGAGGTCGCTCGTCGCGGTCAGGCGCGTGAGCGCCGCGGCGGACTTCCCGTCCTTCGCTCCCTCGACCTCCGCGACGTAGCGCTCGGCGAGCCCCGCGAAGCGCTCGCCGGCCTTCGCGACGGCGTCGTCGTCGATGTCCCAGGCGGTCACGGTGAAGCCGGCGTAGGCGGTCTGGAACGCGATCTGCGATCCGAGGACGCCCGTTCCGAGGACGGTGACGTTCGTGATGTCGGTCATGATGGATCCTTCTCTCTGCGGCCCGATCGGGGCCTCTTCCCTCAGGATCCTCTCCTCGTCTGGGTGCACTCACAGGGAAAAGTGCAAACTTGCACTTCATGAGCGAAAGTGCACCGGGTCTGCGAGCCCAGAAGCGGAACGAGACGCGCCGGCGCCTCGTCGACGCCGCGCGCACCCTCACGACGGAGCGCGGCCTCGCGGGCTTCACGATCGAGGAGGCGTGCGAGAAGGCGGGCGTCTCCCGCCGCACGTTCTTCAACCACTTCGCGCAGAAGGAGGACGCCGTCCTCGGCATCCCCCTGCCGCGGGAGGACGACGACGCGTCGACCCACTTCCTCGAGGCGGACGGCGACCTCGCCGACGACCTCGCCACCTACTTCGCCGAGCGCTTCGGGGCGCTCGACGTGAGCAAGCGGGAGGCCCGGATCATCGGGTCCCTCGTCGAGAACGAGCCGAAGCTGCGTTCGCGCGCCTTCGCGCTCATGCGCACCACCGACTCCCTGACCATCTCCCTCGTCGAGCGCCGCGCCGGGCTCCCCGAGGGCGATCCCCGGGCCCCCGTCCTCGTGCACCTCGTCGGTGCGCTCAACCGCGTCGCGGTCGAGTCGCTCCTCGACGAGAGCGAGGGCACGCCCACCCTCGACCAGTTCCGCACCGCCCTGCGCGAGCGCCTCGGATACGCCCGCGAGATCCTCTCCGAAGGACAGAAATGACGACGACCGCATCCACGGGGACACCGTTCCTCCTGACCAAGCACCGGATCTGGACGATCTTCGGCGCCCTCATCGCGAGCATGCTGCTCTCGAGCCTCGACCAGACGATCGTCTCGACCGCCATGCCGACGATCGTCGGCGACCTCGGCGGCGTCGAGAACCAGGTGTGGATCACGACCGCCTACCTGTTGGCGACGACGATCGTGATGCCGATCTACGGCAAGTTCGGCGACGTCCTCGGGCGCCGCAACCTGTTCCTCATCGCGATCGCGGTGTTCACGCTCGCCTCGATCGGCTGCGCCTTCGCGCCCGACTTCTGGACCTTCGTCGTGTTCCGCGCCGTGCAGGGTCTCGGCGGCGGCGGGCTCATGATCCTGTCGCAGGCGATCATCGCCGACATCGTGCCCGCCGACGAGCGCGGCAAGTACATGGGCCCCCTCGGCGCGGTCTTCGGCCTCTCGGCCGTCGCCGGCCCGCTGCTCGGCGGCTTCTTCGTCGACCACCTCACGTGGCACTGGGCGTTCTACATCAACATCCCCGTCGGCATCGCGGCGTTCATCATCGCGTTCGTCGCCCTCAAGCTGCCGAGCCACAAGGCGAAGAACCCGATCGACGTCCTCGGCGTCGTGTTCCTGTCGGCCGCGACGACGTGCCTCATCTTCTTCACCGACTTCGGCGGGGACGGCGACCACGGCTGGTCGTCGCCCGCGACCTGGGCGTGGGGCGCCGGCCTCGTCGTCGCCGCCTCGGCGTTCGTCTTCGTGGAGTCGCGCGCCAAGGATCCGATCATCCCGCTGAGCCTCTTCCGCAACCCGATCTTCATCAACGCGACGGCGATCGGCCTCGTGATCGGCATCGGCATGTTCTCGGTCATCGGCTTCATGCCGACGTTCCTGCAGATGGCGTCCGGCACCTCGGCGGCCGTCTCCGGCCTCCTGCTGATCCCGATGATGGTGGGCCTCATGGGCACCTCGATCACGTCGGGGATCCTGATCTCGAAGACCGGGAAGTACAAGATCTACCCGATCCTCGGAACCCTGATCACGGTCGGCGCGGTCCTCCTGTTCACGACGCTCGCGGCCGACACCCCGCTGTGGCTGATCTGCGTGTTCCTGTTCGTCTTCGGCGTCGGGCTCGGCCTCATCATGCAGGTCGTCGTCCTCGTCGTGCAGAACGCCGTGCCCGCCGATCAGCTCGGCACGGCGACGAGCACGAACAACTACTTCCGCGAGGTGGGCGCCTCGCTCGGCACCGCCGTCTTCGGAACGCTGTTCACGACGCGCCTCACCGAGAACCTCGTGAACGCGTTCAGCTCGGCGGGCGCGAGCGCGTCCGACGCCTCGTCGTCGGCGGCGTCGATCGACCCGTCGATCATGAGCTCGCTGCCCGACGGCCTGCGCGACGGGATCATCAGCGCCTACGCCGACGCGCTCGTGCCGGTGTTCTGGTACATCATCCCGTTCCTCGTCGTCGCGTTCCTGCTCTCGCTCCTGCTCAAGCAGATCCCGCTGCAGCACGAGTCGGGCATGGTTGCGCGCGGCGAGGCGATCTCAGGCGAGGAGGCCGAGCGTCTCGAGGCCGAGCAGCGCGCGAAGGCCCTCGGCACGACCGAGTAGCGGCCCGGACGATGCCCCGGGGATCCGCGGATCCCCGGGGCATCGTCGTCACTCGAAGAGGAACCGCTCGCGCGGCTCGGGCCGCGGCGCGCGGGACGTGACGAGGAGGCCGGCCGCGAGCGCGAGCGCGCCGATCCCGCACGCGAAGAGGACGGTCGGGGCCCAGCCCTCGCCGCCGAAGCAGCCCCATCCGAGGGGGAACCACGACCAGGTCTCGGGCTCGGTCGGGGCGGCCCAGGATCCGTCGGCGAAGCAGGCGGCCTCGGCGGGCCCGGGGATCCACGCGACGAGCGGGCCGATCGCGATCCCGCCCGCCCCCGCGGCGCCCGACGCGAGCGCATGCGCGCGGAGCGGCCGGACGGGCTCGATGCCCGCCGCGCGCCCCGCGATCGCGGCCCCCGCGCCGATCCACAGCGGGCCGCCGAGCGCGCAGAAGGCCACGAGCGCGTACGGCACGAAGAAGACGGCGAACTCCGCGAAGGACCCGTCGGCCAGCGCGACGGCGCACACCGCGGCGGCGAGCCCGACCACCGCGCAGCCGAGCGCGCGCCGGAACACCTGCGAGAGCGTCGCCGCGCGGCGCATCGCGGGCCACGCGAGGAGCGTTCCGACGCCGGCCGCGACGAGCCCGATGAGCCCGATCCCGTCCGCCGTGCCCCTGGGCTCGGAGATCGTGAGGACCCACAGGATCGCGTACGCGACGGCGAAGGGCGCGGCTATCGTTCCCGCCGCGACGCCGAGCGCGCGCAGAGCAGTCATGCGCCCACGGTATCGGCTCACGGGCGGCTCATAGGGAGGTCAGAGCCGGGCCGAGGTGGGTTCCGTAGGGTGGGATCATGACGGACATCACGGTCGACGGCCGCATGATCGCGCTGGCGAAGGAGCTGCGCGACGATCTGCAGAGGTTCCTCAACGAGTACGGCTTCGGTCTCAAGGAGATCGAGACGAAGCTCGAGATCCTGCGTGACGACTTCTCGCACGAGCACGAGTACAACCCGATCGAGCACCTCTCGAGCCGCGTCAAGAGCCCCGACTCGCTCATCGAGAAGGTGCAGCGAAAGGGCATCGACGCGACCCTCGAGAGCATCCGCGAGAACATCACCGACATCGCGGGCGTGCGCGTGACGTGCAGCTTCGTGACCGACGTGTACCGGCTCTTCGAGCTGCTCGCGGGGCAGGACGACATCGTCGTACGCGAGGTCAAGGACTACATCGCGCACCCCAAGCCCAACGGCTACCAGAGCCTGCACGCGATCGTCGAGGTGCCCGTCTTCCTCCCGCGCGGCACCGTGATGGTGCCCGTCGAGGTGCAGTTCCGCACCATAGCGATGGACTTCTGGGCGAGCCTCGAGCACAAGATCTACTACAAGTACGACCGGCAGGTGCCGCAGGAGCTGCTCGACCAGCTGCACGAGGCGGCGGTGTCGGCGAGCGAGCTCGACGAGCGCATGGAGAACCTCCACCACGCGATCCGCGGCGGCGGACGCCCGGCGCCCGCCCCGATCCAGATCCCCGAGCGCGGGGGCTCGGCAGCCATCAGCGCGTAGCGTCGACGCCGTGGACGATCTGCGGGCGCTGCTGGACGACGCGCGCTCGCGCCTCGACGGGGTGCCGCAGGTGCGGCTCGGGCTGGGGCGCGAGGCGTCGCGGTTCCGCCGCGCGTTCGGCGGGCGGCCCGTCATCGAGCCCGTCGCGCCCGCGTGGCACCTCGGGGTGCTGCTCCTCGGATCCGCGGATCTCTGGGCCGTGGGCGACGTCATCCGCGCCGCCGAGGAGGTGCGCCGCGGCTACACCGCCGACGCGCAGCGCGTGCGCGCGTCGATGCGGGGCATGGCGTTCCGGGGCGGCTTCGCCGAGGGCGAGACCTGCCACATCGACTGGGAGCCCGTCGACGTCGACGCCGTCTCGGGCGGCGCCGACTCGGGCCCCCTCGCCTGGGCGGACGGACGCCTGCAGGTGCGGTGGTCGAAGACGGGCTGGCTGCGGCCCCTCGACGGCTACCTCGACGAGCAGGTCGGCCTCGCCACGGCCCCGCGCGCCGGCTGAGGGCGCGCCGGGATCAGTCGCCCTCGCCGCCCTCGGGGTACTCGGCGACCTCGGGCCGGGCCGCGAGGAAGCCGATCGAGGCGAGCAGGCCGCCCCACACGACGACCGCCGCGATGACGAGGAACAGGATCGCGATCGCGCTCATCGGCGCGCTCCCTTCGTCTGGAGCTGCGCGGCCGCGGGCCACGGCTCGAACTGCTCGGGATCGTGTCGCCA
The DNA here is from genome assembly GCF_000422385.1 of Microbacterium indicum DSM 19969. Taxonomy (GTDB): domain Bacteria; phylum Actinomycetota; class Actinomycetes; order Actinomycetales; family Microbacteriaceae; genus Microbacterium; species Microbacterium indicum. The sequence continues at coordinate 92,392 of NZ_AULR01000003.1, forward strand.
CCGGACGAGCGGGAAGGCGACGGCCGCGACGATCGCGACGACGACGGATCCCCATCCGGCGACCGCCAGGTACCAGCCGTCGTAGCCGCCGTACCCGTTCGCGACGAGGTCGATGACCTTCGCGACGAGCATCCACACGAGGACAGCCGGCGCCAGGAGGCCCGTGAAGAACACCCAGATCGGGCCGACGCGGAAGGTCGACACGGCGCTCAGGTGCCGCGCGAGCTCGCCGCCGCGCCGCTTGACCCAGATCACGATGACCGTCATCGCGATCGCCGAGGCGACGATGCCGACGTTGTTCGTCCACTGGTCGATCGTGTCGAGGGCCGTGAGGCCCGACGTGGTGCCGATGAGGAGGATCGAGATCACGGCGAACACGCTGATGATCCCGACCGCCTGCCCGCGCGAGAGCGCGAACTTGTCGCGGATCGCCGCGATGACGACCTCGAGGATCGAGATCAGCGAGGTGAGGCCCGCGAGGACGAGCGCGCCGAAGAAGAGCGCACCGCTCCAGCCGCCTCCCGGCATCTCGCTGACGATCGCGGGGAAGGTCATGAACGCGAGGCCCACGCCCGTGAGGCCGTCGAGATCCGAGATCGCGACGCCCTGCTGGAAGGCGAAGAAGCCGAGCGTCGAGAACACGGCGATGCCCGCGATGATCTCGAACGACGAGTTCGCGAAGGCGACGACGAGGCCGGCGCCCGTCATGTTCGACCGGCGCCTGCGGTACGACGCGTAGGTGATCATGATCCCGAAGGCGACCGACAGCGAGAAGAAGATCTGGCTGTACGCCGCGATCCACACGTTCGGGTCGGCGAGCGCCGCGAAGTCGGGGGTGAAGAACTCGTTCAGGCCGTCGATCGCGCCGGGGAGGAACAGCGCGCGGATCGTCAGCGCGAGGAAGCCGACGACGAGCAGCGGGATGAAGATCGTGTTGGCCCACTGCACGCCCTTGACGACGCCCGCGGCGAGGATCCCGATGACGACGACCCACATGAGCACGAGCGGGATGAGGACGCCGGGCACGAACTCGAGCGTCGCGGGCTCGGCCGACGCGTGCAGGTACTCGCCCGTGAAGAACGCCGTCGGATCGTCGCCCCACGCCTCGCCGAACGAGAACACGAAGTAGCTGCCCGCCCAGGCGAGGACGCCCGCGTAGTAGATCGAGATGAGCGCCGCGATCGCGACCTGGAACCAGCCGACGCTCTCGCCGAGCCTGCCCGCGATGCGGCGCAGCGCGAGGGGAGCGGATCCCCGCCCCCGGTGCCCGATCGCGTAGTCGAGGAAGAGGATCGGGATCCCCGCCGTCAGCAGCGCGACGAGATAGGGGATGAGGAACGCGCCGCCGCCCGACTCGTAGGCGACGCCGGGGAAGCGCCAGATGTTCCCCAGGCCGACGGCCGAGCCGATGGCCGAGATGATGAAGCCGAACTGGCCCGTCCACTGCTCGCGCTGGGGCACGGCGGTTGTCTGTCCTCGCGACATTGAAGCTCCTCGCTGGGCGTACGCAGATTGCGAAGAGCCTAGGGGAGCGAGGCGCCGCTGCTGGGCGATCTGCTCAGAATGCTGGTCGTGTCACCGCGACGAGCGGGCGGTGCGGCCGCGCGTGATGCCGACGAGCGCCTGCACGTCGTCGTCGTCGCGGTCGCGCAGCCAGGCGAGGACGACGCTCGAGAGGGGGCCGCCGACGAGCGGGCGCGTCACGACGTCGCGGCGCTGGTTCGCGCGGGCGAGCGACATCGGGACGACGAGGATCCCGACGCCCGAGGCGACCGTCGCGATCGCGTCCTCCGTCCGCTCGATGGGGGCGAAGGACGGGGCCGCGGTCGGCAGCGCGAGGGGGCCGAGCACGTCGTCGAGCGGCGTGATGAGGATCTCGCCGTCGAGGTCGGCGGGGACGAGCTCGTCGGCGGCCGCGAGATGCGAGTCGGCGCCCGCGACGACGACGGGGATCTCGTCGTAGAGGTCGACGGCGTGCAGGTCGTCGCCCGTGAGGGGGCGGCGGGCGATGACGGCGTCGGCGCGGCCGTCGCGCAGCGCGGCGATCTGGTCGCGGGCCTCGACGTGCACGAGCTCGATCGGCTGGAACGGCCGCTGCTCGCGCCACCGCGAGATCCACTTGCCCGGCGTCGCGCCGGGAACGGCGGCGAGGCGGAACGGGTCCCTGCGCGCGGGGGGCGGCTCGGGGTCGGTCTTCTTACGCGCCATGCCTCCAGGGTACGGAAGAGGCCACCCCTCGCCGCGGAGGGGTGGCCTTCTGAGGTGTCGCTACGCGGCCAGGCGCAGGCCGCGCGGGTCGGTCGCGACGCGTTCGCCGTCGCGGATCGTCTGGTCGTCGCCGATGAGGGATCCGCCCGCGACCTGGGCGCCGCGGCCCACGAAGCTGCGCACGCCGATCTTGGCCTTGGGGCCCACGGCGGCGTCGGGGCCGATGTGCGCGCCCGCGTCGATGATCGCGCCCGGGCCGATCACCGCTCCGGGTTCGACCCATGCCCCCGCCGCGATGCGCGCGCCGTCGAGCACGCGGGCGCGGGGCTCGACGTAGGCGCCGGCCTCCACGCGGGCTGTCGGGGAGACCTTCGCTCCGTGCGCGACGAGGCCGCGACCGTTGGCGTGCTTGCGGTAGCGCAGGGTGCCGCCCTGGTCGTCATCGATGTCGACGTAGTTCTTGCCCATGTCGTCCTTCCGGGATCGGGAATGGCCGGACATCGGGATCAACGAGGCGGGTGCCGCGTGTATTCCCGGTGGGACTCTCCATGCTCACCCGGGCATGATGTGGTTCGCTGTGATGCTCCTATGCCGCGTCTGTGGATCCGGGTCCTGTCGCATGTCGGAGGCCGTCAGTAGCGTGGACCGCATGGTGAGGACGACGCTGTCGGCGGCCGAGGCGCGCCGGGTCGCGCTGGCGGCGCAGGGGATCGGGCGCGAGCGCGCCGGCGGGGGCACGCGGGCGATCCGCGGCGAGATCGCGCGCATGGGCGTGCTGCAGATCGACTCCGTCAACGTGTTCGCGCGCTCGCACTACATGCCGCTGTTCTCGCGGCTGGGCGCATACGACCCGGCCGATCTCGACCGCGTCGTCCTGAGGAGCGGCACGCCGTCGCGGCCCGCGCGGTTCGTCGAGTACCTGCCGCACGAGGCCGCGTTCATGCCCGTCGACGACTGGCCGCTGTGGGGCTTCCGGCGCGCCGACGTCGTCGAGCGCTCGGGGCGGTGGGGATCCTGGGCGGCCGAGAACGCGTCGGCCGTCGACCGCGTGCGCGCCGAGCTCGCCGACCGCGGGGCGCTGCGCGCCGGCGACATCGAGTCGGTCGTCCGGCGCGCCGACCGCGGGCCGTGGTGGGACTGGGATCACGCCAAGCGCGCCCTCGAGTACCTCTGGTCGGCGGGCGAGGTCGTGGTCGCGGGGCGGCGGGGCTTCGAGCGCCTCTACGCGCCGGCCGAGCACGTCGTCGCGCCCGAGCTGCTCGCGGCCGAGGTGCCGCGGCATGACGCGATCCGCGAGCTCGTGCGCCGCGCCGCCCGCGCGTACGGCGTCTCGACCGTCGCCGACCTCAACGACTACTACCGGCTGCGTGCCCAGGTCGACGTGCGGGCGGCGGTGCGCGACCTCGTCGACGCGGGCGAGCTGATCCCCGTCGAGGTCGACGGGTGGCGCGACGCGGCGGGGCGGCAGATCCCGGCCTTCCTGCACCGCGGCGCCCGGGTGCCGCGGCGCGTCGAGACCGCGGCGCTCCTCAGCCCGTTCGACCCCGTGGTGTGGTTCCGCGATCGCACGCTCCGGCTCTTCGACTTCCACTACCGCATCGAGATCTACGTGCCGCAGCCGAAGCGCGCCTACGGCTACTACTCCCTGCCGCTCGTCGTCGACGACAGGATCGCGGGGCGCATCGACCTCAAGGCCGACCGCGGCGCGTCGACCCTGCTCGTGCAGTCGGCCTGGTGGGAGGGGCCGGCGGGCGCGGCCGACCGGGTCGCGGCCGAGCTGCGCCGAGCCGCCGCGTGGCAGGGGCTCGACCGGATCACGGTGTCGCGCTGGGGCGACGCGTCCGACCACCTCGCCGCGGCCCTCGCGGCCGAGCGCCACGAGCACCCCAACGCCGGGCTGCCCCGCCCGTGAGGCGCCGCGGGGTCAGGCCGCGGGAGCGGCGCGGACGACGCCCGTGAGCGGATCCACGGGGTAACGCGTCTCGCCCGCATCGGTGACGACGGGGTAGCCCTCGCGCGCCCAGTACTCGAAGCCGCCGATCATGAGCCGCACCTCGTAGCCGAGCTCGGCGAAGGCGAGCGCGGCCTTGTCGCCGCCGTTGCAGCCGGGGCTCCAGCAGTAGACGACGACGGGCGTGCCCGCGGGGATCTCGGCCGCGGCGCGATCGGCGATCTCGCGCGTCGGCAGGTGGATCGCGCCCCGCGCGCGGCCCTGCGCCCACGCCTCGGCCGAGCGCGTGTCGACGAGCACGAAGTCCTCGCCCGCCTTCTGCGCCACGCGCACGTCGGCGGCGTCGGTCTCGAAGCGCAGCTTCGCGCGGTAGTGCGCGGCGATGTCCTGTGTCATGCCGCGAGGCTACGACGGCGGCCGCCCCGGGAACCGGGCTTGGCAGGATTCGCGCGGTGCCTGGCCGGGGCGCGCGGCGTCACCGCGCCCGGCGCAGGGTGAGCCCCTTCGTCGACTCGACGAAGCCCGCCGCCCGCAGGTGGCGCGCCGCCGGCGCCTCGTAGACGAAGACGCCGTTGACCTTCTCGATCGTGAGGGTCTCGAGGCGGCGCTCGGCCGCCGTCTGGGCGAGCCCCCGCGCGGCGGCCGCCAGCGCGGCGTCGTCGTCGGCGAACGACAGGACCGTGCGGCCCCCGCGCTCGAGGTAGAGGGCGAGGGATCCGTCGACCATCACGACGACGGCGCCGGCCTTGCGGCCCGGCCGGTGCGTGACGTCGACGAGCGCGGGCCAGGGGAGTGCGGCGCCGTAGGGGTTCGCGGGGTCGGTCGCCGCGAGGACCCGGGCGCGCAGCGGCGCCGGGTCGGGCAGGCCCGAGAACGTGCGCAGCCGGTCGATCGTCGGAGACGCCGCGAACTGGGCCGCGCCGAGCTTCTCGATGAGGTAGCCGCGGCGGCAGTGGCCCTGCTCCTCGAAGGTCGCGAGGGTGCGGTACGCCTGCGCGAAGCCGCCGGGGGATCCCTCGTTCTGGACGGACCCGCGCGTGACGACGCCGTACCGATCGAGCAGCAGCGACGCATGGGCCGCGGCGCGGAGCGCGGCGTCGCCGTCGGGCGCGGGGAGCGCCGACCAGCGGCCGCCGACGACCGGAGCGGGGCGCGGCGCCGACGACCCCGAGAACGAGACACCGCGGAACGAGCGCGTGCGCGGGGGTCGGCGCGCGGCCTTGTGAGCCTGGGATCCGCCCGCCATGAGCTGGCGCAGCGGCGCGAAGGTGTCGTTCGTCACCCGGCCCGCCCAGACGAGCCGCCACAGGGCGTCGACCACGGCGGTCGTCGAGGCTTCGGGGTCGTCGAGCGCGAGCACGACCTGCCCCGCGAACATCGCGCCGCCGGGGCCCAGGGCCTCGAGGACACGCGCGTCGAGCGACGCGGCGTCGACCTCCGACTCGGGCGGCGCGAGGGTGATGGGGAGGGCGTCGGCGGGGTGCAGCGCGACCCACCCGTCGCGTCCGGCGATCGCGCCGTGGCCCGTCCACACGACCTCGCCCGCCGCCGTGAGCTCGTCGAGCATGGCCGGGGCGTAGTCGGCGATGCGCGAGGGCAGGACCATCGACTCCCACGCGCTCGCGGGGATCGGGACGCCCGCGAGCTGCTCGACGACCTGCAGGACGCCGTCGACGCCCTCGAGCGGCCGGTCGAGGTGCTGCCAGGCGGGGAGGAAGCGCGCGAACGCCGCGGGATCGACGGGCTCGATGGATCCCCGCAGCGCCGCGAGCGATCGCATGCGGATGCGGCGCAGCGCCTCGGCGTCGCACCACTCGGGCTCGTCGGCGAGCGTGGCGGCTGCGCCATCGGGCAGGAAGAACCCGCTGACCGCGCGGCCCTGCTGCTCGAGGCGCTGCAGGGCGTGCCGCGCGACGGCGGCGCCGATGCCGAGGCGATCGGCGACCTGCTGCACAGCGAAGGGGCCGTGCGTGCGAGCGAAGCGGCTCACGAGGTCGCCCAGCGGGTCGGCGACGGACTCGGTGAAGGCGACGGGAACGCCCGTCGGGAGGGCCGTGCCGAGGGCGTCGCGCAGGCGGCCCGCGTCCTCGATCGCGGCGAAGCGCTCGGATCCCGCGACGCTCACCCGGATCGCGCGGCGGGAGCGGACGAGCGCGTCGAGGTGCTCGCGCGCCTCGGCCTCGGTCGCGTGCGGGGGATCCGGCTCCCGCTCGTCGCCGGCCGCGTCGACGACGACCGGCTCGGCGACGCGCGGGGCGTCGGCGCGGTCGAGCCGCGCCGCGACCTCGTCGGCGCCGAGCGGCCCGAGGAGGCGCAGGAGATCGGCGACGCCCTCGAGGCCCCGCGCGCGGCGCCCGGCCGCGAGGCGCTGGACCTCGAGCTCGAACTGCGCGAGGACGTCGGGGTCGAGCAGCTCGCGCATCTCGACCCGGCCGAGGAGCTCGCCCAGCAGGGCGGGGTCGACCGACAGCGCGGCCGCGCGGCGCTCGGCGAGGGGCGAGTCGCCCTCGTACATGAACGCCCCGACGTAGCCGAACAGCAGGTCGCGGGCGAACGGCGAGGTCTGGGCGGGCTCCGACTCGACCAGGCGGATCCGTCGCTCGCCGATGCCGCGCGCGATCCGGACGAGCGACGGCAGGTCGTACACGTCCTGCAGGACCTCGCGCAGCGTCTCGAGGATCACGGGGAACGTCGGGTGGCCCCGCGCGACCTCGAGCAGGGCCGCCGACCGCTGGCGCTGCTGCCACAGCGGCATGCGCTTCCCGGGCTGCAGCCGCGGCATGAGGAGCGACCGCGCGGCGCACTCGCGGAAGCGCGACGCGAAGAGCGCCGACCCTCCGACCTCGTCGGTCACGAGCTGCTCGAGCTCGTCGGGGTCGAAGACGAACAGCTCGGCGCCCGGCGGATCGGTCTCGGTGTCGGGGATCCGGGCCACGATCCCGTCGTCGCTCGCGACCGCGGATCCGTCGACGCCGAGGCGCTCGCGGATCCGCGCGTTGACCGCGAGCGCCCACGGGGCGTGCACGGGCATGCCGTACGGCGAGTGCAGGATGATCCGCCAGTCGCCGACCTCGTCGCGCCCGCGCTCGACCGTGAGCGTGCGGTCGGTGGGGAGGGATCCCGTCGCCTCGCGCTGCTCGTCGAGGTAGGAGAGCAGGTTGGCCTGCGCGTTGTCGTCGAGGCCGGCCGCGCCCATGCGCTCGCGCGCCGCCTGAGGATCGGCGGCGGCGATCTCGCGCGTGAACCGGCCGAGCGCCTCGCCCAGCTCGGCGGGGCGGCCGAGACCGTCGCCCTTCCAGAACGGCACGCGCCCCGGCTGCCCGAACGCCGGGACGACGTTGACGCGGTCGTGCGTGATCTCGACGATCCGCCAGCTCGTCGTGCCGAGCGTGAAGACGTCGTTGACGCGCGACTCGTAGACCATCTCCTCGTCGAGCTCGCCGACGCGTGCGCCCGTCGTCTCGCCGATCGCGAAGACCCCGAAGAGGCCGCGGTCGGGGATCGTGCCGCCGCTCGTGACGGCGAGCCGCTGCGCGCCGGGCCGGCCCTCGAACACGCCCCGGTCGCGGTCCCACACGATGCGCGGGCGCAGCTCGGCGAACTCGTCGGACGGGTAGCGGCCGGCGAGGAGGTCGAGCGTGGCCTCGAACGCGCTGCGCGGCAGGGCGCGGAACGGCGCCGAGCGGCGGACCGTCTCGAACCAGTGCTCGACGTCGACGGAGTCGAGCGCCGCGGCCGCGACGGTCTGCTGGGCGAGGATGTCGAGCGGGTTCTGGGGGACCGCGATCGCCTCGATCCGGCCGTGGAGCATGCGCTCGGTCACGACGGCCGTGTGCAGGACGTCGCCGCGGTGCTTCGGGAACAGATCCGCACGGCTGATCTCGCCGACCTGGTGGCCCGCCCGGCCGACGCGCTGCAGGCCGCTCGCGGCGCTGGGCGGCGACTCGACCTGGATCACGAGGTCGACCTCGCCCATGTCGATGCCGAGCTCGAGGCTGCTCGTGGCGACGACGCAGCGCAGCGCGCCCGACTTCAGCTCCTCCTCGACGATCGCGCGCTGGTCCTTCGACACCGACCCGTGGTGGGCCTTCGCGAGGACGGCGGCGGATCCGCCCGTCTCCATCTCGGTCGGGCCCATGAGCGCGGCCTTCGCCGCGGGCGGCGGCTCGAGGCCGAGGCGCTCGGCGTAGATCTCGTTGAGGCGGCCCGTCAGCCGCTCGGCGAGGCGGCGCGAGTTCGCGAAGACGATCGTCGAGCGGTTCGCGAGCACGCGGTCGACGATCGCCTCCTCGACGTGCGGCCAGATGGATCCGCTGATCTCGGGGTCGTGCGACGACGGCATGCCGTCGTCGACGCCCTCCCAGAAGGCGTCGTCGGCCGGCGCCACGGGGCCGGCCTCGGCGCGGGCGGGCGCGGGCGGGTGCTGCATGTCGTCGACGGGGACGCGCACCGCGAGGTCGAATGTCTTCGACGCCTTCGGGGCGACGATGTCGACGGGCGCCGAGCCGCCGAGGAAGCGCGCGACCTCGTCGATCGGCCGGACGGTCGCCGACAGGCCGATGCGCTGCGCCGGCGAGTCGAGCAGCTCGTCGAGGCGTTCGAGCGAGACCGCCAGGTGCGCGCCGCGCTTCGTCGCCGCGACGGCGTGGACCTCGTCGACGATGACGGTGTGCACCTGCGCGAGGGTGTCGCGGGCGCGCGAGGTGAGCATGAGGTAGAGCGACTCGGGCGTCGTGATGAGGATGTCGGGCGGGTTGCGCACCATCTTCTGGCGGTCGCTCGACGGGGTGTCGCCGGAGCGGACGCCGACCGAGACCTGCGGGGCCTCGAGGCCGAGGCGCTTCGCCGCCTGCGCGATGCCGACGAGGGGCGACTGCAGGTTGCGCTCGACGTCGACGCCGAGCGCCTTGAGCGGCGAGACGTAGAGGATCTTCGTCGTCGGCTTGGCCCCGGGTTCGGGCCGCTCGCGGAACACGCGGTCGACGGCCCACAGGAAGGCCGACAGGGTCTTGCCCGAGCCCGTCGGCGCGACGACGAGCGCGTGGCGGCCCTGCGAGATCGCGTTCCACGCTCCCTCCTGGGCCGCGGTCGGCGCAGGGAAGGCGCCGCGGAACCACGCCGCGGTCGCGTCGCCGAACCGGCTCAGAACGTCCATGGATCCATCCTCCCGCCGACCCCCGACACGCGGGCCCGCCCCGCCGCCACCGCCCACCCCACCCGGTGCAGAACCACGGCAGATCCGGCCCGTACCTGCCCGACACGCCGCGCGCCCCGCGGCGGCGGCGAGATCTGCCGTGCTTATGCCTCGGCAGGCGCGCCGAGGGAGACGGTGACCGCGGGGCGCGCGCCCCGCGGCGGACCTGCCGCCGCACCGTCCCCCGCCGCCTTCGCCCGACCACCCGCGCAGGACTACGGCAGATCCGGCCGGCACCTGCCCGACACGCCGCGCGCCCCGCGGCGGCGGCGAGATCTGCCGTACTCCTGCGGGCGGTGCTCAGCCGCCCGCGCGCGTGAGGCGCCGCTCGACGGGTGCCCATCCGCGCTCGAGCATCTCGAACCCGGCCTCGAGCGTCGCCACCTGGTCGTCGCTCTCGGTCACCATGGTCTGCAGCTGCAGCACGAAGCGGGCGTAGACCCGGATCTCGGTGGTCGGCTCGTCGAGACCGAGGGCATCGGCGATCGCCTCGGACAGCGCGTCGCCGTGGCGCAGCCACATCCGTGCGCCGTAGTCGCGCAGCGCGGGCGTCTCGTGGAGGAACCGCATGAAGATCCGGGCCACGTCCTCGCCGTGCTCGTCCACGTTGAGCCCGATCTCCGCGGCGTAGAAGTCGCGGATCGCGCGGTTGATCCCGACCCCGTCCGGCCGATCTCGCACCGCCCCGACGAGGCGGTCGCGCTGCTCGTCGTCCTCGTCGAAGACGAGCGCCTCCTTCTGCGGGAAGTGCGCGAAGACGGTCGTCGGCGACACGTCGGCGGCGTCGGCGATCTCACGGATGCTCACGTTGTCGAAGCCGCGCTCGAGGAACATCGTCGTCGCGACGTCGGAGATGTTCTTGCGCGTCGCGGCCTTCTTGCGCTCGCGGCGGCCCAAGGGCTCGGCGGTCGTCATGCAGTCAGACTACCGACTTCAAAGTTGTATTGACTCTGAAACTGGTATTGATACAGTTTTGGCATGACTTCACTGAATCAGCCCGCGCGCGGCTCCCAGCGCGCCTGGATCATGCTCGTCACGCTGACGATGCTCACCGTCGTCGGCATGACCGTCGTCCTCCCCGTCCTCCCGTTCGTGGTCCTGCAGTACGTGCCCGACGAGGGCCAGCTCTCCCTCTGGGTCGGCGTGCTCGAGTCGGTCAACGGGCTCTGCGCCTTCTTGGTCGCGCCGTTCCTCGGCCGGCTGTCCGACCGCTTCGGGCGCCGGCCCGTCGTGATCGCGGCCTCCTTCGGCGCGGCCCTCGCGATGACGCTGTTCGGCATCGGGGGAGCCCTGTGGATCCTCGTGCTCGCCCGGGCGATCCAGGGCCTCACCGCAGGCGACCTGCCCGCGCTCTTCGCCTACCTCGCCGACATCACCCCGCCCGAGCAGCGCGCCAGGCGGTTCGGGCTCCTCGGCGCGCTCACGGGGATCGGCACCATGGTCGGCCCCGCGATCGGAGGAGTGCTCGCCGCCGTCAGCATCCAGCTGCCGGTCTTCCTCACGGCCGCCGTTTCGCTCGTCGTCGCGGTCGTCAGCATCTTCCTGCTCCCCGAGAGCCTCCGGCCCGAGAACCGGATCCCGCGGATCTCGATGCGCGAGGTCCAGCCGTTCACGGTGTTCGTCGACGCGTTCCGCCGACCGGCGCTGCGCGGGCTCATGATCGCGTTCGGGATCATGGCCCTTCCCTTCGGGTTCTTCGTCAACAACTTCAGCGTCCTCGGCCTCGACGCGATCGCGTGGGGGCCGACTCAGATCGGGCTGCTCACGGCGGCGGTGGGGGTCATCGACATCGTCGTGCAGGGGGTGCTGCTCGGGATCCTGCTGCCCCGCATCGGCGAGCGCGGGGTGATCGTGAGCGGGATCGCCGCGCAGATCGTCGGGCTCGCGGGGCTGGCGCTCGTCGCGTCGATCGCCGCCCAGCCGTGGCTGTTCATCGTCGGGGCGCTCGCTCTCGCCGCGGGGCAGGGCGCCTCGCAGGCTGCGATGGACGGCGCGATGTCGAACGCCGTCGGGGACGACGAACAGGGGTGGCTCGGGGGTGCGACCCAGTCGCTCACGGCCGTGATCGGCGCCGTCGCGCCGCTCATCGTCGCGGGGCTGTACGTCGGGTTCGGCCACGCGGTGCCGTATGCGGTGGGCGCGGCGCTCATGGTCGTCGCGATCGTGGTCGTCGCCCGCGCGCACATCGCGAGCCCCGCGAAGGGCGAAGCCGAGGCGGCGCTCGCCGCATAGGCCGGGGTCCCGGCCGCACGACGACGGCGGATCCGTCCGGCACCCCGCCGACACGCCGTGCGGGCGGCGTCGGGGGCTGATTCTGCCGTCGTCGTGCGGGCGGGGCCGGGCGGCCGGCGTGGGGGAGCGCGGACGGCGGCCGGGATCCGCGCGGCGGCCGGGCGACACCGACCCCGCCGCACGACTGCGGCAGGATCGTCCGGTGCCGGGCCGACACGCCGGGGCTGGGATGGCCGGGGACTGAATCTGCCGTCGTCGTGCCTGCGGCGTCACACGGCGTCGCCCTCCGCGGGGCCGGCCTCCGCGAGGCCGCCGTCCCGCAGCTCCAGCACGAGGTCGGGGGCCAGGCGCCGGAGGAACGCGTCGTCGTGGCTCACGATCAGCACCGCTCCGCGGAACGCCGTCAGGGCGGCGAGGAGCTGCTCGGCCGTCTCGATGTCGAGGTTGTTCGTCGGCTCGTCGAGGACGAGCAGCTGGGGCGCCGGATCCGCGAGCAGCAGCCGCGCGATCGCGACGCGGAACCGCTCCCCGCCCGACAGCGTCCCGACGGACCGGTCGGCCTCGGCCCCGCGGATCAGGAAGCGCGCGAGCCGGTTGCGCAGCGCCTTCTCGTCGATCCCCGGCGCCCCGGCAGCGACGGATCCGAACGCCGTCTCGGCGTCATCCAGCCCGTCGAGCCGCTGCGGCAGGTAGGCGACCCGGTCGGTGTGCAGCTCGGCCGACACCGGTCCCGGCGCGGCGCCGCCGCGCACGAGTGCCTCGAGCAGCGTCGACTTGCCCGCCCCGTTCGGCCCGACGAGCGCGACGCGCTCGGGCCCCTGGACGATCCACGACCGTTCGCCGTCCGAGAGCGTCAGGATCCGCCGGCCGGCCGCGACGTCGGGGTCGGGCAGGTCGAGCGCGACGGCGTCGTCGTCGCGGATCCGCCGGCCCGCCGCGTCGAGCGCGGCTCGCGCCTCCGACTCCTTCCCCTGCGCCTCGCCCCGCAGCCGCCCGGCTGTCGACTCCGCCGACGAGCGCAGGGAGTTCGCGAGGATCTTCGGCATCGACTCGGCGGCCTTCTTCCCGGCCTTCGCCCGCCGTGCGATCTTCGTCTCGAGCTCGATCCGCTGCCGCTTCTCGCGCGTGAGCGCCTTCTTCGCGTCGGCCTCCGCCTGCCTGGCCGCGTCCTGCTCGGCGTCGAGGTGCTCCCGCCAGGCCGAGTACGGGCCGCCGAACACCGTCAGGCCGCCGTCGTACAGCTCGGCGGTGTCGTCCATGAGCTCGAGCAGGTCGAGGTCGTGCGACACGACGACGAGGGCGCCGCGCCACCCGCGCACGAGGTCGTGCACGGCGGCGCGCCCCGCGCGGTCGAGGTTGTTGGTCGGCTCGTCGAGGAGCGTGACGGACGCGCCCCGGAGCCGGATCCCCGTGAGGGCCGCGAGCATCGCCTCGCCGCCCGAGAGCTCGCCGACCCGCCGCTCGAGCATCGCGGGGTCGAGGTGCGCCTCGGCGAGCGCCGCGCGGGCGCGGGCCTCGACGTCCCAGTCGTCGCCGACCTCGTCGAAGCGCTCGGGCGCGACGTCGCCGTCGGCGATGGCCCGCACGGCGTCGAACGCCCGGTCGACGCCGAGCAGCTCGGCGACCCGGAGGTCGCGGTCGAGGGTCAGCTTCTGCGGCAGGTACGCGACGTCGCCGTCGGCGGTGACGCGCCCCGCGGTCGGGGCGAGCTCGCCCGCGGCGAGCCGCAGCAGGGTCGACTTGCCGGCGCCGTTGCGGCCGACGAGGCCCGTGCTCCCGGAGTCGAAGGATCCGCTGACGTCGCGCAGGGCGACGGATCCGTCGGGCCAGGTGAAGGAGAGATGGTCGAGGACGAGATTCGGCATGGTGCCTCCCGGTTGTCAGAGCAGAGGGGTGCGCTGACGCGGGGCGTGCCGGGGCCTGTCGGCCGGGAGGGCGAGCATCGACGATCAGCGCGGGAAGGCGCTGGCGATGCTCCGAGAACGGAGTCGACGATCAGCGCGGGTCACGCGTGTGCGTCGAGGTTCCTCACCGGTTCGTTCCGTTCGTCGGGGACAGGACCCCACCAGCTTAACGCGGCGCGACCCGCCCGCGCGGACTTGCCCCGAGGGCCCGCCCCGGCGTAGCTTTCTGAAATTAGGCAAGCCTTGCCTTGTGCGCGCGACCGCTCGTGTCGCGATCCCCCGTTCTGAATGCGAGACCCCCGCGTTGTTCGCGACCTTCCTCATCGGCCTGCGCGAGGGCCTCGAAGCGGCGCTCGTCGTCGGCATCCTCGTCGCCTACCTCGTCCGCTCCGGCCGCCGCGACGTCGTGCCGCGCATGCTGATCGGCGTCGGCCTGGCCATCGCTCTGGCGGTCGGCATCGGCGCGATCATGACCTTCGGCGCCTACACCCTGAGCTTCGAGGCGCAGGAGATCATCGGCGGCGGGCTCTCGCTCCTCGCGGTCGCGATGGTCACCTGGATGGTCTTCTGGATGCAGAAGACGGCCCGGTCGATGCGGTCCGACCTCGAGCGCAGCGCCGAGCGCGCGCTCCTCACGGGATCCCTGTGGTCGATCGTCGCGATCGGCTTCGTCTCGGTCGCACGCGAGGGCATCGAGACGACGCTCCTCCTCTGGTCGATGGTCCGGTCGTTCGGCGACGCGCCCCAGGCGCTCCTCGGCGCCGTGATCGGGATCCTGACGGCGATCGTCCTCGGGTGGCTGCTGCAGCGCGGCTTCGTGCGCCTCGACCTCCGGCGGTTCTTCACCTGGACCGCGGGCGTCCTCGTCGTCGTCGCGGCGGGCGTCCTCGCCTACGGCCTCCACGACCTGCAGGAGGCGGGCGTCCTGCCGGGCCCCTTCAGCGCGTTGGCGCCGATCGACCAGGCGACGGGCCTCGTCGCGACGGGCCTCTCGGGCTTCCCCTTCGGGTACGCGTTCGACGTGAGCGCCGCGATCCCGCCGGGAGGCGCACTCGCCGCGATCCTGCAGGCGACGCTCGGCTTCACCCCGCAGATGACCTGGGTCCAGGTCGTCGCGTGGGCCCTCTATCTCCTGATCGTGGGCGGAATCTACCTCCGCCGCGTGCGGCAGGGAGCGCGTCGTCCCCGCGCCGCTGCCGCTGTCCCCTCACCCTCACAGCAAGGAGCATCATGATCACCCCACGCGCTTACCTCGCGCTCGCCGCGGGAGCGGGCGCCGCCCTGCTCCTCACGGGCTGCGTCGCGAACGACCAGGGGGGTTCCTCCTCCGGCGCGCTCGCCGTCGCCGCCGACGACACGTCGTGCGCGGTCGACGCCGCGACGTCGACGAGCGGGACGGTCGCGTTCGACGTGACCAACAGCGGATCCCAGGTGACGGAGTTCTACCTCCTCGCCGACGACGGCCTGCGCATCGTGGGCGAGGTCGAGAACATCGCCCCCGGAGCCTCGCGCAGCCTGACGGTCGTCGCCCAGCCGGGCGACTACTTCACCCTCTGCAAGCCGGGCATGGTCGGCGAGGGCGTCGGCCGCGCGGCCTTCTCGGTCACGGGAGACGCCGTCGAGGTCAGCGGCGAGGACGCCGAGGTCAAGGAGCAGGCGGTGTCGCTCTACGGATCCTTCGTCAAGGACCAGGTCGAGCAGCTCGTCCCGGCGGTCGACGCGTTCGTCGCGGCGTACGAGTCGGGCGACGACGACGCGGCGCGCGAGCAGTTCCCGCAGACCCGCGCGTTCTACGAGCGCATCGAGCCCGTCGCCGAATCGCTCGGCGACCTCGACCCGCACATCGACTACCGCGAGGTCGACGCCGTCGCCGAGGGCCTCGACTGGACCGGCTTCCACCGCATCGAGAAGGACCTCTGGGTCCCGGCCGAGGACGCGCTCAACGCCGACGGCGAGACGTCGGCGTGGCAGGACTGGGAGCCGTCGACCGACGAGCAGCGCGCCGAGTTCGGCGACCAGCTCGTGGCCGACGTCGCCGAGCTCAACGACTACGTCCACTCCGACGACTTCGCCGCGGCGCTGACCGACGGCGGCATCGGAACGATCTCGAACGGCGCGATCGGCCTCCTCGACGAGGTCGCGACGGGCAAGATCTCGGGCGAGGAGGACTGGTGGTCGGGGACCGACCTCTACGACTTCCAGGCCAACGTCGAGGGATCCAAGAACGCGTTCGAGATCGTGCGCGACTTCGCTCTCACGAAGGACGAGGACCTCGTCGCGTCGATCGACGACGGCTACGCCGCGCTCGAGGACGCCCTCGCCGCGCACGGATCGATCGAGGACGGCTTCGTCTCGTACTCTGAGCTGAGCGATGACGACAAGCGCGATCTCAGCGATCTGCTCAACGCGCTCGCCGAGCCGCTCTCGCAGCTGACCGCAACCGTCCTGGAGTGAGATGACCTCGGATCAGGTCCCGAATGTCCCCGGCGGTCTCAGCCGCCGGGGACTTCTCGGTCTCGTCGCGGGGGCCGGCGTCGTGGGCGCCGCGCTCGGCGCCGGCGCGACCGCCGCAGTCGCGGCGACGCGCGGCGACGCGGCGTCGGATGCCGTGCACCCCTTCGCGGGGGAGCACCAGGCGGGGATCACGACGCCCGTGCAGGACCACCTGCAGTTCGCGGCGTACGACATGGCCGACGGCGCGACGCGCGACGACCTGATCTCGCTGCTCGACGACTGGTCGTACGCTGCGTCGCGCATGACGCAGGGGCTCGACGTGAGCGCGACGGGCGCCGTCGGCGGATCGCCCGAGGCCCCGCCGGACGACACGGGGGAGGCTCTCGGCCTGCCGGCGTCGAACCTCACGATCACCTTCGGCTTCGGCCCCACGCTCTTCGAGAGCGACGGCGAGGACCGCTTCGGCATCGCCGACCGCCGCCCCGCGGCCCTCGAGCGACTCCCGTCCTTCCTCGGCGACGACCTCGACCCCGTGGCGAGCGACGGCGACCTGTGCATCCAGGCGTGCGCCGACGACCCGCAGGTCGCGTTCCACGCCGTCCGCAATCTCACCCGGATCGCCTTCGGCCGCGCGCGCCTCCGATGGTCGCAGCTGGGCTTCGGGCGCACCTCGAAGACCGTCGCCGACCAGGCGACGCCGCGCAACCTCTTCGGCTACAAGGACGGCACCGCGAACATCCTCGCCGACGACGAGGACGCGCTGCGCGAGCACGTGTGGGTCGGATCCGACGACGAGCCCGCGTGGCTCGCGGGCGGCTCCTACCTCGCGGTCAGGCGCATCGCGATGCTCATGGAGACGTGGGATCGCACCCGCCTCGCCGAGCAGGACCGCGTCGTCGGGCGCGACAAGGCCGACGGGGCGCCGCTCTCGGGCGGGTCCGAGACGACGGCGCCTGACTTCTCGGGCGGCGCGATCGACGCCGCGAGCCACGTGAGCCTCGCGCACCCCGACCACAACGACGGCATCCGGATCCTGCGCCGCGGCTACAACTACGTCGACGGCAACACGTCGCTCGGGCGGCTCGACGCGGGCCTGTTCTTCCTGTCGTACCAGCGCTCGCCCGATCAGTTCGTGACGCTGCAGCGCGCCCTGTCGACCGACCTCATGGGCGAGTACCTGAGCCACACGGCGTCGGCGCTGTTCGCGATCCCGCCGGGCGCGCGGGACGGCGGATCCGTGGGCGCGGGCCTCTTCGCCTGAGCCCGCGCCGGCGGGTCAGGCCTGCCGGCGCAGGAACGCCGCGAGGTCGGCGAGCTCCTCGTCCGAGACGGCGTGGCCGAGCCCCGGGTAGACGCGGCCTGCGAGCGCGCTGTGCGGCGGGAGCTCGAGCGTCGTCAGCGTGACGGCCTCGGCCGGGACGACGGCGTCGTCGGCGCCGCGCCCCCAGAACACCGGGACGGGCGCCTCGGCGAGGGCGGCGTCGCCCGGCAGGGATCCACCGGCCCAGTAGCCCGACAGGTTGACGACGAAGTCGAAGCGCTCGGGCGCGAGCCGCATCGCCTGCAGCGACACCGCGCCGCCCTGCGAGAAGCCGACGAGCCCGACGGCCTCCTCGGGGAGCCACGCGAGGAGAGCCTCGGCGGCGGCGGTGACGGCGGCGGGATCCCGCGACGCGAGCCCCTCGATGGGGTACCAGCTCCACCCGCCCTGCGGGAACGGGGGAGTGAGTGGCGCGCGCACGGCCGCGTACGAGAACTGCTCGGGCAGACGTGAGCGGAGGGCGAAGAGGTCGCGCTCGTCGGATCCGTAGCCGTGCAGGAGCACGACGAGGGGGAGCGACGGGTCTCCGGATCGCAGCACGGCGGCGTCGTCGAGGCTGAGCGTCATGGATCCATCCTCCCACGCCGCGGCAATACCCCCAGGGGGTAGGCGGTGCGCGGGGCGCCGCGACGCGAACCCGCCGCCCGGGCAGCCGCGAGGGCGGCGGGCGACGCGCGCGGTACCGTTGCCGCATGGCCGTGCGCACACCCGATCCCGATCCCGGCGACGAGTTCCCCGACGAGCCGCGGCTGCCGAGCGACCTCGGCATGAGCGGGCTCGGCGGCGTGCCGGGCGGATCCGCGAACCCGGCCTGGCTCACCGACCTCGAGCTGGCCGAGGCGCGGCAGCGCCTGCCGATGCTCTACGTCGAGGCCGTCCCCGTGCGCACCGACGGCACGGGCCAGGTCATCGAGGTCGGCGTGCTCCTGCGGTCGACGAGCTTCGGCGAGCTCGTCCGCACCGTCGTGTCGGGGCGCGTGCGCTACGGCGAGACGGTGCGCGACGCGCTCTACCGCCACCTCGAGAACGACCTCGGCCCCATGGCGTTCCCGCAGGTGCCGCCGCAGCCCGTGCCGTTCACGGTCGCCGAGTACTTCCCGATCCCCGGGGTCTCCCCGTACCACGACGACCGGCAGCACGCCGTGTCCCTCGCGTACGTCGTTCCCGTGACGGGCACGTGCGAGCCGCGCCAGGACGCGCTCGAGGTCACGTGGATGACCCCCGAGGAGGCCGCGAGCGACGCGGTCGCGGAGGAGATGGAGGGCGGCCGCGGGCTGCTGCTCCGCCACGCGCTCGCGTCGGTCGGCGCGCTGCGCTGAGCCCGGGCGGCGCCTCAGAGCGCCGCGATGCCGTGGAGGCGGCGGCGGTGGTAGACGATCGGCGAGCGCTCGTCGATCGCGGCGGCGGCGCGCACCTCGAGCAGGACGATCTCGTGGTCGCCCGCGGGCGTGACCGAGACGATCGAGCACTCGAACTGCAGCGGCGATCCCGCGAGGAGGATCGCGCCGTCGTCCGTCACCTCGGAGTCGAGGCCCGCGAAGCGGTCGCCCGAGCGCGACGAGAGCTGCGTGCAGGCGAACGACTGGTCGTCGGCGAGGAGGCTCACGCCGATCCGGCCGGCCCGGCGGAGGCGGGGCCACGTGCGCGACGAGCTCTGGGCCGAGAAGAGCACGAGGGGCGGGTCGTACGACACCCCCGTCGTGAACGACGACGCGATCATCCCGATCCGCTCGCCGTCGACCTCGGCGCCGAGCGCCGCGACACCCGAGGGCGCCTGGCCCATCATCGCGCGCACGTCGGCGGGATCGGAGGCGATCGGTGCGAGGCGCGTGGCGGTGATGGGCATGCCGCCCATGGTCCTCGTCCGCGGGCGGCGCGTCGAGAACGGGGTTAACAGGGCGTCACAGAGCGGCGTCGAACACGCGGCCGAGCGCCTCGCGCGCCGCGACGACCCCTGGCGCGGTGCGCGACGCCTCGCGCGCGGCCGTGAAGATCTCGCGGGTCGGGGATCCGGGCAGATCGACGAGCGCCACGGGCGTCTCGTCGCCGGCGAGGAGGAGCTCGGGAAGCAGTCCGACGGCGTGGCCCGCCGAGATGAGCCGCACCTGGGCCAGGAGGTCCTCGGCCGTGAAGCGCACGTCGGGTTCGAAGCCCGCGGCGCGGCACTGCTGCCGCGACCACGCGTGCACGGCCGTGCCGGGCGGCTCCATGACCCACGCAACCCCCGCGGCGTCGGCGAGCGATCGGATCCCCGAGTCGGGCCCGACCGCGAGGCGGATGGGATCCCGCCCCAGCGGCACGCGGTCGAGCCCCGGCCGCAGCTCGCGCGTGTGCCCGGGGTACTGCTCGGCGATGACGAGGTCGAAGCCGCGCGCCTCGACCTCGAACAGCCCCTCCTCGGGCGGGATCACGGCGATCTCGACGCGCAGGCCCGGGTGCGACTCGGCGAGCGCGTCGAGCATCCCGGGCACGAGGGCCCGCGCGACGGTCTGCAGCGCCGCGATCCGCACGGGCGCCGGCAGCGGGTTCGCGAGGTCGATCTCCTCCCGGACCCGCTCCTCGAGCGCGAGGACGCGGGCCGCGTGCTCGGCGACGGCCTCGCCCTGCGCCGTGAGCCGCACGCGCCGCCCGTCGGCCTGCAGGAGGGGCGCCCCGACCTCGCGCTCGAGCTGCGCCAGCTGCTGCGACACGGTCGACGGCGAGTAGCTCAGCGCGCGCGCGACCTCGGTGATCGTGCCGCGCAGCTGCAGCTCGCGCAGAAGCTGCAGCCGACGCGTGTTCCAGGCGATCTGCATACTTCGAAGCTATCGAATGGAGCCGTTCGGAACTGTGCGCTTTACCAAATGGATGGGCGGCCGGATCCTGAAGGGACCACGATCGAGGAGCAGGAGCACCCATGACCATCGAGCAGCGCCCGGCGTCGCTTCAGACCCCCGACGCGACGGGAGGATCCGTGAGCACAGGCATCGACGCCGCGCTCGCCGAACGGGCGATCGCGCAGGTGCGCACGTGGCTCGCCGCCGCGCGCGACGAGAAGGTCGACGGAGCCGCGCGCAACCTCGCGGGCGTGCTCAGCGACCCGAAGGGGCTCGACTTCGCCGTCGGGTTCGTCGACGGCGTCGTGCGCCCCGAGGATCTGCGGGTCGCCGCGCGCGCGTTCCAGCTCGTCGCGAAGGACGTCCCGTCGTTCCTCCCCGCGCCGCTGCGCGCCCTCGTCCGGCTCGGCGGATCCGTCGCCCCCGCGTTCCCGGGGATCGTCGTCCCGATCGCGCGCCGCGTGCTGCGCGGCATGGTCCGCCACCTCATCGTCGACGCGACCGACGCCAAGCTCGGCCGCGCGCTCGCCGAGATCGCGACGCCCGGCACGCGCCTCAACATCAACCTGCTGGGCGAGGCGATCCTCGGCCAGCGCGAGGCCGACCGCCGGGTCGCCGACACGATCCGGCTCATCGAGCGCCCCGACGTCGACTACGTGTCGATCAAGGTCTCCTCGACGGTCGCGCCGCACAGCCTCTGGGCGCACGAGCAAGCCGTCGCCCACGCGGTCGACGCGCTCGCGCCCGTCTACGAGGCCGCGCTCGCGCACGACACGTTCCTCAACCTCGACATGGAGGAGTACAAGGACCTCGACCTCACGATCGACGTGTTCCAGGCGATCCTCGAGCGGCCCGCGTTCCGCGACGTCCGCGCCGGGATCGTGCTGCAGGCCTACCTGCCCGACTGCCTCGGAGCGATGATCCGCCTCCAGGAGTGGGCGGCGCGGCGCGTGGCCGGAGGGGGACGTCCCATCAAGGTGCGCGTCGTCAAGGGCGCGAACCTGCCGATGGAGCAGGTCGACGCGGAGACCCACGACTGGCCGCTCGCGACGTGGCCGTCGAAGCGGCACACCGACGCGGGGTACAAGCAGGTCCTCGACTACGCCCTGACGCCCGAGCGCCTCGCGAACGTGCACCTCGGCATCGCGGGTCACAACCTCTTCGACGTCGCGCTCGCGAAGCTCCTCGCCGAGAAGCGCGGGATCCCGCTCGGCGCCGGATCGCCCGTCGAGTTCGAGATGCTCCTCGGCATGGCGACGGCGCAGGCGGCCGTCGTCCGGCGCGACGTCGGCGAGCTGCTGCTCTACACGCCCGTCGTCCACCCGCAGGAGTTCGACGTCGCGATCGCCTACCTGATCCGCCGGCTCGAGGAGGGCGCGAGCCCCGACAACTTCATGTCGGCCGTGTTCGACCTCGACGCCGACGCCGCGCTGTTCGACCGCGAGCGGGACCGATTCCTCGCCGCGATCTCGGCGATTCCCACGGGGATCCCGGCGCCGCACCGCGTCATGGACCGCACGCTCCCCGCCGCGGCCGGGCCGCGCGGCGCCTTCCGGGGCACGCCGGACACCGACCCCGCCGTCGCCGTCAACCGCGCGTGGGCCGCGGGGATCCGCTCGCGCATGCAGGGTTCGGAGCTCGGCGCCGCGACCCTCGCCGCGTACACGCTCGAGACGCCCGAGCAGCTCGACGCCGTCCTCGAGGCGGCCGCCGCGTCGGGATGGGGATCCGTCCCGCTCGCCCATCGCGTCGAGATCCTGCACCGCGCGGGCGACGCGCTCCAGGCGCGCCGGGCCGACCTGCTCGAGGTCATGGGATCCGAGGCGGGCAAGGTCATCGAGCAGGGCGACCCCGAGGTCTCGGAGGCGATCGACTTCGCGCACTTCTACGCGGCGTCGGCCGAGCGCCTCGCGGACGTCGACGGCGCGGCGTACGCGTTCGCGCGCATCACCGCCGTGATCCCGCCGTGGAACTTCCCGGCCGCGATCCCCGCCGGGGGCGTCCTCGCGGCGCTCGCCGCGGGATCCGCCGTCGTCTTCAAGCCGGCGCCGCAGGCCGCGCGCACGGGGGCCGTGATCGCGGAGGCACTCTGGGAAGCCGGGGTCCCGCGCGACGCCCTGCACCTCGTGGGTCTCGAGGAGGGCACGCTGGGCGCGCGGCTGATCGCGGATCCGCGCGTCGACCAGGCGATCCTCACGGGCGCGTACGAGACCGCCGAGCTGTTCCGGTCCTTCCGGCGCGACCTGCCGCTGTACGCCGAGACGAGCGGCAAGAACGCGATCATCGTCACGCCCAGCGCCGACTACGACCTCGCCGCGAAGGACATCGCCTACAGCGGGTTCGGGCACGCGGGGCAGAAGTGCTCGGCCGCGTCGCTCATCGTGCTCGTCGGATCCGTCGCGCGGAGCGAGCGCTTCCGCCGCCAGCTGCTCGACGCGACGAGCGGCTACGAGGTCGGCATGCCGTGGACCGAGGGCGCGCGGATCGGGCCCGTCATCGAGCCCGCCCAGGGCAAGCTGCTGCGCGGCCTCACGGAGCTCGAGGCCGGGCAGTCGTGGCTCGTCGAGCCGCGGCGCATCGGCGACGCGCTCTGGACCCCCGGGATCCGCGACGGCGTCCGGCCGGGGAGCGAGTTCCACCTGACGGAGTACTTCGGGCCCGTCGCCGGGATCATCGCCGTCGACACCCTCGACGAGGCGATCGAGGTCGTCAACGCCGTCGACTACGGGCTGACGTCGGGGCTGCACTCGCTCGACGTGTCGGAGATCCAACGCTGGCTCGGATCCATCCAGGCGGGCAACGCCTACGTCAACCGCGTCACGACGGGGGCCATCGTGCAGCGGCAGCCCTTCGGCGGGTGGAAGCGGTCGGCGGTCGGCGCGGGCACGAAGGCGGGCGGGCCGAGCTATCTCTTCGGCCTCGGGTCCTTCGCCCCCGCCCCGGTCGCGTCGACGACCGGGCTCGACGACCTCGGCCGTCGGGCGCTCGCCTCGGCGCCGTCGCCGTGGCTCGAGGGCGCGCTGCGCACCGACGTCGACGCGTTCGCCGCCGAGTTCGGGGTCGCCCGCGACGTGCAGTCGCTCGCGCTCGAGCAGAACGTGCTGCGCTACGTGCCGACGGCCGTGACGGTGCGGTTCGAGGGGGCGGACGCGGCCGAGCTCGTGCGCGTCGTTGCGGCGGGGGTCCGGGTCGGCGCCCCCGTGCGGGTGTCGGCGGCCGATGCCGTGCCCTCCGCGGTCGCGGAGTGGCTCGCGTCCGCGGGCGTTCCGGTCGAGGTCTCGGCCGGATACGACTGGGCGCGGGCCCTCGTGTCGGGCGGCGGCCGCGTTCGGCTCGTCGGCGGGTCGGCGGATCCGATCCTCGAGGCCACGGGCGGCGCCCCGGACGTCGCGATCTACGACGGGCCCGTGACGGCCGCGGGCCGCGTCGAGACGCTGCCCTTCGTCAAGGAGCAGGCCGTGTCGATCACGGCCCACCGCTTCGGCAACCCGCGCCGCTACGAGGTCCCGGTGGTCGCGGGCACGGCCGGCCTCGTCGCCCGGTAGCCCGGCCCCGCCGCAGGACTACGGCAGATCCGGCCGGATCTGCCGGGACACGCCGGGTTCGGCCCGCCGGGGTCCTGTTTCTGCCGTGGTTGTGCCCGGCGGGTGCCGGGACGGGGTGCCGGCGAGGGCCCGGGAACCCGCCCCACCTGTCCTGGGGTCTGGTCCCCGCCGCCCCGGGCAGGAGTACGGCAGATCCGGCCGGACCTGCCGGGACACGCCGGGTTGTGCCCGCCTGGGTGCTGTTTCTGCCGTAGTCGTGCCCGGCGGGGGCAGGATCCCGGTGAATAGAGTGGATCCGTGAAGAGCCTGCACGACACCGACCTCCGCGGATTCGCGTCCGACAACTACGCGGGAACCCACCCCGAGGTGCTGGAGGCGCTCGCCGCGGCCAACGGCGGCCACGCCGTGTCGTACGGCGAGGATCCCTACACGGCGGCGCTCCAGGAGCGGTTCGCGGAGCTCCTCGGCGACGGCGTCGCCGCCCACCCCGTGTTCAACGGCACGGGCGCCAACGTCGTGAGCCTGCAGAGCATGGTCACCCGCTGGGGCGGCGTCATCGCGCCGGCGATCGCGCACATCAACACCGACGAGGGCGGGGCGCCGGAGAAGGTCGGCGGGTTCAAGATCCTGCCCGTCGCGACGCCCGACGCGAAGCTCACCCCGGATCTCGTCCGGGCGCACGCGGGATCCCGCGGCGTCCACACGATCGTGCCGCAGGTCGTCTCGATCACACAGTCGACCGAGCTCGGCACGCTCTACGCCGTCGAGGAGATCCGCGCGATCGCCGACGCCGCCCACGAACTGGGCCTCACGGTGCACATGGACGGCGCGCGCATCGGCAACGCGGCCGCCGCGCTGCGCCTCCCGCTCCGCGCGTTCACCCGCGACGCGGGCGTCGACGTCCTGAGCTTCGGCGGCACGAAGATCGGCGCGATGGGCGCCGAGGCCGTCGTGGTCCTGAACCCCGACGCCGTCGCGGGGACCGAGTTCCTGCGCAAGAGCACGATGCAGCTCGCGAGCAAGATGCGCTTCGTGTCGGCGCAGCTCCTCGCGCTGCTGGAGGACGACCTCTGGATCCGCTCGGGCGCGCACGCGAACGCCATGGCCGCCCGTCTCCGCGCGGCGCTCGAGGAGCGCGCGATCCCCGGAGTCTCGTTCACGCAGGCGACGGAGTCGAACGGCGTCTTCGCGATCCTGCCGGAGGGCGTCGCCGACCGGGTGCGCGAGCACGTGCGCTTCTACGACTGGAACTCGGCGACCCGCGAGGTGCGCTGGCTGACCTCGTGGGACACGACCGAGGCCGACGTCGACCGCTTCGTCGACCTGATCGCGCGCTACGCCGCGCCGAATAGCCTGGACGCATGACCCACGCGCGCAGCCAGGCCACCTACCAGGTCCGACTCGGATGGGGCGCCGCGGCGCTCGAGCTCCTGGAGCCCGCCGACGTGATCGTGGTCGTCGACGCGATCGGATCCTCACCCGCCCTCGAGCGAGCGGCGCAGGACCGCGCGGACATCGTGTTCGCGGCGTCGCTCCGGAACGCGACGGCGACGGCGCGCGCCGTGTACGCCGCGCAGCGGGAGCGCGCGGCGCGCACCTCGATCGCGCTCGTCCTCGCGGGCGACGACGGCGCCTTCGCCGTCGAGGACTACCTCGCGGCCGGCGCCGTCGCGGACGGCCTCTCGGCGCTCGGCATCGACCACACGGCGCCCGACGCCGCCGTCGCGGGCGAGGGCTTCCACGGCCTCACGCGCGCGCTCAAGCACCTGCTCTCGTCGAGCGCGACGGGGCTCGCCCTCGCCGAGGAGGGCCGCCGCGAGGAGGTCCTCGCCGCCGCGGCTCTCGACGCCGACGACGCGGCGCGCCGCCTCTGAACCGCCGTCAATCGCGGGGCGTCTGCGCCGCGACGCGGTCGGCGCGCGTGATCTCGCGCCGCGCCCAGCTCAGCTCGTAGGCCGGGTCGTACCGGCGCGAGCAACGGGTGCACGAAGACGCGCGCGTCGGCCGGCGGTGCCGGTAGACGACGTGGCCGTTGGGGCAGGTGCCGATCCAGGGCGCGAGCTCGACGGCCGTCTCGCCGCGGTGCGTCGTCCCACCCTCGTACCCGAGGTCGCGCGCGATCCGCAGCCACGCGGCGGAGTGCCCCGCGCCGGGGCCCGCGAGCGCGTGCGCGACCTCGTGCAGGAGCGTCTGGTGGATCTCGTCGTCGTCGAACCGCGCCGCGAGGTAGCGCGACACCGAGATCCGCCGCCGCGTGTAGTCGCACAGCCCCGCCCGCCGCTTGGCGTTGTCGAAGGCGAACGTCCACGACGGGTCGAGATGCATGCGGATCAGCGCATCGGCCCACACGCGTACGCGGTTGAGATCGGACATGTCCCTCACGGTAGAGCGTCGGTCCGACACGCGAACCCGGAGGACGCCGGGCCCGGCGTCAGGCGCTGCGCGCCGACCGGTGCCGCTCGGCCGCCTCGACGAACGCCGAGGCCTGCTCGATCTGCTCCTCGTCGGATCCGAGATCCTGGCGCAGCGAGAGCTCGCGGCGGAAGTCGGCGCGCGCGCCGTCGAAGTCGCCGGCGTCGTAGCGCACGCGGCCGCGGTGCGAGTGCGCGAGCGCGCTGATCCGGGGCCACCCCTGGCCCTCGGCCTCCTCGATGCACGTCGTGAGCTCGCCCTCGGCGGCCGTCAGACGGCCGAGCAGCTGGTTCACCGATGCGTGGACGATGCGGGCGTGCAGCAGGTCGCGGCGCGTGCCCGACATGCGCGCGAGCCGGACGGTGCGCTCCGAGACCTCGCGCGCTTCGTCGAGCTCGCCCAGGACCTTCAGCAGCCACACCTGCTCGAGCTGCGCCGTGAAGCTGCGCTGCGGCCGCACCTCGACGAGGCGCTCGTACACGCCCTCGCGGTCGACGTTCTCACGCAGAGTCTCGGGGTCGTATCCCTGGATGAAGCCCACGCCCTGATCCCTTCACGCAGACGGCAGTACGAGGATCCAGTCTGCAGGGTCGCGCCTCGGTGTCGGCTCCGGCGCGCGGCGGTCAGCCAAACAGGGTCGGAGACGGCAGGGGCGATGCGGTCGCGTCGGCGTCGGTCGCCGGCAGCGCGCCGCCGATGAACTCGTCGATCTCGCGGCCCTCGGCGACCTTCGCGGGGTGCGGGCCCGCGGCCATGAGGCGCGGCAGCCACTCGGACGGCAGGGGCGAGGCCGACGCCGCCATGACGAGGTTGCCGAACCGGCGGCCCTTGAGGGTCTGCACCTCGGCGAGGATCGCGACGTTCGGCAGCACCTCTCGGATCGTCGCCGCCTGCCGCCGCGCGAAGCGCAGGCCCGTGCCGTCGGCGACGTTCACGAGCAGCACGCCGCGGGGCGCGAGGAGCGCCGCCGCCTCGCGGTAGAACTCGACGGTCGTGAGGTGGGCGGGAGTCTGCGCGCCCGAGTACACGTCGCTCACGAGGAGGTCGACGGATCCCCGCATCGACGCGGGCATGCGGGCGAGCCCCTCGCGGGCGTCGCCGATGCGCACGCGGATCTGGGCGTCGCGGGGGAGGGGCAGGCTCTCGCGCACGAGGTCGACGAGCGGCTGCTCGATCTCGACGACCTGCTGCCGGGATCCGGGGCGCGAGTGCGCGACGTAGCGGGGGATCGTGAGCCCTCCCGCGCCGAGGTGCACGGCCGTGAGCGGCCCCGCGGGCAGCTGGTCGATGACCGCGCCCATGCGCGCGACGTACTCGAAGGCGAGGTACGACGGGTCGGCGAGGTCGACGTGCGACTGGGGCGTGCCGTCGACGATGAGCTCATACCCGGATCCGAACTCGCTTGGGCGGATCTCGGCGGTCCCGCCTCCCGCGAGGCGCGCGTGCGGGAAATCGGCGTCCTTGGATCTCTGCCTGCCCATGCCCTCATTGTCCCCCGGGGCAGGAGTACGGCGGATCTCGCCGGCGGGGTCCGGATCCGCCCGATCCGGGCTCCGGCCGCGAAATCTGCCGTACTTCTGCCGTCGATAGCCTGGCGGGATGCGCGCACTGACACTCGCCGGGATCACCGCGACCCTCACGGGTTTCACGAGCTCGGCGGCCGTCGTCCTCGCGGGTCTCCGGGCGATGGGGGCGACGCCGACGCAGGCCGCGTCGGGCCTCGTCGCGGCGTGCGTTCTGCAGGCGATCGCGATGCTCTGGGCGACGCGGCGCACGCGGATCCCCCTCATGATCGTCTGGTCGACGCCCGGCATGGCGCTCCTCGCCTCGGCGTCCGCGCCGCAGGGCGGCTTCCCCGCCGCCGTCGGCGCGTTCCTCGTCACGGGCGCCCTCATCGTGCTCACCGGCTTCTGGCCCCTCCTCGCGCGCCTCGTGACGTCGATCCCGACCCCGATCGCGCAGGCCATGCTCGCGGGGGTCCTCGTCCAGCTGTGCCTCAAGCCCGTCGCGGGGGCGATCGCCGACCCCGCCGTGATCCTCCCGCTCGTCGTCGTGTGGCTCGCGCTCATGCGCTTCGCCCCGACCTGGGCGTCGACAGCAGCCTTCGCGGCCGGGCTCGTCGCGCTCGGGGTCGAGGCGATCGCGGGCGACGGCGTCGACGGCCGGATCCTCCCCGCGCTCGAGTTCGTCGCGCCGACCCTCGACGGGGGAGCGATCGTCGGGATCGCGCTCCCGCTCTACGTCGTGACGATGGCGTCGCAGAACCTGCCGGGCACGGCGATCCTCGCGTCGTACGGCTACCGCGCGCCGTGGCGCTTCACGATGGGGCTCACGGGCGTCGGTTCCATGGTCTCGGCGCTGTTCGGCGGCGGCACGCTCAACATGGGTGCCCTCACGACCGCGATGGTCGCGTCGCCCGACGCGCATCCCGACCCGGCCGAGCGCTGGAAGGGCGTGCGGGTCATGGGCATCGGCTACGGCGTGATGGCGGTCTTCGCGACGGCCCTCATGGCGCTCAGCGACGTGGATCCCGCCGTCCTCGCGGCCGTCGCGGGTCTCGCGCTGATCCCGACGCTCGCCTCGTCGCTGACGGCGGCGGTGTCGGACACCGCGCACAGGCTCCCCGCCGTCGTGACCTTCCTCGTCGGCGCGAGCGGCGTCACGATCCTCGGGATCGGGGCGGCGTTCTGGGCGCTGCTCGTCGGCCTCGTCGCCTACGCCGTGCTCAGGCCGCGGGCGCCTGCGGCCGGCCGGTGAGCCGGCCCGTCACGGTGACGGCGCCGCCCGACAGGTCGACTGCCACGTCGGTCAGGCCGAGGGCGTCGCGCACGGCCGCGATGCGCGGGATCACGGGGGTCACGCGGCGCTCGATGCGCGGCCACACGAGCTGGGTGAGGCGCTTGGCCGTCCCCGTCGACGGGTCGACCGAGACCGTGCCGTTCGGCGCGACCGTGACGTCGAAGCCGACGGATCCGGGCAGCGGCACGGGGCCGAGCTTGATCGAGCCCTTGATCGTCACGTCGAACATGCGCGGCCCGATCGTCGAGATCGCGATGCGGAGCTTCGACAGCGACGAGAACGGCACGATCTTCTTCATCACGGGGTCGGCGACGCGCGAGGCGATCCGCGCGAGGCTCTCGAGGGTGATCGAGGCGCGGAAGTCGCCATCGATCGCGCCGGACTCGGGCGTTCCGAAGGCCCCCGCGAGCCCGTCGCGCGAGACGACGGCCCAGTCGACGGGGAGCGGGCGCGCCGTGAGCGACGCCGAGAACGGCTCGCCCGCGACCGTCGCGGGGTCGGCGACGACGCGCACCGAGGGGATCTCTCCCGGCGTGCGCGAGACGACCTCGTCGCGCGACGGATCCGGGACCCAGTCGGCGAGGAGCGGGCGCATGCGCGTGGCCTCGATCTCGGCCGACGCGCCGGTCGCGTCGATGTCGATCGACAGGTCGTCGGCGACGCGCACGCCCGGCGCATCGCCCCACGAGACCGCGACGCCCGCGGTCGCGAGGTCGGCGACGATCTGCTCGATCCCCGCCAGGAGGCTCGGGGCCGTCGGCGGCCACTCGGTCACGGTCGTCAGCTGCCACGGCCACTTCATGCGGCCAGCCTAGGGGACGAGACGACCTGTTCCGCGCGTCTTATACCCGCGGGTCGAACCCGAGTCAACTACCGAGCTGGACAGCGCGTGTCGCGTGGGGTATCTTAGGTATTTGCGCTCATTGGGTCTTCCCTGCCTTCATATGGTGGTCGGCGGGACGGATCCCCAGATCCCCGCAGATAGCGGCGCGGGTCGGATCGGGATCCGCTGGAACGGGTGAGCGCGCCTCACACACCTGTCGGCAAGGATAACGGCGCCCCTCACACGGGCCCACGGAGGTCATCCCCTTGGCTGCTTCGCGCAACGCATCCAACCCCACCACCAAGAACGGCCGCGATGCGTCGCGTCTGTCGTTCGCCAAAGTTCAGGACGCTCTGACCGTCCCCGACCTGCTCGCGCTCCAGACCGAGTCGTTCGACTGGCTCGTCGGCAACGACGCCTGGAAGGCGCGCGTCGAGGCGGGCACTGAGACCGGCGGCCGCAGCGGACTCGAGGAGATCTTCGAGGAGATCTCTCCGATCGAGGACCTCGCCGAGACGATGCAGCTGTCGTTCGCGAACCCGTACCTCGAGCCCGAGAAGTACTCCATCGAGGAGTGCAAGGACCGCGGCAAGACCTACTCGGCCCCCCTCTACGTCGAGGCCGAGTTCATGAACCACCAGACGGGCGAGATCAAGACCCAGACGGTGTTCATGGGCGACTTCCCGCTGCAGACCAGCGAGGGCACGTTCATCATCAACGGCACCGAGCGCGTCGTCGTGTCGCAGCTCGTCCGTTCGCCCGGCGTCTACTTCGACAAGACCGCCGACAAGACGTCCGACAAGGACATCGTCTCGGCCCGCGTGATCCCGAGCCGCGGCGCGTGGCTCGAGTTCGAGGTCGACAAGCGCGACCAGGTCGGCGTGCGCATCGACCGCAAGCGCAAGCAGTCGGTCACGGTCTTCCTCAAGGCGCTCGGCCTCACGAGCGAGCAGATCCTCGAGGAGTTCGCGGGGATCGCGTCGATCGAGGACACCCTCGCGAAGGACACCGTCCTGACGCAGGAGGAGGCCCTCCGCGACATCTACCGCAAGCTGCGCCCGGGCGAGCAGGTCGCCTCCGAGGCCGCGCGCTCGCTCCTCGACAACTTCTACTTCAACCCGAAGCGCTACGACCTCGCGAAGGTCGGCCGCTACAAGGTCAACCAGAAGCTCGGTCTCGCCCGCGAGATGAGCGACTCGGTCCTCTCGGTCGAGGACATCGTCGCGACGATCAAGTACATGGTCCTGCTGCACCGCGGCGACGAGACCATGGAGGGCGTCAACCGCCAGGGCGAGGTCGTCGACCTGCGCATCGCGACGGACGACATCGACAACTTCGGCAACCGCCGCATCCGCGCGGTCGGCGAGCTGATCCAGAACCAGGTCCGCACGGGCCTGTCGCGCATGGAGCGCGTCGTCCGCGAGCGCATGACGACGCAGGACATCGAGGCGATCACGCCGCAGACCCTGATCAACGTCCGCCCCGTCGTGGCCGCGATCAAGGAGTTCTTCGGGACCTCGCAGCTCTCGCAGTTCATGGACCAGAACAACCCGCTCGCTGGCATCACGCACAAGCGCACGCTGTCGGCGCTCGGCCCGGGTGGTCTGTCGCGCGAGCGCGCAGGCGTCGAGGTGCGCGACGTGCACCCCTCGCACTACGGCCGCATGTGCCCGATCGAGACGCCTGAAGGCCCGAACATCGGCCTCATCGGCCGCCTCGCGACCTTCGGCCGCATCAACTCGTTCGGCTTCATCGAGACCCCGTACCGCCGCGTCGTCGACGGCAAGGTCACCGACCAGATCGACTACCTCTCGGCGTACGAGGAGCAGCCCTTCAACACGGCTCCCGCGAACACCGAGCTGAACGCCGACGGCTCGTTCGTCAACGAGCGCGTGCTCGCCCGCCAGCACGGCGACGAGGTCGACCTCATCCCCGCGAGCGAGGTCGGCTACATGGACATCTCGCCGCGCCAGATGGTGTCGGTCGGAACCGCCCTGATCCCGTTCCTCGAGCACGACGACGCGAACCGCGCCCTCATGGGTGCGAACATGCAGCGCCAGGCCGTTCCGCTCCTCCGCCCCGAGGCGCCGCTCGTCGGCACGGGCATGGAGAAGTTCGCGGCGATCGACTCGGGCGACTCGATCATCGCCGACAAGGCGGGCGTCGTCATCGACGTCACGGCCGACTACGTCACGCTGCAGCTCGACGAGGGCGGCACGCAGGACTTCTTCCTGCGCAAGTTCGACCGCTCGAACCAGGGGAACACCTACAACCAGCAGGCGATCGTCCGCATGGGCGACCGCGTCGAGATCGGCGAGGTCATCGCCGACGGCCCCTCGACCGACAACGGCGAGCTCGCGCTCGGCAAGAACCTCATGATCGGGTTCATGTCGTGGGAGGGCTACAACTACGAAGACGCGATCATCCTGAACCAGCGCCTGGTGAAGGAGGACGAGCTCACCTCGATCCACATCGAGGAGTACGAGGTCGACGCCCGCGACACGAAGCTCGGCAAGGAGGAGATCACCCGCGACCTCCCCAACGTCAGCCCCGAGCTGCTGAAGGACCTCGACGAGCGCGGCATCATCCGCATCGGCGCCGAGGTCCGCCCCGGCGACATCCTCGTCGGCAAGGTCACGCCGAAGGGCGAGACCGAGCTCTCGGCCGAGGAGCGCCTGCTCCGCGCGATCTTCAACGAGAAGAGCCGCGAGGTCCGCGACACGTCGCTCAAGGTGCCCCACGGTGAGCAGGGAACGATCATCGCGGTCAAGGAGTTCGACGCCGAGGAGGGCGACGACGAGCTGGGCTCGGGCGTCAACCGCCGCGTCGTGGTCTACATCGCGCAGAAGCGCAAGATCACCGAGGGTGACAAGCTCTCGGGCCGCCACGGCAACAAGGGCGTCATCGCGCGCATCATGCCCGAGGAGGACATGCCCTTCCTCGCCGACGGCACGCCGCTCGACGTGATCCTGAACCCCATGGGAATCCCCGGTCGAATGAACTTCGGCCAGGTCCTCGAGGTCCACCTCGGCTGGATCGCCAAGCAGGGCTGGAAGATCGAGGGCGACCCCGAGTGGGCCGCTGAGCTCCCCGAGTCGTTCAAGGACGTCGCCCCCGGCACGCCCGTCGCCACCCCGGTGTTCGACGGCGCGCACGAGGACGAGGTCCGCGGCCTGCTCGACTCGACGCTGCCCACGCGCGACGGCGAGCGCCTCATCGACAGCTCGGGCAAGGCCCAGCTGTTCGACGGCCGCACGGGCGAGCCGTACCCGTTCCCGATCGCGGTCGGGTACATGTACATCCTGAAGCTGCACCACCTCGTCGACGACAAGATCCACGCGCGTTCGACGGGCCCGTACTCGATGATCACCCAGCAGCCGCTCGGTGGTAAGGCGCAGTTCGGCGGTCAGCGCTTCGGCGAGATGGAGGTGTGGGCCCTCGAGGCCTACGGCGCCGCCTACGCCCTGCAGGAGCTGCTCACGGTGAAGTCCGACGACATCCTCGGCCGCGTCAAGGTGTACGAGTCGATCGTCAAGGGCGAGAACATCCCGGAGCCCGGCATCCCCGAGTCCTTCAAGGTGCTCATGAAGGAGATGCAGTCGCTCTGCCTGAACGTCGAGGTGCTCGGCGCCGACGGCCAGCCCGTCAGCCTCCGCGACACCGACGACGAGGCCTTCCGCGCTGCGGAGGAGCTCGGCATCAACATCTCGAGCCGATTCGAGTCCGCCTCGATCGACGAGATCTGATCCGCCGCCCGATATAGAGATTTCCCACACAGGAGAAAAATTGCTCGACGCAACTTCTTTCGATGAGCTTCGTATCGGCCTGGCGACCGCCGACGACATCCGCCGTTGGTCCTTTGGCGAGGTCAAGAAGCCCGAGACGATCAACTACCGCACCCTGAAGCCCGAGAAGGACGGTCTGTTCGGTGAGCAGATCTTCGGCCCCTCGCGCGACTGGGAGTGCGCCTGCGGCAAGTACAAGCGCGTGCGCTTCAAGGGCATCGTGTGCGAGCGCTGCGGTGTCGAGGTCACGAAGTCGTCCGTGCGCCGTGAGCGCATGGGCCACATCGAGCTCGCCGCCCCCGTCACGCACATCTGGTACTTCAAGGGCGTCCCCTCGCGCCTCGGCTACCTGCTCGACATGGCGCCGAAGGACCTCGAGAAGGTCATCTACTTCGCCGCGTACATGGTGATCTCGGTCGACGAGGAGGCCCGCCACCGCGACCTCCCCACGCACGAGAACAACCTGCGCCTCGAGATCAAGGCGGTCACCGACCGTCGCGACTCGCGCGTCGCCGCTCGCCTCCAGAAGCTGGAGGAGGAGCTCGCGGCTCTCGAGGCCGAGGGCGCCAAGGCCGACCAGAAGAAGAAGACCAAGGACGCCGCCGAGAAGGAGATGGCGACCATCCGCAAGCGCGCGGATGAGCAGGTCTCGAAGCTCGAGCGCATGTGGGAGGAGTTCCGCACGCTCGAGGTCGGCCAGCTGAAGCCCGAGGACGACGTCTTCCAGGAGCTCCAGGACCGCTTCGGCCAGTACTTCGACGCCCGCATGGGCGCCGAGGCGCTGCAGATGCGCCTCGCCGAGTTCGACCTGGCCGCCGAGGCCGAGTCGCTGCGCCTGCAGATCGCCGAGGGCAAGGGCCAGCGCAAGATCCGCGCGATCAAGCGCCTGCGCGTCGTCAGCTCGTTCCTCTCGACCGGCATGACGCCGGCCGCGATGGTCCTCGACGTCGTTCCCGTGATCCCGCCCGAGCTCCGCCCCATGGTGCAGCTCGACGGCGGCCGCTTCGCCACGAGCGACCTCAACGACCTCTACCGTCGCGTGATCAACCGCAACAACCGCCTGCGTCGCCTGCTCGACCTCGGTGCCCCCGAGATCATCGTGAACAACGAGAAGCGCATGCTGCAGGAGGCCGTCGACGCGCTGTTCGACAACGGCCGCCGCGGTCGCCCCGTCACGGGCACCGGCAACCGCGCCCTCAAGTCCCTCAGCGACATGCTGAAGGGCAAGCAGGGTCGCTTCCGCCAGAACCTGCTTGGCAAGCGCGTCGACTACTCGGGCCGTTCGGTCATCGTCGTCGGCCCGCAGCTCAAGCTGCACCAGTGCGGTCTGCCCAAGCAGATGGCGCTCGAGCTGTTCAAGCCGTTCGTGATCAAGCGCCTGATCGACCTCGGTCACTCGCAGAACATCAAGGCCGCGAAGCGCGCCGTGGAGCGCACGCGCCCCGAGGTGTGGGACGTCCTCGACGAGGTCATCCGCGAGCGCCCCGTTCTGCTGAACCGCGCGCCCACGCTGCACCGTCTGGGCATCCAGGCGTTCGAGCCCCAGCTCGTCGAGGGCAAGGCGATCCAGCTGCACCCGCTCGTCTGCACGGCGTTCAACGCCGACTTCGACGGCGACCAGATGGCCGTCCACCTGCCCCTGTCGGTCGAGGCCCAGGCCGAGGCGCGCGTCCTCATGCTCGCCTCGAACAACATCCTCAAGCCGTCGGACGGCCGCCCCGTGACCCTGCCCTCGCAGGACATGATCATCGGCCTCCACCACATCACCACCGTCAAGGAGGGTGCTGTCGGCGAGGGCCGCGTGTTCGGCACGGTCGATGAGGCGCGCATGGCGTACGAGGAGGGCACGCTCGACCTGCAGGCGAAGGCGCGCATCTTCCAGCCCGGTCTCGCGTTCCTCGAGGGCGACGCCCCCGAGAACTACGAGACGAGCGGTCTCGTCGACGCCTCGCTCGGCCAGATGATCTTCAACGACCAGCTGCCGAAGGGCTACCCCTTCGTCCGCGAGCAGGCCGACAAGGGCAAGCTCTCGGAGATTGTCAACAAGCTGGCCGAGGAGTACCCCAAGGTCACGACCGCCGAGACGCTCGACAAGATCAAGGACGCCGGCTACTTCTGGGCCACGCGTTCGGGTGTCACGGTCGCGCTGAGCGACATCGTGACGCCGCCGGCCAAGGCCGAGCTCGTCGCCGAGTACGAGAAGGAAGCCGCCGCGATCACCCGCAAGGGCGAGACCGGTCGCTACACCGAGGACGAGGTCCGCGCCGACCTCGTCAAGCTCGGCTCCGACCTCGAGAAGCGCCTCCAGCAGGAGATGCGCGACGCGTTCCCCAAGGACAACACCATCTACCGCATGGTGTCGTCGGGTGCACGAGGCAACTGGCTCCAGATCCGCAACATCGCCGCGATCCGCGGCCAGGTGGCGAACACCCGTGGTGAGACGATCCCGCGCCCGATCCTGTCGTCGTTCCGCGACGGCCTGACCTCGGCCGAGTACTTCATCGCCACGCACGGTGCCCGCAAGGGTCTGGCCGACACGGCCCTCCGCACGGCCGACTCGGGTTACCTGACCCGTCGTCTGGTCGACGTCTCGCAGGACGTGATCATCCGCGAGGAGGACTGCGGCACGTCGAAGGGCCTCGTCTACCCGATCGCCGAGAAGCTCGAGGACGGCACGCTCGTCAAGGACTCCAACGTCGAGAACGCGGTGTTCGCCCGCAGCCTCGCGGAGGACGTCGTGGCCGAGGACGGAACGGTCCTCGCGAAGCGCAACGACGACATCGGCGACCCGCTGATCAACAAGCTCGTCGCGGCGGGCATCACCGAGATCAAGGTCCGCTCGGTCCTGACGTGCGACTCGGCCGTGGGCGTCTGCGCCCACTGCTACGGCCGCTCGCTGGCCACCGGCAACCTGGTCGACATCGGCGAGGCCGTCGGCATCATCGCGGCCCAGTCGATCGGCGAGCCCGGCACGCAGCTCACGATGCGCACGTTCCACACCGGCGGTTCGGCCGGCGCCGACGACATCACGCAGGGTCTTCCCCGCGTGCAGGAGCTCTTCGAGGCCCGCACCCCGAAGGCCGCGTCGCCGATCGCCGAGGCCAACGGCCGCATCACGATCGAGGAGACCGAGAAGGGCAAGAAGGTCATCCTGACGCCCGACTCGGGCGACGAGGTCGTGGTCTACCCGGTGCTCAAGCGCGCGACGCTGCTCGTCGAGGACGGCCAGCACGTGAACGTGGGCCAGGCGATCCAGGTCGGCACGCTCGACCCCAAGGAGATCATGCGCGTGCAGGGCGCTCGCGAGGCGCAGAAGTACCTCGTGAACGGCGTGCAGGGCGTGTACCGCTCGCAGGGTGTGCCGATCCACGACAAGCACATCGAGGTCATCGTGCGCCAGATGCTGCGGAAGGTCACCGTGGTCGACCACGGCGAGACCGACCTGCTGCCGGGCGAGATGGTCGACATGCGCCACTACCAGGACGTGAACCGCAAGTCGGTCGCCGAGGGCAAGCGCCCCGCCTCGGGTCGCCCCGAGCTCATGGGCATCACGAAGGCCTCGCTCGCG
The DNA here is from genome assembly GCF_000422385.1 of Microbacterium indicum DSM 19969. GTDB lineage: Bacteria > Actinomycetota > Actinomycetes > Actinomycetales > Microbacteriaceae > Microbacterium > Microbacterium indicum. The sequence goes on from NZ_AULR01000003.1 coordinate 129,404, forward strand.
ACCGAGTCGTGGCTGTCGGCCGCATCGTTCCAGGAGACCACCCGCGTGCTCACCGAGGCGGCCCTCCAGGGCAAGCGCGACCCGCTGATCGGTCTCAAGGAGAACGTCATCATCGGAAAGCTGATCCCGGCCGGTACGGGCCTCGCCAAGTACCGCGACGTGGTCGTCGAGGCGACCGAGGAGGCGAAGAGCGAGCGGTACCCCAACCGCATCTTCGCGTCGGACGGCGCCTTCGCCGAGGGCGATTACAGCTACGTCGACTTCGACGCGTTCTCGACCGACGACTTCACGCCGGGTACGTACAACTGATCGGGCGGCCGGAGCTGAGCGCTCCGGCCCCTGACCGGCTCAGGGCCCCGGGATCTGCGGATCCCGAGGCCCTTCGTTGTTCGTCATCCATTTGCTCCGCGGTTCCCGGCGTCGATATCCTCGCACGTGCATATACCAGCATCGTCACTGGGGGAATGATATGAGCGACCAGCCCGAGCAGCCGCCCGCACCGCAGCAGCCCGTCCCGGCGCAGCCGGTCGCGCCGCCCGAGCCGGTCGCCGCGGCGCCCGCCCGGCCGAGCTTCCTGGCCGCGATCACGCCGGGCCAGTGGCTCTCGTCGCTGTGGCTCGGCGGCCTCGCGCTCGCGGGATCCCTCGCCGTGAGCCTCGTCACGGTCCTCCTCGCCGTCATCGGCATCTCGACGAGCGGCGACCTGCCGGACGACGTGGCCGGGATGATCGGCGGCATGTGGTTCGCGGCCGTGTTCCAGTTCGTCGGCATGGGCTTCCTCAGCCCCGCGAGCGCGCGGATCCAGCCGGGTGAGAACCTCGAGGGCGTCCTCGGGTTCTTCTCACCCGAGCTCGCGCAGGTGAGCGGAAGCGTGAGCGTCCTCGTTCCGCTCCTCCTCATCCCCGCCGGCACGATCGCGGTGGTCCTGATCTTCGGCCGCCGCGTCGTCGGGGCGGACGTCGCCGCGTCGCGCGGCCAGCGCTTCGCCCTCGCCGCGGCCGCGGGGCTCGGCTTCGCGCTCGTGATGCTCCTCCTGCAGACTCTGGTCCCCATCAGTGCGACGGTCCCGGGCATCGCGCCCGTCGCCCTCCGGGCGATCTCGCTGTGGGGCGTCATCCTCATGGCCGTCGTCGGCGCAGGCTCCGCCTACGTCGTGCTGGGCGAGCGCCCGCGCGTCGCCGGGCCCTGGCGCGATGCGGCCGTGCACGCGGTCCAGCACCTCGGCGCCTACGCCGCGCTCCTCGGCGTCGCGAGCTACGTCGTCGCGATCGTGCGGGCCGCTGACGGCGACGGCCCCGTCGGCGCGATGCTGCTCCTCGCGCCCGTGCTCCTCCCGTTCGTCGCCGTCGACGCGCTGACGGTCGGGATGTTCGGGCTCCTCATCGGATCCGGATCCCTCACCTCGTTCGTCGGGAACTCGCAGACCGTCGGCATGTTCTCCGACTTCCTGCCGCTGTGGCTGCGCATCGTGCTCCCGATCGTCACGGTCCTCGTGATCGTCGTGGCGGGCCTCCGCTGGCGGGTGCGCGCGGGCGCCGCGCGCACGGGCGCCGTGTCGTGGCTCGTCCTGCCCGTCGCGTACGGCGCCGCCGGGCTCATCGTCCTCGCGTTCGGCACGGTGTCGGCGGGCGCGACCGTCGCGAGCTTCGCCGGGTTCTCGGGGGCGTTCGGGCCCGCGCCCTGGGCGTTCCTGCTCTTCGCCCTCGTCGGCCTCGCGGTCGATGCGATCGCCCGCTTCGCCGCGGCCCCGATCGCAGGGATCCTGCCCGCCGGCGTCGTCTCGGTCCTGACCTGGGGCGTGCCGCGCCCCGGTTCCGTGCCGGCCGCGGCGCCCGCCGCTGCGCCAGCCCCGGTCCTTCCCGCGGGCTACGCGGCCGCCGCGCTCGGCGACACCGCGGCTCCCACGGTTCCCCTCGAGCCCGTCGCTCCCACGGCTCCCGCGGCCGACCCGCTCGTCCCCTCGAAGCCGATGAGCCGCCGCGCGAAGCTCGCCTGGGCGTGGTCCGCGGGCGGCGTGGCGGTCGTGGCGCTCCTCGTGATCGGGGGCTTCGTCGCGCACGGCCAGCTCGCGCAGACGACCTTCGGGCCGCAGGCGAAGGCCGAGGCCTACCTCGAGGCCCTCGTCGACGGAGACGCCGAGACCGCCACCGAGCTCTGGGACCCGAACGTCACCTCGGGCGAGCGCGTGCTCCTCACCGACGCCGTGTACGGCGCGGCCGAGGATCGGCCGACCGCGTACGAGATCACCGACGTCCAGTCGTACGAGGGGTCCGCGACGGTCTCGGCGACGCTCACGGTCGACTCCAAGAGCTACCCCGTGACGCTCGAGATGGCGACGTCCGGCCGGCAGGCGGTTCTCTGGGACGACTGGCGCATCGCGCAGGGCCCGCTGCAGTACATCTCGCTCGGCGACGTCTCGGGCGTCACGACGGTCAACGGTGCGACGGTCGACCTCACGGGCGTCTCGCCGACGGCCGAGGAGGTCGCGCAGTCGGGTCCCGTCACGATCCCCGTGCTCCCCGGCAGCTACACCTTCCAGGCGCCGGAGTCGACGGGCGTGTTCACCTACGGCGACGACCAGACGATCACGGTGCTCCCGGGAACGACCGACGGCGGGTTCTTCGACGGCATCGGCGGCGACACCGAGATCGCCCACTTCGAGGCGACCTGGACCGACGAGGCGCAGGAGGACGCGATCGCGCAGGTCAAGGACCGGATCGCGGGCTGCATGACGAGCGACCGCTTCGAGCCGACCGACTGTCCCAACACGCTCGACATGTACGAGTCGGGCTACGGCGCCGTCACCGGGATCACGCGCTCGTGGGCCGAGGAGCCCACCTACTCGTTCTCGACGGAGGACGACGCGTCGTGGTTCTCGAGCGACTCGGGCCCCGCCGTCGTCATCGAGGGCGGCGAGATGACGATCGACTACCAGTGGCGCTACGACGACGAGGACGACTGGGAGGACGAGTCCGACACCGAGTACAGCGTGTACGGATACGGCACCCGGGTCCCCGTCGAGGCGAACGACGACGGGACCGTGACGGTCGACTTCTCGGAGTTCTGATCGGCCGCCTCGGGGCCCCGGATCCGCGGATCCGGGGCCCCGAGGCCTACCCTGGAACGATGGCGAAGGGCGGACGCAGCTGGACGGCGACGATCATCGGCATCGTGATCGCGGTGGCGGTCATCGCCCTGCTGCTGTGGGCGGCCCTGCCGCTCTTCCCGGCCGTCGGCGACTGGCTCGACGAGATCTTCTTCGGCTTCTTCGACTGGCTGCGCGCGCAGGGCTGAGGCCCCGAGCGCGGCCGGCTCAGAGGCGCGCGATCTCCTGGCGCGGGCGCAGCGCGACGTCGGTGATCTGGGCGTCGGCCGGCAGGTCGACGAGTCCGCGCACGGCTCCGGCGACGGTCTCGGGGCGGATGTAGCGCTCGGGCGTGTACGAGCCCTCGGGCGTCGAGGCGCGCAGCATCGCGGTGTCGGTCTGGCCGGGCGCGAGCGTGACGACGCGGATCCGGTTGCGCTCCTCGTCGATCCGCAGCACGTCGGCGACGGCCCGCAGGGCGTGCTTCGTCGCGGTGTACACGGCGCTGCCCGGCACGGACTTCGTGCCGGCGCCCGAGCCGATGAAGACGACCGTGGCCTCGGCGGCTCGCAGCGCGGGGAGCAGGGCGCGGGTCAGGAGTGCGGGGCCGATGACGTTGGTCGCGAGCGCGCGGGCCCAGAGCGCGGCGTCTGCGTCTTCGACCGACACGTGGCCGCTGATCGCGGCCGCGTGCACGAGGACGTCGACGCGGGGGAGCGACGCGCCGAAGGCGGCGAGGGCGTCGGCGTCGGCCAGCTCGACGGCGTGGGGCTCGATGCCGAGCTCGGCGAGCGCCGCGAGGGCGTCCGCGTCGCGGCCCAGCGCGTGGACGGTGTGGGTGCGCGCCAGGTCTCGGGCGATCGCGCCGCCCATCCCTCCTGTGGCTCCCGTGACGACGGCGACGGGGCGGGTGGTCTCGGTCATGCGGTGGCCTCCAGGGCGGTGCGGAGAAGGGATGCCGCGACGCGGTCGGTCTCGCGCAGCATCGTGGGGTCGGATCCGGGCATGGGGCTGATGACGGCGTCGTGCATCGCGGCGTCGATCGGGATCCCCGAGATGTGCAGCGCGGGATCGGGCGTCCCGTCGGCGCGGATCGCGCGACCCGTCGCGGGGTCGACGTCGAACGCCTCGGTCGTCTGGGGAGCGCCGGACGCGGCGGGGGCGCGGAAGGGGCGGATCCTCCCGGCGGCCTCGAGGGAGGCGACGAGCGGGTCGGCGCTCGCGCGTACGTCATGGGAGTGCATCCACGCATCGACGAGGGCGCGCGCCGTGATGCCGGAGCGCGCCACGGCGGGCGCCTCGGCGCGGAACCCGTCGTCGCCGACTGCGACGATCGCGGCGGGGCCGAGGAAGCGCACGAGACCCGCGGCGTGGAGCGCGAGCAGCTGGCGGTTGCGGAACGCGGGCGGGCCCGATCCGACCATGCCGCCCACCGACATGAGCTCGCGGAACGCCGAGCGGCGCGACTCGGCGTTCAGGCCGCCGAAGGAGCCGACGCGCGACACGAAGGCGCGCGATGCGGAGATCGACCAGAGCGCGGCCTTCACGAGGCTGCGGGATCCCCGCTCGGCCTCGGCGAGGTCGGCGGCGACGAAGGCCGCGACCCACGCGTCGAACGCGGCGGGGGAGTCCCACCGCTCGTCGGCGCCGGGGTATGCCTCGGCGATGAGGTCGATCGGCTCGGCGCCCGTGAGGTGCGGGCGGATCGCGTCGGCGAGGCGGCGCGCGATCTCGCGGGTGCGGTCGCGGAGGGCGCCGCGCACCTCCACATCGCACGCGTCGATCGCCGACTGGGCGGCGTCGAGGTCGATGGAGCCGGGCGAGACCCGCGCGAGCGCGTCGCACCAGTCGGCGTACGCGTCCTGGAGGATGAGCGGCCACATGCGGGCGTCGACGTCGATGGGGCGCGGCTCGGCCGCCCAGTCGACGGCACGCAGGTGCCGCAACGGGGCCTTGGGCGGGAGGGATCCGTAGAGCGCCTTGGCGCGGAACGGCACGCCGCGGTGCGAGGTCACGTGGAGGATCGGCTCGCGCCCGGACGGCTCGTAGCGGAGCCCGCCCGGCGCGGCCGCGTCGGCGACGAAGCGCCCGCCTCGGCCCGCCGTCACGAGCGCCATCGCGTCGAAGAAGCCCATGCCGAGGCCGCGCACGATCGCGTGCCCGCCCGCGGGGATCCGGTCGAGGTCCTGGTCGACGGGGCTGTCGGGCCGCACCCACACGAGATCGGGGTCGGCCGCGACCGCGCGCGTGAGGTCCTCCTCCTCGGGCGTCTCGGTGCGCGGCAGCCAGCCGGTCGCGGCGACGACGGCGTCGGCCGAGACGACGGACCCGTCCGAGAGGGCGAGGCGCTCGCGGCCGCCCTCGCGGTCGATCCGCGTCACCCGAGCCGTGTGCATCGCGAGCGAGACCCCCGCGGGGAGCGCGGCGGCGGCCCGGTCGAAGCACCACGAGATGTACTCGCCGTACAGGGCGCGGCTCGGGTGCGACTCGGGCCGCTGTCCCTCGAGCTCGTCGCGGTACTCGTCGACGAACCCGGGGCGGACGGGCGTGCGCTCGAACACGGCGCGGTGCGCCGCAGGGACCCCCGCCGCGGCGGGGCCGCCGAGCGCCAGCATGCACCACTCGTGCAGCGTCGGGCCCGCGACGACGGGGCCCGTCATCGTGACGGACGCGTCGGGGAAGAGCGTCACGGCGTCGGCGAGCGTGTTCATGTACAGCTGTCGGCTCTGGTCGGTGCGCCAGATCCGCCCCGCGCCCACCTGGGTGTCGTCGACGATGCGGACGTCGAGCACCGCGTCCGAGCCCGCGAGGCGCGCCCCGATGCGCTCGAGGATCGACACCCCGCGGGGCCCGCCGCCGATGATCGCGATCGTCGGGCGGGGGTCCTGCGGAGCACTCATGGATTCCATCCTCCCGCCGCGGGGCGGCGGGAGGCCTCCGGGGCGCCCTCGATGACGAACTGTGACCGCAGACGCGGCCCAGTGCGCTCCCGGCGTGCTGAAATCGAACTCTTCCCATTTCCCAAGGAGATCCCCATGCCACGTCTGTCCCGCGCCCTCGCCGCAGCCGCATCCGTCGTCGCGATCGGGGCGCTCGTCGCCGGCTGCTCGGGCGGATCGTCCGGGGCGGGTGCGACGGGCGAGCCGCACGAGGGCGGCACGCTGACGTACCTCGAGCCGCAGACCTGGCAGACGCTGTACCCGCCCGCCGGCGGCTTCTACCCCAACGGCGGCGTCATCAACAACATCACCGACCGCCTGCTCTACCAGGACCCCGAGACGCTCGAGCTCGAGCCCTGGATCGCGAGCGACTGGGAGGTGAACGACGACGCGACCGAGTACACGTTCACGATCCGCGACGGCGTGACCTACTCCGACGGGACGCCGCTCGACGCCGAGAACGTCGCGGCGAACTTCGATCTCTTCGGCCTCGGCGACCCCGACCGCGCGCTGTCGGTGTCCGAGGCGATCAACAACTACGAGTCGAGCGAGGTCACGGGCGACGACACCGTCGTCTTCCACTTCTCGGCTCCCTCGCCCGGCTTCGCCCAGGCGACCTCGACGATCAACTCGGGCCTCGTGTCGAACTCGACGCTCGAGCGCACGGGCGACGAGTTCGGCCCCGGCAACGCGGCCGAGATCATCGGATCCGGCCCCTTCGTCGTCTCCGACGAGCAGATCGGCACGCAGCTGTCGCTCGAGGCGCGCGACGACTACGACTGGGCCCCGCCGTCGCTCGACCACCAGGGCCGCGCCTATCTCGACGGCATCGACTACATCGTCGCGGGCGAGGACAGCGTGCGCGTCGGAACCGTCACGTCGGGCCAGGCGGACATCGCCCGCCAGATCGAGGCTCCCGACGAGGCGCAGTTCGACGCCGACGGCCTCGAGATCGTCGCCGCCGCCACGAACGGCGTGAACAACGGCCTGAACTTCCGCTTCCGCAACCCGCTCCTCAGCGACATCCGGGTGCGCCAGGCGATCATCGCGGGCATCGACCGCCAGGCGATCATCGACACCCTCTTCAGCGACAGCTACACGCTCGCGACGGGCGCCCTCGCGTCGACGGCTCTCGGTTACGTCGACACCTCGGACTCCTACGTCTACGATGAGGACCAGGCGAACGCGCTGCTCGACGAGGCCGGCTGGGAGCTGAACGGCGACGGCCTGCGCGAGAAGGACGGCCAGACCCTGACGCTCACGTTCAACGAGGCGCTGCCGCAGCCGCGCTCGCGCGAGGTCGTGACCCTGATCCAGGAGCAGCTCGCGAAGATCGGGATCGGCGTCGAGCTGTTCCCCGGCGACCAGGCCGCCCAGGACGAGGCACGCCTCTCGAGCGACACGATCCAGGTGTACCACTCCATGGTCGGCCGCGCCGACTACGACGTCCTCAAGTCGCAGTACTCGGGCGACAACCGCAACTCGCTTCTGAACTACGACACGTCCGACGAGTCGTACGGCGACCAGGAGCTGCAGGATCTGCTCGACGAGGTCGCCTCGGAGCCCACCGAGGAGGGCCGCGCCCAGGCGTCGGCCGACGCGCAGCAGCGCATGGCGGACGAGGCGTACATCCTGCCGCTCTTCGAGGAGCCCCAGGTGTTCGGACTGCAGAGCGACGTGAAGGACTTCTCGACCGAGTCGGTCGGCCGCCCGTCGTTCTACGCCACGTGGCTCGACCGGTGACGCCCGCCCCGTGACGTACATCCTGCGGCGCCTCGGGCAGGCGGTGGTCGTCCTCGTCCTCGCCTTCACGGCCGCGTTCCTCCTGCTGAGCGTGCTGCCGGGCGACGCCGTCATGGCGCGCTACGGCAGCCCCGACCTCGGTCTCTCGCCCGAGCAGCTGGCGGCGATCCGCGAGTCGTTCGGCATCGACCGGCCGCTCGCGGTCCGCTACCTCGACCAGGCGGCGGGCTTCCTCCGCGGCGACTTCGGGTACTCGGTCCAGAGCGGCGCCGCGGTGAGCGACCTCATCGCCACGGCCCTGCCGTCGACGCTCGCGCTCGCGTCGCTGGGCCTCCTGCTCGCGGTCGTCCTCGCGGTGACGATCGCCTTCACGGCGACGTACGGTGGGTGGTCGTGGCTGCGCCGCGCGTTCCGGAACATCCCGCCGCTGTTCGTCTCGCTGCCCGTGTTCTGGATCGGCATCGTCCTGATCCAGGTCTTCTCCTTCCAGCTGGGCCTCGTCCCCGTGATCGGGGCGAGCCCGGCCGAGGCGCTGATCCTGCCCGTCATCACGATCGCGATCCCGATCGCGGCGCCGCTCGCGCAGGTCCTCACCCGCACGATCGACGAGGTGCGCGAGCAGCCGTTCGTCGCGGTCGTGCGGTCGCGCGGCGCGAGCACGTCGTGGATCCTCTGGCGGAACGTCGCGCGCAACGCGCTGCTCCCCGCCCTCACGATGGCGGGCGTGCTGTTCGGCGAGCTCGTCGGGGGCGCCGTCGTGACCGAGACGGTGTTCGGGCGCGCGGGCGTCGGCCAGCTGACGGCGCAGGCCGTCGCCGCGCGCGACACCCCCGTCCTCCTCGCGGTCGTCGTGATCTCGGCGGTCGTCTTCGTCGCGATCAACCTCGTCGTCGACCTCCTCTACCCGGTCCTCGACGCCCGTCTGCGGAAGGGGGCGACCCGATGAGCACCGTCGAAGCATCGCGCCGCGCGCGGCCCGCCTGGCTCACGGCCGGCGCCGTCGTCTCGGGCGTCATCGTCCTCGTCGCGATCGCCTGGGCCGTCTTCCCGGGCCTCTTCGCGCCCGGCGACCCGACGGCGTCGGTCGCCCCGTCGCTCCAGGCCCCGAGCGGGGCGCACTGGTTCGGCACCGACGCGACGGGCCGAGACGTCTTCACCCGCGTCGTCCACGGCGCCGCGCAGTCGGTCCCCGCGGCCCTCGTCGCGGTCGTTGTCGGCTTCGTCGCCGGCACGCTCCTCGGCGTGACCGCGGGCGCGACGGGCGGCGCCGTCGACGAGGTGATCATGCGCGTCGTCGACGTGCTCCTCGCGATCCCGGCCCTGCTCCTCTCGCTGAGCGTCGTCATCATCCTCGGCTTCGGCACCATGCCCGCGGCGCTCGCCGTCGGGGTCACCTCGATCGCGACCTTCGCGCGCCTCGTGCGATCGCAGGTCGTGAGCGTGCGCGTCTCCGAGTACGTCGAGGCGGCGTACGGATCCGGCGGCACCTTCCTCTCCGTCCTCTGGCGGCACATCCTGCCGAACTCCCTCACCCCCGTGATCGCGCTCGCGGCGCTGCAGCTCGGGTCCGCGATCCTGCAGATCTCGACGCTCGGCTTCCTCGGCTACGGCGCCCCGCCGCCCACGCCCGAGTGGGGCCTCCTCATCGCCGAGGGTCGTGACTACGTCGCGACCGCGTGGTGGCTGACGGTGCTCCCCGGAGCCGTCGTCGCCGTCGTCGTGATCGCGACGAACCAGCTGAGCCGGGCCCTCGGAAGGAGCGCGCGATGAGCGGGAACCTCCTCGAGATCCGCGACCTCGGCGTCGCGTACCGCACGCGCTCGGGCGAGCGCACCGTCGTCGATGGCGTCTCGCTCGACGTCGCGCCCGGCGAGGTGACGGCGCTCCTCGGCGAGTCGGGATCCGGCAAGTCGACGGTCGCGCAGTCGGCGATCGGCCTGCTCGCGTCGAACGGGCGCGTGACGGGCGGATCCGTCCGCCTCCGCGGCGACGAGCTCACGGGCCTCGCGGAGCGCCGCTGGCGCGCGATCCGCGGCGCCCGCATCGGCCTCGTCCCGCAGGACCCGGGCGGATCCCTGAACCCCGTCGCCACGATCGGGGCGAGCGTCGGCGAGGCGCTGCGGATCCACGGCTGGAAGGACGGCGCGAAGATCCGCCGCCGCGTCGTCGAGCTGCTCGACCGCGTGGGGATCGACGACCCAGAGACGCGCGCGCGGCAGCACCCGCACGAGCTGTCGGGCGGCATGCGCCAGCGCGTCCTGATCGCCGCCGCGATCGCGCTCGAGCCCGAGCTGATCATCGCCGACGAGCCGACGAGCGCGCTCGACGTGACGGTGCAGCGCCGCGTGCTCGATCTGCTCGACGAGCTGCGCGCCGACACCGGCATGGGCGTCCTCCTCATCACGCACGATCTCGCCGTCGCGGCCGACCGCAGCGACCGCGTCGTCGTCATGCAGGGCGGGCGCGTGCAGGAGGAGGGCCGCACGGCCGACGTCCTGCGGGATCCCGAGGCCCCGTATACGCAGATGCTGCTCGCCGACGCGCCGTCGCTCGCGTCGGTCGTCGAGCGTCGCCCGCCCGAGATCGCGGCGCGGGAGCGCCCCCTCGTCGAGGTCGCGGGCCTCCGCCAGGAGTTCGGCCGCGGCCGGAGGGATCCCTTCGTCGCGGTCGACGACGTGTCGTTCACGGTCGCGCGCGGCACGACGCACGCGCTCGTCGGCGAATCGGGCTCGGGCAAGACGACGACGGGCCGCGCGCTCGCGGGCTTCGCGAAGCCGACGGCGGGATCCGTCCGCGTCGGCGACGTCGACGTCACGGCGCTGCGCTCGGCGCGGGCATTCCGGCGCACGACGCAGCTCGTCTACCAGAACCCTCTCGGCTCGCTCGACCCGCGCCAGACGGTCGGGCAGGCGATCGGCGAGCCGCTGCGCAACTTCCGCCTCGGCTCGGCGTCCGAGCGGGCCGCGAAGGTCGCCGCGTCGCTCGACCTCGTCGCGCTCCCGGCCGACGCCGCGTCGCGCCGCCCCGCCGAGCTCTCGGGCGGGCAGCGGCAGCGCGTCGCGATCGCCCGCGCGTTGATCCTCGAGCCCGAGCTCGTCGTCCTCGACGAGGCCGTCTCGGCGCTCGACGTCTCGGTGCAGGCGCAGATCCTGCGCCTCCTCGCCGACCTGCAGGAGCGGCTCGGTCTCACCTACGTGTTCATCTCGCACGACCTCGCGGTCGTGCGGCAGATCGCCGACACCGTCTCGGTGCTCCAGCGCGGCCGGCAGGTCGAGCAGGGGCCGACGGCGGCGGTCTTCGCCGATCCCCAGCACGACTACACCCGCCAGCTGCTCGAGGCCATCCCCGGCCGGGCGGCGCGAGAATAGGGGTCATCATGCCCGACATCATCGAACTGCTCGCGGGCCTTCCGGAAGGCCACCCGCTCATCGCGCTGCGCGGCCGCCGGCAGCAGGCGCGCGACAACGCCCAGCTGAGCTTCGAGGCTCTCCTCGAGCCCGCGGAGCCCGGATCCTTCCCGCTCTCCGAGCGCTACGCGGTCGCGGCGTTCGCGGCGCAGCTGCACGGCGACGAGCACTCCACGGCGTTCTACGCCGACCTGCTCGGCGACGAGGCCCCGGGGCTCAGCGGGGTCATCGCCCGCGCCGCGGCGTCGGGCCGATCCGAGGGGCCCTTCGGCAACTACCGCGAGCCGGGCCTGCAGGGCGAGAACGAGCCGGGATCGGCGTGGGCTCCCGACGCGCTCGTCGCGGGCGAGGTCGGAACCCGCCTCGCAGCGGCGCTCGCGCACACCCATCTCCTCGTCTTCCGCCCCCGCGAGGCGAGCGCCGACGCCGTGCGCGCCCTCGCCGACGCGGGATGGAGCGCCGACGACATCGTGTCGCTCTCGCAGCTCGTCGCGTTCCTCTCGTTCCAGCTGCGCGTCGCCCGCGGGCTGCGCGTCATGGCCGACAACCCCCGCACCGAGAACGGAGCAGCAGCATGAGCGCGACGATCACCGAGTACGGTCCCGAGCTGCCCCGCCCCGAGGCCTTCACACGCGAGGCCCTCCGCTGGGAGCCGTGGGTCGAGCCCCTCGCCGAGAGCGAGCTGACGCCCGAGCAGATCGACGCGCTCGTCGAGCCCCTGCGGGCGAAGAATCCGTACTTCCGCCTGCTGGCGCGCGACCCCGCGGCGCTCAAGGCGCGCACGCTGACCGACAAGGACATCTTCTTCAACGTGACCGACGGCGTCGGCCGCGCCGAGCGCGAGCTATCGGCCGCGGCGACCTCGCGCTACAACGGCTGCGTCTACTGCGCCTCGGTCCACACGGCCGCGGCCGTGAAGGAGTCGGGCCGCGCCGACGACGTCGACCGGCTCATCGCCGAGGGCGTCGGCGCCGATCTCGGATCCGAGCAGTGGAACGCGATCTCGGCCGCTTCGGTCGCGCTCGCCGACACCCCTCTCGCCTTCGGGGCCGACGACCTCGCCGGCCTCCGCGACGCGGGCTTCGACGACGCCGAGATCCTCGACATCCTGGGCGGCGCGGCCTTCTTCAACTGGGCGAACCGCCTCATGCTGTCGCTGGGCGAGCCGTCCCTCCCGCCCACCCGTCGCTGAGACTCTGACGATCCCGCGACGCTCTGGCGATTCGGCCGGTTCGGGCGGGTCGCGGCGCATCGTCAGAGTTTCGGGGCGGCGAGGCTCCCGGGATCCGCGGGTCGCCGGCGTTAGCCTGCGGTGGGGAGAGTCCCCGTCTGTGAGGAGCGCATGCGATGAGCGACGCCCAGGGTCCCAAGAACGACGCGACCGGCGAGCCCGAGCAGGACGCCGAGACGCAGGCCGTGCCCGAGACGCCGGCTGAGGCCGTCGAGCCCGCCGCGGATCCCGTGGCCGCGCCCGAGCCCGTCTCGGAGCCCGAAGCGGCGCCCGCGCCGGCTGAGGCCGGCGAGCCCGCGACGGCCGAGCCCGAGCCCGCGACGACGGCGTACCCCGCCGCATCGTCGGCGGAACCTCAGCAGGGGGACCCGGTCGAGGACGACGAGCCCGCGACGTCGGAGCCCGACTACGAGGCCCTCGCCGCCGAGCTCGACCGCCTCGAGAGCTCGCTGCCTCCCGAGGAGAAGCCCGCCCAGGCCGCCGCCGGCGCCGCCGCGGCGAGCCCGTGGTTCGAGCCCGCGAAGACCGAGACCTTCACGGCCACGGAGCCCGCGGTCACCCCGAGCGAGCCGACCGCCCCGACGGTCGCGGCGCCCGCTCCCGCGCCGTCGCCGATCTTCGTGCAGGCCCCCGAGCCGCCTCGCCGCCGCGGCAACCGCGCAGCGGCCGGCGCGATCGGCCTCGTCGCCGCCGTCGCCTTCGCGGCGATCTACGGCGCCGCGACCCTCGCCTGGGAGTACCTCGTCGCGCTCGTGAACGGGCAGCCCGTCACCGACTGGGCCGCGTTCGTCGCCGACCCGCTTCTGTCGGCGGGCTTCTGGTTCACCGTCATCGCGTTCTGGCTCGCGTTCTGGCTGCTCGGCGTCTTCGTCAACCGCGCGCGCTGGTGGTCGTGGGTGATCCTCGGCGTCCTCGTCGCCGCGCTCACCTACGCGGGCCACATCGGCGGCGTCTTCCTCGACGCGCCCTTCTGGAACATCACGGCGTCCGAGGGAACCGACCTCCTCGTCGCGCATGTGCTGCACCCGCTGAGCCTCCTCGCCTTCATCTCGGCCCGCGAGGTCACGGTCTGGTTCGGGGCGTGGGTGTCGCGCCGCGGATCCAAGGTCACGGCCGCGAACGCCGAGGCCAAGGCCGAGTACGAGCGCGTCATCGCCGAGGGCCCCGAGTCGCAGATCTGATCCGCCGTCCCGCCGCGCGTCGGCGGGACAATGGACGCATGACCCCGCGCGCTCCCCTCGCCGTCGCGGCCCTCGCGACCGTGGGGTACCTCGCGCTCCTCGTGGCGGGGCTCGGCTTCGCGAGCCTCTGGACCGGCAGCGAGGTCATCGCGATGCCGGGCATCGACATCCCGACGGCCTTCGTCGCCGCGGGCGCCGCGCTCGTCGCGTTCGGCCTGCTCCTCTGGGCGGCCCTCGACCGCTGGCGCCCGAGCTACGGATCCGTCGCGGGCGTCGCGCTCGCGTCCGGCGCCGTGCACGCCCTGGTCCTGGGGGTCGCGGTCCTCGTCGACACGGGCGATCTCGGATCCGTCATCGGCGTCCTCGAGCACGTCCTCATCGGCTGGGTCTCGCCCGTCGTCGTCCTCGCCGCGGCCGTGGCGGCCTGGGCGGCGGTCGCGATCCGACGCACGGGCGCGAACCCGCCGCGCTGGCCGTGGGAGGGCCGCGGCGGCGACGGCCCCGACGACGCGCCCTAGTCGAACGGGGTGTCGAGCGAGCTCGTGAGCTCGGCGAGGAGTGCGTCGATCTGCGGCTCGACGAACTCGGTCACGGCGGCGCGGATCCGCATGCGGTGGCGCAGCAGGAGCGCGCAGACCTCTCGCCCGATCTCGTCGGCGAACTCGTCGGCGAGGCGCACCTCCTGACGCAGCGCCCGCTTCGCCTCCTCGCTGAGCGGAGGAAGCGGCGCCGACTCGGCCGCCGCCTGCTGCTCGAGGCCCGCGATCGTGAAGAGGAACGGCTGGCCGGGCAGGGGATCCGGGTCGAGGGGGAGGCCGTCGAACTCGGGCGCGAGATCCTCGCGCGGGCGATAGGAGCGCGCCCTGTTGCGCGCGGTCTGCTCGTCGAGCTCGGCCTGCAGGAGCGGCAGGTTCTTCGCGGTGTACTCGCCGACCTGCGCGTCGACGATCGCCTTGATCCGGGTCGACATGCCGTGCTGCACGCCGTGCGGCACGTCGGAGGCGAGGCCGGCCGCCTCGAGGACCGGGGATCCGAGGCAACGGCGGCACGGAGAGCGGCGTCCGCGGTGCGTCGCCGGCTCCCAGCGCGGCAGCCAGCGCAGCCAGGCCTCGACGGCCTGGTCCACCCGCGTGTCGAGCGACCGCTCCATACGTCAAGAGTACGGAGTTCGCGGCGTTTGCGGGGCGCGTGTCGCGGACGTATGATGGATCAGTGTGCGTGCGCGCGTTCGTCGCGCGTGCGTGGACACAGGGTCGAGATCTGCGAACAGGTCCGCCCCCACGGCATATCCACCGCACAACGCCCGGGCATTCGCCCGTGCGGGTGGGTCGACGTGAAACATCACGCCGCTGTCACCGTGCAGCGAAAACAAGGAGAAACGTGCCAACTATTCAGCAGTTGGTTCGCAAGGGACGCAAGCCGAAGGTCACCAAGACCAAGGCTCCCGCCCTGAAGTCGAACCCGCAGCAGGCCGGCGTGTGCACCCGTGTGTACACCACCACGCCCAAGAAGCCGAACTCGGCGATGCGCAAGGTCGCCCGTGTGAAGCTCCGCAACGGCACCGAGGTCACCGCGTACATCCCGGGTGAGGGTCACAACCTTCAGGAGCACTCGCTCGTGCTCGTCCGCGGTGGTCGTGTGAAGGACCTCCCCGGTGTCCGCTACAAGATCGTCCGGGGTGCGCTCGACACCCAGGCCGTCAAGAACCGTCAGCAGGCTCGCAGCCGCTACGGCGCGAAGAAGGGCTGAGTCTCATGCCTCGTAAGGGTCCTGCCCCCAAGCGCCCGGTCGTCAACGACCCCGTACACGGCGCCCCCATCGTCACGCAGCTCGTCAACAAGATCCTCGTCGACGGCAAGAAGTCGATCGCCGAGAGCATCGTCTACGGCGCCCTCGAGGGCGTCGAGGCGAAGGCCGAGGGCGACGCCGTGACGACGCTCAAGAAGGCGCTCGACAACGTGCGCCCGACTCTCGAGGTCCGCAGCCGCCGCGTCGGCGGCTCGACCTACCAGGTGCCGGTCGAGGTCAAGCCCCACCGCGCCAACACGCTCGCCCTCCGCTGGCTCGTGAGCTACGCGAAGGGTCGCCGCGAGAAGACGATGACCGAGCGTCTCATGAACGAGATCCTCGACGCGTCGAACGGTCTTGGCGCCGCTGTGAAGCGTCGCGAGGACACGCACAAGATGGCCGAGTCGAACCGCGCGTTCGCTCACTACCGCTGGTAGTCCATCGCGTGACCCGCTGGATCCGGATCGTCTCCGGGCGGTCCGGATCCGGCACCTGCAGCAGCATTTTTCTCCTCTCCACGTAAGGAAACGCAAGTGGCACAAGACGTGCTCACCGACCTCAACAAGGTCCGCAACATCGGCATCATGGCGCACATCGACGCCGGTAAGACGACGACGACCGAGCGCATCCTCTTCTACACGGGCGTCAACCACAAGATCGGTGAGACGCACGACGGCGCTTCGACGACCGACTGGATGGAGCAGGAGCAGGAGCGTGGCATCACGATCACGTCCGCTGCTGTGACGTGCTTCTGGGACGGCACCCAGATCAACATCATCGACACGCCCGGCCACGTCGACTTCACGGTCGAGGTCGAGCGTTCGCTCCGCGTTCTCGACGGCGCTGTCGCCGTGTTCGACGGCAAGGAGGGCGTCGAGCCCCAGTCCGAGACCGTGTGGCGCCAGGCCGACAAGTACAACGTCCCGCGCATCTGCTTCGTCAACAAGATGGACAAGATGGGCGCCGACTTCTACTACACGGTCGACACCATCGTGAACCGCCTCAAGGCGAAGCCGCTCGTCATGCAGCTTCCGATCGGCGCCGAGAACGACTTCGTCGGCGTCGTCGACCTGCTGTCGATGAAGGCCTTCGTGTGGCCGGGCGACGCCAAGGGCGACGTGACGATGGGCGCCTCGTACGAGACGCAGGAGATCCCCGCCGACCTCGTCGAGCGCGCCGAGGAGTACCGCGCCGCTCTCATCGAGACGGTCGCCGAGACCGACGACGCGCTGCTCGAGAAGTTCTTCGGCGGCGAGGAGCTCACGATCGACGAGATCAAGGCCGGCG
Organism: Microbacterium indicum DSM 19969; assembly: GCF_000422385.1. Taxonomy (GTDB): domain Bacteria; phylum Actinomycetota; class Actinomycetes; order Actinomycetales; family Microbacteriaceae; genus Microbacterium; species Microbacterium indicum. The sequence continues at coordinate 146,065 of NZ_AULR01000003.1, forward strand.
TGCGCAAGCTCACCATCACCGGTGAGGCGTACCCCGTGTTCTGCGGCTCGGCGTTCAAGAACCGCGGCGTGCAGCCCATGCTCGACGCCGTGGTCGACTACCTCCCCGCTCCCGTCGACGTGCCCGCCATCGAGGCGCACGACCCCAAGGACGAGTCGATCGTCATCGAGCGCCACGCCTCGGCGGAGGAGCCCTTCACGGCCCTCGCGTTCAAGGTCGTCACGCACCCCTTCTTCGGTCGTCTGACCTACATCCGCGTGTACTCGGGTCACCTCGAGTCGGGGGCGCAGATCGTCAACTCGACGAAGGGCAAGAAGGAGCGCATCGGCAAGATCTTCCAGATGCACGCCAACAAGGAGGTGCCGGTCGACTCGGTCACCGCGGGTCACATCTACGCGGTCATCGGCCTGAAGGACACCACCACGGGTGACACGCTCTCGAACCCCGACCACCAGGTCGTGCTCGAGTCGATGACGTTCCCCGAGCCCGTCATCGAGGTCGCGATCGAGCCGAAGACGAAGGCCGACCAGGAGAAGCTGGGTCTCGCGATCCAGAAGCTCGCTGAGGAGGACCCGACCTTCCGCGTCGAGAACAACGCCGAGACCGGCCAGACCACGGTCAAGGGCATGGGCGAGCTGCACCTCGACATCCTCGTCGACCGCATGAAGCGCGAGTTCAAGGTCGAGGCCAACGTGGGCAAGCCCCAGGTGGCCTACCGCGAGACGATCCGCAAGGCCGTCGAGCGCCACGACTACACGCACAAGAAGCAGACCGGTGGTTCGGGTCAGTTCGCGAAGATCCAGTTCGCGATCGAGCCCATGGAGGTCGAGGGCGACAAGGTCTACGAGTTCTCGAACGAGGTCACGGGTGGACGCATCCCCCGCGAGTACATCCCCTCGGTCGACGCGGGCTTCCAGGACGCGATGAACGTCGGCGTGCTCGCCGGCTACCCGATGGTGGGCGTCAAGGCGCGCCTCCTCGACGGTGCCTCGCACGACGTCGACTCGTCGGAGATGGCGTTCAAGATCGCCGGTTCGATGGGCTTCAAGGAGGCCATCCGCAAGGCGAACCCCGTCCTCCTCGAGCCGCTCATGTCGGTCGAGGTCCGTACTCCCGAGGAGTACATGGGCGACGTCATCGGCGACCTGAACTCGCGTCGCGGCCAGGTGCAGTCGATGGAGGACGCCCAGGGCGTCAAGGTCGTCCGCGCCCTCGTCCCGCTCTCGAGCATGTTCGGCTACATCGGCGACCTGCGCTCGAAGACCTCGGGCCGCGCCGTGTACTCAATGGAGTTCGACAGCTACGCCGAGGTTCCCAAGGCCGTCGCCGACGAGATCATCCAGAAGGGCAAGGGCGAGTAAGACACTCCCCGCCTTCCGGCTCTCGGATGGGGCCGGGCCGCTCCCGGCCCCATCCGCCATCACACAACTTCACATCGACTGTCTCTATTAGACTGAAACAAACCCCCGGATCGACGCGGTCGCAATCCAGCGCCCTCGTCTTTCCCTGACGTCCTGAGGAGGACACAGTGGCCAAGGCCAAGTTCGAGCGCAGCAAGCCGCACGTGAACATCGGAACGATCGGGCACGTCGACCACGGCAAGACCACGCTCACCGCCGCGATCTCGAAGGTGCTCGCCGAGAAGTTCCCGTCGGACGTCAACGTCCAGCGCGACTTCGGTTCGATCGACTCGGCTCCCGAGGAGCGCGAGCGCGGCATCACGATCAACATCTCGCACGTCGAGTACGAGACGCCCAAGCGTCACTACGCTCACGTCGATGCCCCCGGCCACGCCGACTACGTCAAGAACATGATCACCGGTGCCGCCCAGATGGACGGCGCGATCCTCGTGGTCGCCGCGACCGACGGTCCCATGGCGCAGACGCGTGAGCACGTTCTTCTCGCCAAGCAGGTCGGCGTTCCCTACCTGCTCGTCGCGCTGAACAAGTCGGACATGGTGGACGACGAGGAGATCCTGGAGCTCGTCGAGCTCGAGGTCCGCGAGCTCCTCTCGTCGCAGGGCTTCCCCGGCGACGACGCTCCCGTCGTGAAGGTCTCGGGCCTCAAGGCTCTCGAGGGCGACGAGAAGTGGGTCCAGTCGATCCTCGACCTCATGGACGCCGTCGACGAGTCGATCCCCGACCCGGTGCGTGACAAGGACAAGCCCTTCCTCATGCCGATCGAGGACGTCTTCACGATCACCGGTCGTGGCACGGTCGTCACGGGTCGCGCCGAGCGCGGCATCCTCGCGATCAACTCCGAGGTCGAGATCGTCGGCATCCGCCCGACGCAGAAGACCACGGTCACGGGTATCGAGATGTTCCACAAGCAGCTCGACGAGGCCTGGGCCGGCGAGAACTGCGGTCTGCTGCTCCGCGGCCTCAAGCGCGAGGACGTCGAGCGCGGCCAGGTCGTCGTGAAGCCGGGTTCGACCACCCCGCACACGAACTTCGAGGGCACCGCGTACATCCTCTCGAAGGACGAGGGTGGCCGTCACAACCCCTTCTACACGAACTACCGCCCGCAGTTCTACTTCCGCACCACCGACGTCACGGGCGTCATCTCGCTGCCCGAGGGCACCGAGATGGTCATGCCCGGTGACACCACCGACATGACGGTCGAGCTGATCCAGCCCATCGCCATGGAGGACGGCCTCGGCTTCGCCATCCGCGAGGGTGGCCGCACGGTCGGCGCCGGCACGGTGACGAAGATCATCAAGTAAGACCTCGCGTCTTCACCGAAACGGGATCGGACCCTCAGGGTCCGGTCCCGTTTCGTCGTTACGGTGGCAGGCATGACCCGAGCAGATGATCGCCGCCCGCCCCGCAGCCGCATGCGCGTGGGGATCGCCACCGTCCTCTTCGTCGTCTACCTCGCGTTCGTCATGTGGGTGACGATGACCCCGTCGCTCGACGGGGTGGGGGTGCCCTCGGTCGCCGAGCGGCTCCTGCAGGTCCTCCACCGCATCGGCGTGCCCGACGCCTTCGGGTACGACGAGCTCGAGTTCACGGCCAACATCGGCATGTTCGTGCCGCTGGGCTTCCTCCTCGGCCTCGCCCTTCCCGGGTGGGGATGGTGGCTCGCCCTGATCCTGCTGCCGCTCTACTCGGCGGGCATCGAGTGGACGCAGGGCGAGTTCCTCGCGGGCCGCGTGAGCGACGTGCGCGACATCGTCTCGAACTCGATCGGGGCGTGGATCGGCACCCTCATCGCGGCGTTCCTGCGCGCCATGGTGCACGCGCGCGACCGGCGGGTGCTCGAGCGCGCGCTGTGGGACGAGAAGCAGTCGCGGCGCCGCCGTCGGGAGCCCGACGCGACGCAGGTGCTCGACACGTGGATGACCGAGCAGTCCGCCGGGCGGACGCCGACGGCGCCGACCCAGCGGATCCGCTACTGAGTCACTCCCCGCAGGCCTCGACGGTCGTGTCGGTCGCGTTGACCATCGGCGTCGACCAGACGTCGGCCGGACCGAAGTCGCCGTCGCCCGAGAAGGTCGCGGTCACGGTGGCCTGCTCGGTGGGCTGCAGGTAGGCCTGCACGGCCGCGACGGGGCGGCCGAGGTCGTCGACGTCGGTGCTCAGGACCGTGACGTCGCGGCCGTCGATCTGCACGTCGCCCACCGTGGTCCCGGGAGGGCCGTAGACGTAGATCGTCGTGCGGAACTGACTGGATCCCCAGTTGCCGCTCATGACGTAGGCGGGGAGCGCGTCGGCGTCGGCCTGGCTGATGTCCATGTGGAGCGTCGTCGCGACCTGGAAGGTCGACCCGCCGTCGGAGCACGTCTGGGCCACGTCGATCGCCGACTTCATGTAGTAGTCGATCTTCGAGGACGACTCGTCGCGCAGGTACACGCCGACGGTGCTCGCGGTGTCGTTCGAGGTGGGCAGGATCCCCGCGATGCGGTCGTCCTGGATCACCTGCTGCACGCTGTCGTCGAAGCTGTGGAACAGGATCGAGCCCTGGTCGATGCCCTTGCCGACCGAGGAGATCATCGTGGGGATGTCGAAGTCACCCGTCGCGATCTTGTCGAAGACCTGGCCCGCGACGCTCGCGAAGAATGCGTCGACGACGTCGCCGTCCGCCATCGAGTCCCACCGCGTGTACACGTCGCTCAGGAGCAGCTGCACGGCGTTGTCCGCCGTCATCTCGTCGCCCGTGGCGAGCTCGAGGGGGCCCGTCGCCTCGAGGATGTACGAGAGGGCGATGGGGTCGATCGAGAGCACGCCGTCGATCTGCTGGTCGCCGATGTCGCGGTTCCAGAAGGCGCGCATCTGCTCGGCCATGGAGGGGAAGTCGGGGCGCGCGGGCGCCATGTTGACGCGGCTGCCGTAGTAGTCGCCGTAGAGCTGGTTGGCGCTGTCGGGGATGTCGACGTCGACGAAGTTGCCGACGTGGTTGTCGTAGTCGGCCGAGCTCGCCTGGGCGGTGATCGAGAGGTCGCCGCCGTCGGCCGAGAGCAGCGTCTGAGAGGCCGCGGATCCGCCGAGGCCGACCGACTCGGCGTTGTTCTGGAACACGAGCAGGTAGTTCTTCGCGCCGTCGGCGCCCAGGAGGTCGGGCATGATCGCGACGAACGGCGAGGTCGCGCTCATGACCTGGTCGACCATGTCGACGCCCGAGCGCACGGGGCCGATGAGCGAGTCGGACGCGGCTACGTCGTGGACCTCGCCCGCGAGTTCGGTGATCTCGGGGGCGGAGTCGGTGATGTAGGGGAGGACCGTCTCGAGGACGGGGGCGTCGCCGCCACCGTCGATCGCGCCGAGGGCGGGGCGGGCGAGGTCGTTCACGAGGACGTCGAGCGATTGCGACGCGAGGCGCACACCGCGCAGGTTGTCGCCGGCCCACGGGATCCACTCGCTCGCGCGCCAGATCGGATCGCCTGCGGCCGAGGCGGCGGCCGCGGCGTGCTCGCCGATGCCGCCGAGCGAGTCGCCGACCGTCGAGGGATCGTCCTGCACCTTCGCGATCTGCGACTGCGCGGACGTCAGGTCGCCGCGCACCTGGACGACGCGGATCCCGAGCCACACGACCCACACGATGACGACGAGGACGAGGATCCCGATGCCGAGCAGGACCCACCTTCCCGTGTGCCGCTTCTTCTGCGGGCCGGGCGCTGCCTCGCGGAGCTGACGTCGGGTGGAGCCGGAATCTGCGGTCACAGTCATCCTCGGTGGTGCGGAACGGACGCCCCGAGCCTAACCCAGCGGGGCAGGCGGAACCGCGGGGCCTCAGATGACGCCAGAGCACCTTCCGCGGCGGATGAAGGTGCTGAAGCGTCAGCTGGGGGCGTGGGCGGCCGTTCGGATGACGGGAAGGGCTCGCGTGCGCGATGCTGGAGGCATGGCGTCCGCCGCTGGCGGCACGGCCCCGACAGGAGCACACGATGAGCGCTGAACCCGAGCGATCCCCTCTCGACGAGACCCCGTACCTCGACGGGGCCGCGCAGGCGAAGTCGCGGTACGGGAGGTTCAACCTCGCGGTCGTCGGCGGCACGGGCGTGGGGAAGTCATCGCTCGTGAACGCGGTGTTCGGCCGCGACCTCGCGAAGGTGGGGAAGGGCCTGCCGGTCACGCGCGGCGTGCAGTACTACAGCGACGACTCGCTGGGCATCTGGGACATCGAGGGGTTCGAGATCGGATCCGCCCTGTCGCCCGCCGAGCAGCTGCGCGGGCACCTGGCGCAGATCGCGGCGCATCCCCGGAACGAGCAGATCTCGGTGGTCTGGTACTGCGTGAAGGCGAACGACGATCGCCTGACCCCGGCCGACGTGGCCATGATCCGGGAGCTGAGCGCCGCGGGCCTCCCGGTGATCCTCGTGCTCACGAAGGTCGACTGGTCGCGCAACCCCGTGACGGGGCGGTTCCGCGCACCGCAGGGGGTCCAGGAGTTCGTGGACTGGCTCGAGAAGCCGGTCGACGAGCACGGGTGCCGCCTCGAGATCGGCTACGAGCGCGTCATCCTCACCTCCACCAGCGACAAGCACGGGAAGGGCAAGGGGCACGGCCTCGGTGAGCTCGTGGCGGAGACCCTGACACTCTCGCCGGAAGACGAGAAGGACGCGTTTCGCATCGCGCAGCGCCTCAACCTCCCCTGGAAGCGGGAGCTCGCCCGCCCCGTCATCACGGCGGCGGCCGCCGCGGCCGCCGGTGCCGCGGCCGTTCCGCTTCCTGTCGCGGATGCGGTCACCCTGGCGCCGATCCAGCTCGGGATGATGGCTCGGATCTCGGTGATCTACGACATCGAGATGCAGACGGCGCTGTCGACGAGCGCGCTCGCGAACCTCGGCGCGCAGCTGGCGGGCCGTGCCCTGGCCAGCAGCCTGCTCAAGCTGATCCCCGGCGCGGGCAGCGTCGTCAACGCGGGGGTAGCGGCCGCCCTCACCGCCGCGACCGGCGAAGGATGGCTGCGCCTCTGCGAGCAGGTGCACACGGGGAAGATCGATCTCGAGCAGATCAACGGGGCCTGGAGCGCCTACGTCCCCGGCATCCTCGACGTCGTCGGCAAGATGACCCAGCAGCGCCTCGGCAGGTGACGCCCGGATACGACGACGGCAGGGCGCCTGTGCGGTGCCCTGCCGGTCTGAGGTGGAGGGGATGACGGGAATCGAACCCGCGCTGTCTGCTTGGGAAGCAGAAGTTCTGCCATTGAACTACATCCCCGGACGGGACGAGCTTACCCGGTCGGATCCGCGGTGCCAAAAGATAGAGTTGCTCCGTGCTGCTCTCCGACCGCGACATCCGCGCCGAACTCGACGCGAACCGCATCGCCCTGGACCCGCTCGACCGCGACATGGTGCAGCCGTCGAGCGTCGACGTGCGCATCGACAGGTACTTCCGGCTGTTCGACAACCACAAGTACCCGTTCATCGATCCGTCGGAGGAGCAGCCCGACCTGACGCACCTCGTCGAGGTGCAGCCGGACGAGCCGTTCGTCCTGCATCCCGGCGAGTTCGTGCTCGCGTCGACCTTCGAGGCCGTGACCCTGCCCGACGACATCGCCGCGCGGCTCGAGGGCAAGTCGTCGCTCGGACGCCTGGGCCTCCTGACCCACTCGACGGCCGGCTTCATCGACCCCGGCTTCTCGGGCCACGTGACGCTCGAGCTGTCGAACGTCGCGACGCTGCCGATCAAGCTGTGGCCCGGCATGAAGATCGGCCAGCTGTGCTTCTTCCGGCTGTCGTCGCCCGCCGAGAACCCCTATGGATCCGGCCCCTACGGCAACCGCTACCAGGGGCAGCGGGGCCCGACGGCCAGCCGCTCGTTCCTGCGCTTCCACCGCACCGACGTGTCGGTGACGGAGTCGGGGGCGCTCGGCGGCTGACCCGTCAGTGCTGGTGGATCCCCTCGGTGAACTTGAAGCCGAGGCGGCCGTGGGCGTACGCCCCGCCGGCGCGGATCGCGGCCGCGACCCACGCGGCCTCGGCGAGCTCCTTCTCGGTCGCCCCCGCCTTCGCGGCGGCGATCGAGTGCGACTCGATGCAGTACACGCACTGCGTCGTGAGCGCGACGCCGAGCGCGATGAGCTGGCGGTACTTGAGGGGGATCTCGCGCCCCTCCTCCGCGAAGACCGCCTGGTCGAACGCGCCGAACGCCGCGAGGATGTCGGGCGTCTCCTGCTTGTAGACCTTCGTGTACTGCTTGTCGTTCTCGTCGAAGAAGTGATCTGCCATGGATCGCAAATTACTCTGAACCCATGCCCTACGACCCGGAGATTGCGGATCGTGTCCGCGCGATCATCGGCGGCGCGACCGTCGACGTCGAGGAGAAGCGGATGATGGGCTCGCTCTGCTTCATGGTGAACGGGAAGATGGCCGTCGGCGTCTCCTCGAGCGAGGTCTTCTTCCCGATGGGCGGCGGCGAGGCGCTCGCGACGGCGCTGCAGCGCGGCGCGCACCGGCTCACGATGAAGGGCGGCCGCACGGCCCCCTTCGCGGCGCTCGACGACCCCGACGACGACAGCCTCGCCGACTGGATCGGCGAGGCCGTCGAGCGGGCCCTGAACGCCTAGGGCGTATTGATCACGAGGATGACGCGTCGCTCGGCCACTCGGTCCACGGCCCGGCGACGTCCCGCAGGACCGCTTCGGCGGCCGTGAACCGCTCGGTCGAGACCCCGCGCTCGCGGGATCCCCCCGAGCTCGTGCCGTCGGGATACGTGAACGCGTACCCCACCCAGGGATCGAGGTCTCGTCGTTCGATGGCCTCGCGGTAGTGCCCGGTGACGACCGCGAGCACGTCTCGCTCGAGGCTGTCGGCTTCTGCTTGCCAGTTCGAGTCGCAGGCGTCGCATCCGCAGGCGGGATAGTGGAAGTCGTTGAGCAACCCCGCGTGCACGCATACCCCGGGGTACGCGGTGAAGACGATGGTCACGGCTGCGCATGTCGGGTCGTTCGGTCGTATTCGTGCGGCTCGCACCACCTCGTGATACGAGGCGTGGAGGAGGTCCTCGGCGGCTTCCACGCCCTCCTCGACGTCGACGTCGTAGGTGTCCCGAAGGTGTGCGATGAGAGCGTCGGCGACTGTGTGGAGCGGCGCGAATCGTTCGGGGTGCGTCTCTACCGAGTACGTGTCCTCCGGCGGTGACCCAGCACCCCACAGGCTCCCGTAGTCGATGACCTGCCCATCGGCGTGGCGGAAGATCGGCGCGTCGATCGACGGACGCACGTAGGAACTCACCTTGTCATCCTCGCGCATCAAGCCCGCCGCGGAAGCGACCGATCTCGTGATCAGGCGGCTCGGACCGCAGGCTCATGTGACTCGGACGAGCCTCCTGGGTCCCGCAGCGCCTGATCAACACGGCTCAGCCCGAGGCGCCTCGCGAGGGTACCCGCTGATAACCTCGTCGGGCTCAGCGCTCGGAGACGGGGAGGTGCCGATGTTCTATCCGCCGATCGTCGGCTACGTCCTCGTCGCCGTCGTCTCCTGGGGGCTGGCCAGGATGACCGCTCGCGGCGGGCTCGAGTCGAACTCCGCCGTCGGCATGAGGACGAGGCACTCTCTCCGGTCCCGCAGCGCGTGGGACGCGGCGCAGCGCGCCAGCGTCCCGTACCTGATCGCGATGGCGGTCGTCGCCCTCGCCCACCTCGCGGCGCTGCTCGCGGTCCAGCTGATCGGTGCCCCGGAAGCGGCGGGACACGTGCTCTCCGTGAGCGGATACGTCCTCGTGGTCGCGATCGCCCTTCTCGCGCGGAGGGCGGCGGATCGGGCGGCCCGACGCGCGCCGGACGAAGGACCGCGGGCGGCGTAGGACCCCGACGACGACGGCCTCGCCGACTGGATCGGCGAGGCCGTCGAGCGGGCGCTGGACGCCTAGATCCGGTACTGCGCGGCGCGGTGCGTGTCGCGGACGCGGTCGGATCCCTGCAGCTTGCGCCGCAGCGTGCCCGGCTCGTACGACGCGGGGTAGGCGCCGCGGGCGCGGAGCACGGGGATCACGTGCTCGATGACGTCCTCCCAGGTCTCGGGCGCGACGGCGTAGGCGAGGTTGAAGCCGTCGACGTCGGACTCCTCGACCCAGCGCTGCAGCTCGTCGGCGATGCGCTCGCCCGAGCCGACGATCGTCGGGCCGAGGCCGCCGATCGACTTCGCCTCGGCGAGATCCCCGACGGTCCACTCGCGCCCGAGGTCGGCCTCGGCCTTGAGGTGCGAGACGGCCGACTGGATCGCGTTCGACTCGACGTCGCCCACGGGCTCGTCGGGCGAGTACTGCGACAGGTCGACGCCCATCCAGCCCGACAGGAAGGTGAGCGCGCCCTCGGCGCTCGCGTACTGCAGGTAGTCGGCGTGCTTCGCGCGCGCCTCCTCGTCGGTCGCGCCCGTGATGACGGTCATGAGGGTGTAGATCTTCGCGTCGTACCGGCCTCGGCCCGCCGCCTCGAGGGCGTCGCGGATCCGCTTCACGGTGCCGGCGAGCACCTCGACCGACGGGGCGGCGACGAAGATCGCCTCGGCGTTGCCCGCCGCGAACGCGATGCCGCGCGGCGAGGCGCCGGCCTGGTAGATCACGGGGGTGCGTTGCGGCGACGGCTCGCTGATGTGGATCCCCGGCACGTCGAACCACTCGCCGTGGTGCTCGATCGGGTGCACCTTCGCGGGGTCGGTGAAGACGCCCGTCTCGCGGTCCTCGACGACGGCGTCGTCCTCCCACGAGCCCTCCCACAGCTTGTAGAGCACCTCGAGGTACTCGTCGGCGTGGTCGTAGCGGCGGTCGTGCGCCATCTGGTCGTCGGAGCCCATGTTTCGGGCGGCGCTCGGCAGGTACCCCGTGACGACGTTCCAGCCGACGCGGCCGTTCGTCAGGTGGTCGAGCGTCGTCATGCGGCGCGCGAAGGGATAGGGGTGCTCGAACGCCGTCCCCGCCGTGATCCCGAAGCCGAGGTTCTCGGTGACGGCGGCCATCGCCGTCGTGAGGAGGATGGGGTCGCCGACGGGCACCTGCGCGCCGTTGCGCAGCGCGGCCTCGTTCGTGCCGCCGTACACGTCGTACGTCCCGAGGACGTCGGCGATGAAGAGCCCGTCGAAGGTGCCCTCCTCGAGCAGCCGCGCGAGGTTCGTCCAGTAGCCGAGCGTGTTGTAGTTCCGCGAGGTGTCGCGGGGGTGTCGCCACATGCCGGAGGCCTGGTGTGCGACGCAGTTCATGTCGAACGCGTTGAAGCGGATCTGGCGGGTCATACCCGCCAGCAGACCACCGGGGATCCGCGGATCCAAAACCCGGGTCACACGGCGTCACGGACCGATCGGCCGGTCAGGCGACGTCGCCGTCGACGTAGACCCAGCGGCCGGCGCGCTTCGCGAAGCGGGAGTGCTCGCTGAGGGATCCGCCCTCGTACGTCGCGGTGAAGTCGACGGTGCCCTCGTCGCCGCGTTCGGCGGATCCGTGCACCGTGAGGCCCGTCCATCGCGTTCCGTCGACGCCGACGTCGTCGGGGCGGGTGCGCGGGTGCCACGTGCGGGCGAGGTAGAAGGCGTCGCGCTTCGCGAACGCCGCGTACCGCGCGCGCATGAGCTGCTCGGGCGTCTCGGCCTGGCGCTCGCCGCGGTGCAGCGCGCCGCAGCACGCGTCGTAGGCGAGGCCGGATCCGCAGGGGCACATGGCCCCCACCCTACGGACGGCGGCCGGGGCGCCCGCCGGGAGCCTGCGCCCGTCGCGGGCGGAGGATCCAGGCGGCGAGCGCGCCCCCGACGGCGCCGAAGAGATGCGCCTGCCAGGAGACGCCCTGCGCGGCGCCGAAGATGCCCGTGAGCATGACGCCGCCGTAGGCGATCGCGACGACGACCGCGACGATCGCGTACACGATCCCGCGCCCGAGCGATGGGGCGACGAACGCCCGCGCCAGGAGGTAGCCGAAGTAGCCGAAGACGACGCCCGACGCCCCGATCGTGAGGGTGCCCGGCGCGTTGAACACCCACGCCCCGACGCCCGAGACGATCGCGGCGAGGAGCGTGACCGACCAGAAGCGGCGCACGCCGTCGAGCGACGCGATCCCGCCCATCACGAGGAGCGGCCACGTGTTCGAGATGAGGTGCGCCCAGCTCGCGTGCAGGAGGGGAGCGGCGAGGATGCCGAAGGATCCCGTGAGGCTCCACGACCGGATCCCCAGAACCGAGAACGACCCGGGCAGGATCGCGTCGAGGACCTGGATCGCCCAGATCGCGATCACGAGGACGGCGGGCTGGGCGAGGCGCGTCAGGATGTTGTCGCGGCTCGGCGCGGGGACGTCGGTCATTCGGTGAGCCCCAATCGGCGGGTGGCGGCGACGGCGTCTGCCCACGAGGAGACGCCGAGCTTGCGGTAGATCGAGCGCAGCTGGGTCTTGACCGTGTTGGGCGAGACGTGCAGCAGCTGCGCGAGGTGGCGGGTCGACTCGGCGTCGGCGAGGCGGGCGGCGACGGCGCGCTCGCGCTCGCTCAGCGTCATGTCGACGCGGGTCGCCCCCTGCAGGTCGTCGCGCACGCGCGCGAGCTCGTCGACGAAGCGGCGCCCCGCGGCGTCGAGCCCCAGGTGCTCGGCCTGCGCGATCGTCGCCGCGAGCGCCGCGCGCCCCTCGATGACGAACGGCAGCACGGGCCGAGCGCGCGAGGCCGAGACGATCGCGAGCGCGAGGTGGTCGCGGGCCGGCCCGTCGGATCCGAGCGCCGCGTGCGCGTGGAAGAGGAGGGCGTGCGCCCACACCGAGATGATCCCCGTGCCGCGGTCGTCGTGGAAGCGCTCGAGCGCCGCGACGGCGCCCGCGTGGTCGGACGAGGCGAGGAGCGCGCGCGCCAGCAGCACGTCGAGCGGGCCCGCGGCCGGCGCGTCGCCCCGCAGCTCCTCGAGGGCGGCGACGGCGCGGGCGCTCTCGCCCGTCTGGATCCACCCCTCGACGCGCGCCCACGTGAGGAGCGCCGTGTGCAGCGGCGAGAGCTCGTGATCCGCGACCGACGCCTGGAAGATCTCGAGGGATCGGGCCGCGACGTCGGGGGTCTCGAGCAGCCCGTGCGCGACGGTGCGCATCGCGATCGACACGAGCCTCAGCGCGAGCGGGTCGGCGAACGCGGCCGCCTCGGCGTCGTCGAGCGCCGCCTGCACGGCGGCGGGGTCGACGACGTAGAGCGCGTTCCAGATCTCGACGACGCTCCGCAGCGGGCGCGACTCGACGCGCGCGCCGATGAGGCTGTCGACGAAGCTCTGGTAGGCGCCGATCGACGGCGCGACGGTCGTCGACGCGATCATGAGGATCTCGTGCGCGTAGCCGGCGAGCTGCGCGTGGCCGCCCGCGTGGGCGATGGCGGCCGCGGCGGTGAGGCGGTCGGCGGCGAGGCGCGGGTGCGTCGCGTCGAAAGCGCTGAGCCCCGCGTGCACGAGGAGGTTCGCGAGGACGGCGGTGCGCTCGGGGCCGTCGTCGGCGCGCCCTCCGTTCTCGTTCGCGAGCCGGTCGTGCAGGTCGTGGGCCTCGGCGTAGCGTCCCTCAAGGCGCAGGATCACGCCGCGCAGCACCTCGGCCATGAGCGCGATGCTCGGGCAGACGTCGTCGCCGGCCGTCGCCTGGTCGAGGAGGCGCGCGGCGGCGCGGCGGTCGGCGGCCGTGATCCGGCCCGAGTGGCCCGCGCTCGTCACGTCGATGAGGGTGCGCGCGGCGGCGATCCGGAGCGACGGATCCGCCGCGGCGCGCGTCGCCTCCTCGAGCCACGGCGCGACCCGCGCGACGTCGAGCTCGCCGAGCTGCCACCAGTGCTCCGTGAGCAGCCGCCTGCGGGCGCCGGGCAGATCCGCGACGACGTTCCAGCCGTCCTCGACGGCGCCCGTCCGAAGCAGCCGCGACGCGAGCTCGGCGACGACGGCGTCGACGGCGCCCGCCTGCGCCTCGGCCTCGATGCGGCGGATCACGGCGCCGCGGATGTCGGGGCGCAGCTGGATCGTCTCGGTCTCGATGTCCTCGACGAAGAACCCCGACTGCAGGATGTTGTCGAGGGCGGCGCGGACGACCTCGTCGAGGTCCCAGACCGCGAGGAGGGTGCGCCGCGGCATGGGGCCGATGCGGGCCGACGCGAGGACGGCCGCCCAGGCGTTCGGGCGGAAGACCCCCGCCGCGGCGTCGCTCGAGAACGCCTCGGTCGCCTCCTGGCTGCCCGCCCGGATCGCCTGCTCGTCGAGGGATCCGCGCGCCGCGGCCGCGCGCAGCACGGCGTCGACGAAGCCCGCGTGCGTGCCGATGCGCTCGAGCAGCTGCGCGGCGTCGTCCCACGCGAGGTCGAGGCCCAGCTGGGCGGCGCGGTCGAGCGCCTCGTCGGGCGTGAACCCGAAGAGGGATCCCGCGAAGACGCGCTCCGGCCGGAACCCCCGGCCGGGCAGCTGCGGGGGCCAGCGGGTCGACGACACCGCGATGAGGGTCGCGTCCGGCCAGCGCTCGCGCGCGTTGACCACGGCCTGGCCGTGCGGCTCGCGCATGCCCTCGAGGTCGAGCACGACGACGTCGGCGTCGGGGGCGGAGGCGGGCACCTTGGTGCGGTTCGACGACCACTCGACGAGCTCGCGGCCCGAGCCGGCGAGCCACTCGCGCACGCTCGTGGCGACGCCCGAGCGGTGCTGCGCCGTGACGAGGACGGTCGATCCCGGCATCACGCGCTCCCAGAGCGACACGAGGCGCGGCCGACTGAGACGCTCGTCCATCGCCATGTGCTCACCCCTTGCGCGCGTGGTTCCCTCGTATCCTCGCACGCCCGGGGTGATCCGGATGATTCGAGGGTGAGAGGCGGGTGAAACAGCGCGGAACGGCCGTGATCGCGCGGGTCCGGTCGGTAACGTCAGAGCTGTCGGATCTCGCGGATACCGCGCCGACGAAACCGCAAGGTGTGGGGCCCGGGACGCGATCGGGGGAGCGCAGCCCGGGCTTCCTTCGTGTACGGGGCCTGCCGCGCTCAGCGCGCGTCGCGCACGGGCAGCAGAATCAGGAGCCCCGCGAGCAGCACGACGACGATGCCGAGCACGCCGTACAGCGTCGCCCCCGTGATCGCGATGAGCAGCGCCCAGAGCGCCGACGACATCCAGCTCGCGGCGCGGCCCGTCGTCGCGTACAGGCCGAAGATCTCGCCCTCCCGGCCCGCGGGCGTGACGCGGGCGAGGAAGGAGCGGCCGGCCGACTGGGCGGGGCCGACGCACGCGCAGAGGACGAGGCCTCCGACCCAGAACACCATGGATCCGAGGCCCGCGAGGGCGAACACCGCGATGCCCGCGACGATCATGACGACGAGCGACGACACGATGATCGCCTTGGGGCCGTAGCGGTCGTCCCACCGCCCGACGAGGATCGTCGAGAGCCCCGCGATGAGGTTCGCCGCGATGCCGAAGATCACGAGCTCGATGAACCCGAAGCCGAAGACGCTGCCCGCGATGACGGCGCCGAAGGTGAACACGCCGCTGAGCCCGTCGCGGAAGACGCTCGACGCGACGAGGAACCAGAACGTGTTGCGCGTCGACGGCGAGCGGTAGAGGCTGACGACGTCCTTCACGAGCAGGGCGTAGCTGCGGAGGAAGCCCACGCGGCGTGACGGCTTGCCGATCGGGTCCGGCTCGGGGACCGCGACGAAGACAGGGATCGTGAAGGCGATCGCCCAGACCGCGCAGCCGACCGCGATGATCCGGAACGGGAGCCCGCCGTCGTCGGAGATCCCGAACCAGTCGGAGACGTAGAACACGACGACGAGGACGAGCGCGACGATGCCGCCGATGTAGCCGAAGCCCCACCCGAGCCCCGAGATGCGGCCGACGTTCTTCGGGGTCGCGATGCTCACGAGCAGGGAGTTGGCGTTGACGGATCCGATCTCGCTGAACACCGTGCCGACAGCGACGAGCGCGACGCCGAGCCAGAACAGCTGCGGGGTCGGCTCGGCGAACCAGAGGCCGAGCATCGCGAGGATCATGCCGCCCGTGCCAATGCCGAGCCAGAGCTTCTGCCTGCCCGCCGCGTCGGCCTGCTGGCCGAGGACGGGCGCGATCGCGAGGATCAGGAGGCCCGCGATCGTCGTGCCGAGGCCGAGCCCCGACGCGAGGTCGGCGAGCGCGCGGAGCTTGAGCGGATCCTCGTCGTCGAGTGCCGCGACGTCGGCGGGGAGGAAGGCGTCGGTCGTCAGGTAGAGCGCCGTGAAGATGAAGGTGACGATGACGGTGTTGAACGGCTGCGTCCCCCAGTCCCAGAACGCCCACGACAGGATCGTGGAGCGCTTCGCGGGCTCGCGGTCGAGCTGCTTCTGGAGGCCGATGACGGGGAGGGCCTCGCTGTCGGCGGCCGCCGGGACGTGTTCGGGCATGCGCGCAGGGTATCCCGCCGGAGGGAACCGCCGGTTGCCCGCCGTTCCCCGGAGTTCATCTCAAAACCTGAGCCGGGTCATATCAAGTTTATTGACAGGGCGGATCGCGCGCGGTACAGTTGAGCCATCGCGACTCAAGTATCGCGACCTGACTTCGCCAACGAATGGAGTAACGACATGGCACGTGCTGTGGGTATCGACCTCGGAACGACCAACTCGGTCGTCGCCGTCCTCGAGGGCGGCGAGCCCAAGGTCATCGCGAACGCCGAGGGCATGCGCACGACCCCGTCGGTCGTGGCCTTCGCCAAGGACGGTGAGGTGCTCGTCGGCGAGACCGCCAAGCGCCAGGCCGTCACGAACGTCGACCACACGATCGCCTCGGTCAAGCGCCACATGGGCACCGACTGGACGTTCGCGGTCGAGGACAAGAAGTACACGCCGCAGGAGATCTCCTCGCGCATCCTCCAGAAGCTGAAGCGCGACGCCGAGCAGTACCTCGGCGACACCGTGACCGACGCCGTCATCACGGTCCCCGCGTACTTCAACGACGCCGAGCGCCAGGCCACGAAGGAGGCCGGCGAGATCGCGGGCCTCAACGTCCTGCGCATCGTCAACGAGCCCACGGCCGCCGCCCTCGCGTACGGCCTCGACAAGGGCCAGGAGGACGAGCTCATCCTCGTCTTCGACCTCGGCGGCGGAACGTTCGACGTCTCGCTCCTCGAGGTGGGCAAGGACGACGACTTCTCGACGATCCAGGTGCGCTCCACCTCGGGCGACAACCGCCTCGGCGGCGACGACTGGGACCAGCGCGTCGTCGACTGGCTGATCACGCAGTTCAAGGCGACGACGGGCGTCGACGTCGCGGGCGACAAGATCGCGCTGCAGCGCCTCAAGGAGGCCGCCGAGCAGGCGAAGAAGGAGCTCTCGTCGAGCGCCTCGACGAGCATCAACCTTCCCTACCTGTCGCTGACGGCCGAGGGCCCCGCGTCGCTGAGTGAGACGCTCACCCGCGCGAAGTTCGAGGAGCTCACGAGCGACCTGCTCGAGCGCACCAAGAAGCCCTTCGACGACGTCATCCGCGAGGCCGGCATCAAGGTCGCCGACATCGCCCACGTCGTGCTCGTCGGCGGATCGACCCGCATGCCCGCCGTGAGCGAGCTCGTCAAGAAGGTCGCGGGCAAGGAGCCCAACAAGGGCGTCAACCCCGACGAGGTCGTCGCCGTGGGCGCCGCCCTGCAGGCCGGCGTGCTGAAGGGCGAGCGCAAGGACGTCCTCCTCATCGACGTGACCCCGCTGTCCCTCGGCATCGAGACCAAGGGCGGCATCATGACGAAGCTCATCGAGCGCAACACCGCGATCCCGACCAAGCGCAGCGAGACGTTCACGACGGCCGAGGACAACCAGCCGTCGGTGGCGATCCAGGTGTTCCAGGGCGAGCGCGAGTTCACCCGCGACAACAAGCCGCTCGGCACCTTCGAGCTCACGGGCATCGCCCCGGCCCCCCGCGGCCTGCCGCAGGTCGAGGTCACGTTCGACATCGACGCGAACGGCATCGTCCACGTGTCGGCCCAGGACAAGGGCACGGGCAAGGAGCAGTCGATGACCATCACGGGCGGATCCTCGCTCGCGAAGGAGGACATCGACCGCATGGTGCGCGAGGCCGAGGAGAACGCGGCCGAGGACAAGAAGCGCCGCGAGGCCGCCGACACCCGCAACCAGGCCGAGACGCTCGCCTACTCGGTCGAGAAGCTCATCGCCGACAACGACGAGAAGCTCCCCGCCGACGTCAAGGAGTCGGTCTCGGCCGACGTCGCGGCGCTCAAGACGGCCCTCGCGGGCGATGACGACGACGCCGTGAAGACGGCGCTCGACGCCCTGAACGCGAGCCAGACCAAGCTCGGCGAGGCGCTCTACGCGCAGGCCCAGCAGGAGCCGGCCGCCGACGCGGCGCCCGAGGCCGACGCCTCGAGCGACGAAGACGTGGTCGACGCCGAGGTCATCGACGACGAGGACGAGAAGAAGTAATCATGGCAGCGACGGATCCCACCGAGCCGAACGGCGACGACGAGATCCAGCAGCCCGACGAGGCGGGGGCCGAGGACACGGCCCCCGCCTCGGGGGGATCTGCTGACGGCGACGGCCTGACGGTCGACGACATCCTCGACGCCGAGCAGACCGACGAGGCGGCCGAGGCCGAGAAGAGCGACTACGAGACGCAGCTGCTCCACGACCTCAAGCGCCTGCAGGCCGAGTACGCGAACTACCGCCGCCGCACCGAGGAGCAGCGCCAGGTCGAGATCGACCGGGCGACGGGCCAGGTGGCCAAGCGCCTCCTCCCCGTGCTCGACGACCTCGACCGCGCGGCCAAGGCCGGCGACCTGCCCGAGGGCTCTGCCTTCGCGCTCGTGGCCGACAAGATGCGCGGCGTCGCCGAGGGCACGGGCCTCGTGGCCTACGGCGCGGCGGGCGACGTGTTCGACCCGCAGCAGCACGAGGCGGTCTTCCAGCAGCCGACGCCGGGAGCCGAGACGGCGACGATCCTCGAGGTCGTCGAGGTCGGCTATCGCCTGGGCGACATCGAGCTGCGCCCCGCGAAGGTCGTCGTCGCGGTCCCCGCCGAGTAACTCCGGCGTCAGAACACCAAGAAGGAACGCATGGCAAACCAGGACTGGTTCGACAAGGACTTCTACAAGGTCCTGGGCGTCTCGAAGGACGTCAGCGAGGCCGATCTCAAGAAGACCTATCGCAAGCTCGCGCGGAAGCACCACCCGGACTCCAACCCGGGCGACGCCGCCGCCGAGGCGAAGTTCAAGGAGATCAGCGAGGCGTACTCCGTGCTCTCGGACGCCGAGCAGCGCAAGGAGTACGACGAGCTGCGCGCGATGGGATCCGGGGCCCGCTTCACGGCGGGGGCCGGATCCCAGGGCGGCGGCTTCGAGGACGTCTTCAGCCGGTTCGCGCAGCGGGGCGGCGGCTCGCCCGACTTCGACGACATCTTCTCGATGTTCGGCGGGGCGACGGGCGGCCGGCCCGCGGGCTTCGGCGCGGGCGCTGGGTTCGGCGGCCCGCAGAAGGGTGCAGACACGCGCGCCCGCACGACGATCGACTTCATGACGGCCGCGAAGGGCGAGACGATCTCGCTCCGCGGCGAGGACGGCAAGCCGTTCAAGGTCAAGATCCCCGCCGGCGTCGCCGACGGGCAGAAGATCCGCCTCCGCGGCCGCGGCCGCGCGTCGACGTCGGGTGGGGCCAACGGCGACATCGTCGTCGAGGTCTCGGTGCGCCCGCACCCCGTGTTCTCGCGCGACGGCCTCAACCTGCGCCTCACGGTGCCCGTCCTCTTCACCGAGGCGGTGCTCGGCACGACGATCGAGGTCCCGACGCTGGACGGCGACCGCGTCAAGCTGCGCGTCGCCCCCGGCACGCCGTCGGGGCGCGTTCTGCGGGTCAAGGGGCGCGGCATGACGACGTCGAAGGGCACGGGCGACATGCTGGCCGAGGTGCAGATCGCGGTCCCGTCGCACCTGACCGACGAGCAGACCGAGGCGCTCGAAGCGTACCGGGCCGTCGAGTCGCCCGAGGATCCGCGCGCCGCGCTGTTCCGGTGACCCGACGCGCCACGATCGACTGAGAGGAGGGGATGCAGATGCAGCTGCCGGACGGCGTGACCGACACCGACCCGATCTTCCCGATCGCGGCGGCGAGCGAGCTCTCGGGCCTGCACCCGCAGACCCTCCGCCAGTACGACAGGATCGGCCTCGTCGTGCCGGGGCGCACGCGGGGCGGATCCCGGAGGTATTCGCTGCGCGACATCGCGCAGCTCGGCGAGATCGCGCGCCTCTCGGGCGAGGGGGTCCCTCTCGCCGTGATCCAGCGAATGCTCGACCTCGAGAACGAGGTGCAGCACCTGCGTGCCGAGGTGCGCACGCTCGAGCGCGAGCTGCGCGAGGAGCAGCAGAACCGCCCGGGCGCCCGCGTCTTCGCGACGAACGCGCGCGGCGGCGTCGTGACGCTGACGGGCGGGGCCACGCGGATCCGCCGCCAGACCGACGTCGTCGTCTGGCGGCCACCGATCGAGTAGGGCACGTCTGACATTTTCCGGATCCAGGCGTCGACCGCGTTGAGAATCACGGCCGCGGGGTAGACGATCGCGGGTTTGTCGTACCGGATGGCCAGCCGTTGCCGATGCTTAATGTGGCTGTAGCGGCGCTCGATGATGTTGCGACCATCGTCGTCGGCGTCGTCGGGGCCGACACGAGTCTGCCGATGAGTGATCCGCGCCGCTCGCGGTGTCCTCGCTGATCGGGCGCCTCGGGGATGGCCACATTGAAGCCACGGTCGCGCAGAAGCCGGGGCGCGCGAGATGAGTATGTGTTGTCACCGTGGACAGCATCTGGTCGCGTCCATCGCCGGCCAGGAGAGCGGCCGGCGCTCGCCCGCGCCATCAGTGGTGGGGGCATCGGTGAGTCGCCCGCCTGGCCCGCGGGGAGCAACGCGGCCAGCGGCAGGGTATTGCCGTCGACGAATGGTGGATCTTCGTCGAGAGCGCGTCTTGCAAGCGCCCGACGGTGTAATCAGGTGGCTGGACGCGAACGTTCTTGTAGTTCGAACCAGACTCAGTGAGGCGCTTCGTGTGTGTCGCGTGTTGATGCGCTCGGACGTTCGTGGAGCCCACCGACAGCGACCAATCCATCAGTCTCGCGCCTCGCCCGTAGCGGTGGGGGCTTGACCCCGCCATGTGCCATCTGTGGCCATGTGGTGATGCCCCGTGCGCGCCGCCCTTCCGACAGCTTCTGAGGCCCTGACCGGACGCTGATGGCTGTGGGGTCGAGGTTAGAGGCGGGATTATATATTTCGATACCGAAGCGCCGTCGCGATTTTGTCGAACATCCGATGAACGACTAGTGTCGGTCTGGTGGACAACGACCTGAGGCGCATGAAGCCGAGTGTCGAGGGTGCCATCGGTGGCGAGGCGCGTAGCGGACGTGTGGGCCCGTCTGAGTATCCCGATTCAGCGGCACGTCTTGAGAGTGCCGATCGCGAGCGCCTCTGCCGTGCATATGAAAACCCTCTCCTCACGCGCCCGGTCTACTTAGACGCGCGAGCTGTTGCAGACTTGAGCAGTGACATCGCAGTTGTGGCCGATGTATTGCTGTCCCTGCCTGATCGACTCGCTGACGGAGATGAGACGCAATTTGCGCGGCAAATGGGCGTCACTGAGGATCGAATGGAATTAGCATCCATCGGGGCGACCCGCTCCTCCCGGCACATCGGTCGCGCGGACGTTCTCCGGACCGAGCACGGGTTCCGCATGGTCGAGCTGAACCTAAGTTCAGCGCTCGGCGGATTCGAGACCGGCGCTCTGAACCAGGCGTTCCTCGCCGAAAATGACGTGTCCCATTATGTTGCTGATGGCAACCTTGGATACGTAGACCCGGTGCAGCATCTTGTTGCCTACCTCAAAGAGGCAACTTATGGCGTGCCGGGAACCGTCGGGCTGGTAGACACACCGACGGGATTCTCGAAGTCCGGCCCACATCTCGAGCTGCTCGCCGAAGCTCTCGCCCAATATGGAGTGGAAGCGGTACCGACCCACCTTGGGGAGCTCGAAGTCGGCTCAGCTGTCACTGTCCGAGGACGGCGCATCCATACAGTGCACCGTTTCTTCACGCTCAGCGAGTTGGTCGTCGACGTGTCAACCGTCCGGTGGGCCGGCGAGGTGCTGCGGCGACTGGAGAACACCGCCGTCCCAATCATCTCGCCGCTATCGTCGTCCATCTTTGGGAACAAGCGCAGCTTGGCAGCGCTCTGGGAACCAGCCACAAGGAGCGTGCTCAGCCTTGCGGAGAAAATGGCGATCGAGCAGCTCGTTCCGTGGTCGGCATCGATCACTTCTGGATCAGAAACGGTTGCCGAACGCGCCGCCTTCATTGAACGCTGCGTCGAGGAGCGAACGCGACTTGTGCTAAAACCGGCGTTTGGTGCCAGTGGCCGGGGGGGTTGTAATCGGTTGGGAAACGGATCAAGACGCCTGGGTGGATGCGATCACTGGCCTCGGAGAAGCTGCTTACGTCGTCCAAGAGTCCGTGCGCCCAGTGGTCGAGCAGTTCCCGGTCGAGGGCGGGATCGCTCGTCGCGGGTGGCGGTTGAACTACGGCTTCTTCGATCTAGCAGGGGTCTTCGCTGGGGCCTTAGTGCGCGGGCTTCCCGCTTCGGGAGGGGCGGTGATCGGCGAGCGTGCGGGGGCGTCTCGCGGTTGCGTATTCATCGCCGGTGATGACAGCCGTCTCCGGGGAGTCCAGAGGTCGTGACGGATGTGGAGTGTGGGTCAGCACTTCGGACAGAGGAGCTCGAGGGAAATTATGATCTTGACAGGGCCGCAGATCACGAAGGCGGTGGGCGTCGGAGATATTGTCATCGAGCCGTTCCACGAAGCAAACGTCAATCCGAACAGCTATAACTTCACCCTCGGGTCGACGCTTCGCGTGTATGACGATGAGGTGCTTGATCCGAGGATGCCCAACGGCTTCCATGAGATTAACATCCCGACCGATGGTTTGGTCCTCGAGCCTGGGCGGTTATACCTGGCGCACACTCGGGAGAAGCTTGGTGGTCAGATCTACGCCCCGACCTTCGCGGCAAGGTCATCGGTGGCTCGGCTGGGCCTGTTCATCAATCTTTCTGCGTCGCTAGGTGATGTCGGGTTTGTTGGGCAGTGGACCCTCCAGCTCTACGCCTCCCAGCGCGTGCGGGTTTACCCGGGGATGGCAATCGGCCAGATGATGTGGTGGCGAGTTGAAGGAGAAATCGAATTGTATGACGGAAAGTACCAGGGGGCTTCAGGTCCGCGGAGCAGTGACATTCACCTCGACATGGACCTGAAGGAGAGCCGCTGGGCGCTCCCGCGGTTCGGGCTAGCGATCGATGGGCAACAGTCTGGACCGAAGTTCGCAGCCCTCGCGAAATGGTCCGAGCATGTGCCCGTGCCGCCCGCATTCTCTGTTCCAGTCGAGTTCACTGACCGCAGTCTCGATGCGTCGATGCTCGCGAAACTCGAGGAGGCGATGACGGATCTCCGTACGACGGTCGGCTCGTACTACTTCGAGGGGCTCGCCAAGGTCGAGCAGATCGCCGCGGACTTCCGGCTCAACGACCGCTCGCGCGCCGTGCTGGCCGCAGCTATCGACGAGTTGCGGGATGAGCCTGACGCCCGATTTGCGGTCCGGTCATCCGCCGTCGACGAGGATACGTCGGCGGCAAGCAACGCGGGGGTGTTCTCCTCGGTGCTCGATCTCGGTGCCGATGAAGAGGTCTTCTCGGCCGTGGAGGCCGTGTGGCGGTCCTGGTACGCGGCGCCCGCCGTGGCGGCGCGCGTGCGTGCAGGAGACTTCTCGGCTCGTCCGCGCATCGGTGCCTTCGTCCAACGCATGATCGCGCCGGTACGTGCTGGCGTCGCTTTCTCCTCGGAACTGGGTCAGCGCGTCGAGATCTCGTACGTCGATGGTCTGGGGGATGCCCTCATGGCGGGCACCGCGACTGGGACGACCATCACAGTCGAAGGATCGGAGGTGCCCGATGAGCTCGATGCCGTTACTGCGGTCGTCCGGAGGATCGCACATGCCGAGGGCCGCGACGTCGACGTCGAATGGGCCGAGGACGACCGGAAATGCTGGATCGTTCAGGTCCGTCCGGTAACGGCTTCGTTGACGTCTGCCGACAGGAGCGACAGCCCGACGTTCGACGCTTCCTCGCTGTACGGCAAGGAAACCCCTTCGGTGCCACTCGGCGACGTCGCATCTATCTACGCCGGCTACGTCGCCAAACGCGGTCCGGCGCACGCGATCGCCCGCACCTACGGGCTCCGGACAGGCGCTGGCGTCGTCCTTCGCTTCAACCGGGCTGGCCTCGCCGAGGTCGTTGAGACTGGACGGATAACGTCTCTACTGCCCGCGGAGTCGGCTGAGTTTGTGGCTGACCTTGGGGATACCGTCCGCCAGATCATCGAACCGGTCAGCCAGCTCGAAACAGTCCTCGCGCAGACGCTCCACGGCCGGGCAGACGGCGGTTTCGGGTACGCCATCGTCCGGGAGTTCATCCGCGGCGATGCCGGCGTCATCACTCGTCTGCAGCCCGGCGGTGTGCATGTGGAGGTCTCCTCGGAGGGGCTGCTCGCGATGAATCGGGGTACGGCGCACGCGTCGCAGCTACGCATCAGCGACGATGGAACCGTCGTGGATTACGCAGACGTGCCTGCCACTTTCGTGGGGATCGTCGAGTCCGAAGCGCAGTCGCTCATCGCGTTCAGCCGGGCGATGGAGAAGAAGTATGGACCGACCACGTTGGAGTGGGTGATTCGTGGTGGGCGACTGTTCTTCACCGACTACTCCCGCACCGACATCTCGCACAGCACCATCAGTGCGCGGCAGAACATGATCGCACCGGGGACAGCCCAGGGACCCGTTGTCGACCTCCGACCCCATGACGCTGTCTTGTCGCGCCTATCGGTCGGGCCAGCAGTCAGCATCGACCACAGCGCGGATCTCTCTGGGCACGCTGGACTCGAGGCGGTCGCCGACCTGATCCGCAGTGTTCCTCGGAAGCCCATCGTCATCGCCCGCTCACCGTACGCTGTCCTTTCGGTGTTCCTCGACGACGTCGCTGGGTTCCTCTTCGAAGGAGGCTCGAGCCTGTCCCACCTCGGGATCCTGCTCCGGGAGAGTGGCGTCCCCGCAGTCATAGGAGAGCACGAGGAAACCGTAGACGAATACCTCATCGCCGACGGAACGGTGGCGGCGCTGTGAACAACATCGACCACGCTCCGTCCCTGATTATCGCTGCCCCAGGTCTTGTGGACGGGCTCCTGAGCACCGACGAGCAACTCCGGGCGAGCGCGCTCACGGTCGGCCTGCCCAGAGCTGCACTCCAGGGCCTCGAACTCGATGATCCGAACACCCTGATATTGGACTGGCGAACTGCGGTTGACGAGGAAGTGCTCCTCCGCTCGAGCGAGGGCGACGTGCGACTGCCGTTCGGACGGCTCTTCGAGCGGATGCTGCCCGGTCCTGTTGTTCGTGAGGCGGCTGCTGCCGCCGGCTACCAGGGACCTCTGGTGCCGCAGAGCGTTGTGGTGCCTACGCACCATGGCCACGCGCACGTGTGGACGCGTCTCCGGTACAGCGACGTCGACGCCGTCTTCATTCGGGTCACGACTGATCCGCTTCCGTTCAGCGGCAGTGCCGATGCGGCGTTCCTCGCTTCGGTGCGCAGTCTGAACGAAACTCACCACCTGTTCTTGAACAACCACCAGTGCTATTACACCCGCCGGTTCCCCGGCGAGGAACTCGAGCACAAGTACCTCCTTGACGGTGGTGACATCTGGACGGCCACCCTCGATGTATACAACGCTGTGCGCCGCGGCGATCTTGATGGGTTTGTCCCCGAGTACCACGACGAGTTCCAGACTTGGGACTACGAGAATCATTTGCACGAGATCGAAGGGCCTGGTGATGAGAAGGGCTATGTCTCGTTCATCCCGCTCGTAGGCGGCGGATACACGGTGAAGAGGAAGTGGTTCGGCGTGGACGCTTTCCGCCGTGGGGAACGCATGCGCCGGGAGACCGAGACGATCGACGACTTCGTCGCATACGTTGCAGACCGGATGGGGGTCGTCGCGCGGCCGCTCCCACCGTTCCGCCGGGTCAGGTACGACGTCAACTTCGAATCGCTCGCGACGGGCCACGTCTACGGCATCTTTTTTGACCAGAGCACCATTGAAGCCGCCCCGCGGCACAGGATGATGCAGTGCGAGCTCGAGTACCTCAGGACCCGCTCCGTGCTCCAGCAGAATGATAGTGACGTCCTCCGCGAGATGGAGACGATCGCTGTCTGGCTTGAGGGTGTCCTTGCAAAAAGCGGCTTCAGGACGGAGCGCGGTACCTACTCGAAACTTTCATTCCTCAAGCAGGCAGTACGGGACGACCCTGCGCTTGGAGCGGTCCGTGCCTGAACGGATCCTCGTCCTCTGTGATCTTGACGGGACGCTCTACGAGCGCGGTGTCCTCGTTCCCGGCGCCGCAGCTGCGGTCACCGCCCTCCGAGAGCGGGCGACCGTGCGTTTCCTGACGAACACTGACTCAACCGCAACTGCCGTGCTGGTGGATCGACTGCTGCAGCTCGGCCTGACCATCTCGGCTGACGAGGTCTTCACCCCGGTCGTAGCCGCCAGGTCTCGTCTACGTTCGTGCGATAGCGCGGTAGTGCTTGCGAACGAAGCAGTCCGTGCGGAACTCGCTGCAGACGTCGAGATCGTCACGTCCCGTCGCTCAGCCGACGCCGTCGTCGTCGGGGACACCCGGGACGTCCTCGACTACGCCGCGCTCGATGTGGCGTTCCACGCACTGCGCAACGGTGCGGTCCTCATCGCTCTGCAGCGCGGGAAGTACTTCCGGGCAGCGGACGGCGAGCACATCGACACCGGTGCAGTGGTGGCTGCGCTCGAGTACGCGGCGGAGGCGACTGCGGAGACCTTGGGTAAGCCCGCTATAGCGTTCGTGCAGCTTGCGATCGACTCGGCGGGTGGCCGCGACGCGTACGATCGGATCGTCGTTATCGGCGACGACCGCTCCACAGACGTCTTCATGGCGCAGCAGAGCGGGCTCGAATCGATCCAGGTGCTGACGGGCAAAGCTGCCGACCAAACGGGCCGTACCGACATGCCCGAAGCAGACCGCACCGCCGTGAGCATCGTCGAAGCGGCTCGGCTCGTTGGGGCAGGACAGTGAAGGTCCTTTGGCACATCTGGGACGGGGCGGCCGCGTGGATCGTTGACGAGTTGGTGGAACGCGGGCACCTGCCGAACGTTCGGGCACTCCGAGCCCGAGGAGAGTGGGGTGCTGCATCCGCGCCGTTTCCGAACTGTCAGACACCGGCGGGCCTCGCGACGCTCCTCACCGGCACCGACCCGAAGCGACACGGCGTGCACGGCTTCTGGGTTCCCGGCGCTGGGCCACAACGCAAGCGGATGCATCGCGGGTTCGACGACGGCATCCTCCAGACACGTCCAGCGTGGATCGGTCGTACGAGGAGGGCTGTGTCCGTGCATGCTCCGTGGACGCTCACCGCCGATGGTGTTCTCCCGCCGGGAGCGGTACTCGCTGCAGACGGCCTGAACGACCGAGTCGCGCGTGAAGGCGCGCTTGAGATCCCGGAGGTTTGTTCCGAGACGCCCTTCCCCGACGCAGCAAGCCCGGGCGCGGTGATCCGCCGCAACCGAGACGTCGTCGAACTCGTCGAGCGTTCTGAGACCATCCGGCTCGGCCAGTTTTGGACCCCCGTCTGGCGTGAGCAGGGACTTGGTCGTTGGTACCGAGCGATTCCAGATCCTGACACCGGCGCCGTCACTATCGTACGCTCCGGGGCATGGCGCACCCGCATCGTCGGTGCCTCGGACGCAGTTCGAGACGCGCGGCGGAGGGAGCGGACTGTCGGCCCGTTCCTTGGAGAGTCCATGGGCAGCTTCTACCGGAACGGAACGTTCGGACGACGCCTCGCGGACGGTGGAGATGGTGCAGCCGAGGATGTCCTGTTGGAGGTGGCTGAGATCGTGGTCCGAACCATGACGGGCCCCTTCGTTGACTACCTCGACGCGGATCTCGGGCTCTGGTACCTCCCTGTGGTCGATGACATTAGCCACGAGGTCGTCGGTCTGCTCGACTCGGACGACCCTGCGACCGTGGAGGCCGCGTGGGCGGTCATGGCCCGTGCCTATGAACTCGTCGACTCCTGCCTTGGAGAGACGATCGCGGCGCAGCGACCGGACGGTGTCGTCGTGTCGGCGGATCACGGCATGGCCCCGATTCGCAGTACCTTCCTGCCCAATGTCGCCCTTCGCTCTGCCGGGTTGGCGATCGCGGACGAGCATGGGGAGGCCGACACGGGGGCTTCCGACGCGTGGTACCACGAGGCCGGCACGGGGCTCGTGCTCGCCAATGCGCGGCATCTCGAGGGTGGGTACCTCGATACCGCCGCTGCCACACGGGCGCTCCGTACTGCAGTTGAAGCCATCTGCTCGGCGACGGATGAGGAAGGCAGGTCAGCCGTGATTATGGTGCTCGACGCCGACGGAAATATTGTGGAACCGGCAACTGTGTCTGGGGTCGAAGCCACGTTGGTGTTCCGCTCCGACGTACTGCCAGTTGCGGATCTCCCCGTCGACGACCGACCATGGCGGGAACCGCGCCGATCTGCAGCGCACGTTACAAACGATGGTGACACGCGGCTCGCTGCCACCTATGTGATCGCATCACCTGGGCGCAGCGCACGTTGTCTCGACCGAGACAACGGAGAGATCGCCGGTCTCGTGAACGCGATGCTCGAGGGGAAAGTCACGGTATGCGGATCGCGCTGATCGGACATTCTGGCGCTGGGAAGTCAACCGCTGTCGCTCTCCTCGCTGACGCTTTCGCCTCCCGAGGGCTGCGCAGTGAGATTGTCAAGCTGGCAGCCCCGCTGTACGAGCTCCAGCAGCGGTTCCGTTCCGCTGCCGGTGTCGAGCTCCCGCCTCGCGTCCAGGATCAGGTGCTCATGGAGAACATCGCCGCCCAGCTGCGGCGCCTCAACGATCGCGCGCTCGCCGACGATTTCCTCCGGCGGGTTGACAACTCGACCGCCGATGTCGTCATCAATGATGACCTGCGCGACCCTGACGTTGACGCTGCGGCGTTGCGTGCCAATGGCTTCCGGGTCCTGCGTGTGCAGGCACCTGAAGCCGTCCGCCTCCGGCGTCTCGAGGCGCGCGGCAACGTCTCGACATCAGACGAATCCTCGCAAGGAATTCACCGCATCCCCGTCGACGTGACCATCACCAATGGCGGGACAGTCGATGACCTTCGCTCTCAGATCAGAGACCTATTGGAGGTGCTCCTGTGATCCTTACCGGTGCACAGATCGCGTCTGAACGCCGTGAGGGAAGGCTCGTGATCGAACCGTTCGACCTTGCACACGTCGAACCGAACAGCTACGGGTTTACATTGGGCGACCGTGTCCTGACGTATACGGACCAGACGCTCGACCCGAACCGCGCCCCCGATGTCGTCGAGGAGTTCATCGGTGAAGATGGGTACCTGTTCCTGCCCGGCCGAATCTACCTCGCGTCGACGGCGGAACGGATGGGCAGCGACAACTATGCGGCTACGTTGCATGCGCGGCTTTCGACCGCGCTGCTCGGCGTCTGGATCCAGTACTCGGCTCCTCTGGGGCACTCTGGAGCAGTGATCCCATGGACGCTTGAGATCAAGGTGGCACAGCCGGTCCGTCTCTTCGCTGGTATGTTGATTGGGAAGCTCGCCTTCTGGTCGATGTTCGGTGCATCGCTCCCGTACCTGGGGAAGTACAGTGGCTCCACTGACGTCGTCGCATCGAAGATCTGGACCGAGCGGACTCCGGAGGTTGCGCGGTGAGGCCGACACTCGTCGTCCTCGGCACGAATAAGGCGCATGCAGCCGCGGATGCTGTTCGGGAACGTGACACG
Source organism: Microbacterium indicum DSM 19969 (assembly GCF_000422385.1). Lineage (GTDB taxonomy): Bacteria > Actinomycetota > Actinomycetes > Actinomycetales > Microbacteriaceae > Microbacterium > Microbacterium indicum. Next base: position 175,377 of record NZ_AULR01000003.1, read on the forward strand.
GTGGTCGTGACGGAGCCGTGGTACGCGGAGGACTTCCGCGCGCACGGCGCAGGGACGGTATTGGTCGTCCCGAACATTGCCGACACCGAAGCCACCCTGGCAGCATTGCAGAACTCCCGGACTGGAGACGCCGCGCTGCGAGGCGGGGCCGAACGGATCCGGATCCTGGCGACCTCGGAACGGACCGTCCAGCCCGCAGCGCTTCTGCGCGCCAGGCTTGGCGTGAGCGGTACGCCCCCGGAGATCGCCGTGGGGTTTGTCGACAAGGGAGTCATGGCAGATCGTCTCCTCGAGGCCGGGGTGCCGATGGCCGCCACTGTCACCGTATCGAACGCGTCGGAGGCGGTGGATGCGTTCCGGCAGATCAGCTTCCCCGCGGTAGTCAAACCAACGATCGGGAGCGGCAACAGCGGTGTGCGTGTGGTCGATAATGCGGACGCCGCGTCACGATTTATCGCAGCTTTCGTGCACGGGTCGCGATGGGTGGTGCAGGAACGCATCCACGCCGACGCGGAATATCATCTCGACTCGCTCGTCTCCGACGGGGGTTTGGTTGCTCCGATCGCGTCTCGGTACTCGGCTCCGTGTCTCGGCTGGCACGAAGAGTCGTTCCACGGATCGGAGACGATCGACTCTCGCGACGACGAGGCGATCGCCGTCCAACGCCTCGGGAGGGCGGCGATACGAGCGCTCGGGCTCCTGCATGGGGTTGTCCATGTCGAGGTACTGCGCGTCGGAGATCGCTTCGTCTGCAACGAGATTGCGTGCCGTCCGGGAGGGGGCGGCATCGGGCTCGCCCTCGATGCGACGCTCGGCCGGTCCTTCTGGTCGGAAGTGGCAGCACACGAGCGCACGGGCGCCACACAGCTGGACGAATACGAGAGGCGACCCGGGTATGGCTGGGTGGCATTGTCGACCCGCCCCGGACGAGTGCTCCAAATGAGCTCCGTAGACGATCTCCTCGCCATCGACGGCGTCGAACGGGTGCAATACACGGCGCAGGTCGGCGACCGTGTTCGCAGGACCGGAGGGGTTTATACAGCCGCGGGCTACTGCCTGACGCGGTCCACCACTGCCGCCGGTCACGCCGCGGTGCGAAGGGCCGTCGAACGGCGGTTCCAGATCGAGGTCGACTATGCCGAGTGAGTCTGCGGTTCATCGGCTTGCGGTGGTCTCCGACATTCACGGCAATGTCGCCGCGCTCGAAGCCGTCGTCAGCGACATCGCCCGCGTCGGGGTGCATGAGGTCCTCAACCTCGGCGATGTCGCGTCGGGGGCGCTCTGGCCGGCTGAGACACTCGAGCTACTGATGCGCGAGGGGTGGCGAAGCGCCCGCGGGAACCACGACCGTGTTGTCGTCGAGGGTCGACGGCTCGGGCCGTCCGATGCGCACGCACGAGCGTCGCTGGGACCCGAACAGCTCGCCTGGATGGCAGCGCTGCCAGAGCGGATCGACGTCACGCCCGGTATCGTGGCCGTGCACGGCTCACCGCGCGCTGATGACGAGTACCTGACGCATTCTGTGCAGGGCGGCACGTTGCGACTGGCGCGGCCAGCTGAGGTGGCACGCCGGCTCGATGGAACCCCGGCCGTCGCCGTCCTGTGTGGACACACGCACCTTCCTGTGTCCATGCAGTCGGACGACGGTACCGCCGTCATCGGGGCGGGGAGCGTTGGACTGCAGGCGTACGAGGACGACGCCCCTCCCAGCCCTCACCTCGTCCAGAATGGCACCCCGGATGCGAGTTACGTGGTCATCGACTTCGAGCGTGCACCGACCGGGGCGCGCATCGTCGGCGTGCAACACCGACGTGTCTCGTACGATCACGAAGCCGCAGCGCGCCGAGCTGAGACCGTCGGCCGTCCCGATGTCGCCGTCGCACTCCGCACGGGCCAGGTGTCCTGACGGCGTCACCAGTGGCGGCGGTCTCGGCTGCCCGAATTAATCGTGGCAGGCGCCCCGAGAGCTGGCTGTCGACGGCCGGGTGGCTGCCCACGCGGCCACTCCTGCTGCGATGAATCCTGCGCCGATGACCGGAGCGCCCCAGAACGTGCCGCTGGCGATCGCAACCGACCAGATTCCTGGTCCGAGCGCCGATCCGACACCGGAGGTCCAGGCGTATACGCCCTGGTAGGAGCCCATGTATCGCTGGTCAGCCAAGTCATAGGACAGGTCAAACGCCCCGGCCACCTGGACGATCTCTCCGAGCGAGTGAACGACGACGAGCGCGAGGATGAGCGCAACGCCGGCACTGCCGCCGCCCATCAGGAGAGCGAGCACGAAGCCGGCGGACGACGTTCCGAGTATCAGCCCCGCGAAGAGCATCGAACGGCCAGCCGCCGGTACACCGTCGACGCGCGCCGACACCGGTGCCTGACAGAGGACAACAATGGCGGTGTTGACCAGCAGTGCGGCCGGCGCGAGCCAATTAGGCAAGTCGGGGCTCGTCGCGACGAGGAGCGGTACTCCGACGGTCAGTGCTGCATACTGGACACCGAGAACGCCGTTCATGCTCATCACGACGACGTAGGTCTTGTCCGTCCAAGCGGCGATGGTGCCGGAGCGATGTGGTGATGCTGCGGCCCGCTGATCCGTGGCCGGCTGCACGTCCCGCAGCTTGGTGAGGTAGACGGCGGCGAGAACCAGGAACGTCAATGCGTTGCCGATCAGGAGCCACCGCAGTTCCGCACCAGGCAGGACGGTAACGGCCAACGCCGCGATCGCGGCCCCAGACGCGATCCCGAGGTTCGCGCACGAGCGGAGCTGCGCCCGGACCTTGCCTCGCTGCCCGGCCGGGGCGATGTGCGCGTTGAGGACGCCACGTGCGACCTTCGAGCCCTGCGCGGCAAACGCGGCGACGAGTGCGCCGATCCCAAATGCCACGATGGAGTCAGCGAAGGCGAGCCAGACCATCGCCGCGGCTTCAACAATGAGGAACGCGGTGCCGACCTTTACGGCGCGATGCCGGTCCAAGGTGCTACCCGCTGCGGGGAGGAACAACAAGCCCCCGACAGCGGCCACTGTCGAGACCACGCCGACCTGCGCAGCCGGCAGGTGGACGCCGCCGACGAAGTAGAGGATCAACACCGCGCCGTAGAGGCCCGTGCCCAACGAGTTGAACAGCAGCCCGAGTGCGAGCCACCTCGCCACCCGTTCGGTCGGTACGAAGGACAGTAACCTCACTCCTGGTCGCCCGCGTCGTTGCCGGAGGTCACGATGCGAACCGCATCACGGAGCGCATCGGCCTTATCGGATGCTTCACAGGCGTCCCGGCCATCGCCGATAACATAGCCAGGCCGGTCCCCGGACCGCCGCACCGGATGCACCGTGTCACCCGCGACGACCCCCACATGGATCTCCTGCGGTGGCGCGACGGTCGGTACCGATACGCTCGACACAGTACCCGGGGAAGCCGAGAGGAACCGCACGGCTGCGCCTCGGAACGCTGTCGGCGCAGGCAGGCCCGAGGCCCGGCCGACCGCTATGTCGACGAACAGCGCGGGGAGATCGATACCAGTGGCGATCCGCAGGAGGACGCGAATCTTGTCCCCGCCGATGCGATCATGCGACTCGATGATTCGTGGCCCTCGCCCGGTGACCTTAACTTCAGTGTGGGTCGGGCCATCGACGACGCCAACCGCATCGAGGAACCGGGTCACGAGCGCCCGCACCTCTGATGTGTCGGTGGTCGACAACCGCGACGGCATGGTGTGACCCATCTCGACGAAGTTGGCGTTGACCTGTTTGTCCGTGACGGCCAGCACATGGTGGATGCCGCCAATGGTGATCGACTCCACGCTGACTTCCGGGCCGTCGAGGAACTCTTCGACGAGGGGCGAGCTGGAGCCCGTCGCTATGAAGTCTCGCCACGCGGCTGGGGCGTCTTCTGGGGAGTCGATCCGGAACACTCCGCGGCTGCCGACGCCGTCGCGCGGCTTCAGGATCACTGGGCCGCCTGCGGTCCTGCAGAAGCGAACCAGGTCTGCGAGGGTCTCAGGAATCGAGGACAGGACCGGGCTTAGCCCCGTCTCTGTTAGTCGCTCCCGCATCGCGCGCTTGTCCTTCAGCGAGCGCACCGTTCGCAGGGAGTTTCCCGGCACCCCGAGATGTTCCCGCGCAGCCGCGGCTGGGATCAGACCGTGTTCCGTGAGGGACATGACTGCGGAGAACGGGTGTGCAGTGTGGAGTGGGAGCAGGACTGCACACACTGCATCGAGATCAGAGAGAGTGACTTCGAGGACCGTCTCGGCCATGGCCGCTTCTGCTAGCGGCGTTGTTCCTGCATCGTGCAAGTAGACGACATCCACGCCTCGCCCGGCGGCCGTCCTGATCAGGTGGCCGGTCCCGCCTATGACTGCGACGCGAGGACGCGAACTGACTGCCTGCGCGGGTAGCGCCTCGAGGTCGTACTTGCTCTGGTGCATGAGGACGCTCCGATTCCGGCCAGATTTGCTTCTCGAATGGAGTCGTGATCGTCCTTCGATGTTGTTGCGATCCTTCCAGACGCTCGGTTGACTCTGCAACTTCCGGAGGGCCGCACGTATGTGACCTCGGGCGTCTGCTTCACGCGTCCGTGCGTGTGGGGAGGATAGCTAGTTGCTGTTCGTCGCCGCAGCTGAAATGTCTGAATCATCATGAGTCGGCTCTCACCTCGACGACCTCTACGGAGAAGAAGCCCCGCATTGTGCATTGCGTGTCATAGGGTTAAATCTCGATCGTTGAGGCCGCCCGCCGTGAGAAGGTGCTGGAGTAGGCGATCGGGAACCTAAAACGCTAGGGGTTTTGATCGCGCTCATCGGCGTCGCGCCAGATGTCGTGCGGAACTCGCAGCCCGCGGCGGGCGAGCCTGGGGGCCCGGATGTCGACGCGTGGTCAGTCGGAGTCACAGCGTTCGGCGCGGTGCTGGTAGTGATGCTCTCGACCGTGTTAGTGAGCAAGAACGCATCACCGCACGACATTGATCAATGAGCTCTCGCCCGGTTGTCTCATGGGACGGAGATGAGACTTCTGGCGGGACGGGGCCTCCGGTCAACCACGGTCGTGCTCTCTCCGTCACACTCCTCGTGCATCATGGCGGGATGAGCCCCCGCATCTGGCGTGAGATCGGCGAGAGCACGACCGTCTGGCCCGGCCGCAACTGGCCGCTCGGCGCGACGTGGACGCCCGAATCGACGAACTTCGCGGTGTACGCGCCCGACGCGACAGGCATGTGGCTGTGCCTGTTCGACGCCGACGGATCCGAGACGCAGCTGCCCCTCACCGAGCACAACCTCGGGATCTGGCACGGTGCTCTGCCGGGCCTCGAGCCCGGGCAGCTGTATGGCTTCCGAGCCGACGGGCCCTGGGATCCCGCGCGGGGCCAGCGCTTCAACTTCCAGAAGCTCCTGCTCGATCCCTACGCCAGGGCGATCGCGGGCGACATCGCGCCCGAGGAGCCGCTCTTCGGCTACACCTTCGGCGACCCCGAGGTTCGCAACGACGACGACTCGGCGCCGTTCCAGGCGCGCAGCGTGCTCGTGGATCCGGCCTACGACTGGGGCGACGACCGCCAGCCGAAGACGGCCTGGCGCGACACCGTGATCTACGAGGCCCACGTCAAGGGCCTCACGAAGCTGCACGACCGGGTCCCCGAGGAGCACCGCGGCACGTACAGCGGCCTCGCCCACCCGCACATCCTCGCCTACCTCCAGGATCTCGGCGTGACGGCGGTCGAGCTGCTGCCGACCCAGCAGTTCTTCTCCGAGCCGGCCCTGACCGAGCGCGGAACCGTCAACTACTGGGGCTACAACACCGCGGGGTTCTTCGCGCCGCATAACGCCTACTCGTCGCGCGGCGACCGGGGCGGGCAGGTGAACGAGTTCCGCGACATGGTGCGCGCGTTCCACGGCGCGGGGATCGAGGTGATCCTCGACGTCGTCTACAACCACACCGCGGAGGCGGGCCCGCTCGGGCCGACGCTGTCGTTCCGCGGGCTCGACGACGAGGGCTGGTACCGCCGCGTGCACCCGCAGGGCGACGCGGGCTTCGACGACACCTACTGGGACGTGACGGGGTGCGGCAACACCGTCAACTCGTCCGAGCCCATGACGCTGCGGCTGATCCTCGACTCGCTCCGCTACTGGGTGACCGAGATGCACGTCGACGGCTTCCGCTTCGACCTCACGAGCGCCCTCACGCGCCGCGACCACGAGGTCGACATGACGAGCGCCTTCCTCACCGCCGTCGACCAGGACCCGGTCCTGCGCCACGTGAAGCTCATCGCCGAGCCGTGGGACGTGTCGATGGACGGCTACCTCGTGGGCCAGATGCCGGCCCCGTGGGTCGAGTGGAACGACCAGTACCGCGGCACGATCCGCGACTTCTGGCGCGGGCACGGCGACATCCGCGAGGTCGCGACCCGGCTTGCGGGATCCTCCGACCTCTACGAGGACGACGGGCGCTGGGCGTACGCGGGCGTCAACTTCATCACGGCGCACGACGGCTTCACGGCGCGCGACCTCGTGACCTACGAACACAAGCACAACGAGGCGAACGGCGAGGACAACCGCGACGGATCCGACGACAACCGCTCGGCGAACTACGGCGTCGAGGGCGAGACGGACGACGAGGCGATCGTCGCCGTGCGGCGCCGGCAGGCCGCGAACCTCATGGTGACGCTCGCCCTCTCGAACGGCGTCCCGATGATCACGGCGGGCGACGAGCGCGGGCGCACGCAGGGCGGCAACAACAACGCCTACTGCCAGGACGACGAGACGAGCTGGGTCGATTGGTCGGCCGACGACGCGTGGCTCGACGTCTACGAGCAGGCGCGGTGCGCCCTCCAGCTGCGGCGCGACCACCCGGCGCTCCGCCAGAAGCACTGGTTCGAGGGCGAGCCCACGATCGTCGACGGGCCCCGCGATCTCGCGTGGCTGCACCCCGACGGCCGCGTCATGACCGACGAGGACTGGGGCGACGGATCCCTGCGCACCTTCGGCATGTTCGTGTCGGGCGGCCCGCTGCGCGAGCCCGACGCGCGGGGCCGGCAGGTGATCGACGACTCCTTCGTCATCTGGTTCAACGCCGCCGATCACGCGGTGACGGTCACGAACCCGTCGACCGACGTCATCGCCGAGGGCGAGGTCGTCCTGTCGACCGACCCCGACGTCGCCGCGGGGACTCGCGCGGCGGGGGGATCCGCGCTGCCGCTCGCGGCCCGGTGCGTCGTCGTCGCGCGCTCGGCCGCGCTGGGGGAAGCCGGCTGATGGCCGCGCGCGCGGCCCTCGGCTTCCGCGCCGCGACGGCGTTCGGCGCCGCGTGGGGCTTCCTCTGGAGCACCGGCCGCGTCGAGCGGTACGGCGAGCTCGTGATCTTCCGCGGGATGCCGCGGTGGACCCACGCGCGCGGCGGCGTGTGCGTGGGGCGGTGCTACCTGACCCATGCCGCGTCGGAGCGCCGGGCGGTCCTCGAGCACGAGCTCGTGCACGTCGCCCAGTGGCGCCGCCACGGGATCCTCATGCCGTTCCTCTACGCGCTCGCGGGGCGCGATCCGCTCCGCAACCGCTTCGAGATCGAGGCGGGCCTCGAGGCGGGCGGGTACGTCAGGCGCGCCTGAACGCGGAGGCGCCCCGGGCGGATCGCGCGGATCCGTCCCGGGGCGCCTCCTGCCGGTCAGCGCAGCCAGACCGTCGTGGCCGCGGGCAGCTCGTCGTCGACGGGGCCGCTCGCCAGCAGGAGCTCGCCGGCCGGGAGCGCGACGGCCTCGTCGCCGAAGTTCGTCACGCACGTCCACCCGTTCGGGCGGCGGAACGCGAGGACGTCGCCGCCCGTGAGCGCCTCGATCCACTCGAGCTCCTCGCCCGTCTGCAGCTCGTGGCGCAGCGCGAGCGCGCGGCGGTAGAGGTTCAGGGTCGACGATGCGTCGTCGTCCTCGGCCTCGACCGACGCGTCGCCGAACCACGCGGGCTGCGGCAGGTGCGCCTCGCCGGATCCGAACCCGAACGACGCTCCTTCGCGCGTCCACGGCAGCGGCACGCGGCAGCCGTCGCGGCCCACGTCGACGCCGGGGCTGTGGAAGAACGTCGGGTCCTGGCGCGCCTCGGGGGCGATGTCGCCGACCTCGTGCAGGCCGAGCTCCTCGCCCTGGTAGAGGTACGCGGATCCCGGGAGCGCGAGCTCGAAGAGCGTCGCGGCCCGCGCGCGGCGCAGCCCGAGGTCGCGGTCGAGCTCGGCCTCGGGGGCGCCGCGCAGCAGCCAGTCGCGCGTCTGCTCGCCCGAGTCGGCGGCGTCGAGGATGAGGGGCAGGCCGTAGCGGGTCGCGTGGCGCACGCGGTCGTGGTTCGAGAACACCCACGTCGTCGACGACTCTGACTCGGCCGAGAGCGCGAGGTTCTCGGTGACGATGTCGCGGAACGGGCCCGCCGCGAACGGCGCCTGCAGCAGGTCGAAGTTGAACGCCTGGCCGAGCCCGTCTGCGCGCGCGTAGCGGGGGCGGCGGGGCGTCGCGACCCACGCCTCGGCGACGGCGATGCGCGGCGGGTCGTACTCGTCGAAGACGCGGCGCCAGTCCTGGTAGATCTCGTGCACCTCGTCGCGGTCCCACAGCGGGTTCCGCCCGGGCTCGGTGATCCGGGCGATCTCGGCGGCGCTCGGCAGCGGGTCCGTCAGGTCCTTCGCGAGCCCGTGCGCGACGTCGATCCGGAACCCGTCGACCCCGCGGTCCGACCAGAAGCGCAGCGTGCGGCGGAAGTCCTCGCGGACCTCCTCGTTCTGCCAGTTGAAGTCGGGCTGCTCCTTCGCGAAGAGGTGCAGGTACCACTGGCCGTCGGGCGTGCGCGTCCAGGCGGGCCCGCCGAAGACGCTCTCCCAGTCGGCGGGCGGCAGCTCGCCGTTCTCGCCGCGGCCGTCGCGGAAGACGTACCGGTCGCGCGCGGGCGAGCCGGCGGGGGCGGCGAGCGCCTCCTGGAACCACGCATGCAGGTCGGACGAGTGGTTCGGCACGATGTCGACGATGAGGCGGATCCCCGCCGCGTGCAGGGCGCGCGACATCTCGTCGAAGTCGTCGAGCGTGCCGATCTTCGGGTCGACGTCGCGGTAGTCGGCGACGTCGTAGCCGCCGTCGGCGAGCGCCGATGGGTAGAACGGGCTGAGCCAGACGGCGTCGATGCCGAGCTCCTGGAGGTAGGGGATCCGCGAGGTGATGCCCGTCAGGTCGCCGATGCCGTCGCCGTTCGCGTCGGCGAAGGATCGGGGATAGATCTGGTAGACCGCGGCCTGGCGCCACCAGTCGGCGCCCTGCAGCAGGCCGGTCTCGGACGGTGCGGTGAGAGAAGTCAACTCTGTCTCTTTCTGTGTGGGGTTTCGGTTGTCAGCCCTTGACGGCGCCCTGCGTGACGCCCTCCATGACCCAGCGCTGCGCGAACAGGTAGGCGATGATCGCGGGCGCCATCGCCATGAGGTACGAGGCGAACGCCACGTTGTAGTCGCTCGAGAACTGGGTCTGGAAGAGGTTCTGCCGCACGGGCAGGGTCTGCAGGTTCGCGTCGGAGATGATGAGCGACGGCATCATGAAGTCGTTCCACGCGTAGAGGAACGCGAAGATGCCGACGGTCGCGCTCATCGGTGCGAGCAGCGGGAACACGAGGCGCCAGAACGTCTGCCACGTCGTCGCCCCATCGATCCGGGCGCTTTCCTCGAGCTCGATGGGGATCGAGCGGAGGAACGCCGTGAACAGCAGGACGCTGAAGCTCAGCTGGAACATCGTCGCGAGCAGGATCACGCCGACGGGGTTGTCGAGGCCGACGCGCCCCGTCAGCTGGATCTGCGGGAGCGCGACGACCGGGAAGGGGATGAACATCGCGCCGAGCAGGTAGAAGAACGACCAGCGGAACGGCTTGCGATCCCAGTTGCGCACGATCGCGTAGGACGCCCACGAGGCGAGGATGATCGTGAGCACGACGGTGCCCGCCGTGACGAAGAGGCTCATCGCGAAGCCCACGGGGAACTTCGTGAGCTGCCACGCCTCGACGAAGCCCGTGATGCTGAACGGCATCGGCAGCGAGAACGCGTTGCCGTCGACCGACTGCCCCGACGTCTTGAACGCCATCGAGATCGTCACGTACAGGGGCAGCACGACCGTCACGGCGCAGAGCAGGAGGATGACCGTCGTCGGCCAGCTGACGCGCTCGCGGTGCGCGCGGCGCGGGCGGCCCGCGGTCAGGATGGTCTCGGTTCGCGTCGTCGTGGACATCAGACGTTCGCCCTTCCTCGGGTCACCGACAGCTGCAGCGCGGCGATGACGATCGTGACGATGAAGAACAGCGTCGCCGTCGCCATCTGGTAGGCGTAGTCGCCCGTCTGGAACCCGCGGATGATCGTCATCGCGATGCTGCGGGTGCTCGTGCCCGGGCCGCCTCCCGTCAGGCCGACGATGATGTCGTAGGCGTTGAGGAAGTTCTTGAAGCCCAGGATCACGTTGATCACGACGTATCCCGCGACGAGGGGGAGCGTGATGCGGCCGAGCTGCTGCCGCTTCGACGCGCCGTCGATCGCCGCCGCCTCGTACACGTCGCCGGGGATCGACAGGATCCCGGCGATGTAGATGAGGAGGGTGCCGGGGATCGCCTGCCACGCTGTCACGATGACGATGCCGAGCCACGCGAGGTCGGGGTTCGCGAGGATCGACTCGCTGAGGAACGGGATGCCGAGCGCCTGGCCCGCCGCGGGGAGCGAGTTCTGGAACAGGAACTGGAAGACGTACGCGATGATCAGGCCCGAGACGACCATGGGGATCACGAAGATCGCCCGGAGGCCCATCTTGAACCGGATCCGCGACGTGAGCCCGACGGCGAGGAGGAACGAGATCACATTCACGACGACGACGGTCGCGAGGGCGAAGCCGAAGGTGAACAGGAAGCTCGAGAGGATCGCCGGGTCGCTGAACGCGGCGATGTAGTTCGTCAGGCCGTTGAACTCCCAGTCGCCGATGCCGATCGAGTCCGTGAAGCTGAAGAAGATGCCGATGACGCCCGGGACCGTGATCGCCAGGGTGAAGAGGATCACCGAGGGCAGCAGGAACAGGTAGTAGATCGGCTCGACCCGCTTCGAGTTGCGCCGCACGCGGCGGTTCCCGCGGGTGACGATGGTCGTGGTCGCGCCGGTCGTCACGGCGTTCCCGGCGCTCATCCCGCGTCCTCCGTCGACGTGGCGGGTTGGCGGAAGGCGAGGCGCGACCAGTCGGCGTCGAGCGTCCTGAGCACGCTCTGCGCGTTCGCGCCGAGAGCGATCGACTGCGCGTAGTTCTCGGCGGGGATCGTGCGGGGGATCAGCACACCGGGACCCTGGTAGACGGCGCCGGAGTCGTAGTAAGGGATCATCCCCTCGACGCGCGGGTCGCTCGGGGCCTCGCCGTCGGTCGTCGGCACGAAGCCGAGCTGCGACTCGTTGTACGCCTGGATGATGTCGGGCTCGAAGAGGTACTCGAGGAAGTCGCGCGCGCCGTCCTTGTGCTGACCGTCCTTCGGGATCAGGACCGCGAGGTCGAGGTTCACTCGCACCTTGAGATCGTCGGGGTCGTCGGTCATCGGGAGCGGGAACGTGCCGAGGTCCGCGTCGGGGTTCGTCTTCGCGATCTCGCCGAACGCCCACGGCCCCTGCATGTACATCGCGCCGTCGCCCTGGGCGAAGCCGACGTTCCCGGCGTCGTAGACGCGGCTCGACGCCCCGTCCTGCGTGTAGTCGGCGGCGAGGGTCTGGAGCTTCTCCATCGGCTCCGCGAAGTCCTTCTCGAACGAGTACTCGCTCGACGCGTTCACCTGGTCGCCCTCGGCGGCGAGGCCGTCGAAGAACTCGAGCATGTCGAGGGATCCGCCCGCCGCGTAGTCGAACCAGCCCTGGTTGACGGTCCAGGCGTCGGCGAAGGTCCCGTAGAACGGGGCGACGCCCGCGTCCTTGAGGGTGTCGCAGACCTGGATCAGCTCGTCCCAGGTGGTCGGGACCTCGAGGCCGTACTCGGCGAAGACGTCCTTGTTGTAGATCACCGACGACGCCATGACCGAGTAGGGGAGCGCGGGGGTCGTGCCCGCGCAGACGCCGTACTGGTCGAGGAGCGGCTGCAGGTCGGGTCGGATCTCAGCCGCCGCGTCGGTGTCCGAGAGGTCGTCGAGCGCGCAGCGGCTGACGAAGCGCGAGACCTCGTGGTTGTAGTTCGAGAGCATGATGTCGGGCGGGTTTCCGCGCACGAAGCTCGCGGCGATGGGGTCGACGCCCGACGTGTCCATCTCGACCCGGTACTGATCCTGCGACGCGTTGTAGTCGGCGACGACCTGCGTCATGAAGTCGATCGCCTCGCGCTTGTTGAACGTGAAGTGGATCTCCTCGGGCCCCTGCGCCCCGCATCCGGTGAGCGCGGCCCCGACGATCACCGCCCCGGCCGCCGCTGCGACGAGGCGCAGCCTTCTTCTTCCAGACATCGTTGTCCTTCCGTGTGATCCGCGCATTGATTAAGAGCGTGAATCTAATGACGCTGGAACTCTGTCAGGTGCACGGGGTGCGCGTCAAGGCCGGGTACGTTCTCGGTATGGATCCCCGTGGCGCGAGTTCGCCGCAGCTGCTGCGACGCCTCAACGCGGGCGCCGTCGTGCGCTTCGCGCTCGGCGTCGGCGAGTTCGCCGCGGCCGAGGCGATGTCGGCGACGGGCCTCACGTGGCCGACGGTCCTCGGGGTGTGCGACGGGCTCGTCGCCGACGGGTGGCTCGAGGAGGTCGCCGATAGCCGCGCGGCCGGCCTCACGAGCAAGGGGCGGCCCGCCCGCCGGTACCGGCTGCGTGAGGCGGCGGGCGTCGTCGCGGGGCTCGACGCGGGGCAGCACCACTTCACGGCGGTCGTCGCGGATCTGCGGGGGCGCGTCCTGGCGCAGCTCGCGGTCGACGCGCCGCCCGTCGACGACGTCGCCGACATGCCGCAGCGGCGCCGGGCGGCCGGTGCGCGGCGCGCACTCGCCGCGTCGCTCCTGCGCGAGGCGCTCGCCGCCGCGGGGCGATCCGAGGGCGACGCGCTCATCGCGGCCGTCGCCGTCCCCGCGCCCGTCGACGCGCGCGGCCTCTCGCCGCGCGGCGAGGACGACTACTGGGCGACGATGAACCCCGGATTCGCGGGCGCGCTGCCGTGCGAGGTCGTCGTCGAGAACGACGCGAACCTCGCGGCCGTGGCCGAGCAGGCGCGCGGCGGGCACCCGTCCGAGGCCGGCGTCGCGACGGTCCTGGCCGGCGAGCGGCTCGGCGCCGGCGTGATCCTCGACGGCCGCCTCCTGCGGGGATCCCGGGGCGGCGTCGGCGAGATGCGCTTCCTCGGGATCGTCGAGGGCGTCGGGACGGCCGAGGGCGTCGGCGCGCTCGCCCGCGACTGGGGGCGCGAGGAGCTCGGCGACGGCGTCGACGTCTTCGCGGCCGCGGCGGAGGGGGATCCCTCGGCCCTCGCGATCGTCGACCGCCTGGGCGATCGCGTCGCCCGGGTCGCCGAGGCCCTCTCGAGCCTCCTCGACATCGACCGCGTCGTGTTCGCGGGCGCGATCGCGCCGGCCCTCGGTCCCGTCCTCGCGCGGGCGCGCGAGGTCATGCGATCCGAGTTCCAGGATCCCGTCCCCGAGCTCGCCGCGAGCGCCCTCGGCCCCGACATCGTCGCGATGGGCGCGGTCGACGCGGCCCTCGCGCGCGTCCGCGCGGAGCCCCTCGCCTTCGCCCCGCGCCGTACCTCGGAGATCTCGCCTACCCGCACATGATCCCGGCGGACCCGTGTGCGGGAAGCCGAGATCTGTGAGGTTGTGCGCGGGAGGGATCCTCGTCCTAGCACCGCCGTCGAACCGGCGTGTGAACACCTGTCGACAGCTCTGCTCCGGGGGTTCCCGCGCGGGGGCGCGCGGACTAATTTGGCGACATGGTCGGTCGCATTCCCGTCGTCGATGTGCACCCCCTCGTCCACGGCGGCGCGCTCCCCGCGAAGGCCGCGGTCGGCGAGGCCCAGCCCGTCCGGGCGACGGTGTTCCGCGAGGGGCACGACAGGCTCGGCGCCGAGGTCGTGCTCATCGCCCCCGACGGATCCCGCCGCGCCCCCGTGCGCATGGGCGAGATCGCGCCGGGGCTCGACCGCTACGAGGCGTGGGTCGCGCCCGACGAGCCGGGGGAGTGGGCGTTCGAGATCCGCGCCTTCAGCGACGCGCTCGCCACCTGGCAGCATGACGCGTCGGTCAAGATCCGCGCGGGCGTCGACGTCGACCTCATGTTCGCCGAGGGCGCGCTGCTCCTCGGCCGGTGGGGCGCCGACCCGCGCATCGTCGACGCCGCGACGGGCCCGACCCACACGGTCGAGAGCCGCCTCGCGTTCCTCGAGAGCCCCCAGCTCATGGCGCTCATGCGCGAGAAGCCGCTGCGCGACCTCGAGACGGTCGCGGGCCCGTTCCCGCTCTTCGCCGACCGCGAGCGCGCGCTCGCCGGATCCTGGTACGAGTTCTTCCCCCGGAGCGAGGGCGCGCGGATCGAGGGCGGCGTCGCGGTGAGCGGCACCTTCCGCACCGCGATCGCGAGCCTCGACCGCGTCGCCGACATGGGCTTCGACGTGCTCTACCTGCCGCCGATCCACCCCATCGGCGCGACGAACCGCAAGGGCGCGAACAACTCGCTCGACCCCTCGCCGACCGACCCCGGATCCCCGTGGGCCATCGGCTCGGCGGCGGGCGGGCACGACGCCGTGAACCCCGAGCTCGGGACGCTCGCCGACTTCGACGCCTTCGTCGCGGCGGCGGCGGCGAGGGGGATCGAGGTCGCGCTCGACCTCGCGCTGCAGGCCTCGCCGGATCACCCGTGGGCGACGGATCACCCCGAGTTCTTCACGACGCGCGCCGACGGCTCGATCGCCTACGCCGAGAACCCGCCCAAGAAGTACCAGGACATCTATCCCATCAACTTCGACAACGATCCCGAGGGGATCTTCGTCGAGGTCGAGCGGGTCGCCCGGCACTGGATGGCGCACGACGTGCGGATCTTCCGCGTCGACAACCCCCACACGAAGCCGCTCGCGTTCTGGGAGCGGCTGCTCGGGGCGATCAGGGCGACGGATCCCGACGTCCTCTTCCTCAGCGAGGCCTTCACGCGCCCCGCGATGATGCGCGGCCTCGGCGCGGTCGGCTTCCACCAGTCGTACACGTACTTCGCCTGGCGCACCGCGAAGGGCGAGATCGAGGACTACCTGCGCGAGGTCTCCTCCGAGACCGACCACACGATGCGCCCCGCGTTCTGGCCCAACACCCCCGACATCCTCCACGAGTTCCTGCAGACGGGCGGTCCCGCGGCGTTCCGGATCCGCGCGACCCTCGCGGCGCTCGGCTCGCCGACCTGGGGCATGTACGCGGGCTTCGAGCTCATGGAGCACGTGCCGGTGCGGCCCGGATCCGAGGAGTACCTCGACAGCGAGAAGTACCAGATCCGCGTGCGCGACTGGGAGGGATCCCCGTCGATCGCGCCGTACATCGCGCGGCTCAACGAGATCCGCCGCGAGCACCCGGCGCTCCGGCGGCTGCGCAACCTGCGCGTGCACTGGGCCGACGACGACCACGTGCTCGTCTTCACGAAGGGCGAGGGCGAGGACACCGTGATCGTCGTCCTGAACCTCGACCCGCGCGGCCAGCGCCACACGACGGTGCACCTCGACTGGCGCGCCCTGGGCCTCGGCGAGCGCTTCGCGGTGCGCGAGCAGCTCACGGGCGAGACGTGGTGGTGGGGCGAGCACAACCACGTCTCGCTCGACCCCGGATCCCAGGTCGCGCACGTCCTCACGGTGCGGGGTGCGCGATGACGAGCGAATCGGCGCCCCTGACGTCGGCGATCCCCGTCATCACCGAGGACCAGTTCCCCGACAGCCCCGGCGCCCTCATCGAGCCCGAGTGGTTCAAGACCGCGGTGTTCTACGAGGTGCTCGTCCGCTCGTTCCACGACGGCGACGGCGACGGGCAGGGCGACTTCCGGGGCCTCACGGCGAAGCTCGACTACCTGCAGTGGCTCGGCGTCGACTGCCTCTGGCTGCCGCCGTTCTTCCCGTCGCCGCTGCGCGACGGCGGCTACGACGTGTCCGACATGACGGGCGTGCACCCCGACGCCGGCACGATCGCCGACTTCGAGCGCTTCGTCGACGAGGCGCACGACCGCGGCATGCGCGTCATCATCGACTTCGTCGTCAACCACACGAGCGACCAGCACCCGTGGTTCCAGGAGTCGCGGCGCGATCCCGACGGGCCGTACGGCAACTTCTACGTGTGGAGCGACGACGACCAGCGCTACGCCGACGCCCGGATCATCTTCGTCGACAGCGAGCCGAGCAACTGGACGTGGGATCCCGTGCGCGGCCAGTACTTCTGGCACCGCTTCTTCCACCACCAGCCCGACCTCAACTACGACGAGCCCGCCGTGCACGAGGCGATGTTCGACGCCATGCGGGTGTGGCTCGACAGAGGCGTCGACGGGTTTCGCCTCGACGCCGTGCCGTACCTGTACGAGCGCGACGGCACGAACGGCGAGAACCTGCCCGAGACGCACGACTTCCTCAAGAAGGTGCGCCGGATGGTCGACGCCGAGTACCCCGGCCGGGTGCTGCTCGCCGAGGCGAACCAGTGGCCCGAGGACGTCGTCGACTACTTCGGGGATCCCGACACGGGCGGCGACGAGTGCCACATGTGCTTCCACTTCCCCGTGATGCCGCGGATCTTCATGGCGGTGCGGCGCGAGTCGCGCTTCCCCGTGACCGAGATCCTGGCCCGCACGCCCGCGATCCCCTCCGGGGCGCAGTGGGGGATCTTCCTCCGCAACCACGACGAGCTGACCCTCGAGATGGTCACGGAGGAGGACCGCGACTACATGTGGCGGGAGTACGCCGCCGACCCGCGCATGAAGGCGAACATCGGGATCCGCCGCCGCCTCGCGCCGCTCCTCGACAACGACATCGATCGGATCGAGCTCTTCACGGCGCTCCTCCTCTCGCTTCCCGGCGCGCCCGTCCTGTACTACGGCGACGAGATCGGCATGGGCGACAACATCTGGCTCGGCGACCGCGACGGCGTGCGCACGCCGATGCAGTGGTCGGGCGACCGCAACGCGGGCTTCTCGACCGCGAACCCCGGCAAGCTCGCGCTGCCGATCGTGCAGGACGCGATCTACGGGCACCAGGCGGTCAACGTCGAGGCGCAGCAGGAGGACCGCTCGAGCCTCCTCAACTGGACCCGCGCGCTCCTCGCGGCCCGCCGCCGGTACCCCGCGTTCGGCCTCGGCGGCTTCGGCGACCTCGGGGGATCCAACCCCTCCGTCCTGTCGTTCACGCGCGAGCACGCGTCGGCCGACGGCACGACCGAGGTCATCGTGTGCGTCAACAACCTCTCGCAGTTCCCGCAGCCCGTCGAGCTCGACCTCAGCCGCTTCGAAGGCCTCGTCCCGGTCGAGGTGCTCGGCGGCGTCCCGTTCCCGCGGATCGGCGAGCTGCCCTACCTCCTGACGCTCGGCGGGTACGGCTTCTTCTGGTTCCGCCTGCAGCAGCCGGCGGCCCCCGCGGAGGGCGGCGTCCTGTGATCGCCGCCGCCGACCTCGAGGCCTACCTCCCGCGCACCCGCTGGTTCGCGGGCAAGGGGAGGGAGTTCGCGGTCGCGACGGCGCCTGGCCTCGAGCCGGGGAGCGCGCCGCGCCCCGGCGAGGTCGAGCTGCGGATCCTGCTCGTGACGGTCGCGTACGAGGGCGGCGGATCCGAGACCTATCAGGTGCCCGTCTCGCTCCACGCCGCGCCGTCGGAGCACCTCGCGCACGCCTTCATCGGGCGCGACGGCGACGCGTGGGCGTACGACGCGGCGCACGACCGCGAGGCGATGGGGGCGCTCCTCGCGGGGTTCGCCGACGCGGCCCCCGGGGCGCCGACCTCGCTCGGGGGCGCGGAGATCCACCGCACCTCGGCGCCGGGATCCGCGATCGACCCGTCCTGGCCGTCGTCGCCGCTCACAGGCGAGCAGTCGAACACGTCGATCCGCTTCGGCGACCACGCGCTGCTCAAGCTCTTCCGCCGCGTCGAGCCCGGGGCGAACCCCGACATCGAGGTGCACCGCGTCCTCACCGAGGCGGGCAGCGGCGACGTCGCCGAGCTGTACGGCTGGGTCGAGGCGGGAGGGCTGCAGCTCGGCATGCTGCAGGAGTTCCTCGCGACGGCGAGCGACGGCTTCGACATGGCGCTCGCCGACGTGCGGGCGTCGTTCGCCGCCGCGGAGCCCGACGCCGCGACCTACGCGGGCGAGGCCGCGGGGCTCGGGCGGGCGCTGGCGCGGATCCACCTGCTCCTCGCCGACGCCTTCGGCACGGCGACGCGCGACGCGCACGCGCTCGCCGCGGCGATGCGCGACCGGCTCGACCGCGCGATCCTCGCGGTCCCCGAGCTCGACGCCCACGCGCCGCGCCTCCGCGCCGTCTACGACGCCGTCGCGGGGCTCGGCGAGATCCCGGTGCAGCGGATCCACGGGGATCTGCACCTGGGCCAGGCGCTGCGCACGGCCGCGGGCTGGACGATCGTCGACTTCGAGGGCGAGCCCGCGAAGACCCTCGCCGAGCGCCGCGAGCCCGACTCGCCGTGGCGCGACGTCGCGGGCATGATCCGCTCGTTCGACTACGCCCCCGCCGTCGTGCGCATGAGCGGATCCACGGGCGACGACGAGCGCTCGCTCGCCTGGTCGCTCGCAGCCGAGCGCGCCTTCGTCTCGGCGTACGAGGAGGAGAGCGGTTCGGACGGGAGCAGCGCGCTGCTCGCCGCCTACCTCGCCGACAAGGCCGCCTACGAGGCGGTCTACGAGGCGCGCAACCGGCCCACCTGGGTCGGGATCCCGCTCGCCGCCGTCGCCCGCATCGGCTCGCCCCGGGAGGAGACCCCGTGACACCCGCCCAGCCCGTCGACCCCCGCGCCCTCGCCCTGATCGCGGCGGGCGAGCACGGCGATCCGCACGCCGTCCTCGGGCCGCACCCGCACGCGGGCGCCGTCACGGTGCGCGTCCTGCGGCCCCTCGCCCGCACGGTCACGGTGCGCTGGCTCGACGGCGAGACGTGGCGCGACGCCCCCGCGGAGCACGTGGCCGAGGGCGTCTGGGCCGCCGTCGTCGAGACGGCGGACGTTCCGGCGTACGAGGTCGTCACGACCTACGACGACGGCGCCGAGCACCTCGCCGACGACCCGTACCGCTTCCTGCCGACGCTCGGCGACGTCGACCTGCACCTCATCGGCGAGGGGCGCCACGAGCAGCTCTGGACGGTGCTCGGATCCCGCGTCATCACGTACCCCGCCGTCGGGGCGGCCCCGGCCGTGACGGGCACGGCGTTCGCGGTGTGGGCGCCGAACGCCCGGGGCGTGCGCCTCAAGAGCGAGGCGTCCGAGTGGGACAGCCGCGAGCACCCCATGCGCCGGCTCGGCACCTCGGGGGTGTGGGAGCTCTTCGTCCCCGGGATCGGACACGGGGTGCGGTACAAGTACGACGTCCTCCAGACGGGCGGGGCGTGGCGCGAGAAGGCCGATCCGCTCGCCCGCTGGGCCGAAGTGCCGCCCGCGAGCGCCAGCCGCGTCTTCGACTCGTCGTACGCGTGGGGCGACGACGCGTGGCTCGCGGAGCGCGCCGCGAAGGGCCACGTCGATCAGCCGATGTCGGTGTACGAGGTGCACCTCGGATCCTGGCGGCAGGGCCGCGGATACGCGCAGCTCGCCGACGAGATCGTCGCCTACGTGCGCGACCTCGGGTTCACGCACGTCGAGTTCATGCCCGTCATGCAGCACCCCTTCGGCGGCTCGTGGGGTTACCACGTCACGGGCTACTACGCGGCTGACAGCCGGTTCGGGGATCCCGACGGCCTGCGCCTCGTCATCGACCGCCTGCACCGCGAGGGGATCGGCGTGATCCTCGACTGGGTGCCCGGCCACTTCGCGACCGACGAGTGGGCGCTGTCGCTCTTCGACGGGACGCCCCTGTACGAGCACCCGGATCCGCAGCGCGGCTGGCACCGCGACTGGGGCTCGTTCATCTTCGACTTCGGGCGCCCCGAGGTGCGCAACTTCCTCGTCGCGAACGCGCTGTTCTGGCTCGAGGAGTTCCACGCCGACGGCCTGCGCGTCGACGGCGTCGCCTCGATGCTCTACCTCGACTACTCGCGCGAGGCGGGGGAGTGGACCCCCAACGTGCACGGCGGGCGCGAGAACCTCGAGGCGATCGCGCTGCTCCAGGAGGTCGACGCGACGGCGTACCGGCGCGTGCCGGGGATCACGATGATCGCCGAGGAGTCGACGTCGTGGCCGGGCGTCACGCGGCCGACCTCGTCGGGCGGCCTCGGCTTCGGCTTCAAGTGGAACATGGGCTGGATGCACGACACGCTCGAGTACGTCTCGCGCGACCCCGCCCACCGGGCCTACCACCACGGGGAGATGTCGTTCGCGACGGCCTACGCGTGGAGCGAGAACTTCATCCTGCCTCTCTCGCACGACGAGGTCGTGCACGGCAAGGGCTCGCTCGTGCAGAAGATCCCTGGCGACCGCTGGCGGCAGCTCGCGACGCTGCGCGCGCTGTACGGCTTCATGTGGGCGCACCCCGGCAAGAACCTCCTGTTCATGGGAGGTGAGTTCGCGCAGGAGGGCGAGTGGGCCGAGTCGCGCGAGCTCGAGTGGTGGCTCCTCGACCTCGCCGACCACCGCGGCGTGCACGCGCTGCTGCGCGACCTCAACCGCTCCTACCGCGCGGCGCCCGCGATCTGGCGGGCCGACGACACCCCGTCGTCGTTCCGCTGGGTCGACCCCGACGACGCCGAGCACAACGTGTTCGCGTTCGTCCGCACCGACGGGGACACGAGCCTCGTGAGCGCGTCGAACTTCGCGGCGGTGCCGCATCACGGGTATCGGATCGGCTTCCCGCACGCGGGCACCTGGCGCGAGGTCGTGAACACCGACGCGGGCGACTACGGCGGATCCGGCGTCGGCAACCAGGGATCCGTCGAGGCGGTCGCGGGCGAGTGGTACGGCTTCCCGGCCTACGCCGACGTGACGCTGCCGCCGCTCGCGACGGTGTGGTTCGCGCCGGCCTGATCGGGCGGCGCGCAGCCGCGCGAGGCGAAACGCGGGGGTACGCCGCCGCGATCGCTCGCAACGCTGTGCCGACGAGCGTTCGCTTCATCCTGTCGAGTCCGGAATGCTCTGAGGGGAAGCTTGACTCCAGATTGCAGCTCGCAGTACGTTTCTCCGGGCAGGTGGTCGCGGAAATAGAGATATTGGTGCGGAGTCGAGGGCATGAAGAAGTCCTCGGAGCTTACGGCGGTCGCTGTCGAGCAGAGCCGCCAGTGCGGGATCGATCAAATTGGTTCAGGAGAGTTCTCGTAACGCCACGCAGAATTTCCTCTGGGGCGGCCATGGGCTGGAAGCAATGCGGTATACCTCGAACTGACCTGCTGGGACATGACGAACTGACGATACATAACCGGTTGGAGATTGCATCATGAATGACGTGACGAGGCGATCCGGGATCACTTCCGCCCCCGTGGTTGCGGGACTCTTGGATTCGGGTGTCGCGGCGCCTGCGGCGCGGGGTCTGCGTTGATGAGACTCGTCGTTTCGGTCGCCGGAGGGTTTCTGTCCGGGGTTCTCTACGCTTTTCTCATTTCTCTGCTGGCTGTGCAGTCCTTGGGGGTTGAAAGCGGTGCGATCTTCGACTTCTGGTCAAATGATGTCGTAGAGATCGCCGCTCCGGGAGTGCCGATTCTTCAGACCGCGTGTATTGGTTTGGCCTCAGCAGTTGTCATCGTCTCGCTCTTCGGAATTGCGATGGGATGGCGGCGTTCTCTGGGAGGTGGATTTGTCGTCGGCTTCGGGGCCTCGGTACTGAGTGCTGCGGTCGTCGGGGTCCTACTTGAATATGCGGCTGACGACGGGTCGTCGGGGCCGCCCGTCGGTCCCGGAATCGTGGGATTGCTGAGGAAGTTCG
The DNA here is from genome assembly GCF_000422385.1 of Microbacterium indicum DSM 19969. GTDB lineage: Bacteria > Actinomycetota > Actinomycetes > Actinomycetales > Microbacteriaceae > Microbacterium > Microbacterium indicum. The sequence goes on from NZ_AULR01000003.1 coordinate 197,378, forward strand.
GTCTGGAAAGCGCAACATATGCGGTGCTCGTCTGCGTCGCTGTGCTGGCTGTGATCGTGCTCCGCAGGCGCGGGCGGGACACGGAGCGATCGAGCTCGTAACGTCGGTCTGATCACCGCGAGGGGCGCTTCAACGGCTGCCCGAGTGCTTCGCCACCGAAGCCGCCCAAGCAGTCGGCGCGCTCGCGTTCTCCGCAAACGCCGCGCTCGAGAGCGATCTCGTCCGTGGTGACTCACCGCGGCGACAGACCATGAGGCCTCGGCTGCTGCCGTTGACCGACTGCGGTTCGCGCCGGCGTGATCAGGCGGCGCGCAGCCGCGCGAGGCCCAGGTAGAGCATGCACCCGAGGCACACGCCGAACGCCGCGTTGAGGAAGGCGGCGACGAGCGCCGCGGCCGCCGCGACGGGCAGCGCCCAGGGCACGCCGACGAGGTGCAGGAGGACGCCGGCCGCCGTGACGACGAGGCCCACGCCCTGGGCGAAGCGCGGGGGTCGCGGATCCTCCCGCTCGGCGGGCGGGGCGAGCCGCGGCGCGACGGCGCGGCGGTAGACGACGCCCCACGGCGCCGTGCGCGGCCAGGCCACGCCCCACAGGAACAGCGCGGCGGCGACGGCGAGCACGACGAAGCCGGGGTCGGACGCGCGCTCCGCGAGCGTCGCGGATCCGAGCGGCCCCGTGGCCACGCCGCCGAGCGCAAGGAAGAGCGCGGCGGCGAGGATGACCGTCGTGATGCCGGCCGCGAAGCGCGGGCCGCGCGGGTCGATTCCGGGATCAGGCATGCGAGTGCTCCAGCGTGTCGAGTGCCGCGATGACGTCCTCGCGCCGCGGGGCGCCGCCGATCCGGGTGCGCGCGACGCCGGCCGCGTCGAGCACGAGGGTCGTCGGCGTCTGCAGCACCTCGAAGGCGCGCGCGATGTCGGGGCGGTGGGTCAGGTCGACGTCGACGTGCGCGACGCCGTCGACCTCGGCGGCGACGCCCGCGAGGACCCGCCGTGCCGCGGGGCAGCGCGAGCACATCTCGGTGCTGAACTGCACGAGCGTCGCGCGTGTGCCGAACGCGCCGGCCGCCTCGCCGATGTCGGCGGGCGCCACGGACCGCGCGCGGGTCGCGCGGGCGCGGCCGTCGCGGCGACGCAGCAGGGCGCCGATCGCGGCGGCGACGGCGAGGACGGCGAGCACGACGGCTCCCGCGAGGGCTGCGGACATGCTGCGACGCTACGTCGCGCGCGCACCCGCCGAGGCGTTCGTGACGCCCCGTGACGGCCTACGCGGGCGGCAGGCGCAGGACGTTCGACTCGCCGAGCTCGACGTCGTCGGCGAAGCGCAGCGAGCGCGCGAGGTGGTCGAGGTCCTCCGCGAAGGTGCCGAAGCGCTCGGGATCCCCCGCGACGGCCTGGAGCGTGATGAGGTGCGTCCCCGTGTCCCAGGTGTAGGTCGCGAAGGGGGCGCGGCCCTGCGGCGGCATGCTCATGACGAGCTTCTCCCCGGCGCCGAGGTACGGGTTCGAGAAATCCTCGGTGTCGTCGAACTCCATCGGCATCATGGCGCGGGCCGCCCGCAGCTGCTGCGTGAGCACCTGGGCCTGCGCCATCACGGTGAGCGCACCGGGGTCGCCCTTCGCCGCCCACGCGAGCGTCATGCCGTCGTCGGATCGCAGGCCCGCGCGGATCATGCGGCCCGCGAGGAAGCCCAGGACGCCTGATCCCGGCTGCCCCGGCACGACGCCTGCGCTCTGCACGAGCGTGTCCACGGCCGCGCGCCTCGCGCCGGCGCCGCGCAGCCCGCGGCCCGTGATCGAGACCCAGCGCTGGGGATCGGCGTCGGCCTGCAGTCGAGCGGTCATGCGCCAACTCTACGATCCGGGCGCCGCGTCACAGCCGTGCCACAGCCGGAGCATCGGGATCGCCCCGGCGGCCGGGCGGCGGCTCAGCGCGGCCGGATACCCTGGGGCCGTGACAACCGCCCTGCAGCGCGCCGAATCCCTCATCAGCGTCACCCCCGACTACCCCGAGCCAGGCGTGATGTTCCGCGACATCTCGCCGCTGCTCGCCGACGCCGAGGCGCTGCGCGCCGCGTGCGACGAGCTCGTCCGCCCCTTCGCCGGATCCTTCGACATCGTCGGCGGCATCGAGGCGCGCGGCTTCCTCCTCGCGGGGTTCATCGCCGCCGCGACGGGCGTCGGCGTCCTGCCGATCCGCAAGGCCGGCAAACTGCCCGAACCCGCGGCCGCCGTCTCGTATGCGCTCGAGTACGGCACCGCGACGATCGAGGCGCCCGGCGTGCTCGAGCCGGGCGAGCGCGTCCTGCTCGTCGACGACGTCCTCGCGACGGGCGGCACGATCGCGGCCGCGCGCGAGATCATCGAGAAGCTCGGCGCCGAGACGGTCGGCGCCGCGGCGATCCTCGAGCTCGACGGCCTCGACGGGCGCGCCCACGCGGGCGACGTGCACACGCTGTTCCACGCGCCCGCCTGAGCCGCGTTTTTTCGTTCACGCGTGGGGATCGATGCTATCCTCGAGGAAGCAAGGGGCATTAGCCCTGCGAAGTAGGCCTGGCAGTCTTCCGGACGGTACGACGAGCCGGGCCTGCGCCTTTTCTGACTACCTCAGCTGACGGCTTTTCGTGATGAGCGGACTGGCTGCTGCACGCCAAGTGGTACCCGCTTGTACACACCACGCAACTGCATCGCTGATCCACAGCAGTGGTTCTTCATACGGCGACAGGTGTTCATAGCGCAGGCTCTCGCGGTAGTCGATCCTGTCCAGAGCATCGCGTAAAATGCGCCGGTCTGCGGCCATGAGAGACTCATCACGTTCGAGCGAAACAGCCCTGACGTGGTGTGTCTGGGCGTCCTCAATCAATGCCTGCAGGCACATGCGCCGAGCGGTCGCGTCCTTCTCCCCATGGACGGAATACACCAGAGCGGCGACCGGCAGCCTGCGAATCTCCGCCATGAGCTTTCGGCGCGAGGCCGGGCTCTCGGCCTTGAAATGTAGTCGTCGCTGGCCGCTTCGCACGAGTGCGCGCATGCTCTTTCGTACGTGTTCAGCGTCTTCCGGACGGACCATCGTCGCCACGACGTGATAGCCACGCGCCTTCGTTTCGTCGATGAACCACGCTGTTCCGTCGTGACTCGACAACATCATTGGGCGTGAAGTCTCTCGCCACGCTTGGTGATGAGCCCGCGCGTCAACGCACGTCCGATCGCAGTGTTGAGGGCATTTCGTGGGTTCTCCCACCATGAGTCGCCCCACCGCTTGACGAACGAGGTATGGATCTCTTCGCGGGTCAGGCCGTGAGGTGCGTCACGCACCAACGTTACGACCATGTCCACGGTGCGAATGCCGCGTCCGGCCCGAAGCGGCTCGTCCGGCTTCTGACCGTCTGCTGGAGAGGAGTTGCTCTGCATGCCGAGGCTCGCAAGCGCCTCGAGGACTTTGGAGATCTGTGAGTGCCGAGCACGATGGGCATTGAGTTGAGACTCGAGGGTTGCCATCTCCGCCTCGAGGTGATTCCGCTGTTGTTCCAGGTCATCGACTCGAATTACGCGCTCGGTGGGTTCCATGTGTCGAACCGTACCACCAATTCGAGACTAGTGGGGATTTGTGGGGCGGAATGCGTCCTTGCGGTGTGTGATTTGTGTGTGTCGTGAGTGTAAGGTGCGTGTCGGTCACGGCGCGCAGCGGCGTTGTCATGTGCTCCGTGTGAGAGGCGGACAATCTCGCAGAGAGGTAGCTGTGCCCCCCCCGATCAGCGCGCAAGGGATCCGACGCGGCGCCGATGCGATAGGCAGGCCTGACCGCTTTCATGACGAAGGCCGTACTCGCGTGTGCGCACCTGACCGCGATCGACGAGGACCCTCACTCGGTGGACGTTCGGCGAAGACCTGATGAAGCCACGCGCCCGCCTGATCCCTCACCCCCGCACGAGCCAGAGCGGATCCTCGAGGTAGCGCGCCGCGACCTCGACGGTGCCGGGCTGGTTCTCGTCCCAGAGATCCGGCGGCAGGGCGTCGGATCGGTGCGTCGTCTGCCAGCCGAGCATCGTGAGCCGCCGCAGCATCGACAGAGCCGCGGCCCTCGCGATCTCGTCGGCGCCGAGGGCACGGACCTCGCGGTACCCGCCGAGCCAGTCGGCCGCCATCCCCGCGGCCTCGGGGCGGTGCTCGTAGAACGTCAGCGCCGCGGCGAAGTCGTAGAGATAGAACCCGTAGCCGCAGTCGTCGAAGTCGATGATCGACATCCGCGACCCGTCGGACATGACGTTCGACGGCCGCAGGTCGGCATGGATGAGGCCCCAGTGGCGGGCGTCGCGGGCCGAGATCCCCGCCGCGTCGAGCGCCTCGAGCGCGCGCAGCTGCGCGCGGCCGAGCAGCGCGGCGTCGGGACCTGCGAGCGGCGCACGCGACCAGTCGCCCCAGCGCGCCGACGGGCCGACCATGTCGGACGTCGCCCACGCGAAGCGCGTGAACCCGGCGGGCGGGCGCCACGCGCGCGCGTGCTCGTGCAGCCGCGCCGTGAGCGCGCCGATCTCGCGGAAGTGCGCCGCGACGTCGGGGCGGTCCTCGAGGGCCGAACCCGCGACGAAGTCGAACGCGACGGCCGTCCAGTCGCGGCCGTCGGGGTCGCCCAGGAGCTGGACGAGGTCGCCGTCGGCCCCGCGGATCGGCGCGGGCGTCGGGGCCCCGATGTCGCGGCGCAGCGCGTCGACCCACACCAGCTCGCTGCGGATGTGGTCGGTCGTCGCCGCGTATCCGGGCCGGCCGAGGCGCACGATCATCCGGGCGGATCCGCCGATCCGCACCGCGAAGGTGACGTTCTCGCTCAGCACGACGAGGGCGACCTCGGCGCCGGGATCGAGGCCCCACGCGCCCACGACGCCGTCGCGGATCCACGCGGGCGCGGCGTCGCCGCGGGCGAGGCCGTCGAACGACGAGAGGGCGGAGACGGCCTCGGCCTGAGGCGTGCCGACAGCGGGGATCATGGGCAGGACGCTAGCCGCGCGGGAGGGGCGCGCACGCCCCCGGCGGGCGAGGTTTCACACGCCATTCACACACGGGGCCAGACCGTTGCACGACGGAAACGCGGGCGGCCCGCGGCGTCGTGTTCACTGGCGGGAGACGACGCCCGACGAGCGCGCCGGGAGGCGCGCGAGCCACGAAGGAGCCCCCGATGACCCTGAGCGAGAGCACCACGACGCGGCGGGGCACGGGCGGCGCCTCGATCCTCGACGGCAACAGCTTCTCGGCCGCGAGCGCCGAGGCCCTCGCCCCGCGCGAACGGGAGCTCGTCGCGCGGCGGACGCGCGCGCTCGGCCCCGCGTACCGGCTCTTCTACCAGCGCCCCGTCGAGCTCGTCCGCGGGAGCGGGGCGCACATCGAGGACGCCGACGGCCGCGACTATCTCGACCTGTACAACAACGTCGCCTCGCTGGGCCACGCGCACCCCGCCGTCGTCGACGCCGTCACGCGGCAGATGAGCGCGCTCAACACCCACACGCGCTACCTGCACGAGAACATCGTCGACTACGCGGACGACCTGCTCTCGACGATGCCCGCCGCGCTCGACCAGGTCATGTTCGTGTGCACGGGATCCGAGGCGAACGACCTCGCGCTGCGCGTCGGCCGCGAGCACACGGGCGGGCTCGCGTACATCGCGACGAGCGAGGCGTATCACGGCAACACGGCCCTCGTCTCGGCGCACTCGCCCTCGCTCGCCGGGGCCGAGCGGATGGATCCGGCCCTGCGGGTCATCGATCCGCCCGACACCTATCGGCACGCCTCGGTCGCCGAGGCGGGCGCGGCGTTCCTCGCCCGGGTCGCGCACGCGATCGACGAGATCGAGGCCTCGGGCGACGGCCTCGCCGGGATCATCCTCGACACCTCGTTCTCGTCCGACGGGATCTACACGGGCGGCCCCGGCTTCATCACGGCGGCCCTCGAACTCGTGCACGCACGCGGCGGCGTGATCATCGCCGACGAGGTGCAGCCCGGCTTCGGCCGCACGGGCGACGCGTTCTGGGGCTTCGAGCGCCACGGCGTCGTGCCCGACCTCGTGACGATGGGCAAGCCGATGGGCAACGGGTTCCCCGTCGCGGGCATGGCGGCGCGGTCCGACGTGCTCGCGGCCTTCGCGTCGGCGCGCCCCTACTTCAACACCTTCGGCGGCAACCCCGTCGCGATGGCGGCGGCGCAGGCGGTGCTCGACACGATCCGCTCGGAGGGGCTGCAGGAGCACGCGCGCGTGACGGGCGACGCGTTCCGCGCGGCGCTGCGGGAGCTCGCGGGGCGGCACGACGCGATCGGCGACGTGCGCGGCGCGGGGCTGTACACGGGGCTCGAGCTCGTGACCGACCGCCGGGCGAAGGAGCCCGCGACGGATCTCGCCCTCGCCGTGCTCGAGGAGCTGCGGGAGCGGCGCGTCCTCACGAGCGTGTGCGGCCCGACCAACAGCGTCCTCAAGCTGCGCCCTCCGCTCGCCTTCGCCGAGGGCGACATCCCGCGCTTCGTCGAGGCGCTCGACGCGTCGCTCACGGCGCTCGGCGCGTGATCGGGCCATGGGCGGGGATCCGTCGCAGGCGGACCGCGACGAGCTCGCCGAGCGGGTGCGCTGGATCATCCGGCGCGACGGGTTCGCGCCCGGCGAGCGGCTCGGGAGCGAGCGCGGGCTGAGCGAGGCGCTCGGCGTCCCGCGCTCGGCGCTGCGGCACGCGCTCGAGGCGCTCGAGCGCCGCGGCGAGGTGCGCCGCGCGATGGGGCGCGCGGGCGGGGTCTTCGTCGACGACGGAAAGATCGACCGCCACCTCAACACGATCGAGGGCGTGCCCCGCATGCTCCAGCAGCAGGGACACCGGCCCGGGACGGTCGTGCTGCACTCCGAGATCGGCATCGCGACGCCGGGGGAGAGGCGCCGGCTCGCGCTCGGGCCCGACGCGCACGTCTTCCGGCTCGTGAGGCGGCGCGACGCCGACGACGCTCCCCTCTCGATCGACCGGATGACGCTTCCGTGCGACCGCCTGCCCGGGATCCAGCGGCTCGACCTGACGGGCAGCGTGTACGAGCTGATCCGCGAGCGGTACGGCATCGAGCTCTCCCACGCCGACGAGACGATCGACGTCGTCGCCGCGTCGGCCGAGCAGGCGGGCGTGCTCGGGATCGCGGCGGGCGACGCGCTCCTGGCGCTGCGACGCGTCTCCTTCGACGCCGCCGGTCGGCCGATCGAGGCGTCGGACGACGTCTTCCGCGCCGACCGCACGCGCATATCGATGCGCCGCGTCGGGGCGAGCTGGAAGCGCCTCCCGCGGCGCTGATTCACACGCCATTTACGTGCGGGGCCGCGGTGTAACAGACGCTTCACACCCGGGGATGGCGCGGTGTCCGGCGCCGGCGGGATTCTGAGGGGAGCCCCGGACCCACGCGGACGGGCCGAACGCTCTCGACAACGATCAGCTCGACCCGAAGGGGATCCCATGTCCGAATCCAGGAAAGCCGGCGTGACCTACACCCGGGCAGACGACGGGTACTTCGAGAAGCGCCGCCTCAAGCGCAGCGCCGGGGTGTGGGGGCTCTGGGCCCTCGCCGTCGCGGCCGTGATCTCGGGCGACTTCTCGGGGTGGACCTTCGGCATCGACTTCGCGGGCTTCGGCGGCATGCTCATCGCCTTCGTCGTCCTGACCGTCATGTACTACGGCCTCACCTTCTCGATCGGCGAGATGGCCGCCGCGATGCCGCACACGGGAGGCGCGTACTCGTTCGCGCGATCCGCGATGGGCCCGTGGGGCGGCCTCGCGACGGGCCTCGCCGAGACGATCGAGTACGTCGCGACGACCGCCGTCGTCGTGTACTTCTCGGCGAGCTACGCCGACGCCGTGACGAGCGAGCTCCTCGGCATCAGCCTCCCGGGCCCCGTGTGGTGGGCCCTCCTCTACGCCGTGTTCGTGGCGCTCAACGCGGCGGGCGCGAACGTGTCGTTCGGCTTCGCGATCGTCGTCTCGATCATCTCGATCGGCATCCTCGTCGTCTTCGGCGTCATGACGCTCCTGACCGGCGCGTTCTCGTGGGACGCGCTGTGGGACATGGTCCCGAACGCCGACGCCGTCGGCGCGTCGACCTTCCTGCCCGAGGGGATCATGCCCGTCCTGTTCGCGCTGCCCTTCGCGATGTGGTTCTTCCTCGGCATCGAGGAGCTCCCCCTCGCGGCCGAGGAGGCGCACGCGCCCGAGCGCGACATCCCGCGCGCCGGCCTCTGGGCCCGCGGGACGCTCATCGTGACGGGCCTCATCGTCCTGATCTTCAACACGGGCGTCCTCGGCGCCGACGCGACCGGCGTCTCCGAGGAGCCGCTGCTCGACGGCTTCCGCGCGATGGTGGGTGATCAGGCCGCCGCCGTCCTGGCGCTCCTCGCCCTCATCGGCCTCCTCGCGTCGCTCATGGGGATCATGTTCGCGTACGGCCGCAACATGTACTCGCTCTCGCGTGCCGGCTACTACCCGAAGGTCCTCTCGGTGACGGGCAGGCGGCAGACGCCGTGGGCGGCCCTCGTGTTCGGCGCCGTCATCGGGTTCGTCGCGCTCGTCGTCGTCGACGCGATGGGCGGGTCGTCGAGCCCCGCCGGCGCGATCGTGCTGAACATCGCCTGCTGGGGCGCCGTAGTCTCGTACTTCCTGCAGATGGTCTCGTTCATCGTGCTGCGGAAGCGCTTCCCGAACGCCGCGCGGCCCTACCGGTCGCCGTGGGGCCTCTTCGGGGCGTACTCCGCCGCGATCATCTCGGCCGCGGTCTTCGTCGGCTTCCTCCTCAACCCCGCCTACCTCCCGGCCATCGCCGCGATCATCGTGGTCTACGTCGTGATCTTCGTCGCGTTCGCCCTCTACGGCCGCCACCACCTCGTGCTCTCGCCCGAGGAGGAGTACGCGATGTCCGGCGGGCTTCACGGCGAGGCGCCCGCCGAGCCCGAAGCGGCCGCGACCGGCGCGCGAAACACCGCCGCAACGCAGGGCAGCTAGCGTTCCGGCCCATGAGCACCACCGAGCGCCCCTCACGCGACAGCAACACCGTCGATTCGATCCCGCCGCTCGCGCGGCTGTTCCCCCTCGGGCTGCAGCACGTGCTCGCGATGTACGCGGGAGCCGTCGCGGTGCCGCTGATCGTGGGAGGGGCGTTCGGGTACTCGGGCGCCGACCTCGCGTTCCTCATCAGCGCCGACCTCTTCGTCGCGGGACTCGCGACGATCCTGCAGTCGGTCGGGTTCTGGCGCTTCGGCGTGCGCCTGCCGCTCATGCAGGGCGTCACGTTCGCGGCCGTCGGGCCCATGATCGCGATCGGGCAGAGCTACCCGATCACGGCCGTCTTCGGGGCGACGATCGCGTGCGGCGTCTTCATGGTCATCGCGGCCCCGTTCTTCTCGCAGCTGCTGCGCTTCTTCCCGCCGATCGTGACGGGCACCGTGATCCTCATCATCGGCCTGACGCTCATGGGCGTCGCCGCCGGGTGGATCACGACGGGGACGGAGGACGGATCCGCGACCCCCGTGAGCCTGTCGTTCGCCGCCGGAACGCTCCTGCTCATCGTCCTCGTCGAGCGCTTCGCGCCGCGCGCCCTCGCCCGCGTCTCGGTCCTGCTGGGCCTCGTCGTCGGCACCGTCGCGGCGCTCTTCGTCCCCGGTATGGTCGACTGGTCGGGCGTCGCGGACGCCGCGTGGTTCGGCCTCGCGACGCCGTTCCACTTCGGCGCCCCGACCTTCGAGGTCGTCCCGATCGTGTCGATGATCATCGTGGGCCTCGTGATCATGACCGAGACGACGGGCGACATGATCGCGGTCGGCGAGATCGTCGACAAGCCCGTCGGGCGGCGCCAGCTCGCCGACGGCCTGCGCGCCGATGGCCTCGGCACGATCCTCGGCGGCCTGTTCAACACGTTCCCGTACACGGCGTTCGCGCAGAACGTCGGCCTCGTCTCGCTCACGGGCGTGCGCTCGCGCTTCGTCGCGACGGCCGCGGGCGTGATCCTCGTGATCCTGGGCCTCCTGCCCAAGGTGTCGGCGATCGTCGAGGGCGTCCCCCGCGCGGTGCTCGGCGGCGCCGGGATCGCGCTCTTCGGCATGGTCGCGGCGAGCGGCATCCGCACCCTCTCGAAGGTGAAGTTCGACAACCGCAACATCCTCGTCGTCGCGCTGTCGGTCGGCATCGCGCTGCTGCCCACCGTGAGCCCCGACATCTACGCGCAGATGCCCGACTGGTTCCAGCTGATCTTCGACTCGGGGATCTCGGCGGGCGCGATCGCGGCGATCCTCCTGAACCTCCTGCTCGGCGGCGCGGGCGCGAAGAAGCGCTTCGGGAAGGATCCGGCCGTCCCGACCTACGACGGCATGCGCGGGCCAGCCCCGGCCGCGCTGGTGCACCCCGAGGCGACGGGCACGGGCCTCATCCCGGTCCAGATGCTCGACGACCACGGCGAACCGCTCGACCTCGTCGACGCCGACGGCAGGCCCGTCGCGGCCCACGTCGTGATCCCGGAGAAGGACGCGCCGTAGGCCCCGGCCCCGACGCTCTGACGATGTGCCGGCTCCCGCCGAGACGGGGCCCGGATCGTCAGGGCCTCGCGCGATCGTCAGAGTCTCAGCGACGCGGGATCCGCGAGGAGCGGCGCGAAGGCGAGCTCGGCCGGGCCGATCTGCATGAGCTGTGATCGCATGCGCGAGCGCTCGAGGCGGATCTGGCGGCCCTCGGATCCCATGGGCTGCACCGTGACGGCGTCGGAGAGCCGCTCGCGGCTCGTCGAGAGCAGCACGCCGAGGTAGCCCGCGAGGACGACGGTCTGCGGTGCGAACGCGTTGACGAAGTTCGTGAGCGCCGTCGAGAGCAGGTCGACCTGCCGCTCGAGCTCGGCCGTGATCCGGGCGTCGCGCATGACGCCGAGCTCGATGTCGAGCTCGTCCTCGTCGAGCTTCTTCCTGCCCAGCATGTCGAGGACGCGGTTCGGGGTGACTTCGGCCGCGAGGCAGCCGCGGCGGCCGCACTCGCACCGCGCGCCGCCCGGGTTGACGACCGTGTGGCCCAGCTCGCCCGCGAACCCGTTCGTGCCGCGCAGGAGGTTGCCGTCGAAGATGAGCCCGCCGCCGATCCCGTGCCGGGACCCCGACAGGTAGAGCATGTTGTCGATGCCGCGGCCCATGCCGAACCGCGCCTCCGCGAACGCGCCGACGCCCGCGAGGTTGCCGACCGACGTCGGCACGCCGAGGGCGTTCGTGAGCCGCGCCGCGATGCCCTCGCGCTTCCAGCCGAGCGACGGCGCGACGAGGACGAGGCCGGACGGATCCACGAGCCCCGGCACCGCGAGGCCCGCGCCGACGAGGCGGTAGTGGCGTTCGATGTCGGCGCGCATGCCGTCGACGAGCGAGGCCGCGATGGACGCGAACCGGCGCGGGCTCGGCGCCGACGCGAGGTCGTGCCGCACGCGCGAGTGCACGGCGCCGCCGAGGCCCACGAGGCCGAGCTGCACGCCGTCGGGCTCGACCGAGATGCTCAGCGCGACGACGCTGTCGTCGGCCTCGACGCGCACCGAAGGACGCCCGACGCGGCCCGTCGGCGCCGAGGACGTCTCGCGCACGAGCCCGAGCTCGAGCAGCTCGGCCACGAGCGCCGCGACGGTCGAGCGGTTGAGGCCGACGGCCTCGCCGATCGCGGCGCGCGAGAGCGCCCCCTCGGAGTGCACGAGCCGCAGCACCGTCGAGAGGTTCTGCTGGCGCACCTGGTCGTTCGCGGATCGGGCCCCGAGGGTGCGCGGCGGCTCAGACGCCCATGGCGCCTGCGGAGCGGCGGACTCGGGCATCTCAGCCAACGCTACCCGCCGCTCCGATGAGGCTCATGAGCAGTTCCTGCGTGGCGTCGCGGCGCAGCGTCTCGCCCGTGATCCGGCCGCCCGCGACGGCGTAGATCCGGTCGGAGAGGCCCAGGATCTCGGGCAGGTCGGACGAGATCACGACGATCCCCTTGCCCTGCGCCGCGAGCTCGTTGATGATCCCGTAGATCTCGTAGCGCGCGCCCACGTCGATGCCGCGCGTCGGTTCGTCGAGGATGATCACGTCGGCGCTCGTGAAGAGCCACTTGGCGAGGACGATCTTCTGCTGGTTGCCGCCCGAGAGGCTGCCCGTGACGGCCCGGACCGACGGCGCCTTGATGTTCATCTTGTACCGGTAGGCGTCGGCCACCTTGTGCTCGCGCAGCTCGTCGACGAGTCCGACTCGGGTGAGGCGCTCGAGCGCCGCCGCCGACACGTTCTTCTGGATGTCGCCGATGAGGTTGAGGCCCAGGCGCCGCCTGTCCTCCGTCGCGTAGGCGAGCCCGTGGCGGATCGCGTCGTCGATCGTGCGCAGCCGCACCTCGACCCCGTTCTTGAACACGCGGCCCGACGCCGAGGATCCGTACGAGCGGCCGAAGAGGCTCAGCGCGAGCTCGGTGCGGCCGGCCCCGACGAGCCCCGCGAGGCCCACGATCTCTCCCGCCCGCACCGAGATGTCGGCGTGGTCGACCACGACGCGGTCGTGATCCGAGGGGTGCCGCACCGTCCACCCCTCGACCCGGAGGAGCTCCTCGCCGATGTCGCGCTCGCGCGGCGGGAAGAGGCTCGCGATGTCGCGGCCGACCATGGCGCGGATGATCCGCCCCTCGCTGCGATCGGCGTCGTCGCGCCGGATCGTGTCGGCCGTGCGCCCATCGCGCAGCACCGTGATCGTGTCGGCGAGATCCAGGACCTCGCGGAGCTTGTGCGAGATCACGATGCAGGTCATGCCCTGGTCGCGCAGGTGGCGCACGAGGGCGATGAGGCGGTCGGAGTCGGCGCCGCCGAGCGCCGCCGTCGGCTCGTCGAGGATCAGCAGGCGCACGGGCTTCGCGAGCGCCTTCGCGATCTCGACGAGCTGCTGCTGGCCGATCCCGAGGTCGCGCACCTTCGTCGCGGGGCTCTCGGAGAGCCCGACGCGCTCGAGGAGCTCGGCGGCGTGCTGGTTCGTGCGCTCCCAGTCGATGACGCCCATTCGGGTGATCTCGGACCCCAGGTGGATGTTCTCCGCGATCGACAGGTGGGGGACGAGCGAGAGCTCCTGGTGGATGATCGCGATGCCCGCGCGCTCGCTGTCGGGCACGGACCGGAAGGCCACGGTACGGCCGTCGAACTCGAGGGAACCCTCGTACGACGACGCGGGGTGGACGCCCGAGAGGACGTTCATGAGCGTCGACTTCCCGGCGCCGTTCTCGCCGCAGATCGCGTGGATCTCGCCGCGCTCGACGGCGAGCGACACGTCGGCGAGCGCGGGGATCCCGTGGAAGGCCTTCGTGACCCCGCGCGTGCGGAGGATGGGATCGGGCAATCGCGTTCCTCTCTGAACGGCGGGCGACGAGTAGACGATACGCGATTGTAATTTGTCCGCAGGCCCCGCAATATGTAATCTTCCACACGGCGGATCCCTTCCGCACCCGACAGAGCAGTCACCCGACGCCTTCACCCGAGGCGTCGCCAGGGGGATCGCTCGCACTCAATGAAGAGGACACAGCAATGAAGCGAACCAGCATGCGCATCGCGGCCGTCACCGGCGCCGTGGCGCTCGGCCTCAGCCTCGCGGCCTGCTCGGGCAGCAGCTCGGACGGCGGCTCGGACGGCGCGGCCGCCGAGGACATCACCGTCGGCGTCGCGATGCCGACCGAGACGAGCGAGCGGTGGATCGCCGACGGCGACGCCGTGCAGTCGCAGCTCGAGGACGCCGGCTACGACGTCGACCTCCAGTTCGCCAACGACGACATCCCCACGCAGCAGCAGCAGATCGAGCAGATGGTCACGAACGGCGCCGACATCCTCGTCGTCGCGTCGATCGACGGCACGGCGCTCGCGAGCCAGCTCGAGGCGGCCAAGGAGAAGGGGATCCCCGTGATCGCCTACGACCGCCTCATCAACGGAACCGACGCCGTCGACTTCTACGTGACGTTCGACAACTACCAGGTCGGCGTGCAGCAGGCGCAGTCGCTGCTCCGCGGCCTCGGCTACCTCGACGAGAACTACGAGGAGACGGGCCTGACCGACGAGAAGGTCATCGAGCTCTTCGGCGGATCGCCCGACGACAACAACGCGACGTTCTTCTGGAACGGCGCGATGGACACGCTCCAGCCCTACCTCGACGACGGCCGCCTCACGGTGGGCTCGGGCCAGACCGAGTTCGACCAGGCCGCGACGCTGCGCTGGGACCAGGCCACGGCCCAGAAGCGCATGGAAGACCTCATCACGTCGACCTACAGCGGCGGATCCGGCCAGCTCGACGGCGTGCTCTCGCCCTTCGACGGCATCTCGCGCGGCATCATCACGGCGCTGCAGAACGCGGGCTACGGCGACGACATCGAGGCCGGTCTCCCCGTCGTCAGCGGCCAGGACAGCGAGATCGCCTCGGTCAAGCTGATCAACGACGGCGTGCAGTTCGCGTCGATCTTCAAGGACACGCGCTCGCTCGCGTCCGAGGCCGTCACGGCCGCGTCGGCGTACGCCGAGGGCGACGAGCCCGAGGCCAACGACACCGAGTCGTACGACAACGGCAACAAGGTCGTCCCGTCGTTCCTGCTGCAGTCCGACATCGTCGTGCAGGACAACATCCAGTCGCTCCTCGTCGACTCGGGCTACTGGACCGAGGACGAGGTCGCGTCGGGCATCGCCGACTGACCCACCCCACCGTCGGCACGACCCTCTCGGCCGCCCCTCACCGGGCGGCCGAGAGGCGGCGTGCCGCTATGAAAGGAGAACGATGTCTGACGCGATCCTCGAGATGCGCGACATCACGAAGGACTTCCCCGGCGTCAAGGTGCTGAAGGGCGTCAACCTCAGCGTCGAGCGCGGGTCGATCCACGCGATCTGCGGCGAGAACGGCGCGGGCAAGTCGACGCTGATGAAGGTGCTGTCGGGCGTGTACCCCCACGGCTCGTACGGCGGACAGATCCTGTTCGACGGCGAGGAGGCGAAGTACTCGTCGATCAGCGACTCCGAGAAGCACGGCATCGTGATCATCCACCAGGAGCTCGCCCTCATCCCCTACCTCTCGGTGGGCGAGAACATCTTCCTCGGCAACGAGCAGAAGTCCGGCGGCCTCGTCGACTGGAACCGCACCAACGTC
The DNA here is from genome assembly GCF_000422385.1 of Microbacterium indicum DSM 19969. Lineage (GTDB taxonomy): Bacteria > Actinomycetota > Actinomycetes > Actinomycetales > Microbacteriaceae > Microbacterium > Microbacterium indicum. The sequence continues at coordinate 212,525 of NZ_AULR01000003.1, forward strand.
GAGGCGATGAAGTACATGAAGCGCGTGGGGCTCGACGAGAACCCCACGACGCCCGTCGAGCAGCTCGGCGTCGGCAAGCAGCAGCTCATCGAGATCGCCAAGGCGATGACGAAGGACGTCAAGCTCCTCATCCTCGACGAGCCGACCGCCGCCCTCAACGACAACGACTCGGAGCACCTGCTCGACCTCCTGCGCCAGCTGCGCAGCGAGGGGATCACGTGCATCATCATCAGCCACAAGCTCGGCGAGATCGTCGACATCGCCGACGAGACGACGATCATCCGCGACGGCGAGTCGATCGAGACGATCGACATGTCGGAGCCCGACGCCACGCAGGAGCGGATCATCCGCGGCATGGTCGGGCGCTCGCTCGACAACCGCTTCCCCGATCACGAACCCGAGATCGGCGAGGAGATCTTCCGCGTCGAGAACTGGTCCGTGCAGCACCCGACGCAGGCCGGCCGCACCGTCGTCGACAACGCGTCGATCTCGGTCCGCGCGGGCGAGATCGTCGGCATCGCGGGCCTCATGGGCGCGGGCCGCACCGAGTTCATGATGAGCATCTTCGGCCGCTCGTACGGCCGGGACATCGAGGGCAAGGTCTTCCTGCACGGCAAGGAGATCCAGACCCGCACGGTGCAGGAGGCGATCGACAACCACATCGCCTACGTGTCCGAGGACCGCAAGCAGTACGGCCTCAACCTCGTCGCCGACACCCGCACGAACATCACGGGCGCGGCGCTCCGCAAGCTCGCCAACAAGGCCTCGTTCATCAACGGCAACGAGGAGATCAAGGTCAGCGAGCAGTACCGGCAGAGCCTGCGCATCAAGACCCCCACCGTCATGCAGAACGTGGGCAACCTCTCCGGCGGCAACCAGCAGAAGGTCGTCCTGTCGAAGTGGCTGTTCTCGGATCCCGAGGTCCTGATCCTCGACGAGCCGACGCGCGGCATCGACGTCGGAGCCAAGTACGAGATCTACGAGATCATCAACCGCCTCGCCGACGAGGGCAAGGCCGTCATCGTCGTGTCGAGCGAGCTGCCCGAGCTGCTCGGCATCAGCGACCGCATCTACACCCTCGCCTACGGCCGGATCACGGGGCAGATGCCCGCCGCCGAGGCCACCCAGGAGAACCTCATGAACCTCATGACCATCGAGAACGACAAGGAGGTCGCGGCGTGACCAACGTCTTCTCCGAGACCTGGAGCCTGCTGACGCGCAACCTCCGCACGTCGGGCATCTACATCGCGTTCGTCGCGATCGTCGTGCTGTTCACGATCCTCACCGGCGGAACGCTGCTGGGGGCCGAGAACCTCACGAACCTCATCCTGCAGAACGCGCACATCCTCATCATGGTGCTCGGAATGCTCATGGTGATCGTGGCCGGCCACATCGACCTGTCGATCGGCTCGGTCCTCGCGTTCGCCTCGGCCGTCTCGGCCGTGTTCGTGATCCGCATGGGCATGCCCTGGTGGGTCGGCATCATCGCCGCCATCGTGACGGGCATCGTCGTCGGCGCCTGGCAGGGCTTCTGGGTCGCGTTCGTCGGCATCCCGGCGTTCATCGTGACGCTCGCGGGCATGCTCGTGTTCCGCGGCCTCACCCTGACGGTTCTGCAGAACGTCTCGCTGTCGCCGTTCCCGAGCCAGTACCAGCGCGTCGCGTCGGGCTTCCTCGACGGGCTCTTCGGATCCATCCCGCTCGGCCAGGGCGAGGGCCTCCTCGCGGTGCCGCAGACGCTCGACGTCTTCACGATGGTGATCGGCCTCCTCGCCGTCGTCGGCTTCATCGTGTCGCAGGCGCGCAGCCGCCGGGCGCGCATCGAGTACAACCAGCAGGTCGAGTCGACCCCGCTGTTCATCGGCAAGCTCGTCATCGTCGCGATCGTCATCCTCGCGTTCGCGTTCGCGCTCGCCTACAACCGCGGCTTCCCGATCGTGCTCGTGATCCTCGGCGTGCTCGTGCTCGCGTACCAGATGATCACCAACCGCACGGTGTTCGGCCGCCGCGTCTACGCGGTCGGCGGCAACCTCGAGGCGGCGAAGCTCTCGGGCGTCAACGTCCGGAACATGAACTTCTGGATCTTCGTCAACATGGGCTTCCTGACGGGCATCGCGGCCGCGGTGTTCTCGGCCCGGTCGAACGGCGCGCAGCCGAACATGGGCAACATGTTCGAGCTCGACGTCATCGCGGCCGTGTTCATCGGCGGCGCCTCGACGACGGGCGGCATCGGCCGCGTCACGGGCGCCCTCGTCGGCGGTCTCGTCATGGCGGTCATGTCGAACGGCATGAGCCTCATGGGCGTCCCGCAGTCGTACCAGTCGATCGTCAAGGGCCTCGTGCTGCTCCTCGCCGTCGCCTTCGACGTCTACAACAAGCGCCGCGCCGGCGCGCGGTAGCCACCGTTCAGAAGGGCGCTTCCCCCGCGGGGGAGGCGCCCTTCTGCGTTCAGGCGACGGGCGACGATCAGCCACCAATGACGGTCGGCGACCCTGTCCGCTGCGGCGTCGATGTCCACCCAGGCCCCGGAGACGGTCGGCGGGAGCGGAGCGAGCGGCTCGAATACGGGCACGTACGCGTACGGCGCTGGGTGCGGATAGTCGGAGCCGGGCACCGGCACGACGTTGCGGATCCAGCCGATGCAGCGGTGGACCGCATCGACTTCGCCGTGGGTCCTCGCCGCCAGCCGACGGAGTCCGTCGGCAGGCGTCGCTCCGTCGAGACGCAGCGACGGCAGATCCGGCCCTCGTTCCGTCTCGACCAGGAAGAGGCGTCGTTCGCCGCGGGTCAGCAGGATCCGGACGAGGATGCACGGGTCCGGGACGACGAGGTCGTCGCCGGCCCAGGCCTCGGCGCGGCCTCCGCGGGGAAGCCACGGCGCCGGGTCGACGACGCCGATCAGCCGAGGGGCCCGCGAGGGGACATCTTCCTTCCCGGAGGACATCGAATCGGATGTCCGCACGGCAGGAAGATGTCCTTTCGGCGTCACGGGAGGTCGGCCGACAGGCCCGTCGGGCTCTCGAGGATGTTGCCGACGATGCCCTTGATGATCCGCGATCCGTCGGCGCCGCGGAGGCCCGCGTACCAGCCCTCCGTGTATTCGGGATCGAACGCGTGCGTCTCGTGCGCGCGGGCGCGGCCGCGCTCGACGAGGTCGCCGGCGCGCTCGGCGCGGGCGCGCTCGTAGCGCTTCAGCGTGTCCTGCGGGCTGAGGGTCGTCATCGAGAAGAGCAGGCCGAGGACGAACGAGTCCTCGAGCGCCGAGCACGCGCCCTGGCCCACGTCGGGCGCCGTGTTGTGGGCGGCGTCGCCGAGGATCGCGACGCGGCCGCGGACCCAGGTGGTGAAGGGATCCAGATCCCAGATCTCGACGCGGTTGAGCGACGCGTCAGGGTCGATCGAGTCGATGATCGACGCGACGCCCGGCGCCCATCCCGCGAACGCCTCGCGCAGGGCGCCGTGCTTCGACTCCGGCTCCTCGCCCGAGGGTCCGGGGACGTCGGCGAAGAAGTAGAACCGGTCGCCCGCGACGGGCATCGCGGCGAAGCGCTTGCCCGCGGCGACGTAGGTCGTCCACTGGTCGGCGGGGCCGAACGCGGCGTTCGCGGGGACGAGGCCGTTGTAGTTGACGTAGCCGCGGTAGCTGCGCTCGAAGGTCTCGCCCACGACGTAGTCGCGCACGATCGACCGCGCGCCGTCGGCCCCGATCACGATGTCGGCCGAGTCGGTGGATCCGTCCTCGAAGGTGACGGTCGCGGCGTCGTCGTCCTGGTCGACCGACACGGCCTTCATGCCGAGGCGGATGGATCCCTCGCCGACGCGGTCCATGAGCAGCTGCTGCAGGTCGGCCCGCGCGACGGGGTAGGGGCGCTGGCCCGTCTTCTCGGTGATGGGGGCGAGGCTGAACTCGGTCATGGTCTCGCCCGTGAGGCCCTCGAAGTAAGCCATGGAGTCCATGCGGCCGCCGAGATCCGCGACCTCGCGCTCGAGGCCCAGCCAGTTGAGGACCTTGATGCCGTTCGACCAGAGCGACAGAGCCGCGCCGACGGGCTTGTTCTCGCGGATCCGGTCGTAGACGACGACCTCGTGGCCGAGGCGCTGGAGGGCGATCGCGGCGCTCGTGCCGCCGACGCCGGCGCCGATGATGATGACCTTCATGTCACGACCCCCGGTAGGTGGAGTAGGCGAACGGGCTGAGCAGGATCGGCACGTGGTAGTGCCGTCGGTCGGCGACCGTGAACGTCACGGTGACGAACGGGTAGAACGCCTCGACCCGCTTCGCCGCGAAGTGGTCGCCCGTCTCGAAGCGGAGCGTGTAGTCGCCGGGCGCGAGCTCGTCGGGGCCGAGGCCCGCGCGGCCGTCGGCGTCGGTCGTGCCCTCGGCGACGGGTTCGCCCGCGGCCGTCGTGAGGGCGAGGCGGATCCCAGGGGCCGGCGTCCCGGACGCGGCGTCGAGGACGTGGGTCGTGAGGTGGGGCATCAGTCCTCCAGGGTCTGGGAGATGCGGAGGAGGGCGATCTCGGCGAGCTGGGCCGCCGCCTCGCGCCACTCGTCGGAGGGGTCGTTCTCGAGGCGCCGCTCGAGCTCGGCGAGCATCTCCTCGGGGGAGCGGCCCGCGGCGCGGATCAGGAAGACGCGGCCGAAGCGCTCCTCGTAGGCGGCGTTGCCGGCGGCCATGCGCGCGGCGACGTCGCCCGACGCCGAGGCCATCGCGGCCTGCTCGCGGCGGGAGTGGTCGGCCTCGGCAGAGGTCTCGGCCACGCGGGCGCCGATCCGCGGGTGCTGCGCGAGGGCGGCGTCGAGATCCGCCTCGCTCCACTCCCGGGCGGCATCCGCCGCGAGGTCCGTCACCGCCTCGACGGAGGGGAAGGGGCGGGCGTCGACGATCCGCGACACCCAGGCGGGCACGTCGGCCCATACCGTCACGACCGCGCGCGCCTCTTCGGGCGGCAGGCCGTGGAACTCGCTCAGCTGCACCCCGCCAGAGTAACGGCGCCGCATTTCGGCCCCGTTGCGGGCCGCCCGCGGGGCAGGACTACGGCAGAATTCGCCGGGATCTGCCGTAGGGCCCCGAATCGGGGGCTGCGGGTCGGTTCTGCCGTAGTCGTGCGCGGCGGTCGGCGGAGCCCGGGGTGGGCGACGCCCCGCGGCCGGCTCGGGCCCCGCCGGCCCGCGCCGGGCCATCTGCCTGGCCTGCCCCGCGCAGGAGCACGGCAGATCTCGCCGCAACCTGCCGGAGGAACCCCGATCGGGGGCCGCGGGTCAGTCCTGCCGTCGTTGTGCCGGGCGGCGGCGTCGCGGTGCCGGCGCCTCGGCGGGCAGCCGGTCGGCCAGCAGTGGCAGCGACTCGACGGCGGCGCGCTCCACGTGCGCCGAGGCGAGCATCATCGCGAGGTCGCGGCGACCGGCGACGATCGCGTCGACGAGGTCCTTGTGCTCGCGCCACATGCCCGGGGTGTCGCGCTCGGGGGTCAGCCGGAACAGCCACCTGACGCGCCCGCTCATGAGGCTCGACATCCGCCGCAGCAGCGCGTGGCCCGACACGATGAGGATCTCGTCGTGCAGGTCGGAGTTGCGGGTCGAGGGCGGGGTGTCGCCGGCGTCGACGTGCGCCGTCTCGAGCGCCCGGACGAGCGGGCTCGTGTCGGCCCCTGCCGCGGCCCGATCGGCCGCGAATCCGGCGGCGAGCGGCTCGAGCTGGCGACGCAGGTCGAAGACCTCGCGCGCGTCGGTGAGCGTGAAGGTGTGCACGACGGACCCGCGCCGCGGTCGCGACTCGATGAAGCCCTCGGCCTCGAGGATCGGGAGCGCCTCGCGGACCGGGATCCGCGACACCCCCAGCTGGGCAGCGATCTCGCGCTCGCCCAGTCGCTCGCCCATCGCGATCTCGCCCGTGATGATCTGCTCGCGCAGGTGATGCGCGATGCGCGTGGGCATGCCCTCGTCGGAGTCGGGTGTCATGGTCACATCCTCTCAGGTGGGTGCGCCGGATCACCGAGTTGGCATGCCAAATGCGGCCGAAGAGAGGGGCAATCGAAACAAAGCACGACATTTGGTATGCCAAAGTGACGGCGACGTAAGGCTTCTGTGACGAGTGGATTACGCGGCCCGGATCGGGGGAAGCGCGCCCCTAACGTCGCTTCCCGTGATCGTCTTCCTCCTCCGCAGGCTCGGCCTGGCGCTCGTCACGGTGTTCCTCGTCGTGACGATCGCCTTCGTGCTCGGGCGCGCCACCGGCGAGCCCGGCGCGCTGCTGCTCCCCGACAGCGCGTCGGCCGACGACATCGCCGCGCTCAACGCATCCCTCGGCTTCGACCGCCCGCTCGTCGTCCAGTACCTCTCGTATCTCGGCGGCCTCGTGACGGGCGACTTCGGCGACTCCTACCGACAGCGGGTCCCGGCCATCGGGCTCGTCCTCGAACGGATCCCCGCGACCTTCGAGCTCGCCATCTGGTCGTTCGTCTTCGGCTTCGCGCTCGCGCTCGTCGTCGCCCTGCTGATCCAGCTGACGGGCAGCCGTGCCCTCCGCGCCGTCGCGAACGCGCTCGGAGCCGTCCGCCAGTCGATCCCCGACTTCTTCTTCGGCCTCCTGCTCGTCCTCGTCTTCTCGGTGCTCCTCGGGGTCCTCCCGTCCCTCGGCCGGACGAGCCCCGAGAGCCTCGTGCTCCCGGTGCTCACCCTCACAACGGGGCAGTTCGTGATGTACCTGCGGCTGCTCGACGCGTCGCTGAGCTCCGAGGCCGGTCTCGACTACGTGCGCACGGCATTCGCGCAGGGGCAGCGGCGGTCGGCGATCCTCGTCGCCCAGATGCTGCCGAACGCGATCCTCCCCGTGCTCGGCATGGCGGGCCTCAACCTCGGGGGCCTCCTCGGCGGCACCGTCGTCGTCGAGGTCGTCTTCGCCTGGCCCGGCCTGGGGCAGCTGCTGACCGAGGCGGTGAGCCAGCGCGACTTCCCGATCGTCCAGACGGGCCTGCTCTTCGTCGCGCTCATGTTCATCGTCGTGAACACCGCGGTCGACGTGATCGTCGCGCGCATCGACCCGAGGACGGCCTCCGCATGACCTCCCAGACACTCGCGCCGCGTGCGGCCGTCGCCGCGCGCCGCCGCCTCCGACCGGCCGCTGTCGCCGGGATCGCGATGCTCGCCGGAGCCGTCGCGCTCGCCGCGATCCCGCCCCTGCTCCCCGGCTTCGACCCGCTCGGACAGGACCTGCCTTCGGCGCTCCTCGCCCCGTTCGCCGACCCCGCGCACCCGCTCGGCACCGACGCGCTCGGGCGCGACATGCTCGACCGCCTGTCGCTCGCGACGAGCGTCACGGCGGGCATCACGCTCGCGATCGTCTGCCTGAACGCCCTGATCGGGACGGCCGTCGGGATCCTCTCGGGATACTTCGGCGGCCGCGTCGAGGCCGTCGTCGGCGTCGTGAGCAACGTCATGCTCGCGATGCCGGTCGTCCTGCTGCTCATCGCGATCTGCGCGGTCCTGCGCCCGAGCGCGGGGCTCACGGTCGCGGTCCTCGGCCTGACCTGGTGGGTCGGATACGCCCGCGTGACGCGCGGGATCGCGGCCTCGCTGCGCCGACAGGACTTCGTGATCTCCCCGCTCACGCAGGGCGCCGACACGACGTGGGTCCTCGTGCGCCACATCGTGCCGAACGTGTGGCCGCACACCCTCATCATCGCCGTGACCGACATCTCGACGATCGTCCTGCTCGAGTCGTCGCTCGAGTTCCTCGGCCTCGGAGTGCAGCCGCCGATCCCCAGCTGGGGAGGCATGATCTTCGACGGCCAGCGCTATCTCGGGACGGATCCGTGGATCGCGATCCTCCCCGGGGCCGTCATGTTCCTGGCCGTCGCGGGCGCGCAGCTCCTCAGCCAGCAGTTCACCTCCGAGGGCCGCGGCGTCCTCCTGCGCCGGGGAGGAATGCGATGAGCGTTCTCAGCATCACGGATCTCGTCGTCGAGACGACGGCGGACGAGCCCGTCGAGCTCGTGCACGGCGTCTCGCTCGACGTCGCGCCCGGCGAAGCCCTCGGCGTCGTGGGGGAGTCGGGTTCGGGCAAGAGCCTCACCGTGCTCTCCTCGATGGGACTGCTGCCCGCCGGCGTGCGCCGGGCGTCCGGATCCATCCGCCTCGACGGCGTCGAGATCACGGGGCACGACGAGCGTGCGATGCGGGGGATCCGCGGGCGCACGGCCGCGATGGTGTTCCAGGACCCGATGTCGTCGCTCAACCCGCTGCGGTCGGTCGGCGCCCAGGTCGCGACGGCCGTGCGGGTGCACCGGCCCGACCTGTCGCGCAGGCGGGCGCGGGAGCGCGCCGTCGAGCTGCTCCGCTCGGTCGGGATCCGCGACGCGGCCGAGCGCGCGGCGACCCGGCCGCACCAGTGGTCGGGCGGCATGCGGCAGCGCGCCATGATCGCGATGGCGATCGCCCACGACCCGCTTCTGCTCATCGCCGACGAGCCGACGACGGCGCTCGACGTCACGGTCCAGGCGCAGGTCATGGGCCTCATCGACGAGGTGCGCGAGCGGACGGGGAGCGCCCTCGTCCTCATCACGCACGACCTCGGTCTCGTCGCCGAGCACACCGACCGGATCGCGGTGATGAACGCGGGCCGGGTCGTCGAGACGGGGCCCACGCTCGGCCTGCTGCGCGGGCCGGAGCATCCCTACACGCGGCACCTGCTCGCCGCGCGGCCCGAGGCGATCGAGCCCTCGCGCCCGTCGGCCGAGGGGGCCGGCGCCCTCGCGCTGGACGCCCAGAACATCGTCGTCGAGTACGCCGTGCCCGGGCAGGAGCCCGTGCGCGCCGTCGACGACGTCTCGGTGCAGGTGCGGCCGGGGGAGACCGTGGCGATCGTCGGAGAATCCGGGTGCGGGAAGTCGTCGCTCGCCCGCGCGATCCTCGGGATCCAGCGCGCGACGTCCGGCGTCGTGCGGCTGGGCGACGAGGAGGTCCCGGCGTCGCTCGCGGCGCGCAGCGCCGCCCAGCGCGAGGGCGCCCAGCTCGTCTTCCAGGACCCGTATTCTGCGCTCGATCCCCGGCTCACGGTGGGAGAGATCGTCGCCGAGCCGCTCAGGATCCGCCGCTCGTACCGCCGGGACCGGGTCGAGGACCTGCTCGCCGACGTCGGGCTCGACGCGGCCTTCGCTTCGCGTCTGCCCGGCGAGCTGTCGGGCGGTCAGCGCCAGCGCGTGGGCATCGCGCGTGCACTCGCCCTCCGGCCGAAGCTCCTGATCCTCGACGAGCCGGTGTCGGCGCTCGACGTCTCGATCCAGGCCCAGGTGCTCGAGCTCCTCGACGATCTGCAGCGCCGTCACGCGCTCGGCTACCTCTTCATCTCGCACGATCTCGGCGTCGTCCGCAATGTCGCCGACCGGGTCGTCGTCATGCAGGAGGGCCGCGTCGTCGAGGAGGCACCCGCCGCCGAGGTCTTCTCCGCTCCGCGGCACCCGTACACGCGCGTCCTCCTCGACGCCGTGCCCCGCATCCCCGATGCGCTCTGATCCCGATCCACGCACCGTCCCGAACGCACCTCATCGAAAGGCATGACCATGACCACGACCAGACGCCGCGTCCTCGCGGCAGGATCCGCGCTCGCCGCGGGAACCCTCGCCCTCGCGGGCTGCGCGGGCGGCTTCGCCGACGACGCAGCCGCCGGAGGCGAGGCCGCCCCGACCTCGATCACGGCCGCGCTCGCGACCGACCCGACCTCGATGGACCCGATCAAGGCCGGCGCCCTCGTCGTCCTGTCGGTCTTCTTCCACACCTTCGACCAGCTGACGTCGATCTCGGCCGACGGCGAGCTCGAGCCCGGGCTCGCGCAGTCGTGGACCGCGAACGACGACGTGACCGAATGGGACTTTGCGCTCGCCCCCGACGTCACCGCGAGCAACGGCGAGGCCATCACGGCCGACGACGTCGTGTTCACCTACGAGACGATCCTCGCCGACCCCACGGGCGAGAACTACGCGTACCTGAGCGCCGTCGACTCGGTCGAGAAGATCGACGACCTCACGGTGCGCTTCCACCTGAACGCGCCGTTCTCGGCGTTCCCGCGCAACACCTCGCTGATCTCCATCGTCCCTGCCGACACCTACCAGGAGATGGGCGCCGACGCGTTCGCGGCCGCACCCGTCGGATCCGGCCCCTACGTCTTCGACAGCATCCAGCGCGGCGTCGGGTACGACCTGAAGCGGAACGACGACTACTGGGGCGACGCGCCGGCATACGACGAGATCACCTTCCAGCCCGTGACGTCGGACGAGTCGCGCGCCAACGGCGTGCTCTCGGGCAGCCTCGACGTCGCCCAGATCGGCCCGACCCAGGTGGAGAGCGTCGACGCGAGCGGCCAGGCGCAGGTCTCGTCCGGTCTCTCGAACGGCGTCGTCTTCCTCGGCGTCAACTCGACGAGCGGTGTCCTCGCGGACCAGCGGGTGCGGGAGGCGGTGTCGCTCGCGATCGACAAGCAGGCCATCACCGACAACCTGCTCATGGGGCTCGCGGAGCCGGCGTCCTCGATGCTCGCCCCCGCGGTCGAGGGATCCTCGGACGACGTCACCGACGCGGGCTACGACCCCGAGCGGGCGAAGGAGCTGCTGGCCGAGGCCGGGTACGCGGGCGAGGCGATCCCGTTCGACTACGCGACCGACGGGCGCATCCCCCTGTCCTCCGAGGTCGCGCAGACGATCCAGGGCTATCTGCAGGACGTCGGCATCTCCGTCGAGATGAACGGCGCCGACCAGGCGAGCCACACCCTCAAGGTGAAGAACAAGGAGTTCGGCGGCATCTACCTGAACACGTGGGCGCCGTCCACGCTCGACGGCGACCTGCCGCTCACGTCGCTCTACGAGCCGGCCGGCGAGAACAACTACGCGCAGGATCCGAAGACCGAGGAGCTCGCGATCGAGCAGCGCGGAGTCGTCGGCGACGATCGCGAGGCGGCGTTCGCCGAGCTGCTGCAGTACAGCAACGACGAGGGATACTTCGTTCCGCTGTACGTGCCCATGAACAGCTTCGCGGCCGCGCCGGCGCTCGACTTCACGCCGCGCGCCGACGGCCTCTACGACTTCACCGAGACGAGCGAATGATGAGCCAGACGATCCTCGCCGACGTCCGCCCCTGGGGCGGAGCACCCTCCGACGTCGTCCTCGACGGAGACCGGATCGATCGGATCCTGCCCGCCGGATCCGGCGAGCCCGGCGCCCGGGTCGGGGGGCGCGGTCGGATCCTCCTGCCCTCGTTCAGCGACGTGCACGTGCACCTCGACTCGACCCGCATCGGGCTTCCGTTCCGCCCGCACACGGGGTCGCCCGGGGTCTGGAACATGATGCTCAACGACCGGGACAACTGGCGCGGCGCCGAGGAGTCGCTGGCGTGGCGCACGACCGAGACGCTCGGACGGATGATCGCCCGCGGCACGACGACGGTGCGCACCTACGCGCAGGTCGACGTCGATGCGGGGCTCGAGAAGCTCGACGCGGTCCTCGCCGCGAAGGAGACCCACGCGGGCCGCGCCGAGGTCCAGATCATGGCGTTCCCGCAGGCGGGGCTGCTGCGGGAGGACGGGTCGGCGGAGGTCCTCGACCGCGCGATGGCGAACGGCGCCGACGTCGTCGGCGGCATCGATCCGTGCGCCCTCGACCGAGACCCCGTGCGCCACCTCGACATCGTGTTCGGCCTCGCCGAGAAGCACGGAGCGCAGATCGACATCCACCTGCACGAGCCCGACCAGCTCGCGCGCTTCTCGGCCGAGCTGATCGTCGAGCGCACGCGCGCCCTCGACATGCGCGGCCGCGTCACGGTCTCCCACGGGTACGGTCTCGGCCGGCTGCCCGAGGGCGAGCTGCGGGCGCTCCTCGAGCAGTTCCGCGAGCTCGACATCGCGATGGCGACCGTCGCGCCGCCGACCCCGCTCCCGACGCTTCTCCTCGCCGAGTACGGGATCCGCCTCGGCCTCGGCGAGGACGGCCAGCGCGACTACTGGTCGCCCTACGGGAACTGCGACATGCTCGACCGCGCGTGGCAGATGGCCTTCACCAACGGCTTCCGCCACGATCGCGACATCGAGCACGTCGCGGCCGTCGCGACGATGGGCGGCAGGTCGGTGTTCGGATCCGCGCCCGCGCTCGCGGGAGCGGACGACCGGCCGGGGCTCGCCTCGGGCGACCCCGCCGACCTCGTCCTCGTGCCCGGCGACACCGTGGCGGCGGCCGTCATGGACCGCGGCGCCGACCGCACCGTGCTCTTCCGCGGCGCCGTCGTCGCCGACGGGCTCGCCCTCGCGGGGGCCGCCGCGTGACGCTGATCCTCACCGCGTCCGAGCTCGAGGGACTCGTCGACCGCCGCGCGACGATCGAGGCCGTCGCGAACGTCTTCGCCGAGATCGCGCGGGGCGAGGCGGATCAGCCCGCCCCGACCTCGATGGCGACGGCCGCGGCGACGGGCCGCTACGTCCTCATGTCGGCGCTCTCCGACAGCTCGGGCTCCGCGGCCGTCAAGCTGCTCGCCGACGTTCCGGACAACGCGGCGCGCGGGCTGCCGACGCAGCGATCGGTCATCGCGCTCGTCGACCGCGTCGACGGCGGCGTGCGGGCGATCCTGCACGGCGGCGTGCCCACGCGCGTGCGCACCGCGGCGGCGAGTGCCGTCGCGACCCGGGCGCTCGCCCGCGAGGACTCGCGCGTGCTCGGCCTCGTCGGCGCGGGCAACCTCGCCCGCGAGCACATCCTGCAGCTGCGGGAGGTGCGCGCGTTCGACCGGGTCGTCGTCTGGTCGCGCACGCGGGAGCGGGCCGAGGCGCTCGCGGCGGAGGACCTCGGCGCCCCGGCGGAGGCCGTCGCCGACGTCGCCTCGGTGTTCGCCGCCGCCGACGTCGTGTGCACCCTGACGCCGTCGGTCGAGCCGATCGTGCGCGGCGAGTGGCTGCGCCCCGGCCAGCACGTGAACATCGTCGGCGCGCGGCCGCGTCCGACGGAGCGCGAGGTCGACGCCGCGACCATGGCGCGCGGCCCGATCTGGGTCGACGACCTCGCGACGGCCGAGACCAAGTCGGGCGATCTCCTGCTCGCGATCGCCGAGGGATCCGTCGCCCTCTCCGACGTCGCGGGCTCGGTCGGGCAGGCGATCGTCGGGGCCGCGCCCGGCCGGTCGAGCGACGAGGAGATCACACTCTTCGACTCGGTCGGGATCGGGGCGCAAGACCTCGCGATCGCCGACGTCCTGGTCGCCGCGGCGCGGGATCGCGGCGTCGGCACCGAGATCGACCTCACGTCGTGACGCGCCCCGCGAAACTCGGCCGAAACACCCCGCTTCTAGGGTGGGGCGACACTTCCCCCGCACGCACGGAGAGCGCCATGTCCGTTTCGCAGCCCGCGACCGCCTCCCGGTCCGACGCCGCATTCCAGTTCGACACCGAGGTGGGCTCCGACACGAGCCCGCTGCTCATCAACGACGACCTCGCGCCGCTGCCGCGCGAGCGGCGCCGCTGGGGCGCGGCCTCGATCTTCAACGTCTGGACCAACGACGTGCAGTCGCTCGCGGGTTACACACTCGCGGCGAGCCTGTTCATCACGAGCGGCATCAACGGGTGGTGGGTCTTCGCGGCGATCGTCCTCGCGGGCTTCGTCATCAACTTCCTCGTCGACCTCACGGGCCGGCCGAGCGTGAAGTACGGCATCCCGTACGCCGTCATGGCGCGCTCGGCGATGGGCGTGCGGGGCGCCCAGTTCCCGGCGCTGATCCGCGGCATCGTCGCCATCTTCTGGTACGGCGCGCAGACGTACTTCGCCTCGCAGGCGGTCGCGCTCGCGCTCGACGCCGTATTCGGATCCCCGGATCTCCCGCTCTTCCTCGGCATGGACGCGATCGACTGGGTCTCCTACGTGCTCGTCGTCGCGCTCCAGCTCGCGCTCTTCATCCGCGGCATCGCGTGGATCGAGCGCTTCCTGAACTTCGCGGGGCCTGCGGTCTACGTCGTGATGATCGCGCTGCTCGTGATGATCTGGGTCGCGGCGGGCGACGAGATGCTGCCCGCCGTCGCGTCGATCTTCTCGTCGAACGACGTCACCGGCTGGGCTGCGGTCGGTGCCTTCGTCGGGGTGGTGGGCTCGATGATCGCGTACTTCTCCGCCGTCGTCATCAACTACGGCGACTTCTCGCGCTTCGCGCGGTCGCGGCGATCCATGCGGCTCGGGAACTTCCTGGGCCTGCCCGTGAGCCTCGCGCTCTTCAGCTTCCTGACCCTCTTCATCACGGCCGGCTCCTACGTCGTTTTCCAGGGCGGAAAGGGCGACCCCATCGACAGCCCCGCCGAGATCGTGGGCCTGACGGGATCCGTCGCACTCTCGATCCTCGCCGCGATCGTGTTCGTCGTCGCGACCGTCGGCGTCAACCTCGTCGCGAACTTCATCCCCCCGGCCTTCGACGTGTCGAACCTCGCGCCGCACCGCATCAGCTTCCGCACGGGAGGGTGGATCACGGGCGCGATCGGCTTCGTGATCGGCGCACTGTGGGTGTCGACCATCGACCGCGTGGGCTTCCCGGTCTTCGTCGACACGCTCGGCGCGGTCCTCGCGCCCCTCTACGGCGTCCTCGTCGCCGACTACTACATCGTGCAGAAGCGCACTCTCGTCGTGCCGGACCTGTACTCGATGGATCCGCGCGGGCGCTACTGGTACCGCGGGGGCTGGAACGTGCGCGCCGTCGTGGCGGTGCTCGTGGCCGCGGTGTTCTCGGTCTCGGCGGTGTGGATCCCCGCGCTGGCCTTCCTCAGCGGCTTCGCCTGGATCATCGGCGCCCTGCTCGGCGGCGCGCTGTACGTCACGGCGATGGCCGCCCGCCGGTGATCGCGTGACAGGCCATCGCATTACCCTCGAACCCGTGACCCCCGACGTGCAGAACCCCAGCTCCATCGCGGCCCGCCGCACCTTCGTGAACGGCTCGTTCCGGCCGGCGACCGTGCGCATCTCGGGCGGCCGCATCAGCGGGATCGGGCGCTTCGATCCGTCGGCCGACGTCGTGCTCGACGAGGGCCAGGCGCTCCTGCCCGGTCTCGTCGACAGCCACGTGCACTTCAACGAGCCGGGCCGCACCGACTGGGAAGGCTTCGAGACCGGGTCCGCCGCCGCGGCGGCCGGCGGCGTCACGACTGTCGTCGAGATGCCGCTCAACTCCGTGCCCGTCACGACGACCCCCGAGGCGCTCGCCGAGAAGCGCGCGGCGATCGCCGGCAAGCTCGCGGTCGACGTCGCCTACTGGGGCGGCGCCGTCCCCGAGAACCTCGGATCCCTCGGCGGCCTCCTCGACGCGGGCGTCGTCGGCGTCAAGTGCTTCCTCGCCCCGAGCGGCATCGACGAGTTCGGCTACCTCACGGCGGCGCAGCTCGAGCAGGCCCTCGCCGAGCTCGCCGAGCGCGACGGCCTGCTGATCGCGCACGCCGAGCTCGAGCACCTCCTCGGGCCGTCGTCCGGCCCCGTGTTCACCGACTTCGTCGCGTCGCGCCCCGCCGAGAGCGAGATCGAGGCCGTGCGCCTCGTCGTCGAGGCGGCGCGGAAGACGGGCGCCCGCGCGCACATCGTGCACGTCTCGTCGGCCGGCGCCGTCGAGCTCGTGCGCCGCGCGAAGGCCGACGGCGTGCGGATCACGATCGAGACCTGCCCGCACTACCTCGTGCTCGACCCCGCCGAGCTTCCCGACGGCGAGGGGCGCTTCAAGTGCTGCCCGCCCGTGCGCGGCGGCGACGACCGCGACGCGCTGTGGGCCGGCGTGCTCGACGGCACGATCGACGCGATCGTCAGCGACCACTCGCCCGCGACCGCCGAGCTCAAGAACGAGTCGGATCTCGGCGTCGCCTGGGGCGGCCTCTCGGGCGTCCAGACGGGGCTCCGCGCCGTGTGGGGCGAGGCCCGCCGCCGCGGTATCGAGCTCGCCGAGATCCTCCCGGCGTTCACGACGGGCCCCGCCGCGATCGTCCGCCTCGCGCGCGGCGAGATCGAGCGCGAGGCGCCCGCGCACCTCGTCGTCTTCGAGCCCGACGGCGAGGCCGTCCTCGCCGCCGACGAGCTCGCGTACCGCAACAGGATCTCCGCCTGGGTGGGCCAGCCGCTCGCGGGCCGCGTCGTCGCGACGTACCTGCACGGATCCCTCATCTTCTCCGCAGACGCGGGGCTCACGCAGCGCGCGGGCCGCGAGGTCTTCCCGACCGACCACGAGCAGCTCGAGGGCGTCGTCGAATACGGCACGGGGCTGGGCCGGTGAACCGCTTCGGCGTGGGCGACGCGGTTCTCGCCGACCTGCCAATCCTCCAGCCGGGATCGGGCCTGCCCGAGGGCGTCGCCTACCTGAGCGCCGAGCCCGCGAACGTCCTCTGGGGCCGCCTGCCGTCGCGCGCCGACGCGCCCGTCCTGACGATCGCGTCGGGTCAGCGGGTCGTCGTCGACACGGTCAGCCACGAGGGGATCCTCCCCGATCAGGGCCAGGATCCCGTCGCCTTCTTCGGCCGACACGGCGTCGCGCCCGAGCAGGTCCTCGACGACGCGAAGGCCATCGCCGCGACGAGCCCGCGCGACGCCGCGGCCGACGGCCCGCACGTCGTCACGGGCCCGATCTTCGTCGATGGCGCCGAGCCGGGCGACCTCCTGCGGATCACGGTCGACGGCCTGCAGCCGCGCGTTCCGTACGGCGCGATCAGCAACCGCCACGGCAAGGGCGCGCTCCCGGGCGTGCTGCCGCGATCGGGCGACACGGTGAGCGTCTTCGCGCCGGTCGAGGAGCGGGGCGGGAAGCTCGTCGGCACGCTCCCGCGCCAGGAGGGATCCGTGCGCGACGTGGCCTTCCCGCTCGCGCCCTTCCTCGGCACCATGGGCGTCGCACCCGACGCCGACGAGCGGCCGCACTCGGTGCCGCCCGCGGCGTTCGGCGGCAACATCGACATCAAGCTCCTCGTGGAGGGGACCCAGCTCTTCCTCCCCGTGCAGGTCGCGGGCGCGCTCGCCTACGTGGGCGACCCGCACTTCGCGCAGGGCGACGGCGAGGTCGCGCTCACGGCGCTCGAGGCGTCGCTGCGCGCGACCCTGACCTTCGACGTCATCCCGGCCGCCGAGGCGCGCGCCGAGTTCGGCGAGGTCGCCGGTCCGCTCGTGCGCACCCCCGAGTACCTCGTCCCGACGGGTCTCGACCCCGATCTCGGCGAGGCGATGCGCCGGGCGGTCCGCGCGGCGCTCGACCTCCTCGAGGCGCGCTACGGCATGGCCGAGCACCTCGCCTACGCCTACCTGTCGGCCGCGGTCGACTTCGACATCTCGCAGGTGGTCGACATCACCTGCGGCGTCCACGCCCGCATCCGGGAGGCCGACTTCTCATGACCGAACCGATCCCCGGATCCGAACTGATCCCCGACGACCTCCTCGAGGCGATCCTCGGCTACGAGCGGGCGATCCTCGCGAACGACCTCGACGAGCTCGACCGCTGGTTCGTCGACGCCCCCGACACCCTGCGCGGCGACGAGGCGGGCCTGCTCGTCGGGCACGACGCGATCAGCGCCTTCCGCGGCCTGCGCGGGGGAGTGGCGGCGCGCGAGATCGAGCGGATCGAGTACCGTCCGATCACCGACGACACGGCCTACGTCGTCGCCGTCTCGCGCTTCCTCATCGGCGGGCGCGGCCTGCAGACGCAGCTGTGGCGCCTGACCGACGACGGCTGGCGCATCGCCGCCGCCCACGTATCGGGCCGGCCGAAGGCGTTCAACCGCGCGATGTGGCGCACCGTCGGCGACCCCCTGTTCCAGGGTGCGTGGGACGGGCCGCTCGAGGGCATGACCGTCGCCGTCAAGGACCTCTTCGCGATCAAGGGATACCGGATCGGCGCCGGCAATCCCACCTACGTCGACACCGTCGCGCCCGAGCCGCGCAGCGCGCCGGCCGTCAGCGACCTGCTGCGCGGCGGCGCCTCGCTGCGCGGCATCGCGCGCACCGACGAGTTCGCCTACTCGATCGCGGGCGACAACGCTCACTACGGGACCCCGCCCAACGGTGCAGTCCCCGGGGCGCTGCCCGGAGGATCCTCCTCGGGCCCCGCGTCGGCCGTCGCGACGGGCCAGGCCGACATCGGCCTCGCGACCGACACCGCCGGATCCATCCGCGTCCCCGCCTCGTACCAGGGGCTCTGGGGCCTGCGCACGACGCACGGCCTCGTGCCGCGGGCCGGTCTCCTGCCGCTCGCGCAGTCGTTCGACACCGTCGGCTGGCTGACGCGCGACGGCGAGACCCTGCAGCGGGTCGCCGACTGGTGCCTGTCGTACGACGGATCCGACTCGACCGAGCGCGTGCTCGGCGAGGGCGGCGTCGATCTGCCGGGCCGCTTCCTCGTGCCGTCCGAGATCCTCGACGCGGCCGAGCCCGCGACGCGCGATGCGTTCGAGCGCCTCGTCGACGGGCTCGGGGCCGAGACGGTCGACATCGGCGATCTCGCGGGCTATCAGGAGCCCTTCCGCATCGTGCAGGGCGCCGAGGCCTGGCGCAACAACGGCGACTGGCTGCGCGAGCACCCGGGTTCCCTCGGTCCCGCCGTCGAGGCCCGCTTCCGCGACGCGTCGCGGATCACGGCCGACGACGAGAAGCGCGCCCGCGCCGAGCTCGCCGAGCTGGCCGAGCGCATCGGCCAGCTCCTCTCGGGCGCCCAGCTGATCTTCCCGACCGTGCCGGGCCCCGCGCCCATGCGCACGGCCGACGGCGCGCGGGTCGACGCCGTCCGCACCGCGACGCTCCGCATGACGACCCCCGCCGCCGTCGCGGGGGCGCCCGCGCTCTCGATCCCCCTCCTCACCGTCCCGTCGCAGCTGCGCCCCGCCCCCGTCGGGGTGTGCGTCGTGTCGCGCGCCGAGACCGACATCGCCCTCGTCCGCCTCGGCCGCAGCCTGGCCGCAGATCTCGAAAGCCGCGCATGAGCTCCATCGCCCCGCTCGATCCCCCCGCCCGCCTCCTCATGGGCCCCGGCCCGATCTCGGCGTACCCGAGCGTGCTCCGCGCGATGTCGTCGCCCCTCGTCGGGCAGTACGACCCCTTCATGACCGATGCGATGGCCGATACGCAGCGGCTGTATCGCCAGGTGTGGGCGACGGAGAACGAGCAGACCTTCCTCGTCGACGGCACCTCGCGTGCGGGCATCGAGGCCGCGATCACGTCGCTCGTGCGCCCGGGCGAGCGCGTGCTCGTCCCCGTGTTCGGGCGGTTCGGGCACCTGCTCGCCGAGATCGCCGAGCGCGCCCTCGCCGAGGTCCACACGATCGAGGTCCCGTGGGGCCAGGTCGTGCCGGCCTCGGCGATCGAGGAGGCGATCGTGCGCGTCCGGCCGACGCTGCTCGCCCTCGTGCAGGGCGACACGTCGACGACGATGAACCAGCCGCTCGACGAGATCGGGGCGATCTGCGAGAAGCACGGCGTGCTCTTCTACTCCGACGCGACGGCGTCGCTCGGCGGCAACGACTTCGAGGCCGACGCGTGGGGCCTCGACGCCGCGACGGCGGGCCTGCAGAAGTGCCTCGGGGGGCCGAGCGGATCGAGCCCCATCACCCTCTCCGACCGAGCCGTCGAGGTGATCCGCTCGCGCGGGCGCGTCGAGGCGGGGATCCGCGAGGAGGGCGACGAGTCGGCGAGCGACTTCATCCGCACGAACTACTTCGACCTCGGCATGATCATCGATTACTGGGGCCCGCGCCGCCTCAACCACCACACCGAGGCGACGAGCATGCTCTACGCCGCGCGCGAGGCGGCGGCGGTGCTGCTGAACGAGGGCCGCGACGCCGTGATCGCGCGCCACCGGCTCGCGGGCGACGCGATGCTGGCCGGCGTGCGCGGCCTCGGCCTCGGCGTCTTCGGCGACGTCGCGCACAAGATGAACAACGTCGTCGCGGTCGAGATCCCCGAGGGCCTCGCAGGCGACGCCGCGCGCCAGGCCATGCTCGACGACTTCGGCATCGAGATCGGCACCTCGTTCGGGCCGCTGCACGGGCGCGTGTGGCGCATCGGCACGATGGGATACAACGCGCGCCGCGACGCCGTCCTCACGACCCTCGCGGCGCTCGAGCATGTGCTGCGGCGCTTCGGCGCGAAGGTCCCACAGGGCGGCGGCGTGGAGGGCGCCCTCGACGTGTACGGGGCCGCCGTATGACGGCCGCTGCACCCGGGCGCCTCACGGGGATCCCTCCCGAGGCCTTCGCGACCGCGGCGCGGCGCATCATGGCGCGCTGCGACGAGCTGTCGCGCGTCTCGGCCGACGACGGATCCATCACCCGCGTCTACCTCTCGCCCGAGCACGCGCGCGTCAACCGGCTCGCGGCCGAGTGGATGCGCGAGGTCGGCATGACGACCCGCATGGACGCCGCGGGCAACCAGCTGGGCCTCCTGCGCGCCGCTGAGAAGGACGCACCCGTCCTCATGCTCGGCTCGCACCTCGACACCGTGATCGACGCAGGCCGCTTCGACGGGATCCTCGGCGTGCTCATGGCGATCGAGACCGTGCGGCTGCTCCGCGTCCCGGGCGCGGAGCTCGGATCCTGGCGCAGCCCCTTCCCGTTCGGCATCGAGGTCGCGGCCTTCAGCGACGAGGAGGGCACGCGCTTCGGCAAGGCGCTCCTCGGATCGTCGGCCGTCGCGGGACAGTGGGACGAGTCGTGGTGGGATCTGACCGACGCCGACGGCATCACGGTGCGCGAGGCGTACCGCGAGTTCGGCCTCGACCCCGGCCGCATCGGCGAGGCGGCGCACACGAGCGAGCAGCTGGTCGGCTACCTCGAGGCCCACATCGAGCAGGGGCCCGAGCTCGACAGGCGTTCCGAGCCGCTCGCCGTCGTCTCGTCGATCGCGTCGGCCCGCCGGTTCCAGCTGTCGGTCGAGGGCGAGGCGCGCCACGCGGGCGGAACGCCCTACGACATGCGCCGCGACGCCCTCCTCGGGGCGAGCGAGGCGGCGCTCGCCGTCGAGCGGATCTGCTCGGCCGAGCACCACATCATCGGAACCGTCGGCCAGCTCGAGGCGTTCCCCGGCGCCGTCAACGTCGTGCCGGGCGAGGCGAAGTTCAGCCTCGATCTGCGCGGCGAGTACGACGAGAAGCGCGACGCCGTCTGGCAGCGGATCAGCCGCGACCTCGACGAGATCATGGGGCGCCGGCACCTGCGCTGGCGCGCCCGCGAGGTGCACCAGGCGCCCGCGCTGTTCTGCGACCCGCTCCTCCAGGACGTCATGGCGCAGGGCATCGGGTCGACGCTCCCGAAGGGATCCGCCGAGCCCGTCACGCTCTTCAGCCCCGCGGGGCACGACGGCATGACGATCGGATCCGTGACCCCCGTCGGCATGCTCTTCCTGCGCAACCCCGACGGGATCAGCCATCACCCCGACGAGGCCGTCAGCGCGCCCGACGTCGCCCTCGGCCTGCGCGCGTTCGCCGAGGCCGTCGCGCACAGGGGCGCCGAGCCCGTCAGCTGAAGCCTCCGGCGCCTCCCACGCCGGATCCCACCCGAAGGAGATACCCATGTCCTCTGACCTCGCGAGCTTCGTCGCCGGCCTGCCCAAGGCCGAGCTCCACCTGCACCTCGAGGGCACGCTCGAGCCCGAGCTCAAGTTCGCCCTCGCGGCGCGCAACGGGATCGAGCTGGCCGAGAAGACGGTCGAGGAGGTGCGCGCGACGTACGACTTCACCGACCTCACGAGCTTCCTCGCCGTCTACTACCCCGCGATGCAGGTGCTGCAGACGGCCGACGACTTCCACGACCTCGCGTGGGCGTACCTCGAGCGGGCGCACGCCGACGGCGTCGTGCACGTCGAGATGTTCTTCGACCCGCAGGCGCACACGAGCCGCGGCGTGCCGTTCGTCGACGTCATCGGCGGCTACCGCCGGGCCGTCGTGCGGGCGGAGCGCGAGCTGGGCATCTCGGCCGAGCTGATCCTCTGCTTCCTGCGCGACTTCTCGGCCGAACACGCGATGTCGACGCTCATGGAGGCGCTGCCGTATCGCTCGTGGATCGTGGGCGTCGGCCTCGACTCCGACGAGCGCGACAACCCGCCGGCCAAGTTCCAGGCGGTGTTCGCGCGGGCGAAGCAGGAGGGCTTCCTCACGACGATGCACTGCGACATCGACCAGGTCGGGTCGATCGACAACATCCGGTCGGTCCTCGACGAGATCGGCGTCGACCGCATCGACCACGGCACGAACATCGTCGAGGATCCGGCGCTCGTCGCGCTCGCGAAGGAGCGCGGGCTCGGGTTCACGACCTGCCCGATCTCGAACTCGTTCGTGACCGAGCAGATGAAATCGGACGAGATCGTCCAGCTGCTGCGCGAGGGGCTGCGGGTCACGGTCAACTCCGACGACCCGGCCTACTTCGGCGGCTACATCGCCGACAACTACGTCGCGCTCGCCGAGAAGGCGGGCCTCGACCGCGCCGACCTCGCGCAGCTGGCGATCAACTCGTTCGAGGCCTCCTGGCTCACCCCCGCCCGCCGCGCGGAGTACATCGCGCGAGTCCGCGAGTTCGCGGGCTGATCCTCTCGGCGAGCGACCGTCTGCCGCTCGCGTGCCGCACACCCGCGGCGCCCGGCCCTCTCGGAAGGGAGCCGGGCGCCGCGGGTGCGATGCGTCAGCCGAGCGGGCCGTACAGCTCGGGGCTCGTGCGCCCCGGCTGCGCCTGCTCGAGCGCGTAGGCGAGGCCCAGCAGGGTGCCCTCGTCATAGTCGCGGCCGAGCAGTTCGACGTTGACGCCGGCGCCCTCGATCGTGTCGTCCGCTGCGGTCGCGGTGCCCATCGGAACGGTCACGGCCGGCATGCCCGTGTTGGGGCTGAGGCGCATGTTCCAGTTCCACGTCCCGTACGGGGTTCCCGAGGGGTAAGCGATCGCATCGAGGTCGTCGTCGTCGAGGACGCCCTGCATGAGCTCGGCTCCCGCCGCCAGCTGCGCCGTGTGCGTGCCGTTCTCGCCGGCCCACGCCTCGTACTCCTCATCGGTGACGGCGGCGCGCGTGCGGTAGGTGTCCGCGCGGCTCGTCACGAAGTGACCGGACTCGAGGATCTCGTCGAGCGTGCGATCCGCGACCGCGTCCGACAGGTGCGCGTCGGCGTATGCGGCGAGGTCGTGGCTGAACTCTGCGGTGGATCCGCTCGGCTCGGCGAGGACCTGCTCGAAGCCCTCGGGCTCGTCGAGCTCGACGACCGTCGCGCCTTGCGCCTCGAGCGTTGCGACCGTCTCGTTCCACAGGCGCGTCGTCGTCGCGTCATCGGGCAGCATCGATGCGAAGTAGCCGATCCGCGCCCCGTCGAGGGCGTCGGCGTCGAGCGACTCGGTGTACGACTCGGGGACGTGCCCCGCCTGCGTCGCGGTTGCGGGATCCGCGTCGTCGACGCCCGTCACGGCGTCGAGCGCGAGCGCCGCGTCCATGACGGTGCGCGCCAAGGGGCCGCCGGTGTCCTGGCTCAGCGCGAGCGGCACGATGCCGTCGCGGCTCGTCAGCCCGACGGTCGGGCGCACACCGACGAGCTGGTTGTATGTCGAGGGCACGCGGATCGAGCCGCCCGTGTCGGTGCCGAACCCGATCCCCGCGAGGTTCGCGGCGATCGCTGCGCCGGTTCCGCCCGAGGAGCCGCCGGCGGTCTGCGAGGTGGTGTACGGGCTCGCGACGAGGAGGGTGTCGCCGGCCTCGGATCCGGCCGAGAACTCCGAGACGAATCCGTACGCGAACTCGTCGAGGCTGGCCTTCGCCAGGATCACGGCGCCCGCATCACGCATGCCCGCGACCATCGTCGCGTCGTCCGCGGTCTGGTTGTCCTCCCAGCAGCCGCAGCCCGCGGTGGTCGGCATGTCTGCGGTGTCGTAGTTGTCCTTGACGGCGATCGGGATGCCGAGGAGCGCGCTCGTCATGCCGTTCTCGGCGCGTTCCGCGTCGGCGGCGGCCGCCTCGTCGAGCGCCTCGTCGCTCACGGCGATGATCGAGTTCAGCGGCCGACCGTCGTCGGATCCGTCGACGGTCGTCCGGTCGTACTCCGCGATGCGGTCGAGGTAGTGCTGGGTGATCTCGACGGAGGTCGTCACGCCGGCGTTCATCGCGGCCTGCATGTCGGCGGCGGTCGCCTCGACGAGCTCGAAGGGGCCGTCGTCGTAGACCATGCGCGAGGAGACCTCGGCGAGATCGGCGATCGTGATGGCGCCGTCGCCGTCGGCGTCCGCTTCGGGGATCCATCCCTCGTTGCCCTGGGTCGTGCCGAGCGCATCGGCGACGACCTGCAGATCGTCCTCGGTGACGGCGCGATCGCCCGTCAGATCGAGCTCGGTGTAGAACGGTGCGAGGAACGCTGGGGTCGCCGTCTGGGTCTCCTCGGCGGCCGCGGGAACGGCGACGGCGAGCCCGCCGACGAGCGCGGCGCCGGCGGATGCGGCGATCAGGCGTCGGGTGCGTGCGCGGAGAGTCATGCGCGAGATCCCTTCCGGCGGGCGATGAGGAGTCCGCCCCCCGCGATCGCGGCGATGGCGAGCGCGGCGCCCACGGGCGCCAGCCAGGAGACTGCGGTCCCCGTGGCGGTGAGGTCGTCGTCGGAGGCCGCGGCTGTGGGCGCGGGAGTCGACGAAGCCGAGGGCACGGGGCTGGCGGGCGTCGTCGCGGCGGCGGGCGGCGTCGCCGAAGAGGTCGCGGCCGGAGAGGGAACGGTCTCGGCGGCGATCGTGGTGGCCGCGGGATCCGCCGCGAGGTCGATCGTCGCGCCGTCGGACCCGACGATCTCGCCGCTCGTGAGGGCGAACGAGGCGGACCCGGTGGCGGTCGCCTCGAAGGTCAGGGTCACGAGGTCGATGTCGCCCGTGAGCGCGGGGGAGGTTCCGAGGCGGGTGCTCGCGATCGAGATGGCGGCGTCGGACGCGGTCGCTGACGCGAACCCGCCCGCGGGGGCCGTCGCGCTGTCGTCGATGTACGTCACGACGGCGGGATCGAAGCTCACGGCGAGGTCGTGCGCGAACGCGTCACCGGCCGACGACGCGGCGACGGTGACATCGAAGGTGTCGCCGACCGACACCTCGGACGGGGCTTCGACGACGACCCCGGAGGTCGTCGGCGCAGCCCACGCTGCGGGCGCGAACACGAGCGAGGCGCCGACGGCGAGGCACGCCGCAGGCGTCGCGACGAGCGCGCGGGAGAGATGGGGGGAGAGCGGCATTCAGCTGCTGCCTTTCTGGGGGAGGGGGAATCCTCAGAGTGGCAACGCGTTGTTTCGCAGTCGTTAAACGCCCGGTCCGCGCCGACGCCGCCTGACCCGAAGTCTCCATTTCTCCGTGTTTTCCCCACGCGAGCGATGGGGAAAACACGGAGAAATGGAGACCTGGGAGGCGGGGCGCGAGAGGATCGGATCACCGTCAGATCCGAGAAGGAGCAGTCATGGCATTCCCCGGAACGATCACCGTCACGTCGCCCGACTTCGCGAGCGGCGACCTCATCCCCTACGAGTTCAGCGCCGACGGCGGGAGCCAGACTCCCCTCATCGAGGTGAGCGGGGTCCCGAGCGAGGCCGTCGAGCTCGCGCTCATCTCGCACGACCCCGACGCCCCGCTCCCGTTCGGGTTCACGCACTGGACGATCTTCGGGATCCCCGCCGACGCCGCGCGGATCACGAAGGAGAGCGGCCGGCAGGGCGTCACGAGCACGGGTCGGCCCGGCTACTACGGCCCGCAGCCGCCCGTCGGGCACGGCGATCACCACTACTACTTCTGGGTGTACGCGCTCGCGCGCCCCGTCGAGGGGGAGCCCACGCGCGAGGAGTTCCTCACGCAGTACGCCGACGCGATCCTCGAGCAGAACCGGCTCGTCGGCCGCTACTCCCGCTGATCGCGCGCGGCGCGTACCGTGAGCGCCATGGATCGCGTCACCTGGACCGGGCCCCGGCGCTGGTGGGGCGGGCCCCTCGACGTCGAGGGGCTCGCGCTCGCCGCGGCGGGCGAGGTCGCGCGCGAGCTCGCCGAGCTCACGGGCCGCGAGGTCGCCTACGACTCCGCGGCGGTCGCCGGCTGGTACGGATCCGTGTCCCACCTGCGCGTCGACGGCCGCCCGATCGCCGGCTTCGCCCCGCTGTCGGGCTTCTTCCGCGCGGCCGACGGGTGGGTGCGCACCCACGCGAACTATCCGCACCACGAGCGCGCGCTGCTCTCGGCCCTCGGCGTCGAGGACGGCCCCTCGGCGCTCGCCGCGATGGAGCGGATCCCCGCGCGCGAGATCGAGCGGTCCGTGTTCGACGCGGGAGGCCTCGCCGTCGCGGTCCGCGGCGCGGGAGAGCTCGCCTCCGCGCGGGTGACGGGGATCCTCGACGCGGCGCCGACCGCGCGCTTCCTCCCGCATCTCGGCGCGCACCCCCTCGCCGGTCTGCGCGTCCTCGACCTCACCCGCGTCATCGCCGGCCCGAGCGCCGCGCGCCTTCTCGCGGCCCTCGGCGCCGACGTCCTGCGGGCGGATCCGCCCCACCTTCCCGAGCTCGAGGGGCAGCACATCGAGACGGGGTTCGGCAAGCGCCACGTCGTCGCGGGGCCGGACGCGATCGAGCCGCTCCTCACGGGCGCGCACGTCGTCCTCGTGGGCTACCGGTTCCGCGGCGGTCTCGCGCCCGAGGCGCTCCGGGAGCGCCACCCGCACCTCGCGATCGCCGCGCTCGACGCGTGGGGCGACGCCCCCGGCTGGGCCGGTCGGCGCGGCTTCGACAGCGTCGTGCAGGCGGGCGTCGGGATCGCCCGGGCGTACGGATCCGAGGATCGGCCGGGCGCGCTTCCGGTCCAGGCGCTCGACATGACGGCGGGCCTGCGGATGGCGTCGGCCGTCCTCGCGCTGGTGCGCCGCGGCGAGGCGGGTCGGGCGCGGGTCTCGCTCATCGACGCCGCCGCCGACCTCATGGATCTCGAGCCGCCGGCGGACCCGGTGCATCCCGTCGCGCCGCGCCTCGGCGAGATGCCGAGCGCGTTCGGCCGCCTCGTGTACGCGCCGCCGCCGTTCTCACTCGACGGCGCCCCGCTCCACTACCCGTCTCCGCCGCCGCCCGTGGGGTCGGGCTCGGCGGCCTGGGCCTGACACGGGAGGGCGGCTCTCGGCGACCGCGATCCGCCCGGTAACACGGCCGCAACAACCGGGAATGTTGGGGAAACCTCACAGGCCTAACTTCGGGATCACCCACCCGAAGCTCCTGAAGGAGACCCTCATGCGCATGTCCTCCCGCCGCGCCGCCATCGGCCTCTCGATCGCCGCCGTCTCGGCCCTCGCCCTCGCCGGCTGCTCGTCGTCGACCTCGTCCTCCGCGGACGGCGACGCCGACTCCGCGTCGTACGGCGACCTGACCCTGCAGCTCAGCTGGATCCTCAACGAGGAGTTCGCGGGCGAGTACATCGCCGACAGCGAGGGCTACTACACCGACGCCGGCTTCAGCGACGTCAACCTCGTCCCCGGCCCCTCGACGGGCGTCGCCGAGCTCCTCGGCGGCAGCGCCGACATCGCCCTGAGCGACTCGGTCGCCGTCGGCACCGCGATCGCGAACGAGGACGCCCCGCTCAAGATCGTGGGCGCGACCTTCCAGGCGAACCCCTTCACGGTCCTCTCCCTCGCCGACGGCGGGAACATCCAGACCCCGCAGGACCTCATCGGCAAGAAGATCGGCGTGCAGGACTCGAACACGTCGCTGTTCCAGGCGTTCCTCGCCGCGAACGACATCGACCCCGACGACGTCGAGGTCGTGCCGGTGCAGTACGACCCGGCCCCCCTCGTCAACGGCGAGGTCGACGGCTTCATCGCCTACACGACCAACGAGGAGATCACGGTCGACCAGATGGGCCTCGACACCGCGAGCCTCACCTTCGCCGACAACGGCCTCCCCTTCGTCGCCGAGACCGTCACGGTCACCGACGACTTCCTCGCCGACAACCGCGACCTCATCAAGGCGTTCCTCACGGCCGAGATCCGCGGCTGGACCGACGCCGTCGCCGACCCGCAGAAGGGCGCCGACCTGGCGACCGAGACCTACGGCGCCGACCAGGACCTCGACCCCGACAAGACGCTGCTGGGATCCGAGGCGCAGAACAAGCTCGTCGTCTCGGACGACACCGAGGCCAACGGGCTCTTCACGATCAGCGACGACCTGCAGGAGGCGACGGTCGAGAGCCTCGCCGGCGCGGGCATCGACGTCTCGGCCGACGACCTGTTCGACCTGAGCCTGCTCGACGAGGTGTACGAGGAGAACCCCGACCTCGCCGACTACGCGAGCTGATCCGCGTGAGCACCACCGAGACGCAGCAGGCGACGGGCCTGCAGATCACGGGCCTCAACAAGGTGTTCCGCACGGGGCGCACGAGCGTCACGGCGCTGAGCGACGCGAACCTGCACACGGATCAGGGCACGTTCCTCTCGCTCCTCGGGCCCTCGGGCTGCGGCAAGTCGACGATCCTCCGGATCCTCGCCGGCCTCGAGGATCCGTCGAGCGGTACGACGCGCGTCGACGGCAAGAGCCCGAGGGAGCTGCGGCGCGAGAACGCCATGGGCATCGCGTTCCAGGACTCGGCGCTCCTGCCGTGGCGCAGCGTGCAGTCGAACATCCAGCTGCCCTTCGAGGTCGCGGGCAAGGCGGTCGACCGCGACTACGTGCGCGAGATGATCGACCTCGTCGGCCTCACGGGGTTCGAGAAGGCGAAGCCGGCCCAGCTGTCGGGCGGCATGCGGCAGCGCGTGTCGATCGCCCGCTCGCTCATCATGAAGCCCGAGGTGCTGCTGTTCGACGAGCCGTTCGGCGCGCTCGACGACATGACCCGGCAGCGTCTCAACCTCGAGCTGCTGCGGATCTGGTCGGAGAAGCCCGTCACGACCCTCCTCGTGACGCACGGGATCAGCGAGGCGATCTTCCTGAGCGACAAGGTCGCCGTGATGAGCCCGCGCCCCGGGCGGATCAAGGCGGTCATGGACATCGATCTGCCGCGCCCGCGCACGCCCGAGATGCAGCGCACGCCCGAGTTCCACGCGTACGTCGACGAGGCGTCCGAGCTGCTCTTCGGCGGCGACGATGGCGAGTGACGCCCGCCCCATGTTCCAGCCCGTGCGGCTGCCCACGTGGGTCATCGGCGCCGTCGGCGTCGTCGCGGTCATCGCGCTGTGGTGGATCCTCGCGGACACGGTGTTCGCGGGGGTCGGCGCGGGCGTGCGGGCGATCCCGTCGCCCCCGATGGTCGTCCAGGGCCTCGTGGAGTCGGGGTGGGAGTACTACGCCCGCAACTTCGGCGTCACGCTCGCCGAGGCCGGCATCGGCTACCTGTGGGGCAACGGGCTCGCGCTCGTCCTCTCGGCGATCGTGCTGCTCCTGCCCCGCCTCGAGGGCGTCGTGATGCAGATCGCGATCATCACCTACTGCATCCCGATCGTCGCGATCGGCGTCCTGCTCGTCGTGATCGTCCCCGTGCCCGACGCGGGGGAGCCCGCGGGCAACGCGATCTTCCTCGCGGCGCTCTCGGTGTTCTTCACGACCGTGGTCGGCGCCCTCCTGGGCCTCAAGGCGGCCGACCGTTCGGCGCTCGACGTCGTGACCGTCTACGGGGGCTCGCGCTTCACGCAGCTGCGCAAGGTGCGGCTCATCGCGGCGCTTCCGGCGATCCTCAGCGCGCTCCAGGTCGCGGTCCCCGCGGCCTTCCTCGGCGCGGTCCTCGGCGAGTTCCTCGGCCGCGTGACGACGGGCGTCGGGCCCGCGATGATCTCGGCGCAGCAGGGGCTCGACTCGCCCCGCGTCTGGGGACTCGCGATCGTCTCGGGCCTCGTCGCCCTCGCCGGCTACGGAATCCTCGGACTCATCGCGCGCGCCATCGCGCCCTGGTCGAAGGGAGGCGCCCGATGAGCGCCGCCGTGTCCGACGACGTGCGCCGCGAGGCGCGGAAGGCGACGACGCGCGCGCTCGGCCGGGCCCTCCTCACCTTCGTCCTGACCCTCGTCGCGGTCGTCGTGATCTGGCAGGGACTGCTGTGGATCCTCGACGTCTCGTCGTACGTCGGCAAGGGGCCCCTCGACGTGTGGGAGTTCCTCGTCTCGGACGAGGACGCCGCGGCGAACCGCGCCGAGCTGTTCGGCGAGCTCGGCGTCACCCTCGCCCACGCGACGATCGGGTTCGTCTCGGGCCTCGTCGCGGCCCTCGTGATCGCGATGGTGTTCCAGCTCTCGAAGGGCGTCGAGGCGGCCCTCATGCCGCTCGCGATGCTCCTCCGATCCGTCCCGCTCGTCGCGATGGCCCCCGTGATCATCCTGATCTTCGGGCGATCCGCCGCGACCATCGCCGTCATGGGCGGCATCGTCGTGCTGTTCCCCGCGCTCGTGAACATCGTCTTCGGGCTGCGCTCCGCGTCGCCGCAGATGAACGACGTCATCGCGGTTTACGGCGGATCCTCGTGGACCGCGCTCCGCAAGGTGGCGCTGCCGAGCTCGCTCCCGGCCCTCCTCGCGGCTGTGCGGATCTCGGTCCCCGGGGCCGTCACGGGCGCGCTCCTCGCCGAGTGGCTCGCGGTCGGCGGCGGCGTCGGCGGAGCCGTGGGGCAGTACAGCGCGCAGGCGCAGTTCACGGCGCTCTGGTCGGCGGTCGTCCTCGTGACGGCGGCGGCGCTCGTGATCTACAACGTCGTCGTCGTCATCGAGTCGATCGTCCTCGCCCGCATGGGCATGGCGGAACGCGTGTGAGCGGCGAACGCCTCACGTCCGATCCCGACACCGCGCGGCGCCTGGGTGCGAGCATCCGGGCGCTGCGCCGGGCGCGGTCGCTGACCCTCGCGCAGGTCGCGGGCCTCACCGACCTGTCGCACGCGTTCCTCAGCCAGGTCGAGCGGGGGATCCACCAGCCGAGCCTCGGATCCCTCCGCCGCATCGCGGTCGCGCTCGAGACGAGCCCCGTCGAGCTCGTCGCGGCTGCCGAGGCGCCCGACCCGGCGCGCGCCCGCGTCGAGGTCGTGCGCGCGGGGGAGGGCGCCGTCCCGGGGGGCTTCTCGGTCGGCGCGGCGCGCATGCTCGCGCACACGGCGGCGTTCCGCCCCATCGAGACCGAGGTCACGCGGCCGGCGCCCGGCGACGCCTACGTGCACGCCGAGGCCGAGTTCCTCTACGTCGTCGCGGGCTCGCTCATGGTCGAGCTCGACGGATGCGAGTACGAGCTGCGCACCGCCGACGCGGCGCACGTGGCGGGATCCGTCCCGCATCGCTGGTGGGCGCCCGCCGGCCCCGCGCGCCTCGTCGTCGTCAAGGAGGGCCCCGCGGCGGGAGCCTGACGCGGGGGCCGCGGCGCGGGGCTCAGCCGAGCAGCGCCTGGAGCGGCGACGAGACGAAGTACAGCACGAAGAGCGCGCTCACGAGCCACATGATCCAGTGGATCTCGCGGGCCTTCCCGCGGGCGAGCTTGACGACGACGAAGGCGATGAATCCCGCGCCGATGCCGTCGGAGATCGAGTAGCTGAACGGCATGAACGCGATCGTGAAGAACGCGGGGATGCCGATCTCGGGGTCGCGCCAGTCGATGTCGGCGACCTGCGTCAGCATGAGGAAGCCCACGAGGACGAGCGCGGGCGCCGCGGCCTCGTAGGGCACGAGCGCGACGAGCGGGGCGAGGAAGGTCGCGAGGAGGAACGCGATCCCCGTCACGACGGAGGCGAGGCCCGTGCGCGCGCCGTCGGCGACGCCGGACGTCGACTCGACGAACGCGGTGTTCGACGAGGTGGATCCCGCGCCGCCCGCGACGGCGCCGAGCGCGTCGATCACGAGGATGCTGCGCGACCGGGGCGGGTTGCCCTCGGCGTCGAGGAGCTTCGCCTCGCCGCCGACCGCGACCATCGTCCCCATCGTGTCGAAGAAGTCGGCGAGCATGAGGGTGAAGACCAGCAGGACGACCGTGATGACGCCGAGGTTCTGGAACGAGCCCAGCAGGTTGAAGTGCCCGAGGATCGAGAAGTCGGGGAGCGAGACGACGCCCTGGAACGTCGGGGGCGTGTTGAAGCCGCCGGGGTTGGCGTCGCTGCGCGCGCCGATGTGGAGCGTGTTCTCGAGGAGGACGGCGATCGCGGTCGACACGATGATCGCGATGAGGAGGCCGCCGCGCACCTTGTTGACGTGCAGCACGATCGCGAGGACCACGCCGACGACGAAGACGAGGATCGGCCAGGTCGCGAGGTTCCCGACCTCGAGGATCGTGGATCCGTTCACCACGAAGCCCGCGTTCGTCAGGCCGACGAGGGTGATGAAGAGGCCGATGCCGACGCCGATCGCGGTCTTGAGCGACTTCGGGACGGCGCGGAAGACGGCGGTGCGGAAGCCCGTGAGCACGAGGATCAGGATGATGACGCCCTCGAGGACGACGATGCCCATCGCGTCCGACCACGTCATGCCGGGGAGGCCCGCGATCGAGTAGGCGACGACGGCGTTGAGGCCGAGGCCCGCCGCCATCGCGAGGGGGTAGTTCGCGACGGCGCCCATGAGGATCGACATGACGCCGGCGACGAGCGCCGTGGCCGACGCGATCGCGCCGAAGTTGGATCCGTCGCCGCTCCCGCCGCCGAGGAAGGCGCCGGTGCCGTCGGGAGAGGAACCGAGGATGATCGGGTTCAGCACCACGATGTACGCCATCGCGAAGAACGTGACGAGACCGCCGCGCACCTCCGTGGCAATCGTGGATCCGCGTTCGGAGATCTGGAAGAAGCGATCGAGGGCGTTGCTCACGGACAGATCTTTCCATGCATCACCTGGGAGAAGGAAGGCCGCCCCGTGCTACCGACAGGTGTAGAATAAACTCGTCGGGCTCGGACCGGGCCCGCAGGCTCCACGAGAGAGAAGGACATCATGGGTTTTGAGGGCAAGGTCGCACTCGTCACCGGCGCTGGATCGGGCATCGGCGAGGCCATCGCGAAGGAGCTCGCGTCGCTCGGCGCGAAGGTTGTCGCGACCGACATCCGGCTCGAGGCGGCGCAGCGCGTCGTCGACGAGATCGTCGCGGCCGGCGGAGAGGCCGCCGCATTCGCTGGCAACACCGCCGTCACCGAGGACAGCGAGAAGGCCGTGGCGTTCGCCGTCGAGACGTACGGCAAGCTCAACTACGCCGTGAACAACGCCGGCATCGGCGCGCGCCCCGCCCCGGCGGGCGAGACCGAGCCCGCCGACTGGGATCGCGTCATCGACATCAACCTCAACGGCGTCTTCTACGGCATGCGCTACCAGATCCCCGCGATCCTCGCGGCGGGCGCCGAGGAGGGCGCGATCGTCAACATGGCGTCGATCCACGGCACCGTCGCGGCGCTCGGCAACGGCGCGTACACGGCGTCGAAGCACGCCGTCGTCGGCCTGACGAAGAACGCCGCCGCCGAGTACGGCCCCCAGGGGCTGCGCATCAACGCCGTCGGCCCCGGCTACATCGACACACCGCTGCTCGCGCAGACCGACGCCGAGTTCAAGGCGGGCCTCGTCGCGAAGCACCCGCTCGGCCGCCTCGGCCGCCCCGAGGAGATCGCGAAGGTCACGCGCTTCCTGCTCTCGGACGACGCGTCGTTCGTCACGGGCTCGTACTACCTGATCGACGGCGGCTACACGGCCGTCTGATCGCGCGCCGAGACTCTGACGATGCGCTGAGCCCCGCCCGGATCCGCCGGGATCGTCAGAGTCTCGCGCGATCGTCAGAGTCCGGGCCCCCGGCCCGCTGCGCGAGGCGCCACACGCGGTCGCGCGTGAACGGCTGCTCGAAGGGGCGGGATCCGAGGGCTCGGGCGATCGCGTTGCCGATCGCGGGCGCGACGGGGTTGTAGGGGCTCTCGCTCATCGACTTCGCCCCGAATGGGCCGAGCCCGTCGTTCGTGTCGGCGAACGAGATGTGCGTCACGGGCACGTCGACGAACTGCGGCACGCGGTACGCGCGGAAGATCGGGTTGAGCACGCGGCCCTCGCGGAGGTGCGCCTCCTCGTAGAGCGCGCCGCCGAGGCCCTGCGCGACGCCGCCCTCGATCTGGCCGCGGCACTGCGCGGGGTTCATGACGACGCCGGCGTCGGCCGAGTGCACCTGGCGGAGCACGCGGACGGCCCCCGTCTCGGGGTCGACCGCGACGCGGACGGCGTGGACGTTGAACGCGAGCGAGCGCATCTCGCCGTTCTCGGATCCGTCGGCCGACACGTCCTCGGCGGGGGCGGATCCGCCGAGCTTCTCGCGCAGCGCGAGCGCCGCGCGGTGGACGGCCTTGCCCGCGACCGTGATGCCGGCCGAGGCGAAGGCGCCCGTGTCGTGCTCGACGAGGTCGGTGTCGGCGTGCGCGATCGCGACCCGATCGATCGGGACGTCGAAGACCGTCGCGACCATCTGCCGCTGCACCGTCGTCGTGCCGTTGCCGAACTCGGCCGTGCCGCTGCGCACCGTGAAGCTCCCGTCGGGATGCGCCGTGACGCGGGCGTGGGCGACGTGGCCGTTCGGCGCCATGGTCGCGATCATCGCGGCCGCGACTCCCTCGCCGACGAGCCACCCCTCGGGCGCCGCGACGTCGTCGGGCCCCGCGAGGTCGGCCTCGGCGAGGTCGAGGCACTGATCGAGGCCGTACGAGCCCCACAGCAGGTCGCTCTCGATCTCTCCCGACGCCGTGCGGATCGGATCCCCGTCGCGGATCGCGTTGATGCGGCGCAGCGCGAAGGGATCCATGCCGAGCCGCTCGGCCAGCATGTCCATCGCCGACTCGACGGCGAGGATCACCTGCCCGAGGCCGTACCCGCGGAATGCGCCGGACGGAGGGTTGTTCGTGTACACGGCCTCGGCGTCGATCCGGACCGCGGGCACGTCGTACAGCGTGACCGACTCGCCGAGCGCGTGGTACATGACGCCCGCGCTGTGGTTGCCGTACGCACCCGCGTCGCTCAGGAGGTCGATCGCGATCCCCGTCAGGCGGCCGTCGGAGTCGGCTCCGAGGCGCACGCTCGTGCGCATGGGGTGGCGGTAGGCGCTGCGCAGGAACTCGTCGGTGCGGCTGAACTCGTACGCGACGGGGCGCCCCGTCCGGAGGACCGCGAGGGCGACGAGATCCTCCGTGAAGATCTCCTGCTTGCCGCCGAACCCGCCGCCGACGCGGGGCGCGTAGACGCGGACCCTCTCGCGCGGCAGGTCGAAGATGCGCGCGATCTCGTCGCGCGTGAGGAACGGCACCTGCGTCGAGGAGCGGATCGTCAGGATGTCGCCGT
Source organism: Microbacterium indicum DSM 19969 (assembly GCF_000422385.1). Lineage (GTDB taxonomy): Bacteria > Actinomycetota > Actinomycetes > Actinomycetales > Microbacteriaceae > Microbacterium > Microbacterium indicum. The sequence goes on from NZ_AULR01000003.1 coordinate 247,747, forward strand.
CGAGGTGCCCGACGGAGCCGTGCGTCTCGAGCTGCGCGTGGATCGTGCGGCCCGTCTGCCAGGTCCCCTCGACGACGACCGCCGACTCCGCCAGCGCGCGGGGCACGTCGCCGCGGCCCGTGTGCAGGTCGGCGACGACGTTGCGGCTCGCGTCGCGCACCCGCTCGGCGGGCGTGCGGTCGGGGTGGATCCGCGGGGCGCCGGCCGAGCGCGCCTCCTCGGGATCGAAGACCGCGGGGAGGATCTCGTAGTCGATCTCGATGAGCTGGCACGCCTCCTCGGCGGCGGCCGCGGTCTCGGCGACGACGGCCGCGACGCGCTGGCCCGCGAAGCGCACGACGTCGTCGAGCATGCGGGTGTCGTCGGCGTCGTCGGTGCGGTGCTCGTGGCGGGCGGTCGAGTAGCGGATGTCGGGGACGTCGCGGTGCGTGAACACCGCGACGACGCCCGCGACGCGCTCGGCGGCGGCCGTGTCGATCCGGGTGATCCGTGCGTGCGGGTGCGGGGATCCGAGGACCCGCAGGACGAGCGCGCCGGCCGGCACCTCGTCGAACGTGTAGGGCTCGAGGCCCCGGACGATGCGCCGGGCGGGCTCGGGGATCGCCGAGGACCCGACGTGCCCCGCGCACGACGCGGGGCCGGCGTCGGTGCGCGGCCGCGTCTCGCGCACGGGCCCCATGGTCGACGCGATGGCGTCGCGGATCGGCCGGTACCCCGTGCAGCGGCAGAGATTGCCCTTCATGCGCCGGTCGAGATCCGAGACGTCGTCCTCCGAGAGGGTCGACGCCGTGACGCTCATGCCCGCCGTGCAGAAGCCGCACTGGAAGCCGAAGCCCGTCGCGATGGCCTCCTGCACGGGGTGCAGCTCGTCGCCGGGCGCGAGGCCCGCCGCCGTCGTGATGCTCGCGCCCTCGACCCGCATGGCGGGGATGATGCACGAGTGCACGGGCTCGCCGTCGAGGATCACCGAGCACGCGCCGCAGTCGCCCGCGTCGCAGCCCTTCTTCACCTCGGTGTGGCCGTTCTCGCGCAGCAGCGTGCGCAGGGCCTGGCCGGGGCGGGGATCCGCCTCGATCGGCTCGCCGTTGACCTCGAACCTCACAGCAGCTCCCTCCGCACGCGCTCCGCGAGGACGACGCTCACGCCGCGGCGCCAGTCAGCCGAGCCCAGCGGATCGGTGTACCAGCCGTCCTGCGCGTCGACCGACGCCGCCAGCTCGGCGGCGTCGGGCAGCCCCGCGAATCGCAGGACCCGCGGCGTCAGGACCGATGCCGTGACCGCGAAGACGGCCGACCCGTCGGGGTCGACGCGACCCGTCACGACGGCGCCCGAGCGGCCGTTCTCGGCGAGCGCCTCCTTGCGGAGAGCGACCCGGGATGCGAGCGCGTGAGCGGGGATCCGGATCGCGCGCAGGATCTCGCCCGGCGCGAGCGTGCTCGCGCCGTTGCCCGCGGGGATCTTGGCGACGGGGCACAGGCGCTCGCCGCCGTCCGGCGTCCAGATCACGGCCTCGGCGTCGAGCGCGACGGCCATCGAGGTCATCGCCGCGGCGGCATACGACTTCGCGATGTTGCCGCCCACCGTCGCCGTGTTCCAGATCTTGAACGACGCGAGCAGCGCGTTCGCGGCGTCGTCGAAGAGGTGCGCCGCGCTGTGCATGCTCGTGCGGGAATACGCCACGAGGCGCGCGATCGTGCACGTCGCGGCGATCTCGAGGCCGCCGTCGCCCTCGACGAGGTCCGGCCAACCCATGCCCTGGAGGTCGACGAGGCCCGTGATCTCCGGGACCTGCTCGCTGAACAGCCATGTCCCGCCCGCGAGGGGGACCTCGCCGGGGGCGAGGAGCAGGTCCTCCCGCGTCGTGGCGCGCCGGTAGGAGGTGACGGCGTCGAGATCCATCAGCGGGCCGCCTCGACGAGCGGGCGGTCGCGGTGGATCGGCCCCTCGATGTCGCGCAGGGGCGCCCCCGTTCCGCCGAAGCGCACCGCGAGGATCTCGGCCATCGCCGACACTGCCGTCGCCTCGGGCGAGGATCCGCCGAGGTCGAGGCCGAGGGGCGAGCGCAGCCGGGCGATGTCCTCGGCCGGGACGCCCTCGTCGCGCAGCAGCTCGACGCGGCGAGCGACGGTGCGGCGGGCGCCGAGGGATCCGACGAAGCCCGCCGGCGACGCGAGGGCGACCCGCAGGGCGGGGACGTCGAGGCGCATGTCGTGGCTCAGCACGACGACGGCGGTGCGGGCGTCGAGGTCGGTCTGCCGCTCGAGCCACGCGTCGGGCATGTCGACGGCGATCTCGGCGGCGTCGGGGAAGCGCTCGGGCGTCGCGAGCACGGCCCACGGGTCGACGACCGTGACGGCGTAGCCCGCCGCGGCGCCCACGCGGCAGAGCGCGGCGGCGTGCTCGGTCGCGCCGGCGAGGATGAGGCGCGGGCGCGGGGCGCGGCTCAGCGCCAGCACGCGGGGCGCGGGGCTCTGGCGATGCGCCGGCTCCCGCGCGGAACCGGCCGGATCATCAGAATCCCGCGCGATCGTCAGGGTCTCGGGGGCCTCGAGGATCCGCGTCTCGCGCAGCAGCGCGGCGGCGCCGAGGTCGGGGTGCGCGGCGAGGGACCCGGCCTCCGGGCCGTCGAGGGCGAGCCCGACCGTCACGGCGCGGTCGGCGGCCGCCTCCCGCAGGACGGCGTGCATGTCGGGGGTCACGAGGTAGGCGATGACGTCGACCTGCCCGCCGCAGGCGAGGCCAGCCGCGTGCGCCGTGTCGTCGTCGAAGCCGAAGCGCGCCGTGCGGGCGCGGCCGTCGGTGATGACCTCGTAGGCGAGCGACACCGAGTCGCCCTCGACGCAGCCGCCCGAGATGGATCCGATGACCTCGCCCTCGTCGGTGATCGCCATCGAGGCCCCGAGCCCGCGGGGCGCGCTGCGCGCCACCCGCGTCACCGTGACGACGGCGACGCGATGCCCCTGCTCCGCGCGGTGGAGCAGGGCGAGAGCGAGGTCGAGCATGGCCTCAATCTACGGCGCCCACGTTGCCGACAGATTGCGGGAGCCGGGGGCCGTACCGTGAGGGGATGATGACGGGGATCGTCCTGGCCGGGGGAGCGGGCACCCGCTTCGGCATGCCCAAGGCGCTCGCGCGCGCCGCGGACGGATCCCCGTGGCTCGCGCTCGCGACCGATGCGCTGCGGGGAGGCGGCTGCGACGACGTCGTGGTCGCGCTCGGGGCGCGGGCGGCCGAGGCGCGCGCCCTCGTCCCCGCCGGCGCGCGGGTCGCGGTCGCCGCCGACTGGGACCGGGGCGTCTCGGCGACCCTGCGCGCGGGGCTCGCGGCCGCGGGCGGATCCGACGTCGTCATCGTGACGGTCGACACCCCCGACCTGCCGGCGCCCGCGGTCGCGCGGATCGCGGGATCCGGCCGCGCCCTCGCGCAGGCGACGTACGGCGGGCGCCCGGGCCACCCCGTCTTCGTCGCGGCCGCGCACGTCGCACCCCTCGCGGCATCGCTCGCGGGCGATCGCGGGGCGCAGCCCTACCTCCGCGCGCACGGCGCCGCCGAGATCGACTGCGCGGACCTCTGGCACGGCCGCGACGTCGACCGCCCGGGCGCATAGCTGCGCTGACCTAGGGCGTGTCTGACAAATAGATCGGCAGCGCGCTGAGAGTCTGAGTTCGTGACGCGGTTTCAGATGCTTTCGGATGCCCAGTGGTCGTTGATCGAGGAGATGCTGCCCCGCCCGACCGGGCGGAAGGGGCGGCCGTTCGCAGATGCTCGGTTGATGGTCGAGGGCATCGTCTACCGGTATCGGTGCGGGATCGCGTGGCGGGATCTGCCGGAGGTGTTCGGGCCGTGGCAGACGGTGTGGACCTGGCATCACCGCATGGCCGTCGGGGGCACCTGGGACAAGGTGCTCGCCAAGCTCACCG